>CAWALR010000019.1:0-176609 GCA_963782835.1 uncultured Acidobacteriaceae bacterium | reverse complement strand
AACGTTTACGCCGGGCAATGTTAAACTTTGCACCCGGCTTTCCCGGCCAACCCTCATCCGAACTAATAGCGGGATCTTATACCAGTCGATTTAGCCGTACTATACGCGTACCAACTTCACAATCGCAGCGAACAAGTGGTATGATCTGATTATTTCTTGGACTCCGAGCGTTATAAAATTCTATGCCGCAGTCTATGGGCAGACCCCGATCTTGATCGCCACCAACATGACAAATATCTCAAAGAAGCCGCAATATTTATTAGTAGGAAATTGCCGTTACCGTAACGGGTCTCCTTCTGTTAACCTATTGGTGGATAAAGTCGAGTGGCTTTATTAAACTGCAAAAGGAGGGTCGTTCCGGCAGGCCAGGATAATTTGCTTCACTGCTGTCCAAGATAAATTGTAGCTGGAGATAGGAGTGCTGATTTTAGGCGGTTTGGCTTGCGTTGGAGGTTGTTGCTCGAGAAAAACCCCGCTCAGGCTCTTGTTGGCATCCGGCTCGATGGGCAACGAAAAGCCAATTGCACAAAAGACCGCAAAGATCACAAAGAGTTTAGGGATAAACCGTGCACGGACCGGGTGTGAAACCCAGCTAAGTCAAGCTCAATAACTTTTGCTGGCGTCGCCATGGGTTATAATTCGAGTCGAAGAATGTTGAGGATTGATTCTGTCCAGAATCGAATCTTTGCGGTCTTTCCGGTCTTCTGTGTAAATCCTTCTCTAGTAGTTTTTTAGAATCTGTCTTGGACAGGAGTGAATTTGCTTAAGCTTTAAGCGTCAAGCTGGAAATCCCCAGTTTTCTCCGGCGCAACCCTGATCCCCGGCGGAAAGATGTGCAAGCAGGGTTTGTTGTGCTTCACGCTGAATTTTGAGTGCATCAATACCTGATGCCTGGTGTAAAGTTTGTGAACAAAACCTGCGCCAGTTTGGGAACCGGTGTAGCGTTCCGAAGCGTATACATTTTACCGAGCTAAAGTCATGGCATCGATTTCCTCATACCAAGCACGCGTCACCTCCAACGTCATTTATGGACACGACGATTTATTTTTTGGGACACGAACAACAACCCGACTACACCGGGTACTTGGGCAGGCGTTGGCACTGTGTCATTGGCTAATTGGCAAACCGATCACCCGGGGATTATAACATTTCCGTCGGGAACAGCCGGCTCTATGAGCCAAATAGTGGGCAACATGGGCTGCTGTAGTCGGCGTACCACCGCCACTCTTCTCGACTCTCCAAAAAGCCGTCGTGCGATTTGTCGTCATGTGCGACGCTCTTTTTGAGTCAGACTGGTTTAATGGGGAGTGGTATTTTGGTTTTGCAATATTGCCGGTGCGGAAGTATTTGGCGGAGCATTGTTAAGCTATGCGCGGGAGCTTCACCTGGACCGGTCCAGGTGGTGTTCCGACCCCAACGCCAGGGCTTGTGTGCGGATCGTATACCGGCCTGAGCACTGACCAGATCACGGAGACAACTGCTACTAATTTCCCGGCCATAGTGCCGAATACTTGGTATGATCTTATTATTTCGTGGACTCCGATGGCTATCAATTATTATGGAGCGGTGTACGGGAGCACTCCCGTTTTAATTGGGACGCACTCGGCAGCTACGCCAGGCGGACCAAATATTTACACGGGCGGGCAATATTTGCATGCGTCAAACAACATGTACACAAGCGGTTCGAACGTAAATTTGTACATCGATAGAGTCGAATGGCTTTTCCAGACTCCGGACAGTTTGCGATTCCTGGAGGCGGATTTGCTCAATTTTTGAGTGGGAGTAGATGACAGAATCCGCGACCGGCTTGCATTCGATGGAGAGCACCGATTAGAATTCCAATGAGCCAGGAAGTCGAATCGACTTGCCAGGCAAGTCGAACTCCTGAACTCCTTTAACTCCTGAACTCCTGAACCCCCCTGATGGATCTAGGCGTCCCCGACCGTAGCAGGCGCACGATCAGTTCCCGGATTCTCAGAGTCAGATTGACAGAATTTCTCAGGTGGAGGTAAAGAGACGCACCTGTCGTCCCGCCGGCACTTTGATCCGTTTGGCGGTCATCGCCAGTCGAATCAGGTGAAATGGCGATTTCCTGTTGCTCGAGAAGTTTTGTCAACTCAGAGAGTCTATTCGGCGTCGACCCGGATTCCAGGCTGTTCGCGAGCTCTTCCCAGGCTTCAGCGAGGGCAAGAAATATTTTGGCGAGGGCATCAGATTCGAACTTGCCCGCTTTCCGGGCCGGATAATCCGAGATCGCGGCCAGCGCATACATGATCCGTCTGCAATCGTTCACCGCAGCCAGCGAGGCTTCCACATCGCCGCGTCGATCGGCGGGCTCACTGAGGAGTCGCTGGCCGGCGGCGCCTGCGTTCGAGACCGCGATCGCCGCGGCTCGCCGGAATTCGGCAATCGGGCGCTTCTTTATTCCAAGCATAGCGTCACGAAGTGCACGGACGAGGAGGGCTTCCTGTTTTAGCGCTTCCGCGATGCGATTGGGTAGCTGGCGGCTTTCCCAGGTCGGAAATAGAAGATACCCGGCTGACAGCGCAAGAATGCTTCCGATAATCGTATGAAGCACACGCAGGAAGCTAGCCGCCGGCGTAATCGGGTGCGCGATGTCGAGCATCAGCAACACCATCGCAGTGAGGGAGAACGAAAAGAGCGTGTAATTGTAATTTCTCGACGCGAACGTCGAAAACGCGAGGACCGGAAGTACAGCCCATAGCAACCATGGTTCCGGTAAGTCGAGCATGATGCATGCAGCAAGGAGCGCCCCCGGGACTGTTCCTGTGACGCGCTGAATGGATCGCCGCACAGTCCCTCCGAAATTCGGTTTGAGTACGATTACGACAGTCATCGGTATCCAGTAACCTCTCACAATGTGCACAAGCGAAGCCAGGATACCCCCGACGGCAGTCGCAAGGCTGAGACGCAGAGCGTGCCGAAATGTGCTCGAACGAAGCGAAATACTGCTGCGAATCTCGGCAATGGGATCGAACGTTTTGGGTTTCTGGCCGAATATTGCTTCGGGAGGTTCGGGGAAGTTTTGGCTTCCAGATTTCAATTCCGTCACCGATTCGGCGAGAGCCGAAACCTGCTCCACGAGATGTCTCGCGGTGCGATAAATATCTTCTCGTTGGCGCAGGGTCGCTGCCTGGGTTTCATCCGTCAGGTCGGTCGAGAGGTTTCGGAAAGCGGCTTGGACCCGGCTCGGATCGACAGGATATCCCAGGATAGCAACTGCCTGGGCACATCCGCGGCACAGCTCCGTGAGCGCCTCGGTCAACTCCGCGAAGCGGTCGCGGAACGCAACGAACCATTTTTCCCGCCCAACGACATTCAGTTCTTCCCGCAGCGTCACTAGGCATCGGGCGACGTCGTCGATCTGCTCGAGCACGCCGAGTAGGGCTATGCTTCGTTTCGAGGGCCCCGCGCGGCTGGCGCGAACCGCACCCCAAATGTCACGAGCTCGTTCCAGGCTCGTCATGAGGCTGTCGTAAGCGATCGCAAACGGCAGATTATTCGCGAATTGCCCTGGCGCTGCGGCTCCTGCCCAAAAGGCGATCGACAGATCCGCGAGCCGCGCCACGCTAGCCGAAATTGCCACTAAAGCCGGCGTATAGGGCGCCAGAGGCCAGAGGCCCAGCGAGAGAAGCAGCGCCCAGCTGAACCCGACCACGCACAGGCACAATCGTGTCCAGAATTCACTTGGAACAAAAAGCACCACCGATGTGATCACGATCGTTGAGCTGACCGTTCCGGCTTGCGCAGCGCCGTTCCCCGCGACCCCGACTAGAGCTGACACAAAAACCCACAGGAACAATCCAATAATGTAGTTTGGCGCGGAGAGAATCATCCAGCCGCCAAAGATGTACGCAATGAGCAACGTGACACAGGATGCGAGCAGCGTGACAGCCTTCTGGCGATAGGCGCCACCGACATCGCACATGAGGACCCAGAGCGTCGCAAAAGAGCAAAGAATTCCCCACACGAAGTTGCCGAATAAAAGACCGACCGCGGCTGGAACCGTAATACCGACAGCCCCGCGGAGACCTTCAGCCCACTCGAGCTTAGGCAGTGAAGTTTCAAATTGAAGCGACAGAAACGCGCGCACGGCGCGGTTCAGCTTTGATCTAGCCTGCATCGATCACAAACGTTAGAAAACGATGTCCGCACACCCGTCGAGACGGGCACAGGAGCATGGGCGTCTCGCCTGTGTCTACTCGTCTCGAAATCGCCGACCCGCCGACCCGCCCATACGGCGACCCGTTCCCTCCTCACGCATCCCGAACCGCCTGCACCAGCCGCGTGATCGACTCCTTCGCGTCGCCGTACATCCTACGCCGGTGGTGACGGCATAGGCCAATTTGTTCCCGGCGACGATCTCGTCGACGACAGCTCGCGCTCGGTCGACTGCTTCACGAGCGTCCGCCGATAAAAGAATGGGGCGATGTTGTTCCGCGACATCGCGGACGGCTTCCAGGGTGAGATCGTTTCCGCTGATGTGAAGTGCGTTCAAGAGATTTTTCCGTCTTTTCCTACCGCAGCACGAAATACTTTCAAATATTTCTCTGGCAGGGCGGCAACTTTCATTTCTGCATCGGTGACGATATGAGTGGTTTCGCCTTCCGCCAGTAGAGCGTCGTCATCCTCGCGCCACAATTCATAACCGAAGCGGACCACCGAATCGCGCACATTCAGCAGTTCCGTGCGGACCAGAACTTCTTCGTCATAGCGTATGGGGGCGCGGTAGCGGCATTTGGCTTCGACGACGGCGATGAAGCGATTGTCGTTGGTTTCCATGTCGCGATAGGAAAATCCCAACTGGCGCAGCAACTCGACGCGGCCGACTTCGAACCAGATGAAATGGTTGGAGTGATAGACGACGCCCATTTGATCGGTCTCGGCGTAACGGACACGCAGACGCGTTTCATTGACCGCTCCCGGGTGAGCCGAATTCATTTGCCGCTCCACACCGGCTTGCGTTTTTCGAGGAACGAGGTGATGCCCTCGCGAAAGTCAGCCGTAGTTCGGACAGCGGCATTCTCGCGGATGGCCGCTTCGATCTGCTCATCCAGTTCGGCGCGGGCATGATCGCTCAACAATTGTTTTGTCGCTCGCAGGGACGCTGGACTGTTCTCCATCAGCAGTGCCGCCAGTTCCCGGGCACGCGCCATCAAGGCTTCGGGCGCGACGATCTCTTTGATCAATCCCAAGTTTAAGGCTTCTTCCGCGCCGAAAATCCTTCCCGTTAACAAAAGATCGCGGGCATGCTTTTCCCCGACCTGGCGAAGCAAGAATGTGGAAACGATGGCGGGGACGAAGCCGATGCGGACCTCGGTGTACCCAAACTTGGCTTCCGGAACCGCGAGGGTGAAGTCGCAGAGCAAGGCCAGTCCGGTGCCACCGGCGATGGCCGCGCCGTTTACAGCGGCAATGGTGGGCTTGGGGAATTCGTAGAGCGAACGAAAGAGGCGGACCATCGTCTCCGAGTCTTTGAGATTCTGTTCGGAAGAGCGGCCGATCAGGGCTCTCAGATTTTCGAGGTCCATGCCGGAGGAGAAGGCCTTGCCGGCGCCGGTTAAGATGAGGACCAGCGCGTCGGAAGTCTCTACTTCCTGCAAGGCGCGCAGCAAATCATCGATCAACTCGAAGCTGATGGCGTTGCGTTTGTCAGGACGGTTCAGCGTGATGGTGGCCGCACCGGCGTCGTATGCGAGTTGGATTGTCTGGTAGGTCATAGCGAAAGACTAATCGTCATTCACGGAATTCGTATACCGGGCTCCCATCTCGGTGGTCGCGCGGAGTAGGGCGTCCAGCGACTTCAGAGGAGGCAACTCCGCACCGCGCTGCTTCAGTGCCTCGATAACTTTTTCGGTCGCAATGTTGCCGACCAGTGCATCTTGCGCGAAGGGACAGCCGCCGAGCCCGCCAATCGCCGAATCAAAGCGGCGGCAGCCTGCGTCGTAGGCAGCGAGAATTTTCGCCTCGGCCTGCTCGGGGCGGCTGTGCAGGTGAACGCCGATTTCGAGGTAATCATATTTCGCCATGACTGCGCCGACCAGTTCATTGATCTGTTCCGGAGTGGCCATGCCGACCGTATCGGCCAGGGAAATCATGCGCAGGTTGTCGACTTCCATCAGGGAGATGGCCTCGATCATTTCATCGACATTCCACAGGTCACCATAAGGATTGCCGAAGGCCATCGAGATATAGACAACCACGTCGAGTGCGGCGTCGTCGGCTTTTTTCTGGATCGTTTCCAGTTCATCGAGTGCTTCCTCGGCAGACTGATTCTGATTCTTGCGCAGAAAAGTCTCGGAGATGGAGTAAGGAAACCCCAGAGTGCGTACTGCATGCGTGTCGATGGCTCGCTGCGCGCCTCTTTCGTTGACCACGATAGCGATGATCTCCACGTCGTCGGGAGGATCGAGTTCCTTCAATACTTCCTCCGAGTCGGCCATCTGGGGCACGGCTTTGGGCGAAACGAAAGAAACGGCGTCAATGTGCTTGAATCCGGCGCTGATCAGCGCCTGCAAGTAGGCGCGTTTGATGTCCGGCGGAATCTGGCCCTTGAGGCCTTGCCAGGCATCGCGCGGACATTCGATTAGTTTGACGGAGTCTGACAATTCATTCACCACGGAGACACGGAGGCACGGAGATCAAGAATTAAAGAACCTTTCGAATCGTGGTGGATCATGTTTGCAGCACCCCTACCTTGAACTCGGCTACGTCGGGGTTCAGGGCCGCGGCTTCGAGAGCTTGTGTGATGGCGTCGCGGGTTTCGATGGGATCGATGATTTTGTCGATCCACAATCGTGCCGCGCCGTAACGCGGATCGGTCTGCTCGTCATAGGTGCGCTTTACCGATTCGTACAGCTCTTTCTTTTCTTCGTCGCTCAACTTCTTGCCGCCGCGCTCCAGTTGTTTCACTTTGATCTCGACCAGGGTTCCGGCGGCAGAATCACCGCTCATCACGGCGTAGCGAGCAGTTGGCCAGGCGAAAACGAAGCGTGGATCAAAGGCTTTGCCGCACATGGCGTAGTGTCCCGCACCGAAAGAGCCGCCAACGATGACAGCGATCTTCGGCACCACGGAGTTCGATACGGCATTCACCATCTTCGCGCCAGCCTTGATGATGCCGCTCCACTCCGCGTCACGGCCCACCATGAAGCCGTTGACGTCGTGGAAGAAAATCAGGGGGATGAGATTCTGATTGCAGTCCATGATGAAGCGGGCGGCTTTTTCCGCGGATTCCGTGTAGATGACGCCGCCAAACTCGATGCGCTTGTGACCTTCATGATCGATTTGCTGAGCGTGAAGTTTCTGATTGGCGACAATGCCTACAGCGAAACCGCCGATGCGTCCATAACCGCAAAGCAAAGTCTTGCCATATTCTGCCTTGTATTCATCGAAGCGGCTGCCGTCGAGCACGCGCGCCAGAATCTCTTTCATGTCGTAGGGGCGGGCAGGGGAGGAATCGTAAATGCCGTACATCTCTTCGGCAGCCAGCGCTGGTTCGACCGGTTTCTTGCGATCCCATGGAGACTGGCGACGGTATCCCCACTTTTCCACGATGGAGCGAATGCGAGAGAGGCAGGCTGCATCATCTGGCTCGCGAAAATCCACGGTTCCGCTGATACCAGCATGCATGGCGGCGCCGCCCAAGTCTTCCGCTGAAACTTTTTGCCCGATTGCAGCCTGCACCAGCGCCGGTCCGGCGAGGAATAATCCGCTGCCATCGGTCATGAGAACGTGGTCGCACATGACTGGCAGGTATCCGCCGCCAGCGACGCACATGCCCATGATGGCGGCGATCTGAGGAATGCCCATGGCGGACATCACGGCGTTGTTGCGGAAGACGCGGCCGAAATCGTCGGTGTCGGGAAAGACATCTTCCTGCAGCGGCAGAAACACGCCCGCCGAATCGACCAGATAGATGGTGGGGATGCGGTTCTCGATGGCGATGTTCTGGGCGCGGATTACCTTCTTTGAGGTCATCGGGAAAAACGCGCCAGCCTTCACCGTGGCATCATTCGCAATGATCATCACCAAGCGCGTCTGAACGCGGCCGATGCCGGTGATGACGCCGGCGGCCGCGGCTCCGCCCCACTCTTCGTACATGCCATAAGCCGCATAGATTCCTAACTCGAAAAAAGTTCCGGAGTCGATCAGCAAATCGATCCGTTCGCGCGCAGTGAGGCGTCCTTTGGCATGCTGATTTTCGATGGCTTTGGGGCCACCGCCTTCGCAGATTTTTTCGCCTTCATTGCGGACCTGTGACATCAGATCAGCCAGAAAACGCATGTTGGCTTCGAAGCGCGCCGAGGTAGGATCGATTTTCGTGGTCAGGAGGTTCGAAGCCTGAGACGTAGGGACAACGGGAGTTTCGCTGCGATCGGCCATGAGTACACAGAGCGGACTGATTACGGTATAACACTCCCGCAGCGCGATGCAATGCGGCGCAACGCTTCAGCCACAGGATCATCCACCAGCGCGTCCACGAGTCCGATGGACAGAGCTCGCTGCGCGCTGATCTTTTCCGCGGCGACAAACATTTCGAGAGCAACGGCTTTGCCCACAAGCCGAGGTAATCTCTGAGTTCCGCCCCATCCCGTGATCAAGCCCAAAGCCGCGCCGCGATGGCCGAACAGCGCGTGGGGAGAAGCGATGCGCTGGTGGCAAGCCAACACGAGGTCGAGGCCACCGCCCATGCAGTATCCCGAAATGGCGGCATACACCGGAGCAGGAAATTGCTCAACGGATTGCATCAGCGCCTGGCCGGTCTTGGAAAACTCAAGGGCTGCCGGGCCGGTGAGTGCTGCAATCTCCTTGAGGTCGGCACCTGCGGAGAAAAATTTTGCGTTCCCGGTGATGATTAGCGGGCGACCTTGGTGAGCGAGTTCACGGATCGCAGCCGTCAAAGAGAGAACGCAGGCTCGTGAGAGCTGGTTGGTTCCGTCCGCGAACTGGAGACGCAAGACAGTGGCATTCTCTTTACTTTGCAAAGAAAAGAACGGGGAGACGATCAAAGCGTTGGCACCCGGTACCTGCGTAACCCGATGCTCTCAGCCTGTCCTGCCGAAAGTCAATATAAGGAGTGCTTTCGAATCCGCTTTGGCAGTCGAGGAAAGGCTCTGCCCGTGGGGAAACTCAGGTCGCGCATCGGTTTCGTGGTACTAGCGTTGTTGTTGGTTCCTGCATCCACTTGGGGGCAACCAGCCAACTCCGTCGATGAAGCAGCGATTGCGGAACTCGTGCAGCAGATCAAGCAGTTGCAGCAGCAAGACCATGACCTGCAAGAGCGAATCAAGATTTTGGAGGCGAAGCAGGCGCAAGCGCCCTCCGTACCCGCGGCCGAACCTGGCTTGCCACCCGCACCGCCGCAGACTGCGGAACAGACTCCGTCAGCCCCTCCGCCGCAAGCTGCGCAAGCGCCATCCCCAGCGCCGCGCTACTGGCGCGACGTGCGTGGCATCCAGTGGCGCGGCTTTGGAGAGGTGGACTACCAGGTTCTCAACCAGCGCAAGCCGGAACTGGGAACCGGCGGGTTTGATCCCGGTTCGGCGGGAAATTTCTACACCGGCGATTTTGGTCTGTTCCTCACTTCACGGCTGACAGACAAAGCGAGCGTGCTCTCCGAAATTATTTTCGAGGAAGGCGACGCACAGAGCTACAGCGTGGATCTGCGGCGAATGCTGCTGAAGTACGACTTCAACGACCACCTGAAATTTTCCTTCGGGCGTTACCAGACCAACATCGGTTATTACAACTGGGCATTTCGAAGCGCGGCTTGGCTGCAAACCACCGCGGACCGCCCGCTAGTGATGCAGTACGCAAGCGACGGCGGTTTGCTTCCTACGCAGGCAATTGGCGTTTCTGTGACCGGAGCGATTCCCTCGGGGAAGCTGGGGCTGAACTACATTGCCGAATACGGATCCTCGGACACCATCCGGCCTGACATCGACGGCAGTGGCTTGTTGAACGAGGAGAACAACGGTAATCAGGTAAACGTTGGGTTGTTTCTTCGTCCGGACGCTGTTCCTGGATTGCAAATCGGTGGATCGTATTATCACGACAAGATCAGCAACTTCATCCAAGGACCGTCATTGCGATACGGCCAGGGTATTGTCAACGGCTATGCCGTGTATGTGGCGCACGGCGTTGAGTTTCTTAATGAAGGATTTCTCATTCGCGATGCGGCTTTGCACTTCAGCGATGTCGTATTCGATACTCCGGCGTTCTATTCCCAGATTTCCAAACAGATCGTGCACATTCGTCCATTTTTCCGTTATCAGTACGTAAATGCGAGCACCAACAACTCGATTTACAACGATGTCGGCCTGCGTCTTGGGCCTTCTTTCGGAGCTCGCTACGATGTCAACGATTACGTGGCTTTCACTGCGCAGTTGGATCACACCGTCCGCCGCGGCGAGCCGGACCTGAACGGTCTGCAACTGCAGTCGGCATTTACTTTTTGAGATTGGGAGAGAGCATGGGTGCGAGATCAAGGGCGATTCTGCTTCTCTTGGGGCTGACGTTGCTCTCCTCCACTCCGCAAGCTTCAGGTCAGGACGGTGATGTAGCCGTAGTCGTGAACACCGGCAATCCGGTCACGAGTCTCAGCTTGGGGGACTTACGAAGGATTTTTGCTGGAACGAAACATTCGTGGCCGGGAGGCCAGGCCGTCAAGCTGGTCACACGCGGTCCAGGATGTAGTGAACGTATGGCTCTACTGAAACTCATGGCGATGTCGGAAATCGAATACAAACAATATTGGACGGCACAGGTGTTTCGTGGGGAGGCCGATGCTGAACCTCTTGTCGTTCCTTCTGTGGGCATGCAGAGGGAGGCACTGAACCTCTTCCCTGGAGCCGTCACCTTCGTGAAAATGACTGACGTCAAGCCTGGAATGAAAGTGCTCAGGGTCGACGGGCTGTTACCAGGCGAGGCCAGGTATCCGCTGCGCTGAAAATCGCAAGATCAGGATTTCTTCTCGATCCACTCCGCCAGCCGGCAGCCGTCTTCTTCCAACAGAAAAGTGCCCACGCCGAAGCATTCGCCGAAAATGCGATGCGACTCCTGATCACGCGCCGCGCGTGAAATCCATTGTTGCCCTACCTGATACTGCGCGCCGGTGAACCATTTCTGCGGCAAGACCTCCACCAGTCCTGCCTGCGGATAGAGCACAAAAAGAGCGAACGCCGGATCGTCATTCGACATCGCCTTGTAGCTGGTGGGCACAATCAACTCATCGATCGTCGCCAGTTCTGGAGGTACCTCGATCTGGTGCATTCCCGGACCCAGCGTGAGAGGCACTTCAATGTCGGCGACGGGTGGAATCCTGGAATAGATGCGGTCGGAAGATTGTTTGAACCATCCTGCGACCTCGGCGAGGTCAAAAGCCGCGAGCTGGTCTGGATCGAACCCTGCAAAACGAAGATTGCGTCCTTCCGGACACCAGATGCCGAGGCAGGTCGGAGACAAAATAAACGGCCGGCAGTACGTATTCAAGGCAAGCCGAGGCTTGTCTGGCTCTCCTTCGGGGGCCAATGAAACCACATATCCGACGGGGCCTTGGTCGCCGTGATACGTCCAAACGAAACTCTGTCCGGAGGACGAGTGGAACGCCGGGAAGGTTTTCCAATACCACGGCGCAGGACCAACCGTACGCTCGAGTTGTTGCCGGATTGAGGTTAAGTTCGGGGTCGGCATTCGGGGAATTCAGTGATTGAGTGATCGGGCGATTGGAAAATCTCGGGCGGCTAAATTACGAAATACCGATGGTCAATCGCTTTTACGAACCGGTTGGCACGCCAGCGCTCTTTACATTTGCGCGGATGAACCTCACGATGTCGTCCATGGCAGTGCCCGGCTGAAAGATGGCAGCCACCCCGAGCTTCTTAAGCGCACCGATGTCCTGATCGGGAATGATGCCGCCGACCAGAACCAGTACATCGTCCATTTTGTTCTGCTTGAGCAAGTCGATAACGCGGGGCACGATAGCGTTGTGAGCGCCAGAGAGAATGGACAGCCCGATCACCTGCACATCTTCCTGCAGGGCGGCGCTGACGACCATCTCCGGGGTCTGCCGCAGGCCGGTATAAATCACTTCCATGCCAGCGTCGCGCAGCGCGCGGGCAATCACTTTGGCGCCGCGGTCGTGACCGTCGAGTCCCGGCTTGGCCACCAGTACGCGAATCTTCACATCAGCCATCGCACTTCATTTAAACACAGAGGGCGGAGCCGAGCACAGCGCCAAGTTTACCAAGGTCCTTTGGTCACAGCGTTTTCGTATCCATGCTTTGCCACAGGTACCAGCAAGCCACGCTGCGGTAAGGCTCCCAGGACTTTGCGATCTTTTCCATCTGCTCCGGAGAGGGCAGTATGATTTTGCACTTGGGAGCTTTCTTCGCCCTTGTCAAATTCTTCTTAGCAGCGGATTTTCTCGCAGCCTTGGCGCGCTGCACATCGAGATAGTGTTTGTACATCGCCATACGTATGCCGAAATCGCTTGTCGGCAGGACATTCGCGCGCTTGAGAGTGAACATCAGAAACATCTGCGCCGTCCACACGCCGATGCCCTTCACTTGCGTCAGATGCTCGATGACTTCTGCGTCGGGTAGGTCCGGCAGTCGCGAAAAATCCAGCAGCCCGGCGGCTGTCTTAGCTGCGAGATCTTTGAGATAGGCGGACTTCTGTTTCGAGAGTCCCGCGCTACGCAACTGTTCATCACTGAGTTTGAGGATGCCCTCCGGCGTAAGGGGTTCGCCGGCCAGCGCCGCGAACCGTTTGAAAATGCTGACAGCAGCCTTGCCATTCAGTTGCTGGTAGACGATAGCTTCAGCCAGGCTGTGAAATTCCGGCCGGCTAAATGGCATGCGGCACGGCCCAATGCGCTCAATAATGGCGCGCATGACCGGATCGGATTTCTTGAGATGGATGACGGCTTTTCGCATGGTTCTATAGGTTTATCATAGAATTTTCCCGAGGCGAATAGAAAACGAATATGCCGGAGAGGCGGTGGTGGCTTTGCGCCGTTCGGAGAAGCAAAAATGGCGTCTCGACCTTGGAAGCGGCCGTAGCGGAAAAAGCCTGCTATTGCCCTCTCGCCTTGCCGGCGGGAAGCTGGAATCCGATACGCTTGCGCGGCGGATCTGGAGGCGTCATCAATTCCTTGATCGCTTCGATCAGATCCTGAATCGTGGAATCGTGTGTGTCCAGGCGATTTTCCAGTTCGTAAATCTTGCCGGCAAGTTTGCGGTTCGTGGCCAGCATTTCGCGCAAGCGCACAAATGCGCGGACCACAAATACACTCATCTCCACGGCACGCTCGGAGTTAAGCACGGTTGCAGCCATGATTGCGCCATGCTCGGTGAAAGCATAGGGCGGATATCGCCGACCGCCATGCGCGCCACTTGAGATCACAGTTTGTGATCTCAAGTTTTCGTGTTCCCTGGCGGTGAGCTGAAAGACGAAGTCGGAAGGGAAGCGTTCCCGATTGCGCTTGATCTGCTGGTTGAGAACTCTTACTGGTACGCCGTAAAGTTCGGCAATATCGGCGTCCAGAATTACCCTCTGATGGCGTAGAAACAAGATGCGCGATTCCACAGCGGAAGCTAGCGTCGCGCGCCGTTTCGGCATCTTGAGCAGGGTCGCACTTTTTCTTTTTTTCATTTGAGATCACAAACTGTGATCTCAATCATATCCCGAGAGCGACGCGGTATCCTGCTCGATCAGGATGCGGAGGCTTGCCGGCTTCCCATTGTGGTCCGATTCGTTAGCGACAATACCCCAACTCTAAGTGATGCTGACCTCGGTGTATGTCCCATAAACTTCCCGCAATGCCTCGCAGATTTCGCCGACGGTCGCGTAGGCACGTACGGCGTCGACGATATAGGGCATTGTGTTCGCTGGAGAGACGCTTCCATTCGCGCCTCCTTTCGGCGCCTGCGCGGCGGACTTCTTCAAGGCGTCGAGACAGCGTCGAACGTCGTCGTTTGACCGGCGGTCCCGTAATGCCTTGAGTTTTGCCGACTGTTGCCGGGCAACCGTCTCGTCGATGTAAAGAATGTGCGGCGATCCTTCTTCGACAACGAATTCGTTTACCCCTACAATGATTTTCTCTTTGGCTTCGGCGGCGCGCTGGTACTGATACGAAGCTTCGGCAATTTCTTTCTGCGGATAGCCGCGCTCAATGGCTTTCACCATTCCGCCTAAGGCGTCGAGCTTGCCGAAGTATTCGAGGGCGCCCTTTTCCATTTCCAGAGTTAATGCTTCCAGGAAATAAGATCCGCCCAGCGGATCGACCGTCTGCGTTACCCCCGATTCATAGGCGATGATCTGCTGGGTGCGCAGCGCGATGCGCGCCGCTTCTTCGGTGGGCAAAGCCAGAGCTTCGTCGTAGGAGTCGCAGTGCAGCGATTGTGTTCCGCCGAGCACCGCGGCCAAGGCCTGCAAGGCAACGCGTGCGATGTTGTTCATCGGTTGCTGCGCAGGCAGAGATACTCCGGCCGTCTGCGTGTGAAAGCGCATTAACCCAGTGCGCTGATTTTTCGCGCCAAAGCGATCTTTCATCACCTGAGCCCAAATCTTGCGGGCGGCGCGGTACTTGGCGATCTCTTCGAAGAAGTCGTTGTGGGCGTTGAAGAAAAAGCTGAGCCGTGGACCGAACTCATCCACGTCGAGTCCGCGCTGGCGTGCCCACTCCACGTATTCCACGCCATCGTACAAGGTGAAGGCTAACTCCTGGAGCGCGGTCGAGCCAGCTTCGCGGATGTGATATCCGCTAATCGAAATCGTGTTGAAACGGGGCGTGAATTTCGATCCGAACTCAAAGGTGTCGATAACCAGCCGCATGGACGGCGCCGGAGGATAGATATATTCCTTTTGCGCAATGTATTCCTTGAGAATGTCGTTTTGAATCGTGCCCGAAATCTTCTTCCAGTCCGCGCCCTGCTTCTCGGCAACCACCAGATACATGGCCCACAAGACCGATGCCGGTGAATTGATGGTCATCGATACAGTGGTTTTCTCCAGATCGATGCCGCCGAAGAGGATTTCCATGTCTTCGAGAGAGTCGATGGCCACGCCACACTTGCCCACTTCGCCCTCGCTTGCCGGGTGGTCGGAGTCGTAGCCCATCAGCGTGGGTAGATCGAAGGCGACGGAAAGCCCGCCGCCGCCGTGCTCGAGCAAATACTTGTAGCGCTGATTCGTTTCCTCCGGCGACGCGAAGCCGGAGAATTGTCGCATGGTGAACAACTTGCCGCGATATCCGGTGGCGTGGATGCCGCGCGTGTAGGGGCTTTGGCCGGGGTAGCCGAGATATTTTTCTTCGCTCCAGTCTGCCGGGAGATCGGCTTGCGTGTAGAGGCGACGAATGGGAACGCCAGAGATCGTGGTGAAGCGAGCCCTGCCGTGCTCGTCAATATTTACCCCGGTCGGGGCGCCAATTGGACGCTCAGGAGCTTTCTCGATTGTCGGCGCAAGTGTTTTCTCGGCCCAATCCTTTTCGGAGGCGGAAGGATGGCGGTTTTCGAAAACGTCGGCGATGGGACTTTCGACGACCTGCGGCTTAGACACCTTTTTTTCCATGCGAACCCCAGTGTTCTGTTGTGATGATAGGGAAGGGCGCGTTTACGGGCAAGGTGGAGAGGTGCATTTAGAACGACCGGTCGGTCAGGAAGTCACGGTTGGTTGCGTGAGAGCTCCCAAGCTTTCGCGTATTTCCACGAGACGTAAACTGCGTGGTACAGATGCAGCAACAGGCCCTCGCGGCCGTCCAGGAAGCCGAGGCGGAAGAAGTAGTTGTAGATGAAGGTTGCTAGGGGGCGAAGGACGATGTTGATGACGCTGAATCGGACTTTGCCATCTGCCACAACCATCTCTGCGCCTAGAGACGAGTAGCGGTTCATGTGCTCAATGTAGTCGGAGAGTGTGGGATAGGAATGGTGAATGAGAGCGCCGATTTTAATTTCTGCGGTTTTCCGATTGGTTTGTGCGTCCTCATGGACCGCCCGACTATCGTCGAATCGGGCACTGCCTCGTGCGAAGAGGCGGAGCTTAGGGTCTGGATAAAAACCTCCGTGCCTTAGCCATCGGCCAAGGAAATAATTCCTCCTGGTGAGCCAGAATGCTGAGGGCAACGGACCAACGCCGCCACGGAAGTCCTCGAATCTAGTGGTGAACCCAGAGGCCAAGGCCCACTCAAAAGGACCGTAGTCATGGTCAGTGGACGCACGCTGGATGTGCGCGGCTAAGTCCTCGCTGACTTCTTCATCCGCATCCAAACTCAGAATCCAATCGCCCGACGCTTTGTCGACCGCGGAGTTCTTCTGCGCGGCGTAGCCCTTCCATTCTTCGACGAAGACTTTTGCGCCAAATGACTTTGCGATCTCAACCGTGCGGTCGGTTGATCCCGAGTCGACGATCACGATCTCTCCCTTGCTGTCGCTGACGAGCGGTCGCACGCTTTTGAGCGTGCGGGCGAGGTTGGCTTCTTCGTTATGCGTGATGATGACGACGGACAGGCTCACGCGAGGAAGAATACATCGTCGAGGCTCAGATCGAGAATTGACGGCGAGGTATCTCCCTGCGTGACTATGACGGCGGTGTCTGAGGTGATGTCACTTGCGGCGGATTGGTTCGGCCGGGAGCGATGCCCTGGCGCGGCGTCACATAGGGAACACTAGGCAGACGCGTGACCTGGCCGCGCGTAGCTTCTGCGACGTCGATGTTTGTGTGGTCTAACAGCAAGCCCGTGGCGCGATCGAGTTCGATGCGTGACTTCTCATACGCCGCTTTGGCAGAAACCAGATTTGACTCTGATGAGGTGAGGACGGAAGCATCCTGGAGGATCGCCGTCGTGGTGGTAAGGCCGACTTTCAGCTTTTGTTGGTCGGCATCGAGTGTCTGGCGGGCGAAATCGACCGCGTACTGAGCCGCCTCCACGGATGCGCGATTCTGTCGCACGTCAAATTGTGCGTTCCGGACTTCGATGCGTACTTGATTCTCGAGCTGGTGCAGTCGCACCTGGGCTTGGCGATATTCCAGTTCCGCGCGGACCTGGTTGGCCTGCGCCTCGCGGTTGCGCAGCGGAATGTTCAGGGTGAGTCCTACGCCTTTATCGGGCGCGGTGGAATTGACGAGTTGATTCAACGTCCCGCCATAGCCGACCGAGGTCGCGGTTTGGAACGGCGGTGGGTTTTCACTTTGCGTATAACAGTATTTGGCCGAAGATGGGCAGGCCGGCACAAGCGGATTGATATTGCCACCAACTCCCGATCCGCCGTAATAAGCGAAGGCATCGAGCGTGGGCAGCATGGCGTTGCGGACAGCTTTGCTGCTGAGGTCGCGGGAATTGAGATCGATGCGCGACTCGACAAGTTCGGCGCGATGGTCGAGGGCCTGATTGATCAGGTCTTGCGTGGGGATGACTGGCTCCTGCTCGGGAAGCTGCATGGTGGAGGTGGGAATCACATCGGCTTCGGCCAGCACCGGATCTTCAATGCTGCGGCTCAGCGCGTTTTTCATCAGCAATTGCTGTAACTGCAGGTTGTTCTCCGCCAAGATGAGGTTTTGCTGGTCGGTGGAGACGGTGCTCTGTGCGCTCACCACCTGAATAGGCGGAGCGGTGCCGACCTTCGCCTGCTGCTTGGAATCATCGAGCGCCTTCTGCGCATACGTGAGGGCTTCCTGCTGCACGCGCACGTTTTCGTAGGCATAGACCAAATCCCAATACATATTTTCGATCTGATCAACGGTGGTGATGACTTGCAGGCGGAAGGCCACGTCAGAAATCTCGCGATTGTTTTTTGCGATGCGAACAAAACGCAGGTTAGGAAGCGATCCAAAGCCCTGCAAAAGATTCTGCGTAATCTTGAACTGGAAGTTCGAGCTTAACTCCGGGGTGAGTAGAGTGGTGGGATTGTTGCTGGTGACGTGGGTATTGTTGAATCCCGCACTGATGCTCGTACCCCATTGAAACCCCTGGGTGTAGGCGAAGTTCGCTGTGTAGGTGTTCTGGGCAACGACCGGCACAGGACTGAAAACGCTGACTGATTCCGCGTCGTCTTTGTCGAGCTGCAGCGTGCTGGTAATGACGGGATCGAAGCTGGTGATGTTCGAGCCAATACCGAGCGTGGAACTGACCAGGCCGTTGGTTCCGGTGCCGATGCCGCTGGCGGCCACTGTGGTTCCACCAGTGCCGGAGCCTACCGTGCCACCGAGGCCGCCTACGCCGCCGCCGGGAGTGTTCTGCACGATGCCGGCGTTGACGCCGAGAATGTTTGCGCCGGATTTTGCGCGCAGGTAATCGGTATCGGCAATATTGAGGTTGTAGCGGGCGATATCGAGATCCAGATTGTTCTCGAGCGTGAGCGCGACGGCGTCGTCAATGGAAAGATAGATTTTTCCGTCGCGCATCAACGAGTCGATGCGCGGCGAATTGCCAACGTTCGGCTGCGCTAGCTGCTGCGCCTGGTACGGCTGCAGGATATGGGGAAACGCCGAGCGCGGTTTGGAATAGTCCTGCAGATGCACCGCCTGCGGCAGGGCCGGAACAGGCGCGGTCTGCGGCGTGGGAGCCGGTGGAACATCCTGCGCCTGCAAGGACGATGACAACTGCGCGTAGGCCAAAATCGCATAAACCGTCAGGAGCAGGGCAGGGCGGAATCCAGCCGCGCTCAGTCGGGGCAAAGACATGGCATATCTCCTCAAAAATGGAACGGGTCGAAACGGATTGTGCATCACGCTGAAGGCACAAGATAGATTCTTAGAAGTTGGGGGCGCAAGATATCAGTATCGGGAACCTCGCCTCTTGCGCCACTCCATCTTAGACGGATAGAGCTTCTGAAAGGGTGTGGGGATTGTAAAGAATTGTGAGATGAAACCGGCGTGGTCTGAGGGGCGCGCCGGTTTCTGTCTCGATCTCTCACTGCTGCGGTTGCGGAGCGGCTGCCGGTGGCAAGGGCTGCGCTACAGAAGGCAGATCCTTGCGCGGTGCGATGTAGGGCACGTTGGGCAGACGCGTCACCTGGCCGCGAGCTGCATCGTCCATGCTGATGCCATTGTGATCGAGCAGGTTTCCGGTCGCGCGATCCAGCTCGATGCGCGACTTTTCGTAGGCAACCGTGGCATTCACCAGAGTGGATTCGGCCGTCGCCAGCTGGCTCTGGTATTGGAGGACCAAAGTTGTTGTGGAAGTGCCGAACTGATATTTCTTCTGCTCGGCATCCAGCGATTGGCGCGCCAAAGCAAGAGCGGCTTGGGCGGAATCCACGCTGGCTCGGTTTTGCGTCACGGCGTATTGGGCGTTACGGACCTCGATGCCAACCTGATTTTCGATCTGTTGCTGGCGCATCTGGGCCTGCCGATATTCCAGCTCCGAGCGAATTTGCACGGCTTGCGCGGCGCGGTTGCGGATGGGAATGTTGAGTTGCAGGCCGATGCCCTTGTCGGGAGCAGTGGAATTCACAAGTTGATTCCGATGTCCCGTTAATGCCGGTCGGGGGAGTTACGAAGTCCAGATTGCTGGGGCCGCCGGTAGAACTGGCGCAGCCGAGTGCATTCTGGATCGGACTGGGGGATTGGCGCACAGATTGGCGGGGTTCTGTGAACCGCCGAGGCCTGATCCGGCGTAATAAGCAAACAGATCCAGTGACGGCAGAAGCGCGCTCCGTACTGCTTTGTTACTGTAATCGCGGCTGTTCAAATCGATGCGGGTTTCGACCAGTTCGGCCCGATGACGGAGCGCATCATTGATCAGATCTTCAGTGGGTACGATCTGTTCCTCCGCCGGAATTTCCATCGTCGAAGTCGGAATGACCTCTGCAGTGGCTAACGTCGGGTCTTTCAAGGTGCGGGTCAACGCATTCTTCATCAGCAGCTGTTCCAACTGGAGGTTGGTTTGAGCCGTAGTCACGAGCTGCTGATCTTGCGCGACCGTGCTTTGTGCACGCACCGTCTCAATGGGAGCAAGACTGCCGATCTCCACCTGCTTTTTTGTGTCCGATAAAGTCTTCTGGGCAAAGGCCAGCGATTCATTCTGTACGCGCGCGTTTTCGTAGGCGTAGACGAGATCCCAATATATGTTTTCGATTTGATCGACTGAATCAATGATCTGTAAACGAAAGGCGACGTCAGAAAGTTCGCGATTGTTCTTAGCGATGTGAATGAAGCGGGTGTTGGCGGGGAATCCGAAGCCCTGCAGCAGATGCTGGGTCAGCTGAAGCCGCAGCGAGGAATTGATGAGCGGGCTGTATGTGTTAAACGGGACGTTGGAGGTTGTGCGGGTGTTATTGAATGCGACCTGCAAATTGGTGCCCCAGGCAAAACCTTGGTTGTAGGCAAAACTTACTGTGCCTGTATTCTGCGCGAGAATCGGAACACCGTTGAATAGGCTTGACGATACGCTCTCGGCGTGGTCCTCCTGCAATGTTCCGGTGATGACTGGGTCAAAGCTGTTGATGACTGGTCCGAGGCCGAGGGTGGAACTGACCAGGCCGTTGGTGCCGGCGCCGATGCCTCCGGCTCCCAGGCTGGTGCCGCCGGTGGAGGCGCCGGCACTTGCCCCGATGCCGCCGATGCCGCCGCCGGGAGTGTTCTGCACGACTCCGGCGTTGACGCCGAGAATGCTGGCGCCCGCTTTCGAGCGCAGCACGTCGGTATCGGCAATGTTCAGGTTGTAGCGGGCAATCGCCACATCGAGATTGTTTTCCAGCGCGAGGGCGATCGCGTCATTCAGCGATAGATAAAGCTTGCCATCGTGCATCAGAGAATCGACGCGCGCGGTGTTCGCCAGATTGGGAGCGGCCACATGCCGCGGCGTGTAGGGCGCGATCGGATTCGGAAAATGTGAAACCGGCTGGGAATAATTCAGTACCGGCAGAGGACCCGCCTCTGGCGTTTTTTGCGGAGTGGGCGCGGCCGGCGGCTCCTGGGCCCAACACGCAATGGTTAGCGTAGCGAATAATCCTGCGGCGGCGGCCCGCCGAATACTTAAGGTTAAGCGTGCGAATGGCATCTACTGATCTCCGTTCATGAGAACCATGAAAATCTTGATTTCACTTAAGATCTTGCTGCAAACGTATCTGGTAAGAACATTGAGTCCAGATCGCTCCTAAAGAAAGCTTTACTCAGAAGTTAGTACGCAAGCAGCGGCGTCCGGGTTCCTGAAAAACGAGGGGTCCGGAAAAGCGGACCAAAATTCCTTAACGCTACGAAAGTGGTTGGAACGCAACAGTATATCCGAGACGCCGGACTCACTTTCGAAGCCACCGCAGCGATTGAAGCTGGTAAAGTGCTCGCCATGATTAACGTCACTGGGAATCTAAAGTCCTCAGCCACGGGGAAAGTCGAATTCGTGAAATGTTTTTGATGAAGCAACGCGGCTATGGGACTCGAAAGATCGCATGCGCAATCTCAAACTGATTCTCTCCTACGACGGATCGGATTTCGCCGGTTGGCAAGTGCAGCCCGACGCGCCGACGGTGCAGGGCACACTTGCCTCAGCCATTGGACGAATCACGGGAGAAAAGGTATTGCCGCAGGGCTCGGGCCGAACCGACGCAGGAGTGCACGCGCTCGCGCAGGTCGTGACATTTGTCACGGAGTCCTCCGTCCCCACAGCGAACTTTGTGAAGGCGCTGAATGATGTTTTGCCAGCTGCGATTCGAGTGCTTGAGGTGAACGAAGCGGCGGCAGATTTTCATGCACGGCATTCGGCGCGGGCTAAGACGTATCGCTATCGCATTTACCGGGCCGCGATTTGCCCGCCATTTCTGGCAAGGTACGTGTGGCATTATCCGTTTCCGCTCGATGAGGAGGGGATGACGGGCTCGGCAGAGATTATCGAAGGCGAGCACGATTTCACTTCGTTTGCGGCGGTGGATCCGGAGCGTGGACGCGAAGGCGAGCCAGCATCGAATGTGCGGCGCATTTTTTCATCTTTCTGGGAACGGCAAGGCGATGAGTTTGTCTACACGGTGAGAGGATCCGGATTTCTGCATCACATGGTTCGCAATCTTGTAGGGACGTTCCTTCTTGTCGGTAAGGGAACTCTGAAAGCGGAGGATCTAACGCGGATTCTGATGGCGCACAATCGGTCCGCCGCAGGAGCGACAGCGCCAGCGAGCGGGTTGTATTTGGTCAACGTGGAGTACTGAGCGGGCGGAGGAGTGGACATTGCCCCACCAGCAGTAGCAAGCTACGTCTGTACGAGTACGAATGGCGAGTGAACTACAAGTCGTAGCGCGCAAGGTTGCGTCGGTGAATCCAGCGACAGGGGAAGTTCTGCGCGAACTGGAATGCGCGGGCGAGAGTGAGGTGCGGGCGGCCGTTGCGCGAGCGCATTGGGCGCAGGAAGCATGGGCTGCGATTGGCGTGCGGAAGCGGATTGCCGTGCTGCGCGAGTTTCAGTACCGGTTGCACCAGAAAAAATCTGAGATCGCAGAGACCATCTCGCGTGAGGCGGGCAAACCCGTGGCCGAAGCTTTGACCACCGAAGTGCTCGTGGTGCTCGATGCCGCGCGATTCCTGATCGAGAACGCTTACCGCTTGCTGCGCGACGAACCGTTGCCGCACGGAAATCTGGCGACCAAGTTGAAGCGCGGGCAGCTGGTGCGAGAGCCATACGGGGTGATTGGGATTGTTTCTCCGTGGAATTATCCGTTTTCCATTCCTGCGACGGAGACTCTTGCAGCGCTGGTGGCGGGGAACGCGGTAGTGCTGAAGCCCTCGGAGTTTACCTCGCTGGTGGCGCTGGAACTGGGGTCGCTGCTGCATGCGGCGGGCGTTCCCGCTGACGTTTTTCAGGTCTTGGTGGGCAATGGGGCGACAGGCGCGGCCCTGATTCATTCGCAAATCGACAAGCTGGTGTTTACAGGAAGCGTGGCTACGGGGAAGCGTATTGCGATGGCTGCGGCGGAGCGACTGCTTCCCGTGGTGCTCGAACTTGGCGGAAAGGATCCAATGCTGGTTCTGGACGACGCCGACGTAGACGTGGCTTCGAGCGCGGCGGTTTGGGGGGCATTCCTCAACGCGGGACAGACTTGCTTGTCAGTGGAGCGTTGCTATGTGCATCGCAGTTTGTACGAGGCGTTCCTGAAGGCGTGCGTCGAGAAGACAAAGAAGTTGCGAGTTGGGCGGGGCCTTGACCAAGAAGCGGATGTGGGTCCGATGATTCACGAGCGGCAGTTGCGAATTGTAGAGGAGCACGTGAAAGATGCTGCAGCACGTGGGGCACGGGTTTTGGCGGGAGGTTCACGTTTGCCAGAACTTGGACCGAATTTCTATAAGCCTACCGTTCTGGCGGATGTGACCCATGACATGCGCATCATGCGCGAAGAAACATTCGGCCCCGTGCTTCCCGCCATGGCATTCGATAGCGACGACGAAGCGGTGCAGCTGGCGAATGATTCGGAGTACGGCTTGGCTGCGAGTGTATGGACTCGCGACAACAACCGCGGCGAGCGGCTGGCGAGGCGAATTCATGCGGGAACCGTCATGGTGAATGACGTAGTGTCCTGCTTCGGCATCAGCGAGGCGCCGCATGGCGGGGTGAAGTCCAGCGGGGTAGGCCGCGCTCACGGGCGCTTTGGGCTGGAAGAAATGGTGCGACTGAAATATGTCGATGTGGACCTGATGCCGGAAATGAAAAAAGTCTGGTGGTACGGATACGGAGCGAAGTTCGCGAGTCAGATGGATGGGTTCCTGGATATGCAGTTTGCGCGGGGGGTGGTGGCGCGATTGCGTGGGGCGATGCGCTCGGCTGGCGTGGTGCGGCGCAAGCCGCTGTGAAGGAGAATTTGCAAAAGGAGCTTCAGCGGCTTGAGAAAGAAAGCACTTGTATCCTGGAGCAGCGGCAAGGACAGCGCCTGGACGCTGCACGTTTTGCGTCAATCCAATGAATACGAAATCGTCGGCCTTCTGACCACCATCAACGACAACTTTGACCGCGTAGCCATGCACGGGGTGCGCCGTGAATTGGTCGAAGCCCAGGCCCAAGCCGCCGGACTTCCCTTGCGGACGGTCCCACTGCCGTGGCCGTGTTCCAATCAGGAATACGAGGCCGCGATGAGCGCGGCATGCGCAAAGGCGATCGATGACGGCGTTCAGGCCGTCGCCTTTGGCGATTTGTTCCTCGAAGACGTGCGCCAATACCGCGAAGATCGCATGCGCGGCATTGGCCTTGCGCCGGTGTTCCCTTTGTGGAAGATCGATACATTGCGGCTTATCCATGACATGTGGGCTGGCGGGTTGCGGAGTCGAATCGTTTGTCTGGATCCCAAGAAACTGCCGGCTTCGTTTGCCGGACGCGATCTGGATCAACAAGTGCTGGATGAATTTTCCGCTGGCATCGATCCGTGTGGGGAAAACGGCGAGTTTCACACCTTCGTGTATGACGGTCCCATGTTTGCACAGGCCATCGCAGTACAAAACGGAGTCACGGTTACGCGGGACGGATTTGTTTTTACAGACCTGTGCCTGTGCGAACCGGCGGGTGAGGCCTTGGAAGCCAAAGTGGAGACACCGGCCTAGCGCCCACCGCGAAGATTATCGCTGGCGAATCATTCCGTGAAGCGGTCGCCACGGCTGGGCGGCTGGGAGATTACCAGAAGGCGCACAGGGCCCGATGACGGATTGCTGATCTGGTGGCGGGCTCCGGGCAGAATGCGGATGCCGGTGCCGGCGCGAAGCAGCGTGCTTCGCCCTTCCACTTCCATCATGGCCTCGCCGGAGAGAATGTAGAAAAACTGCTGCGCCTTTTTATGGGAGTGGCGGATTTCGCACCCGCCGGAAGGAATGAATTCTTCAATCACGCTCAGGCTTCCGTCTTTCACCAGATGCCAGCCGTCGCAATCGTTTCCCCAGCGATAATGTTCCGCATTCTCGCGGCTGACCAGACCTGGTTGCGCGGCATCGGGATTCTTCGGCATGCTTTTCATCCCCTTTTCGTTACCCCAAGGTCAAGTGTATCTTGTGTCCATGAACACTCCTGTGAACTCTGATTCGGAGATGCAATTATTTCGTCACACGCTGGCCGCGCTTGCGTATCGCGCCGGTAACGCCTTGCGTAACGCGCCCGATACATTTGGCGAGTTCCGTGGCGCAGAGGGATTGCGCACGCCGGTTCAAATTGTGGCTCATATGGGCGATCTGTTCGATTGGGCGCTCACGATTGCGAAAGGCAAGCAGGCATGGCATAACTCAAAGCCCCTGCCGTGGGGAAAAGAAGTGGAGAGATTTTTCGCCGCGCTAAAAAGCTTCGATGACTTCCTGGCTTCGGGCGCTCCTGTAGAGGCACGGCCGGAGAAATTGTTTCAAGGACCGGTTGCCGATGCGCTCACGCACGTCGGACAGTTGGCCATACTTCGGCGCATGGCGGGCGCGCCGGTGAAGGGCGAGAATTACTACAAGGCCGAGATTACAGTCGGCCGCGTTGGCGAGGATCAGGCCAAGCCGAAGCTGGAGTTCTAACTCCTTCTGCGCAACGTTCAGCTTTGATTCTTCTGTGGAACCTGCGCGCGGTAGATCGCCTGCCACTGGCCGGCCCTGAAAACATAAATCGAACTGCCGTTTACGTGGATTGGAAGTTTTTCGCCATTGCAGGCGGCATATTGCTCGGCTTCGTAAGTGAGGAGATACGCTCCCGCGGTGAGCGGAAGGACGCCGAAGCCGGAGAGGCCGTAGCCTTCCACAGTGCAGACTTTGGCGGCCGCTTGCTGTTGCTGTAATTGCTGGTCGCGAGAAAATGTGCCGGACTCGCCCCAGAAGATTCCTTCCTCTGGCATGTGAGCGCGGAAGTAAGCTTCATCTTTGGTCTTCCAGGCCTCGAAAAAGCCGGTCTCGGTACGCACCAGTTCGAGTTGGACGTTGCTGTGTTCGGCGATTTTCTTCGGAGGTGTCTGGGCATGGGTCAGGTGCAACAGAAACACGAGCGGGACAAGCAGGATCGAGCAAGTCAGCACAATTTTTTTCGCGGGGAATGACGAACGATTCATAGAAGGCTCATTCTGGCGTTGGATTGCCGGCACGGGAATAAGGCCCTAGAATACGACATCGCAGCTTGGGTGAGGCTTCGACCTTCGAGTACAATGACGCTCGTAGGGCCGAATCCGGCGGCGTGCGCGCCGCGCGAACGAAGGTGAGTCCTTGGCGACTGGCGAAATGACAGCTTCTACTCCGCAAACTCCTGCACAACTCCCGCATCATAAAGTGAAGATCAAGAAGACCGGGCAGCGCGCCTGCAATGAAAAAAACGAAAAGGGCAAGTTTTGCGGCGGCCATTTGAAGCGCTGGTTCTATACCACGGATGTGGTCGAACAGACCTGCGGTGACGCCGAAAAGGCATGGGGGCCGGATGCCGAAGTTTACCGCTGCGAGCACTGCCAGACGCTCTATCTCCCGAATCCCGCGGAAGGTAAAGTGAACGTTGCGGGGCAGGGAATGATTTCAGTGTTTGGACTGACGCTGCCGCCGAAAGAAAAGTAGTAACGAGTGCCTGGTACCGAGCCACAAAGAGGAGCGGAGTTCACTCGGTACCAGGTACTCGCTATTAGATACTCGCCCGTGAACACTTCTGAACTCATCTACGACTGGAACAAGAATCATCCGCCGGGGCTGAAGCCGCCGGGGCCGGTGCTGCTCAACGATGAGAGTCTCCGCGATGGGCTGCAATCGCCTTCAGTGCGTGATCCTTCGATTGCCGAGAAAATTGAAATTCTCCATCTGATGGAAACGCTCGGGATCAACTCTCTCGATCTTGGGTTGCCGGGCGCAGGGCCGCGGGCGGTGGAGCATGTGACGGCACTGGCGCGAGAGATCGTCGCGCACAAGCTGAAGATTCGCGCCAACTGCGCCGCGCGCACGCATGAGAATGATATTCGACCCATTGCCGAGATCGTGCAGAAAACCGGACTGCCGATCGAAGCGGCTACGTTTATTGGATCCAGCCCCATTCGCAGATTTACCGAAGGATGGTCCGACGACTTTCTTTTGCAGACTACTGAGAAGGCCGTGAAGTATGCGGTTTCGCTCGGTCTGGATGCGATGTACGTCACCGAAGACACCAGCCGTTGCGATCCGGAGACGGTGAAGCGGCTGTACTCGACGGCCATTAGTTGCGGCGCGCGGGCCATCGTCATCTGCGATACCGCCGGGCATGCGACACCCATGGGCGCTCTGGCGCTGGTGCGGTTTGTGATCCAGGAAGTCGTAAAGCCGTCCGGGGAAAAGATTCGCGTGGATTGGCACGGGCATAGCGATCGCGGCCTCGCCATTGCCAATTCGATGGCGGCAGTGATTGCCGGTGCGGACTGTGTGCACGCCTGCGCGATTGGTTTGGGAGAGCGTGTGGGGAATACGCAAATCGATCAGATGCTGGTAAATCTGAAGCTGATGGGCATTGCGCCGTGGGACCGGCAGGACCTGACTAAATTGAAACATTATTGCCAGGCCGTTTCGCACGCCACGGGTGTGCCGATTCCGGCAAATTATCCGGTGGTGGGCGACGACGCATTCCGCACGGCTACGGGTGTGCACGCGGCGGCGATTATCAAGGCGTATCACAAGAACGATGTCGTGCTTGCCAACACGGTTTACTCTGGCGTGCCTTCGCATGTGTTTGGGCTGGAGCAAATTATTGATATCGGTCCGATGAGCGGAAAATCGAATGTGCTGTTCTGGCTGGAGCGGCGCGGTATTCCGGCGACGGACGAATTGGTTGACCGAATCTACCAACGTGCCAAGGCGAGTGACCATACGCTGAGCGACGCCGAAGTGGTGGAATGTCTGCCCGCGACGGTAACGAAACAAGGTTGAACCCCTATGCCAGAGATAACTTCGCAACCAATGCGACATGCGATTCTTGGAGCCGGCGGCGTCGGCGGCCTAGTTGGTGCTTGCCTGGCGCGTGCGGGAGCTTCTGTCACGCTGGTGGTGCGGCCTGAGACGTTAGAGCGCTATCCAAAACAACTTCGGCTGGAGAGTCCCTTTGGAAATTTTGGGGTCGATGTCACCGTAGCGGCGGAAGTTTCTCCCGTTGATGTGCTCTGGTTGACGGTGAAGGCAACGCAGTTGGAGCCGGCGCTCACCGCGCTCCAGAATCCAGAATCGGTGACGGCGATCGTTCCACTTCTCAACGGGATCGACCATGTAGCGTTGCTGCGGGCCAGATATGGCTCTGGGCGTGTGATTCCTGCGACGTTCGCTGGCGAAACCGAGCGGGTGAGCCCGGGGCACATCGTCCATCGCTCTCCATTTGCGCTCCTGAATGTTCTCTCGGCGGGAAGCGCGCTGCTGGGCAGCACACTCGATCAACTTCAGAAAATTGGTTTTACCTGCCGTTTCATTGAGGACGAGCCAACGCTGATGTGGGGCAAGCTGGTGTTCCTGGCGCCGTTTGCGTTGAGCACCACCGCGGCGGATAAGACGGTCGGCGAAATTCTTTCTGATCCCGAGTGGGGAAGTTTGGGCCTGGCTTGCGTGCGGGAAGCGTGCGCCGTGGGTGTTGCCGAGGGCGCGAACGTTGATCCGGAGAAGGTGCTCTCCGGTGTAGCGGGCATGCCGGGAAGCATGCGCAGCTCCATGCAAAAAGATGTGGAACGCCACAATCCGCCGGAGCTCGATGCGATCGCAGGGCCGATCCTGCGCGGCGCTCGCAAGCACGGGATTGATGTTCCAGCCACGAAAAAGCTGGTTGCCGCAGTGGAACGGAGAGCGGGATACGTTGAGAGCCGGCTGGCGTAGGAGGAGAAGATTGCCTCCGCCATCAGTCTGATGGCTGCACGCTACGCTGCGGGTCCAGTTGCTTCTACGATTTCCGGTGAGACCTCTACCGGAAAGTTCACGGACCTCGCGATAAAGCACAAGTGATGGGCTTCGTTGTGTAGGGCGAGAGCCTTGGCTCGATCATCGCCAGCGGAGACCTTCACTGCCGGTCTCAGCGTTACTTGGATGAACTCTCCCGAACCGTCCTCATTTTCTCGCATCACACCCGAAGCAGCATCGTGATAGTCAAGGACGCTCACATGATTCGCGGAGCACAGATGGAGATACCAGAGCATGTGACAGGCAGAAAGACTTGCGACCAGAAGTTCTTCTGGATTGTAGCGGGATCGATCGCCGCGAAAGCTGGGATCGCTGGAGCCTAAAATCTGCGGCTTGCCCGCGGCGGAGATGGCGTGGTCGCGGCGATAGCCTTTGTAAGTCTTCGTTCCGACGCCATCGTTGCCGGTCCAATCAATGCGGACTTCATAGTTGTGCTGTTTCATGCTGGCCCCCATGCCCTCTCGCGGGATGCTTCTCATTTTCGGTCGACAGCTGTTCTCGGGTCCATGCTGCAGAGACAGCTCGTCCCTGGGCGATGTCGTCAACGACCAATACCAACCGGTTCTTGTGATCGCTGTAAAGTACTTCAATATTGACTCCCACCTCCGACATTCGACGCGCGATCTTTCCAAGTTGACCCGGTTCAGCCTGGTTGAGTCGCTGGACGAGCACGTCCCGCTCTGCCAGAACCGGGATACCCGCCGCTTCTAGCGCACTGCGAGCGGCAGCTCCATCCTCGAAGAGAAAGTGTGCGACAGCCTGGCCATGGCACACCCATATGCCTCCGCCTTCGATGCTCACGCCGGCACGGCCCAAGGCGTCACCCATATCGGCTAAAGCACCGGGGTGGTTCTCCAGAGCGATCGCTAAATCCTTCATGGCACCTCCTGCGCTGAATCGCAAAAATGTGTTTTCGACGTGATCATTCCTTCACTTCTTCCATCTGCTCCAGCGAAATCGCGTCGGAGCCGCCGCGGCTGTAGATATATCCGGTGATCCTTACCAGTTTGCCGACGAAAGGCAGAAGCTTTGGGCGCACGTCGACATCGGGCATCTCGGCCGAGATGGGATGATATACGTGCTCGTCCTTGGTTAAGACAACCAGCGGTGAGCCGCCGCGCACGCAAGCCTCGACGCATCCATTGGGCAACGGCTTAACGACTTCGTGGAAGCGATGCGCGCAGCCACTATCGCGGACGTAGCCGACAATGCTGACGGCTGCGGTGTCTTTCTGCTTTGGCCCTTGGGCAAATATCGCTGCGGCGCCGAGGAGGATTACGGCGACTCTTGTAACGATTGCCTTCATGGATTCTCCTTGAGAGGCCTGGCCTGCGATCGCCAAGGCATCTGAAAACAAGACTAGCGCCGGGCCTCGCATCCATGTTTAAATGTGTATCGAAGTATGAATGTTGATTCCATTACGCGCATCGCCGGACTGATCGGTGAGGCGGGGCGGATCCGAATGCTTACCGCGATGCTGGACGGTAACGCCCATTCCGCGTCGGAGCTGGCGATGGCAGCGGCCGTTTCGCCGCAGACCGCGAGCTCGCATCTCTCGAAGATGCTTTCAGGCGGCCTGGTTTTTTCTGAGCGCAGCGGACGGCAGCGGCTTTTTCGTCTTAAGAACGCCGATGTTGCCTTGGCCATTGAGGCGTTGGGCGCGCTGGCTCAACATTCTGGGGGTCCAGTCATGCCGGAAATACGTTTTGCACGGACTTGCTATGACCATCTGGCGGGCGTGCTGGCGATTGCACTGCGCGACGAGCTGCTGCGGAGGGGTGCGCTGCGGCATCAGGAAGACGGATTCGCAGTAACTCCTAAAGGCAACGATCTGCTGCATTCTCTCGACATTGATGTGGATTCACTGCGTCGACTGCGGCGATCGTTTTCGCACAAGTGTCTAGATTGGACGGAGCGCCATCATCACATCGGCGGAGCATTGGGATCTGCCTTGCTGGCGCGCTGGATTGAGATGAAATGGCTGGCTCGGATGCGTGACACGCGTGCCGTACGCTTGACGCACGCCGGAGAACGCGGGTTCGAGCATATGTTCGGGATACGATGCGCGTCTCTTCGTAGCCAACCCGCGATGAAGCATGGGGCGCAGCGAAAAAATTCTTTCTGAACTGCACGAATCGCACGCCTGTTCTCTATTTCAGCAATCCCCGTTTCTTCCGCCACGTTGTAAGATGACGCAATAACTTCCTATGGGCCCACTTTCTCCGCGCGCGGATCTGCCAGACGTTGCACCCACGGTGCAACAGGATGTGGCGCGCCTGGCGGCTTCGCCGGAGGTGCGGTCGGCGTTCAACTGGTTGCGCACCCAGGAGCCGCAACTAACGCAGTGGCAGATGGAGATGGCGCGGATTGCGGCGCCTCCGTTCGGCGAGTCAGCGCGCGGGGCCTGGCTGGCAGAACGTTTTCGCGAAGTTGGGCTCGATGATGTTCGCACCGACGATGTGGGCAACGTGTTCGGCGTGCATCCCGGATTCGGACGGCGCTATGTGGCGCTGAGCGCGCACATCGATACTGTATTCCCTGCGAACACGCCGCTGAATGTCCGTCAGCAAGGCAGCCGGTTGTATGGGCCGGGCGTTTCTGATAACGGGGCGGGCGTGACGGCGATGCTTGGGATTGCGGCGCTGCTGCGATCCGTGCGAATCCGGCACGCTCTGCCGTTTGTGTTCATCGGCAACGTGGGCGAAGAGGGGGAAGGCGACCTGCGTGGGATGCGGCACATTTTTTCCACGCCGCGCTGGAAGGATTCGATCGCTTACAGCGTTGTTCTTGACGGTGCGGGAGCGGACACGATTGTGGCCGAGGCTCTGGGCAGCCGCCGCTTTGAGGTGATCGTGCGCGGTCCAGGCGGACATTCGTGGAGCGACTTTGGCGCGCCCAATCCGGTGGTGATTTTGGCCAAGGCGATCGATACCTTTGCCGCGACGCCGGTGCCTGCGACGCCGAAGACCACGTTCAACATTGGAGTGATTCGCGGCGGAACGTCGGTGAATTCGATTCCCGAGTCGGCCAGCATGAAAGTGGACATCCGCTCAACTTCGATGAGCGAGATGGAGCGACTGGAGCAAACACTGCGGCTGGCGCTGAATCGCGCGGTGGAAGACGAGACGATGGCGGCGGAGATGAAGTCATCCGCGCAGAAACGGCCTGGCGTGAATTGCGAGATGGTGCCGATCGGCAACCGTCCGGCGGGAGAGTTGGCGACGAGTGCGCGAATTTTGCACGTGATCCGCGCCGTGGATAACCAACTCAATAATGCGGCGCAGGTGCAGCGCGCGTCGACGGATGCGAACATTCCGCTGTCTATGGGGCAGGAGGCCATCGCCATTGGCGGCGGCGGGTCCGGCGGTGGAGCACACACTTTGCAAGAGTGGTTCGACAGCAACGGACGCGAGCTGGGACTAAAGCGGATTTTGCTGACCATGCTGGCGCTGGCGGGAGCGGGGGACTCGGGCGAATGATGAGGAGATTGGCGGCCTCGGGGGGTATAAGCCTCGGGAGAAGGAAGCATCTTTTCGCAGCGCTGAAGGGCTGCGCTACCCATAAGCCGAACGCGGTATTGGAATCCCATCCTTCGCAAAAAACGCGAAGGATAGGGCACCCGGCTTTTGCCGTGGTCTTTTGCTGCGTTGCTTTTTTGCAGGCGCAGAATGCCGTGCCCGCTCAATCGCCGGCTGCTCCCGGCCCGAAGGCGGACGTCATCTTCATGCACGCGAATGTCTATACGGGAGTGCCGTCGAACACGCCGTTCAGTTCGATTCTGCGCGAGGAGGCGATCGCGATACGCGGCGAGCGTATTCAGGCCGTCGGCAAAAATATAGATATCCAAAAACTGAAGGGTGCGGAGACGCAGGTTATTGATCTGGACGGGCACTTCGTCATGCCGGGATTTGACGACGCGCACCTGCACCTGGCCGATGCGGGACTGCAGAAGTTGAGTGCGGATCTAACTGGAGTGAAAACGCTGGATGAATTCCGCGAACGCGTGCGGGCCAAAGCGCAGACGGCCAAACCGGGCGAATGGATTCTGGGTGGAGGATGGGATGAGACCATGTGGCCGGTGAAAGTTCTGCCGAGCCGCTGGGATCTGGATGAAGTTTCGGGCGGGCACCCTGTGTTTCTGGATCGGGTGGATGGGCATCTTGCCGTGGCGAATACGCGCGCGCTGCAGTTAGCCGGTATCACCATCGCTAGCCGCGAACCCGAAGGCGGCCAGATTGATCGCGATGCCAACGGGCAGCCCACAGGGATTTTGCGGGATACGGCACAGGGAGCCGTGCGGGCGGTGATTCCTCAGCCGACGCACGAAGTGCGGAGACATGGAATTGAAGTCGCGCTCGCGGACCTGGCGGAGCATGGGGTGACCTCGGCGCAGGATTATTCGCCGGAGTGGGAAAATTTTCAGATCTATGAGGAGCTCGAAAAAGACGGCAAGCTGACGGCGCGGATTTCCGAGTGGTTGCCCTTCGATGATTCCGTCGAGGAGCTGAAGGGCAAGCGTGATTCGCATCCGCAGTCAGACTTGATGTTGCATACGGGGATGCTGAAGGGGTTCATGGATGGCTCGCTCGGCGGCCACACGGCGGCGCTCCTGGAACCCTATTCGGATGATCCGGGAAATTCGGGCTTGCCGCGCTATGACCCGGCGAAGCTGAACGATATGGCCAAAGAGCGGGTGCTGGCTGGCTTCCAGCTGGGATTCCACGCCATCGGCGATAAAGGGGTTCAGATGGCGCTGGATGCCTTCGCGGAAGCAGAAAAAGCCGCACGAGAGCAGAAAGTGAAGGCAGCAAACGGTGGCGACGATTTTCGGCTGCGGGTTGAGCATGCGCAAGTCACTACGCCTGCGCAAATCGCACGGTTCAAGGAGTTGAAAGTCATTGCCTCCATGCAGCCGAGTCATGTGCTCACCGACATGCGCTGGGCGCAGGATCGGCTGGGCCCGAAGCGGGCCGCAACTTCTTATGCGTGGGCCGGGTTTCTGAACAAAGGGGTGACGCTGGCCTTTGGCACGGATTATCCAGTTGAGCCAGTCAGCCCGTTCCGTGGGCTGTACGCGGCGGTCACGCGGAAGAGCGAAAACGGCAAGCAGGAATATTTTCCAGAGCAGAGGCTGACCATGGATCAAGCCATTGCGGCTTACACCACCGGTTCGGCCTTTGCCGAGTTTGAGGAGAAGGAAAAAGGCAAGCTGGCACCGGGGATGCTCGCAGATTTCATTGTGCTGGACCGCGATGTGACGGCGTCCTCAGCGGAAAAAGTGCTGGCGACCAAGGTCTTGCGCACCGTGGTCGGTGGTAAAACGGTCTACGAAGCGAAGTAACTTTCCCAAACGAAATGGCGATTTTGTGCGTCTAACGAACGGGAGATCGGATAACGCGCGATCCACCGTCTCGGCTTTGCAAACGGGTATAATAACGGTTTACCGTCTCGGAGGAAGCAGATCTATGGATTCGCAGGCATTTTGGCTGCGCCTGAAGACCCACGGATGGGTCTATTCGTTCAGCATTGCAGCAACGCTGGCGCTGGGTATCTTAATCGGTACGGTAGTTTCCTATGGAGTGAAGGGCAAGGAAGGGCAAAAGGCCTCCGATGCGACTCCGTTAACCATTCCTTCGCCCAAGCAGCTTTCCAATGAGTTCTCGCAGATTGCCAAGCAGTTGGGGCCGAGCGTGGTCAACATCAATACCGAATCGACCATCAAGAATCCGCACCGGCGCCGGGGGGAGCAGAACCCCGATGATGACGACAACGGGGGCGGCGGCAACGGCGGCATGGACGACTTCTTCAACCGCTTCTTTGGCGGGCAGGGTGGGCCGAACGGAGACGCGGCGATTCGCGAGCGTTCGCTCGGCTCAGGTGTGATTGTCGATCCCAAGGGCTACATCGTTACTAACCGGCACGTAGTTGATAAGGCGGATCGCATTCGCGTGCGTCTGCAGGATGATCCTCCAGGTGTGCAGCACGATGCCAAAGTGGTCGGCGAAGATCAGGAGACCGACTTGGCCGTGATCAAAATCGATATGGACCGATCGGTGCCGACCGCCAAGCTGGGCAACTCTGACAGCATGCAGGTGGGCGATTGGGTTCTGGCTATCGGCAGCCCCTTCGGGCAGGTGGGCACAGTGACGGCCGGCATTGTTTCCGCGAAGGGTCGGGATATCGTGCCTGGGCGGCAGTTCCAGACTTTCATTCAGACCGATGCCGCGATAAATCCGGGAAATTCCGGGGGACCGCTGGTCAATATGGACGGCGAAGTCATCGGCATTAACACGGCGATTTTGAGCGAAACCAATGCTTATGCGGGCGTGGGCTTCTCGCTGCCTTCGAACACCGTTGCGGAGGTTTACAACCAACTCATCGGACCGGAGCATCGCGTGGTGCGTGGCTCGATTGGCATCATGTTTGACGCGGTGGAAAACCCCGCGATTACACGGGTCTATGGGAATGGCAGCGGCGTAGCGGTCTCCAGCGTGGTCCCGGGTAGCCCGGCCGATCAGGCGGGATTGAAAGTGGGCGATACGATCACCACGGTCGATGGCAAAAAGGTGTCAAAGGGATCGGAGTTGGTGGCGGATATTGCCTCGCGCAGGCCTGGGGCGAAGGTACAACTCGAGTTCCTGCGCAATGGCAAGAAGCAGGATACGACCGTGACCATCGCGGATCGAGCCAAGCTCTTTGCGGCTCGCCTGAACGAAGATGAGGGTGGAAACGACGAGAGCACGCCTAAACAGGATAAGTTCGGCATCACCATCCGCAAGCTTACTCCCGAGATGGCGGAGCGTCTGGACATGCCGGCAGGCAAGGGCGTAATCGTGCAGGACGTCAAGCCGGGATCGTTTGCCGAGGACATTAATCTGGGCCGCGGCGACGTGATTCTCGAGGTCAACAAGCAGCCGGTCAACAGTGAAGAAGACTTCGCCAAAGTGGCGTCGGGGCTGAAGAGCGGCCAGGACGTGGTATTCCTTGTCCGCCCCCGGGGTTCCACTCGCCAGGATGGAACCATTTTCGTGGCCGGGACACTTCCGTAACCTAGGGACGAGCCAACGGGAACTGGCATTGTGTCATCCGATAAGGGATGATGACAGTGCCGGTTTTTCGTTGGACTTTGTTTTCGTGGTCGTCTTTTGTGGTAGTCTGCCGGCGCGGTCGTTTGGCAACCTGAGGATTTGCATTGGAATTAAGGCCTTACGCGAAGACCGTGACGCGATGGTTGGGTGCAGCCTGCGCTCTAGCGGCGGTTTGCGCCAGCTTCTCACCGCTCACAGCGCGCGCTCAGACCGACGCTGCTGCTAGCACGACATCTTCCGCCAAGAAGGCTAGCGCCACGAAGGCAGCGGGCGCCAAGAAGCCGGTGGCTCATTCTGGAACGCACTCCACGGCGACGAAGCACCCGAAATCGAGCGCAACCGCGGCTCACAGCGGCAAAACAACTCACGCGAGTGTGCGGAAGAGTTCCAGGAAAAAGACGGCACGCGGCCAGCAGAAGATTGATCCGGAGCGCGCGGAGGCGATCCAGGAAGCGTTGATCCGCGAACATTACTTAACCGGCGACCCGGCGGGAACATGGAATCAGGCCAGCGAAGACGCTATGCGCCGTTATCAAGCCGATCATGGCTGGCAATCGAAAACGGTTCCCGATTCGCGAGCGCTTATCAGCCTTGGTCTCGGCCCCAGCCACGACCACCTGCTGAATCCCGAGAGCGCGATGACGACGGGCCCGGAAGTTTCGCATGGACCGTCCGTTACTTCCTCTTCGCTGTCGCAGAGCCCGGTTTCGCACGGCGTCGACCCCGGAGCGCGCATGAGTTCAAGTCCCGCAGCTCCTGCGGACAGTTCCACCTCAGGCTCGTCCGATCCGCAGTAGTTCACACTGGATCTCAAACAAGTTAAAGAATGGGCAGGATTGTCCCCATGCACTCAGGGGAATCCAAAAAATATTCCGACTTACGGATTGCCGGAGGTCTTGCGATAACTGCCGCTGACCGGCCGGGGGAAATATGGCAGCGGCTGCGACTGGACGATAGCGGCGGGATTGGCCTCCACGAGAGCATCTGCGACTTCTTCGCCGCAGATTTCGGCCGCGGCCTCGCGGGCCGTGGAGAGTACAGGAACACGCTTTTCGGTATCGTGCGCATCCGTGGCTAGCACGTGGACGGCATCATGTTCGAGCAGCCAGTGCGCGGCACGGCGCACGCGTTCACCCCAAAACCCAGTGAGCGCCGATCCCGTCATCTGAATGACGCATCCTTGCTCAGCCCACTCCACGACGCGCTGTGGACTCTCGCGCAGAATCGGATTGCGTTCGGGATGCGTGATCACCGCAGTGATACCGCAATCGCCGAGCTTCATAAAACAATCGGTAATCTGCTGCGGCACGCTGTAGTTGCTGAGCTCGACCAGCATGTAGTGCGTGCCTGCGATGGCATAGCGTGCCGGGTTGGCGAGCACATCTTGCAGATTGTCGTATGAGAGATGGAAGTCGCATCCCAAGCTGAGCGTAAGAGTGTCGCCGACAAGTTGCTGTAGATGGGCGATCAGCCCCTGAAGATACGGGCGGTCATAATGATAGCGGTCGTTGGCGTGAGGCGTGGCGACCTGGTGCGTTATGCCATCGGCAGCGGCCATGCGGCACATGGCGACGGAGATCTCCCAGGATTTCGATCCGTCGTCTACTTCCGGAAGAATATGCGAGTGAATGTCGACCACGATTGTTGAAACACGCGCAGCCCAACAGGTTGCGGCTTTATTTGATTTAAGCAGATTCGGAGGGAAAGAGAAAGGCCAAGAGTTTATAGCAGAGGACGCGAAGGGCGGAGATTCCCCAGTAGCGTAGGCGCTCTACAACAATCGACGAGAGTCCGACGCACACGTCGCTTGCCGCACCTTCCATCCCGGCTGTAGCATCAATATCCAGGCATTCATAAGGAGACTTTATGGCAACCGACACGTTGGCTTCCCCGGCCACGCTGGGCTACAGCCCAACCAAAGTTTTCAAGAATTTCATCGACGGCGAGTGGGTGGAATCGTCGACCGGCGAAACGTTCGAAGACCGCAATCCCGCCGACACGCGCGACGTGGTCGGAATCTTTCAGAAATCGGCTAAGGCCGACGTTGACGCCGCTGTGGACGCGGCCAAGCGAGCCTTCGCCAAGTGGCGGCTGGTGCCCGCGCCGCGGCGCGCCGAGATGGTTTTCCGCGCTGCGGAGATTCTCATCGGACGCAAAGAAGAGCATGCCCGCGACATGACTCGCGAAATGGGCAAGGTGCTCAAGGAAACTCGCGGCGACGTGCAGGAGGCGATTGATGCCGCCTACTACAACGCGGGAGAAGGGCGGCGTCTCTTTGGTCCAACCGTTCCGTCCGAGCTGCCAAACAAATTCGCGATGGCAGTGCGCCAGCCCATCGGCGTCTGCGGCATGATCACGCCGTGGAATTTCCCCATGGCGATTTCTTCCTGGAAGTTACTGCCCGCCGTGGTTTGCGGCAATACCTGCGTCATCAAGCCGGCACAGGACACGCCGCTCTCCACATTCAACCTGGTTCGCGCTTTCACTGATGCCGGCATTCCGAAAGGCGTGGTCAACATCGTCACCGGATATGGCGCCGACGTAGGCACACCATTGGCCGAGCACGCTGATGTCCGCGCTATTTCGCTGACCGGATCCTCTGCCGTGGGCCGCATCGTGGGTGGCATCGCGGCCAAGAGCTTTAAACATTGCTCGCTCGAGCTCGGTGGGAAGAATCCTATGATTGTGCTGGATGACGCGAATCTCGAACTCGCCATCGAGGGCGGGCTTTGGGGAGGCTTCGGCACTACTGGCCAGCGCTGCACGGCGACCAGCCGCATCATCGTGCAGAAGGGCGTGTATCGCGAGTTCGTGGAGCGCTACGTCGCGCGCGCCAAGAAACTGAAAGTTGGCAATGGACTCGATGAAACGGTCGAGATGGGTCCGGCGGTCAACGAAAAGCAGTTGCAGACCGACCTGAGTTATGTGGAGATTGGCCAGAACGAAGGAGCGAAGCTGATGTGCGGTGGCAATCGCCTCGACAAAGGCGATTATCAGTATGGATGGTTCATGGAACCAACCGTATTTACCGATGTCGATCCGAAGATGCGAATCGCGCAGGAAGAAATTTTTGGCCCCGTGGTTTCGATCATTCCCTGCGACGATCTGGAAGATGCCATTGAGATCGCAAATGGCATCGAGTATGGACTTTCTTCCGCGCTCTACACCAAAGATGTGAACAAGGCGTTCGCCGCGATTCGCGATCTCGACGCTGGCATCACCTACATCAACGCCCCCACCATCGGCGCCGAGGTGCACCTGCCTTTCGGCGGCACCAAGGCTACGGGCAATGGCCACCGCGAGGGCGGCATTGGCGCGATTGATTTCTACACCGAATGGAAGTCAGTCTACGTGGATTACTCGGACACGTTGCAGAAGGCGCAGATCGATCGAGTGGACTAAGAAGAAACTTCACCGCAGAGAGCGCAGAGAGGCAACATAAAACTCTGCGCTCTCAGCTCTTCTGCGGTGAATACATGCCCCAACTATTTTCTGTTAGAGACTATCCTCCGCTTGTTCGTCTACCCTTTGCGTTGTAAAGTACCAAGCCTGTGGGGAGATGATCCAATGAAAAACATCTTATCGGTTACCTTGCCGCGGCTTGCCGCCATTTTGTGCGTCGTTACAGTTTTCTTCACAGCTGGGGCGCAGGCAGAGCAGCATCCCGTTATGACGAGCCACGTTCCCGCGGCCGTCGCCAGCGGAGTTGCGCCATTAGTGGGCCATCTTCCGAGCGCGCAGCGTTTGAGCCTGGCCATTTCTCTGCCACTGCGGAATGAAGCGGAGCTCGACGATCTCTTGCAGCAGATCTACGATCCGCAGAGCTCGAACTACCACCAATATCTGAGCGTACTGGAATTTACTGGAAGATTCGGTTCCACCGAGGCTGATTACGTGGCTGTGCTCAGTTTTGCTCAAGCGAACGGCTTGGCGGTGATTGATACTCACGCGAACCGCATGGTCATCGATGTCGAAGGTCCAGCGGCAAACATTGAGAGCGCCCTCCACGTCACTCTTGGCGTCTATCAGCATCCCACTGAGGGCCGCACTTTCTACGCGCCCGACCGCGAGCCTACGGTTGATCTTGATGTGCCGCTCTTACACATCTCTGGCCTCGACAACTACACATTGCCCCACGCGAAGAATATTCGGTCTTCTGAGCAGCCAAATGCTGCGGCCAAGACTACGGGGTCGGGGCCAGGCGGCCAGTTCATCGGGAGCGATATGCGCGCGGCCTATTATGGCTCCGGTCCGCTCACCGGCAGTGGTCAAAGAGTTGGATTATTTGAGTATGCCGGCTACGAGATTAGTGATGTGAAGCTTTTCTTCAGCAAAGTGAAACAGACGCTCAAGGTTCCGGTTCGCGGGGTATCGCTGAATGGGGCGAGTCTGACCTGCCCGCCGAGCTCCTGTGATGACAGCGAACAAGTGATAGACATCGAGACGGCAATCTCTATGGCTCCCGGCTTGAAGGAAGTCCTGGTTTACGTAGGAAACAAGGACGTCTCCATCTTTAACCGGATGGCGGCGGACAATAGTGCCAAGCAACTGAGCTGCTCCTGGGGATGGAATGATGATGAGAGCAGCCTGGATCCGATCTTCAAGGAAATGGCTGCACAGGGCCAGAGTGTATTCGTGGCCACAGGCGACAGCGGTTCCAGCACTCCGGGTGACGTGGTCTGGCCAGCGGATGATCCTTACATTACGGCTGTAGGTGGGACGGACTTGACCACGAGGGGCGCAGGGGGCGCGTGGAAAGCGGAGACTGGCTGGAACGGGAGTGCGGGGAGTCCTTCTAAGAATAAAGTTTCGATTCCCAGTTATCAGCAACTGTCGGGTGTGATTACCAAGCTGAATCATGGGTCGAAGACTTTGCGGAATTATCCGGACGTGGCGGCGGAGGCGAACACCAACCAGTACAGTTGTTACGATGGCGGCTGCAGCGGGGGAAATGGAGGAACCAGTTACGCCGCTCCGCAGTGGGCAGGCTTCATCGCGATGGCGAATGAACAGTCCGTCGCGAACGGAGGCTCAACCCTTGGCTTCCTGAATCCGGCTCTGTACGCGATTGGCGTGGGATCGAGTTATGACAGCGACTTCCACGACATCGTCAGTGGCAGCAATGGAAAGTATTCGGCGGTGAAGGGATATGACCTGGTGACGGGATGGGGCACTCCGGCGGGCCCGGACTTGATCAACGCGCTGACCGGAGCCTCAAAGAATGAATAGAACACAAAGTACCTTGGTAATCTTGTTCCCTACGCTCTCGTGACCTAACGTACGCAAAGTGCTTGGGGTCGAATCCGTCCGCAGTTTTGTCGTGGGTTGGTCTTGCTCAATCGTCTCATTTTACAAACCGCCGGAAGCGTTAGGGGAATTTCCGCCTCGGCGATTCTGACACTGTGCATCCTCTGCGGATTTGCGCCCGCTGCACCAGCCCAGAAGACCGCAAAATCCGACCGCAGAGTGCTAGTCACGGTAAAGCCGGAATATTCGGAACTTCTGAAGCGGGCTCAGATCGGTGGTTTGGTTCGCCTGAAGGTTACGGTTAGTCCGGATGGAAAAGTGAGCAATGTGGATGTGGTTGGGGGCAATCCCATCCTGGCTGAGAGCGCGGCCAGCGCGGTGACGAAATGGAAGTTTGTCCCGGCTCCGGCGCAAACCGTGGAAGATATTTCGATCAGCTTCAGCCCGCACTAAAACACTCGCTATCCGTTTTCTCTGCACGCCCTAAGCTTCTGCGGTTAGAATCCTTCTTGCATCCCAATCACGGGCCACGGCCTGCATCCCCGCCGCGGCGAGGATTTCATGACTCCAGCTACCACAGTTCACGAGATTACCGCTGCCAAGCGTCTCGATAACGTTCGCTATGCCATTCGGGATCTGGCTTGCGTGGCGGACGAAGTCATTCAGCAGGGACACAAAGTTCTTCCGCTGAACGTTGGCGATCCGCTCAACTTCGACTTCCAGACTCCGGCACACATCATCGAGGCCGTTTATACGGCGATGCGCGAGGGAAAGAATGGCTACGCGCCGTCTCCGGGGATTCCGGAAGCGATCGAAGCGATTCGCGGCGAGGCGGAGCGTAAGGGCATCAAGACGGTGCGCGACGTGTTCGTTACTTCGGGCGTGAGTGAGACCGTCGATCTGTGCATCTCCGCGCTGGTGAATCCGGGCGAGGACATCCTTACGCCCAGTCCGGATTATCCTCTGTATTCCGCCGTGCTGTGCAAGCTGGGCATCGCTCTGAATGCTTATGATCTGAATGAAGAAGACGCGTGGCAGCCGGAACTGGCTGACATCGAACGCAAACTCACGCCGCGGACGCGCGGCATAGTACTGATCAATCCGAATAATCCGACGGGATCGCTGTGCTCGCGGCAGATGCTGGAGCAAGTCGCCGAGATTGCGCGGCGTCACAATCTGGTCGTCTTCTCGGACGAGATCTACGACAAACTGATTCTCGAAAATACTCCGCACATTGCGTTTGCTGCGGTTGCGCCCGATGTGCCATGCATTACGTTTGGCGGGATGTCGAAGAATTATCTGGTTCCGGGATGGCGCATTGGATGGGGCATCGTCTCTGGTGACGCTGCGGCAGTCAAACCTTACGCGGAAGGCATTCACCGGCTGCTGCGGGCGCGGTTGTGCGCCAATCATCCCGAGCAATATGCGATCAGGGCTGCACTCGAAGGTCCGCAGGATCATCTGGTGGAAATGCAGCGCAAGTTGCGTTCGCGCCGCGATCTCACGCAGAAGTGGTGCGAGGCGACGCCGCGTGTGAGTTGTGTTGCGCCCCGTGGAGCGTTCTACGCTTTTCCGCGCATCGATATTCCCGAGAGCGATGAAGTCTTCGTCAAGGAACTCATTCGGCAGAAACATGTGATGGTTGTGCATGGCTCCGGATTTGGTCAGAAGCCTGGGACGCAGCATTTCCGCATTGTGTTCTTGCCGGACGAAAAGACTTTGAGTAAGGCTTACGCTTCGATTGGGGAGTTCATTCGGGAACGACACACTGCTTCTGTCGTCTAGCTGCATTCGTCACGACGGATTGCTCGGCCACAAACCAAAATCTAATATTTCGCCCTTTCTGGGCGAAAGCGTGTAGGATGCTCGGGGTTTTCCTTCCACACTGGGGCGCTACTGAAAACTAGAAAACTTGACCTCGCGAGCCGAGCTATTCGGAGGCTTGCGCGGTTTCGCGTGTGGGAAACCTGAACAACTCAAAGAAAAGAGGACACAATGAAACGCAATCAGCTGCTGTCAGCTGTGGGGATCGTGTTGTTGGTAGCAGGGTCTCTGGCCGCTCAGGATAAGGGCACTCTGGCCAGCATCGAGTTTCAGAAGGTGAAGGCTACAAACGTGCCGCAATACGAGGCGGGGCGCAAACAGAAGGCGGCGTGGCATAAACAGCAGAATGATCCGCTGCCTTTGCTGGTGTGGGTAACTCTTAGCGGCGAAAATACTGGAACGTTTCTGGTTGGCCACTTTGGCCAGCACTGGGCGGATTACGACAAGCCGGTCGTTACCGACGAAGCAGATCTGGCGGAGTTCCAGAAGGTTCTGGGGAACTATGTGGACTCGATCACGACTCGCTATTACGAGTTCATGCCCAAGGTGAGCAACGAAAGCGGAGACGAAGCCGTACCAAAGTTCTCGGAGATCGTTATCTATCAGGTGCGTTATGGGAAAGGCTCGGACTTTCGCTCGGGCATTGAACGGGTTCATGAGGCCGCAGTCAAGACCAAGTGGCCGGTCAACTATGGATTCTACGAACTGGTGAACGGCGGCACGGCTGGGACGTATGTGCTCTCCATTCCGCACAAGAGCTGGGCGGACTTTGAGGACAAGCCGGATGTGAAGCCTTTCCGCGAGATGCTCAAGGAAGCGTTCGGGCAGGCCGAGGCGGATTCGATTGTCGAGCGCTTCGACCGGTCAGTCGAGAAAGAGTCGAGCGAGATCATCCAGTTTCGTCCTGACCTGAGTTATCTTCCGGGCAAATAGCGGATCAAAAATGATTTAAGCGGACTGTCCCACCCTTCTTTCCTGGAAGGGTGGGATTTTCACTTTAGATGCCATAGTTGGCGCTGCGAAGGCCGTCTTTGTAGGCGTCGCGCGCTTCGGTGGCTTTGGTGTGAGCGTCTTCTTCGCGGAAGTGGGCATCGTCCCATTTCTCCATGGCAATCATGGAATGGTCAGGAGTGGCCAGAGCTTCTTCGGCGCGAATGGCGTCAACCCATTCGTCGGTGGCTTTTTTGTAGGCGAGACGGAGTTGATCAAGGTCTGGGCTCATAGGCCTGCAGGGTAACGCCGCCGTGTGTATCGGTCAATTCGATGATGCCGAATTTAACACAAAATTAAAAATTGCCCTTGAAGGTGCAGGCGACGGTCAAGCTTGGCGGGCGCCTTTCCTGCACGAGCTTATTTCAGTTTGGCGTATTCCGTCTTGGCCTGATTAAAGGTGGGCAGGTCAGGGTCGGCATTTTGCCAAAGGGCAAGGAAATCCTGATAGGTGATTCTCGCCTTGCGGGCGTCGCCAGAGAGTGCGTAGGCACGAGCCAGTCCTAGGTGCGCGAGCGCGCCGATGGGCTCATTTCCGACAACGCCGTAGTGGTCGAGAATTTTCTGGAACTCGCCTGCGGCTGAGGCGCTTTGATGGGTCGACAGATAAGCGTCACCCCGCAGGTAAACGAGGTAGAGGGCGAAGCTAAAGCTTTGCGCGGGAGAACCGAGTTCGTAGGGAGCAGCCGGGGCCAGCGCTTCGATCGCCCGGGTGGCGTTGCCGGCTTGAAGAGCAGCGGCGGCTCGGATGGCGGGCAGATAGTTAAATTGAACGATGGTGTCATCGGGGAAGCGTTGGGCGAGATCGCCGGCCAAGTGGGCGGCTCGAGAGGCGTCACCCGCAAGAGCCAGAGCAATCGCCGATATGGCTGAAACGTCTTTTCCGTTTGAGAGAGCGACAGCGGCCTGGGCTTGCTGCCGGGCCAAGCTCAAGTTGCCGACGAGCGCCTCGCGCAGCGCAGCTTCGGCCTGATAACCAGCGGCAGTTTCTTTTTCGTCAGCGCGCTGGGCGGACTCGGCGGCGCGTCGCGTTAACTCGCGCGCCTTGGAAAATTCTCCGGCATACGCGGCAGTATCGGACTCCTGGTAGAGCATGGCGTCTTCGAGTCCGGGCTTGCCCATGAGTGAGGCAGCCTCCCGCTCCATGCCGGCGGTATCGTGCTGCAGAAAATCAATGCTGTAAACATTAATGTGGTTGAGAGGATTATCCAGATTGTGGGCGCGGGCCTCCTCGGCGGTGGCGCGGGCTTCGTCCAGGCGATTGACCAGCAGATACGAGATGATGAGGTTCGCGTAAGAGATTCCGCTTCCGGGGCCGAGTTTCATGGCCTGGAGCGCGGCGGCCAGAGCTTTATCGTATTCGCCGAGGTCGCTATAGATGCTGTTCAAGTTTCCGGGAGGAGTTGGATCGCGCGGGTACGTCTGGGCCCAAAGTTCATAGGACCTGCGAGCCGCTTCGAGGTTTCCGGTGACAAAGAATTCGTAGTGGGAGACGATGTAAAACTTTTCACGCTCGCTGACACGCTCGCGCAGTTCATAGGCCTTGCGAGTACTTTCGGCGGCACGCGCGATCTCGCCCGCGTTGCTGTAATTCGTACCAAGCTCCGCATAAGCCATGGCAAAGTTTGGATCGAGGCTGATGGCGCGCTGGAGTAGTGGAATGGCGGCAGCGGAATCATTCTTCATCACATGCGCCTGGTAGCCCAGCCCGTAAGCCTGCAGAGCCTCGAGCGATGGAGTGGTCACGTTCTCAGCTGGCGTGTCGTACTTTTGCACCGACGCCAGCGATTCGCCTAATTTCTCGCGCAGCTTCGTTGCGACCGCGGCGAGCGCCTTTAGAACCTGCTCTTTGCTGCTGGCGGTCGCCTGCTGGTTGGCGAGCACGTCGCCATTGCGGCAGTTGACCGCCTTTACCCCGACAACATACTCGCTGCCCAGAGAAGAAATGGAGCCTTCAATATCGGCGGCGCTGGCAGTGCGCTGGCAAACCTGGCGGGCGAGTTCGTGCGTGAGGCGCGCGTCCTTTCCTTGCGACATGAGGGTGAGGGTTTGCGCGATTCGCTCATCGGAAAGCAAGTTGAGGAAGGGCGACTGCTCCAGTTGCGACGACAGGCCCTGGCGCAACGTGCCGTCGAAGACCGGGTCACCCGTTGTATTGGTGAACTCGGCGAGGACAACGCTGTCTTTTTCCGTGAGGTGCGGAGTGGAACGTGAGCGCAGGATTAGGAAGCCTGCGATTGCTGCCACTACCAGAACGACCGCAGTTGCAACCGGCCAAGCTATCTTCTTCGCCGCAACCGGGACTGCGATTTCGGAACCGCCGGAGGACCGTGCGGGAGCGACGGCGGCTGCGGTAGGGGCGGAATCTAAGGCGGAGCGTCTGCCAGTCCCAGTGACTGCGCTGGCGGAAGAAGAATCCGTCGTGGTAGCGGCAGCCGATCCGGAACCACTATGTACGCCCCGGCGCGCCTCGGATTCGCGACGCAGACGCTTGAGATCAGCGCGAATTTCTGCCGCGCTTTGGTAGCGCAGCTCGCGATCTTTTTCCAAAGCCTTGTTGATGACCTCTTCCAGCTTGGGGGGAAGATCAGGATTCAGGCGGATCGCGGGTGGCGGATCGTGTTCCAGAATCGCATTGAAGATGACGGCGGAAGTATCCCCGCGGAAGGGCAACGCGCCAGTGGACATTTCGTAGAGAACCGCGCCGAAGGAGAACAAGTCGGTACGCGCGTCCAGTTCTTTGCCGCGGGCCTGTTCTGGTGACATATAGGCGATCGTTCCCAGAGCCGTGCCGGGGCTGGTGAGGTGCTCGTCGTTCATAGTGGCCGACTGCGTGTGATCGGCAGAGAATTGCGTGGGAGAGCCGGTGATGGGAACGACCTTGGCCAACCCGAAGTCAAGAATCTTGGCATGACCACGCTTGGTGATGAAGATGTTTCCCGGTTTGATGTCGCGGTGGATGATGCCCTGACAGTGAGCGGCATCGAGCGCGTCGGTGATCTCGATGCCCAGCGAGAGCACGGTTTCGGTGTCTAAAGGGCGGCCTGCGATGCGGTGCTTCAAAGTGAGGCCGTCCAAATACTCCATGACCATGAAGGAGACGCCCTGATCCTGACCAATCTCGTAGATCACACAGATATTGGGATGACTGAGAGCGGAGGCAGCTTGGGCTTCGCGCTGGAAGCGGGCCAAGGCGCTAGGGTCGGTGGCCAGCGTTTCGGGCAGGAACTTCATGGCGACGAAACGATGCAGGACAGTATCTTCAGCCTTGTAGACCACGCCCATGCCGCCGCCACCAAGTTTTTCAACGATGCGGTAATGCGAGATGATCTGGCCAATCATGGCGAGAGTTACGAGGAGCCCTGTCGCGCGATGATAGGAGGGGTAACGGCGGCAAGTCAATGCTTGCTCATCGTGCGTTTCGAGCGGACTTTGTTGGCGATTGGATCGTGGCCGGCTACGAAGCGCCCTTTACAAAAGCCAGCGTGGTCGTGGCCATAGAAACGTTGAGGGTTCCGGCAATCGCGCGGCGAGCGTGGAAGTTTTTGAGCTTAAAGATGACAGTTGGAGTGACCTCCTGCCCTTTGGAGACTAATAAGGCGCCATCGTGAGTGCGTACCTCCTGCTGGACGATCATGCCAGGCGCAAGGTCTTCGACGCGGCAGTTGCGGATTTCGCCTGCCTCGGCGTTTGGATCCAGGGCTACGAGGGCCTGGAAGAACTCGCGATTGAAGCTCGGGTTCTGGCGAGTCAGCATATGCACCGCCTCGGTTCGGGAACTTCCTCGGTGGATCAGTCTTTCATAGGCCAGGACCAACCGCAGGACTTCCGCTCCCATGCAAATATCGGGCGACTCGGATTCGCCAGCATCGATGAGGGGCCGGTTCTGGTGTTCGATCATCCATGCGATCGCTTCGAGACGGGGGATTTTCGAAAGCAGATCGTAAGCCACACCAGGATGGGCATCATATTGTTTCTGCTCGCCCGCCGTTAGCGGCTCGCCGCGGTACACCGCTTCAATTGTCTCCGGAGGCAGAGTGACGCAACCTAATTGAGACATCATGGCGGCGACTTCGTACTGCCAGGGGTTTCCCAGCTTCATTGCGGTCACGACATGGTGGATGTAGCGCCGGGCGCGCTCGGCGCGACCGAAGGCGGCGGGATTGACCAGACTGAGCACTTCCGTCAGAACCTGAATACAACTGCTCAGAGTTTGCTCCAAGAGTTGCTTTTCGGCTATGACCAGACCATATTGCACCAGGCCCGCCGTAAGGGTTTTCGCCATCGCTTCCTTGCTGCAGGGTTTGTTCAGGAAACGGAAAATGGCCCCCTCATTGATGGCGTCGATGGCCGTATCCATGTCGGCGTTGCCGGTTAGCATGATGCGGATGGTGTCGGGCGATTGTGCCCGGATAGTAGACAAAAGCTGGATGCCGTCCATCTCGGGCATCCGCATGTCGGAAACCACGACGGCGTAGGGTCCGGTTTCGGCAATCAGCTTCAGGGCTTCGCGGCCACTTGGGGCGGTTTCCAACTCAAATTCGCGGCGCAAACTGCGGCGATACCCTTCAAGGATGTTGTTGTCATCGTCGACGAGAAGGATTTTTTCCGCCATAGTGTCCTGCCTTTTCTATTTCCTGAGTTTGTATCGATTTCTCGACTCACGCTGTCGCCCATCAAGGCCCGATTCAGCCGGACGGAAGATGGTGGGCGTCGCCCGACCCTCGAATGCCTGCGCTCCAAAAGGAGGCGACTTCCATTTCATCGGCAAACCCGGTCCCCGCATTAGTGAAACGGGAACTCTTCGGCCTTCGATTCAACGCAATTTGCCGGGAGATGAAGTGCAGGACGCCTTCTGCCGATGATCTCCGACAGCAGCTTGTCTTGACACAAGGTCGACCGATGAATGGCTTCACCCCGATCCCGGCAAGCTATGACTATCGACTGGTCGCACTCTCGATAGGAATCGCTATTTTCGCCTCGTATGCGGCTTTGGACCTGGCAGCGCGCGTGACCGCAAATCGCGGGTGGTTCCGCGTCGCATGGCTCTTGGGAGGCGCATTTGCGATGGGGAACGGGATCTGGGCGATGCATTACATCGGGATGCTAGCCTTCCGCTTGCCGATCCCGGTCTATTACCACGTCCCTACGGTGATCCTCTCGTTGCTGGCGGCAATTCTGGCCTCTCTGGTGGCTTTGTACGTGGTCAGCCGCGAAGCCATAACGCCGATCGGGGTTGCCGTTGGAAGCTTGCTGATGGGAAGCGGTATTGCGGCCATGCACTACACCGGGATGGCCGCGATGCGCCTCGCGGCGATGCATCATTACGACCAAGGCCTGTGGATTCTGTCCATCGTTTTGGCCATTGTCATCTCATTCGTGGGTCTGCTGGTGATCTCGCAATTTCGCGATGAGGCCCACGGGTCTATCAGCAAGTTGTTCAGCGCTGTGACCCTGGGCCTGGCCATTCCCGTGATGCATTACACGGGGATGGCAGCGGTCAGCTTCATGGCCACCGGAGCAGAGCCGGATCTGTCGCACTCGGTCGACGCATCTGTGCTTGCAATATCCGCCATACTGACCGTGACTCTCCTCACTCTGGCTGCAGTGGTCACCACGGCGCTGTTTGATCGCCGGCTCTCGGTTCAACAGTCAATCCTGGAGGAGGCGGAAGCTTTTATAAACTCCGTGCCCTCGATCCTCATCGGCGTGGATCACCTCTCGCACGTCACACGTTGGAATTCGACCGCCGCTGCCGCATTCGGCTTATCCGGGGATGACGTCCTGGGAAAGGAACTCGCAGCCTGCGGCGTCCGATGGCTGCGGCCGGGGATGCGAGACGAAATCCGATCCTGGTGTTCCGAACGGGCCTCCCGGCGCTGTGATCAGGTTCCGTTTGAAATGAATGGCGAAACGCGCCTGCTGGGATTAACGATCACATCGCTTCATGTTGCCGCCAAACACTCGACCGAACTGCTGGTCATCGGTTCCGACGTCACCGAACGGACCGCGTTGGAGGTGCAGCTGCGTCACGCACAGAAACTGGAGTCCGTCGGTCAACTGGCCTCCGGCATTGCCCACGAAATCAATACGCCGACGCAGTATATTGGCGACAATGTGCGCTTCTTGCAAACCGCCTTCGTGGATCTGAAGGGCCTCCTGGTGAACTATGAACGGCTGTTGGCGGCCGCCGCGGGCGACGCGTTGTCCAGCGAAACAGCGCAGGAAGTGGCAGCTGCGGTAAAAAGCGTCGACGCCGACTACCTCCTGGAGGAAATTCCGAAAGCCATCGAACAGGCGCTGGAGGGCGTAACCCGAGTGTCGAGGCTGGTGGGAGCGATGAAAGAGTTCTCTCATCCCGGCACGAAGGAGAAAATCCCACTCGATTTAAACCATGCCATTGAAAACACGATTACGGTGGCGAGGAATGAGTGGAAATATGTGGCTGATCTGGAGACTGAATTTGACCCATCGCTCCCGCCGATTTCCTGCCAGCCCGGAGAATTCAACCAGGTAACTCTTAACCTGATCGTCAACGCCGCGCATGCCATTGCGGACGTGATCGAAAAGGGAGGCTCGGGAAAGGGGAAAATCAAGATCCAAACTCGCGATCATCCGGAATGGGTGGAGATACGAATTCAGGATACAGGCTCGGGAATTCCTGAGAAGGTGCGCGCCCGCATCTTCGATCCCTTCTTCACCACGAAGGAAATTGGCAAAGGGACGGGGCAAGGCTTGGCCATTGCGCGTTCCGTGATCGTGGACAAACACGGGGGCACCATTCATTTCGAGACGCAAGAGGGACGGGGGACGACCTTTATCGTTCGGCTGCCTCACGATGGAACCCCCGCTCTTGCGGCCAAGGCGGTGGCCGTGTGAAACGCATTTTGTTCGTAGACGACGAAAGCAAGATTCTCGACGGATTGCAGCGCATGCTGCACGCTGATCGAAAGCGTTGGGACATGGAGTTTGCAGTCGGGGGCGAAGCCGCCTTGCAAGCTTGCGAAAAGGGCAGCTTCGACGTCGTCATCTCCGACATGCGAATGCCGGGTATGGATGGAGCTACGCTGCTTGGCCACATTCGTGACCGCTATCCCAGTACCGCGCGAATTATCCTGTCCGGATATTCTGAAGTCACGCTGGTGGCGCGTTCCGTGCACGTGGCCCATCGCTTCCTGGCGAAGCCATGCGATGCTTCCCAGCTGCGATCCATGATCGAACGCGTGTGCACGCTGCAGGATGTGCTCTGTACCCCGGAGATTCGTGCGATCATTGGAACCGTCGGTGAGCTGCCATCTCTTTCCACCTCGTACAACGCTCTTACTCAGGCATTAGGCCGACCCGACACTTCCATCAGCCAAGTCGCGGACATACTGGAGCACGACGTGGCCATGTCTGCCAAGGTTTTGCAATTAGTGAACAGCGCTTTTTTCGGGTTGGCGCAGACTGCAACGAGCTTACAGAGTGCGGCGTCGTATCTCGGCATGGAGACCATCAAGAATCTGGTCTTAGTCTCCGAAGCGTTTCGAGTCTTTGTCCCTGACTCGCGGATTCCGCAATCAGTTTTTGAGGCTCTCCAGCAACAAGCTCAGAGGACGGCTGCCATCGCCGTGGTGCTTCCGTTGGAGCCGAAGATGCGCGACGTTACCGTTCTGTCGGCGCTTCTTCAAGATGTGGGAAGGCTGGTCCTTGCCAGCAAGATGCCGGACAAGTTCTGTTCTGTGCTCGAGCGCGCTCAGGAAAGGGGATGCGAGCCGTTTCAGGCCGAGGAGGAAATCCTGGGAACTTCGCATGCAGAGATTGGTGCGTACCTACTCGGATTATGGGGGCTGCCCAACCTTGCAGTGGAGGCCATTGCCCATCACCACCATCCCGACCGTATCCCACATTCTGGTTTTGACAGCTCAGTAGCCCTCTACGTTGCAGCGCTATTGGCCTATGAACTGGAAGCGCATCCCGCGGACGAGACAGGAACTGAACTGCGCGAGTTTGACCGGACGTGCCTCGAGACGTTGGGCCTTCTGCCGCAGTTTTCTGAATTCCGGAAGCTCGCAGTCCCAGCTGTTAACTCAGCCCGCGGCTGAGCGCGTCGTTGGAACTCTGCAGCCACGCAACTCGATTTCCTGGACATTCACTCTGGGCAGTTTATTGCCCCGCCGACTTCTGATCTCCAGAGGACGTGTCAAATTCTTCAGCCATCCAGTGTTGCAGGGCGATGATATTTTGCGGACGGCCGAGGAAATTCTTGACCAGATCATTGGCTGACATGGATCCACCGGGCTCGAGGACTACTCGTCGATACCGCATTGGGGCGTCGCCTGCGAGAAGGTTGTGATGGTCGAATTGCAAGAAGAAATCTTCGGCGATCACCTTGTCCCAGAGATACGTGTAGTAGGCGGAAGAGTAGCCGCCGAGATGCCCGAAGGAGGCCCAGATGTGAGTATCGGGCAACGGATTGAACAGGGTGTAGCGGCGGGCGTCGTCGAGGGTGACGGCGTCGAGGTTTACATCTGCAGGCTTGGTTTTGTAAATGTCGTAGGAGATGGCGCTGAAGGAATTTTGGCGTCCCACCCAGCCCCCGCGTCCGAAGGCGGAGGCACGGTTCATGCGGGCGACCAGGTCGGCGGGGATGGGTTCGCCGGTTTTGTAGTGGCGGGCAAACTTGGCAAGAACTTGCGGGCTGCGAATCCATTCCTCGAGCATTTGGGAAGGGGCCTCGACGAAATCCGATTCCATGCTGATGCCGCTGATGCCGGCCCACTCCTGCTGGCCGCCGAGGATGTGGTGCATGAGGTGACCGAATTCATGGAAGAAGGTTTGCACGTCGCCATAGTCCATGAGGCCGGGATCGCTAGCAGTGGGCGCGGGGAAGTTGCAGACGAGGATGGCTTCCGGCAGTTGCTTGCCGCGGATTCCATCGAGGACCGGAGCCATTTCAGCGTGGCTATACTTGCCGGGGCGCGGGTGCATGTCGAGATAGAAGCGTCCGATCGGCTTGCCGCTGTCGATGACAATCCAGGTTTCGACGGCGGGATCCCAGGCGGGAACGTCCTGTTCTTGCTGGAAGGTGACGTGGAAGAGATCGGCTGCAGTATCGAGGATGCCTTGCTTCACTTCCATGAAGGGGAAGTAAGGGCGAACGGATTGAGAGTCGAAATCATATTTAGTGCGGCGCACCAATTCCGATAGATAACCCGCTTCATGACTCCAGATTTCCTTGGCTCCAGGATCGGTCTTCTGCTTTTCGGCGAGCAACATAGCGAATTCTTTCTGGGCTAGTGCGCGGCTGGCGTCGTCGACTTGCTGAATGAAGTCGGCGATGTTGTGGCCTTTGGCGATCATTTTGTCGGCGGCGTTGAAGTCGGCCCAGGAGGAATAGCCAAGAAGCGTGGCGATCTCGTAGCGCGTCTTCATGAGGCTGGTGAGGACTTCCTGATTCTTGGGATAAGCGCGAGTGTTGAAGGCAACGGACATGCGGCGGCGCAGGGAATCACTCTTGGCGAATGTGAAGACAGGAAGGGCGTCGGGATAATCGGTGGTGAGGTGGATTTTTCCGGCGGCATCCGGCTTATGGCGGTCGATGTAATCCTGCGGCAGGCCCTCGAGCTCGGAGGGATCGGCTTCGACAACTTTTTGTCCGTCGGCAATATTGCGGTCGAACATGGACTGCTCTTCGGTGGCCTGATCGTTAAGCTTCTTGAGGCGGGCCCGGGTGGCATCGTCCTTATCGACGCCGGCGAGACGGAATTCGAGCAGCTGGCGCTGCACATAATAACGAGTGGCGGCATCGACGTGGGAAAGATCGAGCGCGGCGAGCGCGTTGTAAACCTCGTGATTGAGAGCGATGGCGGTCTGGGCGGCACTGGCTTTCGTGAGCATGGCCGTGGCGTGATCGCGAAAGGTAGTGTCGGGGTGGACTTGCTCCATCAATTGAGCGAAGTAAGCGGTCGAGTTGATCTGGTGGAACGCTTCGTCGAGCGGCGCGAGAGTGTTCTCAATCGTGCGGGGTCCCGTAGCGGTGAGCAGCGTGTCGATGGAGCGCTGGGAAGCGGCGAGGCGGTCGGTCTCGATTTTTTCGAAAGCGGTGACGTCGGGCTTCGTCGCCCACACTGTGGGCTGCGAAAGCGTAACCTTCTGCGCGGAGAGGACGGCCGTGAGAATGATTGGGGCGCAGAGAAAAATTGTCAAGCGTACGGCAAACAACATGCGAACACCTCAAAACTTAAGATTTTGCAGGGACGAGCGCCACATGCAGCTCGCAACAGACTCACCATTCTTCGCGGGTGATGATGGCACTGTCAAGGGCAGGTTCGAATGTGTCGCAACAAGACAGATTGCTGCTGTTATTACCGTTCGCGGCTCTCCGCCGGCGGGCTAGCGCCAGTGTTTCAAGTGCGGCCAGAGTTGGGTCAGGGTGCCGAACTTTGCTCCGCGACAAATGTAGACGTCGATTTCTTTTTCGAGTGCATAAGGATTGTCAGCGGATGTGCCCACGTATTCCACGTGCTCCCAGAGTTGTTCGAGACGCTCGCGGCTGTCGTCGAGCACGATCATGCAGTTGCCGGAGTAAGCGCGCGGTCCCCATAGAAACCATGTTTGATGTCCGCTGAGCGAGCGGGGCAAGCCGTAGCGGCGCCCGAGAAAGTCGATGGCGCCAGCCTGGCCGTAATCCTGCGCGAAAATGCCGCAAGCTTCATCCTGTCGATCGGCGGCGGGGAGTTCGTTCCAGGCCACTGCAGTTTCGGCGACGATTTCTCCCCATCCAAATTGATCGGCGTACCACTGCGGGAGCGCGGCGCGGGCGTGAGCGTGCTCCATGACGGGCAGCTTGAAGGGAAGGGTTTTGGCATAAGCAAGGAAGTGATCGGGGGAAAAGACCGGCACGGTGATCGGAACGAGATGTGCACCACCAGCCAGCAAGATGACCACGATCACGGGTTTGAGCCACGCGAGTCGAGATCTTGCAGGCTCGCTTTGTTTTGCCTCCCGCTTGCCGTCGATGGCGGATTCGATCACGACTGCACCCGCGGCGAGCAGCATGGGATAGATCGGGGCGAGATAGTAATTCTTTCCGTGAAGAATAAATAAGGCTGTGAAGCAGACCAGGTAGCACCAACCCAGCGCGCGGTAAGGCTTGAGGCGCGCTGAAAAGAGCAGGGCAAAGAGTCCTGTAAGCCAAATGGGTGCGGTGAGCGGGTGAACCAGCAGGGTCTGCTGAAAGAAATATTGCGGTAAAGGAAGAATGACGTCGCGGCCGGCGACGCGGATGTTATGCATGAGTTGGAGGAACGGCCATTGATAGTGGATGTTCCAGAGCAGGTTAGGCAGGAAGATTAGGAACGCTGCCACGCCGCCGAGCCAGATCCAGGGATTGAGGAAGACGCGGCGATGCGCGGTGAACAGAAGGCCAACAACTATTCCGAGACCAAAGAGCGCGAGGGAATATTTTTCCTGCAAGCCGATACCGGCGACTACGCCGAACCAAAGCCAGTAGCGAGTCTGGTCGCGCTTGATGGCGAGGATGGCAAAGTAGGCGCAGCCCATCCAAAGATTAGGTTCGAGACAGTTGGTACCGAGCAGGCTGGCGTTCGACAAATACTGCGGCGCGATGACCACGGTGATGGCGCTCAGCAGAGGCGCGAAGCGGCGTCCGCCGAATTCGCGGGCGAGTGCGGCGGTTTGGATCACCAGAAGGGAGGATGCGAGCGCGGGGATGAAACGAATACTGCGGAGAGAATCGCCGAGTACGGCACGGCTGACGTGAGTGAGGAATGGAATGAGTGGAGGCTGGTCGACATATCCCCAGGCTAGGTGATCGCCGCAGGACATGTAATCGAACTCGTCGCGAAAGTAGCCATAGCGGTTGTTGAAGTAGACATGGAAGAGTAGTTTGGCGAGCGCGATGGCCCAGATAATCGCCATACCATCGGCGAGGAAGGATGGGCGATCGCGAGAGGAAGAAACCGTCGGCGTGGGCTTGACCATGAGTGGAAAAGGATAGCGAAAGACGAAGGCTCTGTCATCGCCATGACTGAGAAACCGAATCTTAGAATCCTCCAACGCAATGGGCACAGTGTCACACGCAGGACGAGGATCGAGTAGGGTCAACGGGAAGTGATGAACGACTCACAAACGAAGGTAACGTTCCCTGTTGATTACCTATTCTTGCTGCCGATAAGCTTGTGGTAACGTTTGAATTACCGCATATTCAAAAGGCTTGAATAGGATTTTTGGTCCACGTGTCTTCGCAGACTCGCAAACCGGGCGTCCACATCGCGTGGAAAACGGTCACGTACCGCAGTGTGGCGCTGCTGATCCTGACCGCCGCCCTGGTGTGCATGGTTGGGATGAGACTGGCCTTTCCGCAATTTACTGAGAGCAGCATCAAGGCGGCCGACGGTGTAGCGAATAAAGTTCTGGAGCGGGTGGCTGGAATGGCTCCGCCTGCGGGGAGTGGCGAGTCCACGGCGCAGCAGGCTCACTTTACGGCGCTCGATGGCACGGTGCGGGTGAAGAAGGGCAGCAGCGGTAGCTGGCTGGCGGCAGACTATAACGTTCCTCTGGATAAGGGCGACGTGGTGCAGACGGGATCGGAAGGTATGGCAAAGGTGGCGTTCAACGACGGCACCAGTTACACCGTGAAGCAGGATTCGCTGATTGTGATTGAAGAAAATTCGGCGAACGACCAGCAGCAGACGAATGTAGCCGTCGCGGTGAGTACAGGAACGGTGGACCTATCCACGGCGACCTATTCCCAGGGATCGAAATCGCAGGTGATTGTGGCGGGAGCGACGGCATCGCTGGCTCCCCAGTCGGCCGCGCAGGTACACAACGATCCGAAGCTGGATCAGCACGAGATCTTGATGAAGAAGGGCGGCGGCGAGGTTACGCGCAATGGCGAAACGGTACAGTTGGCGAACTGGGAGAAGGTAAGTTTCCGGCAGGAAGAAGCGCACATGGAGAAGGCGAAAGGCACGGGGCCACCGACGCCGATTTCCCCCGCGAACATGGCGCCGATTTTTACTTCCGGGGAGACGACCAAGGACGTGGAGTTTTCCTGGACGGCGATGGCGAATGCGTCTGGTTACCGGCTTCGTATATCGAGAAATCCCTACTTTTCTTCTACACTGGTAGATAAGAGAGTGAACACAGCGGACGTTACGGTTACAAGCCTGGGTGAGGGTGCCTACTACTGGGTGGTACAGTCGTACGAAGCGTCGGGAAAAGAATCAGTGGAGAGCGAGAAGAATCGCTTCACGATTATTCCCAAGGGAAAGCAGAACGAAGCCATCGACCTGGAACTGGATCCGTTCATTCAGCACGGACACGTGATTGAAGTGACGGGAAAGACGCAGGTCGGGGCGCGCGTGATGGTGAATGGGCGGGAGGTGCCAATGGTTACCTCTGACGGAACGTTCCACTACTTCACGCCGCCGCTGGCAACCGGGGAAGCTGTGATTACGGTAACGGCGCAAACCTCCGAGGGCGGAGTGAATACGCAACAGAAGAAGATCATTATTCAGTAGACGGCAGTTCGATCAGGGAAGTGCAGTGAATTTGTGTAGTGAGTTTGAGCAATCCGGGCGCGCCCGGAAACCGAGCGGTTCGAATTAAGCAAAAACGAGAGAAGAGTTCGTCATGTCAAGCAACGGCTTTCATTCATCACGCTCCCATAACCTCAGGTCTTTATTCAGCCTGTTCTCAAGCGATCTGGCGATCGATCTGGGGACGGCCAACACGTTGGTGTACGCGCGCGGCAAGGGCATCGTGGTGAACGAGCCTTCCATCGTTGCCATCAACAAGAACACCGGTGAAGTCGAGGCCGTGGGCAAAGAGGCGAAAGAGATGCTGGGACGCACGCCCGGCAACATTGTCGCCATCAAGCCCATGAAGGACGGCGTGATCGCCGACTTCAAGGTTACCGAGAAGATGTTGAACTACTTCATCCAGAAAGCGCACAACCGGAAGATGCTGGTGCACCCGCGGATTGTGATTGGCGTGCCTTCGGAGATCACGCAGGTGGAAAAGCGCGCGGTCATGGACTCGGCCTATCGCGCCAAAGCCAGCGAAGTGCACCTGGTGGAGCAGGCCATGGTGGCCGCGATTGGGGCGGGACTGCCGATCACTGAGCCCAGCGGAAATATGGTGGTCGACATTGGCGGTGGTACGACCGACATCGCAGTGATTTCTTTGAGCGGCATCGTCTACTCGCGTTCGGTGCGGATGGCGGGCAATCAGATGGATGAAGCCATCATGAATTATCTGAAGCGGAAATATAATTTGCTGATCGGCGAGCGAACTGGCGAACAAATCAAGATGGAGATTGGTTCGGCGCATCAGCTCGACAAGCCGATGACCATGGAGATTAAAGGGCGCAACCTGATTGAAGGGGTTCCGAAGACGATCACGGTAGATGATGGCGAAATTCGCGAGGCGCTGAGTGAGTGTGTATCGACCATCATGAATGCGATTCGTGTGGCCCTGGAGCGGACGCCGCCCGAGCTTTCCGCCGACATCAGCGACCGCGGCATCGTGCTGACCGGCGGTGGAGCGCTGCTGAAGAATCTGGACAAGCGCATCCGCGAAGAAACCGGACTGCCGGTCTCCATCGCCGACGATCCGTTGTGCAGCGTGGTGCTGGGCACGGGCAAGATGCTCTCGGACTTCAAGCTACTGCGGAAAATCTCGATTGAGTAGAAAACAGTTTCCGGTTTCCAGTTTCTAGTTTCCATTGGGCTGGGCTAGCTGGAAACTGGAAACCAGAAACTGGAAACGTCTCTTCCATGGAATCCGTTCTCGGCCGTTACCGCAATCTGACCATTCTGGTGGGAGTGTTGTTCCTGCAGGTGCTGGGGCTGGCGGTGCAGGTCAAGCGCAGTGCGGACGCGGAGAACACGCGACTGATCCGCATCTGGGCGGTGGATACCATCACTCCGTTTGAGCGCGTACTGGTGTGGGCGCAAAACAGCGGCAACAATCTCTGGCATAACTATTTCTACCTCCGCGGAGTGCGGGCGGAAAACCGTCAACTCAAAGAGCAGATCGAGCAGATGCGTCTGGAGCAGGTGCGGCTGAGCGAAGACGCGGAGCAGGCGCACCGTTTGCAAGGTCTGTTGGCTTTCAAAGAGCAGACGATCGCCAAGACCGTGCCGGCGCAGGTGATCGGATCGAGTGGCAGTGATCTTTCCCGGTCGATTTACATTGACAAAGGTTCGAATGACGGCGTGGGACTGGATATGGCTGTGATCACCGCGGGCGGTATCGTGGGCAAAGTGCTGCGCGTGTATCCCTCGACGGCGCTGGTCTTGATGATCAACGATCAGACCAGCGGCGTGGGTGCAATGCTCGAAAAATCGCGGCTCCAAGGAGTGTTGCGTGGCACTGCGAATGGGGCGGTGATTTTGGAACGCGTGATGAGTGATGAGCAGGTCACGCCCGGAGAAACTGTGCTGAGCAGCGGCGGCGACCAGATCTTTCCCAAGGGATTGCCCGTGGGCACAGTGACCAAGGTAAGCCCGGGGCGGGAAATGTTTTTGAACATACAGGTAAAGCCGGCAGCCGATTTGAGCCGTCTGGAAGAAGTGCTGGTCATTACGGAAAAACAGGAACAGAATCCAGTGGCGGAAACTGGGAGCCGGGTGCGTGCGGCCGATATCTTGGCGCAACGTCTGCCCTCCGTGCCCGACAAGCCTGCGGTGGATGCGGCAACGGCAGTCACCTCCGGAAACAAGGTTGTTGCGCCTGCATCAGGGACGAGCCCTGGCGCGAAGTCTTTGGCTCCAATTCAGAGTTCTGCGAAACCTGAGGCGGCGCAGCATGCCGTAACGCCGCCGACGACGGCCAAGCTACCACAATCCTCAACTGCGGCGGCTCCGGCCAGCGCGAAAGCGTTGAGCACTGGTGGTACGCAGGTCGCATCCGGCGACGGCCAGTCCACGGTCAGCCAAACGCCAAAGAAGAGCCAGCCGAAAACGGTTTCCAGCAATCCGGCATTGAATAGCGACTCCGCTAACGCAGCTGGCACGAACACGGCGGTGCCAGCGCCGAAAACTACGACAACGCAGCCCAAACCGGCCGCCACTCAGCCTAATTCCCAACCACCGGCAACAGATGACGACCCTCACTAGCGTGCCCATCACTTACACATCGGGAGAGCAGATCGAGGTTTACCGGTTCAGTATTCCGGTGACGATTGGCGTGCCGCTGCTCGCGCTATTTCTGCAGACGTTCCTGCCGAGACGGATCTTCTCCATCTTCGATTTGCCCTTGCTGGTAACGATTTTCTTTGCCATGGCGCGGCGCAATCCGATTTCCGGGCTGCTCACCGGAGCCGCGATCGGGTTGGCACAAGACATGCTGGGACCTTATCCGATTGGCATTTACGGCATCGCCAAGACGGTGGTAGGGTACGGCGCATCGTCGCTGGGAGCAAAGTTGGATGTGGAAAACGCCGGCGCTCGGTTTCTGGTGACGCTGGGATTCTACCTGGTGCACGCGGCCGTCTATTTCACCGTAGCCAGAGGCATGGTCAACATGACTCTGAACTGGAGTTGGAGCCGGGGCATTGTAGCTGGACTGGCGAATGCGGCCCTCGGGGTCGGATTGTACTTTCTGTTGGATAAGTTCAAGCAGAGAACGTAAAACGAGTTCCCAGTTCTCAGTTCTCAGTAAATGCCACTAGTGACCTACGTACCTTCCGGCTGGGCGCATTGTTGCCTCGAAGAGCTAGAATTGAGAAACATCCGAGAACAATTTCCAGGCCGCGGTGTGTGCCACTAGTTGTTTAGCAACTGAGAACTGGGAACTGAGAACCGAGAACCGATGTTCGGTCGTGACGAAAAAGTATCGGCAATCCGCCTGACAGCGGCGCAGTATGCCATCCTGGCGATCTTTCTTGTATTGGCCTACGGATTGTGGCGGCTGCAGGTGATGCAGAGTGGTCTGTACTCGTCGCTGGCCGAAAAGAATCGCATCCGCAATGTTCCCATCCTCGCGCCGCGCGGAAAGATTCTGGACCGCGAAGGGCGCATCATCGTTGACAACTATCCGTCGTTTTCCGCATTGCTATTGCGCGATTCCTCGCGTGATTTGAACGCGGACGCCGACCTCATTGCGCAAGGGCTGCATCTGGATCCTGAGGAGGTGCGGGCGCGGATCCGGCACTTCGCGTCGATGCCGCAGTACCAGCCGATCTTTTTGAAGGAAGACATCACGCCGGATGAGCTGGCCTTCATCGACGCGCATCGCAACGAACTGCCGGAGCTGGATACGATCATGGCGCACCGTCGTCTGTATCCGCGCAATGGGTTCATGGCGCACCTGATCGGCTATGTGGGTGAAGTGACGGAAGACATGCTCAACCAGCCGCAATTTGAACTCTATAACCCGGGTGACGTTGTCGGAGTCTCGGGAGTGGAGCGGCAGTACAACAACGCATTGATGGGGAAGAACGGAGCGCGGCGGGAACTGGTGAACAGTCATGGCCGCGAACTCGGATTGCTCGGGGAAACCGAAGCTGTCCCAGGAAAACAGTTGAAGCTTACGGTTGATATTGATTTGCAGATTGCGGCCGAGGAAGCGCTGGAAGGAAAAAATGGCGCGATCGTTGCGATGGAGCCGCGAACTGGCGAGATCCTCGCGATGGTGAGCCGGCCGACCTTCGACCCTAACGATTTTGCGGTGCGAGTGTCACGCGATGAGTGGAACAAGCTGGTTACGGATCCTGACAAGCCGCTGCTGAACAAGGCGATTCAGGCGCAACTGGCGCCGGGTTCCACTTTCAAAATCATTATGTCAGTCGCGGGGTGGCAGGAGGGAATTGCCCAGGATCTGCATGTGAACTGCACTGGCGGCGCAGAGTTTTACGGACGCCGGTTTGGCTGCTGGGTGAAGGGCGGGCACGGTCCGGTCACTCTGGAGAAAGCCATATATCAATCCTGCGACGTTTTCTTTTATACGCTGGCGGAAAAGCTGGGCATCGACCGCATTGCCAAGTACGCCACCATGTTGGGATTAGGGCAGAAGACGGGCATTGACTTGCCCAACGAGGTAAGCGGCGTGATGCCCTCGGAAGAGTGGAAGATCAAGAACTTCAAACAGAAATGGTTTGCGGGGGAAACCATTTCGGTGGGCATCGGGCAGGGCGCGGTCGCGCTCACGCCAGTGCAGTTGATGCGCGCAGTCGCGGCGATCTCGATGGGCGGCAAATTGGTGGTGCCGCACGTCGTCGATCCGCAGGAATTGCCCAGCGGATATGTGGAGACGAGTCACGTTACCGAGATCGAAAACCGTTCCCATCGATCCGAACGGATGGACTTTCATCACAGACGCGATGTCGCGAGTTCTCCTTCCGGAGGGTACTGCTCCTTCGGCGCATGTACCGGGAATCGACATCGCTGGCAAAACGGGATCGGCGCAGATTGTTTCGCTGGCCACTCGCGCGCGCTTTAAGAACAGTGAGGATCTGGCCCAGAACGGGTGGTTCGTCGGATTCACGCCACGGCGCAATCCCGACGTCATCGTCTGCGTGCTGTTCGAAGGCGGCGAGCATGGCAGGCTGGCGGCGCGCCTGGCGACGCAAGTGCTTAAAGCCTATGTCGACAAGCAGCGGCGCTTGCCCAGCAAGATGGCACGGAAGACGGGGAACGTTGACGAAGTTGACGTGGGCGCCTTGTGGACGGCGCCCGAGAGCGACAGACTTGAAGGTGGAAGCTTCTCTTTGAATCTGCCGAGGAAGCCGTTACCGGCATTGCGATCGCGGCACCGGGGATCGTCAGTACCGAGTACCTAGTACCGAGTAGCGGGAAAATGCAATGAAGACACGAGGCGAAGTTCTACGCGAGGAAGGTCTTGCTCGGTACTCGGTACTGGGTACTCAGAACTCATGAGCCGTTACGTTTCATTCCGCGATTTCGACTGGCTGCTGCTGATCTTCGTGCTGATGATCTGTGGACTGGGCGTGATGGAGATCCGCAGCGCCACCATGCACACCAAGTTTGCCGGGTCGCACATCAAGCAGATTTACTGGGTCCTGGCTGGTGTGGGGATGATGTTTCTGATCAGCCTGGTCAATTACCAGGCGCTGCTCGACAGAATCCACTGGTTTTACATTGCGGCAATTGCTTCGCTGATGGCGGTGCTTCTGTTTGGGCAGAGATATCTGGGAGCGAAGCGGTGGATCCACATGCCGGGCGGCAATCACTTCCAGCCCTCGGAGTGGGTGAAGCTGATCCTGATCCTCGCGGTGGCCAAGTATTTCGCCGAACTGCGACACCGCGACCTCTCCTGGCCGGACTTTATTAAAGCAGGCGCGATCGTCGGCATTCCGATGCTGATGGTATTGGCACAGCCTGATCTTGGCACTGCTCTTACGTATGTACCCATCGCCGTTATGGGAGTGTTTCTCGGCGGAATGCAGTGGAAGCAGGGCGTGCTGGTGGCGGTACTGGCAGCGGTGGGGGTGGGAGCGGTGTTCTTCACTCCCAAGGTTCACGTTTTAAAGTCTTACCAGAAGCAGCGGCTCACCAGCTTTATGGACCCGGAAAACGATCCGCAGGGCACGGGGTACCAAGTTGAGCAATCCAAAATCGCGGTGGGCTCGGGCGGGTTGTGGGGTGGCAAGGGCTCGCAAACACACGGTGCTTTCCTGCCCGTTCCGCAAACGGACTTTATATTTGCGGCATTCTCCGAAGAACATGGATTCGTGGGCGCTCTTGGGGTTCTGCTGTTATACTTCATAGTGCTGATGCGTTTGACCCAGAACGCGCAAACAGCGCCCGACCGCGCTGGCACGTTCGTGGTGATGGGTGTGGTGGCTGTGCTTAGCTTCCATATCCTGGTAAACGTCGGCATGGTGGTCGGTTTTATGCCGGTCACTGGAATACCTCTACCGCTCATGAGTTACGGTGGGTCTTCCGTTCTGTTCATGTTCCTGGCGCTGGGGATGGTCATGAATGTTCGAATGCGCCGGTTTGTGAATTAGCTGGGTGAACCAAGTTTGGCTGAGCCGGCTAAGGGTTCGTGAAGCTGGAAGTGGGAAGACGGTAGAGAGCAGTTGCTGCGCTGGCTAGGCGCAGCCCCAAAAATATCGATCGCCCTCGCGTAAAGGGGGTATTTCACCGGCCAGTCGAGCAGTAGAAGACCGGGCAGGATTGAAGCAATAACGCTGCTGGCAGGGAAACGGCCCCCCGACCCGAAACGGTCAGAGAGTGCGGTCACAAACCCGGCAGACGAAAGCGAAAAGTGCAGAAGATACCCAAGCTTGTGCAGCGGACTCGGTCAGGGAGAAACCTCCCCGGCCCCAGCCGTCCCTCCTCCAGGGCCAGCATCGCGACGCTCGATCCTCCCGTTTCCTTCCTCGCTTCGCCCCGGTGAAGCCCGTCCGACTTTCTTAAACGAGTCGGGACGGGACCGGAGTGTCCATGAATAAAGAGTTGTTTGTTTCTTCCACGCCCCACGAGACCAAAGTGGGCCTGGTGGAAGATGATCTGCTCGCGGAAATCTACCTCGAGCGCGAAAATGAATACACCTTAGCAGGTTCCATCTATAAGGGCCGGGTCACCCGCGTTCTGCCTGGCATGCAGTCGGCCTTCGTTGACATCGGCCTGGAACGCGATGCCTTCCTGTATGTTTCCGACTTTATGGAGTTGGAAGAGCACGACGAGGACGTAACCGACGTTGTGCCCGCTGGCCGCGGAGTGCAGGACATGCGTTCGCAACAGGGGAGTGAGGAAGGTCAGTCTTCCACCCCGCAAGCGGCGGAAGGTTCAGACGCGGCTGAAAATATTACCGATTTCGAGGGCGAATCCGGCGGGCGTTTTGCCGTAGAAGAGCCAGGTGAAACCCAACCGTCGATTGTGGCAGCTTCGTCCGATACCTCTGCGGGAAGAGATTCTCAGGAGCGGGAACGCGGAGGTTGGCGGGGACGCCGCCGTCGCCGCGGCGGACGTCGCGATGGACGAAATGATGGACGTGACAGGGCATCCGAGCCGCGCTCGGCAACGCCCGTGATAGAGAGTGCGCCAGCTGCGCCTGTGGCAATTTCTCGCCAAGAATCGCCCAGCCGACATCAGTTTGGACCGCCAGCGGGATACCAGCCCATCATCCTGCCAGGAGAGTCGATTTCCAAATATCGAGGCATGACTCCGGCGCCGGCAGCGCCGCCATCGCGTACGTCTGAAGATCAAGCTCTCGAGCCAGTCGCACAATCTGAAGCGCCCATTGCTGCGACCTTCCCCGACGACGAGCCCATCTTTGCGGCCCCTGCCGCCACGCCGCAGCTTGAGGAGCGAGAAGAGGCGCAGCCTCTTCTGGAAAAACCCGCGGAGTCGGCCGCAACCTCAGTGAGCTGGAATCGCGAATTTTATCGTCGGGATTCAGCGGTCTCTGCTGCTGCCATGGCTCCGGAGGCCACCGAGACCGTCGAAGAGATTGTTGAGGAAGAGGACAAGATCGTAGTCGTTCCCGAACATTCGGACAGGGGCGCGGCTCGGGCGCCGGAACAAGTCGTGGCTTTCGCGGCCCCTGGGACGCTGGAAGAGGAAACCATCGACGAGGAAGAAGCCGATACGGTTCGCTACGAACAAACGTCCGATGAGGGTTATGACGAGTTTGAGGAAGAGACGCGAGCCGCAGTTCAGCAGGGTTCGGAGACTGCGCCGCGCGAGATTTCCGAAGTGCGCGAGACGGTAGATGAGATCCACATGACGTCACTGGCAGAGTCCGGTGCGGCTCCGGCGGAAGGCGGTGCGCCAGAGACCGAGGAAGACTCGGAAGAACTGGAACTGGAGGAAGCGCAGGCCCAGGCGGAAGCGTTGCTCGACGCGGAAGCGCGCGGGACTGGCGCAGTAGATGCCAGGGCTGAAGTTCGTGCACCGTCGGGAACGGCAGGTTATACGCAGCGAGCACCTCGTCCGCGGCCGGGTTATGAGCGCCGGAGTGGCGGCCGCCGGGGCGGTGGGCGTCGCTTCCCGCGTCGCGAGTCGCATGAAGTTCCGAAGATCAGCGATTTGTTGAAAGAAGGCCAGGAAATTCTGGTGCAGATTGCCAAGGAGCCCATCGGCAAGAAGGGCGCACGCATCACCAGCCACATCGCGCTGCCGGGACGATTCCTGGTGTACATGCCGACCGTGAACCATACGGGAGTTTCGCGCAAGATAGCATCAGACGAAGAGCGCCAGCGTCTAAAACGCATCGTGATGAGCGAGCGCGACAACGGCCATGGCGGTTTTATCGTTCGGACTGCAGCGCAGAGTGCGAGCGAAGAAGAATTGCGGGCGGACATCCGCTTCCTGAAAGGCCTGTGGAACGACATCAAGACCCGCGCCGAGGCCTCCAAGCCACCGGCGTTGATCTATCACGATTTGAATGTGGTGGAGCGGGTGTTGCGCGACCAGGTGACTTCCGACTTCTCCGTGATTTGGGTTGACACGGAACCGGAATATGAACGTATTCTGCGTTTCTTCAATCGCTTCCAGCCGGGGCTGGTGAAACGAGTGAAGCTCTACACCAAGGAGACGCCGCTGTTCGAGCAGTTCGGCCTGGCCGAGGAGATGAACAAGGCGCTCAAGTCGAAGGTGTGGTTGAAGAGCGGCGGATACATCGTGATCAACCAGACCGAGGCGCTGGTGGCCATCGACATCAATACCGGCAAGTACGTCGGCAAGACCTCGCGGCTGGAAGATACGATCGTCAAAACCAACGTGGACGCGATTAAAGAGATTGTGCGCCAGATTCGTTTGCGCGATCTGGGCGGAATTATCATCATCGACTTCATCGACATGGATGAGCGCCGCAATCGCCAGCGCGTGATGCAGGCTCTTGAAGAGGAACTCCGGCACGATCGCGCGCCGTCAAAAGTGCTGCAGTTCAATGATTTCGGACTCGTCGCGATTACTCGCAAGCGAGTGAAGCAATCGCTGGAGCGCACGATTGGTGCGCCTTGTCCTTACTGCCAATCCACCGGCTACGTGAAGTCGCTCACCACGGTGGCGAACGAGATCTACGTGGAAATGCGCAAGATCGCTAAGCACCTGGAACACGAAGACGTGATGCTGCGCGTTCATCCCGATGTGGCCAAGGAACTGAAATCCAACAATGGCCGTCTGCTGAATGAGATGGAAGAGCTGACCAAGCGGACCATCATTGTGAAGAGCGATCCAGCGCTGCATCAGGAGCAGTTCGATATCAACTAGCTTTTCGCTATTGGTTCGTGGCGCTGGAGGGACGGGTGAGAAATTGCCCGTCCTTTTTCTTTGAAATTTGCGTTGAGTTTACAGTGTCGAAAACTGAGCTAGTTTCCCGGATGAGCTAGAGCCTTCACCGCCTGATCGGAGCGGGCGCGCAGTTTCTGCACGGTTTCGCGGATGGCTTTGGCAGATGCGCCGGCATCGCTGTTCCCGGCGAGTTTGGCAACTCCTTCGGCGTCTTCGGCGGTTGTGCTGGCCATGTCGAGCAGAACGACCAGCGCATCGGCGTGAAGTTTCCACACGGAGGACATACTCCGGCTGCGTTTGAGTTCTTCGAGTTCGGTGTTGACGCGCGCCACGCAGGAAACCAGACGAATCAGCGTTCGGGCCACATCGGCGCGCAAACTCTTCTCTTCGAGGAAGCTGGCATTGTACGCGTCAGCCTCGGGCGCGGTGAGGGTCAAGTTAAAGAAGCGCATAGGGACGATCTGGCGGTACTTGGGATCGGCCACTCGGACGAAGACTCGGATCGATTCTTCGACGCGGCGTAATTTGCCCTCTTCGACGGAAATTTGCTGTGCTGTGATCGCCGGCGGCTGAAAAGCTTGTGCCGGAGCGGGCGCTTTTGCGGCTGCTGCTCTGGCAGGCTTGGCGGCCGCGGCTGCCCCACCGGACGCTTGCGCGGTCCGACCGGTTGCGGGCGCGAGCAGGGATTTCCGAATCGGCGGGCGCCGGTCCAGTTCCTTCTTCAATTTGGAGACCCGCCTGAATTTTTCCAGAGCGCTGCCGTAGTCGGCCTGCAGCATTTCCTTCTGCTCGATTGCAGCCACATGCTCCACGGTGACTTCCACGCCGTCCACTGTGCTGAGAATGCTTCCACCCATTTCGTCGAGGGCTTGCGCGAATTGCTTGATTTCCCCCAATGCCTTGGTGAAGAGCTCGTCAAAGCGGGCGCCAAACGCCGCATTGTGCGCTGCGACCGTAGCCAGAACGCCGGGATGGTAAAACGAAGAATCCAGCCAGCGTTTCAGCTCACGTACGCGCGAAACGATGCCGGAGTCCATCAGCGAGTTGAAATCGCGGTAACGGGCAATCTCCTCCCGCAAAGGATCGAAGTTTCGCAGCAACTGCACATGTTCTTCGGGAAGTGAGGGCACGTCGGTGTCGGCCAGAATCTCGATCAGGGCGATCTCGAACGGAGAAAGAGGCAATGCACCATCCAGGCCATAGCCCTGCTGCTGCCATTGCCCGTGTACCCGGGGATGACGGTAGAGAAAAGTTGAAATCAGATCCGTCTTGTCGCGATTGATTTCGCTGGGCTCGCGCCGCCGTACGAAGTACCGCAGTAATGCTTCGGCGACCTCCGAATCCGTTTCCGGGGTGAGCGCTTGCCGCAGCATAGCCGGAGTGATGGCCATGTCGAGCACATGCAGCCAGCGATACATGCGGGAGAGAGTTTCCGGCAGGTCCCGATCGTTATGACGAAGTGCGAGTTCGTCTAACCCACTCGGAACGGGAACCTCCGCGCCCAGCAAGTCTTTGAGCAGCTTCTGGTAGAACCCCTGGACGGTCGCCAGGATTGCTAACTCAAATTTAAGATCCTCGGCCAAGAAAGCTCCGCGAGCGAGATTCTCCCCGTCTGATGAGGGAATTCTTAACTGCTGTTCAAGTAAAGACGAAAGTCACTGGGTACCGCAAGTTACTAGCGGAGCGACACTGTTTACCCCGCCCGCTGCGATTTTCCGGAGGGTCATGTACTTCCGCGCGATCATCGGCCCTGCAAAACCGGGATCGTCAGAAAACCACGGTCTTGTTGCCGTAGAGAAGGACTCGGTTTTCGACGTGCCAGCGCACGGCGCGGGAGAGAACTACCTTTTCCAGGTCGCGGCCTTTGCGAATGAGATCCTCGACGGTATCGCGGTGGGAAACACGGACGACGTCCTGTTCAATGATGGGACCATCGTCCAGAACTTCGGTGACGTAGTGGCTGGTTGCGCCAATCAGCTTGACACCACGTTCGAAAGCTTGATGGTACGGGCGTGCGCCGATGAAGGCCGGCAGAAATGAGTGATGAATGTTGATGATGCGCTGTGGATAGCGGTTGACGAAACTCATTTGACAGAATCTGCATGTAGCGGGCGAGAACCATGAAGTCAGCTTTATGGCTGTCGATCAGGGATGCGATTTGTTCTTCCGCCTGCTGCTTATTCTCTTTTGTGCTTGCAATGACGGTGTAAGGAATTCTGTAGAAGTCGGCGATGGGTTGATTGTCGGGGTGATTCGAGATGATCAGCGGAATGTCGCAGGCCAGTTCGCCGCTCTGGTGACGGTAGAGGAGATCGACGAGGCAGTGATCGTACTTCGAAACCAGAATAATCATGCGCGAGCGATGCGAAGATTGCGCCAGGCGCCAAGTCATCTGGAATTTTTCGGCGATAGGAGAGAAGTTCGTGGCGAAATCGGCGAGGTTTTTATCAGTGAGATCGATGTCGAAGTCCTTGGGATCGAACTCGACGCGCATGAGGAACAGGCCGGATTCTTCGTCGGCGTGTTCGTCGGCGTGCAGGATGTTGCCGCCGTGACGGTAGACGAAGTCGGCGATGGTCGCGACTTCGCCCTTGGCGTCAGGGCAGGAGACAAGGAGGATGGCGGAGGTTTTCATCGCGGACCGACTATCTTTTGCGCGACGGAGGAGAAAGCCGGAGCCCTCATATCGAGGTCTTCGGCTTTGAATGGACCGAACTGGCTGACCCACACATCAACGATTATCCTCTCGCACTGCTTCTGGCTGAGCGGCTTTTCTCCGAAGTTCGTGATCTTCGCAATCTCGCTTTCGATCAACGATGCCTCACCGTCGTACTCGTCAGCAGGGCAGCCGCTAGCCAACAGGCCTTCAATATCTTCACGATCGAGAGCGGCCTTGATTTCGCGGAATATGGACCAGAGTTGCATGCGGCACACATTCTCGTCAGCGGTTAAGTTATTTCCTCAAACACTTCAGAATCTCCCGCGCAGCGTTCGCCCCCGAACCTCCCGTCAGGCCAGCGCCTGGATGCGTGCCGCTGCCGCAAAGATAAAGATTTTCGATCGGAGTACGATAGCGTGCCCAGTCCAGCAGCGGACGCATGGTGAAGAACTGATCGAGCGCAAGATCGCCATGAAAGATTTGGCCGCCGGTTAGTCCGTAGACTTCTTCCATATCCAGTGGAGTAATGATCTGGTGGGTCAGGATCAGTTCCGGCAGGTTGGGCGCGTATTGCGCAAGAGTCTGCACCACCGTTTGACCGAGCGCTTTGCGCTGGTCCTCCCAGTTGCCTTTTAACCTGTAAGGCGCGTATTGCATGTAGATGGACATTACATGCTTGCCGTCGGGTGCGAGCGTCGGGTCGGTCAACGATGGGATCGCGGCTTCCAGATAAGGCTGTCGCGAAAAGTTGCCGTACTTGGATTCGTCGAAGGCGCGTTCGAGATAGTCGATCTCGTGGCCGATATGAATGCGGCCCTTGAGCGCGCCGCCGTCTCCGTTTTTCAGAGCGGTGAAAGTCGGCAGGGCGGAGAGCGCTAAATTAACCTTCGCGACCGTGCCGTTGCCGCGATAGTGCTGAAGTTTCTGCACGAAGTCGGGAGAAAGGTGAGTGGGATCGGTCAGCTTGAGCAGAGTTCGCTTTCGGATCAGCGTTCGAGATAACCGCCTTGGCACTGATTTCTTCGCCGGTGGCGAGCAGCACTCCGGTAGCTGCGCCATCCTTGACGCGAATCTCGATGACTTCCGCCCCGGTGCGAATCTCGACGCCGGCGGCCTTCGCGGCGGAGGCCATGGCTTCGGTCAGCGAACCCATTCCGCCTGCGGCGAAAAAGGCTGAACCCGCGGGATGAGAGTCTCCAGCGGCGCGAATCAGCAGTTGCAGGCTGCTGCCGGCCGACCATGGTCCAAGAAAAGTTCCGAAGATTCCGCGAGCCGCCACGACCGCGCGCAACAATTCGGTCTCAAAATATTCCGCCACCAAATCGGCGACCGCCATCGGACCCCAGCGCAACACGCGATACATATCCCGCTTGCCGAGATTGCGGAGAGCACGTCCGGTCTTCAACATGCTCCACAGATCGCCGCCGCTGGGATGGTCGATGTCGGGCGGTGTGGTGGCGAGCGCTTCCGCGATTACCTTGCTGATTTTCGCCAGTGACTTTTCGAATTCGGGATATTTCGCCGCATCTTTCTGCGAAAAAGCCGCGACCGCCGCTGTAGATTTGTTTTCGTCTTGATAGAGCGAAAGCGCGCGGCCGTCGGGCGAAAGCGCCGTGACGCAAGTTTCCGGTGTGATTCCCCTGAGCCCATGCCTTTCCAGTTGCATGTCGCGAACGATGTCAGGACGGATCGGGCCGGCAGTGTGAGCGAGCGTAGAGCAACGAAAGCCGGGATGAAATTCATCAGTGATGGCAGCGCCGCCGACCTGAGCGCGGCGCTCGAGAACGAGCGGCTTGAATCCCGCCTTAGCGAGGTAGAACGCGGTGACCAACCCGTTGTGGCCCCCGCCGATGATGACGATGTCGCGCGGAGCGGAGTTGTTCTCAGGCATGGTTAGGCCGCTCCCTTGATGTCTTTAAGAATTTCGAGAGCCGCCAGACGCCCCGGTGCGCCCATGATTCCACCTCCGGGATGGGTGGCCGATCCGCACATGTAGAGATTCTGAATGGGTGTGCGGAAGCGCGCGTAGCCCGGCGCGGGACGCAGGAAGAAAAGCTGCTCCAGCGAAAGTTCGCCCTGGAAGATGTTGCCTTCGCTCAATCCCCACTCGCGTTCGAGATCGAGCGGCGTGATGACTTGCCGGTGCAGGATGATGTCTTTGATGTTTGGCGCATATTCGGCGATGGTGTTGACGACGGTATCGCCGAACGCCTCTTTCTGATCGTCCCAATTCAAGCCGGGCCGCAGCTTGTAGGGCGCGTACTGCACGAAACAGGAGAGCACGTGCTTGCCCGGCGGCGCGACGGAAGGATCGGTGAGCGACGGGATGACCATATCGATATACGGCTTGCGTGAGAAGTTGCCGTACTTGGCATCGTCGTAAGCGCGTTCCATATATTCCACGGACGGCGAAATCGAAATCGCGCCGCGCAAATGGGCGCCGGGTCCAGGGATAGCCTTGAAGTTTGGCAGCGCGTCCAGCGCCATGTTTACTTTGCCGGACGAGCCACGATATTTGAAGCGGTTGATGTCTTCGAGAAAGTCGGCGGGAAGATGTTCGGCTTCGATGAACTTGTTAAAGGTGAGCCGCGGATCGACGCTTGATGAAATTGTCTCGGCGTAGATTTCATCGCCGTTGGTGAGAACGACTCCCTTGGCCTTGCCATCTTTTACGATGATTTTCGCAATGGCGGCCTGCGTTCGGATTTCGACACCTGCTTCGCGAGCCGCATCGCCGATTGCATTTGAGATTGCTCCCGTGCCGCCACGTGCGAATCCCCATGCGCGGAATGCACCGTCGATTTCTCCCATGTAGTGATGAAGAAGAACATAAGCAGTTCCGGGCGAACGCACGCCGAGGAATGTGCCGATAATGCCGGAGGCGGACATGGTCGCCTTGAGCACGTCGGTTTCGAACCATTGATCGAGAAAATCAATGGCGCTCATGGTCATGAGTTGGACCTGGTTGTACTTGTCGTAGCTCGACATGCCCTGGAAGCGGCGGCCGATGAAGAGGAGCTTCATCAATTCGCGCGGATTGAGTGTATTCGGGTCGGGCGGGACCATGCTGAGAATAGGCTTTACGAAGCGGCACATGGCCTGCATGGCTTTGCCGAATTCGTCGTAGGCTTCGGCGTCGACGCGGGAGTGGCGGGCGATCTCGCGGTGAGTCTTGCCGTGGTCGTTCACTCGCCACAGATAATCGCCGCTGGGCATGGGGGTGAAAGTTCCGTCGAGCGGAAGTATCTCGAGGCCGTGGCGTGGGAGATCGAGGTCGCGGATGATTTCCGGGCGCAGCAGCGATACTACGTAGGAGCAAACGGAAAATTTGAAGCCGGGAAAGACTTCTTCGGTGCACGCTGCGCCCCCGAGAATGTGGCGGCGTTCGAGCACCAGGACTTTCTTTCCGGCGCGCGCCAGGTAGGCGGCGTTGACCAGGCCGTTGTGGCCGCCGCCGATTACGATGACATCGTATGAAGTAGCCATAAGCTCTTAGCCTCTAGCTGGTCGCTTGCTTTTGGGAAAACGCAATAATACTCGCGCAGGATTCGTCTGGACAGGGTGTATCAGAGCCCGCTGGGCAGGACGCTCCAGCTGCGGAGGACGTTCGATAGGATCGGAATGAGTGCGCGCATCGCTGAAGTCGAAGCGCCATTCTATCGGGAACGGGCGGTTTTGTCTGCACATTTGCGCAGCCGTGACTGAAAGTCATTAGCACCCGGAGTTGCCGCACGAGAGCGCAGGTGCATATAATCCGGCTTCGAGCGAAATCTTTTTCGAGGCTACTCCCTTGCCCATTGGAACCGCGTTTCACGAGAGAACTTTTCCACTTTGCCACAGTCTGAGTTACCGCGAGTGGTCGGGATATTACACGGTCAGCGTGTATGAGGTGCATCACGAGCACGAGTACAACGCCATCCGCAACGCGGCGGCGCTGATCGATATTTCTCCGCTCTATAAATATCTGATCACGGGGAAAGATGCGACGCGGCTGGTGAACCGCGTGATTACGCGCGACATCAACAAGGTGAAAGTGGGGCAGGTGATCTATTGCTGCTGGTGCGATGAAGAAGGCAAGGTCATCGACGACGGGACGATTTCTCGGTTGGAGGAAAATGTTTATCGCTGGACGGCTGCCGACCCCAGCCTGCGCTGGTTCCGGCAAAACGGCCTGAACATGGATGTGCAGGTCGAAGACATTTCCGAGAAAGTTGCCGCGCTAGCGCTGCAGGGGCCGACCTCGGCGAAGCTGCTGAAGTCCGTAGCCGAGGCCGACATTGCGAATCTGAAGTACTTTCGCGTCACGCACGGCAAGATCGCGGGCGTGCCGGTCGATATTTCGCGAACGGGATATACCGGCGACTTGGGATATGAGATCTGGGTGCCGCTAAGAGAAGCCAATAATGCCGTGAAAGTCTGGGATGCATTGGCCGAAAAGGGCAAGCAATTTGATCTGCATGCGGCGGGCATGCTGGCGCTTGACGTGGCGCGAGTGGAAGCCGGGCTTCTCTTGATTGAAGTCGACTACACAAGTTCGAAGAAAGCGCTGATTCCGTCGCAGAAATATTCGCCGTACGAGCTGGGCTTCGCCAAGATGGTGCACCTGGAGAAGGAAAACTTCATCGGCAAGCGGGCTCTGGAGCAGGACTCGAAAAACGGCGTGGCGCGGCAGTTTGTCGGAGTCGAGGTGGATTGGACCGATGTGGAGGCGCTCTACGAGCGTTATGGGCTCACTCCAGCCGCGCCCAGCCAGGCTTCGCGCGTGGCCGTGCCGTTGTACTCGGGAGAAAAGCAAGTGGGCAAGGCGACCACTACGAGTTGGTCGCCGATCCTGAAGAAAATGATCGCGCTGGCTAGCGTTGAGACCGAGCACTCGAAGCTGGGGACGCAGTTGCAGATGGAGATTACCATCGAGGCGATTCGACTCAAGACGAATGTGAAGGTGACGGCGCTGCCGTTCTTCAATCCCGTGAGGAAGACAGCGACGCCGGTATAGAATTACACGGGAGGTTTTCTTTATGCCTACCCGCGTCGAACGTCAAACGGTTGATCTCTCGAAATATCCCGACTTGGTTGTGATTTACCTTGGAATGCGGGTGAATCGCATCTACGGAATGAAGACCCTGTTTGGATTCGGACCGAAGATATCGTCCTCCGTACAGGCGCAACCAGATGGCCTCCTGCGCCACGAAAATTTCATTTTTTCCCTGTTCCCCATGCATGTCGGTATGCGCCAGTACTGGCGGGATCTCGATTCGCTGATGAACTGGACGCGTTCCGATCCACACCGGCAATGGTGGCAGCAGTTCCTGAAGGATTCGGGAGGCACGGGATTCTGGCATGAAACGTACCTTCGGCGCGGGGGAATGGAGGCTATTTACGACGATATCGTTCCGCGGATTGGATTCATGAGCTTCGCGCCGGTGATGCGAGCGCGAGGGCCAATGTTCGGCGCTGTGGCCAGAGCGGAAAGGGGACATTCGACGGACGCTGTGGTCTCCGAAGCGGAGCTGTACGGCGATTCAGGAAATCAAGACGCCGCGTAAGCGTACCCGGAGTAGTGGGCCATTCATTCTTCGGTTCAGCGTTGTCCTTCCGTGTGCCGCCGCCTTCCTGCAACATAAATTCCTACGCCTACCAGCACCAGTGCTCCTGTTCCCCCCACAATTTTTAGCAGCGCCAACGGTTTGTTGGGTTCATCCGGCTGCGGAATCAGCGACAGGATAATCGTCAGCGCGGTGGTAGCAAATCCAAGAGTGGCCACGAGCTTTGCCATCACGCTGCCTCCCGGAACGCGGATCACCTCCGGCCCGCCGGGCTCGCGCTGCAGTTTGATCATGGCCGCGAATAAATAAAGGTACGGAATGAAATAGGCGATCACGCCCATGCTAACCAGCACGTCGTAAGCGCCTTTGACGCTGGTTCCGGCCTGGCCGAGAAAGATGAAAACCAGACCCAAAACGAATTGCGTGAGCAGCGCAACCCACGGAGTCTTCCATCGCGGGTGAAGCGCACCAAATACCGGAGGGAGAAAGCGATCAATTCCCGCGACGAAGGGCAGCCGAGCCACAGCGGCGAGGTAGGCGCCAGCAGCGCCGATGTTACTCAGAGCGATCAGGAACGCAGCGACCGGCAACACCCCGGGAAAACCCACGCGCCCAGCGGTTTTTGAGATGGCCTGCACCAGCCCCTGCAGGCTGTTGACTTCGCTCGAGGGCAAAGCCAGCAGTACACAAGCCGTCCCCAGGATGTAGCACAGCGTCACCGTGATCCCGCCGAACAGCAAAGCGAAGGGAATCGAGCGCCGGGGATTCTTGATTTCTTCCCCCATAAAGGATGCGGTCTCGCATCCTCCGAAGGCAAAGGTCAGCACCGACCAGAAAATGATGTCGTTGAAATGTACGCTGGGCGTCATCGTGCGCAAGGTGAAAGACGTGGCCGAACCGTAGCGATGCCAGGCGATCAGTCCCATCACAATGACGATTCCAACCGGGATCCACATAGCGAGCGCGCCAATGTTATGCAGCCACTTGCCGACGTCGAGGCCGACAATGTTCATCAGCGTAGCAACGCCTAGCGTGAGCACAGAAAAAACGATGTAGAACGTAGCGTTGTTCGAGAGGTGCGCCCATGCGTTCTGGCGGATGAACAGGATGTTGCTGGCGGCAAAGTAGAGCACGGCCGGGAAGTAAGGAAGGTTGCTGGTCCAGTAAGTCCAGGCCGACATGAAGCCGGAGAAGTCTCCGAAGGCGCGCTTGCTCCAAACGTAGAGTCCGCCCTCGCTGGGATAGCGAGAAGAAAGTTCGAGCACGGAAAGCGCGAGTGGCGTGTAGAAGCAGAACCAGGCGCCGATCCAGATGACGATGGAACTGGGACCAGCGGCCGCGGCGGTGGCGATCCAGCGCAGGCTGATGCCGGTGACCACGTAAAACAGAACCAGATCGCGGAAGCCGAGTACGCGCTTCGGCCGGTTGGGATCTTCAGCTTCGGCGATCGATACGCCCGGAGAGATGAAGGAAGTCCGGTTTAGCGAGCCGTGGTCGGCGATAGGTTCAGACAATGCAAGCCCCAGGGTCAACTGTATGATTTCGGCCGTCGCAAAAATTTTCTCCGACGCCAAGTCCTCCGGATATGGACTTGCATCCAAAGTGAGCGAGTCAGGAATAACATTGATGCGGCTTCGCGGCAAGCAAAAGTTTCCACGCCGCGTAGACTTCCGCACCGGTGGACCTCATTCAATTAGGCCAATCCCCGGGACTCTATTTGAGCAAGGAGAGACAGCTATGAAGCGTAAATTGGCAGTTGCTGTAGTTATCCTGTTCGCGCTCGCGCCCTTGGGCTTCGCGCAGGATCGGGATCAGCCCTCAGCCCGGTCGCAAGAACGAATCACCCGGGAAGTTCGCCACGAACTTCTCATGCTTCCGTACTTTGGCGTCTTCGATTACATCGCCTTTAAGGTGGACGGTAGCACAGTTACTCTGCTCGGCCAGGTGGTACGGCCTTCGCTCAAATCCGACGCCGAGAACGCGATCAAGCATATCGAAGGCGTGGAGAAGGTCGATAACCAGATCGAAGTGCTTCCCCCCTCCTCCGCAGACGACGGCCTCCGCCTACGCCTGTATCGTGCGATCTATGGCTACCCGTCCCTGGAGAAATATGCCCTAGGCGTTCAGAAGCCGATTCGCATCATTGTGAAGATGGGCCGGGTCACACTAGAAGGCGTTGTCGATAACGATTCCGATAAGAATCTGGCCGGCCTTCGCGCGAACACCATCCCGGGCATATTTTCGGTGACGAACAACTTGCAAGTCGTTCCGTCGAAATAATCGAAGCTCCTGGAAAGCTGGAAGTAGCGCTGTCCTCTTCGGCGGCTGGGCGGCGCTACGCGGCTTTACCCCACCTGTTGAGATAATTGCTTCATGGAAGCGGGTTTTCAATGCGCCGGCTGCGGCGAGTGGAATGCCACTGCCGTGGATGAGTCCGCGGGACGCCGTCAGAGCTACGTTGAAGACTGCCAGGTCTGCTGCAAGCCCAACCTGCTGCTGGTGGAGTACGATACGTCGTCTCAGGAGTTTTTTATCACGGCGGCGTTGGAGTGATTGCTGTGCGGTGCACTTTTTGCAAGCCCCATCTTCGTACGCAGCCTGGGTGCCATTCGCGCTATAGTTAGCGGGGACCGGGAAAGGAAGACGACGCGATGGTTACCAGCTACACAGGCGGTGGACGAATGGTGGCGCACAATATGGTCACGACGCAGTTCGAGCTGGATGGCTTCCGCGTGACCCGCACGCTGGGAGTGGTGCGCGGTATCGTGGTGCGCTCACGCTCAATCTTCGGCACGATCGGTGCGGGATTACAGACGCTGGTCGGCGGCAACATCACACTGCTTACCAACCTGTGCGAGAAGACGCGCGCCGAAGCCTTTGATCTGATGCTGCAACATGCCGCGGAACTGGGTGGTAACGCCGTCGTCGGCGCGCGCTACGACGCGACCGAGGTGATGCAAGGCGTCACCGAAGTGCTCGCCTACGGGACTGCGGTATTCGTCGAGCCGACGAAGTAGCGACTCGCGGCAAGAAGAAGATCGCGGCGTGCTCTCGCGGCTTCAGCTCTCAGTCTTTGTAGATCCAGCCCGCGACCAACGCGGCCAAAATGGCGCCCAGCCACATCTCAATCATCCAGCCAAAAGGAAGTACACGGTCGCCGGCGAACCAGGTGGCCTGAGCGAAATTTCCCGGGAAGCCCGCGAAGAAGCCGGAAAGAAAGCCCACCTTCAGCGCTGCGCCAGGACCTGGTCCCAGCCCTCGGCGTGCCCAGGCGTACAGATGGGCGACCGCGATGGACAGAATAAAGAGGAGCACGATCCACTGCGCGACGAAGAAGGGATAACGCGGAGTCTTCAGGAACAGTCCGGCATTCTGAGCTGCCGTGTAGCGCGCGTCGGTAATGACGAAGTGACCCACGAGGAAACTCCACAGTAGCCAGACCACGCCTCCCGCCAAACCGCCCAGCCAGATCCTGCCGCGATTAAAGTTCATTGGCTCCTCCGTAAGTTGTGGTTGAGTAAACGGACGCAGTGTAACACCACGCGCAAGCACCGGCACTTGATCGAGCCAGTTGCAATTGTGATGGTTCTTCTGCCGATCAGTTTTCCCACTGTAATGGCGCCTGCGGTATATTCGTCGGGTAATGAAACTCGTGAGCGTGATCCTTCTTTGTTTGACGTGCTGTAGCGGCTCCTTCGCAATAGGTCGCTCGCAGTCTTATAAATACAAGCGCCTGGGCAGCGACCTGGATGCGCAGACTCGCGCCGAGCCCGGGGTCGCGATGATGGGCGGCGGCACCGATCTGGATGAAGCCTTCCGCTGGCTGTGCGGGAAAGGCCACAATGGCGACTTTCTGATTCTGCGTGCGACAGGAAAAGACGACTACAACAAGTATGTGAATAAATTGTGCCAGATGAATTCGGTGGCGACGCTCATTATTCCTAGTCGCAAGGCGGCGGAAGATCCGAAAGTGGCAAAGATCATCCGGCTGGCTACGGTGATTTTCATTGCCGGTGGCGATCAGTCGCACTACGTCAACTTCTGGAAGGGAACTTCCGTGGAAGAGGCCATCAACAACCACGTGATTGCGGGCAAGCCAATCGGAGGCACCAGCGCCGGGTTAGCAATTCTGGGGCAGTTCGTCTATGGCTCTATGGAAGACAAGTCGAACGAAGCCGATCTTACCTCGCGCGAGGTCCTCGACAATCCCTACGTCAAGCGGGTGACGCTGGTGCGAGATTTTCTGAAAGTTCCGGGACTCGAAGACATTCTCACCGACAGCCACTTCGCCAAACGCGATCGCATGGGAAGAAGCCTGGGATTTCTGGCGAGGATTGTGGCGGATGGCTGGTCGAAGACTCCGCGCGAAATCGCGATCGACGAGAAATCAGCGGTGCTGGTGGAGGTCAATGGTCGAGCCAAGGTGGTGGGCAGCGGCCTGGGCGCTTATTTTCTGCGACTCACCGCCGACCCGGAGGTGTGCAAGCCCGGACAGGCACTAACCTTGCGTAACGTGGCTGTCTATCACGCGCCCACCGGGGCTGCGTTCGACATTCGAGAATGGAATGGCGAGGGCGGCGAGGCCTACTCCATTTCCGTGGAGGCAGGACAGATTCACACCAGCCGGCCGGGGAACTCAGTCTACTAGCCGCGCCAATCAAATCAGGTAAGAAGCTGAGGAAGTATTTTCTGCCGCTCGGCGAAGGTGTGGCGCATCTGGCGCACGACGAACAGCGAGTTGGCCAACGCTCCCAGCAGTCCGAATCCCACTTCATACTCAATCAAGTCGCGGACGAGCGTGCCGTCCAGGCCCTCGCGTGCCTCCGGTAGAAACTCATGCCGGTGATGCCATCGCTTGAATGGTCCCTTCTGCTGAACGTCGGCGAAGTGATGATTCCATTCGAATTCGGTGATAACGGCGATCCATTCTCGGCGTAAAGGCAAGAAACGAAAGGGGCGAAAAGATGTCGTGATGATCGAGGCGATTCCAGCTACGCGCTGAAGGTCAAGGCTCCGATCCGGCGGCGGTGCTGGCTGAACAAGCTGCAGGCGTTCGATGCGGGTCTGCGTGGCCGATGGCATGAGTCGCGGCAGATTCTCCGGATTCGAGAAGAAAGCGAATACGTGCGGGACGGGGAACGGAACCCAGTCGGCGAATTGAAGTCGGTGTGGCATGGTCAGAACTCAGAGCCCTACGTCACAAAGTCGCCGATTTCCACAACGAAGTGCCCGACGGGCGCGGAGAGCAAGAAAAATCGAAGCGAATGAATAGCGAAGGAATCCAGAGTATAAACCCAACATCTTGTGGTCGTATTAGTAGTTAACCACAAGTCCTCGTATTTTACCGAATCTGCACTTTCGTCACCATGCAACCTTCAAGTTTGATATTGACAATCAAGGACTTACGGGTAAGATGTGGTACAAAGTGGTACGGAGTGGTCAAACAGTTTCAAGCTGTGGGAACGGGAAGCTGAAAACGAGGAGCCGGTGGTTAACCGACCCAAGAGCACGACAAACAGCCCGAACCACCTGAGTTTGACCATACTTTGCGTCGCTTTTACCTCCCCGGTAGCAGTCATAGTGACAGGCATACAGCATGTTTCGCGGCAATCACCCAACTCGCGTCGACGAAAAGGGACGGTTAAAGATCCCGGCCGAGTTCAAGCGGGTGATCGACGAGAAGTACGGACAGCAATACTACATCACAAGTCTGGATGGGAAGGTTGCTCAAGTGTATCCCTTCGAGGAGTGGGAGCGGATCGAGCAGAAGTTGGCAGGGCTCTCCACCTTCAATCCTACGAAGAAGAAGTTCCTGGACCGCGTGAACTATTACGGCCAGGTCGTGGAGATGGATGGGCAGGGGCGGCTGCTGATTCCGCAACTGCTGCGCGAGGCAGCGCAAATCAAAGGCGAGGTTGCGGTTACCGGCAACTTAACACACTTGATCGTGCGCAATCTGGACGCGTACCGCAAGCAGGTCGAGGAAGAAAAGTTCACGCCTGACGATGAGAAGACGCTCGACGAATTGGGCATCTAGTGGGCGAGGGTTCAACAGACACCCCTCAGGGGGTTGGGCATGGTGGTGGAAGGGAAGCGAGCCATGTTCCGGTTCTTTTAAAAGAAGCGATCGACTTTTTGGACGTGCGGCGTGGCGGGACTTATATCGACGCCACGGTGGGCCTGGGCGGACACAGTTACGAAATCGCAAAACGCCTCGGCGCACCGGGACATTTGATTGGGCTCGATAAAGATCCGGCGGCACTTGCAATCGCGCAGGCAAAGTTGAACGGCGAAGATTGGCCGAAGGTGACGTTGTTGCAGTGCTCATTCGCCGAAGTTGGAGAGCGGTTCGGCAAGAATTTTGCCGATGGACTGCTGGCCGACATCGGAGTCAGCAGTTTGCAACTGGACGATGCGGCGCGCGGATTCAGTTTTCAGGCGGATGGACCGCTCGACATGCGGATGGACCCGCGGTCGGAGCGAACCGCCGAACAAGTGGTAAACCACCTCGACGAGCGCGAGCTTGCCGATGTGATTTACGAATTCGGAGAGGAAAGGAGGTCGCGGAGAATCGCCAGAGCCATTGTCCGGTCGCGGCCGATACGATCTACCGCACATCTTGCGGATGTCATATCAGCCGCGGCCCGGCCAATGAATCAGGCAGAAAGAAGGATTCATCCGGCGACCCGCACTTTTCAGGCTCTTCGAATCTTCGTAAACCGCGAACTGGACGATCTGAAGGCGCTGCTGGAAGCGGCGCCCCGGGTTCTAAAGCCAGGCGGACGCGTGGTGGTGATCAGTTTTCACTCGCTGGAAGACCGCATCGTAAAGGATGCCTTCCGCGAAGGCAGTATTAAGGACAAGTACTTTCGGGTGTTGACCAAGAAACCGGTAACGGCATCCGAAGAAGAACAAGATCGCAATCCGCGGGCGCGCAGCGCGAAGTTGCGGGCGGCGGAAAAAGTTTAGATTCCGGAAAACCTGCCGGAGTCCCCGGCATAGCTGTAAGGCGTGCCGGGTCATTCAGGTTCTGAAAAAAAGGTGGACAGAGATCCACCGCTATAAAAAGGCTTCCGGTTCGGAAGCCAGGTTCTGGGTGGGAATTCGAGTTGGAAGGTGCGAGATGTACACGGGAACACTAATCAAGGATCTGATGGCGGCGGTGGAGCGCGCGGAACGGAACGTTCAGCAAACGCGGCTCACCGAGGAAACGGAACTGCAGCGGCTGTTTGAGTTGCAGAGCACACGGATGCATCGGGAACCTGTTTTCGCAGGAGCGGCATAATGGCGACGGCGGCTGCAATTCGGAGCGCAATTCCAGCGGCACGACGAAACGCATTTTTTACCGGCACGCCGGAAATCTACTTCGCCAAGGCGATTGATAACTCGCGTCTGGTGAAGGTGGAAGACCCCAGCCACAACCGCGAGATGAAGCAGTTTGGCACGGCCCTCGCGGTGCTGTTCATGCTGGTGTTTACCTATGCCTGGCAGCATTTCCGCGCTATTGAATATGGCTATCAGATCGAATCGGCGAAGCGCGAACTCAGCAATCTGACCGAGATGAATCGCGCCCTGCGCCTGGAAGACGCAAGCCTGCGCGATCCCGAAAGAATCGACGTGATGGCCCGCCGCATGGGATTGGTTCCACTGGAACCGGGACAGGTGATCCGTATGGATAGCGCGGCCGCGGATTCAAACGCGCCGGTGATGGCTAGCGTGGAACCGGCGATTATGCTGGCCGGGCAATAGGCAGCTATAGGCGAGCCACGCTCGGCATGGACAGGCATTTCGCCTGTTTACACGAATTGATTTGGCGGTCCCCCGTAAATGGTGGGCCGCCATGTTTGTCTAAGCAGCCCAAAGTTTGCGACTTTCATGTCGACCAACTCCAGCCTCGGCAAGAATTCCCGACTCTACCTGCTAGGCGGGATGCTTTTGTTTTGGTGCGTGGCGATCTGCGGAAGGCTGGTCTACTTGCAGATTTTCCGCTATGGCAGCTTTGTGAAGCAGGCAGAACACCAGCAGCAGCGCGAGATTCCGCTTTCCCCTAAGCGTGGCGTGATTTATGACCGCGCCGGACACGAACTGGCGATGTCCGTGCTCGTGGATTCGGCGTTTGCGGTGCCGACCGAGGTAAAAGATCTGCCGACCGCGGTTTCCCTGATCACGCGAATCACAGGTGAGGATCATAATGTAGTCCTCGCCGACTGCCGTAATCACAAAACTTTTTGCTGGGTGGCGCGCAAGGCTGATGACGAGACCATCGAGCGCATCAAGTCGCTCAACCTGCAGGGGATCCACTTTCAGAAAGAGCCGAAACGTTTTTATCCCGCGCGCGATTTGGCAGCGCAAGTCGTCGGAACTGTCGGTATGGAAGATTCCGGCCAGAGCGGCATCGAGCACGAATTCGACGACGAACTGCGCGGTCGCGCCGGAAAAATGTTCATCTCGGTCGACGCGCGCCGGCAGTGGTTTTCCGACGTTGAGAAACAGCCGGAGCCGGGCGAAAACCTCGTCCTTACCATCGACAAAAACATTCAGTACATCGCCGAGAAGGAACTCGATCAAGCGATTCATGACACTCAGGCGATTGCCGGCACGGTCATCGTGGAGAATCCGCACACTGGGGAAATTCTGGCGCTGGCCAACCGGCCCACATTCAACCCGAACCTGCGCAAGCAGGTCACACCAGCCGCGCTGACGAACCGCGCGGTGAGCTACGCGTATGAACCGGGATCGACTTTTAAGCTGGTCACGATTTCCGCCGCACTCGAAGAGAAGCTGACAAATCCGAATGAAGTGTTCGACTGCCAGATGGGATCGATCGTCTACAACGGCATGCGCATTCGCGATTCCAAGCCGCATGGCTTGTTGCCGGTGTGGGGAGTGCTGGCGGAATCGAGCGACGTTGGCTCGATCAAGATTGCACTGCGCCTCGGTGAAGACCGATTCTACAAATACATTCGCGCCTTCGGATTTGGGCAGCAAACGGGAATCGAGTTGCCGGGCGAGACACGCGGAATGACCAAGCCGGTGAGCCGATGGTCGAAGGTTTCAATTGCGGCGATCTCCATGGGACAGGAAATCGGAATTTCGGCGATCCAGCTGGCAGGATTAATTTCGACGTTCGCGAACGATGGCGTGTGGGTAGCGCCGCGCATCTTCTTGGGCCCCGTGGAAGCGCAAGGCTCGCCGCAAACCGTGGCATTTCATCCAGGAAGCTCGCGGCGTGTAATCTCCAGCTTCACCGCGGCCGAGATGCGGTCGATGATGCAAAAGGTCGTGCTCGAGGGCACGGGGCGCAAGGCAATTCTGGAAGGCTACACGTCCGCGGGAAAGACAGGCACGGGGCAGAAAGTGGACCCCGCGACGGGGGCGTATTCGAAGACGAAGTATATCGCCTCATTCGCCGGTTTCGCGCCACTGAACAATCCTCAAATTGTGGTCACGGTAATTCTGGATTCGGCGGTGGGACTGCACCAGGGCGGCCAAGTGTCGGCGCCGGTGTTTCGCCGCGTCGCGCAACAGGTGCTCGAGTATCTCCATACGCCACACGATCTGCCCCTTGCACCGAATCGCCAATTGCTGCTGGCGCAGACGAAGACGAAGGACAAAGATCTGGAAGAAGGCACGCTGGACCATCCGGGCGAGCCGCTGGAGACCGCGGAGGTGAATGAGGATTCATCAGAGTCAGCTCCCGCTAAGGCAAGTGTGCCGCCTTTGCCCGAAGATGCTCGAAGTGACGGAAAAGTCATGCAGGCCGCGATCCGACAGAGTGAGCCGGTAGCAGCAGCAACAAACCCGCCGAATCCAACTAACAGCCCGCGCGCCGTCGATGCCGCTACAGCTCAAGCAGGTCCGCTCACAACCGGAACCGTGGTGTTGGACGTCGAACAGGGCGGAATCGAAGTGCCATCCTTCGTTGGAAAAACGGTGCGGGGCGCCGTAGAAGCTGCTCAGGACACCGGCCTCGAATTGGAAGCCGTGGGCAGCGGCGTGGCGCGGCAACAATCTCCTCCAGCCGGGACGCACGTAGCCGCGGGCGCGCATGTCACCGTGCAATTCGGAAGATAAATAGTCAAGCAGCAGAGCACCGGAAATCCAGATGTCCCTCGCTGGCGCCGTGCCGTTCTCGTCGAACTCCCCTCACAGTTTGACCGCCCGAAAAACCGCGTGATACGGTAAACAGTCACCAGTCTTAGCAGACCAGCCACTGCTCTCTGGTTGAGGTTTGTATTTGTCTCTTGTGGAAGCCACTCCCGCCGTCCGCAAAACCGCGCTGAACGCCGTCCATCGCCAGATGGGCGCGAAGATGGTGGATTTCAACGGCTGGGACATGCCCGTGGAGTACCCTGCCGCGATCGGCTGCGGCATCATCAACGAGCACATGGCGGTGCGCACTGGTGTGGGTATTTTCGATGTCAGCCACATGGGCGATATTCGTCTGGCAGGTCCGCAGGCGCTGGCCGCCGTGCAACACATCTCCATGAATGATGCTTCCCGGCTGGCCGTCGGTCAGGCGCAGTATTCGGCGTTACTCTATCCGCAGGGTACGTTTGTGGACGATGTGATCGTTCACCGGCTCGGCCAGGATGAGTACCTGCTGGTGATCAACGCAGGCACACGCGAAAAAGACTTCAACTGGGTGCGCGACAATACGCGGAACTTCGATTGCGCAGTGGAGAATCTTTCGGATGACTTCACGCAGATCGCGATCCAGGGGCCGAAGGGCGTGGAAGTTTTACAGAAATTAACTGATGCGGATCTGGGCGTCGTGAAGTTTTACTGGGTGACGCATGGGACAGTTTGTGGCGTCAAGAATATTCTGATCGCGCGCACAGGATACACGGCAGAAGACGGTTTCGAGATCTACGTCCCGGCGGATGAGGCTACCAGCGCACGGGTGTGGAATGAGATTCTGAACGCTGGCAAAGGGTTCGGCGCTGTCCCTTGTGGCCTGGGCGCGCGCAATACTCTGCGCCTCGAGGGCAAACTGCCGCTCTATGGGCACGAGATTTCCGATACCATTAACGTTTGGGAAGCCGGGCTCGATCGTTTCTGCAAGATGGAGAAGCCAGAATTCGTTGGCCGCTCCGCACTGGAGAAAGCCAAGGCGGGGCCGATCAAGCGCACGCTGGTCGGTTTGGAAATGACAGAACGCGGCATCGCGCGCGACGGATATAGAGTGCTGGGTGACGGGGGACGTGAGATTGGCTATGTCACAAGCGGATCTCCTGCGCCATTCCTGAAGAAAAATATTGCCTTGGCATACGTGCCACCACAGTTTGCCGCTTTGGGCACGGTGGTCAAAGTAGAGATTCGCGGCCAAGGTGTTGCGGCGCAAGTGGTGCCGACGCCGTTTTACAAGCGCCCGAAGAAAACCGCTTGACCAGAGAGAGCACCGGGAAACAAAGGGGATTTAACTAGTAGCTAGGAGCTAGAAGCCATCATGGCCTATCCAACAGATCGAAAATATACGAAGGAACACGAGTGGATTCAGCCGAGCGGGACGAGTGCCGCGGTTGGCATCACGGACCATGCGCAGGAACAGTTGGGCGATATTGTTTTCGTGGACCTGCCTAAGGTTGGCGCGGAACTTTCCGCCGGCAAGACCTTTGGCTCAGTTGAGTCAGTGAAAGCGGTGTCGGATCTGTATGCGCCGGTCTCGGGGACCGTGACTGAGATCAACGGCGATCTCGCGACCTCGCCCGAGAAAGTGAACAAAGATCCGCACAGCTCCTGGATGATGAAGATCACGCTCAAAAATCCGGGTGAACTGGATGCGCTGCTCTCGGCCGCCGATTACGAGAAGTTTGTGGCGGAGGAAGGCGGACACTGAGCGCGATTACCGATGGCAGTGGAAATCGGCGAGATTTCATGATTACTTTTGCATACCGTTTAGACCACCGGATGGCAGTCACAATCGAACTGACCGCGAGTTACATCTAATTAACTTCCTATGCGCTATTTACCGAAGTCTCCTGCCGACCGCGAGGCCATGCTGAAAGCGATTGGGCTGCGGTCGGTCGACGAATTATTTGCGCCGATCCCGGCCGAATACCGGCTGAGCCGCGACCTGAAAATTCCGCGCCAGATGGCAGAATCGGAAATCGTTGACTACTTCCGGCAGCGCTCGCGCGAAAATGGGGAGGGCTACACCAGTTTCCTGGGCGCCGGGGCGTACTCTCATTACCGCCCCGTCATTATTGATTCCCTGATTTCGCGCGGCGAGTTTCTCACTGCCTATACGCCGTACCAAGCGGAGATTTCCCAGGGCACGCTGCAATCGATTTTTGAATTTCAAACCATGATTTGCGAAGTCACCGGCATGGAAGTCGCCAACGCTTCCATGTACGACGGTTCAACTGCCGCCGCCGAAGCGGTGATGATGGCGGTTCGGCTGACCGGACGTCGCTCGGTGGTGGTGGCGCGCAGCCTGCATCCGGAGTATCGAGAGGTGCTCGCGACTTACGCCACGCATCAAGGCATGCCGCTTTCCGTTGCAGGCTTCGGGGATGAAGGACGACTGAATCTGACGGAACTTGAGAATTTGATTACGCCGGTGACCGCTTGTGTCCTGATTCAGTCGCCGAATTTCTTTGGCACGATTGAAGATGTTGCGGCGATTGCCAAGATCGCGCACAAGCACGGCGCGATGCTTGTGGTATCGATTGGCGAAGCAGTGTCGCTCGGAATCGTGGAACCGCCGCGCGAAGCGGACGTCATCGCGATGGAGGCGCAATCGTTCGGTGTCCCCATGGGATTCGGAGGGCCGTTCTGCGGAGTGATTGCCACACGAGAGAAATATGTGCGGCAAATGCCGGGCCGGTTGGTGGGTCAAACGGTCGACAAACAAGGCAGGCGCGGTTTCGTGCTCACCTTGGCCACCCGCGAACAGCACATCCGGCGTGAGAAGGCGACCTCTAACATTTGCACCAATCAGGCGCTGGTGGCGCTGATGGTCAACATCTTTATGACGGTGTACGGCAAGGAGGGACTGAAAGAGTTGGCCAAGCAGAACCTGGCGAAGACGGCTTACGCGGCGGGGCAATTCGCTAAGCACGGCAAGGTACTGTTTTCGGGCGCTCCACGCTTTAACGAGTTTGTGGTGCAGACCAGTGAAGATCCCTATGCGATCAACAGTCGGCTTCTGGAAAAAAAGGTGATCGGTGGTTTGCCGCTGAAGAAGTTTTATCCCGAGTTAGGGAATGCAGCCTTGTGGTGCTGCACGGAACTGACCACGCGGAGCTCTATCGATACGGCCGTGGGGCTGGTCGCGGAGAGCGAGGAGTCGGCGCGCCCTGCCAGGGCGGAAGCCGATGTCGCGGAGGTGACGCGATGAAGCATGAGACGCCTAAAGCTACGCGCCATGTCAATCAGAACGAAGGTCTGATCTTCGAGAAGTCTTCGGCTGGGAAGGCGGCGTGGAAATTGCCGCCGCTCGACGTCCCGGAGGTGGATCCGGCCAAGCTGCTCGGCGCTTCCGAGAGAAAAGATCTCGGCAACATGCCCGAGGTTAGCGAGATTGAAATCATCCGCCACTTCACGCGCCTTTCCACCTGGAACTATGCGATCGATCTCGGAATGTATCCCCTGGGCTCGTGCACGATGAAGTACAACCCGCGGGTGAATGAAGCGGTGGCGCGTGTGGAAGGAATCGCGAACGGGCATCCTTACCAGCCAGAGAAAATTTCGCAGGGCGCGCTGCAGATTCTGAAAACGCTAAGCGAGTGCCTGATCGAAATCACCGGCATGGACGCGATCACGATGCAACCCGCGGCGGGTGCGCACGGAGAGATGACCGGCCTTCTGATGGTGCGGGCTTACCACCACGCGCAGGGCCGTCCGCGAAAGAAGGTTCTGATTCCCGACTCGGCGCATGGAACGAATCCAGCAACGGCGGCGATGGTCGATTACGCGGTCGAGAATCTGAAGTCTGATTCGCGTGGAATGGTTGACATTGCAGCCCTGGAAGCGCAGATGAGCGAAGACGTTGCCGCTCTGATGCTCACTAATCCCAACACGCTGGGGGTCTTCGAGCAGGAGATTCACAAGATTGCCGATATTCTCCACGCCAAGGGCGGCCTGCTCTACATGGATGGCGCCAACATGAACGCGCTGGTGGGCAAAGTGCGTCCGGGCGATTTTGGCGTGGACCTGATGCACCTGAACCTGCACAAAACTTTTTCCACTCCGCACGGCGGCGGTGGGCCGGGATCGGGACCAGTGGCGATCAAGAAAAAACTTGAGCCATTTTTGCCGAAGCCGGTCTTAATCACTAAATCTGACGGTACTCTGGGTTTCGATTACAACCGTCCGCAGTCTGTGGGGCGGGTGCGTGCGTTCTACGGAAATTTTGGAATGTTCGTCCGCGCGCTCGCCTACATTCAGGCGAACGGACCGGATGGCCTTCGGCAGACCACAGAAGATGCGGTGCTGAACGCTAATTACATTCGCAAAGGTCTCGAGGGCACGTACGACCTGCCATATTCCACGCCCACCATGCATGAGGTGGTCTTTAGTGACAAGGTGCAGGCGAAAAAAGGCGTGCGCACGATGGACATCGCCAAACGGCTCATCGACTACGGCTTCCATCCTTATACAACGGCGTTTCCATTGATTGTGCCCGGGGCGCTCATGATCGAGCCAACCGAGAGCGAGTCGAAAAATGAGATGGATCTATTCATCGACGCGATGAAATCCATTGCCGAAGAAGTGGAAGAAGATCCGCAGACGGTTCTCGATGCGCCGCACTCCACGAGGGTTTCGCGCCTCGACGAAACGGCTGCCGCGCGGAAACCGGTATTGCGCTGGAAACCGGCCGTATAACAACAGATTGCCGGTTTTCAAAAGAAAGGCCTGCAACTCTCGCAGGCGCAAGTCTATCCCTTAGGCCGCCGCCCCGAGCTGAGCTGCGGTCAGACAACCCTTATAAGAACGAAAAGCCAGCCTTCGGTTAGCTCTTCTTTGAGGTCACCGCAAAGAATGCGGCGGCTTCCTGCTCTACGTTCTTGCTCCCACAATGCGGACACTTAGGAGCTTCTTTATCGTGCTCGTTCAGGGTCAGAACCGTTTCGAAGGGCTTATGACAATCCAGGCAAACATAATCGTAGAGGGGCATGGAAACCTCCCATGGGGTACCGCTAGCAGAATTGTACGCCGCGCGGAATCGTTGGGCGCGATTTTTGAGTGCTGACTGAGATCCCGCACGCGCGAGATTTTCAGTCAACACTCAGCAATCAAGAAAACAGCAATCGAGGAATCAATCAGCAAGGTGTTTTATTTCGCCTTGATGTCCACCGAAGCGCGTGTAGTTTCCCAATCCATGCGCAGCGTGCATCCGCTTCCTGACTTGTCGTAGGCGATCGTGAAGTCTTCAACGGGCGATGGTAGCTTGGAAATCTTCATGTCCACGCGGACCAGTTCGTCACTTTCATATTTGTACGGGATGCCCCACTCGCCGGTCTTCTTGTTGATGATCAGGGTCCACTTATCGGCTGCCGGCACCGTGAAAATCGTGTAGCTTCCAGCGGGCACGGATTTTCCGCCAACCACAACCTCGGCGCTGGCCACGAAAGTAGTAGCGTCATTTGCTCCAGTGCGCCAGACTTCGCCAAAGGGCACCAGGTCGCCATAAATCTTGCGGCCCTTCATGCGCGGGCTCGAGTAGTCGGTCTTGATGGTTTTGCCGCCACCGAGGTCGCAGGTGGCGGAGGCAGCAGGACTCGGCCGGCTTTTTCCCGTCTGGGCGAGAGCCGTGGCAGTGAACAAGATAATGAAGAGCGCGGGAAGGGCGATTCGCTTTTGCATGGTTTCTCCTCTGAAATGTTTTGCTATGGCCAAGAAGTTAGACGCGTAGGAAAAGTTTCTGTCAGCAGACCAACAATTATGCGCCATACGCGGCAGCGGTTACAATCGTCCGATGCCGGTATTTGACGAAAAACAGGAAGAGCTGGAACATTACGAGACCATGATGGGAGTGCCGCGCGGACGGCTGGCCGTGACCATGGATGCGATTACCGACGCCATGGCTTTGGTCGGGCAGCACGGCGTCTATTGCCAGAGCCAGCGCTGGCCGGGCAAGCCTGTGATGGATATCCAGATCATCATGAAGAGCTTGACCGACGCGAAGGAGTTGATCCAGAGCGTGATGGAAGAGCTGAAAACCAAATCCTGATCCCTGGGCCACACGGTTTCGATTCTCAAGAGGAATTGCAAAAGGAGAAGACTATGCGGATGAAGAAGACTGTTGCGATTCTGGCCCTGCTTTTCATTCTAGGGATGATGGCCGCTTCCGGATGGGCGCAAGCTGCCGCTCCCGCTCCCGCTACGCTCACTGCAGAGGAACGTGAGTCAGCGCTAAAGAGCTTTCAAACCACGCGTGATAATTTCCTGAAATCCATCTCCGGACTTTCTCAGAAACAATGGACCTTCAAACCCGCTCCAGATCGCTGGTCGGTGGCGGAAGTCGCCGAGCACATCACGGTCTCCGAGTCCGCGATCTTCAGCCTTGTGCAGAAGCAGGTCATGACCTCTCCCGCGGCGCCCGAGAAGCGCGATCAGGTCAAAGGGAAAGATGAAATGATCCTGCAGCGAGTGCCGGATCGCAGTCACAGGGCGCAGGCGCCCGAGTTTCTTCGTCCCACCGGCCGGTGGGCGACGGAAGCCGATCTGGCGAAGGCATTCGAGGACAGCCGCGCTGCAACCATGGAGTACGTCCGCACCACCAACGACGATTTGCGCGACCATTTCTTCGACCACCCGGTATTTGGCACCTTGGATGGTTATCAGTGGCTGCTGCTGATCTCGGCTCACAGCGCGCGGCATACAGCCCAGATCGAGGAAGTGAAAGCCGACCCAAATTTCCCGAAGAATTAGAGACAGGTGAAGTGGCGAGCCGAGGATCGCCTTATGGCCTGACGGTCACCATTACGACTGCGTGCGACGCAACCGGCGCAGAAAACTTTCCCGTGAACTTGCCCAGATCTTTGTGCTGCCACAAATCGCGAACCGAAGCGCTCAGATGGCTGGGATAGCCGAGATCCTCCCAGTTCGCTGCAATTTGCTGCTCTGTCCCTCCGCGATTCAACAGGACCACGGCGCGGCTGCCGTCTCTTAGCTGCTTGGCCCAGACCTCCAGATCGCCATCTTTCCAAATTCGTTCCCCTTCGCGGCCCAGCCCATCCTGATCTACTGCGATTACTTCTTTATTCGTGAGAATGTCGTGAATCTCCGGCCGCATATCGCGAAGGTCATTGCCCGCGATTAGCGGCGCAGCCAGAATCGCCCACAAGCTGAAGTGGGCGCGATACTCGCTGTCGGTCATCCCGCCGTTGCCCACTTCCAGCATGTCAGGATCGTTCCAATGTCCGGGTCCGGCGTAGGATTGCAATCCCACCTGCTGATCGACGATGGCCAGCATGCCATTAGAGCAGCAGCTGCCATCTGGCCATTTAGCTTGTCCCGCCCACTTGTCGCTGATGTCGCCGGTAGTGCGCCACAAGTTGCCGCCAACTTCTTTTCCCCACAGCCACGGCTTGGCGGTACCCCACTCGCAAATGCTCAGCACGATGGCGCGCCCCGAAGCGTCAAGCGCCGCGCGGATGTTCGCATAGGAAGCTTTCGCATCCTGCGTGGTGGTGTTGCACCAATCGTATTTCAGATAGTCGACGCCCCACGCCGCGTATTGGATGGCGTCCTGATATTCGTGGCCGAGGCCGCCGGGCCGTCCAGCACAGGTTTTCGAACCGGCATCCGAATACACACCGAACTTGAGGCCGAGCGAATGAATGTAATCGCCGACTGTCTTCATGCCGCGCGGAAAACGCTGCGGGTCGGCGACGATGTTGCCCTTTGCGTCGCGGCTCACCTGCCAGCAGTCGTCGATGTTGACGTACTGATAGCCGGCCTCTTTCATGCCCGACTTAACCATGGCGTCGGCCATGCTCCGGATCATCTCTTCGCTGACGTTGCAAGCGAACTTGTTCCAGGAGTTCCAGCCCATCGGGGGTGTGAGGGCAAGGTCCCCGGATATTGGAGTGTTGTCTTGACCGATCGCTGGCACCGCCGACGCAAGCAGTCCAATCGCTACAACGAGGAATAGAAGTCTGATTTTCATCAGGACAGTTGTATCAGAGGAAAGAGGAAAAGGAATTAACCAGGGAGGACACAGAGAAATGGGGAAATTCGCGCTCTCTGTGTCCCCGGTGGTTTACGGTTTATACCAGCGTGTACTTTCCTCGCTCGATTACTTTTTGCGCGATCTGCTGGCGAAGTTCGATAGTGTTAAATGGCTCGTACTTGGCCAGCCGACGCAGAATCGCAAGCTGAGTGCGCAGCATGTCGCCATCGGCAACCGCAGCAATTACTTTCTTCGCCGCGGATTCCACTTTCTCCATCGCCTGCGTAAGATAGACGCGCGTCATCGCGATGGGAAGAGCGGCAGCAGCGTCGCCTTTCGTTTCCGCGATTTTCTGCGCGCGCAGCACCGCCGATTCCATGGCGTAGCTTTCAATCGTCATGTCGGCGATGGCTCCCATGATTTCCTGCTGGTCCTGAATCGCCTGCATGTATTTCTGCGTGGCAGCTCCGGCAGCAAACAGTCCAAGCTTCTTGGCCTGTCCTACGAGTTTGCGTTCCTCGGCGAGCGAACCTTCCAGATCGTCGCTCATCGAGGGACCGGACAAGACTTCATCCATCAACTTTTTGATCGCAGGCATCAGCGGCAACTGCCCGCTCATGGCGCGCTTCAGCAGGAAGCCCGTAATGATGAGCCGGTTGATTTCATTGGTGCCTTCGAAGATCCGATTGATGCGGGCATCGCGATACGCGCGCTCAGCCGGATACTCCTCAACGAATCCGTAGCCCGCGTAAATTTGCAGGCTTTCGTCGACGATGTAATCGACCATCTCAGAGCCCCAGACCTTGATGATCGAGCACTCGACCGCGTATTCCTCAATCGCCTTGCGGGTTTCCTTGATGGCGTCAGCGCCGGTTTTGTCGACTTCTCCGAGCGCTACGTCCATCATCCCGACCGTGCGATAAACCAGCGATTCGCCGACGTAGAGCAGGGTCGCCATGTTAGCGATTTTTTCGCGCACCAGCCCGAAATCTGCAATCACTTTGCCGAAGGCCTTGCGCTGCTTGGCGTAGCCGATCGCATTTTCCAGGGAAACGCGTCCGCCGCCCACGCACATTGCACCCAGTTTGAAGCGGCCGATGTTCAGAATGTTAAAAGCAATCACGTGCCCTCTGCCAATTTCACCCAGCAGATTCTCTATCGGCACCTTGCAGTCATTGAGAATGATGGGACAGGTCGAGGAGCCGCGGATGCCCATCTTGTGTTCCTCGGCGCCAATCGAGAAGCCAGGGAAGGTTCGTTCAATCAGGAAGGCGGAAAACTTGTCGCCGACCTTCGCGAAGACGGTGAACAGATCGGCGAAGCCGGCGTTGGTGATCCACATTTTTTCGCCGTTCAGGACATAATGCTTGCCGTCCGCGGAAAGTTCGGCGCGGGTGCGGCAGTTCATGGCATCGGAGCCGGAAGTGGATTCCGACAACGCGTAAGCGCCAACGATCTCCCCGGCCGCGAGCCGCGGCAGATACTTTTTCTTTTGCTCCTCCGTGCCGAAATAAACGATGGGCAGCAAGCCGATGCCGCTATGCGCCCCCCAGGTCGTGGCAAAGCCGGCATACTTGGCGATGTGGTCGGCGATTACCGCAGCCGTGACTTTATCCATCTCAAGGCCGCCATAAGCCTCGGGGATCTCGACTCCGCTCAAGCCCAGCTCGCCGGCCTTTTTCAGCAGCTCGCGGGAAACCGAGAAATCCTTGTGCTCGATCTTTTCCGAGTTGGGAAGAATTTCATTGACGGCAAATTCTTCCGTAGTTTGGCCGATCAGCTGATGCTGCTCGGTAAAATCCTCTGGAGTGAAAATTTCCTCCGGGCGGCGGGTCTCCAGAAGAAAGCTGCCGCCTGAGATTTTGGTGCTGGGAATTGATGTAGTAGTAGCCATTTGGATTCGTCCTTAGAAATTCACATTCGATACGAAAAATACGGAACAGGTTCGACAAAAGAACATGCATATTCTAATCCGCAGAGCTGCGGAATGATAGAAGGGGAACGCTCGGTGCTATGATCCGCAGGCCAATGGCTGATCGGGCATTTTTCGACAGAACGACTGGCCATTACCGCTGTTCCGGCAGGATTACTCCTTCAATGGTGTGGGTCCGAAAGCGCGCTGCAGGCTGGCAGGTGGAATAGCCGACTGCGTGGGTGGAGTCCGAGTCCGGATTATCGCGAGCAACCTTGTAGCTGCGCATCGAGTAGCAAAGCGTATCTGTTTGCAGTTGGCCTTCAGAATCGAACGCCGATGTAGGCGAGGGGCCAGACTGTTCCAACCGAGCAGGGGCGTGAATATTCAACGTTCCGGAATTCGTAGATTGGACGGCGCCCGGACTCTTTTGCGGAGTGGGCTGCGCCGCCAACGTTGCGGAAACGATCACCAAGGAAAGGGGCAAAAGGCGGAAGATAGACATGAGGGCTTCCTCCTGCGAGAGATTATACCCCCGACTTCTCATTTGCGGAGGAACTGGAAAAGCGACCATTTTTAGGCCTAATTCAGGTTCTCGAAGATTCCCGCCGCGCCCATCCCGCCGCCCACGCACATCGTGACCATGCCGTAGCGTCCGTTGCGGCGCTTGAGCTCGCGAATGATCGTTGCGGTCAGCTTGGCCCCGGTGCATCCCAGCGGATGTCCGAGGGCGATCGCTCCACCATTCGGATTCACCTTCTCCGGATCGAGCCCTGCCTCTTTGATTACCGCCAGCGACTGCGCCGCGAAGGCCTCGTTGAGCTCAATTACATCGATGTCAGAGAGCTTCAGCCCGGCCATCTTTAAAGCCTTTGGAATTGCGAACACGGGGCCAAGCCCCATTTCTTCGGGTTTGTATCCGGCCGTCGCGAAGGATACATAACGCGCCAGCGGCTTGATGCCAAGGGCCTTCGCACGTTCGGCGGACATTACCACCGCTGCAGCAGCGCCGTCAGACATCTGCGAGGAATTTCCTGCGGTCACTGTGCCTTTCAGGTGGAATGCCGGCTTGAGCGATAGGAGAGCTTCCAGAGATGTGTCGGCGCGCGGACCTTCGTCCATTTTGAAAACAATTTCCTGCTGTTTGGGCTTCGATCCATTCGGAGTGGTAAAGCTCACCGGCACGGCGACCACTTCTTCGTTGAACCTGCCCGCCTGAATTGCGGCCAGCGCCTTCTGATGGCTGCGCAGGGAGAATTCATCCGCCGCCTCGCGCGTGATGCCAAAACGCTGGCCCACGCGCTCGGCTGTGAGCCCCATGTTCAGGTAAGCATCGGGATAGTGATCGACGAGCCAGGGATTGGGCGCAACCTTGTGGCCGCCCATCGGGATCATGGACATCGACTCCGTACCCCCAGCAACGATCGCTTCCGCACCGCCGCTCATGATGCGCTCTGCCGCCATGGCAATCGCCTGCAGGCCCGAGGAGCAAAAGCGATTGATCGTCAGCGCCGAGACTTCCACCGGCAGTCCGGCGCGCAGCGAGGCGATGCGAGCCACGTTCATCCCTTGCTCGGCTTCGGGCATTGCGCAGCCGAGAATGACGTCTTCAATTTCTTTCGCGGCGAGCTCAGGAACGCGCTCCAGCGCGCCCTTGATGGCGACTGCAGCCAGTTCGTCAGGACGGGTGGCGCGGAGCGTGCCTTTGAAGGCGCGTCCCACAGGGGTGCGAACAGAGGATGCAATAATGACTTCACGCATAGTTTCCAATCTCGTTTATTCTTTTCGTTTTATTCGATGCGCCACATGGTGCCGGAGCTTCACTTGCCCGGAGCGAAGAAGTAATAGTCCGCCGTGTAACTGCTCTTGGTTTCGGTATTGACGTGCGCGGCATCGCAACCCTCTGCCGGAGGCTTGCCGCCGTGCGTGCGTACCCGCTGAATCGTGGTCACGTTGCCGAGCGCGCCACTCCCGGTGTGGCTCACAACGTTGACCAGTAGCCACGGAATCGAATCCGGGTCCAGCGAATCGACGTGCGCTACGGCTTTTCCGGTGACTTCACTTCCGTCCGTCAACTTCCACGTGGGACCTGCAGAATGATGTCCGATCACTTTATCTTTCCGGTCGCGCAACTCCGCGTCCGGGCCTTTGAGCGTCCAGCTGAATTTTCCGTCAGCAGCAGCCTGACAGGTGTAAATCTGAGATCCAGTCGCATGCGCATACACCACGACTTCGAGCCCCGCCGGCGCCTGGATCGCATCCGGAACGTCAGGCGCCGGCTCATTCTGTGTGGAGGACTGAGCCGCTCCCAGAGCCGATCCCAGTATCAGTACACATATCGTGATCGCGACGCTTGGCATAAGTCTTCGCATGAGCATTAATTGTAGCGCTCGTCACGCTCAATTTGTCGCGCAAAAAAAGGCGCACTTGCGAGTACCTTCAGAAATATCCGGCGAAGCAATCCTAGTTCCTTAGCGTCTTCCCCGTCTTCAGCGTGTACTGGATCCGTTCCTGTGTTTTCTTCTCGCCGCAAAGTGATTTAAATCCTTCGCGTTCGAGGTCCAAAATGTACTGCTCGCTGACCGGCGAGCCCGGCGTGACGGCCCCGCCGCAGAGAACTTCGGCGATCTTGCCGCCGAGTTTTACTTCGTAATCGGTGACGTAGCCTCCCTGCCGCATCATGTGGACACCCATCTTGAGAGTGGCCAGCAGGCCTTCGCCGGGCGCAGGGATATCGATCCGCGGAATCGGCGGTTCGTATCCCGCGCGGACGAGTTCGAGGGCGCGAGCCTTCGCATCAGAGAGCACGCGCTCGCGATTCATCGTGATGTGGTCGCCGTCGTTGAGGAAGCCAAGGCCGCGGGCTTCGTGCGCCGATGTGGCGACTTTCGCGGTCGCAATGGTTTCGAACGCCCGCTTCATCGCCTCCAGCATCTCGATAGACCCCGCGAGTGCATCGCCGGAACCTTTCCCGCCGCGCGCCGCGACCGCGCCATCAACGGCGCGCAGCAGCATCTCCTTGCAGCCTCCGCCGCCGGGAAGCAGGCCCACGCCGACTTCAACTAATCCGGTGTAAAGCTCGGCGTGGGGCTGGCGGGCCGCTGCGTGTAGTGAAATTTCCGTCCCTCCTCCCAGGCACAATCCGAATGGTGCCGATACAACTGGCTTAGCTGAGAACTTAATCGCCTGCGTCATGCCCTGGAACTGCCGAATGGCGAGATCGACATCGTCCCATTCTTCCTCCTGCACGCTCATCAGCAGCAGCATAAGGTTGGCGCCGACAGAAAAATTCGTCGCGTCGTTGGTGATGACGAAGGCGTCGAAGTTGTCGCCCGGTCCGCCGGGTTTGAGGGTTTGCAGGATCAGGCCAATAATGTCTGCGCCTAACGAGTTCATCTTGCTGTGGAACTCGATGCAGCCCACGCCGTCGCCAAGATCGACCAGCGATGCTCCAGAATTCTTCTTCACCACGCCATTCGATTTCTTAGCCACGCTCACTGACCAGATGCCGGCAGGGAACCTCCACTGGGTGGAGTTGGTTCGTTGCCAAATCGAAGTAGGTTCGTCCTGATTTTGTTTTCGGATCATCGCTATACCATGACTTCTTTCCTGCCGCGAGAAGTTTCTCTACGTTCGCCGCGACTGGCTTGCCTTCCTTTTTCATCCGCGCAACGGTAGCTTCGATGCCGGCGGCGTCCCAGAGTTCGAACGGACCGAGCTCCCAGTTGAAGCCCAGCCGCATCGCTCGATCAATCTCGACGATCGAATCGGAAATCTCCGGCACGCGGTTTGCCGAGTAAGTCCATAGATCCGACAACGACGCCCAGAGGAACGCTCCCGCTTTATCGCCCTTCTGTGGCCCACTGCCTTCCAAGCCAAGCAGCATCCGCAGCCGCGCCCCGGTATCCTCAATATTCTTGGCCATGTCGAGCGCGGCGAACTTCGGCTTCTGCCGGGGGTGGTATTCCAGCGTCTTCCAATCCAGCGCCATGCGCTCGTCTTCTTTGCCTTCGCCAGTCTTTACTTTCTTGTAGAAGCCGCCTTTGGTTTTGTCGCCCAGCCATTTGCGCTGGATCATCTGGCTGAAAAAGTCGGGCAAGCGCAAGTCACTGCGTTCGTCGTGGACGTTCGCGGTCATATTCCCCACCACATGGCCAAGGATGTCCAGCCCCACCAAATCAATCGTGCGGAATGTTGCCGACTTTGGCCAGCCCACGGCCTGACCGGTCAGCGCATCGACATCCTCGATACTCAAGTCCATCTCTTGCATGAGCCGCATTACATTCAACACCGAAAAAGTGCCGATGCGGTTGCCGACAAAGTTGGGCGTGTCCTTGGCCAGCACCACTCCCTTGCCAAGGCGAACGTCGCAGAAGTGGGAGACGGTATCGATCAAAGCGCGATCCGCCTCGAGAGTAGGAATGAGTTCGAGCAGCCGCATATAGCGCGGGGGGTTGAAGAAGTGCGTGCCGAACCACGATCGCCGGAAATCGTCAGAGAATCCCTCGGCAATTTTGCCGACAGGCAGGCCGCTGGTGTTGGTAGTGATGATGGTGCCGGGCTTGCAAATGGCTTCGACTTTGCGCAGCAGCGCCCGCTTCAAGTCGAGATTCTCGACCACCGCCTCGATGATCCAATCGACTTCGCCGAGCTTCTTCAGGTCGTCTTCAAAATTGCCGATAGTCACCAGGCGAGCGAGCGAAGGATCCATAAACGCCGCAGGTTTGGATTTTCTAGCAGCATCAAGACCGGCGGCAGCGATCTTGTTCCGCGCCGGAGAATCGGCGTCGGGCGGAACGATGTCCAGCAGATAACTGGGAACGCCTGCGTTGGCAAAATGTGCGGCGATGCGCGCGCCCATGGTTCCGGCGCCTAGAACTGCAACTTTATTAATCCGTTTCATGATCTTGCCTCGAAAAAAATCTTAAGTTCGTCACAGCAGAACACATGGCATCCGAACTAATGTGCCTAGGGCAGTTTATCCACTGCCCAGTCATTGTTGCCAGTGTTCACAATCACAATGCTGGAGAAGCGGCGCCGGACCCGACCGCTGTTCGGCGTGCCGCTGACCAGAACAACCGGGAACTCATAACGTCCATGCTTCAGTAGCTTGCCGCGTCCAATCTCATAAGCCACCGGCGCGGACGCGGAAAAAAATCTGTCAACCGCGTCTGAGGTTGCAGCGTCCTTGGCGTGGCGGGTGAGCGCTGCTACTCCGTTTTCGCTATCACCGGCTTGCCATGCTTGCAAAAAATGGTCGGCGGCTGCCAGAGCTGCGACATACTGGGGATTCAAAGCAGCCGGGCGAGCCCTTGCTGCCAGCGGGAACAGAAGCAGCGACAAGCACACGACCGTTGACAGTAGCTGCAGCAGCCGGGAGACCGGCGCTGTGCGGCGCAGACCTTCACCCAAGGGCATAGAAGCATTATGCGGAGAACTGACGCGAAGAAATTCAGAGCCCATGTTTAAAGTTCGGGATGTGCCAACACATACTGCAGAGCGCGCCGCGCCATTTGTTTTTCACCTTTGTATGCCAGCAGCTTCGGGGCCTCGTCCAGGCGAACCCAACTGGCGCTCGCCACTTCAATTCGCATTTCCGGTGTGATCTGGTCGATGCGGCCGGAGCGATAGCGCATCAGATAGAAACTGACGATTTTGAACACGCGCTGCCCATCTCCCCAGCTGCGCGAATAAATGTATTTGATGTCGCCGAGCTTGGTGACTAGCTCGGCGGTCACGCCCGTTTCCTCCTGTACTTCTCTTAGCGCGGTTTCCAGCGGCTTTTCGCCCGGATCCACCAATCCTTTGGGGAGCGCCAAAACCGGTTTTGCCTTGCCTCCCCCACGTCGCGATGGGCTAGTCTCGACTCTGGACTGGTCGCCCGGCGGCTCAATCGCGGCCATCCACCAATCGTCGTCTCGCTTCCGAATGACCACGCCGCCCGCCGATATCTCCCGTACCATAGGCTGTAAGCTAACAGAGCCACAAGAGTTAGTCACGGTTCGGCGAGACCTTCTCCAGTTACCTCCGCCCAGCAGTTACAGGCTTCAGGTCCTTAAAGTAATGTAAAAATGGCACCATCGGGCCCTGCAGCCGCCGCCCCGTTTGTGGCATCTTACGAGATAGTTGATGTAAGGCTTGAACGTGGGTGCCTGGGGAACCGGGCGTGTGGGGTAGCGGTGAAAAGTCTCGGCAGGATCGTCCGGTCCGTGCAGGCCTTTGGGCGGGAGCTCTCGCGCAAGGCTGGAGGGCTTGAGCCGCGACTTCCTGCCATTGGTGTGGCGCTGGGTGGCGGCTTTGCCCGCGGCATGGCCCACATCGGCGTTCTGAAAGTCCTCGAAGAAGAAGGTATCCCTGTTCGCATTGTCGCCGGCACCAGCGTGGGCGCACTGATCGGCGCGGCCTACTGCAGCGGACTCTCCATCGAAGAACTGGAAAAGGTAGCGCACTCCGTTCGCTTCACCACTTTTGCCCGTTGGACCGTCTCTCGATACGGCTTTGCTTCAAACGACCGCATGGTCTCGTTCCTTGCCCGCATTTTGAAAGTAAAAACTTTCGAAGAGCTGCGCATTCCTCTTGGCGTGACAGCCACCGATTTCAATACTGGCGAAGGCGTGGTCTTTCATTCCGGTTCAATCATTGATCCCGTGCGCGCCAGTTGTGCTTATCCTGGCATGTTCCTGCCGGTCAACATTCGCGGCCGCTGGCTGGTGGATGGCATGCTCTCGCATCCCGTACCTACCGGGCCGCTGCACGAGATGGGCGTAGATCGCGTCGTGGCAGTGCATTTAAAGGGACAGTGGTCGAAAGATGGAGCGCCACGTCATCTTTTTGATGTGATTGGACAATCTTTCGCTATCGCGCAAGACCAGATGAGCCACCTCTGGCGCGGCGCTGCCGACGTGATCGTCGAGCCTGATGTGGCGGGCTTCGCCTACGACGACTTCAAACGTGCCGGCGAGCTGATTCGCTGCGGAGAAATCGCCATGCGGCAGGCCTTGCCCGAGGTTCGCCGGTGGCTGGAGACGGGCTCAGAGAACGCAATCGCCGTTAAAGCTCATCCCGTGGTGGCGCGTCCCGCGCCCATGTCGGCAGACTAACGCCGAATGTAATTCCAAATCAGTCCTGACTCTACTACTCTCGGCGTCCAAACTCCGCAGAGTTCATTGACTTGCCCGTTCCGCCCACGTAAGATTCGCCCCACGAAATGATCGGCCCGGCCAGCGCATTGCTGGTTTCTTGCGGAGGCCGATAGACAAACATTCTGTAGGGGCTGAGCCATTCTCGATCGGTTAGACTTTCAAAACTCAGGAGGGGTGATGCTGCTTCGTCTGGAGAGCCGTCCGGTTGGAGATGTGCTGGTCATGCAGTGTCACGGTCGAATCGTGACCGGCAATGAAGTCTTTACTTTGCACGCACAAGTTGCGGACTCCATCGACAAATACGGCGATGTCGTCCTCCAGTTGGATCAGGTCGAGTTCGTCGACAGCAGCGGCTTGGGAGCCCTGATGCGGTTGGTCCAGGCCGCTCGGGCGAAGGGTGGAGATCTTAAGCTCAGCGGAGTGCCACCGAAAGTCCGCAAAGTGCTGCAGCTCACCAACCTGCTCGCGCAATTTGAAACCTACGACACGGTGGAAGAAGCCATCACCGCGGCCTATCTGGGTTCGCGATACTCGCGCGGTAAAACCGGGGATGCCCGTCCCCGCATGCTTTGCGTCTACCCGTCAACGGATGTGTGCATGCTTCTGCGCGAGGTGCTGTGCAGTGCCGGATACAACGCGCTGACTACAACGAATCCCGACGACGCGCACATCCTGCTCAAGGCAACCAAGGCGAAGTTGGTGGTGGTTTCTGCCCGCGTCCAATCCCTGCGCGGCAAGCCGATCGGCAAAGCCCTACAGGAAATTGATCCCACCGTGTCTATTCTTGTTTTGGAAGAGAACTTCGCCACCCAGGATCCCGGAGAAGCGGCCGAAAAACTTCTGAGCGAGGTTAACAGCAGGCTGGCCGCCGCGCAATAATGCCGCGGCATCCTTCGTTCATTTTTTAAGCACATTCCAGTGTGCGTCCAGCCCTTGCGCGCAGCCACGTTCGGCGCTACGATTCGCCTGCTGATGGAGATTGCGCTCCATTTTCCTCCACGGCGGAGGTGACCTATGAAACGCTACACCGGGTCGCTGGTGCTGATTGTAGTCTTCTTCTCTCTTGTACTTCTGGCCACGCAAGCGGCCGCCCAGACCGACCAGATCCTGATTCCCGCCGGCACGCCCGAAGACCATGAGCTGCAAGCCATCTCCAACGAGCCAGACGCTGCCAAGAAACTTACGATGTATCAGGATTTTGTCCAGAAGTATTCATCGAATCAGGCGGCCGTGACCTACGCCGACTGGCAGATTTCGCAGGCCTACCAGAGTACTGGCGATTTTAAAAAGGCGCTCGAGTTTGGCGACAAAGCTCTGGCCGGTTCCTCACACAATCTCGACATCCTGGTTTCGCAAGCCAACATCGCGCAGCAAGCCAAAGACAATGCCCACCTGATGGCCTATGCGGCCAAGGGCGGCGTGGTTTGCAGTTCCATCGAAAAGCAATCCAAGCCGGAAGGCATGAGCGACTCCGATTTTAAGAACCAGGTAGATGAGGACAAAAGAGCAGCCAAGAGCAACTGCGACTTTCTGGAGTCGGCAGGCTTCAACGTGATTGCCAGCGAGAACGATGCCAAGAGCAGAATGGCCTACATCGAGGCATATTCCGTGGCCTTCCCCAATTCGAAATTTCAGGATCAGGTCTCGAACTATGCCATGTACACGCTCGGTCCCGGCCAGTTGAACGATCAGGCGCGGCTGTTCTCGTACGGAGAAAAAATGTTGGTGGCCAATCCCAACTCGCTGCCCGCCTTGCTGTTGCTGGCTGGGTCTTACGTCGATGATCCTCGGCCTGGCAGCATCGCCAAGGCCACTACCTACGCACAGAGAGCGATTACAGTCGCCAAAGCGGACGAGCCGGATGCCGACAAGCCGCGCAAGATCTCCGCCGGAGCCGCGCACTCAATTGTTGGCTACGCGGACATCAAAGAAGACAAGACAGCAGCCGCGATTCCGGAGTTGAAGTCGGCGTTGGAATTATTGAAGGGGCAAGATGATCAGCAATACGCCATCGCGCTATACAGGTTGGGTTTTGTCTATGCCAAACTCAACAAGGTGGCCGAAGCGCGCGAAGTCCTGACAGAAGCCGTGAAGATCTCCGGCCCGGTTCAAGCCATGTCGCAGGATCTGCTGGCCAAGGTAAATGCGGCTCGGGCGAAAGGGAAGTAATCGCAACTCAAGGTTTCAGCAACTCGTCGGAGAGCAGGCGCGCCTTCATGGCGAGATTACGTCCACGTTCCAAGTCGCCCGCGGCGATGGCTTTCTTTGATTGTTCCAGAAAGTCCTTAATCTGATTCACCACGCCTTGCTGGCTCGAACTGAGTTGACGCTCCGCAATCTTCTTCAGGTTCTCCTCGGTTGCGGCAGTGAGTTGCTCCGTGGTGGACCGCTCTTGTGATGCCTGTGCCGCCGTGGCATCCCCCTTCAGCTGCACCGTGGGTTCTTTCGATCCTCCGTTCTTGATCACTACAATCGAAGGCTGGCACGGTTTCACCACAGTCGAACTGGATCCACTCGCACTCGGTTGATTGGTGTCGCCAGCAGTCTTTGTCGTTGACCCGCCGTTGGATGCATTGGCCGAATTGCCCGTGCCGGGCTGATTCTGCGTGGTTGTCAGAGTTGAGCAATCCGGAACGGCAGCTTTCTTGCGATGCTGACGTGGCTTGGGAGAGGGTTTGGCTGGGTTCGGGGAACTCTGTGTTTGGCTAGAGGGCGAGGCCGCAGGTACCGGAGGTGTCTGGGCCTGCGATGCAGACGCGCCACCCTGATCTTGAGCAGGCGATGCACGCATGTCGGCTGGGAACAGACTTGCAAAACAAACCACGAGGACTGCGGCCAGAGTCATGATTCAATCCCAAGCACCGTGAAAGTACTCTGATTTTACGCCTCGGCGCGGCAGGGAAGAAATCAAGTTCTCGGTTTCGTCATCTCAGCTTCAAGATGGACCGGGCCTTCGTCATCGGAATCAAGGTTTGAATCCGCCAGAGGAATCCGGAACCGGAAAGTCGTACCCTCGCCCTCCGCCGACTCAAACTCTACCGATCCGTGATGCCAGTTCAGAATCTGGTAGGTTTGCGCCAGCCCAACGCCCGTGCCGTCTTTCTTGGTGGTGAAGTAAAGCTCGAAGACCTTTTCGTGCATGTCCTGCGCAATGCCGATGCCGCGATCGCAAATCTCGGCGACCACGACATTGCCGTCGGGGTGCGCTGAAATTGTCAGCGGGCCTCCCTGGGGCATCGCCTGCACTCCATTGAGCACGACATTCAGCAGTGCCTGTTTCATCAGGTCGAGGTCTACCTTAACCAGCAACGGCTCCCGCCACATTTCGCGCCGGATTTCGACGCCATGTTGCGCCGCGTCCGGAGCGGCGAGCAGCGCCACGTCGTCGAGCAAACGGCGAAAGTCTACTTCCACCAGATGCAACTCGCGGGCGCGCATGAAATCGACCAGCGTTTGCACCACCCGATCGAGCCTCTGGATCTCGCTGCCGATAATGTCCATGTGGCGGCGAGTGTCGGGATCGAGTTGCGACAGCTTGTTCTGCAAAAGTTGTAAGTGGAGCACGATGGCGTTGATGGGATTCTTGACTTCGTGGGCCACGCCTCCTGTTACGCGTCCACTGGCCGAGAGCCGCCGGGACATCTCAATCTCGTCTCCGATGCGCCGCACCGATTCGGCGTCGCGCATGGTGAGCAGGGCGCCAATGTGCGTGCCTTTTTCCTGCACAAAATCCATCGAGACCTGTACCCGCCTGCCACCCGCTGCTATGAATTCTCGTTGCGAGAGCGGGCGCTTCCGGTCAAAGGCATCCAGCACCATCGAACCCAGAGGCAAATCGCGGGAAAAGATTTCTCCGGCCGTTCGGCCGAGCAATTCTCCGCGCGGCCGGTCGAGGAAGCGCTCCACCGGCGCACTCACCAGCACCACCCGGGAGTCACGCGTGAACAGCATCAGTCCGTCCTGCAGCTTGGACATAAGCTGATCCACGTTATCTTTTAACGCGGAAAAAATTTCCTTCGTGTCTCGTATCTGCCGCCCCAGGTTGGCGATCTTTAGCGTGACTAGCCCGAATTCGTCGTGTTCCGATTCCTTTCCCGAAAGCTCCTCACTTGTTCCCAAGCTGACGCTGTCGAGGTTGCGGCTGATCTCCCTCAACGGGCCAAGGGCCACATTCGAGATCATCGCGGCCAGCAACAGCGAGGCGAAAATCGCTGCAACCGAGAAATAAAGAGCGCGCATCAGCCGGGGCTCCAATTCATCCTTTAGCAATACCGTGGAGACGCCAATGCGGATCGTGCCAAACGGCTCCCCGTTCAGTTGCAGCGGATAACTCACGTCGTAGACCGCGGTGGGTTGGTACACCAAACGAAGTTGTTCGCGGAAGCGAGCCGTCGTAACGTTTCGAAAGTCGGTTCTCGGAGGAATTTGCTTACCCACCAGCTGGGAATTCGAATGGAGCAACGCTTTCCCATTGGCATCTACGACGGACGCATCGTAAATGTAAGGCCAACCCGAGGTATCCGATTCAAGATTGTTCAGGAGATTCGTATCCATCGGCAGATATTCGGCGAGTGCCCGCCTTACCGCCGCTGGATCATCAGTGTCGATGCGCGTGCTGCTCAGATCCGGGAGATCATTTTCGGCGAAATAGGCCAGTTGCTGCGTGAGGCGGTAGCTGCTGTCGTAGGTGTTATTGATGCTCTGGCGAAGAAACTGCGAGACGTAAAGATACGAGGAGACAGTCACGATCACGGCGACCATGAAGGTAATGGCGAGCACGATTGTGACTTTACGTCGCATAAGAAAACCGCAGCCAGTGGTTAGTGATCAGTGGCCGGTCCATCCACGCAAGCGGCGTCGCGAAGCTGAAATTTTAGACTTTCTACCGGACACTGATCACTAATCACTGGCCACTACGCTCAACCTCTTCTTTCGCTGGCTCCGCGTCTGCCGTGCCACTCCCGTATTCCTTAAGCTTATTATGAAGAGTTTTCAAGCTAATGCCGAGGATTTCCGCGGCCTTCGTCTTATTATTGCTGGTTGATTCCAGGGTTTTGAGAATCAACATCTTCTCCGCCTCACCCACCGTGGTCCCCACCCCCAAACGTATCGCATCAGGATCATTGGCGCTGGTGCGCAGAATGGCATGGCCGAATCCGGGAGGCAGATGTTTGGTCTCGATCATGCCACTGTCGCAGACGATCACCGCCCGCTCAATGGTGTTGCGCAACTCGCGGACATTTCCCGGCCAGGTGTAGTTGTTGAACAAGTTCAGCACTGCTTCGCTGACAGCGGCAACTTTGCGGCCATGCTTCGTGCTCATTTCCGAAACCAGAAGCTGAACCAGATCCGCAATGTCTTCCTTGTGCTCTCGCAGGGGAGGCATGTGAATGTTGAACACATTCAGCCGGTAATAAAGATCGCTGCGCAATTCTCCCGAGGCCACTGCCTCGTCGGGAACCTTGTTCGTAGCCGCCAACACGCGCACATCCACCGATGTTTCCACTTTACTGCCCAGGCGCCGCAGTTTGTGGTCCTCAAGCACGCGCAGCAGCTTCGCTTGGGTGCCCACCGGCATCTCGCCGATTTCATCGAGCAAGATCGTTCCGCCTTCGGCGAGTTCGAAGCACCCCGTGCGGCGCTCCAGGGCTCCCGTGAAAGCGCCCTTTTCGTGACCGAAGATTTCACTCTCGATCAACGTCTCCGGAATGGCTGCACAGTTGATGGCAACGAAAGGTCTTTCCCGGCGAGGACTCAGTTGGTGAATCGTGCGTGCCACCAGTTCTTTGCCCGTGCCGCTTGCCCCGGTGATCAATACTGACGCGGTGCTCGGAGCCACCAGTTCGATCAGTCGAAAGATTTCCTGCATCTTGCGCGAGGTCCCCCGCAGTTGCCCCAAGGAACCGGTATCCCTCAACTTGCGACGGGTACTCTCGAGTTCAGTGCGGATACCTACCAGAGCGGACGCGTTTTGCAACATCGTGCGCAGACGATGCGTATCGATCGGCTTGGTGATGTAGTCATAAGCCCCCAGGCGCATAGCTTGAACCGCACTATCGATCGTGCCTTGCGCCGTCACCAGGATCACCGCCATGTCCTGAGTCTGCTCCCCCAGCCGTTCCAGAAGTTCAAGACCACCCATGCGCGGCATCTTGAGGTCGGTAATCACGATCGACGGAGTCCATTGCCCTGCTTTCTCCAGTCCCTCAACGCCGTCGCCTGCAGTTTCGGTGCGGTAGCCCCACGACGTAACTAACTCCGCCAGGCCCGTGCGCTCGTTCTCTTCATCTTCAACAATCAGTATTCTCTGGCTCATCCCTTGCTTTTGCCTGCTTCTTCGGTGGCGAATCTTCGACAATCCTGGGCACCGAGACTACAACCATACTCGGCCAGCTTCCTGTCGGGCAAGGTCCGGGAGGGTCGCTTATCCGCTGCTTTGCTCGACTGGACTGCGGACGGCGCGGCCTACATCAATGTCAATTTGAGACGAGATTGAGCGAAAGGAATCGACGAATTCGAAGTCCAGCACTGGTATTTTTCAAATCGCACTTTAACTTTGAGATTGCCGTAGGTTAGAATTGCGGGTTCCCAAAACAGGAGTCCGACCTTACAGTTGCTGACTCTCGGGATGTTTTCTTAGCGCGGTCGTCGGACCCCAAGTACACGTGAGCCGCGTATCGATATTATGACGGAGGGAAGAATGTTACCTTGTTCGAAGTCCAGCAGGGGCCGCGCGGTCATCGGCCTGCTAGTGGTTCTTGCGGTATCACTCATCTCGAGTGCGGCGTTCGCGCAGAGCGACTCGAATCCGAAATGGGATTTGTTCGCCGGATATCAATGGCTACACCCGGGTGGCACGGTGCCCGCGCCTTTCGGAGATTTCAATAATCCCACCGGGTTCAATGTTCCCGACATGTCTGCCGGATTCGGTGCCGCCCTCACCTACAACTTCGATCCCCACTGGGGCATTGAATTTGATCTTGGTCATAACTGGGGAAGCAGCAACTACGAAACTACCGGATCCATTGGTCCCCGTTTCATTTGGCGCACGGACGGTGCAAATTACTTCTTGCACACCATGGTCAGCTTGAACCGCCTGTCGGTCAACGGCCTCAATGCGGGAAACGGCGTCGGAGCTATTCTCGGCGGCGGCATGGATTTGCCCATCAAGAAGTGGCTCGCGTTTCGCTTGTTTGAAGCCGATTATGTATGGGCGCGGCACAACTATTCCAGCTTTGCTTCCCAGGATTTTCCCAACCTGGAGCGTCCTTCGTTCGAAGGCGTCCGCCTGCGCACTGGTCTGGTCTTCAGTTGGGGCGGCGCGCCTGCGGTAACTCCGGCCGCAAGTTGCTCAGTGCAGCCGACCGAAGTCATGGTGGGTGAGCCCATCACGGCCACGGTTACCGCCAGCAACTTCAACCCCAAGCACACGGTCACTTATGCCTGGAGCGGGAACGGCGGCCAGGTTACTGGCAAGGACACAACCGCTCAGATCGACACCGCCAATACTGCTCCCGGCACCTACACCGTCACCGCTCGCGTGACGGATTCCAAAATGAAGAACAACAATGAGGCGAGCTGCACGGCCAGCTACACCATCAAGCCGCTGCCTCCGAAGAACCCGCCGACCATGAGTTGCTCAGCCAGTCCCTCGAGCGTTCAGGCTGGCGCAAGCGTGACCGTAACCTGCACCTGCACCAGTCCGGATAACGTCCCGGTTACCGTCTCCAACTGGACCGCCAGCAGCGGAACGGTTTCTGGAAGCGGCAACACTGCGACTCTCTCCACCAATGGGGCAGCGCCTGGAACCATCACGATCAGCGCTACCTGCACGGATTCGCGTGGCCTGACGGGACAGGCGTCGACTCAAGCGACGGTTGAAAATCCGCCACCACCTCCGCCGAAAGCCGCCAAGCTGAGCCAGTGCGACTTCCCCAACGAGAAGAAGCCCTGGCGCGTGGATAACACCTGCAAGGCCATCTTGGATGACGTAGCCAAGAACCTGCAGCAGAATCCCGACAGCAAGCTGGTGATCGTAGGCAACGCTGAGCCAGCCGAGAAACGGAAGAATCTGGCGGCAGAACGCGCCGTCGATTCCAAGTTCTATCTGACGGAAGGCGAAGCCAAGCAGGGCATTGATCCGAGCCGCATCGAAGTCCGCACCGGCAGCGGTGGCACCAAGACCGCCGAGTACTGGATTGTGCCCTCGGGCGCGACCTTCGACTCGACCGGCACTCAACCCGTGGATGAATCCAAAATAAAGGCAATTCCGGATCATCCCAAGCCGGCGGCCAGGAAGGCTGCCAAGAAAGCGCAGTAATCTCGGTAACGAGGGATAGGGCCGGTCGTCGAAAACGACCGGCCTTTCTTATGCGTGGCCTTCAGTAACTTGCCCGGGGACGGTTTCGCCTGTCAGTCTAGTTTTCGCATCTCACTTTCTCCGATTTGGGGCGAAGAATCTTTATGAAATCTGCTTGGCTTAAGTTGTTGGCGATGTTGATGTTAGCTTCGGTCTACGCGGTAGCGGGCAGTCACCAGTGGACGATTCTGGGTCCCGATGGCGGCGACGTCCGCAGCCTGGCCTACGACCCACATAATCCCAACCGCATCCTGCTGGGCACCAGCACTGGCGTGCTTTTCGTCTCCGATGATTCCGGCCATAGCTGGGCCAGATTCGCCAAGCTGGGCAGCGGCGACGATTATGTGCTCGATCACATCGCCTTTGATCCCCAGAACTCCAAAGATATTTTCGTTTCCGCCTGGAGCGTTCAAGATCAGAACGCCGGCGACATTTTCCGCACCCACAACGGCGGCAAGGACTGGGAAGTTCTGCCGGCCATGCGCGGCAAGTCCGTACGCGCCATGGCGATTTCGGTTTCCGATCATAAAGTTGTGGTTGCGGGCGCGCTCGATGGCGTCTACCGCAGCAATGATGGCGGCAACAATTGGCAGCGCATTTCGCCCAATGACGGTATCGTTAAGAACATCGAATCCATCGCTGTCGATCCCAAAGATCCGAACGTCGTCTATGCCGGAACCTGGCACCTCGCGTGGAAGACCAGCGACGGCGGCGCCAACTGGCAGCACATCAATAAAGGCATGATCGATGATTCCGACGTTTTCTCGATCATCGTCAGCTCAGCCAATCCCTCTGAAGTTTTCGCCAGCGCCTGCTCCGGTATTTATAAGAGCGTCAGCGGCGGCGACCAGTTCGACAAGATTAAGGGCATTCCCTTTACCGCGCGCCGAACCCGCGTGCTGCGGCAGGATCCCAGCAATCCGGCGATCGTCTACGCCGGCACCACCGAAGGCTTGTGGAAGAGCATCGACGAAGGTAAGAACTGGAAGCTCGCGAGCAGCCCTGAAGTCGTAGTGAATGATGTGCTCGTCGATCCCCGCAACTCGCAGCGTGTGTTGCTTGCCACCGATCGCAGCGGCGTGCTTGCCAGCGACGATGCCGCGGTAACCTTCACTTCCTCGAACCACGGATACGCCCACCGTTACGTGAGTGCGATTCTGGCCGATAGCAAAGAACCCAACACCATCTACATCGGGCTGGTCAACGACCGTGAATTCGGTGGCGTATTCGTCACTCACGATGGCGGACAGAACTGGAAGCAGCGAAGCTCCGGCCTCGACGGTCGCGACGTCTTCACTCTGAAGCAAGCCAGCAACGGAACCCTGATCGCTGGTACGAACAAAGGCGTCTTTGAACTGGCCGAAGGTACTTCGACCTGGCATCCCATCAACGACGTTGTAATTTCGAAGACGGTCTCGCATACGGTCACTCTGAAGAGCGGCAAGAAAAAGACTGTGAGCTCCACCACCAGCGCGCATGCGATTCTTGAGGGCCGCGTGAACGATGCTGATCTGGGATCGACCCGTTGGTTCGCGGCAACTTCCTCCGGGCTCTTCACCAGCAAAGATCACGGCAAAATTTGGGTGGGTGGCCCGGTTGCCGGGGAGAAAGACTTCGTTTCCGTGCAGTCGCAGGATGGTCTTGTAGTCGCTGCAACCCGCTCGGCAGTCTTGGTTTCTCAGGATTCAGGAGCGGCCTGGCAGTCTGCGCGGCTGGCTTCGTATCCGATCAACATTCGCAGCGTGACGGTAGCGCCCGATGGGCAGGTCTTCGTTGCTACCCGTGAGGGTGCTTTCCACAGCGCGGATTCCGGCAAGAGCTGGAATCACGTGGTCACAGGCTTGCCCGATAAGGACATCACCTCGGTGGCCTACGATGGCAGCCACAAGCGTCTGCTCGCCACCAGCGGCCAGACCGGCGTCGTTTTCGAAAGCATGGACGGCGGCAGCACCTGGCAGCGTGGACCGGATTCTGGTTTCCCGCTGCGCCGCATCAGCGTGGTGCATGGCCGCTACGTCGGAGCTACTCCGTTTGATGGCGTGATCGCTCAGCCGGAGAACGAATCGCAGAGCGCCAACGCTGGCGGGACCAACTAGTCTCTCGGTTACCGGTCGCAGTCAGTTCGCGGAGAGCATTACGCTCTCCGCGATTTTTTTGCAGCTTTTCTTGCATGATCGAAGGCAACTTCTACATATGCCCGCCCAAGCGGGCGCGTATCTGTCTGATTCTTATAACCCTGATTCTGGTATTTCACTTGCCACTACCCAGCGCTGGAGGATCGAGCAACCATACCCTGTATGGAGAACCGCCAAGGCCGCGATCGTTGTAAGTTCGGATCCATGTTGTTCGCTCTCTGCCTTGGAATAACTATCAACCAGGGATGCGGCGGTCCTGATGGACCCAGCCAGACGCCGATCAGCGCGGCTCCCCCCGCCCAGCAGAATCTCCCCTTCCACCAAAACCCAGATCGTGCGACCGACGATAGCGCGCACCCGGCGGTGCCGGCCGATCGTCCATTGGGAAGCAGCACACCTTTTCGAACACGCTCCCATTCCTTAGCACGCAGTCTGCCGCCCGGGACGCTCATCACTGTTCGCTTGGATAGCTCACTGCCCATCTCGCGAGTCCATGCGGGAGACATTTTTTCAGCGTCGCTGGCTGGGCCTGTCAACGTGGATGGAGACACAGCTATCGAACGCGGTACACCCGTCAGCGGCTGCGTTGAATCCGCCCAACCGGCTGTCGATCGCCCCGGGCTAAGCCCAGATCCGGGATTTCTCCGCCTGACCTTAAGGACTGTCACTGTCGATGGCAGCACGCTCGCGGTCCAGACTTCGAGTCTATTCGCCAAAGGAACGATGCAGCCCCTGGTTGGATCCGTTGCCGACGGGTCAAGCGCAGGATCGGGAGGCTTCTGGGTGCAAAGAGGACGCCGCCTGACCTTCAGGCTGACTGCGCCTCTCTCTCTCGCCGGTCCCAATTCGATTGCGAAATACAGCAGTCAGTAGTGGCTGAGTTTGAACTCGCAAACTCCAAATAACCCTCAAACGCGAATGCTCCGCTAGCACGCGCGGACGCAACGTCAGCCCAGAGATGGGGCTAGTTCCATCGAGATCGTGTCGGCATCCTTGTCCCAGACGAAGCGCACCAAGGACCTCTTATGCTCGCCGTTCGGCAGCAAACTGTTGGCATTGTTCGCGCACAGGATCCTCAAGTCCTTCAACGTTACATCTCGAAGCTTCCCGCGATTCGGCCCGCGATCATAACGTGCCTGGTATCCACCAGCCACCAAGTCCTTTAGGATTTGAGTCATGGGAAGAGGGCCCCTATTGTGCTCGTTCATATACGCCTTAACCGCCTCGTTCAAGCGCATTCCCTCGTAGCGTATGGGATTCACCCTGTGCCCATCCCCGGGGGATAATTTGGTTTTCCGGTCAGCGATCATGCGCACACGCTCAATTGCGCTGTCGAGTACGTCACGCTGATCTACAAGACGGCCACACTCTTGCTGAAGCACCTCGACGATGAACTCTCTTTGGGGATCACTAGACAGTGAGTCGATGTGCTCCTTGACAAGAACAATTTCCTCCTCTGCAGCGCCTCGCGCTTCGATTAATGCTGACAAGGCTTTGCTCATTCGTTTTCTCCTTACTGAGAAAAATGGAGAGCCAAAAGTATAGTTCATCAACTGTTCCAAGGTAGTGGATGGGACACCGAGGTGTGTGACCCGAATCACCCTCCGCCGGAATAGAAGTCTCGGGGCTACGGTGAAGCCCGCAAATACCGTACTCCGGGGGAAGTGAGTAGACGATTGGTTCCCTAGCTTCCAACTAAATTGCTTGCCCCTTAAGCTGCACAATCAAAGTCTCTTTGCCTGTTTTCCACAGGCCTTCGCCCGCCTTGAGTGACATATGCCCTTCGCAGTGTCAGATTGGTCCTCCTATAGTGGGACTCGAAACACGGAGGCAAGTCAAACGAGGACCTGCCAATTCCATTTCGGGAACACCGAGGTATCGAGCAAGCATTCTCGGGGTTCCTTTCGGCACTTTCCCCCGGCACAGTATCAATTATGAACACTGCCACTCCATTTCCGTGGTCAGAGCTTTCTGCGACACAGAACGCTCCGCCCGGTTTTCGTTCCATCTTCGAACTCGCTCCCATCGCGGCAGCACGCTGTAATCGCGAAGGAGTGATCATCGAAATGAATCCCGCCTTTGAGCAGGCGCTGGATCCTGATTTGGCGAAGCAACGAGTATTGCGGCTTTGCGACCTGGTTTCTGCGGAAGACCGCGACACCACGGAGTCACTTCTGCGCGCTCTCCTGGATTCCACCTGCGACAGCATCCGGCTTGAAGCAAGACGAAAAAGCTGTGGTGCTGACGGCCTGGCAGTCACTAACTGGACCGCGTGGCGCTTGCCCACTTCCGGCGATGCCCTCCCTCACGCTTTACTGATCGCCGAACCCAACTATGAGATCGCGCCCGTAAACGAGAGTCTTCTGCAAACCCAGCGATGGGAAGCAGTAGGACGCCTGGCCGGAGGCGTCGTTCATGACTTCAATAATGTCCTGACCGGCGTCATGCTCTATTGCGATCTTTTACTCTCCAGCCTGGATGCGCGCGATTGCCGGCGCCGCTACGCCGTCGAAATTCGTTCCGCCATTCTGCAAGCCACCGGACTGGTGCGCCAGTTGCTGGTCTTTGCCCGCCCGCAATCCAGCCAGGTCCATGCCCTGTGCCTCAATCAAATTGCCCAGGATATGCAGGATCTGCTGACCCGTATGATCGGCGGGAATATTAAGCTGGAGTTCCGCCTCGATCCGGATTTGGGCTTAGTCAAGATCGATCAGGCGCAGGCACAGCAAATCATCCTCAACCTGGTTCTCAACGCCCGCGATGCCTTGACCGACGGCGGGCGCATCGTAGTGGAGACCGGCAACTGCAGATTTCAAACCGTGACAGGATCTTCACTGGCTCGGCACGGCAACTCTGCCTTCCCCTGCGTTCTGCTGGTTGTCTCTGACAACGGCCGCGGCATGGACGCGAAAACTCGACAGCGCCTCTTCGAGCCTTTCTTTACTACCAAGAGTGCGGGCCAAGGCACCGGCTTGGGGCTCACCACGGTTCGCAGCATTGTCACCAATAACCGCGGACTGATCCACATCGAAAGTGAACCTGACCAGGGGACGCGGGTCATGATTCTGCTGCCTCGGGCGTCCCAGTCGGCCGAAGCCGAGGTTCTGCAGACGGTCCATGCCCGTCCCGATTCATCACCTACGCCACTTCAAGCAGTCAAAAAGGAATCACTCACATGACGTCAGCCGCTGTAAGTCCGTTAGTCGCTCAGCCCCAAATCCTGGCCGCCAACTATCTCAACCTTCTCATCGTCGACGACGAACGATCCATCCGCGAAGCTTGCCGCGAAGTCGCTCTCTCCCTCGGGTTCAACACCTATGTCGCGGATTCCGCCGAGCACGCCTACCGCCTGCTGCAAACCCAAACCATCGATGCCATCTTGCTCGATTTGCGCCTGCCCGGCGCAAGCGGCCTGGAAGCTCTTCGCCAGATCAAAGCCCAACGTCCGGAAGCCCTGGTCATCGTCGTGACCGGCTATGGAACGGTGCAGTCGGCGGTGCAAGCCATGAAGCACGGCGCGTACGAATACGTCACCAAACCCTTCAGCATTGACGAACTCAAGCTGCTGCTTGAGCGCGTCTCCAACCATCTCAAGCTGAAGACCGAAAACCGGATTCTGCGCGAGAAGCTGAAATCCAAGCAGGGCTACGGTGGCCTCGTCGGTCGTGCTCCGGAGATGGAGAAGCTTTACCGCATCATCGCCAAGGCTGCCAACAGCTCCCATCCCGTGCTGATTCTCGGAGAAAGCGGCACCGGGAAGGAAATGGTCGCACGCTCCATCCACTATTCCGGACCTTTTCGCGATAAACCTTTTATTCCAGTCGATTGCGGCTCCCTCGTCCCCACGCTGATTGAAAGCGAACTCTTCGGCTATGTCCGCGGCGCATTCACCGGCGCCAATCAAGCCAAGGACGGCCTGCTGGCCATCGCAGAAGGTGGAACCATATTCCTCGACGAAGTCGGCGAGCTACCCGTCGATCTTCAATCCAAACTGTTGCGTGCCATTCAGGAAAAGGAGATTCGTCCTGTCGGCAGCACGCGCCGCATTCCCATCAACGTCCGCATCCTGGCTGCCACCAACCGCGACCTGGAGCAGGCCGTGACCGAAGGCGCATTCCGGCGCGACCTCTATTTCCGCCTGAACGTTCTCAGCCTGCGCATTCCGGCTCTGCGCGAACGCCGCGAGGATATTCCTCTGCTCATCGCCCACTTCATGGAACGCTCCTCCCGCGCCTCAGCACAGGAAAAAGTTCTCAGCGACGAAGCCCTCAAAGTTATGCTGGCCTATGACTGGCCGGGCAACGTCCGCGAGCTCGAAAACTGTCTGGAACGCACCTGCGCCTTTACCAGCGGGCCAGTCCTCCATGTTGCCGACCTACCTCCAGCCATTGCTTGCATCGCGGCAGTGGTCCCCGCGAACGGAAATGGGAACGGCACGAGTCCCAACAAGATCGTACCCATGGCCGAGTTGGAGAAACAGACCATTCTCAGTGCTATCGCAGAACTGAACGGCGACAAGTTGCAAGCCGCTCGGCTGCTCGGCATCGGCAAGACCACCCTATACCGTAAACTGAAGGACTATGCCGAGCACGCTTATTAGAGAGAAGTTCAATAGAGAAGTTCGATAGTGAAAATGAACGCAGATCCAGCGATCCGCAACGGGAAGGGTGTCCTCAGACGCGACCCATAACTCCCGTGTTTTCATCGCGAAGTTTGTTGGAGGTCCGCTTGCTATAGAACCTGCATGATCTTACTCATCACACCATCAGCACGCGGTCCAGAGTGCGCTACCACGGTGCAAGACTCCACCGGCAACGAAACCCATTGGGCTCAAAACCTTCAGCAAGCCTTGGCACGGTTGCGGGAGCAGTCCTACTCCGCAGTAGTCATCGATCAATTCCTTCTCGAAAACGAACCCGCCGAAAGCGATCAGGTATTCGAACATTTAGGCACGGCCTTTCCCGTCTACCTGAACTTCGCCATCAGCGGCATGGAACGCTTGCTCCGCGAAGTTCGTTCCGCCCTGCACCGTCGCAAGCGCGAGGAAACCCAGGCCCGACGCTCCGTTGAACAACAATTCCGCAGCGAAATATGTGAAAGCCTGACTGCGATGTTGCTCTCCTGCGAACTCGCCATGGCCGTTCCCAACATTCCCGCGCCCGCCGCAGAGAAAATCCTCTCCGTAGATAATTTGGCGCGCGAGATGCGGCAACGGTTAGGCGTCAGCTGATCAGGATGTATCGCTTCGGGGCCAAATCGTCTCCCTTCCTGCATAATAAGAAATGCCGTCCAGCCCACCAAGACCTGCGCACAGCTGGACGCGGCTCGACGGCGTCGATGTGCTTCGCGGCCTCGCAATCTTCTTCGTGTTGATGAACCACGTCAACATGCGACTCATGCAGGCCCATCTGGATTACACCAAAGGTCTCCCCGACCAACTGGTCTCCTCGCTGGTTTGGAACGGTCAGTTTGGCGTTCAGATTTTCTTCGCCGTCTCCGGCTTTCTCATTACCTCGACTACGATCCGGCGCTGGGGTTCGCTTTCCCGCATCAATATCCGCGATTTTTATTTGCTGCGCTTTGCCCGCATTGCACCATTGTTTGTCCTGCTGATCGCGGTGCTCACCTTCCTTCATTTGGTGCGAGCAAAACATTTTGTGCTCTTGCCGGACACAGGCGGCCTTGGCCGAGCGCTCCTGGCCGCATTTACCTTCCATGTCAATGTCCTGGAGGCCCGCCGCGGATACCTCCCTGGCAGTTGGGACATCCTGTGGTCCCTCTCTGTAGAAGAGATGTTCTACCTCTTCTTCCCTCCGATTTGCCGTCTGTTTGGTCGAGGGAAATTGCTCATTGCGCTTCTTCTCGTTTTTGTCGTGCTAGGGCCGTTCGCCCGCACAACCCTCGCGCACAACAACGAGATCTGGCGGGAATATTCCTACCTCGGAGGCATGGATGCGATCGCCCTCGGTTGCCTTACTGCATTACTGGTTTCCCGAAAACGCTTTTCCCGTCCTGTGCTCTCGGTTCTCGGCGTTGCTGGCGCAGCGATTCTGATTTTCAGCCTGGGTTTCTCCCTGGAGGCTTCAGCATGGGGCCTCGCCAGGAACGGCCTCGATATGACCATCCTCGCGCTTGGCACCTGCATGGTCATAGCCTCTGTTTCGCAGACCAACTGGGCGAGTCCCAGAGTCCTCCGCCCTCTCGTGAGATTGGGTCAGCGCAGCTACGAGGTATACCTGACCCACATGTTCATAGTCTTCGCCTTCTTTGAAGTCTTCGTCACCGCTGGTAGACCCATAAGGGCGGTGCCAGTTCTATTCATCGCCGTCATTCTTGCTTCAGGTTTATCAGGAGAACTTGTAGCGCGGTTTTACTCGGAGCCTTTGAATCGCCGGCTCCGCGAATATTGGGGAGACGGCAGCGATCGTCTGGGATCGGCTGTGAGTCGTTCCTAGGCCATCCCAAGAATTCTTCCACTCCTCACCCTGATTCGCATTAGAATGGGCAAGCGCGACTCGCTGGGTGCCGCTTCCACCGCGGCATCCCGCATGCTCCCCGGAGGCGCTTTGCACGTTCTCGTCACTGCCGATACCATGTCCGGCTCCTGGACCTACGCCCGCGAACTGGTCACCGGACTGGTCACGCGCGGCGTGCGCGTCACGCTGGTCACCTTCGGCGAGATTCCCCTACCCGATCAGATTACCTGGATGGACCATCTTCATGGCCTCGAGTACCGCCCCACCGCTTTTCGCCTCGAGTGGATGGACGAGGCCCCGCAGGACCTGCTCGATTCTTCGGAATTCCTCGCGACCCTGGTAGGCGAAGTTCAGCCCGACCTGCTTCATCTGCATCAATTCTGCCACGGCGATCTTCAAGTCGACGTTCCCCGCGTGATCATGGCCCACGGCGATCTCATTACCTGGAGCCAGGCCGTGCAGGGCTGCACGCCGCGTCCCACGCCCTGGCTCAAGTGGTACCGGGAAACCGTCGTCCGCGGCATTGCGGCCGCCGATGCGGTGATCGCGCCCTCGGTCTGCATGCTCGACGCTCTCCGCTCCACCTATACCGAGCCCCGCCGCGAGGCGATCATCTATCCGGGACGCAATCCCATCTTCTTCAATCCCTACATCAGCAAGGACGACTCCGTGCTTTCCGTTGGCCGCCTGGTCGATGCCGGCAAGCAGGTCTTCCTTCTTACCCAACATGCTCATCCGTTTCCGGTGTGCATCGTAGGTGCGGAACAAACTGTACCCGTCCCGCGCATTCCCATTCGTGCCGATGTAAAAGTTGCGACCGCCGAAGCCAGCGTTGCCATCCGCGGCCCTCAGACCGAAGCGCAACTCCGCTCGCTGTACAGCCGCGCCTCCGTCTACGCCGCCACTCCCCGTTACGAACCTCTCGGTATGGCTCCGCTCGATGCCGCGTTTTCCCGCTGTGCCATCGTCGCTAACGACATTCCCAGCTTCCGCGAAGTCTGGGGCGATGCCGCGCTCTACTTCCGCACCAACAATGCCGGCAGCCTGGCCTCAATCCTCCGCCAGTTGGATGCCGACCGTCCCTTGCGCCAGGCCTATGCCGACCGCGCCTTCGCCCGCGCCCGCGAACGCTTCACCGCCCAGCGCATGATTGATAGCTACCTCGATCTTTACCGCAGCCTCGTCAACACCAAAACCCTGGCCGCCTGAGAGATCGTGAGAGTTGACGCACCGCGACACGCACCCTCCCTTGGTGGTATCTTCTTAGCCTTACTAGAAACTCGTAAGGTTGGAGGAATTTCCACTCATGGCTCAGGTAAAGATCACCGTTCGTCCCAATGGCCCGTTCCGTGTCGAAGCACCCGAAGGTTCGGTCGAGCTCGTCGACGCCAACGGCACTCCGTATGACCTCACCGGCAAGCCGGCCTTCTCCCTCTGCCGCTGTGGCGGCTCGGTCAACAAACCTTTCTGCGATGGTACCCACAGCCGCATTGGATTCCAGGGCGCGGAATTAGCTGTCAAGAAAGCCGACAGCTAGAAATCGGGGACCTGGATGACCGACCGAACCGATCGCGAACTGGGAATGAATCGCAGCATCACGCGCCGTGACTTCCTAAACGGCGTGGCCGTCACCGCAGGCGCTGCCCTGATGCCGTGGCATCTTTTTGCTGACGGCGATCCAGAGAAGTTGCCCGCCTACTACCCCCCCGCGCTCACCGGAATGCGCGGCAGCCATCCCGGCTCCTTTGACGCCGCACACGCCTTGCGCGATGGTACTTTCTGGGACATCGCCGGCAAGCCCCAAGACACCGGCGAGACCTACGACCTCATCATCGTAGGCGGCGGCATTAGCGGCCTCTCCGCCGCGCATTTTTATCGCAAAGCTGCGGGCGCGAACGCGCGCATCCTCATCCTCGACAATCACGATGATTTCGGCGGACACGCCAAGCGCAACGAGTTCCGCGTCGGGAACGCATTCCGTCTCGGTTTTGGCGGGACGTATTCCATCGAAAGCCCCGCGCCCTATAGCAAGGAAGCTCGCGGCCTGATCGAAGAATTGGGCATCGACGTGGCTTCGTACCCCAAGTATCACGATGCCAAGCTGTATCGCTCTCTCGGCTTGCGTCCGAAAATCTTCTTCGATAAAGAAACCTTCGACGAAGATCGTCTGGTCACGAGTCCCGCCTCGTTCGGCGGCGGTGAAAAAGATTATGCCAATGCCGGTGAGATCGAAGCCTGGAAGCAAATGCTCGCGCAGGCACCCATCGCTCCGCAAGCCAAAATCGATTTCGATCGCCTGCTGCGAGATAAGCAGGATTATTTTCCCGGCCTGACCTCCACGGAGAAAAAAGCTAAGCTCGCACGCATCAGTTATGCCAGCTTCCTCACCGACGTCGTAAAACTTCATCCCGATGTCGTAAAGGTTTTCCAGGCTGTGCCTCAGCCCTTGTTTGGCGTGGGAATCGACGCGGTTTCGGCTCAGGATGCCTGGGGATTCGATCTGCCCGGCTTCGAAGGAATGAAGCTCGATCCCGCGCCCGGCACGGGGATGAATCGCGACGCGATTCCCAATGAAGAAGCGGAGAAATATTTCTTCCACTTCCCCGATGGCAATGCGACCATCGCGCGCCTCCTGGTGCGCAAGCTGATTTCGGATTCGATCGCGGGAAACTCCGCACCCGATGTGGTACTCGCGAAAGCAGATTACTCCACGCTCGATTCAGCCGCATCACCCGTAAGGATTCGCCTCAACAGCACCGCAGTTCGCGTGAAGCACGTCGGCGATGCAACTGCCGCGAAGGAAGTCGAAGTAGCCTACGCGCGCGGCGGCAAGGTATACACCGCGAAAGGGAAGAACTGCATTCTGGCCTGCTGGCATGTGGTCATCCCGTACATCTGCGCAGACCTTGCCGCAAAAGCAGCGGGACGCGCTCGCCTCCGCGCAAAAAGTTCCGTTGCTCTACACCAACGTTGCCCTGCGCAACTGGACTTCATTTCAGAAGATGAATACGAATGCGGTTTACGCCCCCGGCTGCTATCACACGCGCGTCGGCCTCGATCTGGCCGTCAGCATCGGTGGCTACGAATGCGCCCGTAAGCCCGAAGAACCGATCGTGGTTCACATGATGAAGACGCCCTGTCAGCCCGGCCGCCCAGCCCGTGAGCAACACATGCTGGGCCGGATTGAATTGTTTCAAACGTCCTTTGAAACCATGGAGCGCGAGATTCGCTCCCAGCTGGTTCGAACGCTCGGGGCAGGGGGCTTCGATCCGGCGCGCGATATTGCCGCGATTACGGTCAACCGTTGGCCACATGGTTACGCCTACGAATACAACTCGCTGTTCGATTCTTTCTGGCTGGAAGGCGGCGAAACTCCCTGCGAAGTGGCGCGAAAACCCTTCGGCCGCATCGCCATTGCTAACGCCGATGCCGGCGCCTACGCCTACACAGATGAAGCCATCAACCAGGCATGGCGCGCGGTGGGCGAGTTGAAGACCTAGCTACGAGTGGCGTTTGGCGTGCGCCGAGGCTGCGCGACATTGCGCGTCACATGAGAAGGGGCTCTTCCCAGGCGCAAAGGAACGCCGTAGTGGCGCGCAACTTCAGCTGCGCCACCGGCTAGAGCGACCGCCACAACAACAAAGATCGCAACCCGGCGCGGTGCCTGCTCCCGGAACGGTGCGATGAGAGCGATAATCGCGCCCACAATCAATCCCGTGATCAGCCCACCAATGTGCGCGGCGTTGTCGATGCCAGGCATGGCCGCTCCGAAGACAAGATTGTAAAAAACAAATGCGCCAAGGCTACGTAGCGTCCCGGAGAGTGCGGCGCGCGGCACAGAAAATTCTCCCAGCTTAAAGGCGGCAAGTAGCGCACCCGCGAGTCCGAAGATGGCTCCCGAAGCGCCCACGCTCGGACCGTAGGGATGCCACGCAACGCTGGTCAAACTGGATCCCACGCCGCAGATGAGATAGATCACCGCGTAGGTCCAGCGTCCGTAGAGCGATTCGGCCAGTGCACCGAGGTTCCACAGACACCACATGTTAAATGCGATGTGAATGATCCCGCCGTGAACGAACACGCAGGTGAGCAGCCTCCACCACTCGCCCCGTAGCGTCAGCGGTCCCCAGTTCGCGCCCCATAGAATGGTCTCTTGAGGCGAGAAATCCATGACTGTGGAACCCGCGAGTGCCATCCCAAGAAATACCGCAACGCAAATGCCGAAGATGATCTGCGTAACGCCGATCGTGGATTCACCGCGCCGGACCCAAGGCGTGCGCATGACGGGTTGCCGTGCGTCGTCGACGATTTCTCCGCGCTGTGCAGCCTCATGCTGCACGCACCACTGGCAAATCTTCTTGCCAAAAGAAAAGCCCGGGAGCTGTCGCCCACATCGAATGCAGTTTGCCATGAATATTAAAGAGTATCAGTAGTCCTCAGAATTTTGGGAAATTGACCCGGCCTTGGGAAGAGTTGGCCAGGTCAGATTGGCAGGTTCGGGAAGGGCACGGCTTTAGCCGTGCCGCTCAAGCCGGCGAAGAATTCAGGGCTTTAGCCCCTGAGGGCACTCCGTCCGAATCAATGAATCGTCTTCGTCTTCCTCGACATGTAATCCATCAGCAGATATTGCCCGAGCGTATAGGGAGTCGTGAAGTACGCTTTTCCGCGGCACATCTCCGTAACTTTCTGAACGAACTGCACCAGGCCATAATCGGACGCGAGCATGAACGTATTGATCAGCACGCCCGCTCGCTTGCACTTCGAGACTTCCTCGAGCGTCTGGCTGACCACCAGCGGATCCAGGCCGAAAGCATTTTTGTAAATGCGTCCATCCTCCAGCGTGAGGGCGGAGGGTTTTCCGTCCGTGATCATGACGATCTGCTTCATGTCTTTTCTCTGCCGCTGCAAAATCCGCTGCGCCAGCCGCAAGCCCTCACGCGTATTCGTGTAGTACGGCCCAACCTTCACGCGTGCGAGCTGCGAGAGCGGCACCTCTTCGGCAGAATCGTGAAAGAGCACCAGCGAAAGCGAGTCACCCGGATACTGCGTGCGGATCAAATGCGAGAGCGCCATGGCCACTTTTTTTGCTGGCGTGAACCGGTCCTCGCCGTACAGAATCATCGAATGCGAGCAGTCGAGCATCAGCACCGTCGCGCACGAAGATTGATACTCACACTGATGAACCTGCAGGTCGGAGTACTCGATGTTAAGCGGCAGGGAAAGCCCTTCACGCTGAATCGCACTGGAAAGCGTTGCCGTGATATCGAGGTTGAGCGTGTCGCCAAACTCATAGGTTCTCGAAGACCCGCTGGCTTCGATGCCGGTGGCGAGGTCGCGCGTGTCGTGGCGTCCAAAGCTGGATTTACCCAGCGAGCCGAGCAGGTTGCGCAGGGACTTGAAACCCAAAAAGTCGAGGCTCTTGTCGGTGATTTCGAATTTCGCCTGCTGCTGGTTCTCACCGACCTGCCCGCCCACGCCGGATGGTCGGGAAGGGTCGGGAGGCTGATCGATGGAAATGTAATCCTCCTGCTGCATGCGCTCGATCAGCTTTTCGATGAGTTCATCGAGTTCACCGTCCGCCGCCATTTGCTCGAGGCGCTCGCGCATCTCGTTGTCAAAGGCGTCGCCATCCATCAGAGCTTGTTCGATCGCGCGCCGAAGATCGTCGAGCGTCTGCTCACCCTCCGGCATCTCGTACCACATGTCGCTCTGGAAGCCGCTCTGCAGCAGGTAATCGGAGAGAGCGCCGAGCAGGTCTTCCATGCTCATCTCGCCGGCGGGATCGGGGACGTATTTGGTGTAACGAATGCGTTTCATAAAAGCTGCTAGCTACTAGCTTCTAGCCACGACTGCTTCCGGTTTAGTTAGAAGCTAGTAGCTAGGAGCTTCCTAGTTGAACTGCCTTCTCTGCCGATACGGTGGTTCTTCCTTGTCGAACCCTTTCTCGCGCACCGGCTCCGGCTTTTTCTCTCCAGCTTTAAAGACTCGCTCCTCATTGCGCCCAATGCGCTTGTGCGCGTGCAGCCCTTCGAGGATGAACTCTGCCGCCGACACTTGCTGCTCCGGGCTTTCCTTCTGTGAAACGCCGAGCGGCCCAAGTTTGTCGATCAGGCCCTGAATTTCCTTGAGATTCTCTAGCGCTTCGAGGGCAGGAACGGAATCCGATAGCTGGATCTCGCCCCCGAGGTCGAACCACTGCACGATCTGCTGCACGTTGGCGCCGGTGAAGTATTCGTCATAAGTCTTAGCGATGGCCGCGCGAATAAGTTCCCGGCCAACGAAGTCCGCGCCCTTCATTTCGCCTTCATACTCTAGTTCCAGCTTGCCAGTGATAGCGGGCAGCGCTGCGTAGACGTCGCTGATGCGCGGCACAACCAGCTTTTCGTCATTGCGCAAAGCGCGTCGTTCCGCATTCGAAATCACATTTTCCATTGCCGAAATCGGCAGGCGCTGGCTGACACCGCTACGCTTGTCGATCTTCTTGTCTTCGCGGGCGGCGAATGCAATGCGCTCGATCACTTCCTGAATGTAGGTGGGTAAGTGCAGCGCGTGACCATTGCGATTCGTCCAGGCTTCCTGCGCAGTGATTGCGATCCCTTCATCCACGGTTGCGGGATAGTGCGTGCGAATCTCCGATCCGATGCGGTCTTTCAGCGGCGTAATGATCTTTCCACGAGCCGTGTAGTCCTCCGGATTCGCGCTGAACACAATCGCCAGATCGAGCGGCAGACGGATCGGATAGCCCTTAATCTGCACGTCGCCTTCCTGCATGATGTTGAACAGGCCAACCTGAATTTTTCCCGCGAGGTCAGGAAGTTCGTTGACCGCGAAGATTCCCCGATTGGCTCGCGGCAGCAAGCCGTAGTGAACCGTGAATTCGCTGGAGAGTTCGTGACCGCCGCGCGCGGCTTTAATGGGATCGATATCGCCGATAAGGTCGGCGATAGTGACGTCGGGCGTGGCCAGCTTTTCCACATAGCGATCGTCGGGAGTGAGATAAGCGATGGGAATCGCGTCGCCGAGCCGCGCCACTTCTTCACGGCATCGCCGGCAGATCGGCGAATAAGGATTATCGCGGATCTCGCAGCCAAGAAGGTAAGGCATTTGCGGATCGAGGAGCGTAGTCAACGCCCGCAGGATGCGGCTTTTCGCCTGCCCGCGCAGACCGAGCAAAATGAAGTTGTGCCGCGAGAGCACGGCGTTCACAATCTGCGGCACTACGGTGTCGTCGTAGCCGACAATGCCCGGAAAAATGCTGGCGTCGTCGCTCTGCCGCAAGCGGGTGATGAGATTCTCTCGGAGTTCGTCTTTCACGCGGCGGGTGCGCAAGCGTTCTTCGGAGAAGGGACTGTGGCGCAATTCGCCGAGCGTACGAGGAAGACTCATGGAACCCCCAGAAATACTTTTCTGGATTATACGCGGGTTTGCGGCGGTCCGATTTCGGGCTCAGTGCACGTGTCCATTGCCGCCAGCCTTTTCCCGGGCGCGGGCGGCACGATGCAGGTTCGGAATCAGTTTTTCCAGATAAGTAATAAGCAGAGAAAGGCGTTCCGCTTCCGAGCGTAGAGAGAGCAACTTCTGTTTGAAATCCAGATCGAGGGGCAGGGATCCGGCAAGATAAAAAGATAGCGACGACGGGTCAGCACCGGAGACATCCTGCTGCGCTCCCGCGATCGCCAGCAGTTCTGCGTGCAACTGAACCGCGCGGTCCGAGTCTTCCTTCGGCGGCGCGCCAGGTTCATCGTCGATCATCACAACTTCCGCTTGCAGGAAGGAACGCTCCTGATTCACTCCCAGCAGTTCGAAACGCCGGCGCCCTTCAGTAACGAGGTCGAGGCGCCCGTCGGAATATTCTTTGACGACGGTAACGATTTCGGCCGTGCATCCCACTTCAGCCAGACTCTGCTCCACCGCGCGGATCACGCCGAACAGACGATTGTGCGCCAGGCATTCGCCAATCATCTCTTTATAGCGCGGTTCGAAAATGTGCAACGGCAGGGGAGTGCCGGGGAACAGTACGACATCCAGCGGGAACAAGGGAATGAGGGCGGCCAAGCAGTCTCCGTGGGCGCGGGGATCCGCGCCAGAATGAGCAGGCTAACCTTGATTGTACCGCAGCGCTTGACTTCGCCAGTTGCGGAGGAATAAAAGCGCGCTATGGAACTTGCAGGAAAAATTGTCGTGGTCACGGGCGCTTCCATGGGCATCGGGGAGGCAATTGCCAAACTGTTCACCGACCAGGGAGCGACCTTAGTAATGCTGTCGCGCGACGCCGGCCGGGTCGAAGCGGCGCGCACTCGCGTTGGGCACAGCGAACGAACACTTGCGATGGCCTGTGATGTGCGCCATCGCGAGGAAATTGACCGCGCTGTAGGACTGACAATGCATCACTACCAGCGAATCGATGTCTGGATCAATAACGCCGGGCATGGGCTGCTGGACTCTGTCGCCCAAATGGAGATGGCGGCGTGCCGCGAGATGTTCGACACGAATTTCTTTGGCGCCGTGATGGGCATGCAGGCTGTGATTCCGATTATGCGCCAGCAGGGCGGCGGGACCATTATCAACATTTCCAGCGTAGCCGGTCATATTCCGCTGCCTTTTCATGCCGCCTACAGCGCGACCAAGTTTGCCATGAATGCCATCGGCAAGGCGGCGGGCGTCGAATTGAAAAAGGATGGAATTCATGTGCTGACTGTCTGTCCCGGCTATGTGCGGACGGCCTTCGGCCAGAATGTGGTTCTGGGCAACGAACAAAAAAAGGTGCGGCCCAATTCCGTGCGCGGCATTACCGCCGAACGCGTAGCGCGAGCCACGCTGCAGGGATATTTGAAACGCAAGCGTGAAGTCATCGTGCCCTGGACGATGTACGTGCCGCAGAAGATCTATCAGCTATTTCCCGCAGTGGTGGAGTGGGCGATGCAGAGGATGGCGAAGTAATGCCCGATTTTCCGGTAAGGTTGAACGGAAGAATTATCCCAACTCCGCCAGCATGGCCTCCATTTCCGATTGCGCATGCAAGTTACCGGTTCGCCGAGCGGAGGCAATGCCTTCGCCGAGCATCGCCTTCGCTTCACTGGCCCGGTCGGCGCGAACCAGGGTTTGCGCGGCCATGAAATATCCCGGCGTATAGTCGGGATTGGCCTTGAGCAGGATGGAGAACTCTGCCAGTGCGCGATCCAAATCGCCCTGCTTCGAATATTCCATCGCCAACCCGTAGCGGGCAAACGTGTCGTTCGGATCCTGCGTGAGGATTTCATTGAGCGCGGCGATACGGTCCATAGGCAGATCTCGGTTGTGACGAGGTTAGTATAAACGCCACCCTCATGTATGGTTTCTGGACAGTGGCTTGCGTTCCATGCGATGAGTAGAATGGACGCTCCCGGGAATTTGTGGCGCTGAGGGAGGCTTGCGTTGGCGTGTCCGTTTTTTATGCCGGTGGAGAAGTTGGAGAATGGAACTTGGCTGCATGCCACTCGCCTTCCATTGGGTTGCGGATGGAGCGGCCTCTGCACCGCGCCCGGACACGAGGATGAGACGCCATCCGTCGACGATCTACAGCAGTTCTGCAATCTGGGCTACGCGGAAGGCTGCGGCCGTTTGCCCAAGGATCGCAAGTGGGATTCGATCCGCTTCGGAGCAAGAACCTTGGGCGGCGACAAGCAGAACGGTACTGCCAACCGCATTCAAGTTCGCTATGTGTGCGAGCGCGATCATCGTCCGGCCAAAGACGGGATCATTGAATTTGATGCGGCGGGGAATCGGCAGGAGCCGCGACATCACGACCACCGTCTACAGCGGATGGCGGAGTGCTTCGTGGAATCCTACCTTGAAAAGCGAAAGCGGCAACGAACAACCCCAGCAATCGCAGGTTAAGGATGCAAAACCTATGAGCGAAGAGACGCCAACCCTAACGCCGCGGCCGGTGCGGGATTCACAATCGGAAATGGCCGAGCTTGTTCTGCCCAATGACGCCAACCCGCTAGGCGCACTCCTCGGTGGCCGCTTGATGCACTGGATTGATCTAGCCGGTGCGATGGCCGTGCATCGTCATTCGCGCAGCTACGCGGTCACCGCATCGGTCGATCACATCGACTTTCTGGTGCCGGTGCGAGTGGGCGATCTGGTCATTCTCAAATCGTCCGTGAACCGGGTCTTTCAGACGTCGATGGAAGTTGGAGTAAAGGTTTTCGTCGAGAATTACCTCGCCGACACCGCGCAACACGTGGCCTCGGCGCACCTGACCTTCGTGGCCGTGGACGCCAAGGGAAATCGTTTGAAGGTGGCGCCCGTCATCCCGGAGACCGATGAGCAGCGGCGCCGCTATGACGACGCTGGACGCCGCCGCGAGAATCGCCGCGCTGAAATGGAACGGCGGCGCAAGGCTAAGCGATAATCCATAGCTCGATGTGACCGCCGTCACATCACACTTCGAATGGACTGAGTAGCCTATTCGGTTCTTCAGGATTTCCTATGGACAGTGCCCTCCTCGTTCATCGCATTCACTTCGCCTTCACCGTCACCTTCCACTATCTTTTTCCCCAGTTGACCATGGGTCTCGCCCCGCTGATCGTGGTGCTCAAAACCCTGGGCCTTCGCCGCAACGATGAGACTTACCATCAGGCGGCCCGCTTCTGGGCGAAGATTTTCGGCATCAACTTTGTGCTGGGCGTGGTCACTGGAATTCCCATGGAATTTCAGTTTGGCACGAACTGGTCTCATTTCTCGCGCTATGCCGGCGGTGTGATCGGGCAGACGCTGGGGATGGAAGGCATGTTCGCTTTCTTTCTGGAGTCGGCATTTCTTGGCCTCTTTCTTTATGGAGAGAAGCGCCTGAGCCCTCGCGCTCACTGGTGGTCGGCGGTCGCTGTTTTTCTCGGATCATGGTTGTCTGGTTATTTCATCATCGCCACGGATGCGTGGATGCAACATCCCGTAGGCTACGCCAAAGCAGCGGATGGCTCGTTGCAACTCTCCAGCTTCTGGGCGCTCGTGCTAAATCCCTGGGCCTGGTGGCAGTACGCCCACAACATGAGTGGCGCTGTGATCACCGGTTCTATTGTGATGGCGTCCGTGGGTGCGTTCTATTTGCTTTGGGGGAAGTTCGAGGCGCACGGCCGAATTTTCGTACGCACCGGCGTGATCGCTGGACTGATCTTCAGCGTGTTGCAGTTATTTCCCACCGGAGACGGTCAAGGTCGCATGATTGCCGCCGACCAACCCGTTACCCTCGCCGCCATGGAAGCGCTCTTCGTCGGCCAATCCGGCGCGCCGCTTATCATCCTGGGACAACCAAACGTCGCCGAGCGAAAAATTGATAACCCACTGCAGGTTCCCTCCGCGCTCAGCTTTTTGACGTACCGGGAATGGGCAGCCAATGTGAAAGGTTTGGATTCGTTCCCGCAAGACCTTTGGCCGGAGAACGTCGCCCTACTCTATTACAGCTACCACATCATGGTGGGTTTAGGGACGATCTTCATCGCCATTATGTTGGTGTCCGCGTTCCTGCTGTGGCGTGGCAAGTTGTTTTCCGCTCACTGGATGCTGTGGATTCTGCTGCTCGCCCTTCCATTCCCATACATTGCCAACACGGCAGGATGGATGACCGCAGAACTGGGTCGGCAACCGTGGCTGGTCTACGGTCTGATGCGCACGGCAGACGGATATTCAAAGATGGTCTCGGCGGGCAACGGGATGTTTACCCTCCTGGGATTCCTCGGCATGTACACCGTACTTGGCATTCTGTTTCTGTTCCTGGTACGGCGCGAAATCGAGCACGGGCCGGTTGCCGAAGCTGTTTCACAACACTAGATTGCGGCACTAGATTTTGGGTGACGCAGCAGTTTCACAGCACTGGATTTTGGGTGGCGCAGCGGTTTACCGCTGCGATAACGCCAATTAACAATACGGGGCTTTAGCCCCTGAGGCATCGCTGTAAGGAGCGCCATGGAAACGTTATGGTTCATGATCGTCGCCGTGATGGTTGCGGCTTACGTGGTACTCGACGGATTCGATCTGGGCGCGGGCGCGATTTACCTCGGTGCCGCCCGCACCAGCGATGAGCGGCGAAAGATCCTCCGCGCCATCGGTCCCGTCTGGGACGGCAACGAAGTCTGGCTGCTGGCCGCCGGTGGAACGCTCTATTTCGCCTTCCCTCTGCTCTATGCCTCCAGCTTCAGCGGCTTCTATTTGCCTCTCATGATGGTCCTCTGGCTGCTCATGCTGCGCGGTATCGGCATCGAACTGCGCGCGCACATGGAAAATCGGGTCTGGATGGGGTTCTTCGATTTAATCTTCTGCGTATCCAGTATTCTGCTAGCTATCTTTTTCGGCGCGGCTCTCGGCAACGTTGTCCGCGGCGTGCCCCTCGGACCCGACGGCTATTTCTTCGAGCCCCTCTGGACAAATTTCCGGGTCGGCGCCAACACCGGAATTCTCGATTGGTATACCATCCTCACCGGCGTCATTGCGCTGGTCACGCTGACCGCGCACGGCTCTTTGTATATCGCGGTGAAAACCGAGGACATTCTCGGCCAGCGAGCCCGCACCGTCGCGCTGTGGGCTTGGCCCCTGCAGTTGATCTTGACCGTCATCGGCTTGGTTGCGACCACCTACATTCGCCCCACGGTTCTCGACAACTACAAACAGCACGCCATCGGATATCTCATTCCCGTGGTTGTCTTCGGCAGTCTCAGCCTGATGATCTACGCCATCCGCAAGGGGCAGGACAAGCTCGCCTTCGTCGGCTCGGCCCTCTACATCGTCGGAATGCTGGTAGGCGCAGCCTTCGCGCTCTATCCCGTGGTCTTGCCGTCGAGCAGCAATCCCGCCTACAACCTGACCATCTACAACACCGCCGCCGGACGCCACGGCCTCACCGTCGGCTTCACGTGGTGGGCCATCGGAATGGTGCTGGCTCTCGGCTACTTCACCTTCCTGTTCCGCATGTTTCGAGGCAAAGTGCAGCTCGAAGGGGAAGGCTACTGAGGCGCCGCATCGTCCTGCTATCGCTTACTTAGCAGTTCGAGCGAGATAAATTTCATGTGAGTGCTGACCTTCAGTTCAACCTTCTTCGTTAGCCAGTTTCCGTCTGACACGGTCGCATACGCAATGTAACGACCGGGAACAACATTCTCGAACTTGAAGTATTTAGTCTTGGGAAGCGGAAAGGGACCCCGAAAGTCGACAGTTTGCCTGTACCAAGTCTGGCGGTCGCCACCCAGGTTAAGCAGCATTATGGAAACGTTGTTCTCCGTAAGTCCCGACTTGTCGTCGGTCGAAATGAAGCCGCGAACGGAGTACGTATCCTGCTTCGGGAATTTGAATACGAGACCAGACTGGTCCTGACCTGCACTGACCGCTATCGCCGTAGCTTTCTCGCGCTCGACGCATCCCGGGTAGTACAGCGCTGATAGGGCGCCGTCGTCCGATGCTCTGGTGAAATACAGATAGTATTTGCCGGGACCTAGACGCTCCGAGCAGAACGAGCCGTCTCTGTTCACTTGTGCGACCGGGTGGTCGACCGGTGAGTAGCCCTCGGGGGAGAGGAAAATTGAGAAATGGGTGGATTTTGGGTTGTCCAATAATCGCAGGGCTCTGGGAGCTCAGTACCAATCTTGAACGTAGAGGTAGCATTACGCAGATAGAGTTCGACCTCCTTGATCCCCGCCAACACAATAGCCTTCTTTCAGACCTTTTCGGTCCTTGGCGTCTTGACACTTCATCCTTCGCCCCAGCATTTCCTGTGGTTGTTCCAAGATAGCGACATAACTGGGTTCTTCACGCTGCGCTCCAAGAGACTAGGTTTTTCCCTTGGCTATACGGATACCTACTAGCAAATACAATTACTAAGAACTGGTGAGATCTCAGGACACCTCTTCCTCACTGGAACACGCAGGGCGCTACGTAGTCTATAGTATGCAGTTCTTCCCGCTTGCATACTGCCTTCGGCCTGTATAATCTAATAGGTTCTGCATCATCCTGTACCTCATCCTTGGAGTGTGATCCCTTGAACGCACATATGCCTGCTCATCCCGGCCAGACTGCACAGGGGCCGCAACCGTTGCCTGGAGTGGATGCCATCATTGCCGTCGGTTCCGGCAAGGGCGGTGTCGGCAAGACCACGCTCTCGGTCAACCTTGCCGTTGCCCTGGCCAAGATGGGCCACAAAGTCGGCCTGCTCGACGCCGATGTCTACGGTCCAAACGTCCCTCTGATGCTGGGCATGACCGGTCAGCCCAAGATGGTCGGAGAAAATCGCATCGAGCCGCTGCAGGCTTACGGGCTGAAAGTGATCTCCGTGGGATTTCTCAATCCCGGCGACAAGCCCGTCATCTGGCGCGGCCCCATGCTGCATCAGATCGTGAAGCAGTTCCTCGGCATGGTGGAGTGGGGACATCTCGATTACATGATCGTCGACCTCCCGCCAGGCACGGGCGATATCGCGCTCTCGCTGGTGCAGAACGTTCCCCTGACCGGAGCCGTCGTCGTCTCGACCCCCTCCGACGTTTCTCTGCAAGACGCGCGCAAAGCCATCGAAATGTTCCGCCAGATGAAAGTGGATCTGATCGGCGTGGTCGAGAACATGAGCTACTTCGTTTGCCCGCACTGCAGCCACGAGATCGATATCTTTTCCCGCGGCGGCGCCGAAAATATGGCCAAGCAATTCGGCGTTTCCTTCCTCGGAAACATCGCCCTCGATCCCGAGGTGCGCAAGTCCGGCGATGGCGGGAAGCCGGTCGTCCTCGAGGGAGAAAACTCCCCGCACGCGAAATCGATCTTCGAATTCGCGCAGCGCGTCGCGGCGCGCGTGGCAGAGATCAAAGCCGCCGAAGGCGCCAGCGTGATTCAGATTCAGTAAGGAAGGCCTTCACCGCGGAGGCGACGGAGAGACCTGTACCCTCCTCTGTGCCCTCTGTGTTTTCATTTTGCCTTTTTCTTCGAGAATCGCGATAGCCGCCAACTCGCGTCCGCTTCGCCGCCCTTCAAGACCAACTCCGCCGCCATCTCCCCCAGCGCCGGCCCATGTTTGAACCCGTGCCCCGACCCGCCGCCCAGTATCCAAACGTTTTCCATTTTCGGATGCCGATCCAGAATAAAGTTGCTGTCCGCAGTTTGCTCGTACTGGCAAACTCGCGTCTCAATCAGCGGAGCGTCTTTCATCGCCGGAAACCGAAGCGCCAGATATTCCCGAACTCGCTTCAAGGTTGCCTGGCTGACCACCCGCTCGCCACGCGTAGGGTCGAAAGCCGGGCCCCGCGTGTCATCTGCCATCTTGAAGCCGCGGCAGTCACTTCCTGGAATGCCGTAGAAAAAACGTTTGCCGTGATCGCCCCACACCGGCATATGGACGTCAGTGAAATAATCGGCGTGGCGGGCGGGCGGCCCGAAGAAAAAAATGTCCTGCTTCGTGGGACGAATGAAGTCTCCGATCGTTTTTCGAAACAGTTCACCCAGCCACGGACCGCAAGCGAAGACGTATTGATCGGCCTTGAGCCTCGCGCCGTCGGACAATCTCAGATGGGGAACAGAAGCTTCTAGCCCACCTCGTAACACTTCGGCTTGGCGATATTCGCCGCCCTCCGCGACAAACGCCTCCACCACCGCCTGGCAACTGGCGCGCGCATCAAGATATCCGCACTCCGGTTCGAAGATTCCCCAGTGCACCCCGTCGAAGTTAATCTGCGGCCAGCGCTTCTTCATCTCCGCCGTCGAAAATTCCCGAAACTTGATGCGAGCCTCCCGGAGCATCCCGAGAGATCCGCGTTCGTAGGCATCGTCGTGGCTGCTGACCATCCACAGAACGCCCGTTCGGTGCAGAAACTGCCGCTTCCAGCGCCGTTCGTATTTCTCCCACAGCTTGAGAGCGCGCGCCGCAAGTTGACTGTAGGGTTGATCCGGACCATAGGTCCCACGCATGATCCGCGTTTCGCCTCCCGACGAGGCCCGCGAGTTTCCCGGTCCCCAGGCATCGAGCAGCGTCACCCGCGCTCCGTGTTCACGAAGATGAAGCGCGGTCCAGCCTCCAAACGCCCCAGCTCCGATGACGGCCACATGCGGTTTCAGTTTCATAGGAACGAGTTTCTGCATCCCGGCAGTTGAGGATACCCGGAGCGACCGCCCCGGGGAAGATGTGAGCCGAGATTCCCGGCGGCGCAAGGAATCAGTTCCTGAAGCCGTGCGCGCCGTCCTTGACAGGACGAGCACGCATTCCTAGAATCCAAGCAGGAAGCGCTGTCTGCGCCTTTTGGCTAAGTTTCTGCATCTAAAATACTTAACCGGAAACATCGCTGGCTGCAACCGGCGACCCCTTTTTACAGAATGCCTACTGATCCGCATATCGGCAAGCGCGAACGCGAAGTTCTAACCGCGATCGTGGAGACCTTTATTTCCACGGGCGAGCCCGTTGGTTCGCGGACGCTCTCGCGCTCAAACCGCGAAGGCCTCAGTCCAGCCAGCATTCGCAACGTGATGGCGGATCTCTCGGATGCCGGATTCTTGGAGCAGCCGCACGCTTCGGCCGGTCGCGTGCCCACCACCGAGGCCTACCGGTATTACGTCGAGCAGATTTCCGGAACCGCCAAGCTCGCGCCCCAGGAAGAGAGCATGATTTCCGACTCGCTCGCTGGCGTCAGCGATGTGCAGGAGTTCATGGAGCGCACTTCGCATGTGCTCTCGCTGATCTCGAAGAATGTTGGCGTCACTGTGGCTTCCAGCGGAACTCGCAATGCGCTCGAGCATGTTTACTTCTCGCGCCTGGGAGATCAGAAAGTCCTGGCCGTATTGGTGACGCGCTCCGGCCTGGTGCGCGACCGCGTGCTGCGCCTCGATCTGCCGCAAGCCGAGCTCGACCTCGCTGCCCGCTACATCAACGAAAATTTTCGCGGCTGGACCATGGAATCGATGCGCGCCGAACTGGCACGGAGAATCGAGCAGGAACGCAGCGAATACGATCGCCTGATGAATTCCATCGAGCAACTTTACAAGCAAGGCGCGCTTGCCGCCGAAGCCGGAACTCAGGTCGTCTTCGTCGAAGGCGCGGCCAATCTGGTAACTGGCCAGGAAGATCGTAAGCGCCTGCAGGAGATGCTGCAAACTCTCGAGGAGAAGGAAAAGGTCGCGCAACTCCTCGGAGCCTACCTCGACGTGAAGCAGGAAGCGGTGCGCGTGGTCATCGGACTCGATGACGCGCTGCCTTCCATGCAAAACTTTGTGTTGATCGGGGCTCCCGCGCGCTCGGGAACGGACATGTTCGGATCGCTTGCCGTAATCGGTCCTACGCGCATGGACTATCAGCACACCATGACGGCGGTTTCCTATATCGCGCGCCTGTTCGACAAAATTTTGAATGAATCGGAGTAGTCAGCTTTATGAGGAAATCAAATGGAAGATCGGAAGTCGAGAAGTCAAATCTCGACCTGGAGCACGAACTGCCATCCGGCGATGGCGGGGAGAGCCCTGCGCAGGCCGTGGCGGGCGAGTCGTCGGCTCCGGATTCGGAGTTGCAAAAAATAACAGCGGAGCGTGACTCCCTCCTCGACCGGCTGGCTCGAGCCCAGGCTGAGTTCGAAAATGCGCGCCGCCGCACCGTCAAGGAACAGCAGGACTTTCGCGATTACGCTGCCGCCGATACCATCAAGTCTCTGCTGCCCGTCCTCGACAGCTTTGAACGTGCCTTGCAGGTGAAATCCGACGCGGCCGAATTCCGCAACGGAATCGACCTGATTTACAAGCAACTCCAAACAGCCTTGGGAAAGCTGTCCTTGCAGCCAATCGCCGCCAAGGGTCAGCCGTTTGACCCGCACTATCACGAGGCCATCGAGATGGTAGATACCACCGAGGCCCCCGATCATCAGGTGATCGAGGAGCTGCAGCGCGGCTACAAGTTAAAGGACCGTCTCCTGCGTCCCGCGATGGTGAAGGTTGCCAGGAACCCCGGGAAATAATTTCCAACCCTGTTTTATCTCTCATGAAGGAAAGGCGCCAATTCTGACCACGAACGCAAAACGCGATTATTACGAAGTGCTGGGCGTCAGCCGCACCGTGACCGAAGTTGAACTCAAGAGCGCGTATCGCAAGCTCGCCATGCAGTGGCATCCCGATCGCAATCCGAACAATCCGGATGCGGAGGAGCGGTTTAAGGAGGTCACTGAAGCGTACGCGATCCTTGCCGACTCCGAAAAACGTTCTCTCTACGACCGCTACGGCCACGCTGGCGTTGGTGGCGCAGCGTCGCCGGGTGGGGGGTTTGACGCCACCGTGTTCCAGGACTTCGGCGAAATCTTTGGCGAATTCTTCGGCTTCGGAGATGCATTCGGAGGCGGTGGCCGTCGCCGCAGTCGCGTGCAGCGCGGCGCTGACCTACGCGAAGACATCACCATCGAGTTCGAAGAAGCCGTCTTCGGCACCGAAACGCAAGTGATGGTGCGCCGTCACGAAGCCTGTGAGGACTGCCACGGCTCCGGCGCGGCCCCAGGCAAAGGTCCCACCACCTGCCGCTCCTGTTCCGGGCGCGGCCAGGTTCGTTACCAGCAGGGCTTTTTCAGTATCGCGCGAACTTGCCCCACATGTCAGGGAACCGGCAACGTGATCACCGATCCCTGCCCAAAGTGCAAAGGCGAAGGCCGCCTGTTGCGGCAGCGCTCCATCGACGCGAAAATTCCCGCCGGCGTCGAAGACGGCACGCGCATTCGCTTCTCCGGGGGAGGCGAAGCCGGTCCTTTCGGTGGCCCCGCTGGCGACCTCTACGTTGTCTTGCACGTCAAGGAGCACCCATTCTTCATCCGCGAAGGCAATGATCTGCACTGCGTGGTGCCGCTTTCCATAACCCAGGCGGCCATGGGCGCCGAGATTCGGGTACCTACGCTCGAAGGCGAGCACGCCCTCAAGATTCCCGATGGCACCCAGCCCGGTACCACTTTCCGCATTCGCAACAAGGGCGTGCCCGTCCTGAATGGTCACGGCAAAGGCGATCTTTACGTTGAAGTGCGCGTGCAGATTCCCGGCAAGCTGAGCAAGCGTCAAAAAGAGCTTCTGCAGGAGCTCGAAACCACCACTAAGGTCGACAACCAGCCGATGATGCGGTCGCTGCTGGGCAAAGTCAAAGACATGTTCGGCTAGCGGAGATGACACGCCGCCGCTGGATTGCCGACGAAGTCTCCGGAGATCGCGCCGCTCTCGTCGGGGAGCACGCCGATCACTTGGTCCGCGTTCTTCGAGCCCGCGTTGGAGAAGACTTCGATATTGCCACCGGCCAAGCCGTTCGCCGCGGCCGGATCACATCGGTAACGCCAGATCGAGTCGAGTTTGACCTGGCCGAAGAAATTACCACTCCAGCCTTGATCGAGATTACGCTCGTTCTCGCCGTCTTCAAGTTCGACCGCATGGAGTGGGCCATCGAGAAGTGCACCGAGCTTGGCGTCTCGCGGATTATCCCAGCAATCGCAAGCCGCACGGATTCCCACCTTGCTACGGCTTCGGCGAAGCGTGTTGAGCGTTGGCAGCGCATCTCCCGCCAAGCGGCAGAACAATCTCGCCGCAGCGCGCCCCCGGAGATTGCCGCGCCTGTCAAACTCTCCGACGCACTAAATCCCACTCCAGCTCTGCGAGTCGTCCTGGCGGAATCAGAAGATCAAACCTTGCTACGCGACGTGCTGAAGTCTCATGCGTCGGCGTCCGAGATCGCTCTTGCCGTGGGCCCCGAGGGCGGCTGGACTAGAGGCGAGTTGCAATCCTTTCATCAAGCCGGATGGATTTCCGCTTCCCTAGGCAACACCATCCTCCGCACCGAGACCGCCGCCATCGCTGCCACGGCAATCGTGGCCGCAACCCTTTTCTCGTTCTGAATCCGCCGCACGTCCTTTCCCACGCGTTGCTGGTTGCGGTGTTATTCTGAGCCCCAATGGCTGTCTCCAAAACAAAATCTCGCCCCTTTGTTCCCGACGATCATCAGCGCCAAGCGATCGACCACGTTCACGGCCCAATGCTGGTCATCGCAGGCGCCGGCACAGGCAAGACTTCAGTCCTCATTCATCGCATTGCCCGTCTCGTCCAGGAGGGCCACGCCAAGCCCGACGAAATTATTGCCCTCACCTACACCGTCGCCGCGGCTGGCGAGATGCGGGATCGCGTCAGCGCCCTCCTCGGCCACAAAATTCATTCCGCTACATTCCATGACTATTGCAACTCCCTCCTGAAGCGCGCTGGCAAAGATTTCGGCGTCCTCGATGAAAAAGATCTCTGGATCTACCTCCGCAAAAAGGTTCACGAGCTTCGCCTCGAGCACTACGTCCGGGCAGCCAACGTCGGAAAGTTTCTCAACGACCTGCTGGATTTCCTCAGCCGCTGTCACGACGAAATGGTGACTCCCGAAAGATACGCGGACTACGTCGCACAACTCGAACGTGGCGAACTCCCAGTTCCGCGCGTTGCGAAATCGAAAGAAGAGTTGAGTGACGCCGAAGTAATCGGCCGCTGCCAGGAAATTGCCCGTGTCTTCGCCACCACCGAACGCTGGCTGCGCGAAGCGAATTACGGCACCTTCAGCCACATGATCACTCGCGCCCACGAGTTGCTCGTGAATGACGAAGGTCTGTTGGCTTCCGAACGCGCCCGCGCCCGCTTCATTCTGGTCGATGAATTCCAGGATGCCAACTTCGCGCAGATCGAAGTTCTCGCGGCCCTCGCTGGAAACGCTGGGAACGTCTTCGCCGTCGGCGATCCCGATCAGGGCATCTACCGTTTCCGCGGCGCTTCCAGCGCGGCGTTCCATCTCTTCCGCCGGCATTTTCCCGAGTCAAAGTTCGTTGTCCTCGGCAAGAATCGCCGCTCGACCACTCCCATTCTGCAATGCGCTTTTGCCATCATCGACAAAAATCCTCCGGTCTTTGGCACGAACGAGCGGTCTACGCTCGCCTACCGCCGCACTCCTCTGCAATCGGCGCGCGAAGAGGACGCGAAAAAAGAGGGACAGCCTCTGCCCACTTTCCCCGTGGAAGCCATTGCCTTCAGCGGCAAGGATGCCGAAGCTCCCGACGTGGTCAGCATCATCGAGGACGTCAAACGGCGCTCGCGCTGTAAATGGAAAGACTTTGGCATCTTGTACCGCTCTCACATTCACCGTGACGACGTGGTGCAACATCTGGCCGAGCGCGACATTCCCTTCTCCATCGAAAACATGGACGTGAGCGATACTCCCGAAGTCCGGGATCTTTTTGCTTGTGTTGCCGCCGTCGTCGATCTGACCGCCGATGCCAGTCTCTTTCGAGTCGCGGCATTGCCCCAGTTCAATGTTGATCCGGAACAACTCCGCACTGCGCTTCGTGCGATAGCGAAAGATTCCAGGGACGGCGTGACCGTTCCCCTCGCATCAGTTCTGGGTAGCGTCGCCGGCGGTGCCGAAGTGCTGGCGGCGGTTCGCCAGGCCCGTGATGAAGTCACCCAGAAAAAGGCAAAGGCCCGCGCCGCTCTGCAGTTAATCGGAAAAAAGTTCCAACTCCCTCTCCATTCACCCGTTCTCCAGGCAGCCCTGAAGTTCGCCGCCGACTGGGAAAACAAGTGCACCACCAACTCGGGAGAGCTCGGCGAATGGATCGAATATCTGAATTATTTCCGCGAAGCCTGCGGAGTGATTCCGATGGCGTCCAAGGGAGACGAAGACGCCGTGCGCCTCATGACTGCCCACGGCGCCAAAGGTCTCGAGTTCCCCCATGTTTTCGTTCTGCGCGCGACCAGAGGCTCATTTCCCGCCAGTTACCGGGAGACGCTGGTGGAGTTCCCCGCCGAGTTGCGCGATCCCGATTCCGCCGCTGCGGGTGACGACAAAACTCTCCACGATCAGGAAGAGCGCCGGCTTTTTTATGTGGCGATGACTCGCGCGAAAGATTCGCTGCACATCTATGGCAAGCAGGGAATTGGCCGCGACAAAACTCCCGCCGGCCTGATGCGCGAGCTCATCGGCAACGCGGCCTTGCATCCGTATCTCAGATCGCGGCCGGCACTACCTTCGCAACCGGAGTTGATCGAGATCGCCGCCGCAGCTGACACTGCCCACACCGAGGGCTCCCGTTTACCCGCTTGGCTCGCCCTTCCGGCCATCGATGGGTTGGACGCGCGTCTGAGCGCCACGGCGGTGGAAACTTACGAAACCTGTCCTCTCCAGTTCAAGTTCGAACGCGAGTGGAAGTTATCGCGGCAACTTCACGCAGCCGTCCAGTATGGTGCGGCCATGCATCGCATATTGCGCACCTATTACGATTCCGTCCGCTTGGGCAGGACAAAGACCGACGACGAGCTTCTACAACTCTTTCGGGATGACCTGGCCGCATCCGGAATTCAGGACGACTATCAGCGGGATTTGTACCTGAAGCAAGGACTGCAGCAGTTGAACGATTTTCTGGCCGCTACGCATTCCATCCCCGCGCCCCAGGTTCTGCACACGGAAGAATGGTTCGACGTTCAGATCGCTGGAACCAAGGTTGCCGGACGAATCGATCGCATGGATCGAATGTCCGACGGAAGCGTCGCGATCATCGACTACAAAACCGGCAAGGCTCGCTCACAAGAGGATGCGGACGAAAGCCTGCAACTCTCCATCTACGCCATGGCCGCACAACAGAAGTGGGGATACCGGGTGGGTGCGCTTGCGTTTCATAATCTGGAAGGAAACATCGCTGTCATTTCAAAGCGAGCTGAGTTTCAACTGGAAGAAGCGCGAGAGCGAGTGCAGGCTGTAGCGCGTGGCATTGCGGAGGGAAACTTTAAACCGAAGCCCGACTTTCACTGCACCTTCTGCGCTTTTCGCGGCTTATGTCCCGCCCGCGAAAAGCAGGCGCCAAATGTTTCTTCCAATTCGAAGAGTGCAGCCTTTTCCTTGGACTGATCCCATCGCACAACCTTTCGCGCAAAAACTGAGGGGACGCTTTTGGCGTCCCCCTTTGACTTCGTACTGACCTCTTAGTGCTTCTTTTTCTTCTTTGCCTTTTTCTTGGTTGCCATTGGTTCTATTCTCCCTTCCATTTTTCATGGAAAAATCTGCAACGCTGTTTTGTTGCAACTATTTGATTGTATAGAGTTAATGAAAAATGAAGTCAAGAAAAAAATGCATGCATGGTAGCGAGCGATGCTGTACCAAAGTCACAGCATGATGCGAGTCAACAAGAAAATCTCGACGCCGCAGTACCGAAACGCATCGCGAACACGTCAACGCATACGATGAATACCCCAGGTGATGTTCGTGCTCGACTCAATTTTCTTCCACGCGGATGAGCGCGCAGCAACTGAAACCATAGCCCAGAAGTTGATCGTTTCCGCTCAGGTCTGCATCTATAATGAAGTGGCGAAATATTCGCGGGAGCATGATCAATGGCGGCTTTCGATGAGGTTGTCATCATTTCCGGTTGTCGTACACCAGTAGGAAAATTTCAGGGAAGCCTCACGGATTTGAGTGCCTCCCAGTTGGGTGCCATCGTCGTGCGCGAGGCGGTCAAGCGCGCCGGATTGAATTCCGATCAGGTCGACGAATGCATCATGGGCAACGTTCTGCCTGCCGGACTGGGCCAAAATCCGGCGCGGCAAGCTGCCATCTTCGCCGGATTGTCCCCGGCCGCAGGTGCCATGACAATCAACAAAGTTTGTGGCTCCGGATTGAAAGCAGTGGCCCTCGCAGCGCAAGCGGTGCAAACCGGAAACAGTTCCATCGTGGTTGCCGGCGGCATGGAATCGATGACCAATGCTCCTTACCTTCTTCCGCAGGCGCGCAAAGGTTACCGGCTCGGAAATGGAAAAGTGATCGATTCCATCGTGCACGATGGTCTCTGGGATATTTACAACGACTATCACATGGGCATCACCGGCGAGAATGTCGCCGAGAAATACGGCATCACGCGCGAAGAACAGGACGAGTTTGCCGTGAACTCTCACCGCAAAGCAGTCGCCGCGATGAAAGAGTGCCGCTTCAAATCGCAAATCGTGCCAGTCGAACTTCCCGCTAAGAAAAAAGGCGAAGCCCCGGTGTTTTTCGAAAAGGATGAATCCCCGCGCGAGGATACAACCATCGAAGCTCTGCGTGCGCTCAAGCCCGCGTTCAAGAAAGATGGCACCGTAACCGCCGGCAACGCGCCCGGAGTAAATGACGGAGCCGCGGCCGTTGTCGTGACCAGTGCGCATCGCGCTAAAGAACTCGGCGCTCAACCCATGGTCCGCATCGTGGCCCAGTCCACCAGCGGTGTCGAGCCCAAATGGGTCATGATGGCGCCTGTCGATGCGGTTCGCAAGATCTGGGAGAAGACCGGATGGAAGAATGAAGATGTCGACCTCTACGAACTGAACGAGGCATTCTCGGTACAGGCGCTGGGTGTGATGCGAGAGCTCGGCCTCGATCCGAGCAAGGTTAACGTGAATGGCGGCGCTGTGGCCATCGGTCATCCTATCGGGGCGAGCGGCGCTCGCGTGCTCGTGACTTTAATTTATGAGATGACGCGCCGTAATGTGAAACGTGGAATCGCCGCACTCTGCCTCGGCGGAGGCAACGCAGTCGCCATGGCAGTCGAGAGAAACTAAGAAGTAGAAACTAATAGGAAGTAGAGTAGAAACCGCTCTAGCTCATCGCAGGAGCCGCAGGCAGAGTAACCGTGAAGACCGCACCGCCGCCCGGTGCGTTGGCGGCTTCGATCGTGCCACTGTGTTCCTTCATCACCGACTTGCAAATGCTAAGCCCAAGCCCCGTTCCGCGTCCCGGACGCTTCGTCGTGTAGAACGGATCAAAGATGCTTGCCAAGGACTCCGATGGAATTCCCGGACCGTCGTCCAAGAAGCTCGCCCAAACCGATTCTCCGCTTGTCCCCAGGCGTATGCGTAAAGTTCCGCGGTCATGCGCCTCGCGAATCGCCTGCTCCGCGTTCATCACCAGATTCAGGAAAACCTGCATCAGCTGATGCGGGTCACCCTGAACCTGCGGCAGCCCGGCCTCGCGAACGAAGTCCACCGTTATGTTATTTTTCCGCAACGAGTAAGCGTGCAGATTGAGCGTCCGTTCCACCACATCTCCAAGATTGACCCGCGTCTTGCCCGGCGTCGGAGGAGTTGCAAAATAAGTCAGGTTGCGCACAATCTCCGCCGCCCGTCGCGCCTGCTGCTGTAGCATGGCGATCTGCTTCCGCGCCGAGTCGGTGGTTTGACTGTCCTGCAGAAGTTCGCTGACCCCCAGGATGCTGGTAAGGGGATTGTTCAGTTCGTGGGCCACGCCGCCGATCATCGCGCCCATGGCGGCCAAGCGCTCGCTCTGCACGACCTGGTGCTCAAACTTCTTTTCTGTCGTGATGTCGCGCACGCAAATGATCACGCCCCCGAGCTTGGAATCGGCGTCAAAAAACTGGCTGGCGGAAGCTCGCATCGTCCGTCCACTGCCATCGCGATGCCGGGCGCCGTATTCCGCCGATCCAAAAATCCGCTCACCGGAAGCGACGTTACTGTACAGCGCGATCAGTTCCGGGGATTCAGCCGGTGTTCCCGATATCTTCTTCCCCAGCAAGTCTTCGGACTGGCATCCCAGCAAATCGCGCACACGCGAACTCACGAAGGTGAATCGCTCTTCCAGATCCACCACCAGAATAAGGTCGGGAAAGCTTTCCAGCAGCCGCCGGCGGAATTCTTCCTGCTGCAGCAGTTGGCGCTCAAGTTTACGTCTCTCCGTCACGTCGATCAGCGTTCCCTGGTACCGAATCAACTTGCCGCCCGTATCCCAGACCGCGCGCGACGATTCTAGAAACACCGCCGGCGTTCCATCCTTTTTCCGCAGCGTAATCTCTCGAGCACGCACCCCGCCGCGATCGTCGGGAGCTCGCCCTAGCACCGGCGGTTGTCCCGGGTCAAGGTTCAGCCGGCTCGGATCGAGCGCCAGCAAGTCATCCTTAGTTGCATAACCTAGAATGCTCACCAGCGCCGGATTCACGTCCAGTAATCTGCCCTCCGGCGTGCTGAAATACGCCCCCTCCTGCAACGTCTCGAACAGTTCGGTGAAGCGCAGCTCTTTCTCGTGCTGCCCCGTCACGTCACGCCCCAGCACGCTCAGTCCAACCACCTCACCGCTCTTGACGATTGCGTTGAGCACGCATTCAAAAAAAAGCGGCCGGGCGTTGTTCTTGAGACGCAAGCGCACCGTGCCCGCCCAGTGCCGTTTTTCCAGAAAACGCATGAGCCCGGATTCCACGCTCGCCTGCGTCGGTTCTTCCACAAACTCGAAAAATTTATGTCCTACGATCTCGGTGTAGGGAAGCCCGATCAGTTCGCTGACCCGCTTGTTTACCGTGCGCAGAGTGCCGTCCAGAGAGACGGCGCAAGCCGCATCGTCGAAGGAATCAATGAGCTCCTTGAAACTGCGCTGCGAGCGCGCAATCATCTCGTTCAGTTGATCGAGTTGCTCTTCCGACGGTGCAGCTCCCACATGTTCCTGCAAATCCTGAAGCAGCAGCTTCAGCTCGACGACCTCTCGCCGTCGTCCGTAGGCATAAACCGCCAGAAGTATCGAGAGGACCAGTATGCCCACCGCTAGTGGGCCGAGATGATAAGGCAAACTTTCCAGACGTTCCCAGGCCAGTGCTGCGAAGCCCGCCGCCAGCAAAACCATAAACAAAAGAATCCAGCGCCAAAGCTGAGATTCTTCGCGCTCCAGATTTTGCGGAGGCCGAGAGGGTCGAGGGCTACCAGACGAGGCTTGCATTATGGGGAACTCACCTGTTTTTCCGCAGCGGGACGGAAAAACGGTTTATCACTCGGATCATCGTAATGCCCCCGGCCTGCCTGAACAACCATTCTTGTTGGAGAAGTAGGTACGTCGGGTCAATACGGGCCGGACCTTCTGGTTGACGTCGATTTCGTCTTCAGCCCGGTAGAATCCGGCCGTAGGATAAGGCAGGCTGTAGGCGCCAATGCGCTTTGTCCTTGCCTGAAATGCATTGACTTTATTTCAATCAGCCCCGGCGCCTTGCTCGCCTACTGTGGCCAGAAAGATGCCGCTCTCCGATCGCTTCGTCGCGCCGTGGAAAAAAACTACTGCGCCTACACCGCCCTCCAGACTGACCCGCTCCTCGTCAGCCTTCGCGGAACTCCCGAGTTCAGCGATCTCCTCGCTCTCGCCAAACAATGTCGAGACAGATTTTTGGCGCAGCGCAATCAGACAAGTCAATGAACACAGTTCCACCCGCGATCCTCTGTGCCCTCTGTGTTAGGGACTTTGATTCTAGTTCTCCACAGCCCCACCTCGTGACATCTGTCACTGCGCACCTCTCCCCGGCCGCCTAGCCTAGATACTTCTCGGATCAGGCCTTCGTGTGCCGACCGCGGCGCCTAAGGTTCCCGCGCATCCCCGATGCTCTACAAGACCCTCAGCGCCGCCGTCTATGGCATCGACGCCAACATCATTCAGGTAGAAGTTGACTGCTCCGGCATCAAGACCGACCAGGACCACTTCCACACCGTCGGCCTGCCCGACGCCGCCGTCCGCGAGAGCCGCGACCGCGTCCGCGCCGCGCTCAAGAATTGCGGATACGACATTCCCCCCACGCACATCACGATCAATCTCGCTCCTGCCGATATAAAGAAGGAAGGCTCCGGCTTCGACCTGCCTATGGCGCTCGGCATCGTCGGCGCATACGGCGGTCTCACGAAGAAGGAAATCTCCGATTGCCTGTTCGTAGGCGAGCTTTCGCTTGACGGCGGTGTTCGCGGCATTCGCGGCACGCTCCCTATCGCCCTCGAAGCCCGCACCCGCAAGATTTCCCGCCTCGTCGTCCCCGAGGCTAACGCCCGTGAAGCCGCCATGGTCGGCGGCGTCGACGTCTACCCAGTCCGCTCCCTACTGGATGTAATCCACTTCGTAAACTCCGGCAACGGCATCGTTCCCCTGAAAGCCGATGGCGACGCCCTCCTGCGCGAAAACCAGGAATTCCTGGTCGATTTCAAAGACGTCCGCGGTCAGCAAACTGCCAAGCGCGCCATCGAAATCGCCTGCGCCGGAGGCCACAACATATTAATGATCGGCCCGCCCGGCTCCGGTAAAACCATGCTCGCCAAGCGCATGCCCACCATCCTCCCGCCGCTCACCTTCGAAGAAGCACTCGAGACCACCAAAATCCACAGCGTCGCCGGAGTCCTCGATCCCGGCAGTGGCCTCGTCGGCAAACGCCCCTATCGTTCCCCGCATCACACCATTTCCGATGCGGGATTGATCGGCGGCGGCGCCATCCCGCGCCCCGGCGAGGTTTCGCTCTCCCATAACGGGCTGCTTTTCCTCGACGAACTCCCCGAGTTTCCCCGCAACGTTCTCGAAGTCCTGCGCCAGCCCCTCGAAGATGGCACTGTCACTATCTCCCGCGCTGCCATGTCGCTGATGTTTCCCGCGCGCTTTATGCTCGCCGCCGCCATGAATCCCTGTCCCTGCGGCTTCCGCAACGACCGCACTCGCGAATGCAACTGCACCACCCCCATGATCCAGCGCTACATTTCGAAAATCTCAGGCCCGCTGATGGATCGCATCGATATTCACATCGACGTTCCCGCCGTAAATTACAAAGAAATGCGCTCCACCACCGAACCCGAGGGTTCCGCCAAGATTCGTGAACGCGTCATCCGCACGCGCCAAAAACAATTGGACCGCTTCTCCGCCTCCCGCGAAAAAATTTACTGCAATGCCCAAATGTCCTCCCGCCATATTCGCGCTTTCTGCGAGCTTTCTGCCGACTGCGAACGTCTGCTCGAGCGCGCCATGACCCAGCAAGGTCTCAGCGCCCGCGCCCACGACCGCATTCTGAAGGTCGCCCGCACCATCGCTGACATCGAAGACACTCCCCAGATCGAACCCAAGCACATCGCCGAAGCCATCCAATACCGCTCGCTCGACCGCACTTACTGGACCTAACCAGCGCGCCCCGAAACTTACCGTGCAAGTGCTGTGCTTGCACACCGGGGTTCTTGTACTTAAGTCCGGTGCATCTTTTGCCGATAACAGAAGGTGAGCCGTCTCATCACCTCCGTGCGGCGACTTGTCCCTTCCCTCGGCATCGTCGCCGCCGGCACGCTGCTGAGTGCGGTTGTCTTTGCCACCCTTCGAAGTCTTGAAATCAACACGGCCCAGGCCTCCTTCGACGGCATCGCTCAGGAACGTCTCGATGCTTTGGAAACCAACGTTACTCTGACGGTCAATAATCTTGTCTCCGTCGGGGCGCTCTACGATACTTCGCGTCAAGTTAAACGGGAAGAGTTCGACCGCTTCACTGCACCGCTGCGAGCACGGAACCAGGCCATCCAGGCCTTGGAATGGATTCCAAGGGTAGCCAAACGATCGCGCCAGAAATATGAAGAGGACGCACGCCGCGACGGCCTCCCGTCGTTCCAATTTACAGAACGGCATTCCTTGCAGTCATTGGTCAGAGCCGGTCAGCACGAAGAGTACTTCCCCGTCTTCTTTGTTGCTCCCTTGGAAGGCAACGAAAAAGCTCTGGGCTTCGACCTTGCCTCCGACCCTGTCCGTCGCGAAGCACTTCAGAGTTCGGCCGCCTCTGGCCGGCTGGTCGCAACCAACCGGGTAAAGCTCGTTCAGGAGACCTCCGATCAATATGGTTTCCTTGTCTTTCGTCCGGTGTACCGGGGCGGCATTCAGCCCTCCAGCACTGAGGAGCGTCGCGCGGCGTTAATCGGCTTCGCACTCGCGGTTTTCCGGGTCGCCGATATCGTCGAAAAGGCCGGATCGGTGCCCAAACCCTCGTCGGGTCTCAGCTTGGCAATTTTCGACCGCGACGCCAACCCCGGGGAGAGACTTCTTTATCCCAAAGAGGCGCATCTCGATAGCGTCGCGGACCTTCCCCACGGCTTCAAAGCAACCCGAACCATTTCCGTCGCAGGCCGGACCTGGCAACTCGCGGCCTATCCCGCCTCCAACACCTTCACGCCGGTGCACTGGAACAGCTGGGCCGCGTTCTCGGTTGGCCTCCTGTTGACTTCCTTGCTCAATGCCTACCTTGCCTATCGCAAGCGCGCCGAAGAGGCTCTGCAGCAAAGTGAAGAGCGCGCCCGCTTGCTGTTTGCCACCATCCCGCACCCCGCGTATGTGGCCGATTTCATGACCTCGCAGTTTTTCGAAGTCAACGATGCCGCGATCCAGCAATACGGGTACAGCCGGGAAGAATTCCTGCGCATGAAGACAACTGAGATTCGCCCAGCGGATGAGGTAGAAAGGTTGAACCAGCATCTTAAGCGGTCACAAGGTGGCAAAGGTGCTGCGGGGGAGTGGAGGCATCGCTGCAAAGACGGTCGCATGGTTGACGTTGAAATCTATTTCCACAGTCTTGACTACGATGGCCACAAAGCCTATCTCGCCATCGCTCAGGATGTAACCGAGCGCAACCGCCGGGATATTGAACTCCGCCATGCCCAAAAGCTGGAGGCTGTGGGCAGCTTGGCCGCCGGCATTGCCCACGAGATCAATACCCCCATTCAGTTCGTCGGCGATAACGTTCGATTCTTGCAGAATGCCTTTGCCGACCTTACTCAGGTGCTGGAAAAGTATCGCCGCCTCCGGGATGCTGCGATACTTGCCAGTGCGGCACCGGCTTTCACCCAGGAAGTTGCTGACTCCGAACAGGCCGCAGACCTGGACTATTTATTGCTGGAAATTCCCAAGGCCATCGCGCAGTCTTTGGAGGGCGTCACGCGCGTCGCGGATCTTGTGCACGCTATGAAGGTCTTTGCCCACCCCGACCAGAAAGAAAAGACGGCTGTCGATATCAATGAGGCACTACTCTGCACCCTGACCGTCGCCCGCAATGAACTGAAATACGTCGCCGATGTGGAGACCGAGTTAGGCGAGCTCCCCGCGGTCACCTGCAATGTTGGTCGAGTGAACCAGGTTTTCCTCAACCTTTTAGTGAACGCCGCCCATGCCATCGCCGCTGTGACGAAGACCACCGAACAGAAGGGCCAAATCCGGGTCCGGACTTCGCTCGAGGGAGACACGGTGTTAATCTCCATCGCCGATACGGGCTGTGGCATCCCCGCAAACATTCGCGACAGAGTCTTCGATCCCTTCTTCACAACCAAAGAGATTGGGCGTGGCACAGGGCAGGGTTTAGCCATCGCACGCTCGGTTGTGAACCAGCACGGCGGGACACTCACCTTTTCCAGCGAAGTGGGGAAGGGAACTACCTTCTATCTTCGTCTGCCGCTGTATGAAAAGAACAAGGCCGCGGGGGCAAAGACCTCTTAGCTCTGAGCGATCTGCCCCTGGCTCCCATCCAGCTGTTTTCTCCCTATGTCGGACCAGATCGGCACCGAATTCTGTTGCCCGACGCACTTGCGCGCGTTTCGCGATTGACCCTTTCGTTGCAACATGTTATAAATGCCCGTTTTGCGCTACTCCGTCCGGATCGTAGTGTTACCCTCCGGCTGGTAGTAGGCAAACTCCGACGCGGCCAAGCTCCAACACTCCGTTATGGTCTTGCGGTGGAAGCGTGTTCGGAATTCCGGTGATCGTCCCCGATGTGGCACAAGCGTGCTCGGACGCGAGGGCTTCGCTGGAAGGCGGTCTCTAAACACGTTTATAAATTCCTGATCATCGACTCATTTGGAGGACTCATTATGCGCACCTGGCTCGCCACTGCTGCGTTCCAAGGACGCCGCGTGGTTACCGGTTTCCTGAATGGTTTCCTAAGTAAGACTCTCGCCCTGGCTACGCTGCTTACCGTCAGTACCGCCTCGGCCCTGGCTCAACCTTCTGGCGAAAGTACCGGCGGCGAAGCCTCGCTGAAACTTCCTGATCTCTCTTCCGTCAGCTTCCTGAACGGAGCCATCGATGGCCACCGGCTCTTAATGATCGGCATACTCTTCTGCATCTTCGGCCTCGGCTTCGGCATGGTCATCTACATGCGCCTCAAGAATCTCCCGGTCCATAGCTCCATGCGCGAGATTTCCGAACTCATCTACGAGACCTGCAAAACCTATCTCGTCACCCAAGGCAAATTTATCCTGTTCCTCTGGGCCTTCATCGCCGTCATCATCCTGCTTTATTTCGGCATGCTCGAGCACATGGAAGCCATGCGCGTCGCCATCATTCTCGGCTTCAGCCTGGTCGGCATCGGCGGCAGCTACGGTGTGGCCTGGTTTGGCATCCGCGTCAACACTTTTGCTAACTCTCGCACCGCCTTCGCATCCTTACCCGGCAAGCCATTCCCCGTCTACCAGATTCCTCTGGAAGCCGGCATGAGCATCGGCATGATGCTGATCAGCGTCGAACTGCTCATCATGCTGATCATTCTTCTTTTCGTCCCCGGCGACTACGCTGGCCCCTGCTTCATCGGATTCGCCATCGGCGAGTCGCTCGGCGCGGCCGCACTCCGTATCGCCGGCGGAATCTTCACCAAGATCGCCGACATCGGCTCCGACCTGATGAAGATCGTCTTCAAGATTAAAGAAGATGACGCCCGCAACCCCGGCGTCATCGCTGACTGCACCGGCGACAATGCTGGCGATTCCGTTGGCCCTTCCGCCGACGGCTTCGAAACCTACGGTGTTACCGGCGTCGCGCTCATCACCTTCATTCTTCTCGGCGTCAAGAATCCAACCGTGCAAGTCCAACTCCTGGTCTGGATTTTCGTCATGCGCGTCATGATGCTGGTCGCCAGCTCACTGTCGTATTTCATCAACGCAATCGTTGCCAAAGCCCGCTTCGGCAGCGCCGATGAAATGAATTTCGAGACGCCGCTTACCTCGCTGGTATGGCTCACTTCGCTCGTCTCCATCGCGCTGACCTACCTGGTTTCCCGCTACATCATTCCTGATCTCGGCGGCGATGGCACCCAGTGGTGGAAACTGGCGACCATCATCTCCTGTGGCACTTTAGCGGGAGCTATCATTCCGGAACTAGTAAAGGTCTTCACCTCGGTTCATTCCCGTCACGTGAAGGAAGTCGTCATCTCCGCGGAGGAGGGCGGCGCTTCGCTCGGAATTTTGTCGGGCTTTGTTGCCGGCAACTTCTCTGGCTACTACCTCGGCCTGTCCATGATGGGTTTGATGGCGGTCGCCTACTACATGAGTACGATGGGCCTGGCCGGCGCCGCAACCATGCTCGCTCCCGCCGTCTTCGCCTTCGGCCTTGTCGCCTTCGGCTTCCTCGGCATGGGCCCTGTCACTATCGCCGTCGACTCTTACGGCCCAGTTACCGACAACGCTCAATCCGTCTACGAACTCTCGCTGATCGAGCAGGTTCCCAACGTCGAAGCCGAAATCAAGAAAGACTTCAACATGGGACTCAACTTCGATCGTGCCAAGCATCTGCTCGAAGCCAATGACGGTGCCGGAAACACATTCAAAGCCACCGCGAAACCTGTTCTCATCGGCACCGCCGTCGTTGGCGCCACCACAATGATTTTCTCCATCATCATGGCGCTCACCAGCGGCCTCACCGAAAATGTCGACAAGCTTTCGCTCCTCCACGCTCCCTTCTTCCTCGGTCTGATCACCGGCGGCGCCATGATTTACTGGTTCACCGGCGCATCCACCCAGGCCGTCACCACCGGCGCCTACCGCGCTGTCGAGTTCATCAAAGCCAACATCAAACTCGAAGGCGTCGTAAAAGCCTCTGTCACCGACAGCAAGAAAGTGGTGGAGATCTGCACGAAGTATGCGCAGAAAGGCATGCTGAACATCTTCATCGCCGTCTTCTTCGGGACGCTGGCCTTCGCCTTCGTCGAACCGTTCTTCTTCGTCGGCTACTTGATCTCGATCGCCATCTTCGGCCTCTATCAAGCCATTTTCATGGCCAACGCTGGCGCCGCCTGGGACAACGCCAAGAAGATTGTCGAAGTGGAAATGAAACAGAAGGGAACTCCGCTACACGACGCCACCGTCATCGGTGACACCGTCGGCGATCCCTTTAAGGACACTTCTTCCGTGGCTCTGAATCCGGTCATTAAGTTCACCACCTTGTTCGGCCTGCTCGCCGTCGAGTTAGCCGTTACCCTCACCCACGACCAGGGTGCGACCATCACGAACGTATTGGCTTTGGTCTTCTTCGTCGTTTCCTTTTTCTTCGTCTACCGTTCCTTCTACGGCATGCGAATTCGCAGCGACAAAGCCGAATAGTCTCAAACTCGTCACCAACAACAAACGCCATCCGGTTCTCCGGATGGCGTTTTCATCTGCAGCCCAATCGACCGCCAGGTTTCAAATCACCCGATCGCCAAACCCCCTATCGCCGATCCCAGTACAAATTCCTCCGATCCCGATTTACATCCCGGTACTCTCGCCTCAACGCTCTTCGCTCATGCCGCGCCGCGCCATACTCTCCGCAGTACAGATCACGCCGCAGCTCCCGCCGGTCCCGCGCAATTCTCACTTCATCATGCCGAATGTCGCGCCGGTCGCGCCATCCATCGTCGGCAAACATTGTTCCCGCACCCAGTCCCAGCAGCAAAAGAACTCCTGCAATTGTCCGTTTCATATCCGTGTCCTCCTCCGCACCTCGCGGATTCTACAGAATGCAAACCCGACGACAACCACGGAGTTGCGCCCCAGAGCGCGCCCCACAGTCAAAATCCCGGACAACTCTTTTCGCGCACTGCACATCCGCCGCACCTAGTCGCCCTGCCATCACTCGTTCCTAGAATTCAAAAACTAATCCCGCCGTAGGCACCACCGGTAACTCCTGCTGCGTCTGGATCTTGCTCTGCAGAGTGCTGGGATTCACCCCGGTGCTGTAGATATAAATCCGGTTGTCATGATTCGTTACATTCAACACTTCGCCGTAGAGCGTGAACTTCCAGCGCGTGAACGCCCAACTCTTGTCGCAGCGCAGATCCAGCCGAATATAAGCTGGCAAGCGCACGGAATTATTCACTCCGATCTCCTCATACGTATTTCCCACCTGCACGAAGTCTCCGCTAGGCACGGGATATCCCGAGCCATACAGAAACTTTCCACTCAAACCAACCGTCGGCCTCAGTCGGTAAGTACCGAACGCATTCAAAGAATGGCGTTGATCCTCCAAAGTAGGGAAGTAAGGCGTATTAAAAGAAAGCTGCTCCTCCGCGGAGGACGAGAGCGGAAGCAAGACAAAATATTCTCTCTGCCGCGCGCGCGCCAGCGTATATCCCACCCACCCCGATAAACGGTTCGCGCTTCTCCGCTGCAAAACCAGCTGCACGCCCCGCGAGTAGTCTCGCTGATAAGTGGAATTTTCACCGCTCAACGGTTCCAGCGCGCCGCAAGGTGGATTCACACCCGGAGGTTCAGTCGCGAAGCCACTCGGAGAGCCGACCAGATCACTGTTCTGCCGGTCAAATGCCTGCAAGCGGATGCGCGTCGACTCGCCCAGGCGCTGCTCGATCGCAGCCGCGAAGTGATCGGAACGCTGCAGCAGGTTTCCAAACGGCAAACAGTAGGGCGTTGCCACTTCCTGAAAATCGGGGAACTGCGCGTAACGCCCTACCCCAAATTGCAACTCCGTCGTGGCCAGCACCCGAATCGCCGTCGAGATCTGCTCCGAGAAAGGATGGACTCCAATCCGTTGCAGATTATCCCAACGGACGCCGCCGATTACGTGCACCCGATTCTTCCACAGCGTCGAAGTCTGTTGCAGGTAAGCGTCGCCTCTCAGCCCGGTTCCATTCGCGTACGCCGAAAGCGCCGGGACCGGGCTCTCGTAGAACAGGCTGTATCCATCGTCGCGCAGCCGCCGTAAAGTGGCTCCGCCCTCGATCACATCGTTGTTTTTCCAGGCCCAAGTCAGATTGCTCCCTCCCAGCCACTCGCCGTACGCATAGCTGTCGAGAATCTGCCCAAAGGAATTGTGCGAGTCGTAAGGCTCGCTGAGATACGCCGCGTGGCTGTCCAGCAACAGGTGAGGACTAATGCTCCAGCGCCATCCCGCGCGTGCTAGCGTGAAGGCGCTGTTTCCTGCGGCAAATACATCGGGGTCGGTGCTGGTGGTGAGTTGCGTCGAGGTCTGTCCGCCCAACGCGTGAAGGCTCACGCTCTGTTTCGCCGTGAGATCGTACGTCAGCTTCACATCACCGTCGTAGAACGATGCGTTCTGCACATCGTCCTCGCGATTGCGAATCAGATATCCGATATAACTTTTTCTTGCCGAGGCGATCCATGATCCTCGCGACGATCCGTGATCGGACGTGCCCAGTTCTCCCTCGCCCAAAATGTCGCTATCAGCAATTCCCGCCGAGACTCGAAATATCGGCGTTGATCGGCTGCCTTCGCGCGTGCGAATGTCCAGCGCCGCTCCGATGCCGTCCGCAAATTTCACGGGATACGCCACCGGCATCAACTTCATCTCTTCGACCGTCTCGCTCGTAAGAAAACTGAGCGAGGCTCCGTTGGAAATGTCAGGGATGCTATGGAACGGTGACGCCAGCACGTCATCCAGGTATATGGAAACATTCTGGAACGGTGTACCCATCACCGAAAACTGCGCGTAGAACTCATTGTTCCCGGGCGCGGAAACTCCCGGCAAAGCCTGAACGGCGCGGAACGGATCGTCGGCAAATACCGTTGACGCGGCCCTGATCTCCGCCGCTGTCAGGTTGCTCTCGCTGATGGCAGGCGAATCCTCTTGCTGGAAAATATCGCCTGTCACTCGCACCCTTTCCGTGTGACGGAAGTTGTCCGGAACCAGCGTGAGATCAAATTCTTTCGATTCCGCTACCGATAACGAAAAGGAAAAAGTCGAGAGTCGATAGCCGACCGCGCTCACTCGCAGCGTGTACTTGCCGGGCGCGAGGTTTTGTATGGCGAAAGTGCCGTCGGCGCTGGTATTCGTTTCGCGTCCGACTTCGAGAACGCTTACCTGGACGCGTTCCAGTCGCTCGCCACCGGCCACATTTTTGACGATCCCTTTAATCTCCGCCGCAGGCAGAGCCGCCGCACAGAGCAGAACGAAAGCGGCGAGGCGCGAAATCATCCAATCTTCCAGATAGAGCGGAAGAACAGGCTAGCACAGATGCGCCATGTGCCGAGTGTAAACGTTTCTCAATTTACCCGATGACCAGATCACCCAATTCCTTCTTAGTTCGGCCCCTTCATCTTGTCCTTCACGCTGTGGGCAAGCTTCTCGATTTCTTCTGCCTTCTTGAGCACGTCGACCGAAAGCACGTTTTCATTCGACTTGTCCACGTACTCTTTCAGTTCCCCGGCCAGCTTCACCAGTTTGTCGGTGTCGGCCTTGAGCGCGGCCTGCCGTTGCACATTGATTCTTTTGGCCAGCTCGGCGGAGATGCGATCCCGGGTCTCGTCGTCCGCTGTCGGTGCTGCGTCGATCCTCTGCGACAGTCCCTGATGGGTTTGCGCCGCCCCCGGGATCGGGAGCCACAAAAACAGAAACAGACTGCAAGCCAACCATTTCGCTCGCACGGTGTCCTCGAAACGGACGCGATCGTTCTGCCCGTTCCTAAAGTATGGCCATTTTTCTGCGAGACAGCAACGAAAAATGCTCAGGACAAAAAAGAGGTCCCAGGAGGAGTGATGCAGTCGGAAAGATTCAAAAGGAGTTAAGGAGGGGAGGCTCGGGAAGCGATGGCGGAAAAGCTCCTGGTTTGGGAAAGGCTCAGGAAAGGGGAAGGGACGGGGAGCTACGGAAGAGTTGGAAAGTTTGGGGAGGGGAGGGCTCGGGAAGGGCACGACTTTAGTCGTGCCGCCTCTCTGCTCAAACTGGCTTCGGCTTTAGCCGCTGAGATTAGCCGTCGTCTACAGCGAACTCATGTTCGATAGGAACTCGCCGTTCGACTTCGTCTTGCTCAACTTGTCGATCAGCAACTCCATCGCTTCCACCGGCGACAACGGGTTCAGCACCTTCCGCAGCACCCAGATCCGTGACAGATCTTCCCGCGGAATCAGCAACTCTTCCTTACGCGTGCCCGAGCGCTGTATGTCGATCGCCGGGAACACGCGCTTATCCACCAGCTTGCGCTCCAGAATAATTTCCGAGTTGCCCGTGCCTTTGAATTCTTCAAAGATCACGTCATCCATGCGCGATCCGGTATCAATCAGCGCCGTCGCGATAATCGTGAGCGATCCGCCTTCTTCAATATTTCGCGCCGATCCAAAGAACCGCTTCGGTCGCTGCAGCGCGTTCGAATCCACGCCGCCGGAAAGCACTTTGCCCGAAGGCGGAACAATCGTGTTATAAGCCCGCGCCAACCGCGTGATCGAATCGAGCAGGATCACCACATCGCGCTTGTGCTCGACCAACCGCTTTGCTTTTTCGATCACCATCTCCGCAACCTGAACGTGCCGCGCCGCGGGCTCGTCAAAGGTCGAAGAAATCACTTCGCCCTTCACCGACCGCTGCATGTCCGTCACTTCTTCCGGACGCTCGTCGATCAGCAGCACCATCAGCACCACTTCCGGATGATTCGTTGTAATCGAGTTCGCCACGTTCTGCAGCAACATCGTCTTGCCGGCGCGCGGCGGAGAAACAATCAGCCCGCGTTGTCCCTTACCGAGCGGCGTCAGCAAATCCATCACCCGCGCGCTGGAATTTTCCCGCGTTGTTTCCAGCTTCAGCCGCTCCTGCGGATACAGCGGCGTCAAATTGTCGAACAGAATCTTGTTGCGCGCTTCGTCGGGCGATTCAAAATTCACCGCCTCGATCTTCACCAGCGCAAAATATTTCTCGCCCTCATGCGGAGGCCTTACCTGCCCGCTGATCGTGTCACCGGTTTTCAGATCAAACTTGCGAATCTGCGATGGCGACACATAAATGTCGTCCGGCCCCGGCAAATAGTTGTAGTCCGGCGACCGCAAAAATCCGTAGCCGTCCGGCAGTATTTCCAGCACGCCTTCGGCAAAAATATGTCCTTCTTTTTCGCTCTGTGCCTGCAGGATTTTAAAGATGAGGTCCTGCTTGCGCAGTCCACTGGCACCGGGCAGCTCCAGGGTCCTTGCGATCTTGGTCAGCTCGGTGATGTTCTTTTCTTTTAGTTCAGCAATGGTCATGATTCACCTAACCCCGATTCACTCAAACGTGCAAGTTTCAGCGTTTTCGGGAGATTTTCAAAGGAGGGTATTCAGGGAAGACAAAACACCACGAGGCAGGCGGGCGGGGCTGTTTTACGCAGCCCGCCGTTGTGCCTCGGCAAAATTCTCCGGCTCCGACAGGATTTCCTGTCGCTCCGCGCCTGCGATCCGGTCCAACACTCCATTCATTGTTTCCTGGATTCTGGTGCTGGGCCGATGGAACTTCCGCGTGGCCTTGGAGGCGAGCTGGCAAAGCATATAACGATTCCGTAATGTTTGTAAAGCGTCAAACACACGATCAGATCGCATGTGTGTCTTTCCCCTTCCTTATAAGTATGGGCATCCGCTTTCGCCCTGGTCCCTCGTAGAATCGTAACAAACCCACACTGCGTTCTAAGTTGCTGATTCTACTAAGATTTTTAGGAGTTAGCGCAATTCCTTACCAAGAATAGATGCGCGACCGCACTCCGAAGATGCTCACTTTTCCTGATTGGACTCGCGGTCGAGGTAACTCAGAACTAAACCTTGAGGCTTCGGAATGTCCCTGGAACTCAACACTCTACTCCGGACTCCCCAAACCGGTCAATACCTTTTACGTATCTTTACGGGTTCCCGCGGGTGCCCCGTCCTTGTCTCTCCCGTTCTTTGGGAGAGACAGGGCGGGGATTTTGACCTTTGACCTTCGATTCCTACCCAGGATTCCGACCCCTAACCCTGCCCATCCTCCAGCCACTCCCACGCCTCCCGATACTTCTCCCAGCGTGGCCTCCTGCCCCTCAAATCCGGAAAAAATCGCAAAGTCTTCTCTCCCGCAAACGCCGCGATCGGCAATAAGTACCAAACATCTTTCCCGTGTTCCCGCAACACGACGTGCGCCGCCAGCACGTCAATCTGCTCCGCCGTATAAGTCTTCTTTCCCTCGTGTCGCGTCGAGTACACCGGCTGGACATCATATCCCCCGCCATACAGCCGCCCCGTCGCCTTCACCTGCACCCGCAACAGCCGCCCGCCCCGTCCCGCCCACACAATAAAGTCACACTTCTCGCTATCACCCCAAGGCACCGCCAGCCCAAATCCCAAACTCTGCGCCTTCAGCAAAAACGCCGCCTGCGACAGCTCCCCCATCCGCTTCGGATTCCTCTTCCGCTTCTCCCTCCACCCCTCATCCGCCTCCGCCCGAATCCACGGAATCCATCCGGGATTCCCATCCTCACCAATCGCCTCGCCGACATCCCTCATTCCGTCCCTTACCGCCTCACCACGACCATCCCCCGCCATAACGACAATTCCTCCAATCGCGCCGTCATGAACACCAGCGTCCCGTCGACTCGCGACAACTTTCACCGATACTTTCCATAGTTCCCGCTCTTCAATCGAAAGTCCAGTTCATCCCGCCAATAATCTCCACAAGATTCCCAATCCGGCACCGCGCAAGAAAGAAAGACGTGAAAGCAGATGTGATAACGGATGCCCCGTCCTTGTCTCTCCCGCACCTTGGGAGAGACAGAGCCTGCCCTGAGCGCAGCCGAAGGGGGGTGTTGACGTTGATGTTTCTGATTTCGCGAATCGGGAAGGGCACGACCTTCAGTCGTGCCAATATCGCTCCCCCTCAACCTCAACTTTGTCATTCCGAGCCCTTCGCAGCCGCGATTAGCGGCGAGACGGGCGAGGAACCTGCTGTTGTGTTGGATCGCCCAACTCATGCGAGCAGATCCCGCGCATCCGATTTTGGGTATCGCAGAGCTTCCAGCGCTGCGATCAAGACCGCACTTCTAGAACAGGGCTTCAGCCCCCAAGGTGCCCGCCATCAATCGCCTCATCGGCCGAAGCGCGCAAACCGCACCCTCCCCACTCCAGCCCCGAAGGGGCGACCGACAATAGCCCAGGACGAAGTCCTGGGTAAGCAGAGAAAAAAGGAACCAAGTCCCGCAGGGACGGCAGAAGATTACGCGCACGAAGTCCCGTGTGGAGCGGACACTCCTGTCCGCTGCCTTTGACGTTGCTCTTGGTCTTGATTTCAATCCTGCCCCGCAACAGGCCCTTGATTATGCCGTGGAAGAGCGGCGCCTTCAGCGCCGCGTAAAGTTCGAGAAAATGATGCGGGCTTCAGCCCCTGCAGAGACAACCGGGAAGGGCACGACGTTGAGTCGTGCCAATATCACGCCCTCTTCACCAACCTTGTCATTCCGAGCCCGTCGTAGCCGCGATCAGCGGCGAGACCGGCGAGGAACCTGCTTTCGCCGGTAGCCATCTGAAAGTGGGTGCCCCATCTTTCGCTTCTTTTGCGAAAGGTGGGAACCCCGACCGCCCGCAGCGCCGTTGTTGCCCTTGACGTTGCCCGTGTGGAGCGGACACTCTTGTCCGCTGCCTTTGACTTTGCTCTTGACCTTGACCCCGCCCTCAACAGGCCCGGGATAATACCATGGAAGAGCGGCGCCTTCAGCGCCGCGTAAAGTTCAAGAAAATGATGCGGGCTTCAGCCCCTGCAGAGACAACCGGGAAGGGCACGACGTTGAGTCGTGCCAATACCGCGCTCCCTCCACAGAACCTTGTCATTCCGAGCCCGTCGCAGCCGCGATCAGCGGCGAGACCGGCGAGGAACCTGCTGTTGTGCGGGATCGCATCAATTGATGCGAAGCGGATCGCCCGCGCATTTGATTTTGGGTGGCGCAGCGCTTCCAGCGCTGCGATAACGACCGCGTTTCTAGAACAGGGCTTCAGCCTCCGAGGTCGCGGCCATCGCACGCATCACCAACCGAGCGCGCAAACCGCCCTAATCCCACTTCAGCCCCCCAGAGCCTGTTTTGAGCGAAGCTGAAGGCGGCAGATACTCCGGCGTGTCGAACAAGAAGACAGCCGCGCTATTTCTGCTTGTCACGGCAATCCCTTTGGCTTAGCGTTTAGCTCGAGGTAAGACCGAAATGCCTCTGGCCAAACCGCGGGAGGGCGAATCCGACGGATTCCACGTTTACCCCGCAATAAGCAGCGAGGGAACCCTTGGCGATCCGGAGACCGTTATTTGGGCGTCCATCCGGCATTTGTGCTCGCGTAACGTTGCGGAGGGTGTGGTCGCTCCGACACACGGCATCACGAGAAAACGAGATCGCGAAGCTGTCGCTTGGAACCTGAAACTCTATATAAGACAGGCGGCTGAGTTCTACGAGGCTGCGGGAGCGGCCAAACCAAACACCGCACCGCTCATCTATTACTATTCGTTTCTCAACCTCGCTAAGGCGCTATGTGAACTCCGACAGCCCCGATTTCACCAACGCACGGAGTGCTATCGGCACGGCATCAGCTGGAGACCTAATCCGCGAAAGCTGGTTGACCCTGCAAGGGAAGTCGTTTCAATAACCACTAGGGGCGTTTGGCACGCTCTATGGGAGGCTGCCGCGGAACGGGCATGCCCCACCGCTAATCCGACGCGGCTGCGCATCAGAGACCTGTTCTCATACTGTCCGGAAGTATCCATCGAAAATGATCGGGCCTTCGGAGGCTCGCTACTGCTAGTGGACATGGAACAGCCGGACCTCCTTTTCGATAGATCGGCCATGGAAGCGTGGCTACGATTCTCCGTGAAACGAGAGGAAATGAAGGCCTTCCGCCTATCGGCCAGAGATCTGCTCGCGCAAATATCCGTTACGGGCCCCCGGTTCGCTGAAGTTAAGTCGCCCGCCCGTGAACTGCGTACGTTTCAGTCGACCGCGGCCAAGAAGTTCCGACGGAATGAGGCGCCAGCCAGAACCCTGCGAAGCGACGTCGTCGGGCTCAACGTTTTCACCCATTTAGGCTACGAGAAGAAACTCAGGTACTGCTTGCCGATACAAGCCCGCCTGCCAGTCGCGATGCCCCAACTGATGGTCAACTACACAATCCTTTTTTGGCTTGGATCGTTGGTTCGCTACGACCCGCACAGCCTGAGCGCGCTCATGGACTCCCAATACTGGATGCTGATCGATGGCTTCATGAGCCAGAGCCGACTGTGGCTTCTAGAACTCTTCGAGTGGGCGTTCTACAAAGCTGAGACCACGCTCTGGAACGTGCGTTGATCGAGCTCCCTTACTCCTTCACCCCCAACTGCCAAAACAAAAACGAATACACATCGGTGAACTCTTCAATCTGCTTGGTCACCGGTTTCCCCGCGCCATGCCCCGCCTTCGATTCAATCCGCAACAAAATCGGGCGCGTCTTGCTTGCTCCATTCTTGGCTTCGTCCTGCATCTCCGCCGCCATTTTCTTCGCGTGCATGGGATCGACGCGCGTATCCGTATCCGCCGTCATGAACAGGATCGCGGGATATTCCGTCCCCGCCTTCACGTGGTGATACGGCGAATAGGCATAGAGCCATTTGAACTGCTCGGGATTGTCGGCGCTGCCGTACTCCGGAATCCACAACTTCGCAATCTGAAAATTCTGGTAGCGCAGCATGTCGAGCAGCGGAACCTGGCAGACCACGGCGCGAAACAAATCGGGACGCTGCGTGATCATCGCGCCCATCAGCAGCCCGCCATTCGACCCTCCCTGAATCGCCAGATGATCCGTGTCCGTATATTTTTCCGCAATCAGATGTTCGGCGGCGGCGATCATGTCGTCGAAAACATTCTGCTTCTTGTCGAGCATCCCGGCGCGGTGCCAGTCTTCTCCAAACTCCGCGCCGCCGCGTAAATTCGCTACCGCATAAACTCCGCCATGCTCCATCCACAAATAAGCCGTGCGGCTGAACGATGGCGTCAGGCTCACATTGAATCCGCCGTAAGCCGTGAGCAGCGTGGGATTGTGGCCATCCTTCTTCAGTCCTTTCTTGTTGATGACGAACATGGGCACCCGCGTCCCATCCTTCGAGTGGAACCACTCCTGATTCACCTCATACGCAGCGGGATCGATCGCCGGCGCATCCACCTTCGCCCATAGCGTGGTTGCTTTGGTCTTCAGGTCGTAACGGTAAACCGTGGGAGGAACGGTGAACGACATGAAGCCATAAAAGATCTCATCGCGATCCCATTTCCCGTCCGACTGGTAAACGGTTCCAATCGAGGGCAGCAGGAGATCGCTAAGATGGTCTCCGTTCAGATCGAAAATCTTCAGCTGGGAACTTGCATTCTGCTCGTACTGGGCAAACAGCTTGCCGCCCCACACCGACGCGCCCTGCAACACGGCGTCCGACTGCGGAATAATTTCTCTCCAGTCGTCGCGCTCATAATTGCCGGCTTCCGCTGCGAATACGCGGTAACGCGGCGCATCTTCATTGGTAACAATGTAAAGCCTGCCGTTATAAATGCTCCCGCCATATAGAAAATTCTTGCCGGTCGTGATGCGCTGGGGCGGCGTGCCCTTTTTCAGATCCATCAAGAACAACTCGGTCTTGGTCCAGCCTTGCTCGACCGTGATCAACAGCAATCGCCCATCGTTGTCGAGACTCACGCTCGGCCAGTCTTCCGGGTCGCGTCCCTCGCCAAAAATTTTTGTGTCCGTTTCCGGATCGGTTCCCAGTTCGTGATAGAACACGTGCCGGTTGTACATCTCCTGCCCTTCGGGAACATCCCCCTTCTTGGGATAGCGCGTGTAATAAAAACCAGAGTTGTCCAGCAGCCAGGCAATGCTCGCCGCCCGCGTGCGCTCGATTACATCGGGCAGCGCCTTCCCGGTCTTGGTTTCAATAATGTGCAGCGTGCTCATCTCTGATCCGCTGGGCGACGTGCCGTACACCAGATACTTTCCATTCTCCGAAGGCTGGTACCAATCGAGCGCGATCGTTCCGTCCGCGGAAAGTTGATTCACATCTACCAGCACGCGATCCTTTCCATCGTTTTTTCCTTCAGTTCCTCGCTCACGCACATAAACGATGGGCTGGTTCTGCATGCCTTCGCGGCGCGTATAGAAATAATATTTCCCGCCAATCTGCGGCGCGCTGATGCTTCCGATACTCAGCAATTCCGTCAGCCGCTTATGAATCGCCTCCCGCCCCGGCAGGGGATCGAGCACAGAGTTCGTATACGCCATCTCCGCCGCTACCCACTTCTGCGTCTCCGGACTGTCTGCATCTTCGAGCCAGCGGTAGTTATCGACAATCTTCACGCCATGCAGCGTCTCCTCCAGCGGACGCTTCTCCGCCTTCGGCACCGTCGCACTCCCCGTAGTTTTCACATCGTCCCCCGCAAACACTGCACCCGCCAGAAGAAGAACCGAAGCCACAATCAACCCCGCTCCACTCATCCCACACCTCGCAACCCGATAGCCTACCAAACTCCCGCCCCGCAGGTTTTCACCCGCCCTCCAAAATGTTATGATTGATGCGCTCAAGAAGCGCGCGCTCCGCGCGCGCTTCCCCACACTCCTCAGTAGCTCAATGGCAGAGCATCCGGCTGTTAACCGGAGGGTTGTAGGTTCGAATCCTACCTGAGGAGCCATTCTTTCAATCAGTTACGAATCTCGAAAACAAAACTTTACCGCACTCTACCGCAATTGCTTCGCAGAGTTGGCGATACTGTCATCCGAGATGGCTTACGTACGCTGTTCGCGATTCCGGAAGTAATCATGATTCTGACGGGCCACGTCCACCAAAATGGTTATAATTTGCCCTTCGTATGCCTATCACCCCTGAAGATCGGGCGCGAGAGAACATCGACAAACTGTTAACCGGCGCCGGTTGGCTCGTACAGGACAAGCGCGCCACGGACTTGTCGGCTGGACGGGGCGTAGCGGTGCGAGAGTTTCCGCTGAAGCCGGGGCATGGGGAGGCTGACTATCTTCTTTTCGTTGACGGAGCGCCGATCGGAGTTGTCGAGGCCAAGAAAGAGGGCGACACTCTCACCGGCGTCGAGCTGCAGACCACCAAGTACAGCGAAGGAGTTCCGGACAATCTCACTACTCCTCGACGACCTCTGCCCTTCCAGTATCAGAGCACTGGGGTAGAAACCCGCTTCACCAATCTGCTGGAGCCTGAAGCCCGCAGCCGCCGAGTATTCAGCTTTCACCGGCCGGACACTCTTGATCAATGGCTCACGCAGGAGCTTCAACATCCTGGTTCGACGCTTCGGGCGAAGCTTCGAAGCCTGCCGGCCCTCATAACTGAGGGGCTGCGGCCAGCTCAGATCATCGCGATCCAGAATCTGGAAGCGTCCCTTGCCAAGGACCGCCCCCGCGCTCTGATCCAGATGGCGAGCGGCGGCGGCAAGACGTTCACCGCCTGCAACTTTATTTACCGGCTGATTAAGCATGCTGGGGCAAAGCGCATCTTGTTTCTGGTGGACCGGAGCAATCTTGGGCGCCAGGCCCTTGCCGAGTTCCAGAAGTTCCGGACGCCGGAGGAGAACCGGCTCTTCACCGAACTGTACAACGTGCAGCGTCCACATGCAGGACCGAAGGTTGCGGCGATCCTTTCGATAGTGGAAAGCTGCCGCAGGTTAAAACTACCGGTTCGTGAGTATTTGGCCGCGGTTCTTCCCGGACTCGCTGATCGCCAGATCCGGTGCCTTCCAGACCTTACGCCCGCTGCGTGGGTCGCGCAGCATTCATAGACTCGAAGAGGAGAGCTTTATTCACGAGCATTGCGAAGGGATCGAGCTTTACTCGCTATCAGCCCAAACCCGTTCTTACTGGCGGCATTCTCCAAGCTCAACGATTCTGCGCGGGCCGCGACCGACTGTCCTGCCCTGTTTCTCAACTCCTCCATGGCTAGCCGCGTCTCGAACTCAAGCTCCAAAAGATGATGAGAATGGGCGCTTTGAAGTGTCTTCTGTAGTTGTGCGCTTGCCGCTGGGAAATGGCCTAACAAGGCTTGCACGCGACCAGACATCATTTCGAACTGCAAACGGAACAAGGTGTTCGCACTTTTGTCGGCCAGTGATTTAGCCTTTCCCTCCTCAGACTCGGCTTCAGGAAGCTTGGATTCGGCCAGCAGGGCATCGATCAGCACAACGCTGGCGGCCAATTCGTCGTCGGCCTGCTGATCTTGATGAAACTGTTCTTTGCATTTTCGGATCACAGTTTCGGCATCGGCGGCATGGCGTTGCTCAATCGACAGCCGCGCCAAGGCGAGTTCCGTTTCCGCGACGGCTTGCTTATCCCCAATCTCTTTACAGAGAGTCAGCGATTCCTGCTGTGAGCTGCGAGCTGCCTGCAAATCGCCTTGATCCGCGAGCACGTCTCCGGTTCCAGCTAGCGCATAGGCCACGGCACGGTTGTCAGCGATTTCCTGCGCAATGGCTCGGGCCTCCTTGTAACCGACAAGAGCTGCTTTCAGGTCGCCACGCAGTCTCGCGATCTTGGCCAGATCGGCGAGGGTAAGCGCGACGCCGTCTTTGTCTCCCATTTCCTTGTAGCCTGGAATCGCGTCCGAGAGCCCGCGTGCCGCTTCCGCCAGATTCCCGCGAGCCAGAGAAATATCGCCGAGGTTACCGGAGGCGGTTGTGACGCCCTCGAGATCACCGACCTGACGAAAGACCTTGATCACTTCCCGGTACATCGCTTCTGCACGATCCAGGTCGCCCTGTTCATAGTAGAAGATGGCGAAATCGGCCGTGGTGCGAGCTGCGTTGTCGCGATCGCCAACCGCTGTGTACTTCTTCCGAGCATTGTCACAGTCTTGGGCGGTGGAATCGCCGTCGCCGATCTGACAGAGAATTCCGTACGCCCGTGCGACGAATAGTTGCAAACCCTGAGCGTTCCCCTTTTCGATGGCGCGCCGGGAGGCAGCCTCCGCCTTGACGACATCGTTATTAACCCAAGCGCGTGCTTCCAGATAGTCGATCCGTGGGTCGTCGCCAGCAGGAAGCGGCAGATGCCGGAGATTTTCCAGAGTATGCAAAGCATCTGCAGGATTTACCCATCGCTGTTCATCGGCGAGGCGAAGACCGTAGTCCAAACTGTCCGGGAACTGGATAAAAAGTTGTCGATACGAATCGATGGCTCGCTTCCGATCCTGGATCGTGGCAAAGTACTGACCATCGATCAGCAGACGATCTTCTGGCCCCAAGTGCCCAGAAAGACCGCGGGCCCGTTCCACCTCATCCCGGGCTTTTAGGCTGTAGCCGAGGTGATTCCATGCATCGGACAAAGCAGCGTGTGTCAAGGGAAACGCGGGCTCGACGGCTGCAGCCTGGATGAGAGAATCCCGGGCTTTTACAAAATCAAACGACCATAGACGCTCCAGTCCCTGCGTGTAAAGCCTGACCGCCAGGGGTTTCGAAGGCAGAGCGGCTCGTGCCTGCGCGATTGCTTCTCCTGAAACTGACGTCGCTCCAAGGCTCTGCCGCAGGGACGTACCTGCCTGGCTGACGAGTTCAAACAGATCATCCTCGTTTCCGACGAAGGCCCGCTCGGCGATAGTCTCGCCATGTTCGGTGTCTTGAATGCGAACGTCCAGACGAATTCGCCTTTCTCCTTTTCCGGGCAACGGCGTATACGAGCCAAGTACGACTACATCTGCTCCGGGATTCGTATGGAGCCGTTTAAGGGTTTCCTTCGCCAGGCTGTCTTCGTCGGTCAAGGGGAGTTCCCGTTTGGCTCGCGCCACGTCCTCACCCGAGACCATACGTAAGGCGCTATCGGCAGCGAGCTCGGTGCCGAGCATTTCCGCAAAGGCCGGCGAGAGCCAGTTGTCCTCGGGACGTCCAGGCAGATTGCGAAAACCCATCACGGCTACAGATCGTCGAACGTGTACAGGAGGAAGGTTGGTCTCGGCCGCAGTCTTATTTTCTATCCTGGTCCGCGGATGGCGGAATCGATAAGCCGTACCACCGATCCCAAGCACAATGAATGCGGCAATTGCTATGTAGCGCAACCTCCGTCCTGAAATGGCGGAGTGTTTTTGTGAGCTGACCGACGAAATCGGCGGGCTAGCAGACTCAGGTGTGACGGGTCGGGCCGCATCCTGTGATTCTGTGACCGTAGTGACCGGCGCCAAAAACCGGTAGCCTCGCCGCGGGACCGTTTCCACATAACAGGGTGCGTCCGCATTGTCTCCGAGCGCATCACGGATCTTCCGGATCGCGACCCCCAAGCTGTTATCGAACTCTACGAAGGTGTTTTGGGGCCAGAGGCGTTGGCACACTTCTTCTCGCGAGACGATCTCTCCTGGTTTCTCCACCAGAATTGCGAGCAGGCGGTAGGGCAGATCTTGCAACTTCAGCTGTTTGCTGTTGCGAGTGAGCGTGGCCTTACTGGTATCAAGCTGGAACGGACCAAACCTGTATACGGTCTTCTTGTGAGGTTCCCCGGGCGACACGCGCTTCCCTTTGGTCACAGATGGTAGCACAGTCCCGTTAAGAAGAGGGTCTAAGCGTATAGAACCCTGACACTTATCAGTTAAAGCACATTTAATGGACAGTTTGATTGACGCGACGAACAAGTCCCTGCAGATTGATGCTCGCAGGGCAGCCATTCGCCGCGACCACCACCAGTTCGGAAGGCTGCCCACAAGCCATCAGGGGGAATTGGCATCGGGGGGATGCCAACTTCCACCTGGGGACGCCACGTGAGGGTAAGGAAAATCATGATGAAACGAATCCTAATCGTCGTAATCCTGTTGGCCATTCCCGGCTGTTTCGGGCAGACGCAGACTGCGAAAGTTCGCACGTATTACATTGCCGCGGACGAGGTGGACTGGGACTATGCTCCCGGTGGCGTCAACAAAATGATGGGCATGAAGTTTGATGGCTACTCGAAAGTCTTTGTCGAGCGCGGCGCGCATCGCATTGGGAGTATCTATCGCAAGGCGCAGTATCGCGAATATACCGACGAAACCTTTGCCCACCTTAAACCACGGCCGGCGGAGTGGGAGTCCTCCGGAATTCTCGGTCCGATTCTGCGGGCAGAGGTCGGCGATACGATTCGCGTAGTCTTCAAGAACAATGCCACGCACCCCTATAGCATGCATCCTCACGGCGTCTTCTATAAGAAAGACTCAGAGGGTGCGCTCTACGAGGATGGGACGTCCGGTTCGGACAAAGTCGATGACGCTGTGCCGCCCGGCAAGACTCACGTTTACACATGGGAAGTGCCGGAACGGGCCGGGCCGGGGCCGAATGATCCAAGCTCGATCGTGTGGCTCTACCACTCGCATGCCTATGAGATGAGAGACGTCCACAGCGGACTGGTGGGCGCAATCATTATCTCGCGTCGCGGCGCCTCCGATGCTGCCGGGAAACCTAAAGATGTCGACAGAGAGTTCGTCTGCTTATTCATGCTGTTCGATGAAAACCAGAGCTGGTATCTGGACTACAACATTCAGACTTACACCAGCGATCCTAAGGGTGTGAATAAAGGTGAGTTCATTCCAGTCGACGCCGACGGAAATCTGGCTCCCGCCGGTACCGGGTTTTCGGTCGCCAATGGAAAGTTCGCAATTAACGGATACATCTATGGAACTGGACCCGTCATGACCATGAAAAAGGGAGAGCGCGTTCGCTGGTATCTCGTCGGTCTCGGCGAGGGGTTTAGTTTTCACACCCCGCATTGGCACGGAAATGTCGTGCTTCAGGACGGCAAGCGTACCGATGTGGTTTCCCTTATGCAAGCACAGATGGTCACAGTGGACATGGTCCCCGATGACCCCGGCACGTGGATGTTTCACTGCCATCTTGATGACCACATGGAAGCCGGGATGATGGCGTTCTACAAGGTCGAACCCTAGATCAAGAAGCCCGAGGGCATCTCCTTGGAGAGACACGCTCCAAGCGATCCGGAAAGAGGAAACAATGTCCTTCAGAAAATATCTCGTCACCTTCGGCCTAACTCTGTTGTGCCTGCCGGTCAGTCTTTCGGCTCAGACTGGCTGGAAGGTGGTGAAAGACAGAACCAATTCCTGCCAGATCTCAGTACCAGAAAACTGGGGCCAGTCGGTCTTCATGGTGAGATCGGATGGCAAGGTCAGAGTCTTCGACGCGCAAACGCAAACGATGGTCACAGAAAGAATGCTGGAGAACACTCCGAAGCTTGTGTTCTACGTAATGAAATCGCATTCGGCGCAGAGAGCGCAACCGCTGGTCACTTACCAGGCTTCGGTGCCCGGGAACGGATTTCACTGCACTGCGCAAATCGATGTGAAGCCGGACTATCCCGAGGATCAGGTTAAGCGAATTGTGGCAACTTTCGCCGCGGCCAAATGAGGTCAGCGGACCATCGATACCCATAGATCACTCAGGAGGTTCCAAATGTTTGGCAATCGCTTCTTCACTCGTTCTCTTTGGTGAGCGAACGGCATTTTCTAACGATTTCTGTGCAAGCACCAATGATAGGGAGGCTGAGTATGGCCATCGAGTGGACCCGTCCCTTGAATTGAAATGTTCATTTGATTGTTAAAACGTCGTTCGCAAGGAAACCTCATGAATGCTAGTTATCCTGTCCGCGCGTTCCGAACACTGGAGAAGCGGATGTCCGGCCTAGCCTGCTTCCCGCTCATCCTGCTTCTGTTCTTAGGTGCCTGCTCAAAGCCCGTGTCGAAAACCGTTGCCGACGCATCGCAGGGTGTGGGGAACGTCGCTGCCAGCACTGCCGGCAACGCATGCGACCGGAAACTAGTGACGTCCGCTGACGCAGCCGAGATCCTGGGTGAGTCAGTCGCGTCGGAAAAGGCTCTGGAGGGCGATGCGCAGTCTTGTGTGTTCACCACGGCGGACTTCACGACGCTGACAATCTCGCTGCGCCCGGGCCTCGGGCGAACAACGGTAGACAGCTGGGCTGTAGGGAAGATGCCCATGCCGGTGACCAGCGTGTCGGGCGTCGGCGAACGGGCGGTGTGGCAGTCGACGCTCAAAGAGATCAACGCGGAGAAGAACAACGTGCTATGCGACATCGGGGTCGTCGGTCCCGGCCATAGCGCGGGCGCGACACCGGAGAAACTAGGCGCTCTCTGCAACAAGATATTCGCGGGGATGTGAGGCGCCAGCATCTAGCCCGCAACACCAAAGTCTTTAAATGCGTGCCCTGACGGCCTCTCGGTTTTGGCAAAAACAGAAACAGAATGGGAACAAGAATGAAATCACGATGGAACTAACGGAAAATCGGAGCGCCAGATCATATCGCTCCAAGGAGCTTTGACATGAGATCCACCATTGCCACTTTGCTTTTGTCTCCGGCCCTGTTCCTCTGCTGCACTGCTCCGGGAGAACGTCCATGAGAGCTGCCCCTCGTCTTGCTGGCTTCGCGGCGGTGTCCATCTTGAGCTGCGTGTTCGCCGCCAGGGGCGGAACGAAGTTGCTTACTACGGACCCATTGACGGGACTTCCTCTCCATCCCGCCACAGATTCCCGTCTTCACTTGGGCAATGAACCTACGCGGTTGCCGGAATCGCAAGTCTGTAAAAGCAAAATGCAGTTTGATTTCTACTCGATTTACGACTCCAAAGTGCGTGCCACGCTCGCTTGGTATGATGCGCACCTGCCAGGGTTCAAGAAGACGCACGCTTTCGCCGCCAACCGTTCGCAAGACACCTACTACAAGACCGATGGCACCGTGCTTGTGTCTGTCACCGGTAGCCCGGGCAAAGAAGGAGAGGACATGTACACATATTCGGTGTCGTATGCTTACGTTCAGCCTGGACTAGACGAAAAGACGATCGTTACCCTCAATCAACAAAGAGTTGTTTGCCCGTGATCGATCCATCTTTGAGCCTTGGTTTTGGTGCTTCAGGACAGCGGGGCTTCCGTGGCGGCTTGCGGGCACAACTCCAAGACTCCGCTGGGAACATCATAAAAGCTCAGAATGGTGCAACCCAATACGAAGGCAAACGAGGAGACTCTATTATGGCTTCCCTAACCGATGTTCTAGTCAGACAGTTGTTGGATGGCCGACATATCGCGTCGCTTGCAACGGAGAATCCGGACAGCTCCATTCACATGGTTGCGGTATGGTACTGGTTCGACGGTACACATGTTTATGTGGCCACGTCCTCTCGTAGTCGAAAAGCACGAAACCTGCAATCCAACCCAAAGGTCTCGTTAATGATCGACGCTCGTGACCCCGCAGCATCCTACGGAATCACCATAGCGGGAACCGCTCAGATCCTGACTGGCGAGATGTCGCGGAACAGCAACACGCAGATTCATCGCAGGTATCTGAGCGAAGCGGCGCTTGCGGACGCAAGAGTGGGTCCGGTGTTCGCCGCCTGGGACGATGTCACAATCCGGATCGCACCGGCCTCGGTTATTGCTTGGGACATGCGCGAGGCAGACCGCCAATTCTTCGGCGGCCTTCTCGGGGGCAATCCCGCGTACCTATTAGCGCTGCAGCGCTGACTTGTGGGAGTGACGTCTCGCCGCACAACCTTATCGGTTGAGCGGTCAGGCCGGCCGCCCCGAATTGTCACAAAGTGATTTTCGAAAATGAATTTGTACGCGTGCCGTTGACCGGCAAAAGCCCCATCCGTAAGATGAGTCAACCTGAAGACGTGGGATCTCCTAGTGATCGGCCAAACCATCTCGCATTACCGTGTTCTCGAAAAACTGGGCGGCGGCGGCATGGGCGTGGTCTATAAAGCCGAGGACACCAGACTCCACCGGTTTGTTGCGCTCAAGTTTTTGCCGGACGACGTGGCTCGAGACGCACAATCGCTGGTGCGATTCAGGCGTGAGGCCCAGGCCGCCTCCGCTCTCAATCATCCCAACATCTGCACGATCCACGACATTGGTGAAGAGAATGGGCATGCCTTCATCGCGATGGAGTTCCTCGAAGGCGTCACCCTGAAACACAAAATCGGCGGGCGTTCGATGGAAATTGACGAGATTTTGCGCCTAGGTTTCGAAATTGCGGATGCGCTCGATGCCGCGCATGCCGCCGGAATCGTGCACCGCGATATCAAGCCCGCCAACATCTTTGTCACCAAGCGAGGTCATGCGAAGGTGCTCGACTTCGGCTTGGCCAAAGTGAACACCGGGCTTACCCAATCTTCTCAACTCGCGGGACTGCAGCCTACCGTGGAAGCCACCGACCAGCACCTGACTAGTCCGGGCACTACGCTGGGCACCGTCGCCTATATGTCGCCCGAACAGGCGTTGGGAAAGGAATTGGACCACCGCACCGATCTTTTTTCTTTCGGCGCCGTGCTCTATGAAATGTCCACTGGGACGCTGCCATTCCGCGGCGATACCTCAGCCGCGATCTTCGACGCAATTCTCCACAAATCTCCGGTGGCACCTGTTCGCTTCAACCCCGATCTGCCTCCCCGGCTGGAAGAGATTACCAACAAGGCGCTCGAAAAGAATCGCAATCTGCGTTACCAGCAAGCCGCCGAGATGGGGACGGACCTGCAGCGCATCAAGCGCGATCTGGATTCGAGTGGGCGACTCTTCGCCTCGAACAGCGAATCTTCGGCTTCGTCCGGAGCTCCGGTAGTCCCTCTGGTCGGCGCATCCGCGGGGCAATTATCCGGTGCAGCGAGTTCCGTCGTTGACACAGCAGCGCGCTCCAGCGCATCGTCCTCTGCCGTCGCCGCTGCCCGGAAGCACAAGACGGCCACCGGGGCCGCTCTGCTCGCCGGACTGTTGATAGCGGCCGCCGCTGTTTACGGGGTGTACACCCTTTTGCGACGCCCGGCCGCCATTGCTTTTCAGAGCTTCTCCATCACCCAGCTGACCAATACCGGAAAAGTGGAGAACGCCGCCATTTCTCCCGACGGCAGGTTTCTGCTCAGCGTTCAATCCGACAACGGCAACAAAAGCCTGTGGTTGCGAAACATTCCCACCGGTAGTGACACGCAAGTGCTCCCGGCGTCGGGGCAATCGTTCGTTTCGCTCGTCTTCTCTCCCGACGGCAACTCATTCTATTTCCGAGAGACCTCGGGAGGCGCCGGAGCCTTTAATCTCTTCCACGCTCCCCTTCTCGGCGGTTCACCCGCGTTGCTTGCCAAGGATGTAGACGCCGGCCCGGTATTTTCGCCGGATGGCAAGCGCATAGTGTATGCCCGCTACAACGACCCCGAATTGAACAAGTGGCGACTGCTGGAAGCCGACGCCGACGGCGCGAACGAGAAAGTGCTGTATGTCGAACCCGCGCCAGGTGGTCCAGTCGCCGAGCTCTCCTGGTCTCCGGATGGCAAACGAGTGGCGATTTCGACGTTGACTTTGAACAGCAAATCTCTCAGCCAGATTCGATTCTTTGATTTCGCGCGCGGGAGCGTGGAACCCTTCGTCGCGCCCGCCGACAAAATCATTTTGGGCAATGCCTGGGCGCCAGATGGACGAGGAATCTTTGTCGCCTATGTGCCCCGCGGAGAGCATCTGTCGGTCCAAACCCAGCTCGGGCTGTTCTCCTACCCCGACGGAGCGTTTCGTCCCATTACCAACGATCTTACCGACCACGGCTCTCTATCGCTTTCAGCCGATGGCCACACGCTGGCAACCGTTCAGAAGGAGACTTCGACTCAGATCGTTCTCATGTCGCCCAGCGGGGCCGGGCCAATCACGCTCGTGCCCGGCCTCTCGGCCCGTGAAACCCTGCCGAGTTTCTCCTGGACCGGGGATGGACAACTGCTCATCTCGCATGGCGATCGCCTGGTCCGGCAACACACCGATGGCACCCATGCGGTGACCCTGCTGAGCGATCCGGCGGCCTGGATCAGCGCCCCTGTATCGTGCGATAGCGATCGCTGGATTGCTTTGAACTGGATGGTTCACGGCGAAGGAAGCGCCAACCGAATATGGCGCGCGAATCCAGAGGGGTCCGATCTCGTGCCGCTCACCTCCGGGGAATTCGGGAACTTCTGGGGATGTTCGCCGGATGGCAAGTGGCTGTACTACACCGAGCAAGTCACGAATGGTGTATTGCGAGTCGCTGCCGGCGGAGGCAAACCCGAATTCGTGCCGGGAGCGAACCCTCCGAATTCGCTCACAGTTCAGGCCACACCTTCCACCGACGGCAAGACGCTGGCGATCTTTACAGAAGTGTTGAATCCGGAATCGAAGACCTACTTCAACCGGATTGTGCTCGCCAGCCTGGATTCCGGCGTGCGAAACCTCGATCTCGACCCGCCCTAAAGGCGGTATTCCGTTCTCAGGGCCCGCCCGACAGCGCCGGCTTCCACTTTTCGCCTGACGGCAAGTCGCTGGCCTTTGTGATCGACGAGGCAGGGCAAGATAATATCTGGATCCAACCCCTGGACGGATCCAAGGGAAGAAGGCTGACTCACTTCAACGATCCTGAAAAGATTCAGGATTTCCGCTGGTCCCCCGACGGCAAGACTCTGGCCATGCTGCGTTTTAGTTCCGTCTCCGATGTAATTCTCTTGCGTGACACCGGCAACGGTTCGAGGGTTGCTCAGTGATGTGCCGCTTTGAGGGAAACGGAGTCCATCCTCGAAAAGGAGTGCTAGTAGTTTGACCGGTCCTCAAGGAACGCCTTCTCTCGGCTGTTGAAGTTATTTTGGGAGTAATTGTGGGGATTCTCAGGGTCCCGAAGACAGAATTAATCTAGCCGCGAAACAAAGTTCTTCCGAATCAACAGGAAGTAAATATACTTCTGCGTCATGAACCAATCGAGACGACTTCTCCGCGCCCGAAAGCTCGCGTTGATCGCCTTGTTCATCGCTAGTTCTGTCGCGGTGCTCGGCAGGTATTTTTACGTTTATGGACAGGATAGATCAGGTTTTCCCGATGGCTTCGATGCCGTGCAAGCTGCCCCGAATAGTCACAAAGTGATTTTTGAAAATGAATTTGTACGCGTGCTCGAAGTGACTGTGCCACCACCGGGCACCACGGAACCGATGCACCACCACCGTTGGCCGAGTTTCTTTCTTGACTGGGATACCGGAGGCGGAAGGCCGCATATCCGTTATCACCGCCCCGACGGCAGCGTAAAGGACAGCCCTAGCACGCAAGAGCCAACTCATCCCGGCACTTGGAGTGTGCATTGGATGAAGCCGGAACCGATGCACGCCATCGAGGTCGTGGGAAATCCTGAGACTGCCGCCACTCTTCGCGAGGGCCATCCCGGTCTTCTTCGAATAGAAATCAAATGCCATCCGTGAAGGGGACGAATCGTACGATTTGTAAATACAGAGGGAAATGCGACAGTCGGAAGCAATTGTTGTTAACCGCTTAGCGCCAATGAGCCGGACTGGCTAGAT
>CAWALR010000018.1:0-402781 GCA_963782835.1 uncultured Acidobacteriaceae bacterium | reverse complement strand
ACGTGCGCCGCAGCGAGATCCCACGAGTGCTGGCGGCATGGGGATCAAATCCTCACGACGCCGCGGGCAGTGATGACCGGACGCCAGGCGCGAAAGGAAAGGCGTGGGCGGCGAATTGTTGTGTGATTTGGTAAAGAAGCAGGCTATCAGCTATCAGCCGTCAGCCTTCAGTCGGGGCGGTGCGGTTATGAAGAAGCTGAGAGCTGAAAGCTGAGAGCTGAAAATCTATGTCACGAATTGGAAAAAAGCCGATCCCGATCCCCAAAGGGGTGACGGTCAAGATCGAAGGCAACACCGTGCTGGTGCAGGGGCCCAAGGGCAAGCTGGACACGGCTCTGCCGGCCGGTATCAAGGTTGAGCAGAAGGACGGACACATTGTTGCCCTGCGCGAGAACGATTCGCAGGCTGCGGTGCACGGACTGGCGCGGGCGTTGGTCAACAATGCGGTCGAAGGCGTGACCAAGGGCTGGACGCGTGAACTGGAAATCGTCGGCATTGGGTATCGCGCTGAGATGAAGGGCAAGGGGATGATCGTATTTAACCTGGGCTACTCGCATCCCATCGAATATCCGTTGCCAACTGGAGTGGACGCAACCGTCGATCCCAAACAAACCAAGATCGCACTTACCGGAATTGACCGGCAGCAGGTAGGGCAGGTTGCGGCTGAGATGCGGTCGCTGCGTCCGCCCGACCCTTATAAGAACAAGGGAGTGCGGTACGTGGGCGAGAGGTTGAAGAAGAAGGTTGGTAAGACCGGAGCGAAGTGATCGCGTTTGACGGGCGTCTGAACCCGTCGCGACCATCCTGAACGAAGTGAAGGATCTCAGAGTAGCTGGTGAGGGTAACGAGCAATGCTTACGAGAATCTCAAAGAATCAGAAACGCGGACACGTCCACGAACGCATCCGCAAGAAGATGCAGGGCACGGCCGAGCGTCCGCGCTTGAATGTGTATCGTTCGCTGAATCACATTTATGTGCAGGTGATTGATGATCTGCACGGCGCCACGCTGGTTTCGGCAAGTTCCGCCGAAGGCAAGAAGGAAGACCGGCGCACCGGTGGCAACGTAGCCGCTGCGAAAACCGTGGGCAAGGTGATTGCGGAGCGCGCCAAGGCCAAGGGCGTGACCAAGGTTGTGTTTGACCGCGGCGGCTACATCTACCACGGACGCGTAAAAGCGCTGGCGGATGCGGCGCGCGAGGCGGGATTGCAATTCTAAAGAACAGCTTCTAGCGATAGCTGTCAGCTTTCCGCGATGGCTGGTGAGAAGCGTTGGAGCCAGAAGCTAAGCGGAAGCTAGGAAAAGAATGCCAACTGTAATCAAGAAGCTCGATGCGAATTCGTTTCAACTGAAAGACCAGGTCGTCGCCATCAACCGCGTCACCAAAGTGGTGAAGGGCGGCAAGAACCTTTCGTTTGCCGCGCTGGTGGTGGTAGGAGATCCCTCGGCGGCGGTGGTGGGTCACGGTTCGGGCAAGGCCAAAGAAGTTCCGCAGGCGATTCGCAAAGCGATTGAGTCGGCGAAAAAGAATTTGATCAAGGTGAATCTGACGCAGACCAGCATTCCGCATCTGGTGTTGGGGCGCTATGGCGCGGGCAAAGTTCTGCTGAAGCCTGCTCCGGAAGGCACGGGCGTGATTGCGGGTGGCGCGGTGCGTGCGGTAATGACTTCGGTGGGTGTGCAGAACGTGCTGACGAAATCGATTGGCACGACGAATCCGCACAATGTGATCAAGGCAACGTTCGCCGCGCTGCGAGCATTGAAGAGCCGCGAGAGCGTCGCGGCCATGCGCGGCAAGTCGATGCAAGAGATTTAGGTGCAGAAGGAATCAGCGATGACGGCAAAGAAAGTGACAACGGGCAGCGGAAAGATTCACCTGAAGTGGGTGCGCTCCGCGATTTGCACTCCAGTGAAGCACAAGCTGGTGGTGAAGGGACTGGGATTCACCCGGTTGAATCAGGTGATCGAGCGTCCGGACAATGCGGCCATTCGCGGCATGGTGGCCAAGATTCCGCATCTGGTTGAGATTGTTGAGTAACGCTATCAGCTTTCAGCTATCAGCCTTCAGCGCAAACCGCTGTTGGCTAAAAGCCGAGAGCTGATGGCTGAGAGCTTATTTATGAATTTATCCAACATTCGAGCACCGAAGAAGGCAGCGGAGAAGCGCAAGCGCGTGGGCCGCGGCATGGGCTCAGGCATGGGCAAAACTTCTACCCGTGGACACAAAGGGCAGCGTTCACGAACTGGTATGCGCATGATCCGCGGCTTCGAAGGCGGCCAGATGCCGCTGCATCGCCGGATGCCGAAGCGCGGCTTCACCAACATCTTCCGCAAAGAATTCAACATCGTCAGTCTGGAGCGTTTGGTGGCGCTGGGCGCGGATTTACATGCTTCGCCGATTACGCCCGACGTTCTGCGGAAAGCCGGTCTAATCAAGACCAAACATCCGGTAAAAGTTCTCGGCGATGGCGAACTCACGGTGGCCATCACCGTACATGCGCACAAGTTCTCCAAATCAGCGCAGGAAAAAATCACCAAGGCGGGCGGCAAGGTTGAGGTCTTGCAGTAATGTTTGAAAAGCTGGCGAACATCTTCCGTATCCCTGACCTGCGCAAGCGGGTTCTGTTTACGCTGGCCATGCTCGCGGTCTACCGGCTGGGCGGGCATCTTCCAACGCCGGGCGTGAACTTCCTCAAGCTGGAAGATGCGTTTAGCCACAATGCCGGATCGCTGTTGGGTTTTGTGGATCTGTTTTCGGGCGGCAATCTGCGCCGCATGACCATTTTTGCTCTGGGTATCATGCCGTATATCACGGCATCGATCATCTTGCAGCTTTTGACCGTCGTCTATGAGCCGCTGGCCAAGCTGCAAAAAGAAGGCGAACTGGGACGGAAAAAGATTACCCAGTGGACTCGCTACATCACCGTGATTCTCAGCGCGGTGCAATCGTTCGGCATCGCGATCGGTCTGGAGAAGGCTGGAGACTTCGTGCTGCACCCCGGTCCGGGGTTCATCCTGATGACGATGCTGACCCTCACAACGGGCAGCGCGTTCATCATGTGGCTGGGCGAACAGATCACCGACCGCGGCATCGGAAACGGGATGTCTCTGCTGATCTTTGCCGGCATTGTGGTAGGGCTGCCGCGCGGTGTTCAGGATCTTCTGGAAAAGGCCAGGAACGGAACCTGGGGGGCGATTACGCCGGTGCTGATGGCCGGCCTGGTCGTGTTCATGATCGCGGTGGTCGCGTTCATTGTGTACGTCGAACGCTGCGAACGGCGCATCCCCGTGCAGTATGCCAAGCGCGTGGTAGGACGGAAGGTGATGGGCGGGCAGTCTACCCACCTTCCCTTGCGCGTCAACGCGGGCGGCGTGATGCCGGTCATTTTCGCGTCTTCGATTCTTACGTTGCCACAAACTGTCGGCTATGGTTTGCGCAATAGCCGCTACATTGGCGATCTCATGCGCATGCTGGGATGGGGCGAGCCGCTCTACACGGTGCTCTATGCCGTGGGCATTATTTTCTTCGCGTACTTTTATGTGTCGATCGTCTTCAATCCCAGCGAAGTGGCCGACAATATGCGAAAGTATGGCGGCTTCATTCCGGGCATTCGTCCCGGCAAGCGCACCGCCGATTACATCAATGAAGTTCTCACCCGCATCACTCTGGTGGGGGCGCTTTATCTGATCATCATCTCGTTCATTCCCGAGTGGATGATTACCGGTATTCACTTGAACCATTTGCCATTCTGGCTGGGAGGCTCGCTGTTTGAGCGGCTTCCGGTATGGGTCACGAATGGTTTGGGAGTGAATTTTTATTTTGGTGGAACCTCGTTGCTGATCGTGGTGGGCGTGGCCATGGATACTGTGACGCAGATTGAGGCGCAGCTCATCATGCGCCATTACGACGGATTTACGCCGCGCAGCGGACGTATTCGCGGCCGCCGCAACTGGTCGTAGGCCAGGTATCGAGAGCTTTTGCGAGTGAGAGATTTGGGGTTGCTGCACCTGGACCGCCTTGTAGGAGGTTCCGGGAACACTGTTCGGGAGGCTTTGGCCAACTCGATGGCGCAGGAAACCTCACGCGACGTAGGTCCGGTGGTATTGCTTGGCCCGCCGGGCGCCGGAAAGGGTACTCAGGCCAAGCGCATTATGGAGCGGTATCTGGTACCGCAAGTCTCCACGGGAGACATTCTGCGGTACAACGTGGCGCAGGGTACGGCACTCGGGCAGGCAGCCAAGGCGGTGATGGCTCGAGGGGAACTGGTATCCGACGATCTGGTCTGTGAGATGGTGCGGCAGAGGCTGATTCAGCCGGACTGCAAGCGGGGATATATTCTGGACGGCTTCCCGCGGACTGCGGCTCAGGCCGGATGGCTTGATGCTTTGCTGGATGACAAGCTCTTTGACAACTCGTGGTCTAGCCGGGCTTGGCCAATTGTGATCCGGTTGAACGTGGATTATAATCAATTGTTGCTCCGGATTACTGGACGCCGTTCTTGTCCCACCTGTGGACGGATCTACAACGTCCACTTCCAGCCGCCCCGTGCCGATGAGCTTTGCGATTGTGACGGGTCGAAGCTGGTAACCCGCAATGACGATCGGTTGGAAGTGATTCAGCCCCGTTTGGCGGCTTATCAGGAGCAGACTCGTCCTGTGGCCGACTACTATGAGCGGACTGGTAGGTTGATCTCGGTGAATGGGGATCAGCCGATGGACGAAGTCACGAAGCAGATTTTCCGGATCCTTGAGGACCGTGACTGAAAACGTTTTCTTGATGAAGCATGGCAATTGTTTGCAAATCGGCGTCGGAGATTGAGCGGATGCGGCAAAGCGGCCACATCGTGCGTCAGGTGCTCGATCACGTGCGTTCGATCGTGGCGCCCGGCCTCAGCACCATGGATTTGGAGCGATCGGCTGAGAAGAAGATCGCGGAACTCGGAGCCAAGCCGGCGTTTAAGGGATACTATGATTATCCCTGCGTGTTGTGCACCTCGGTGAATGAAGAGATTGTGCACGGTATTCCGTCGGAAAAACGGATGTTGAAGGAAGGCGATATTGTTTCGATTGATTGCGGAGTGGTGCTGGACGGGTATTATGGCGATGCCGCGATCACGGTTCCGGTGAGCGAAACAGTGAAGCCGGAACTCCGCAAGCTGCTAACGGTCACGGAAGAGTCGCTCTATCGCGGCATTGATCAGGCGGTGATTGGCCACACCGTCGGCGATGTAGGAGCTGCGGTGCAGGAACATGTGGAGGCCGCGGGTTTTAGCGTGGTCCGGGAATTTGTGGGACACGGGATTGGGACGCACTTGCACGAGGAACCGCAAGTGCCCAATTATGGAGCCCGAGGTCACGGCGCGAAGTTGCGCGAAGGAATGGTCATCGCCATCGAGCCGATGGTGAATTTTGGGAAGCCCGAAACGCGCGTGCTGGGCGACAAATGGACTGCTGTTACGGCCGACGGCAGTTTCAGCGCGCACTTCGAACACTGCGTCGCGGTGACGAAAGATGGGCCGATGATTTTGACGAAGTAGGAACCGAAGTTCTCAGTTCTCGGTTCTCAGATGAGAAGCGTGAGGTTTAACTGAGAACTGAGAACTTACGTTAAGGGGTGCATGAGTAAAGAAGACGCGATTGAAGTGATGGCCGTGGTTCTGGAGCCGCTGCCAAATGCCATGTTCAAGGTGGAACTGGAGAACAAGCACCAAGTGCTGGCGCATGTGTCTGGCAAGATGAGGAAGAATTTTATTCGCATCCTGCCGGGCGATAAGGTGGCGGTGGAGCTTTCACCCTACGATCTGAATCGCGGCCGAATAGTTTATCGCTATAAATAGGGAACTGAGAACTGTTATGAAGGTACGAGCGTCGGTAAAGAAAATCTGTGACAAGTGCAAGGTCATTCACCGCAAGGGTGTGGTGCGGGTGATCTGCGTCAACACGAAACATAAACAACGCCAGGGCTAAAGTAGGCTCGGCTTAGGAATCAAGGATTAACTATGGCACGTATCGCAGGCGTTGATTTACCGCGCCAGAAGCACATCAACATCGCGCTGACGTATATCTACGGCATAGGACATCCGCGCGCTGGAGCCATTCTTGATGAGGCGAAAGTCGACCCCATGAAGAAGGTGCAGGACCTTAGCGAAGAAGAAGTGAACCGCATCCGCACCGTGATTGAGCAACAGGGAATGGTGGAAGGCGATCTCCGCAAGGAGGTTTCGATGAACATCAAGCGGCTCATCGAAATCGGTTCCTATCGCGGCTTCCGCCATCGCCGCAACTTGCCGGTTCGTGGACAGCGTACGCATACCAATGCGCGCACCCGTAAAGGTCCGCGTAAGGGAACGGTATCGACCAAGAAGAAAGCGACGTCAAAAACGTAAAAACAGTTCTCAGTTCTCAGGTCTCGGTTGTAAGTTAAAACCGGGATTGCTGAGAACTGGGAGCTGAGAACTGAGAACCGATTTCATGGCGAAACCAGCAGCAGCGGGCGGCACAGCCGCACCGGATAAAAAAGGCAAGAAGAAGACATTCAAAAAAAAGGAGCGCAAGCACGTTCCACATGGGTTGTGCTATGTGCAGGCGTCCTTCAACAACACCATCGTGACCATTACCGACATGAACGGCAATGTTCTGTCGTGGAAAAGTTCAGGATCGCTGGGCTTCCGCGGATCGCGTAAAGGGACGCCGTTCGCCGCGCAGCAGGCGGCTTCAAACGCGGCCAATATGGCGCGCGACCACGGTGTGCGCAGCGTGGATGTTCGCGTCAGCGGCCCAGGTTCGGGCCGCGAGTCGGCCGTTCGCGCCCTAGCCTCATCCGGTATTGAAGTGCGTTCCATCCGCGACGTGACGCCCATCCCCCACAACGGATGCCGTCCGCCGAAGCGGCGTAGAGTGTAAGCGGCAGTTCTCAGTTCCTAGTTCTCAGTTCTCAGTAAGAACGAGAGCCGAGAGATTTTGGGTTTAACTGAGAACCGACAACTGAGAACTGAACGGGACGAAGGGTGAAGCCAAACCTGTAAACCGGTCATCAAATAAGGAGAATAACTTGGCCCGTTATACCGATGCAGTCTGCCGTCTATGCCGCCGCGAGGGCATGAAGCTGTTCCTCAAAGGCGCAAAGTGTTTCAGCGACAAGTGTCCTATCGAGAAGCGCAACTTCGCTCCCGGACAACATGGGAAAGACCGAAAGGCCAAGATTGTTGGCTACGGCCTGCAGTTGCGCGAGAAGCAGAAAGCCAAGCGCATCTACTTCACGCTGGAAGGCCAGTTCCGTAACTATTTCGAAAAGGCCGCACGCACCCGAGGTGTAACCGGTGAGTTGCTTTTGCAGCAGCTCGAGCGACGTCTGGACAACGTGGTCTTTCGTCTCGGCTTCGCGCAGTCGCGGCGCCAGGCGCGACAATTAGTGCGCCACGGGCACGTCGCAGTCAACAATCGCAAGGTAAACATCCCTTCTTACGAAGTGAGTGCGGGCGAAGAGATCTCGATCCGAGAGAAAAGCAAGAAGCTCAGTGTGCTGGAGTTGGCCAAGGAATTTGCCAGCCACGGGACGCTGCCCAACTGGCTGGAAGTCAATCGCGACAACTACACGGCGCGTGTGCTTTCACTGCCGAAGCGCGAAGATATTCAGTTGCCGGTGAATGAGCAGTTGATCGTTGAACTTTATAGCAAGTAAGGGATCGGTGCGAGCTGGGCATCGGGTCATCGGGCGGTTTTCGAATCATCCCATGAACCGATCGCAAATCGTCCGATTCTTCTGGTCCACATTTCGAGCCAGATCAGCCTGTGCTGGCGTTTGACCTGAGTCCGGACCGATTCAGGGAGCCAGAACTGAGCCAAACGGCCGAAGGAGAAACAAATGCTTTGGAAAGGTTTTCAAAAGCCGAAACGTCTCGCAGTCGATACTTCCACCCTAACCGATAAATACGGAATTTTCTGGGCGCAGCCTTTTGAGCGTGGCTTCGGCACAACCGTGGGCAATGCTCTGCGGCGCGTGCTGCTGAGCTCGATCGAAGGCGCAGCCGTCACCGCGGTGAAGATGGAAGGCGTGCTGCATGAATTCCAGTCGATCCCCGGCGTGGTGGAAGACGCGACCGACATCATTCTCAACCTGAAGCAGATTCCATTTAAGCTTAGCGGCGACGCTCCGAAGGCGATTTATCTGCGCGCGGATCAGCCGGGCGTGGTGACCAGCGGAATGATCGAGGCCGACGGCGACGTGGAAGTGCTCGACAAGGATGTCTACATCGCTACGGTCAGCGAAGGCGGCAAACTTGATATGGAAATGCGGCTGAAGCGCGGCCGCGGTTACACCTCGGCCGACAAGAATTTCGACGAGGATCTCGGCATCGGATTCATTCCGATTGATTCCGTGCACTCGCCGGTGCGCAAGTGCAATTACACCGTGGAGGCCGCGCGTCTTGGCCAGATTACCGATTACGACAAGCTAACGCTTGAAGTGTGGACCAACGGCTCGATTACTCCTGCCGATGCCATCGGTTTGTCGGCGAAGCTGATGAAGGATCACATGAACATCTTCATCAACTTCGAGGAAGAAATCGAAACCGGTACATCGTCCTCGGACGAGCGCAAGCCCGAGATCCACAACGAAAATCTGAATCGCTCCGTCGAAGAGCTCGAACTCTCGGTGCGCAGCTACAACTGCCTGAAGAATGCGAATATTCAGACCATCGGAGAGCTGGTGCAGAAGACGGAATCGGAGATGCTCAAAACCAAGAATTTCGGCCGCAAGTCGCTGAACGAAATCAAGGAGATTCTCTCCACGATGGGTCTCAGCCTGGGCATGAAGATCGACGAGCATGGCAACGCCGTGCCCGGTCCAACATCAAATCTGGTTTTGCCGGCATCGGCTTACGGTCCCGACGACCAGCTTTAATAATCAAGTGGTCAGTGGCTAGTGGGCAGAAAAATAAAACAAAGACCAACTAGCCACTGACTTCAATGTCAAGATACTGGCCACTGGCCACTGAGGCTCACCATGCGCCACAAAGTAGCAGGCTACAAACTCGGACGGAACACATCGCACCGGCGCTCGCTGCTGCGCAACCTGGTCACGTCGGTGATCGTGGAGGAACGGGTCGAAACGACCGTTCCCAAGGCCAAGGCCGCCAAGCCACTGGTTGAGAAGATGATCACACTTGGCAAGCGCGGCGATCTGGCGGCGCGTCGGCTGGCCGCAGCTTACCTGATGACCGATGCCGCGGTCGTGAAGTTGTTCGATACTATCGGTCCGCGCTTTGGCGACCGCAACGGCGGGTACCTTCGCATCGTGCGCACGGGCTGGAACAAAGGTGACGGCGCCGACAAGGCGTTCCTCGAACTGCTGGGCAGCGAGAAGGTGCTCGACGAAAAACGCGAGAAGCGCGCCGAAGCTCGCGCCAAGAAAGCCGCCGAAACCAGGAAGGCCATGGAAGAGGCGGAGGCGCAAGCGGCGCATGACGGTGGCGTAGAGCCGGTGAAAGAAAAAGAAGAAGACAAGAAAGAGTAGCAGTTGGCGAAATCCCGACTGGGCGCGGCTTTGGCCGCGCCTTTTCTTTTGCGCGAAAAAGCCGGTGTTTGCCGCGGCAGTACATGTCCTCTCGCGTCTCCCGCCGGTAATCTTGCGGTAAGTTGCCGTCCAGATAAAATTCCTCTCAGGATGGGGTTCACTCGCACACAGATCGGCATTGCTGTCGGCGTTGGAGCGCTGATGGTGTTTGGATTTCTGGGCTACATCTGGTGGCTGAGCAATCAGGGACCCGTACTAGCGCGGTCCGAGGACCACGATCCGCTGACTGGCCTGCCAGTCAGCATCCGGATGAATCCGCTGCGAGATCGCACGATTGAACATAGTGCCAATAAATTTCTGCATGAACTTCGCGACGGTCACTGCGATCAGTTGCTCTCCCAATGGGAACACGACTACCGCAAGAAGTACGCGCACTTCATCTGCGATTCCGAGGCGCAGCATCCGCTCGTCACCTGGGAACTGGCAGAGTGGGAGAGCGCGCCACCCCTTACGATCCTTCACTACCGCGGCAAGCGCCTGAACCACGCAGGCCAGTCCGGTACGTATCAGGAGCTGTTCACGGTCACAACCGAGAACAAAGATGGGGAGTGGGTAGTGACCAAATACGACGCGATGTACTGAGGGCGGGTCGTTAATCGAGGACGTTCAAATCTGTCAAATTCCTTCTGACTCTCTGGGGGCCTCCGTGGCTCCGTGGTAAAAATAGCAATGCCCTCGCCCGCCCAGCGTGAGCCCTCCGCTCCACGAAATATCTATGCCTTCGGCCTCACGTCTTTCCTGAACGATACTGCTACGGAGATGGCGTACTGGGTGTTGCCGGCGTTTCTGGCGTCGCTGGGCGCGGGTCCGGCGCAGCTGGGATTGATCGAAGGCGTGGCGGAAAGCGTGGCCTCGTTCGCTAAGCTTTTCTCCGGATACCTAACCGACCACATCCATCGCCGCAAGCCGGTTGTGGTTGCGGGATATTTTGTCGCAAATGCGGTCAAGCCCCTGCTGGCGATCGTCAACGTCTGGCCGCAGATACTGCTGATTCGGTTTACGGATCGTCTTGCCAAGGGTGTGCGCGGAGCGCCGCGCGATGTGATGGTCGCCGAGTCGGTGTCCAAGAATCGTCTGGGCTCGGCTTACGGTCTGATCCAGTCGATGGACTCTGCTGGGGCCATTGCCGGGCCTCTGGCTGCGCTTGTTCTGCTCTCGCGCTTCGGAATTCGCAGCGTGTTCTGGGCAGCTGCAATTCCTGGAGCGTTGTGCGTGCTGGTCGCGCTTGTCGGAATCCGCGAGACTACGCGCCTGCGTGGGAAAGACTTGCCGGGGGCTGTCGAAGAGCCTGACGCACACAAGAACCAGATATCCGCTCTGCCGGCCGCGAACGACGGAGCCGAAGGCAGCATAAAGCTTCCCACCAGTTTCTATTTTGTTCTCGTGGCTGTCGCGCTTTTCTCGCTCGGCAATTCGAGCGATATGTTTCTTGTTCTACGGGCGCAGAATGTCGGGATCCGTGTGGCGCTCGCGCCCTTGCTGGGCCTGGTTTTCAACATTACCTACACCTTGGCATCCTGGCCGGCGGGATGGTTCAGTGATCATGTATCTCGCCGTCTGGTGGGCTCAATCGGATACGTGATTTTTGCTACAGTCTATTTTGTTTTCGGGCGAGCCCCGTCGACGCTGGCCATCTGGATTGCGATGGCGGTATATGGCTTCTACTACGCGCTCACGCAGCCAGTGCTGAAGGCCCTTGTGGTGGAGTCGGTCGGCGAGCGGGTGCGCGGCCGCGCTCTGGGCATTTATTTCTTTGTGACTAGTGTTGCGACTTTGGCAGCGAGTTTGATCACGGGTGAACTATGGAAGCATTACGGGGCAGGGATTCCGTTTTATTTCTCGGCAGCGATGGCGGTCCTAGCAGCTTTGCTCTTGCAGGGCGTCAGGCCCGCGAGGGCTAGAGCCCCGATTGCTTAGGAACCTTTACGCAGTCCATTCGGCTTCACTCAGGGCAGGCTGCTAAAGCGCCGCTCTTCCACGATGCTGCGACGAAGGCTCGCATCCTTCGCTCAACTACTGGGAGCTGTGCTCTTTCCGAAACTCTTCAGCCAGAAGAAGAGAAGCAACTGAGCTCCAATCCCGGCGCACGAATCGAGGACAACATCCTGCCAGCGGCCGGTGCGCGATGGGATAAAGCTCTGGTGCCATTCGTCGAGGCTCGCGACGAAAACCGTCATTAACACGGCGATGCTGGCCCATCGCAAGCTCCATAAAACGTTTGCCGCCGCCGGGAAGGTTTCGCGCCAGGCGCGAAACGCCAAGATACTCAAGATGGCGTAGCCGACAACATGTCCCCCTTTGCGGATGAAGAAGTGCCACACTTCAAAGTGATCCCAGTCCAGGCCGAAGAGGAAATGCAGCAACGGATAGAGAATCCGGCTGGTGTTGTGGGAAGAGAGCATGGCGGTGGATTCAATGGCAATTACGATGAGCCAGAGGATCGCGGCGACCCACGCCTTTAGAAGATTGCGCCGGTGAGAGTTCAAACGTGCGCGTTACTCGATGGCATAGTTGGGTGCCTCGCGGGTGATCATGACATCGTGGACGTGGCTCTCGCGGAGTCCAGCGCCGCTGATGCGCACGAAGCGCGTTTTCTGCAGCAACTCGGCGATGGTGCCGCAGCCGCAATAGCCCATGCCTGACTTCAATCCGCCGACCATCTGGTGAACAATCATTGCGACCGAACCGCGATAGGGCACGCGTCCCTCAATGCCTTCGGGAACCAGTTTGCCGAGGCGGTTGGAATCGCCATCATTCGCGGAGACCGCAGCGGATGAATCCCCTTCCGTGCTTTGGAAATAGCGCTCGCTGGAACCCTGTGCCATGGCGCCAATCGAGCCCATGCCGCGATACGATTTGAAGGAGCGGCCTTGATAGAGGATCAGTTCGCCGGGGCTTTCATCGGTGCCGGCAAAAAGCGAGCCGATCATTACTGCGCTCGCGCCCGCGGCCAGCGCCTTGGTAACGTCGCCGGAGTACTTGATGCCGCCGTCCGCGATGATGGGAACGCCAGCATCCTTGGTGGCGCGGTAGGCTTCGGCGATAGCGGTAATCTGCGGCACGCCGGCGCCGGTCACAACGCGAGTGGTGCAGATGGAACCAGGACCGATGCCAACCTTGATGCCGTCCGCTCCGGCGCGAGCCAATTCGCATGCACCGTCGAAAGTGGCGACATTGCCGGCTAACAGTTCCATCTCCGGCAGCTTCGATTTCACCAGCTTCACAGCGTCAAGCACTCGTGTGGAGTGGCCATGGGCGCTGTCGATGGCCAGTACATCCACTTTGGCCGCGGCCAATTCCTGTGCCCGCTCCAGGAAATCTCCGGTTGCACCGATGGCCGCGCCGACCCGGAGACGTCCCTGAGAATCCTTGGCGGCGTTGGGATACTTCAGCTTCTTCTGAATGTCTTTTACTGTAATCAGTCCCTTGAGGTTGTATTTGTCGTCGACGACCAGAAGTTTTTCGACGCGATGCTCATGGAGGATCTCCTCGGCGTCCTCCAGCGTTGTACCAACCGGGACGGTGATGAGATTCTTCTTGGTCATGACGCGATCGATCGGGATGTCGAAGCGGGTCTCGAAGCGGAGGTCGCGATTGGTGAGAATGCCGACTAGCCGACCATGCTCAGTGATGGGCACGCCTGAGATTTTGTACTTGCGCATGATCTCGAGTGCGTCGCTGACTTTATCGGTCGGCGACATGGTGACCGGATCGACGATCATCCCGCTTTCCGAACGCTTCACTTTGTCAACTTCGTTGGCCTGCTGGTCGATGCTCAGGTTGCGATGAACGATGCCCAAGCCGCCCTGCTGTGCGAGCGCGATGGCCATGTGCGATTCGGTGACGGTGTCCATGGCGGCGCTGACGATGGGAATATTCAGACGGATATTGCGGGTAAGCTGGGTCTGGGTATTGGCCGTGGCAGGAATCACATCGGAGTGCGCGGGTAAAAGAAGAACGTCGTCGAAGGTGAGAGCTTCGGGCACTGGAAAATGAATCATAAGGTTCTCGGAAATTCTCCCAAGCGATGAGGATGAATCTTTATTCTAGAGAGGGTAGAAGATTGAGGCAACTTGAGAGGACCAAGAGCGGTGCTTGCGGCGAATCAAAAGGCACAATTTCGGTTGCAAAAATAAGAGTTCCGAGGTGATGCTGGGTCCATTCGTCTCGGCCAGTAGCTCGCTTTTAGACCCTTGCTCGACCTGCGACGTGGCTTCCCTTGCGGGACGCCGTGTGCGATCTTCGCTCGGGCTCCGGGCTTACCGCCAACCGGAAAAACCTACCCAACGCCTCGGAACTCTATCCTGCCTTCGACATTTCTTCTTGTTCTCCTCGACCAGCGCTTTGCTATAGACCCTTGCTTGCCCTCCCTGCTTCATTTGCATGAAGAGGGTGACTCCGCTTGAGTCCCGGACGCCGCACCAACCGGAAAAACTCTAGAAGCTGTCAAAGAACGATTACGTTTCTACTCCTTCTATTGATGGAGTCAATGAAAAGTTTACCTTTCTAACTCGCCTGTTTTCAGCCAAGTGCAGGCCGTCCACAGGCGTGTGACCGGAATTGGTGCATCGGCCCCAATTCCTTTCCGCAGAATTCAAGCCAGACAGGGCTTCTCGCGGCCGCAGCCTCAGTAAGATGAAACTTCCGGAGTTATTGCTGACGGCTTCGCGGTTGTGAAAATCACGCACAACCTAAGCTGGACAATGGATTCCGGATTTTCAGAGCGCGGGTCAGCTAGCTGATTTCGACAGTTTCGTCGACAAGTTGCTTATCAGCCTCGCCGGAGCCAGTGAGTTCAAACGAGTTGGTGATCGCCGCCTTCCACTTTTCTACGCTGGTGATGACGTAGGAGCAGCCAAACCAGTGGGCTTCAGCGAGATCCGTTTGTGACCAGCGTGCGGGATGGTCGGGATGGGAGTGGTAGAAGCCGACAATGTCTTCACCGCGCTCGCGGCCTTCACGCTGGATGCGCACCAGTTCGCGTGGATCGATGTTGTAGCGGTTCTGCGGCGAGTCGGTGCGAGTGTTGCCGCAGCGCGCGGTGGAAGTTACGACGCGGGTGCCGTTGTCGTCCATGCGGCCGAGCAGCACGCCACAGCACTCGTGCGGATAGGTTTCTTCGCCGTGTCGGCGGAGGGCTTCGTAGTCTTGTGGGTTGAGTTTCAACATGAAAAAAGGCTTCACCACAGAGTCACAGAGACGGAGAAATACATTTAAAGAAGATAAACCCTTGAGGGCGAATCAACCCGGTTCGCCGCGATATTCAACTAGAGTTTTCTCCGTGTCTCTGTGACTCTGTGGTGAAAAACTTATCCCTCCGTCCAGAATCTCTCGCTCAAGTATTTGTCGCCCGAGTCGCAGAGGATTGTGACGATCACAGCTTGCTGCTCTTTTCGCAGTTGGAGCTGTTGTAAAATCGTGAGACTACCAGCGATGCCGGCTGCTGCAGAGATTCCGAGGAGCAATCCGTTTTCACGAGCCATGCGACGCGCCATGGCGTAAGCGTCTTCGGTCGCGATCTCGACATTGTCATCCGCCAGCTTCGGATCATAAATCTTGGGCACGATGGCGGTGGCCATGTGCTTGGCGCCTTCGATACCGTGAAAAGACGAATCAGGTTGCAGCGAGATGCAGCGGATCGCGGGATTGAGCTCTTTCAGCCGGCGGGTGGTGCCCATGAAAGTGCCGCTGGTGCCGAGCATGGCGACAAAGTGAGTGATGCGTCCTTCGGTCTGCTGCCAGATTTCGTTTGCCGTGCCGTGGTAATGCGCCAGCCAGTTGGCGTCATTGGAGTACTGATCAGCGTAGAAGTACAAATCGGGATGCTTTGCCGCCAGTGAGCGCGCCATACGAATCGCGCCGTCGGATCCATCGCCGGGATCGGTGTAGAGAATGTTCGCGCCGTAGGCGCTCAGAATCTTTTTGCGCTCGGCGGAGACATTGCTCGGCATGCACAGCGTGACGGGAAATCCCTCGGCTGCGCCTAGCATGGAATAGGCGATGCCGGTGTTGCCGCTGGTGGCATCGAGCAAAATCTTGCCAGGAGTGAACTGGCCGCTGCGCCGGCCTTCGGCAACGATGTTGGAAGCGGCGCGATCTTTCACGGAGCCGCCGGGATTATGCCATTCGGCCTTGCCCAAAAGTGTCACGCCAGGCAGATTCGAGGTGAGCCGGTCGAAGCGCAACAGCGGAGTGTTGCCGATGCGCTGCAGCAAACTCTGCCCTGGGCGCGCGATCTCGCGTTCCGGAGCCTGATACGCCGGAAAAGTCGCCGCCCACTCAGTAGAACCCTGACCCATAACTGAACCATTTCCCCGTGACTATCGTAATATGCAAGAACGACCGAAACACGCTATGTAGTATGGTGTCCTTAGATGATTCGAATTGCAAGTCGATGCAGCCGTTAATAGCTACGCAGCAATTTGCACGGAGCTGCATCTAAACGGAAGAGTGGAAGCGGGGATAATGTCGAAAGCGATCGAAGCACGAACCTACGAGGAAGCACTGGCATGGTTGCGCGACCACGGTTTCGATGTGACGGAAGCGCCAGGAACAAACGGGCGGGTGTTCCTCAGAAAATATAATGTGTCGGCCGCCATCCAGAAGACCGACGAAGATGGTGTGAAAATTTTTGCGTATCCCGGTTACCTCATCGGCAGCGAGATCTCGAAGCTGGTCAACCGCGGCTACCAGCAGTTTCTGAAGAACTCTAAGACGGAAGTACCGGCGACGGCCGACCATCTCAAAGCCTTGCAGATGTTTGCCGAAGAACTCAAACTTGGACTTGGACTGCCGAGTCTCTACAACGAGTCGCTGGGGACAGTGAGCGACTCCTACCACTATGATCGTCTTAAGGACGACGATAAGGCACCCGTGGATCGGCCGAAGCGTCCCTGGGAAGTTGCCGGGAAAGCGGTTAAGGCCGTTGCCGCCAAGAAGGGCCGCGCCTAAGTCTCTCGTCCGCACGCGTCCGAAATCCTCCCTTCAAACTCTTGCCTCGTGCGAAACTGGTGCGCTCTGGTTCGCCACACTTGGAGGCTTGCATGCGCGTCATTCTGTTCGCCCAATCCTTCTTTCTTTGTTCGATGATGCTGTCCGCGGCCCCTGGCCGTGCTCGTGCACAGGCCACGACAGACGCTAACGTGGACGGCAAATCCGACGTCGAGCATGTGTTACGCGTGCAGCAAGACGCGTGGAACCGGCGCGATCTGGAAGGCTTCATGGCGGGCTACTGGAATTCTCCAGAGCTGACTTTCTTCTCTGGTGCGAAAGAGAAACACGGATGGCAGGCTATGATCGAGCGCTACCGCGCAGCGTATGTCAGTCCGGGGCATGAGATGGGGAAGCTGGAATTTTCCGGCTTGCGTATTGAGATGCTTGGCGCGGATGCAGCCTACGCGCGCGGCTCGTGGCAGTTGACGATGTCGGACGGGAAGACTCCGCACGGGCTATTCACGCTGGTGTTCCGCAAGTTTCCCGAGGGCTGGAAGATTGTGCACGACCACACTTCGGCAGCGGAATAGCTGTTTCCGGGCTTCCGCTCTCCGCTCTCCTTACCTCACTTCTTCGCTCGGACCTGGACTCGGGTACCTTCTGGGAGTTTGCCGTTTGTGAACTCCACCACTCCGTTGCGGATGATGCCTTCCAGTTCCTGCGCCGGGCAGCCTCCGGTGCTCGCCGGTGCGGGTACTCGCGCCACACTTCGGCCCATGCCTTTATCCATAGCTTCATTCGCCAGGCGGTCTGCTTCGGTGTTCTGTTCACGCAGGGCGTGGCCGATGGAAAACCATTCGAGTTGGGCGATCAATTCTTTCGCGCGTCCGTGAAGATCTTGAAGGACTGCGTTTTTTACTTTGTAGATGCCTTTGATCTGCCGGACCAGCAACTCGGAATCGCTGATGAGCTTGAGGGCCTTGGGACCGTGCTGGAGAGCGTATTCGAGAGCCGCGATGAGGCCTTGGTACTCGGCAAAATTGTTGGTCTGGTGACCGAGATACTCGCTAAGATGTGCGACTTTGCGCCCAGACTGATCCTGGATGACAACGCCATAGCCGGCGGGACCGGGATTCCCACGGGCTCCACCGTCGCTGTGGGCGATCAGGTAGTGCTCAGGAGGATTTTCTCGGGAGGAACTGTCGCGCTGTGGGAAAAGAGGCTTGGTCGCTGTGCTGCGTGGGTAGGGCATGTGGACGAGTTTACAACGCCCGGACGAGGCAGGAGAGATGGTATCAGCGGCCCGCGGCAAGGCGCGTTGCCAGCCTCGACGGGAGATTCGCGGCGAAGATACGGTCTTGCGCAGCTTTCAGATTGTAGGGCGTGCGGTGAAAGTGGACGACCTGGGCATCCGTGTCAAACAGGGCGAAGGCAGCGCGCCAGTCTCCGTCGCGGGGCTGTCCGACGGAGCCAGGATTGATCATGTAGCGCGTGGCGGATTTCATTTGCAAGGAAACGGACTCGGCTTTGCCTACGGTGCGATATTCGGGACGGAAGCCGTCGGCGCTCGAACCGTTGGCGAAGAATCCGCCCTGCAGGTGGGTGTGGCCGAAAAAGGTGATGGGGGTGGCGATGGTGACGAGTGGGACCAACGCATCGCCGATCGAAACCACGTAGGCGTCTTCATCCTCGGGCGAGCCGTGCACGATTTGCACGTGGGGGAAATCATCCAAGGGACGCGGGCCTTGCGGCAAGGAGCGCAGCCATTCAAGATGTTCGGGCGTGAGTTGATCGCGGGTCCAAACGGCAGCGGCCGCGGCCATGGGATTGAAGTCGTCGAGTTCCAGCAGGCCGGTGGCGGCTTTGTCGTGATTACCGCGGACGAAGACTTTTCCTAGGTCGCGAGAGCGGTCGATCACTTCGTTGGGAGAGGCTCCGTAGCCGACTACATCGCCAAGGTTCGCGACAAAATCGAATGGTGGAGCTGCGGCGAGGCAGGCCTCCAGGGCTTCAAGGTTGGCGTGAATGTCGCTAAGCAGCAGTATTCGCAATGAACACCAGACGGATGGCGATTATAGACCGAGCGTGACGAAAGAGGATACACGGGCAGGTTTTATTCCGCCATCGCTATTTTGGGTTGACGATCGGGCAGCGGGCCCAGTGCCCTGGGGCTACTTCTTCCAGCGGAGGAAATACTCTGGCGCATTGGGCAAGGCGAAGTCCGCATCGCGGCTCGAAGGCGCAGCCGGGGGGCAAGGCATGCAGCGGCGGGACAGTGCCTTCGATGGTGCCAAGCGGGCGACTGCGATTCGTTTTCAGGTCGGGCACGGAGTGCAAAAGTCCGCGAGTATAAGGATGGGAGGGGGTGTGGAAGATCTCATGTTTGGAGCCGAGTTCGACGACGCTTCCGGCATACATTACGGCGACGCGGTCAGCGACTTGCGAAACCACGGCAAGATCGTGCGAGATGAAAAGCATAGCGAGGCCAAACTTGGAGCGGAGCTCGGCGAGCAAGGTGAGGATCTGCGCCTGGATCGTGACGTCGAGGGCAGTGGTGGGCTCGTCGGCGATGAGCAGCTGCGGATGGTTCACGATCGCCATGGCGATCATGATGCGCTGGCGCATGCCGCCGGAGAGTTGATGAGGATAGTCGCGGGCCCGTCGGGAGGGATCGGGGATGGCGACATCGTTCATGGCATCGACCGCGCGTTGCCACGCCTGGCTCTTCGTCACTTGGTTGTGCGCCAACACGGCTTCCGCGATCTGGTCGCCGACGCGCATGACCGGATTGAGCGCGGTCATGGGCTCCTGGAAAATCATGGCAATGCGCGAGCCGCGGAGTTGGCGCATGGAGTCATCAGGAAGATTGGCGAGATTGCTAGCCACGCCATTCTCGGCGAAATGGATTTCGCCCGAGACGTGTGCCTGAGCCGGGAGCAAGCGCATGATGGCGAGGGATGTGATCGATTTGCCGGAGCCGGATTCGCCGACCAGGCCCAGAACTTCACCGGGAGCGATGGAGAAGTTGAGATCACGGACGGCGGGCAAAGTTCGTGCGGGAGCAACGCCCCTCGGCTGTCCAGCCGAGAACTCTATGTTCAGGTGACGGATGTCCAGAAGCGGGAGCACGATATCATGTTAGCAGCCGCCGGTTATTGGCCGAGAATCAAGGGAAGGCCATTCTTGTTATTGCCGATTACGACGACTTTTGTGTTGGCGCTCTTGGCCAGATTCTCGGTAGCTTCGATCCCTTTCCATTCGAGCAACGACGGAGTGATGCCTTGGGCCACGATCTGCTGGAAGTCGCGTACGCCGGCGGCTTCAATGCGCTTGCGTTGAGCTTCCTGCGTTTCTTTTTGCAGCCGGAAGTTCATCGCCAACGATTCCTGTTCAGCTTGTTGTTTGGCTTCGATGGCGGCTTTCAGCGTGGCGGGGAGTTGGATATCTCGCAGCAGAACGTTCTCCACCGTTAAGCCGCGTTGACTGAGTTGCGCGCTGACCTGGTCGTAGATCTGCTTGCCGACCATTTCGCGTTCGCCGGTATAAAGAGCATTGGCGGTATGCGACGCCGTGGCCTCGCGGATGGCGGAGCGAAGAGTCGGTTCGACGACGACGTTTTCGTAGTCGGCGCCAATCTTCTGGAAAACCTCAGAAGCCCGGTCGGGATTGAGGTGGTAGATCAGCGACGTGTCCAGGCTCATCATCAGTCCTTCGCTGGAGGGAACGTTGGCTGATTCCTTTATTGTCTGCGTCTGGATGGAAAGTTCGTTGTTGGTCTTCAGCGGATTGATGAGATGGATGCCTTCGCCGAGGGTCTCGCCCGTGACCTTTCCGAAGAGGGTGAGGACACCGACATGACCAGTACCGACGCGCGTGACGGCACTGAATAGAAGGATAACCAGCAAAAATGCTGCGATCCCGATTCCGATCAGGCGCAGAAGTCCGAAGCTGCCTCCACCGCCGTCAACGATTTTGCCATGCGCTGGATCAAAGATCGTCATCAAGGTTCTCCTCTGTTTGATTCTAGGGGGCTTGCCACAGGGCGTGTAAGTGACTGCCGTGGGGCCGAACTTATACAGGCATGAATCTTCCCGTAATCGTGCCGCATCTTTTATGCTTAGACCATGAGCAAGATTCACATCCCTACTCCTTTAAGGCAGTATGTTGGAAAACAATCCACGGTGGAAGTGAAGGGCACTACCGTGGGCGAAGCCATGAGCGACCTGCTGGCGCAACATCCCGATCTGCGGCGGCATCTTTATGCCGACGACGGAAGGCTGCGCGCGTTCGTCAACTTGTACGTGAACGACGAGGACATTCGCTACTTGCAGAAAGAAGCGACCGCGGTGAAGGAAGGTGATAACATTTCCATTGTGCCTTCCATCGCTGGAGGCGCTCGGTGACCAAGGATCCGGCGAACTCAGGAATAGAGAGTTGACCCCTTCCCTCAAGAACCGCCGCTGTTGTTGTTGCCCTTCGTGCTGCTAGCGGTTAGTTTTAGACGCCCAGACCATCACACTTTCAATCGAGGATTTTATGGCTACAACTACAACCGAAATTCCAGTGACTCTGAACAAGGACGAAATCCTGCGCTACTCGCGGCATTTAATCATGCCGGAGGTCGGCATGGAGGGGCAGCAGAAGCTGAAGGCCGCGCGGGTGCTGTGCATTGGCACGGGAGGACTGGGATCGCCATTGGCGCTGTACCTGGCGGCGGCGGGAGTGGGCACCCTGGGCCTGGTGGATTTCGATGTGGTGGATTACACAAATCTGCAGCGGCAGATCATCCACTCGACTGCCGATGTGGGGCGGAAGAAGCTCGATTCAGCAGCAGATAAATTGACGGGGATCAATCCATTCCTGAATCTGCGGAAGTTCGATACGCGTCTGAGCAGCGAGAATGCTCTGGAATTGTTTCGAGATTTCGACATCATTGCCGACGGAACAGATAATTTCCCCACGCGCTACCTGGTGAATGATGCATGCGTGCTTACGGGAAAGCCGAATGTTTATGGATCGATCTTCCGCTTCGAAGGGCAGGCGAGTGTATTTGCCACGGAGGATGGGCCGTGCTATCGCTGCCTCTATCCGGAGCCGCCACCGCCGGGGCTGGTGCCTTCCTGCGCCGAGGGCGGAGTTCTGGGCATTCTGCCGGGGCTGGTGGGCGTGATGCAGGCCACCGAAGTGATCAAATTAATTCTGGGAATCGGCGACCCTCTGATCGGGCGGTTGCTGCTGATTGACGCCCTGGGCATGAAGTTCCGCGAGCTCAAGCTGCGCAAGAATCCCGATTGCCCGGTCTGCGGGACGCATCCTACGGTGACGAAGCTGATAGACTACAACGAGTTTTGCGGAATTCGCGGGGAGGAAAAACCGGTGGCGAATGGAGTTCCTGAAATTCATGTCGAAGAATTGAAGCGCCGTCTGGATGCGAAAGAGGATCTCTTTGTCCTCGATGTGCGCGAACCGCACGAGTATCAGATCTGCAACATCGGTGGACATCTGATCCCGCTGAACGATTTGCCGAAGCGCGTGAATGAATTGGATTCCAGCCGCGAAATCGTCGTCCACTGCAAGATGGGCGGACGCAGCGCGAAGGCGGTCGCGTTCTTGCAGCAGGCCGGTTTTTCCAAGGTGCACAACCTGGTGGGCGGGATCACCGCATGGTCGGAGAGAGTGGATCCGAAGGTGCCGAAGTACTGAAGGTAGTTGCTGTTGTAGTTGCAAGGTTGAGGAGGGAGCGCGTGGAGCGCTCCCTTTTTCTGTCAGGGGGCCTACTTGCTGGAGCCGTTGGCCTGCATGCTGTCGCTGCTGTCTCCCAGTTCCAGAGAGAATTTCTTTCCCTGGAAGCGGATGCCGGCGAGCGAGTTTGGTCCGCTGGCATTCTGACGGGTTACGGCGGCATCGTTCGAGGAAGGCGTTTGTAGTTCGACGACGTGCGCCGGGACCTTTGCGACTACGTCCTTGCCTTTCAGGATACTCAGTTCCACGTTCGGGCCGCTGCCTTCCCACTGGACCTTGTAGTCGCCTGCTTTCAAGGTTGTTCCGTTGACCGTCACAGCATTGATCAGTTCGAGATTGGCTTTGCTTGAAGCGAAGGCGCTGGATGCCATCAGTAATGCCAAACCCAGTACCAGACTCTTGGAAACCTTTGCGAACGTCATGACTGCTCCTTTTTCTTTCCCGAAATTGCGTCGGGAAACGGTTAGGGCGGCCCGGCTCACGACGTACGCGAGAAAACATTGGTGTTTTGCCGCGAATCGCCTACAATGCAACCGCTGGGGTTCAGCCGACAAGGCGCGAGTCTTGTCTCGCTGTGCACGGGGGTTTTCTCACCTGGGCCGCCAAACCGACAGTGAGAGAATCCCCTAAACCCCTCTAGATCCTTACTTCGAAAGATACCCGCCCGATCTAACCTCTGCGCTGCTGCTACCCACGCCTACTACTACGAATGTGCCTCGCCGAAAGTTCCATGGTTCTGAATCCACGTTTGGGGCAGCTTCGCGTCATGCATCTTTGGACGAAGAGCGCAGATTTCCGGTAGCAGAAAACCGCGATGAAGTTGGTTCAGGAAAGCGTGTACAGAGGAGAGGTGTTCTGTCTGGCTTGAGTCGGAAACAGCACAGGACGTGCAGAAGATCTCGTGTGGTGGGTTGCGCTGGACGGCCCAGGACGGCCGTCCCGAAACGGAGTTAGTCTGCGTCGCCGTGCTGACGGTCGACGGACCAGATGCTCGCCTGATCTTTTTCGAACGGGTAAAGGTGCACCATCCAGTTGAAGATGACCGGATGGAATGTTCCGCCGGCGGCATCGCAAGCTTCCTGCGTCGTGATCGATCCTCTCAAGCCAAACTGTGGATGTGGGATCAGATATTCGCTCTTTCGTCCGGCAGGTGCGGTGCAGAAATTCACGTGCTCGTGCCATTGCGCGATGCTAAGTGGAATGCGCTGGTCGAGTTGATCCTCGTCGAGGCGCTTAGGGGCGGTGTACATGACACCGATGAGCTTGTAGTCGTCGCCATGCTTTTCGTAGAGCAGAGATGTCGGGTGTTCGGGATTGAAGCTGAGGGCCGCTTCAAATCCATACTGGTAGTTGGTGAAGTGGTACATCTTCTGCGGAACGTTCGGAAGGAAGATCTTGAAACCATCGGCCAAGGCAACGTGATAGTCCATGTATTTGGCGGATACTCTGCGCGCCGCTTCTACCACCTGCTGCGCTCGCTCGGCGTCTCCAGGCTTCGCCGTGCGCAGCGCGGTCATCTTCATGTGCGGGCCCATGTCCATGTGGCCCTCCATGGAATGCATGGCGTGCATGCCGGCGTCAGTATCTTTATCGTCCTTTTCGGGGCCCATGGACATGCCTTTCATATTCGACATGTCATGGCCAGACATATCCATGCCCGGCATGCTCTGAGGTGAACTGGGCTGGGTGTTCCCTGCCGGCTGCTGCTGGCCCCAGGCCACGCTCCCTAGCATAAAAACAGAAATCAAAAAGACGATTCGGTCACGCATGGTAGATCCCCCACATTCTTAGTTAGTATGTATTAACCCTGTCGCAGCTTGATTGTTTCTGCAAGATTTTCGTGGTTACCTGGGATTACAGAGGTAATTATCGCTCACTCCGAGGCCGCTCGATTCAAGCACCAGATTCCGGCATTCAAGTATGTTGCATAAGTAACCCACGCCAGGTACGGGAGAAGAAGGGCGCCGGAGAATGTTGAGATTTGCCAGAACAAAATGACGCTGGCAAGGATTGCAGCCCAGAGCAGGATGATTTCCAGCAAGGCCCATGCGGGCGACCGCAATCCGAAGAAGATGGCTGACCACGCAGCATTCAATGCCAACTGGATGAGAAAGACAGTAATCGCCGGTGAGGCGCCCGTCCAGCCGTCGGCCACGCGCCAGACGTTCCAGGCAGAAATCGTCATCAGAAAATAAAGCACAGTCCATACGGGGCCGAAGTAGGAAGCTGGCGGATTTCCCGGCGGCTTGCGAAGTGTGGGATACCAGGTACGAACGGATCGCGCGGTGAACGCCGCTCCGGTAGCGGCAGCGGAGAAGGTTAGCGCTACGAATGCGGCGAGAGCGACGAGCAAGTTTCTGGACAAGCAACCATCCTATTGCAACGGTGCAGAGACGTGTTCGTGGACGATCAGCCACTTGCCGCCCTGGTTTTCCCAAACCACTGTCCAGCGAAAACTGCCCATCTCCACCTTGCCGGCTTTCGTCGTCATCTCTTCTTTCACTGTCGCGGTACCCCAGACCAAGTCACCGTGCGGATGAATCGAGGCATCGTCATTAACCGTAAATTTCGCGCTTTTGTAGCCGGCGACAACATTCTGGACTCCCTTTTCATAGGCGTCCCAACTGTCGTATTTCAGAGGGGCGATATCAAAAAAAGTGTGTGGACCGCTGGCGTAGAACTTGGCCACGTTGGCAGTATCGAGAGTGGCCCAGCCGTCCCAGATTTTCTGCATGTAGGCGCTGTCGGGGGCGGGACCAGCGGCGGATTTCTTGGCCGTTGACTTCTGGGGTTCCGCAATGCTGGACAGCGTGAGGGCGAGCACGCACAGGGAAATGGCGAGAATGCGGTTCATGTTGGAGTTCCTCTCTAACTCATAGCGGGAGCGATCCCGAAGCGATCCGAGACCGGCGGAATTCTCGCACATGGCACCTTGATCTGGAAAGCGTAGATTGACCGATTTCCACAGCACACGCTAAAATAGTTGAGTTTGCCTGTACTCGCCGACCCGTTCTGGGGACGCCTGCCTTGGCTGCTGAAGCGCCGTGGCGGAAACACAGCAAGCAGAGAAAGTTCAGCGGGTGCCAGCGTTGCATCTGTGTGCGCGGGAAACGCGCTTGATGAACTGATTTACGACATTTTGACGGAGGCAGACGTATGTACGCGGTCATCCGCGCCGGTGGAAAGCAGTACCGGGTGGCGCCCGGAGATGTGATTCGAGTGGAGAAGCTGGCTACGGGAACCGACGGCCACGTGGACTTCTCTGATGTGTTAGCGGTGTCGGGTGGCGAAGGAAAGATCGGCAAACCGGAAGCGGAAGCGCGCGTTGTCGGCGAGGTGGTGGAAGAAGGCCGCAGCCCGAAGATCCTGGTTTTTCATTACAAGCGGAAGAAGCAGTACAAGAAGCTGCGTGGGCACCGGCAGTCGTACACCGCCGTGCGCATCACTGAGATTGCTTTTGACGGGCAGAGCTTCAAGGCTCCGGCGTTGGCGAAGAAGGAGCCGAAAGTGAAGAAGGCTGCGCCTGCAGAAGAGCACGAGTCTCACGCTGAGGTGAAGAGCGCCAAAGGGCAGACGAAGGCGCATGCGGCCAAGAAAGCTGCTCCCAAGAAAGCAGCGAAGAAATCCGCAGCCAAGAAAAAGAAGTGAACTGAAACTGAAAATCGACTGAGAGTTGAGAGAATTTATCCATGGCACATAAAAAGGGACAAGGAACTTCACGAAATGGCCGCGACTCGAACGCGCAGCGGCTTGGATTCAAAGCCTTCGGCGGCCAGATCGTCCCCGGCGGAACGATCATCGTGCGGCAGCGCGGAACGCGGGTGAAGCCGGGGCTCAATGTTGGCCGTGGCAAAGACGATACGCTTTTCGCCAAGATCACGGGACGAATCAAGTTCCTGAACAAGGGCTCGATGGGCAAATTCGTGATGGTCGAGCCGATGGAAGTGACGGAGTAGTTTTCGTCCGTCTGCTGGATTGGCATTGCGCTTCGGCGGCCGCGGGAAGCTGTGCGAAGCAGCCTGGCCTCGCCTTCGGGACGAGGCTTTTTGTTTTATCGGACAATCGCTCGTGAACATCTCTACTTGTATTGGTTGATCTGACCAATGTTTATCGATGAGGCAAAAATTCGGGTGAAGGCGGGGGACGGTGGCAATGGCTGCATGGCCTTTCGCCGCGAGAAATTTGTTCCGCGCGGCGGTCCGTCGGGTGGCGACGGCGGCAAGGGCGGCGACGTGATCATGGAGTCCAGCGAACGGCACAATACGCTGGTGCACTTCCGCTTCAATCCCGAATACAAGGCCGAGCGCGGACGCCACGGCGAAGGCTCGAACAAAACCGGGCGCGAAGGCGAGGATGTAGTTTTGAAAGTTCCGGTGGGAACGATTGTGTACGACGAAGAGACCGGCGAGAAGGTGTTTGATTTCTCCGGGCCGGATCAACGCATGGTGATCGCGCGTGGGGGGCGTGGTGGACGCGGCAATGCGCGCTTTGCTACCTCGGTCCACCAGGCTCCGCGGGAACACGAGCCGGGACGGCCGGGAGAAGAACATAACTACCGGTTGGAGTTGAAGTTGCTGGCCGACGTGGGACTGGTCGGATACCCGAATGTGGGCAAGTCCACGTTGATTTCCCGTATTTCGGCGGCGCGGCCTAAGATTGCGGATTATCCATTCACTACCCTGGAGCCAAATCTCGGCGTGGTCGCAGTCGGCGACCCTAGGAACGAAATCAGTTTTGTGGTGGCGGACATTCCTGGCTTAATCGAGGGTGCACACGCGGGCTCCGGGTTGGGAACACAGTTCCTTCGACACATCGAGCGCACGCGCTTGCTGGTTCACCTGGTGGATGTGTCGGACGCAAGCGGGCGACCTGACGTTGTGAAGGACGTAGAAGTGATTCTGGGCGAACTAGCCAGCTTCGGTGCCCATCTGGAAGAGAAACCCATGATTATGGTCGCGTCGAAGATCGATGTGGCCAATAAAGACAAACTGGCCGCGTTGAAAAAATATTGCAAGAAACGCAAGTTGAAACTCTACGAAATCTCAGCGGTGACCGGCAAAGGCATCGACGAGTTAAAGTACGCGATGGCTAAGGAAGTGGATGAGCTACGCGAGGAAGCATTGCAGAAGGCCGAAAGCGTAGAAGGCCGAGCCGGGTAATCGAATTCCACGGATCCGGCTTCACGCCCGCGGAATCTGCGACCCGTGCTGAAAGTGATACTGAAGAATCTTGGCCGCCAGCGCGGGATGCATTTCTTCTCCAGCAGACTTCACCGTGCGCACGATCTGTCCCCGGCAAACTACTTCTGTTGGCGAAAGGCCTGCGATCTCGGCTGGCAACACCAGATTGATTTCCAGTTGCACGTTGGGCTGTAGGGAATCTTCCGCCTGGAACAACAATCCGGAGCGGCTGATATTTCTGGTTTCGCCGTCGTGCCATTTCTCTTCATCCAGACGACGATATTTCAAAGGTAAGTGCAGTTGAAAACGGGGTGCGCGCGACAGGGGCTGTTCCGGCCCCTTCGCCGGCGAAGCTTGAGCGGTTCGAACCGACATATCAACCTCACTGCCAATCGGAGTGGAATCCAGTACTTCGCGAACTTTGCTTTTCAGCTCACGCAGGGTGAAGGGCTTCTGCAGCAGACGTACACCGGCGTCCAGCGTGCCATTGTGACCGATCACATTCTCCGTGTAGCCGGACATGTAAAGCACTTTTGTGTTGGGACGAATTTCCGAAATCCGCTGCGCGAGTTCGCGCCCGTTCATACCGGGCATGATGACATCGGTGAGCAGAAGGTGAATCATGCCCTCATGGGCGACAGCAATCTGCATGGCCACGGCTCCGTCCGCGGCTTCGATGACCCGGTAGCCCTGTTTCTCCAGGAACTGGCGAGCTAGATAGCGCAGGTTGGTTTCGTCCTCCACCAGCAGGATGGTCTCAGTTCCCGGCTCGGTGCCGACAGACTCGGCTGTTGACACGACCGCGGGACTCTCGGCTCTTTCCGGGACCCGGGGCAAATAGATCTTGAACGTCGTGCCCTTGCCGGACTCGCTGTAAACCCATATGTAGCCCCCGCTCTGCTTGATGATGCCGTAAACCGTGGACAACCCCAGGCCGGTTCCTTTCGGTCCCTTGGTGGTGAAGAAAGGCTCGAAGATATGGGACTGAGTCTCGGAATCCATGCCCATGCCGGTGTCGCTGATGGTAAGCATCACGTAGTCTCCCGGCCGGAGGGGCGCGTGAAAACGGGAATACTCTTCGTCAAGCGAAACGTTCGACGTTTCGATGGTGAGCTTGCCGCCGGAGGGCATGGCGTCCCGGGCATTCACGGCAAGATTCATGATCACTTGATCAATCTGCCCAGCGTCGGCGCGAACGGCGCCGAGCGTGGCTGCAGGAACCATCACGAGATCGATATCCTCGCCGATCACGCGCGTGAGCATCTTCAGGTTTTCCGTGACGACTTCGTTGAGATCAAGAATTTTCGGAGCCATCATCTGCTTACGACTGAAGGCAAGCAGTTGGCGGGTGAGTGAAGAGGCGCGCTGTGCGGCTCCGGCGATTTCCTGCGCCGGACCACGAAGAGCCGGGTCTGGGCCCAGGCGATCCAGCAGAAACTCCGAGTAGCCTGAAATCACCATCAACAGGTTGTTGAAATCGTGGGCAATGCCGCCCGCAAGTCTTCCTACGGCCTCCATTTTTTGCGACTGGCGGAGTTGCTGTTCCAGAGCGCGGCGCTCGGTCACATCCTCGGCAAACAGCTCGAAAGCGGTTTTCGTGTCGCCGTCCGAGACGGCGCGGCCGGAAACCCGAACCACGGTGCCAATTCCATCTTTCCTCTTCCACTCGGCGATCAGTCCGTTGAAGGCTGCAGCCGAGCGCAGGTAATCGGCCAACTCGAACCACTGATGTGTATCTAAGTAGAGGCCTCCGAGATGCTGCCCTACGAGATCTCGCGCGGAGGAATATCCCAGCATGGTCAGCAGGGCGGGATTCACATCCAATAATTGGCCAGCGGAATCGCAGCGGCAGATGCCGTAGGGAGCGTTGGTCACCAAAGAACGGAAATTCATCTCGGAGCGTCGCAATCCTTCCTGAGTGGCTCGCAATGCCGCGTTGAACCAGCAGATGAGAGCCGCCAGTACCACGAACAGGGCCAGTCGCATCATGGTCGAACGAAATTGAGCGGGAGTCCGTTCCCCGGAGAATGAGAAATAGGCGCTGACGGTCAGAGCGAACGAGGTGGCGACCAGCCCTGGCTTCCAGCCGCCATACCAGGCACTTACCATCACGGCGACGGCGAAGACCGCCAGCCGGCTCTCCGTGATGTTGGGAAGCAGTACCGCCGGGATAAGGGCCAACGTTGTGCTAAGGACAGCAACGCCGTAGCGCAGAATCGGCGCACGGGCCGGTTGGATGCGCAGTAGGGGGAGGGTTACTCGCATGTAACGGATATTAACTGCACATTTTTAGATGCACGAGATTACAGGAGTTCATCCTAAATTCGCGGGAGACGATGTTTCCTTGGCAGATCACTCCGGGCCAATCGGACAATGCCCCATCGGCCAAGTTCCGACCAAAGGCAGTGGCCGGATTCTGCCGGAAAGGTTGAACTTGCCAACCGAGGCTGGAAACGAAGACACTAGCGGCTCATGAATGTAGGACTATTTGGCGGAACATTCGATCCGATCCATCGCGGTCACCTCGCCATGGCGCGTGCGGCGCGCGAACGCTACAAGCTTAACCGGATTCTCTTTGTTCCGGCAAATGTTCCACCGCATAAGCAGCGCCAACCTCTATCGGCCTTTCCACACCGCTATGCCATGATTGCTCTGGCCACCTCACAAGACAAAGATTTCACGCCTTCCCTGCTGGAAGCGCCGGAGGAGCTTGAGACAAATAACCCGGGCCGGAAGAAAGAAAAAGAACGTGAGGCAAGGCCCAACTACACTATCGATACCGTCGAGCGCGTCAAGCAGTCGTTCAAGAAAGCGGACCGGCTCTTCCTGTTGATCGGTATCGACGCATTCGCGGACATTGCCAAGTGGCACCGCTCCGAGGATCTGTTTCGCGAGTGCGAGTTCGTGGTTGCGAGCAGGCCGGGTTACTCACTGGCAGACGTAGCGAATGCGCTACCTGCAAAGCTGCGCCCGCGCGAAGCGGCGACGCGGCCTTTTCACAAGCAGGCTGCCAAGGGAGACTTGGTGCTTAATGGGGTTAACGTCCATCTGCTGGATGACGTCTACCAACCGATTTCCTCTACGGCGATCCGCGAGGCCGTCGCTGCCGGTAAGCCGCTTGGCCGCTTCCTGGAACCGGCAGTTGCCGACTACATCAAGAAAATGGGGCTGTACAAAAGTCGGTAGTCGCGGACCCTTGGTCGTCACCGACTGTCTTGCCGAGGGATGGCGATCGCGACGGAGGAGCTCGCGGAGACCGTCCGTCATTTACAATGGGAACTCAATCCGAGTTGAACCAACCATCACCCATGACGAATGACCAACGACCGACACTCTCTGCATGAAAAAAAATGAGCTGAAACTACAGGTGGCGGCAGCCATTCAGGCCTGCCTTGACAAAAAAGCAGAAGAACTTTCAATCCTGGAAATGGAGAAGGGCTCGGGAGCATTTACCGACTACTTCGTCTTGTGCAGCGGCACGAATCCGCGACAGGTGCAGGCCATTGCGGACGAGGTGGAACTGCGCCTGAAAGCGGCGGATTTGCGGCCGACACACGTCGAAGGATACAAGCAGGGCGAGTGGATTCTGGTCGACTATGTCGACTTCGTCGTGCATGTTTTTTCCGAGAAGGCGCGCAAGTTCTACGATCTGGAACGGCTTTGGAAGACCGCCAAACGTCTCGAACCTTCGGAATTGACACCGGAGCCAAGGCGGAAGGCTGCACCCGCGAGGAAGACGAAGGCAAAGAGCCCGAAGGCGCCGAAGAAACACGCTGTTGCTCCTCGCCGAAAAAGAGCATAGCGCCTCCTCGGATGGGCGATGCTTGCTGTCTTATGACGACTTCTTCCAAGCCGGAATCCAGAACGGAAGAGGGTTGGGGAAATTCTTATCGCCTTATCGCGTCTGACAGGTGGAAGGCGAAGTCGGCGGTGATGGGCAAGGCGGTGACGGAGGCGCTGGTGGAATATGCGCAGCCGAAGCCCGGAATGCGCGTTCTGGATTTGGCTAGTGGCACGGGCGAGCCCGCCATCAGCATTGCAATGAAGGTTGGAGCGCAGGGACGGGTTACGGCGCTGGACCTGAGCGCCGACCTTCTTGAGATCGCCAGCAGACGGGCGCAGGAGCGCGGTCTGGACAATTTTTCCACCCGGCAGGCGGATGCCCAGGCTCTGCCCTTTGAAGACGAGAGTTTTGATCTAGCCACTTGCCGCTTTGGAATCATGTTCTTTCCCGACGCCGTGCTTGCCTTGCGGGAGCTGCATCGAGTTCTCCGTAAGAATTCTCGTGCCTGCTTTCTGGCATGGGGACCGTTTGATCAGCCCTACTGGCAGAGCATGATGGGCGTGGTCCACCGTCATGTAGGGGGACCACTGTTCCCGGTGGGCGGTCCGAATCCATTTCGCTTTGCAGAGCCGGGCAGTCTTTCGGATGTTCTGCGTAGCGCCGGTTTTCGAGAAGTGGAAGAGGAAACAAAAACGTTGCCGTGGACTTGGCCGGGCACGCCGGAGGAAGTGTGGGAGCAAGCGCAAGGCGTGGCTGTTCCTTTTCGGCCCATGCTGGATCGCGTTCCCTCAGACAGATGGCCGCAGATTCATGAGAAAGTGCACGCGGCCATCGGACAATATGTGCGTGGGGAGAATATTGAGTTCGGAGCGCGGGTCGTGCTGGCGTCTGGAATCAAGTAAGGTTGACTACCGCCGTGAAGATCAAGATTGCTTGGGTGGGGAAGACGAAAGAGGCGGCGATCCAAGCGCTCACGGACGAATATCTGAAGCGGATCGCGCGTTTCGTGCGAGTGGAAGGAGTCACGCTGCGCGACGAAGCTGCGCTCTTGCAACTCTGCGGACGCGCTTCGTCGACTAAAGGTGGCAAGGCAACCGGTGGCAAATCGACTCTGATTCTGATGGACTCCCGCGGGAAGCAATTCTCATCCGAGGAGTTCGCGCAATTCTTGGGCGAGTATCAGGATCGCAATCCGCTACCGCTGGTCTTCGCGGTCGGGCCAGCCGATGGATTCGGTGACGCGGCGCGCAATGCGGCGCAGCACACAATCTCATTCGGCAGGATGACGCTGGCACATGAGCTGGCTCGCGTGGTCTTGCTGGAGCAGGTGTACCGGGCGTTCACGATTCTGAAAGGTCATCCCTACCATTCGGAACACTGACCCTCCGCGAACGCAGGGTGTACCTTCGTGAGTTGTTCTTGAGCGCGCCGCCACCTACAGTTTCGAAGTACGATAACCTAACCTCCAGTGACGCAATGATAGAGAAGACGGAGTAGATTTTCGGAGAGCATTCATGAAAGATGTGATGGAACTGCTGCGGGCCAAGGAACAGGAATTATTGAAAGTGAGGCGGCAAGTGGAAGCCTTGCGGGTCGCGTTGCCGTTGTTGAGCGACGAGGATCCGAACCATCCCGCGAATAGGCCCACCAGTCTTGTTCAAGGTAGCAAAGGAACCGGGAATCTGGGTTGAGGCTCCACCATCCGTCACGGCAGTCTTCGCAGATGCCGGCTCAATCCGCCGGGTTTTACTGTGTGACGGTCGCCTGATAGCTCACGATTTGCCACTGGCCGTTGCGGCGAACCCAGACCCGGGTGTAGCGGTAGGGTCCGCTGAAATCCTCGCCAAGCTGGTGGCCCTTCACGTCGGCACGAGCGGTGACCACGGCCATGTCGCCATACACCCGCACAACCATATCGGTAATATTCATGGCCTCGTAGCGCAGTTGTCCGCTCCGGCGGGCGGAGATGGTCTCTTGTTTAGTCGTGACTTGTCCAAGCGGGGTTATGGCTACATAGTCGTCGGCAAGGGTGTGCAGGGAAAAGTCTGAATCACGACGGAGGCTGGCCTCTTTCGATTGGCGCTCCATATCGACGATCTGGCGAATGGTCTCCTGCTCGGCCGCATTGAAGCCAGGTCTGGGATGAACTGCAACGTGTTGAGCGGAAAATGCAGGCAAGGCCACAAATAAGCAAAACAATGACATCCAACAATTGTTGATCACAACGAGACCTCCGCAGTCTGCCAGGGGAGAGATCTGCTCGCACACCAATACGCCAGATTGGATGCAGGAGTTCCGTGGAAAATTCATCTACCGTCAAGAGTACGCCACAACTTGAAATTGAAGAGTAAAGAGGTCTGATGCTTGGCGTTAGCAGGGGCTTACGTCCGCGCTGGGAGAGGCCTTCTAGTAGAATTGAGTATCCCACTATGACTGACGTACGCCGCGGTCTCATCATGGTAAACACCGGCGCCGGTAAGGGGAAGACGACCGCGGCAATGGGCACGGCTTTGCGCGCCGTAGGCCAGGGTATGCGAGTGCTGATGCTGCAGTTCCTGAAAGGTTCCTGGCACTATGGAGAGCTGGATGCGGTGCAGGCCTTTGGCGACAAGTTTGTGATGAAGCAGATGGGGCGCGGATTTGTAAAGGTGGGCCCGGAGAAGCCTGACCCGGAAGACGTCAAGATGGTGGGGGAGGCGTGGGCCGAGGCGGAAAGGGCGATTCGGTCGGGTGATTGGGATCTGGTGGTGCTGGACGAGATCAACTATGCCATCAGTTACGGCATGCTGGACGCAGCGAAGGTGGTCGAGAGCCTCAAGAAGAAACCCGAGATGGTGCATGTCATCTTGACGGGAAGGAACGCACACCCCACAATCGTTGAGGTCGCCGACACGGTTACAGAGATGCGGCAGGTGAAACACGCTTACGAAAAGGGCGTCATGGCGCAGAGAGGGATCGAATACTAGTTCTCAGTTCACAGTTCACAGTTCCTAGTTCTCAGCGAAGTGTGACTGGGTGGAGACACGGGTTTACTGAGAACTGATAACCGAGAACTGAGAACTGCTCTTATGGCTTGGTTTAAACGGGAATCCGGCGATCTCGATAATTCGGGCAAGAAGACCGTTCGCACCGAAGGGTTGTGGGTAAAGTGTGAGAACTGCCGGCAGATCATCTGGAAAAAAGATCTGGAAGAGAATCTGAACGTGTGTCCAAAGTGCGGAAAGCATTTCCGCATCGATGCCCGGACCAGATTGGCGTTGCTGCTGGACGAAAATCAGTATGAGAGCCTGGACGGCAATCTCTCGTCGACCGATCCGTTGAAATTTGTCGACTTGAAGCCATACTCGACGCGCCTGCGGCAGGCGCAACACGACACAGGGCTGAAAGATGCGGTAATCAACGCGCAAGGCAAACTGCTCGGCCGGCCCGTCGTGGCCAGTGTAATGGAGTATGCCTTCATCGGCGGCAGCATGGGCGCGGTAGTGGGCGAGATGATCACCCGGGCGGTGGAGCGCGCGCTGGACGCTAAGGCGCCACTGATTATTGTGTCGGCTTCTGGCGGGGCGCGGATGATGGAGGGCGTGGTCAGCCTGATGCAGTTGGCCAAGATTTCGGCGGCGCTAGCCCGGCTGGATAAGGCGAAAGTTCCTTACATTTCGGTTCTGACCGACCCTACGACGGGCGGCGTGACGGCATCATTCGCCATGCTGGGTGATTTGAATATTGCCGAGCCCGGGGCACTGATTGGGTTTGCCGGTCCTCGGGTGATTGAGCAGACAATTCGACAGAAGCTACCGGCGGGTTTCCAACGCAGCGAATTTCTGCTGGAGCACGGGATGCTGGATGCGGTGGTGCCTCGCAAGGAACTCAAGCCTTACATCGCGCGGGCGCTCGATTTTATGGCGGCGTGAAGACGGCTGTCAGCTGCCAGCTATCAGTTTAGGCCGATATAGCGATACCGACTTTCTCAAGCACTTCGAATCTCGTCTCGCCAGTTGATAATCTGAAGTACAAGCTGAAAAGCGCTTCTCTATGTCTTACGAAACAGCGGTGTCGCGTATGTTTGCGCTCGGGCACGAGCTAGCGCAGACGCCATCGCACAAATTCGATCTGGAGCACATGCGCGTGCTGCTGCAGGCCCTGAATCATCCGGAGCGGCGGTTTCCCAGCGTGCTGATCGCCGGAACGAATGGCAAGGGCTCGACGGCGGCAACCCTGGCTTCGATCCTGCGCGCATCAGGATTGAAAACGGGTCTGTACACTTCACCGCATCTGGTACGGATCAACGAGCGCATTCGCATCAACGGCAAAGAGATCAGTGACGACGATTTCGCGGAGCTGCACGGCAAAATTGATCGCGTTGCGGAAATGCTTGTGGAGAAGAAGGAACTGCCGTGGCATCCCAGTTTTTTCGAGATGATGACAGCGATTGCCTTCGAATATTTTTCCCGCGAGCAGGTGGATCTCGCGGTGCTGGAAGTGGGTATGGGTGGGCGGCTCGATGCCACGAATGTGGTAGAGCCGCGAGTAAGCGTCATCACCGACATCTCGCTCGATCATCAAAAATTTCTCGGGAACACAGTAAACGAGATTGCGCGCGAGAAAGCGGGAATTATTCGTCGTAACGGCCCGGTAGTGACGTTGCCGCAACAGCCGGAAGCGAACGATGTGATTGGGAATGCCATCCTGGACATGGGGGCGCGAGCGGTGAACGCGGTGCCGTTTGTGCCCCCAGTTTCTCCGGGGAGTCGCGATTACCTTGTACCGAATTCCGAGCTGGGCGATTCCAGGCACATTTACCGCTATCCGCTTCAGGTGATGGGAGAGCAGATACTGGTGGAGACCCCGCTGGTGGGACGGCATCAGTTACGCAACGTTGCGCTGGCCATCGCCGCGGCAGAAGAATTGAACCGCCAGGGATTCAGCAGCATAAAAGCGAAGAGCATCGAGAGCGGCATCCGCCAGACGCAGTGGGCGGGACGGTTTCAGGTGATCGCGGCGCGAGCGGGATGGCCTGAGATCGTTATCGATGTGGCGCACAATCCGGCGGGCGCATGGGCTCTGCGTTCAGCCCTTTCGGAGCGGTATGCGGACCGTTCGCTGATTTTTGTTTTTGGAGCGATGCGGGATAAGGCAATCTCCGAGATGGCGGAGATTTTGTTTCCGCTGGCGGATCGAGTGATTGCGACCAGGCCTGCAAACCCGCGCGCGGCATCGCCGGAAGAAATCCTGCAGGCCGGGGCCCGGACAGGCGTCGCCATTGATGCGGTTGAGGGTGTGGAAGGCGCAGTGGAGCGAGCCAGATCTCTTGCGAGTGCCGGGACTGTGGTGGTGATCACGGGGTCGATTTATCTGGTCGGCGAAGCAATGAGCATCGTGGGAGCTGAACTCTGAAGAAGCGTTCGCGAAGGGGTTTCCCGTAAAATAGAAAAGTGCAGGAAGTGAACTCATCGGTGGAGGTAGAAAGTGGCGCGCAGCCAGCGCCGTCGGTTGCGGCGCGGAAAAGTCCGCACGCGATTCCCGGGAAGAATTACGGTTGGTTGAGCCGCCTTCGCTCCTATTTCATACTTGATCCGCTGATCTGGCTGTACACGCTGGTTCTGGGCCTGCTGGCGCTCCCCGGAGGGTTGTTTGATCGTGGCGGCCGCCGCCTGCATTGGTTCTCGCGGACGTGGTCGTGGCTCATCATGAAAACGATCTTGTCGCCGGTGAAAGTCACCGGTCTCGATAAGATCGATACCTCGAAGCCCCATGTCTACGCGGTCAATCATGCTTCCGCCATGGACATTCCGGTTCTCTACGTTTACCTGCCATTTCAATTCCGCATCGTTTTCAAGAAGGAATTGTTGGCCTATCCTGTAGTGGGCTGGCAGTTGAAGCGGTCGGGGCAGGTGTGCATCGATCAGCAAAAGCCGACCAATTCGATTGCGGCGATCCGCTCCGCGGTGAAGAGTTTAAAGGCCGGGATGCCGTTGGTTATTTACCCGGAGGGTGGCCGCACTCCGGATGGCGAAATCAAACCCTTTCTGCCGGGAGCTTTTTTCCTTGCGATTAAGGCGCAGGTGGATATTGTTCCCGTGGCTTTGGTCGGCACGTATGAGCTGTTGCCGATGGATACTTACCACATCAAGTGCCGACCGCTGGAAATGAGGGTGGGAGAGCCGATCTCGACCACAGGACTGACGATGCGGGATTTGGAAGCGGTGTCGGCGAGGGTGCAGAAAGCGGTTGAGGATTTATATTACCCACAAAGTCCGGCTACCACGTAATTTGTTTCAGGCGTAACTTTTCCCGTTCCCTGCCGTTATGCATGTGTACGTCAACTCCGCGCGGAGAATTCGTTGAAGGCTCTGAGGAAAGAAGCGGACGAGCGGCTTCTGATTGAGGAGGCGCAGAGGGATCCTGCGCGCTTCGCGGAGCTTTACGAGAACAATTTCGAGCGCGTCTATGCCTACGTGGTGCGGCGGGTGGGAGATCGCGCGGAAACTGAGGACATTACCTCCGAGGTGTTTCACCAAGCCCTGGCGAACCTAAAGAGATTTGAGTGGCGGGGAATTCCGTTTGCCGCTTGGCTATTCAGGATCGCGGGCAACCTGATTTCAGACCGTTGGCAGCGATCGAACCGAGAACAAGTGGCTGCCGAGCCAGAACAGATCGAATCCGTTGCGGCCAAAGGCGCGGAATTCGAAGAGGTGGAACGGAGAGCGACGTTGTTCCGCCTGGTGGAGACATTGCCGGCGGAGCAGCAGCGAGTGGTGGTGCTGCGGTTTGTGGAGCAGAAAAGCATCAAGGAAGTGGCGCGGGAGATCCGCAAGACGGAAGGCGCGGTGAAGCAGTTGCAGTTCCGTGCGCTGACAAGTCTGCGGGCGCGCATGGAGGGTGCCGATGCCTAAGCGCTCTCTGAATCCGGGAAGCGGCGATACAAAGAAGATCGAGCGACTGAACCAGGCCGTTGAAGCCATGCTGGCTCGGACGGACGGACGAGCCCCGAAAGTTGAGATTGAAATCGAGCCACTGGTGCGCATTGCGGCAGAATTGCGCAATCTGCCGAGCGCAAGTTTCAAGGCACGATTGAAATCACAACTAGAAGGGAAAAAGAATATGGCTACTCTCACTGTGCCCGCACCCGCCGCGCCCGCAGCCGCTGTCCGGCAGATCGCAGTGCCGCGGTTAACTTTCAAAGATGCCGCCAAGGCAATCGAGTTTTATAAGAATGCTCTTGGAGCAAAAGAAACATTCCGCTTCCAAACAGAAATGGGCATCCCGCACGCCGAGATTACAATCGGCGAATCGACCATCATGCTGGGTGAAGAATGGCCCGAGGGCGGCCGGTTCAGCGCTGAAACCCTTGGCCAGTCGCCGATCTGGCTCTCGGTTCAGGTTCCTGATGTGGACTCATTTGTCGAGCACGCGGCAAGAGCCGGTATGAAAGTTGTGCGCCCTCCAGCCGATCAGTTCTACGGCCGCCGCGACGCTACTTTGACGGACCCCTTTGGCTACACGTGGCAATTCAACGCGCCCAAAGAAGAGGTGTCTGTGGAGGAGATGCATCGGCGGATGAAGAAGCTCACCATCGGACCGGAAGGCGGTCGCATGAAACCTGCGACTGCCGTGGATCCGGTCCCGCGCGGCTTCCGGATGGTGACGCCGTACCTGGTAGCTGAAGATGGCAACGCCTTGATCGACTTTGTCGTAAAGGCCTTTGGCGCAGAGGAGGCTTTGCGAATTCCGACTCCGACTGGCGTGCACGGCGAAGTGCGCATCGGCGATTCGATGATGATGCTCGGTGGCGGCATTGCCGGGAAAAAGTGGTCGGCTACTCTGCATCCCAACGCGCTGCATGTTTATGTGAAGGACGCCGATGAAGCTTACAAGAGCGCACTCGCGGCCGGAGCCACCTCACTCGACGAACCCCGCGACCAGGATTACGGGGAGCGCTCGGCCACGGTGAAAGATGCAGCGGGGAACTTCTGGTATATCGCCACCCACAAGGGCGAGAGCTACATCCCGAAGGGCCTTAATAATGTGAATGTATATCTGCACCCGCGGCGAGCCGAGCCCGTGATCAACTTCATGAAGCGCGCTTTGGGCGCGAGCGAGATCGCGAAGTATGCTTCGCCCGATGGCGTGGTTCATCACGCTGAAATTCGCGTCGGCGATTCGGTGGTAGAAATGGGCGAGGCTCATGATAAATACGAGCCCATGCCTGCAATGTTCTACGTCTATGTGCCCGATAGCGACGCTCTGTATCGGCGCGCTTTGGCGGCGGGGGCGAAGTCGCTGCATGAACCCACGGACCAGCCTTATGGCGACCGCAACTCGGCCGTCACCGATCCGTTCGGGAACACGTGGTATTTCGCGACGCATGTGAAAGACGTAACAATGTAGGAACTCTTCATACAGGACGGAGGGCGGGTGGAACCATCCTGCCTTCCGCGCTCTCTCTGCCAGCTTGAGGTTTGACCCTCCGGAATCCCTCCAATAAACTGAAAGATTCAGCACGTCTGTAGGTCCCAACTTATGGCAGATAGCATTCATGTGAAGCTTCCGGATGGAAGCGTGAAGGACGTTCCCAAGGGCACCACCCCTTTGGAGATTGCGAAGTTAATCAGCCCGCGGCTTGCGGACGCCGCTTTGGCCGCGAAATCCAACGGCGATCTCATCGACCTCACCCGGCCGCTCGAGAAAGATACCGACCTGCGCATTTTGATGGAAAAGGATCCGGAGGCGCTGGAAATTTACCGGCATTCGTCCGCACATCTGCTCGCGGCGGCCGTGCTCGAGCTATTTCCCGAGACCAAGCTGGGCCACGGTCCGGCCACGGAGAGCGGATTCTTCTACGACTTCTACCGGCCAACTCCGTTTACCCCGGAGGATCTGGAAAAAATCGAGAAGAAGATGCAGGAACTGGTGCACCAGAACATTCCTTACGCGCGCGAATTTCTGCCCCGCGATCAGGGATTAGCAGAATTTAAAAAAGAAGGCGACTTCATGAAATGCCATTTCATCGAGCAATTCACCAAGCCCGATGAAAAGATTTCGATCTATCGCACCGGCAAGTTCACCGATTTCTGCCGCGGCCCGCACATTCCTTCGACCGGGAAAATCAAGGCGTTCAAGCTGTTCAATATCGCCGGCGCGTATTGGCTGGGCGATGAGAAGAATCCGCAACTGCAGCGAATTTACGGCACGGCGTTTTTCTCCAAGAAGGATCTTGATGCTCACCTGCAGCAGGTGGAGGAGGCGAAGAAGCGCGACCATCGCGTGCTGGGGCAGCAACTCGATTTGTTCTCGATCCAGGAACTGGCGGGACCGGGGCTCATCTTCTGGCATCCCAAGGGCGGCATCATCCGCAAAGAGATGGAAGACTGGATGCGCGAAGAGTACCTGAAGCGCGGCTACGCGCTGGTTTATACCCCACACGTGGCGAGAAGGCAGCTGTTCTTTACGTCGGGGCACGAGGGCTATTACGCGCAGAACATGTTCGATGCCATGGAGCTGGATGACGCCGAATACCGGCTGAAGCCGATGAATTGTCCGGGCCATATTCTGATTTACAAGGATTCTTTAAAGTCGTATCGCGATCTGCCGGTGCGGCTCGGCGAACTGGGAACGGTCTATCGCTACGAGCGTTCCGGTGTAATGCATGGCCTGTTGCGCGTGCGCGGGTTTACGCAGGATGACGCACATATCTTCTGCATGCCGGAGCAGATCGAGGATGAGATTGCTAGCTGCCTGGATTTCGCTCTTGATGTGTTGAAAGATTTTGGCTTCGATAAGTTCCAGACTGAGCTTTCGACGTGGAATCCAGCAGACCGCAAGAATTTTGTGGGCAGCGAGGAGCAGTGGGTCCATGCTACGCAATCGCTGGAGAAGGTATTGAAGGGGAGAAATATTGAGTACAAAACCATCCCCGGCGAGGCGGCATTCTATGGACCGAAGATTGATATCAAGCTGGTGGACGCGATCGGACGGTTGTGGCAGCTCTCGACGGTGCAGTTTGACTTCAACCTGCCGCAGCGCTTTGGCCTCGAATATGTGGCGGAGGACGGTTCGAGGAAGCAGCCGGTGATGGTGCATCGCGCCCTCTACGGTTCCGTGGAGCGGTTCTTCGGAGTGCTGATCGAACACTACGCGGGTGCGTTCCCGGTCTGGCTGTCGCCGGTGCAGGTAGCGATGATCCCGATCAGCGAGCGGCATGCTGAGTATGCCAACAAAGTTGCGGATCAGCTCAAAGCCATCGGCGTGCGAGTGGAAGTAGATGCGCGCAACGAAAAGATGAATGCGAAGATCCGCGAGCATGCCATGCAGAAAGTGCCGTTCCTGCTGGTGGTCGGCAATAAGGAGGCCGAGGCAGGAAAGGTAAACGTCCGCACGCGCGGCAAAGAGAAGACGGAGGACATGGCAGCGGCGGAGTTCGTGGAGAAGATTCGGAAGCTGATCGCGGAGAAGAGTCCAGGGCTGTAAGTGCTTACCTGAGGCCGCCCCTGGTTGTCAGGCGAGCGCCAGCTCGCCGCCGTCCATCCAAGCCATTGCGCCGATGTACCATGTTTCCGTGTATTCACTTGCCGAGCGCTTATTGGGCCACATCCGCCGAGAAGAACTACTGCGCGCCGGTGACCGCGTAGGCGTTGCCGTATCGGGCGGGATCGACTCGGTTGCACTATTGCGGTTGTTGCTCGAACTGAGGAGCGAACTTGGTATCGTTCTTTCCATAGTCCATTTCAACCACAAGCTCCGTGGTGCGGAATCCGACGCGGACCAGGAGTTTGTGGTGCAGCTGGCGCAAAAGCAGGGGTTGGAGTTTCATGTCGAGAGTGGCGATGTGGCCCAACTTGCTGCGGACCAACACATCTCGGTGGAAGCCGCCGCGCGCGAGTTGCGGTATGAATTCTTTCAATCTCTGCTGGGTGCGGATGATAGCTCCGATCTGGAATTCGAACCATCGGCCGCGCACGTTTTGAACAAGGTCGCTACCGGGCATACCCTCGATGATCAGGCCGAGACCGTCCTGATGCGGTTAATTCGTGGCACAGGACTACGCGGGCTTGGGGGGATCTATCCGCACATCGTGGTGGAGCACGAGGAGGGCGACGGCCACGGCGAAATCATTCGTCCGCTGCTGGGGGTCCGACGGCGCGAACTGGAGCAGTATCTAGCAGATCTTAATCAACCCTGGCGGGAAGACTCCACAAACACTGATTCCAAGTTCACGCGCAATCGTGTTCGCAAACTTGTGCTGCCATTACTGGAACGGGAGTTCAATCCTGCGGTCGTCGAGAGTCTCTCCGAGTTGGCGGAGATTGCCCGCGACGAGGAGGATTACTGGGAAAACGAGGTGTCCGGCTGGTTGGGGACCGTGGTGCAGTGGTCGCAACCCGAATGGGCGCGCGGGCTTCCGGGTTTTGGGGATTCTCCATCGTTGGTGCAGATTGTTCCATCACCGCCGAAGCCTCATGACCCGGAATTGCTGGCTCGGCTGGAAGAGCCCGGCCCCGTGGTGATGAATGCCTCCGTAAGCCGCCCATGGCTACTGACTGAGCCTAAGGCCGTACAAAGGCGTGTGCTGAAGGCGATTGGCGAGCAGGCGGGGATTCCTCTGGAGTTCAAGCACATCGAAGAAATCCTGCACTTCGCGGCCGAAAACCATGCGTCCGGTAAAGAGTTATCACTACCCCTCGGATGGAAGATTATTCGTGAACCCGAGGCGATCGTGTTCGTCACGCCCGATCTGCGCCGGAAGGAGCGCGTGCCGGACTACGAGTACTCGCTGCCGGTGCCCGGGAGAGCCGCGCTGCCTGAGCTGGGGGGAGTAATCGAGGCGTTGCGGGTTGCTCCAGAGGAGCGGATCGCGGAGTATAATCCGCAGCAACTTCTTCGTGCGGATTTATTGCCGCGATCATTGATCGTGCGCAACTGGCGTGCGGGAGATCGGTTTTGGCCAGCCCATACGAAGGCGCCGAAAAAAATCAAGGAACTGCTGCAGGATCAGCATGTGGTACGTCAGGTTGGGCAACAAGGGCGCAGGCTTTGGCCGGTCGTGGTGAGCGGAGACGAGATCGTGTGGATGCGAGGCTGTCCGGTTCCGGCCAGATGGTGCGCCAAACGCGATCAGGAAGCGGTGCTGATCCGAGAGTTGTCGTGGGCAGCCAATGACTCCAGGGTTTAGCGGGTTAGTCTAAGAGCAGTCAGAACCAGGCGAGAGGAGGCACACGGTTTGATGAACGCAGCAAGAGTCGAGCCACTTCGCCAGGTCATCGCGGCCGACCAAATCCAAAAGCGGGTGAAGGAACTAGGCCGCCATATCTCCGATGACTACAAGGGACAGACGATCCAAGCTCTGGCAGTTCTGGAAAATGCGTTCATGTTCATGGCGGATCTGGTGCGGGCGCTGGATGTGCCCGTTGTGTGCCAGTTCATCAAACCCAAGTACAGCAGGCAGCCCGCCAAACAGGCCGGGAGTGAAGCGGGAGAGATCACGGAGATCTTCTTCAGCCACGAGCCCGATATTCGCGGACAGCATGTTCTGCTGGTCGAGGGATTGGTGCATTCTGGAGTCACCAGCGAATTTCTGATGAACGACTTGCGCGCGCGAGGGGCAGCTTCTGTGAAGTTGGTGACGCTGCTCGACCGCCAATCCGCTCGCCGGGTGGCTTTACAGCCTGATTATTTCGGTTTCCTGGTAGATGATGTTTTCCTCGTAGGCTACGGTTTGGGCGCGGTGGAGCAAACCAACCGCAATATCCCTTATCTAGCCGCGGCACCGATGCCTCCGATGACTTAAGTTATGGAAAGAGCGACGCGCCTTTTTCGGAAGGACAAGGTAGAATAGGGGGCTAAGGGAATTTCCCCTATCCAAATTGGTTGAAGCGCATCTAATTTAGTGTCAGGAGCCTCGGCCGCATACGTTTGATTGGCCCCCGGTCTCTTTTAGGAGTTCTTGGTGAATTCAACAGTCAAAACCGTAGCTTTTTGGCTCGTGATCGGTTTGTCCGCGTTATTACTGTGGCAGGTAATTCAGGCTGGCCGCAGCGGGCAGAAGGACAAGGAAGTCAATTTCTCCCAGTTCACGAGTGACGTGGATCAGGGCAAAGTGCACGATGTCCTGGTTGATGGCATGCAGTTGCACGGGAAATATACCGACGGCTCCGCCTTCCATACTACGGTTCCGGCGAACTACCCCGAGATGATCAAGGAACTGCATGATAAGGGTGTCTCGATGACCTTCCGGGACGCCAATAGCGGAAGTTGGCCACTGCAGCTGCTGGGAACGTGGGCTCCGCTCATCTTGCTGGGAGCGCTGTGGTTTTTCATGATCCGCCAAATGCAGACGGGCGGCAACAAAGCGCTGTCGTTTGGAAAGAGCCGCGCCCGGTTGCTTTCGATGCAGCAAAAGAAAGTCACGTTCAAAGACGTGGCCGGCGTGGAAGAGGCGAAGGAGGAACTGCGCGAGATTATCGAATTCCTACGCGAGGCGCAGAAGTTCCAGAAACTTGGCGGCAGGATTCCCAAAGGTGTGCTTCTGGTTGGACCTCCGGGAACAGGCAAAACGCTTTTGGCTCGGGCGGTCGCCGGTGAAGCGAATGTTCCGTTCTTTTCCATCTCCGGTTCCGACTTCGTGGAGATGTTTGTCGGCGTCGGCGCCAGCCGCGTGCGCGACTTATTCGAGCAGGGCAAGAAGAATGCGCCCTGCATCATTTTCATCGACGAGATTGATGCGGTGGGACGGCATCGTGGTGCGGGCTTGGGCGGTGGTCACGATGAACGTGAGCAGACCCTGAACCAGTTGCTGGTGGAGATGGACGGCTTCGAATCGAATGAAGGCGTCATCCTGATGGCAGCGACGAACCGGCCTGACGTGCTGGACCCAGCATTGCTGCGGCCTGGACGTTTTGACCGGAGGGTTGTGGTCAGCCGCCCGGATGTTCGTGGGCGTGAAGAAATTCTGCGAGTCCACACCCGCAAGATTCCTCTTGCGGAAGATGTCGATCTCTCGGTGCTGGCGCGCGGAACTCCTGGATTTTCGGGTGCGGACCTTGCCAACATGGTGAACGAAGCGGCGTTGGCGGCGGCGCGGCAGAATCGCAAGGCCGTGCTGATGTTCGATTTCGAAGTGGCCAAAGACAAAGTCCTGATGGGCGTGGAGCGCAAGTCGCTGATTCTTTCCGACGAGGAAAAGAAAGTAACGGCTTACCACGAAGCGGGGCATGCTCTGGTGGCGGCGAAGCTGCCTGGCTCCGATCCGGTGCACAAGGTCACGATTATTCCACGCGGTATGGCTTTGGGCGTCACTATGCAGTTGCCTATTGACGATCGCCACAACTACACCCGGGAGTATCTAAAAACCGACCTGGCAATTTTGATGGGCGGCCGTCTGGCGGAGGAGCTTTTCCTTAATCAGATGAGCACGGGTGCCGGAAACGACATCGAGCGAGCCACCGAAATGGCCCGTAAAATGGTTTGCGAGTGGGGCATGAGCGACCTCGGGCCTCTGACCTTCGGCAAGAAAGAAGAGCAGATTTTCCTGGGACGCGAGATCAGCCAGCACCGCGATTACAGCGAGGACACTGCCATCAAAATTGATGGCGAGGTCCGCAAGCTGGTGAACCATGGTTACGAAACGGCGAAGAATATTCTGGAGGGCAACCGCGATACGCTGCAGAAGATTGCAGCGGCTTTGCTGGAGCGGGAAGTGCTGGATGCCTCCGAAGTGATGCTATTGGTGGAGGGCAAGGAACTGCCTCCGATGAAGTCACCCTCCAAGCCCGATGACGGCGTGCAGCAGGTGCTGAAGCCGGAGCCGGGACGAGGAATTGTGAAGGGCGGGGAAAGCCCGGCGCGAGCTTAGAACAGTTTTCAGCAATTAGTTTTCAGTATGGGGCGGCTTAAACAGCCGCCCCTGATTTTTGTGGTCAGCAAAGACAAAAACGCTTCGAGGCGTGTACAATTGCGCCCGATTACATTCCAAAGACGGACATTCGATTTAATCCCCGCTTAAGAATTTAAGTCCGCCGGGCTCTATTTGAATTGGGGCATCATACCGGCGAGAACTGATCCTCACCGGAATTTCAAACACAATTAAGGAGAATTATGCGAAAGCGAACAATCTGGGGCGTTTGTTTGCTCATTCTTTGCCTTGCCTTGGCCACTGCGCGGCCGGCGCAGGCACAAACGGCGGCAAAATCCAAGCCGCCTGTATATACCTACGTTGCGACATGGGATGTTCCTCGTGCGCAATGGGGCGACATGGCCAAGCTCGATGAGCAGGACAAACCGTTACTCGACAAACTGGTCGCCGATGGCACTCTGATCGGATACGGCGCTTATTACAACCTGATTCACCAGGAAGGCGAACCCACGCATGGCAGCTGGTTCACAGCAACCTCTGAGGGCAACCTGCTGAAGGCCTTGGAAGCGATTTATGCCCAGCCTGCGTCGATTGGCGCCGCGGTGCAAGGTGCTTCCAAGCATTGGGATCAGATCCTGACCGGGGACATCTACAACTCCAAGGCGGGAGCGTCCACGGGTTATCTAACTTGGTCGAAATGGGATATCAAGCCGGGCCAGATGCACGCTTACAACGAACTGACAAAGAGCGTGTTTGTGCCGATTCTGGAGAAGCTGCTGGCAGAAGGTGCGATCACGTCGTACGGGCAGCTCACCGAGGACTACCATACGGGAAAATTGGGCACCGTCTACGATTACTTCACGGTTCCCGACGCCGCGTCCCTGGACAAAGCGAACAAGGCGTTCGAAGATGCCTTCAGCAATCCCGCGATCGGCGACGCTATTCGAGCATTGACGGAGCGCGAAGGACATCGAGACTTCCTCGTTCGTCTTCGCTACATGACCAGCAAGTAGTCGCCGCGCCCCATCTTTTCCAATTCTGGAAAGGATGGGGCGGGCTTAACCGTTCACGATGCTCATCATGTGCTCGGGATAGCGGTCCCCGGCGGCAGCGCCAGTAGGGAAGATTTCATCGATACGTCGTAGATCTTCCTTGCTGAGCTTCACATCGAGCGCTGCCACATTTTCTTCCAGATACTTGCGGCGCTTGGTGCCCGGGATGGGCATGATGTCTTCATCCTGAGCGAGCACCCAGGCCAGTGCCAACTGCGCGGGCTTGCATTGTTTTTCTGTCGCGATTTCCTCGACCCGGTGCACGAGGTCAAGGTTCCTCTGAAAGTTCTCACCCTGAAAGCGAGGAGAGAATCTGCGGTAGTCGTCTTCCGGGAAATCCTCGAATCGCGTGAACTGACCGGTAAGAAAGCCCCGTCCGAGCGGACTATAGGCCACGAAGCCAATGCCAAGTTCACGGCAGGTAGCGAGAATTTCACCCTCGGGTTCACGGCTCCAGAGCGAATATTCAGTTTGCAAAGCGGCGATGGGATGCACCTTCACTGCGCGCCGGAGAGTTCTTGGCGACGCCTCCGAGAGTCCGATGTGGCGAATTTTTCCTTCCTTCACCAGTTGGGCCAACGCGCCCACGGTCTCTTCAATGGGCGTGGCAGGATCGACGCGATGCTGGTAGTAAAGATCGATCGTCTCGACTCCCAGGCGCTTCAGACTTCCTTCACACGAGCGCCGGATGTAATCCGGCTTGCCGTTGACTCCACGGACTGACGGATTGGCGGGATCGCGGACGATGCCGAATTTCGTAGCCAGCACGATCTTGTCCCGTTTGCCGTTGATGGCCCGGCCGACCAGTTCTTCGTTTTTGTACGGCCCGTAAGCATCCGCTGTATCGAGAAAGTTGATGCCGAGTTCGAGGGCACGATGGATTGTGGCGATGGATTCGTCGTCGTCGCGTCCGCTATAAAACTCCGACATGCCCATGCAGCCTAAGCCAAGGGCGGAAACTTTGAGCCCGCTACGTCCAAGTTCGCGAAATTGCATGATGATTTTCTTTCTGAACAACCTGGTGGAATTTATGAAGGTTGCAAGTTAATCGATCAAATTAATAGATGCGGATGAGCGGCTTCTGGGATTCAGTGACATTCCCGACATGACTTGCCGGAACGCCAGCAGCCTGCAATTCGAGGAGCAATTGCTCGCGCTGTTCCTCCGCGACGGAGATAAGGAGCCCACCGGCGGTCTGCGGATCAAAGAGCAGAGTCTTTAGCTCGCTGGCGATCGGAGCTTCGTAGCCGACCATGCATTCGGCAAAGTCGCGGTTGTTCTTGAGGCCGCCGGGCACATATCCCGCGCGAATGCACTCCAGAGCGCCTGGCAAGACTGGGATATCTTTCGAAAAGAAGCGCATCGCCACATCGCTGGCCAGCGCCATTTCGCGGGCATGTCCAATCAGTCCGAAGCCTGTGACATCCGTCATGGAATGGATATGAAAATCTCCTTGCTCAATCACGTCCGCGGCGCGCTTGTTCAGGGTAGTCATCGACTGAACGGCAGCATCGATCCACGCTGGCTCGGCTTTGCCCATCTTGATTGCCGTTGAAATCACACCCGTGCCCAGAGCTTTGGTAAAGATGAGAGCGTCACCCGACTTGGCTCCGCCATTGGTCAGAACCTTCTTAGGATCGATGAGCCCGGTAACCGAATATCCAAACTTGGTTTCTTCGTCGCGAATGCTGTGGCCGCCGATTACGGTGCATCCGGCTTCGATCATTTTGGAAAGGCCGCCGGCGAGTATGCGCTCGAGAATCTCGAGATCGGCCTTCTCGGGAAAACACACCAGAGCCAAGGCTGTGAGCGGCTTTCCGCCCATCGCGTAGACGTCGCTCAACGAGTTGGTTGCGGCGATCTGACCGAAGGTGTAGGGATCGTCGACAATCGGTGTGAAGAAATCGACCGTCTGCACCAGCGCTTGGTGGGGTGCGATTTGATACACTCCGGCGTCGTCGGCGTGATCGAAGCCGACTAGAACGTTCGGGTCGTGTTGCCGGGCTAATTTCCCAAGCACCGTGTCCAGCGCCGCCGGACTCAGCTTGGACGCTCAACCGGCAGCTTTCACCGACTCCGTCAAGCGAAATGGTTTTGCTTCGGGCATGAAATTATTGTACCGATTATCGGTGGTCGCTTAGTGGGAGGAGGCTTCGGCCGAGCCTACTTTACCGCGACATCAGTTACGCGAATGTCGGGATTCTGGCGATTCCACTGCGCGGAAATACTTTCAAAAGTGAGTCGAAAAGGTTCGTTCTGACGCGGCCCAAGCGGCGAGGTGCCGAATAGAACGGCTTCTGGATAGGGGCCGCTCGTCTTTAAGACTTGCAGCGGAAGTTCCTCCCGCTGGGCGACTTGTCCCATTTCATCTTTGAAATCCACTTCCACAACCACGCGCGTGACCGTCTTGTCCCCTGCGTTGGTCACAATTCCGTCAACATAGCTGATGGTCGCTCCCACAAAATTCTGCTCGGCGCTGAGTCGTAGATCGGAGAGTTTGAGATTTGTCGAGTACGTCGGTGGCCCGGACGCTCCCTTCGGCTTACCTCGGAGGAGAAACGCAGCCACCACGGCGATGATGATGACGACCGCAACTGCGATGGCGATCGTGCGCCCACTGGAATCGGGTTCTTCCGTTACAGGAGTTGGCTGGATCAATCCGTCCATGCCACTCGATTGTACTCTGGAGCTCAATTGCCAGTCTTGACGAATGCGGCTATAAACAGCACGCCAAACAGCAGATCAACGCAGCCGAGCGCCAAATCTTGTGGACGCAGCCGATGTTGCACATACAGCACAATGAGGGAAGCGCTATAGCCAAATTTCTCGAGCACGGAGGGAATCATCATCGGGCGCAGGCGCACCGGATCTCTGGCAATCACGAAGAATGCCACCTGAAAGGCCAGTCCCACGCTGATGAAGCCGTAGTAAAACGCGGGATGCGTAATCGGAGGCGGATCCTTTTGCCCGATCAGTTCGAAGATGAAGTACAGCGGCGTGAGAACCAGTACGCCCCAGATCGCTGCAATCCAAAATACAATCTTGGCGAACTTCATGGAACGCTCCGCTATTCTCCGCCTACCGTGAGACCATCGATCCGGAGCGTGGGTGATGCCACCGAGCCGCGGAACTCAAGATCGCTTGCGATCTCCGAGATGTTGAAGAACATTTCCTTCAAGTTTCCGGCTACAGTGATTTCTTCGACGGGATACGCAAACTCTCCGCCCGAAATCCACAGGCCGGAGGCGCCACGGGAATAGTCGCCAGTTACCAGGTTCGCACCGTGGCCGAGGAACTCCGTCACGTAAAGACCTTCCTTGATCTCAGAAATCAGTTCCTTCGGCGTCCTGCTTCCTGGTTGCAGAAAGTAGTTGCCCGGTCCAATGCCCGGCGTTCCTGCCAGCCCGCGGGAAGCATTGCCGGTGGTCTTGAGTCCCAACTTCTTCGCGGTATATGTATTTAATAAGTAGGAACCAAGCACGCCTCTCTCGATGACGACGGTTCGCCGCGTCGGAACGCCTTCACCATCAAACGGGCTGGTGCCAAAACCTCCGGGAATGGTGCCGTCGTCGATGATGGTGACGTTGTCGCCTGCGACTTTTTGTCCCAGCTTGCCCGCGAGAAACGAAGCGCCGCGATAGACCGAGTCGCCATTAATTCCCTCGAAAATATGTTCGAGGATCGACGTCGCGACCATGGGATCGAAGATGATCGGCACCTGCGCTGTTTTCGCCTTGCGCGCCCCCAAGCGCCGCAGCGTGCGTTCAGCCGCGACCTTGCCAACCTGCTCGGGCGATTCCAGTTTACTCATCGTCCGAGCGACGGAGAACCAATAATCACGCTGCATTGCGCCAGCTTCGGTTTGCGCAATTGGCACGGCGGCAACGGAGCAATAGGACCGTCGGTATTCGCCGACGAAGCCATGCGAGTTGGCCAGAACTTTGTGGCCGGTTGCAGCGTCAAATGATCCGCCTTCGGAGTTCTTGATGCGAGGGTCGAAATCGAGCGCGGCTTTTTCGGCGCGGCGGGCGTAGTCGATGCGATCCGGACCGGGCAGGGAATAAACATCTTCGTGGTAAAGATCGAGATCACCGGTGAGCGAGCCTAATTGTCCGGCTTCGGGGATGCCTCCGAAGGGATCTTCTGACGTGATCTTCGAAAGTTCGAGGGCAGATTTCACCATGCGGTCGAGGCTCTCAGAGGAGAAATCGCTGGAATAGGTGCTGGCCGCGCGCTGGCCGGAGAAGACGCGAACGCCGATTGATCTCGATCCGGATTCTTTGAGCGTTTCCACCTGGCCGAGGCGAACGAGCGTGGAGAATTCATCGCCTTCGCGCACCACGCATTCAGCAGCGGTCGCACCGCCATTCATGGCGCGTCGCACGATGTCCTGGGCGACGGAGCGAAGGTCAGTTTCTATCTTCGGGTTTTCCAATTGTGTTTGAGACATAGATTCCTTGGGCGAACAAGATCGCGGCGGAAAGCGGATTCCTCACCGCTGAAGCGGTTCGGAATGACAAGATCACAGAATTCGCGCCAATCCGCGTGAATCCGTGGCTCGATCTTACTGCATGAAGCTTACTGCATGAAGCCGCCGGGGTCCTTCTTGGCAGTACCGCCGACAGTGAGGCGATCGATCTTGATGGTCGGAATGCCGACGCCCACCGGCACTGCTTGTCCATCTTTGCCGCAGGTGCCGACGCCTTCGTCGAGCTTCAAATCGTTGCCCACCATGGAGACCCGCGTCAGAACGTCGGGACCGTTGCCGATCAGCGTTGCGCCCTTGATCGGCGCGGTGATCTTACCGTCTTCGATCATGTAGGCTTCCGAGGCTCCGAACACGAACTTGCCGTTGGTGATATCGACCTGGCCGCCGCCGAAGTTCACGGCGTAGATGCCACGCTTTACCGAGCGTATGATGTCTTCCGGATTGTCCTGACCCGCCAGCATATAAGTGTTGGTCATGCGCGGCATGGGGATATGCTCGTAGCTTTCGCGGCGTCCGTTGCCGGTGTCGGAGATGCCCATCAGGCGAGCCGATAGCTTGTCGCTTAAATAGCCCTTCAGAATTCCCTTCTCGATCAGCACAGTTTCCTGCGTGGGTTCGCCTTCGTCGTCCACATTCAGCGAGCCGCGACGCCACGGCATGGTTCCGTTATCGATAACCGTGCAGCCTTCGCTGGCTACGCGTTTTCCAATCAGCCCGGCAAAGGCAGACGTCTTCTTGCGATTGAAATCGGCTTCCAGCCCATGCCCGACTGCCTCATGCAGCAGAACCCCGGGCCAGCCGGGTCCGAGAACAACCTCCATGTCGCCGGCGGGAACCTCGCGAGCATCAAGTTGCAAGATCGCCTGGCGCGCCGCTTCCTTGGCGAAGTATTCAGGATTCTTGTCGCCAAAGAAAAAGTCGAGAGCCACGCGTCCACCGCCGCCTGAGCCCCCGCGAGCTGAATTGTTTTCGGTTTTAGCGATACAAGAGACGTTCATGCGCGCCAGCGGCTGGGAATCCTCGGCGAAGGTTCCATCGGAGGCGACGACGAGAATATTCCGCAACTCGTCGGAGTAGCTGGCGCGGACTTCCTGGATGCGCGGATCGTAGGCCCGCGCAGCTTTGTCCGCCCGCATCACCAGTTCAACCTTGGCTGTAATTTCGGCATCGACCGAAGGCAAGGTTACGGGATACAAGCTGCGAGCTGCCGTCTGCTGAAAAGCAGCCACCGGAGTCTTAGCAGGGGCGCTGGCGATCAAAGCTGCAGTGCGCGCGGCGTGCAAGATGCGGCTCGCGGAAAGGTCATCGGTATACGCATACCCAGTGCGCTCGCCGGAAACCACCCGAACTCCACAACCCGCCGAAATCCCTTGCGATGCGGACTTCACCATGGACTCGTCCACCATCAGCGAGGTCGAGGAGAGGTACTCAAAATAAAGGTCGGCGTAGTCACCGCCAGCCGACAGAGCAGCCGCCAGGTAATGTTCAAGGTCGTTTTCCGTGACGCCGTAGTGATCAAAAAAGAAGCGTTGTTTATCTGCGAGATGTTGTTTTTGCAAGCTTTTACCCACGAGAGTTAGATGCCGCCCTGCCGGACCCGGACTCAGTTGAGCGAATCTATTCATTATCCCACAGACAGATTCGCACTAGCTGGTGAATCATCCACAGGAACTGGGTGACGATGGTTACTTGTCACAGACTGTCGACCTATTCGCACTGGACAATCTGCCATGGTCGATCCCAAATGCCGACGGTGACGCCGCAAGCCCTTATACGTACGGTGCAGGATTTTCTCAGCGAGGCGGCAGGAGCGGTGGTGCTGGAAAACGGCGCCGTCGCCTTTGACCTGTCGCGATCAAAGTATTCCATCTCCGGCGAATACAACCGGTGCTTACTTCATCTGTGGTCGGCGGAGCGAAACTCCGTGCGCCGCGTACTGGAGGCTGAAGTCAAGAATGGGACGTTGCGCCTGGCCGTTCAAAGGCTGGGACAGGCGCGGCCATCAAGACTGGAAATCTGCCGCGAACGCGATCGCCGTTCCCCCTCCGCTCGGCGCTTGTGCCGTGCCTCCTACGAACAGAAGCTTCGGAGAACCTTGGAACGGAATTTCCCAGAGTTCAAACTCGCCCGGCTAACAAGTGGAATGGATCTGGAGAAGTCGTTTGGGCCGATCTACGCGCGTGGTTTGATCCGCCGCGGGCGAACGGCTTTTGCATTACTGGGAGTAAACGCACAGGAAACACAATCGTCCATCGATGCAGCGCTCACGTTTGGCATTCTTTGGCTCGATGTCTGCCGGCAGGTGCAGAGCCCAAATGGATTGGTGGAAGGGCTCAAGCTGTTTGTCCCAACTGGAACTTCCGGACTCGTGCGCGAGCGCATGGCAAACCTGAGTCGCGATGCCGCTAAGTGGTCGCTATTCGAACTGGACGAACGCCATGACGCATTAGTCGAGATCGACAGTGCGGATCGCGGCAATGTATCCACGCGGCTGGTGCATACCGCCGATCACGAACAAGCGCGCTCACGCTTTAGCGACTCGATCGCGAGAGTGCAGGGAATCCTGCCGAATTGCGAAATCAGCGTGCTGTCGGCAGCAGAAGTCGTTTTCCGATGGCGTGGGCTGGAATTCGCCCGCGCCCGGCTCGCAACTGTTCCCGGATCGTTTCGCAGCACGGAGGAGATTGTTTTCGGAGTCGGCGCTGAGGAGCGAGTTTTGGAAAACCGCAACGAAGCTGAATTCGCCGAACTCGCGCACTGTTTGCGGGATACTCGCCATCCCTATGGTCCGCGTCAACATCCGTTGTGGCGTCTGCGTCCTGAAAGATGGCTCGAGTCGCTGGTCGTCGGCGATGTCAGCGTGGTAGATGACCGCCTGGATGCGTCGTGCCAATATTCGCAGGTCCCAGCTTTCTCGGCCGCGGACCGTGCCATGATCGATGTATTAACCACCACGCATACCGGACGGCTGGCCGTTGTGGAGTTGAAGGCCGATGAAGATATCCATCTGCCTCTGCAAGGGCTCGATTATTGGTCGCGCGTGGAATGGCATCACGCGCGAGGAGAATTTCCCCGCTTTGGATATTTCTGCGAGCGGGAACTCTCGTCCGAGAAGCCGCTTCTATTTCTGGCGGCTCCTGCCTTGCACGTGCATCCCACTACCGATACTCTGCTCCGCTATCTATCACCCGAGATCGAGTGGGAGTTCGTGGGCATTGACGAGCGCTGGCGAGAGGGAGTAAGAGTCGTGTTCCGGAAGCGGTCGGATCGAAGCACCAAACGCGGACTCGAATCACTCGACCGTGCTGCCAGCTGAGTATGGTAAACCACGCGAACCGCCATCACCCCTTCCATGCGCCCAGCAATCGGCGCACGTCGATTAATTGCGCCACGTGGTAGGAATTGTGATCGGCCACGAGCAGTGCCTCACGCAGAATGGTCTGGCCATCACCCCAAGCAATAAGGGCAAATAAATCGGTCTTCGGATTCTCCACAAGTTCCTTCATCTCCATTAGATCATCGCGAAATCGCTGAATGCTCTTATCCCATGCGGCGCTACTCGCTGGCGCCTCTTTCTTGGGCCAGTAATCCTCGGGCCACTTGGCAGCCTTATACTTCGGATTGCGGCTGAATTCGAGAATGTCCCACTGTGCCAGGCGCAGGTGTTCGAGCAACATCCAGGCGGAGTGCGGAAGCCCCTGCGGCTTTATGCCGCGCAACTTCTCGGGCAGGCTCTTCACCGCATCATCAAAAGTGGCATGAGCGCCACCGCCGGTGAGCAGGTAGACGACATGCTCGCGAAGCAGTTTGTCTTGCGATTTCTGGGTCGCCATTTTCGTCCTTTTTCCTTTAGCTTGAGATTTCCGATGTTCCCATTCGACTCTCATTCTGTTTGCGGGGATCTTGCTCAGGTCCATCTCCTCGTAAGATGCGCCCGATGCCGCGCACGATGCGGCGCATTGGGAAGCCGCCTTTCTCATCCACAAGGAATAATTCGCCGATGCGATGGCTGCGATAGTACCAGCGCTTGAGCAGGGCAAGGTGCTCCATCGTCTCGAGCGCGGAATGTGCTTTCACAGACGCGAACGAATCAAGAGCTTGTTGCACCCGCGACTCCATCGACTGCGACTTCGTGTGCTCCGCAGTTTGGATGCAGAACGTCGTCGGACCGCAGAGCACGCCGCTTTCGATGCGAAAAAAAATGACCGAGTCCGCGAGATGGCAAGCCTGGACGATCAGTCCGGACAGACGGTCGAGACGGCGGACGATCTCAGGAAGCTGGGATAGGATCGGCTTTAATTTTTCGAGTCGGACATGAATCGCGGCGGCTTCCTCGAAGGCAAGGTTGGCTGATGCAGCCTCGCGCTGCGCCGAAAAGTCCCGAGCCAGAGAATCCCCTTGGGTATCAAAGTAGGCTTGCACCCGTGCTACTTCGCCCGAATATTCCTCATCGCTGCAGCCCTTGAAACATGGGGCAAGGCACATCTTCATCTCGGAATAGATGCAGCCGGGAAACGCGGGATCGGGATGCAGATCCTCCACGCAGCGCCGCATCTTGAAGAAGTCGAGCGAATCATTCATAAACTTCTCGGCGGCTGTGCGGGAAACAAAGGGACCGTAGTAAAGGGCGCCGCTCTTGAGGCGACCCGGACGCGTCGTGATCGAGGCGCGCGGATACTTATTGTCGAGGTGCAGCTTTACCAAAGGCGCGAAGCGGAAGCGCAGTCGACTGGAGTACGTTTTAGGGAAAGTGGAGCGCAGGACTTGGTAGAGAACTAATCCGGATTCGAAGTCGGAGCCAGTCGGCGCGTACTCGATGGAACAGATGCGATTGCGCAGGTTCAGCTTCTTGGTGCGCTCTTCTACCGGACCCAGCAACCGTTGCAGACGGCGGCGAAGGTTCGCGGTCTTGCCGACGTAAGGCTCGGCCTGCGCATCTTTCCCGCGAAGTGAAAATACGGCCGGCGCAGCCGGGACCGCAGAAAAAATCTCCGCGTCGCGTTCGGGCGCGAATTCCAGGAGATGGGTCAGCACCAAATCATTGTAAGCAGGTTTTCACTACAGATCTTATTGAAAAGGAGGTTCACAGGCCGCCGCCGTGGAACTTCCCGAAATAGTGGGCGAGATTCAGAGACATGGCGAGGATGCCAGCCCCGAGCGCAAGCACGTGCGCCGTTTTGCGCAGGTCGAAGCTGCCTACACGACAGACGAGCAGGTAGCCGACGGAAAGATTGAAGAGGCCCCATAGCGCATTGACCGTCGAGGACGATAAGCCTACGCCTGGCGGTGATGCGAAGGGGCTCTGGAACGCATGCCCCGAAATTCCGTTGCCGAGATGGGGCAGGGCGTTCGCAAGGAACGCTCCGCCGAAGAAGTACGATGTGTAGTGATACCAGCGCATTGTCGCTCTCTTTCAGCCGCCAAACCGAATGTTAGCAAGCCTAACTGAAGTCTGCCCTGCAAATCCGAAGTGAAGGTCTATCGAAAGCTGGCGCTGCGGAATTTCTGGCGGAAATCCTCGCCGTCCATCTTGATGATGCGGCACATTTCATGCAAGCGCGAACGCATGCGCTCTCCGATGCGGTCTCCAAGGCTCTCCGCTCGCGTGGCCGCCCGCACAGCAGAACCGCCGCCATTTACGCCGGCCGCGGGCTGATCCTCGAAGTTCGTCGTAATGATGGTTGTGCGATTGTCGTTATAGCGCGTATTGAGAATCAGGCTGACCGTATCCCAAACCCATTCCGTCGGTTTTACGGCGCCCAGCTCATCGAGCACCAGGACATCGGTTTCAAACACGGGACGAAGCACGTCCAGTTCGGTCGTTTGAACCGTGCTGTTATAGGAATTCTGAATTTCCTTTAGCAGCTCGCGATAGTCGTAAAACAGGCAGGAGATGCCCTTGTTGAGGACGAGTTCCTTCGTGATGCCGACCGCCAGATGAGTCTTGCCGGTCCCAATCTTGCCGATGATCAGAAGTCCGGTGCCATCGCGCGGATCATACTCCTGAGCGAACTTGGCAGCGGAGAGATTGGCCAACGCCAGCGACGGATGGGCGCCCGGGAAATCTGTGGTGTAGCTGGCGAGTTCGCAATGCTCATATCTCTTGGGAATGCGAGCCGCCGCCAGCAAGGTCTGGTTCCGGGCGCGCAATTGGCAATCGCAGCGCGTAACCCGGCGATCTCGCGGTGCGCCAGGGCTTGCTGGAAGCGCCTTCCACCCCGTCCCCTCGCAAATAGGGCAAACCTCCGCCGCGGTTTTGATTACGTTCAACCTGTCAGCCTTTCTTTGTGCAAAGCGTCTGTCTGACTTTGCACCCAAACGCTTGCTTCCCGCAAGGGTCAAAGGCCGTGGACCTGTGCACAACCTGTGAAGGTGCGCCCGCCTCTGTGGAGGCATGAGGAAAACCCACCCCTCCCGCGCAAAACCCGCGCCTCCCGCCACAATCCGGGACGAGGGGGTGCGAAACAGGCTTCGGGCGCGGATTTTCACAGTTGACATTCCCTACGGAGAGAGGAGAATACCTCCCGTCAGGTTTCCCAACTCAGACACGAACGTTTTCCTCCCGGTATTGTGCTGGGTATGAACGAGACCTGCGAGGAGAAACTATGAATAAGGCCGATCTGGTTGACAAGATCGCTGGCGCTTGCGAAATCAGCAAGGCGCAGGCTACAACCGCGATTGACACTGCCGTGAGCAGCATTACTGGGGCATTACGAAAAGGGGATCGGGTGGCTTTGATAGGTTTCGGCACTTTCTCGATATCGCAGAGAAAGGCGCGGAACGGGCGCAATCCACAGACTGGCGCCACTATTAAAATCGCTGCCCGTAAGGTCGCGAAGTTTTCCCCTGGGGCCGAACTGAAAAAGGCCGTAAACAAGAAGTAGGACGGAGAAATTTGTCACGAAAACGGCAGGGGGTCGGCCCTGCCGTTTTTCCTGTCCGCTCGAAACGAGCGAAACCCCGACGGCTACAATGGCTGGAACATGATTGCCCATCTGCGCGGAACGTTATTGTCCAAGCATCCGAACCAGGTTGTGGTGGAAACGGCCGGCGTCGGCTACGAAATCAACATCAGCGTGCCCACGTACTCGGAGCTGCCTGCGAACGGGGTAGGAGTAGCGCTCCACATCTATACCCATGTGCGGGAGGACTTAATCGCGCTTTATGGATTTCTCCGTCCCGCCGAGAAGCAATTGTTTGAGAAGTTAATCACCGTGAGCGGCATAGGTCCGAAACTCGCCATCACCGTCTTGAGCGGCATGGCGGCGAGCGAGATGGCGGGCGCGATCCGCGGAAACGATCTGGCGCGGCTCACCAGGATTCCAGGCATCGGCAGGAAGACTGCGGAGCGCATGGTGCTGGAGTTGCGCGACAAATTACCCGAGACGGTGGACGTTGCGGCTTCTCGTATGCCGGTGATCAGCGCCGTGGAAGAAGATGTCTTATCCGCGCTCGTGAACCTCGGCTATCAACGCGCCGCCGCCGAAAAAGCGCTGGCACCTATCGTCAAGAACGGCAGTCGCGGATCGTTCGATGCCTTGTTCCGGGAGGCTCTTGCCGCCCTGTCGAAGTAAATGTTGAAATAGAAGGTTGCGCTCTCATTCGCGGGCGATCCAGTGAGGACATTGCAAATTTGATTTGGCCGATCTCATATTTCGTTATAGCTGTGGCTGTAGTTGGACTGTTGTCTTCCACGGTGTTCCTTGGCTTGGTGCTATTGGGAGTTCTTCGATTTCACCGCGAGGCTCGCCGGCAACTACACTCTGTTCCTGCCGATGCGCAGCTGCCACCGGTCTCCGTGCTCAAGCCGGTGCATGGTCTGGAAGCGCGGCTAAAAGAGAATATCGAGAGTTTTTTTCGGCAGGATTATCCCAACTACGAGATCCTGTTTGCTGCCGATGAAGCCGACGATCCTGCGTTGGAAATCATAAGGGAAGTATGCGCGCGCTACCCGCATATCCCGACCCGCATTCTGGTAACCGGCACACCGTGGCCAAATCCTGTGGTCTATTCGTTTCACTGTATGGCGGAAGCGGCGGCGCACGAAATACTGGTCACCACCGATAGCGACGTTGAGGTGGACCCACGTTATCTGCGAGAGCTTGTGCCACCCTTGCTCGACCCGAACGTGGGGATGGTAACGTGCGTCTATCGCGGCAAGAATGCCGCTGGGTTTTTCTCCGGACTCACCGCCATCGGCATGTCGGTGGAAATGACGGCGGGAGTATTGGTGGCGAATCTGCTTGAAGGAATGAAGTTCGGACTAGGTCCCTCAACCGTGGTACGCAAGGATTCGCTGGCAAGCATCGGCGGCTACACTGCCCTCCGGGACTACATTGCTTACGATTTCGCAATCGGCAACCTGATCGCGAAGGCGGGCTATCGGGTGGTGTTGTCGGGCCACATCATCGATCATGTAGTGAACCAGAAATCGTTTCAACACATGTGGCAGAATCAGTTGCGCTGGGCGCAAACGACACGTTATTCGCGTCCTTGGGGCCACCTGGGAAGCGGGTTGGTCTTCGCGATCCCCTACGGTCTGCTGGGCTTGTTCGCTGCGGGATTCCTGGGACACTGGGAAATGGGTGCGATCCTCCTGGGGATAGCGCTACTAAACCGCCTGGCCGAGGCCTGGCTTGTAGGCCGGACAGTGGTTCGAGATCCGGTGATACGGCGCGCGCCATGGCTTTATCCGTTGCGAGATTTGCTCGGCTTTGCGGTATGGTTCGCCAGTTATTTGAAACTCCGCTATGTGTGGCGCGACAGCCGTTTCGAATTAAAGGGAACGAGAATTGCGCTGCGTCAGTCATCTTCGGACCGAAGCTAGCAGACCCTCGTTCAACGTTTGAGAATCTTTTTTCTTCAATGGGAGGTTGGATTGCGGGTATTTGTCACGGGAGCGGCTGGGTTTATCGGCAGCAATATGGTCGATCGACTCCTTTCTGCGGGCCACAGTGTCGTTGGGTTCGACAATATGTCTACCGGACAGCAGCGCTTTCTGCATGGTGCCCTGCTTCATTCCGAATTTACCTTTCATCAGGCCGACGTGCTTGATCGCAAAATGCTGGCGCAAGCAATGGAGGGCGCGGAACTGGTAATCCATTTCGCAGCCAATGCGGACGTTCGCTTTGGCACTGATCATCCCCGGAAGGATCTCGATCAAAATACGATTGCGACCTGGAATGTATTGGAGGCCATGCGTGATCAAGGCTGCAAGCGCATCGTGTTCTCCTCGACCGGATCGGTTTACGGCGAGCCAGACATCTTCCCGACTCCAGAGACTTGTCCTTTTCCGATTCAGACTTCACTCTACGGCGCATCGAAGCTGGCTGCAGAAGGCTTGCTTCAAGCCTATTGCGAAAGCTTCGGGATGCAAGGCTACATCTTTCGATTCGTATCGATTCTGGGCGAGCGGTACACCCATGGGCACGTCTTCGATTTTTATCACCAGCTGGCGGATCATCCTGAACGTCTCCGCGTGCTGGGCGACGGCCATCAGAAAAAATCGTATTTGTACGTGCAGGATTGCATCGATGCGATCCTTACCGCCATCGACAAAGCGGACAATAAAGTAAATATTTTCAATCTGGGCACGGACGAATATTGTGAGGTCAACGATTCCATAGGATGGATTTGTGAACATCTCGGCCTGCATCCAAAGCTGACTTACACAGGCGGAGAGCGTGGCTGGGTCGGAGATAGTCCATTCATTCTGCTGGACTGCTCGCGCATCCGTGCCCTGGGCTGGAAGCCGCGACTCACGATAAAAGAGGCTGTTTTGGCCACAATCAAATTCGTGAGTGCAGACGCCCCGGTAGTGAGAACCGAACTATAAGCGAGTTTTGGTACGTTATACTTACCCGCCTATTAAGGAACCTATCGTTTGATTATCACTCGAAGTCCGCTGAGAATTTCACTGGGTGGAGGAGGTACCGATCTTCCGTCGTACTACCGTAAGCACGGCGGCTTCGTATTATCGGCTGCGATCAATCGATATGTTTACATCACGATCAATGAGGCGTTTCGTCCGCGGATCATCTTAAAGTACTCAAAGCTGGAAGATGTGGAGCGGTGGGAGGATATCCAGCATCCCATCATTCGGGAAGCTTTGCAGTTGACCGGGGTGATCGGACCGTACCTCGAAATCGTCAGCCTTTCCGACATCCCTGCAGGCACGGGCTTGGGTTCGTCCGGGAGTTTCACGACCGCGCTGCTGCGCGCGCTGCACACCGTAAAGCGGAATTTCGTGCCTCCGCAGGAACTGGCCGAACAGGCCTGCCACATTGAAATCGACTTGTTAAAAGAACCGATCGGCAAGCAAGATCAGTACATTGCGGCCTTCGGTGGCATCACCTGTTTCGAATTTATGCCCGATGACCATGTCATCGCAGAACCCTTGAAGATTGCTCCCGAAACTCTGGCCAATCTCGAAGACAGTTTGCTCATGTTCTTTACCGGAGCGTCGCGTTCTGCGGGCGAAGTTCTGCGCGATCAAGATACACGGACCCGGGAGAATGCTCCCGAGATGCTGGAGAATCTGCACTTCACTAAACAACTGGGACACGAAAGCCGAGACGCGCTGCTGGCCGGCGATCTGCGCAAGTTTGCCGACCTGATGCATGTTCATTGGGAGCACAAGAAAAGACGCTCGCCGGGGATGAGCAGCGGTTTTATCGACGAGATGTACGAGTTGGCGCGCTCGCACGGAGCGCTCGGTGGCAAACTCATCGGCGCCGGGGGCGGTGGCTTTCTGCTGCTATACACGGAAGACAAAACCCGTCTGCGCTCTGCCATGCGACGCGCCGGATTGCGCGAGGTCCGCATCCAGTTCGATTTCAGCGGAACTTCCGTTCTGGCGCATTCCTAGAGGACCGATGCTACCTGTGGCCATACTTGCCGGTGGTTTGGCGACGCGTTTAGGCGCGCTGACAGAAAAAGTTCCGAAGTCACTGATCCAAATCGTCGGTGAACCGTTCGTGGCGCACCAGCTCCGGCTCCTGCAAGCCGGCGGCATCCAACAAGTAATCCTGTGCGTCGGTCATCTGGGTGAGATGATTGAAGACGCCGTCGGCGACGGCAGCTCCTATGGAGTGAAGGTCGAGTACTCCTATGATGGGGCCATACGCTTGGGCACAGGTGGGGCCATTCGCTCTGCTTTACCAAAGCTTGGAGAACGTTTTTTTGTCCTCTATGGCGACTCCTACCTGCCTTGCGATTACGGCGCGATCGAACACGAATTCTTGCAGTGCGGTAAGTTGGGGCTGATGACGGTATTCCGTAACGATGGGCAGTGGGACGCCAGCAACGTGGAATTTGAAGCGGGGCACATAACGGCGTACAGCAAAAAGAATCGCACAGCGCGCATGAACTACATCGATTACGGCCTGGGAGTTTTCCGCTCGGAGGCCTTTGCCGGACCACACGCAATGGACTTGGCCGATGTGTATTCAGAGCTTCTCGATAGCGAAGAATTGGCCGCCCTGGAGGTGCACGAGCGGTTCTATGAAATCGGTTCGCCGGCCGGGTTGAAGGAGATGACAAGTTTTTTGAGCGATCGAGGAACTCTGCGGAAATGAACGACCGTGGCTCTCATAAACAAGGCTTTGCGCATGATTTTCTCGCTGAGGCAGCCCAGATCATCGCAAAGCTGGACCTGGCCAGCATTGAAAGAGCTGCGAGCCTGATCGCCGGCACTCGCGCAGTGGGCGGGCGCTTGTTTGTTCTCGGCGTGGGTGGAAGTGCCGCCAATGCTTCGCATGCCGTCAATGACTTTCGCAAGATCGCCGGCATCGAGGCTTACGCGCCCACGGATAATGTGTCGGAGCTTACAGCGCGCGCCAACGATGAAGGTTGGAGTTCGATCTTCGATAGTTGGCTGCGCACCAGTCGTCTGCGAGCCGAAGATCTGCTGCTGATTTTCTCGGTTGGTGGCGGGAACCTTGAGCAAAACGTAAGCCCAAATCTGGTCGCGGCGCTGAAATATGCGAAGTCGGTTGGCGCGAAAATCGTCGGCGTCGTAGGCCGCGATGGCGGTTACACGGCTACGGTTGCCGATGCCTGCGTTCTAATTCCCACGGCGAACCCAGCCCACATCACGCCGCACACGGAAGCCTTCCAAGCCGTGGTTTGGCATCTGCTGGTATCGCACCCAGCGGTAAAAATGCAGGCGACCAAATGGGAATCGATGGCGTTGGGTGGAAAACGCCGCGCTGTTTTCCTCGACCGCGATGGTGTTATCAACCGGGCATTTGTTCGTGGTGGCAAGCCGTTCCCTCCGCCAACGCCGCAGGAATTGGAAATACTTCCTGGAGTTCCCGAAGCTTTGCGTGACCTGAAATCGCACGGCTATGCGCTGCTGGTTGTGACCAACCAGCCCGATGTCGGGCGGGGAAAGCAATCTCGGCAGGCGCTTGACGCGATCCATCAGTCGCTATTAGCAAGCCTTCCACTCGACGATATTCTTGTCTGCTGCCACACCGATCAGGACAAGTGTGATTGCCGCAAACCCTTGCCTGGAATGCTTCTGGAAGCGGCGCGGAAGCACAATATCGATCTCTCAGCCAGTTTCATGGTCGGCGACCGTTGGCGCGACATCGAGGCCGGTTATAATGCTGGATGTAAGACTATTCTTATCGATTACGGCTACTCGGAGAGGCCTCCAGACCGTGTTCCCGACTTGCGCGTAGGATCACTCCGCGAAGCGGCTGACTGGATCATCCGTTCAGCGCCCAAAGGAGCGCATCCCGCATGAAGTCTGTGTCCGACCTGCGCGTACAAATCTTCGCGGACGGGGCCGACAAGGCCAGCATTCTTGAGCTACATCGCCAACCGCACATCAAAGGTTTCACCACCAATCCCACGCTGATGCGCGCCACGGGAGTAAAGGATTATCGCGGCTTCGCCCTGGATCTTCTGGAGACGATTCAAGACCGGCCCGTCTCGTTTGAGGTATTCGCCGACGAAGAAGAGGAAATGGAAGAGCAGGCCCGGCACATTGCGGACTGGGGCAAGAACGTCTTCGTCAAAGTTCCGGTCATGAACACGAAAGGAAAGCCAACCTACGATCTTGTCCGCTCCCTTTCCGGTGACGGAATTCAGTTAAACGTGACCGCGCTGCTGACGCTGGAGCAGGTGCGAAAAGTTTGTGCAGCATTAAAGGGGGACGCTCCCGCCTACGTTTCCGTCTTTGCCGGCCGCATCGCCGACACTGGCCGCGATCCGGTGCCTCTGATGCGCGAAGCCGTCGCCATGGTGAACGACGCGAACGCACAACTCATGTGGGCGAGTCCACGCGAGCTTCTCAACGTTTTCCAAGCGGACGAAATTGGATGCCACGTGATCACAGCTACTACGGACATTTTGAAGAAGCTTCCTCTGATAGGGAAAGACCTGCATGAGTTCTCCCAGGAAACCGTCCAGATGTTCCGGCGAGACGCCGTGAAGTCAGGCTATTCTCTGCCGACGGCTAAGCCCGTAGTTCCAGTCATCGCGCGCCGCTAGGGGTGGTTCGTAAAGATCACTTTGCCTGACGCTTCGCTGGCGATGTTGAGTGGTCTCGGCAGCAGCGCTTCCACTTTCTCTCGTTCGTACTGCGGCACGAAAAGAAAAACTCGCTCGTTCGAATTCCACGCTTGCAGCAGTTGCTCATCGTCCAGAAAAATGTGCGGCGCATCGGGATACGTGGATCCCCACCACATGGAAGTCGTGTTCCCATCAACCAGTTCAATCGGGCGCCTCAAGTAGAACAATAGCGACGAGCCAAAGGACTGATCACCGTAAATCATCACACGGTCCGTAGGCTTAAGTTTAGGAGCAATCTTCTTGGCCATGATTTCTGAGCCAAGAAACGGATCGAAGCGTACCAGAGCGATATGGGCTGCGATCAGGAACACTGCCATGGTGACGGCGGTTGTCCAGGTTGCGGCAAGTTGCGCGCCGCGTCGCCGCAGCCAGAATGCGAACGCAGGCCCGATCAGCAAAACGATCGCGGCCAGGATTGCCGGAAGTCGCAGCGCGGCGAACGATTCCCCCGTCAGGTCAAGCATGTGCCCCAAGGAAAGCGTTTCGGCCTCGAGATTGGGCTTCGCCAGTACCGTGCCGATGTCCGGAACGAAGGGGATGTGGCGCGAGTTCCACAGCCCTGCCGACAGCACTGCCGAGATTGCGATACAGATTAACGCTAACGCGCCCGCGCTCCAGGTCAGCCAGCGGCGCGACCCCAGCTCTTCTTCGTCGGCAAGCCTCGCTGCAATCAGCAACAGGATCGGGAAGTACGCCGGGAATGTGTAGTACTCCTGATTGGTCGAGACCGAGAAGAAGACGAGCGTAACTCCGGCCCAGGCTAAGCATAGTAATTCGGTCCGGGAGCGGAAGTTCAGCGGGGGCCGCGGCGGTTTTGCTGCACCCAGCTTGCGGCGCGCCATCCACAGCGAAATCGGACGCCGCAATGCCACAGGCAGATACAAACTCCAAGGAAAGAGCCACACCAGGTGCAGCGTCCAATAAAGGGAGTTGGTTTGTTTGTTGTAGTCCTTGGGAATGCGCTTGCCCAGGAAGCGCATAAAGTGTTCATTGACGAAGTAGAACCAGAAGAAGTGCGGATTGCGAATACCGGCGAGAATGTGCCAGGGCGCGGCAACGAGCAAAAAGAGCAAGGTGCCGGTGAAGAGACGGAACTCACGCCAGCGCCTCCACTCGCCGCTGATTGCAACATAGAGGAGTAAAGCGAGTCCAACCACGATGATGGCGAGCAACCCCTTCGTTAGTACGGCCAGCGCTATACCGGCATATCCGGCATACCAACGCCATGCGTCGCCGTCTTCCAGCGCAGTAGCAAAAAAGTAAAATGATGCCGCGATGAAAAAACTCAGGATCGACTCCGGGATGAGAATTCGCGTGAACAGATAACATCCCGCCGCGGTCGTGATAGACAATCCCGCATAAATCGAGGCTCGATCACCAAAAGCGCGGCGTCCCCAGCGCATGGCCAGCAGCATTAGCAGCAGCATGGACAATGCAACTGGCAAGTGTGCGGCGAATTCATTCGTGCCAAAGAAGAAGTAGCACGAAGAGACCATCCAGTACATTAACGGCGCTTTTTCCAGATAGCGGTTCCCGTTGATCTTCAACGTCACGAAGTCGTGTGTAACCAGCATTTCTCGTGCGGCTTCCGCGTGATTTGAGTCGGCGTCGTCCTGCAGTCCGGGAGAAAAGAGCGATCCGACATACACCACCGCGAATAGAGCCAGCACTCCAACGATCTGCGCTTTTGAGATCCCCGTAAGCCGTTCTGGAAGTGTGAAGCTGGAGGCAGAATTTCTTGTCGTCAACTGGAGAAGGTCCTCGAATCAAAGGCCAACATCATTGAGCTAATACCGTGACACAAATCGCCACGTCTGAATTTATCACCCAGCCGGTGATTTCCGGCAGAAGGGCCGTCCTTTTCCGACGCCCCGTTTCCCTATGTTAGACTGCGAATCTAGGTGCAATAAACTCTCTCATCTGCCAAGAGCGGGAGTGTGCGGTGCGTTCGTCTTTCTGCCTTTTTTGCTTTTTAATCCTGATTGTCCTTCGTTGCGGCGCAGCCGCGCCCACGGACTACTACAACCACGTGGTATTCGATAACAGCATCACGCCCGACTACTACTATTACAGCAGTGGCAGGGCTGTGTTTCCCAGTAGCATTGAACTGCTGTCAGGGTCTCTGCCCGTCGAAAAGAAAAATTTCTTCACCGCCCCGAATGCGTTGCGCCTCCAGTGGCAATCGGTAGCCGGCGGAAGTTGGGAGACAGAGTTGCGAGTGGTCAGCATGCGCAACCGGCCCACGGATTTTCGCGGTGATACGCTGTATATGTGGTGTTATTCACCCGAAGCATTTCCGGCCGCCGATTTGCCCTTCATACAACTCGAAGACGAGGAGCATAATTTCACAGCTCCCGTCAAACTGGATGGCATCGAAGGGGATGTGCCCGCGAAGCGCTGGTTTCAGGTCCGGCTGCCCCTCAGCGAGTTTGAGACCGCTTCGATTCATCCTTTTCAGGCGCGTGAACTTCACAGCCTGTACTTCAGCCAGGATGCTGCGGACAACATCCCTCACACTCTGATCATCGACGAGATCAAGATCGATAATCGGGCGGCTGCTACGCCCGTGGCTCCCGAAGTTAGGAGCCCTCCCCGATCGCCCAAGAATGTGCAGGCCAAAGGCTACGATCGTCACATTGACATCAGCTGGGATCCGGTTACAGACGCCAGCGATCTGCAAAGTTATGCCATCTATCGCTCCATCGGAAAGCACAAGTTCCTGCCGATCGGAATTCAGAGCGCGGACATCAATCGTTATACGGATTTCATCGGAAAATCGGGAGTGACCGCGACTTACCGGGTGAAGTCCGTCGACCGATCGTACCGGCAGTCTGCCCTTTCCGGACCGGCGACCGCAGCCACCAAAGAATTATCTGACGATGACTTGCTTACCATGCTGCAGGAAGCTTGCTTTCGTTATTACTGGGACGGCGCGCATCCCGTCGCAGGCGCTACGCTGGAAAATATTCCTGGAGACGAACGCATTGTCGCCACCGGCGCCAGCGGATTTGGCATCATGGCGCTGATCGTAGGGGTCGATCGGGGCTTTGTCACGCGAGAACAGGGCATCGAGCGACTTTCAAAGATTCTGGATTTTCTGGAAAAAGTCCCTCGCTATCACGGCGCCTGGGCGCACTTCCTGAATGGCGACACTGCGCAATCGATGTTGGTGTTCGGCATGTTCGATAATGGCGGCGACTTGGTCGAGACCTCCTTTCTGATGGAAGGATTGCTGGCGGCGCGCCAATATTTTAAGGACGAAGGTGAAGCTGGCCAAAGTATTTACCAGAGAATTACCCACCTTTGGGAGACGGTTGAGTGGGATTGGTACCGTCGCTCTCCGAACAATGACGCGCTGTTGTGGCACTGGTCTCCGCAGTGGTCCTGGTTCATCGATCACCGGCTGACGGGATTCAACGAAACCATGATCACCTATCTGCTGGCCATCGCCTCGCCTACGCACGGCGTTCCGGCCAGCCTTTATTACAGCGGATGGGCAGGACAGTCGGAGGCCGCGATCGCATACCGCAGTGGCTGGTCTGGCTCCAATGATGGAGACCGTTACATCAACGGCCACAGTTATTTCGGTATTAAGCTGGACGTGGGCGTAGGCACGGGCGGGCCGTTATTCTTCACCCAGTATTCGTTCATGGGTTTCGATCCTCGCGGCATCCATGATAAGTACACCGATTATTTCGACAACAACCGCAATCTCGTGCTCATCGATCAGGCTTACTGCGAATCGAATCCCGGCCACTTCCAAGGCTATGGTGCAGATGATTGGGGCCTGACCGCGAGCGACGATCAGTTAGGCTATTCGGCCCACGCTCCCGACCGCGCGACTGATAACGGCACGATCACTCCGACCGGCGCTCTCGCGTCATTTCCTTACACACCCAAAGCTTCAATGGCTGCCCTCAAGTTCTTTTATCGGGATCTGGGCGATCGGCTCTGGGGAGTCTACGGACCGCGGGACGCTTTCAACCTGACGCGCAATTGGTTCTCGCCTGTTTACATGGGACTCGACCAGGCCCCGATCGCGGTGATGGTGGAAAATTACCGTACCGGGTTGATCTGGAAATTATTTATGTCGAATCCCGAGATTCAACCCATGTTGGACAAGATCGGGTTTCAGCCAGATAAGGCTGCGAAGGCATCTGCCGACTAGCGCTGATGGCTCGGCGCATCTCTCGCATCGCTACTCGGACTGCCACTTTTCTGCGGCAACCTCGTCAAGGGCAGCATTTCCTTATTTTCCGATGCAGAATGTACTGAAAATCAAGTTGAGGATGTCGTCTGTCGTGGTGGCTCCCGTAATAGCATCGAGAGCGCGGAGACCGCTGTAGAGATCCAGCAGCAGCATCTCATGTGGAACTTTCCCCGTCACCGCGGCAGTAGCAGCATCAAGCGAGCCCAGCGCCTCTCTTACCAGTCCCTGATGGCGAACATTCGTGAGAAAGCCGGCCTCGGCTTGCGCTCCCGTTTCGCCGCCGATGTGACGCAGAATCTCGCCGCGTAGTTCGGCGATGCCTTCGCCTGTCAACGCGGATGCCCTAACATTCGGAAGCTGGCCACTGGCCACTGGCGACGGACTGCTAGTTGCTAAATCGCATTTATTGCCCACGATAATGGCAGGTCGATTCTGTGTTTGCCGGAGCAGTTCTTCGTCCTCTCCCGAGGCCGGTTGCGAAACGTCCAGAACTACCAGAACCAAATCCGAGTCTGCCAAAATTTCCAGGGATTTTTGTATGCCGAGGGACTCGGCTTCGTCGAGCGCCTGCCGGATGCCGGCGGTGTCGACTAGTCGGATTGGAATGCCGCCGATCGACACGGTTTCGCTCACCAGATCGCGCGTGGTTCCGGGAGTGGCCGTTACGATGGCGCGCTCCCGCTCAACCAGACGGTTGAACAAACTTGATTTGCCTACGTTGGGGCGACCAACAATGGCGAGCGTCAATCCTTCGTGAACTACCTTGCCATAAGCGAAACTAGCCGCTAGCTGCTCAAGCGGCTTGCGCACCTCAGAGATGCGCTCCAGGATGACGGGATCGGGCAGGACAGAGACATCGTCTTCGGCGAAATCGATGCCGGCTTCCAGCACGGCGATCAACTCGATCAACTTCTGCTTGATCGGCTGCAAGCGTTTCGAGAGAGCACCCTCAAGCTGCTGCGCCGCCACTTTCGCCTGGTAGAGCGTCTGTGAGTCGATCAGGTCGCGCACGGCCTCTGCCTGGGTGAGATCAATGCGGCCGTTGAGGAACGCGCGCATGGTGAACTCTCCGGGCTCGGCCAGACGCGCGCCCGAGGCAATACACATTTCAACGATATGCCGCAGCACGACCGGTGAACCGTGGACGGCCATCTCGATGACATCGTCAGCGGTGTAGGAATGAGGCTTCGCGAAGTACGTCACGACAACTTCGTCGATACGAGTCGAGTTTCCGGTTTCCAGTGTCCCGTTTCCTGGGTTTGCCGTACTAGACACCGGAGACTGGACACTGGAAACTCCTTCTCCGCTGGTTTCGATCAGTTCCCCGAAGATTGCCCGTCCCGCCTCCAGATTGTGTTTGAGCCGGAGCATCGGTAAAGTGATTTCCCGTGCTCTCGGTCCGGCAATGCGGACCACGCCGATGCCGCCCCGCCCGGGCGGGGTAGCGATTGCGACAATGGTGTCGTCGAGATTCACGGGGCGATTGTAGACGGTAAACTGGAGTACGACCAACGGCCAGCGCTGCGGCAAAAGAACTCGTCGCAGACTGAAGAACGAAAAGCGAGGACCAAGAATTGTCAGTCGCCGACGAACTGCTAAAAGCCAACGAGCGCTTTGTAAAGAACTTCAACCTGGGAAATCTTGCCGTGCAGCCGCGCCGTCGCGTAGCTGTTCTGGCCTGCATGGATTCCAGAATTTTATTTGAGCGCTGCCTGGGCTTGCAGCCCGGAGACGCCCATATGATTCGCAACGCGGGCGGCATCGCCACGGACGACGCATTGCGCTCTCTGATTGTTTCGCATCACCTGCTCGATACCCAGGAATTCATCATCATCAACCATACGGATTGCGGTTTGCTAAAGGTGCGGGAATACGAGTTAAGGGCGCACCTGACCAGCAAAATGGGCGCCATCGCCAGCGAGCCTTCTCATTTCTATGGCTTCGACGACCTCGAGGCAAACCTGCGCCAGCAGGTGATCCGGGTGAAACAGCACCCGTGGATTCCGAAACATATCCCGGTGCGGGGATTTATTTACGACGTGAAGACCGGTGAACTGCGCGAGATCGAAGTAGGCTAAAAAATTTTTAGCGCGCCACGACTTTCTCAATCTCGGCCTTCAACTGGTCATACGGCAGCGCCCCGGGATGATACATCGCGACCTTGCCCGTGCGGTCCAGCAGCACGAGCGTAGGCGTGGTCGAGGCGCCATACACATCGAAGTTGTACTTGCTAATAGGGACCGGCATGTCCAGCAACCCGCCGTAAAACCGATGCCGCACCGCGTCGATGTAAGCGAGTTCATCGCTGGGCGAGGCATGCTCCACCTGCGCGGTATAACCGTAGAGCCGGGTTGGACCGAGCACGGTCAATCCTTTGGGCGCAAACTCGGAGCGCAGTTGTGTGAGGATAGGAGCTTCTGCTTTGCAGTCTCCGCACCAGTGCGCCCAGAAAAACAGAAGCACGGGTGAACCCTTAAGCTGGGCCAGCACGGGAGGTTTCGATCCTAGAAATTGTTCAGCCCGCAGTGCGGGCGCCGGCCGACCCTCGAACGAGAGCAGATTTAGATTTTTCTGGAGACGCGCCCGGATCGACGTGCTGCCGTAAGTCCGCAACGCCGTCTGCAAAACGGCAACGGCCTGAGCACGCTGCCCGCGAGCGGCCAGCACCTGAGACTCTACCTCGATCGCGGCGCCCAACCCGATCGGCAGGTGCGGTTCGGCGTCGAGCGGACGCTGTTTCAATTGCTCCAGGGCCAAAGCTTTGGTTTGTTTGGCGTATGCGGCGGCTTGGTCATAATCGCCGTGGGCGAGCGCTGCGCGCGCCATCCAGGAGTAGGCTTCGACGTATTCAGCCGTAACGCCGTTCCTAGCCCGGTAAGAATTCAGCTCGGCCTCGGCGGCTGGGAAGCTGTTTTGACCCAGCGCGCCGCGGACATCCTCCACCACTCCCGCCCACGCCGGACTGAGGAGAGCAATCAAGATTAGAACCTTGGGGAAACGCATAGTTAGATAATACAGCCTTCGAAGGTGCCCTTTCGTTTCGGCCACGTCCCGCCTGCCCAGCATCGATTGTCCCTGGGACTGCCTTGTAAGCTAATGAATACAAGTTACTTGTGGGCGAAGTAAAATAAAACTTGTAGCTATTTTGAGGCACTTGCAATACAATTTGCTTGCGTTTGACTTTAGAGTTTTTCGCAGTACTCAGTTTCTCCGCTTACCAGCGCGTGACCTGCCTGCAGAAGAACCCTTCCAAAGTTTCAGCGCTATATCACAACAAAGGAACATTGCAACACCATGGAAACAGGAACAGTGAAGTGGTTTAACGACGCCAAGGGCTACGGCTTTATCAGCCGCCAGAACGGTGAAGATGTATTTGTGCACTTCTCGGCCATTCAGGCGAGCGGCTTCCGCAGCCTCCAGGAGGGTCAGCAGGTGCAGTTTGACGTGGTCAAAGGCCCTAAGGGCTGGCAGGCCGAGAACGTGAAGGGTGCCTAAACCGCTTCGCAGTTAACAATTCGAAAAAGGGCGGCCTGCCATGGCCGCCTTTTTTAATTTGGGCGATCGGGTGACGACCCAGTAGCTTCACTTGTTCTGCCGCATCAGCACCACATCCGAGTCCGTGTGTCCGCGAACCAAAGCCAACTGCTTGCCGTCAAACGACCAGTGGAAATCGAAGATGTGTTCGGCGGTGAAATTCGTGATCTGTTTGCCCTTAGAGCCGTCCACTGGCTGCAGCCACAGGTTATCGACGCCGCTTTCGCGCACGGGATAAACCACTGCCTTGCTACCGCGTGAAAAGTGCAGTAACCCAAAGCGCGAGCGTTCGAACTCAATCTGCTTCGCGGCCTTCTTGCCTTCCGTCTCGACCACTTCCAGCATTTCCTTGTGCTCTCCCGAGTGCTCTATCGTAGGAAATGCCGCGAGCTTCCCGTCGGGCGAGACGTCGAATGCGCCGGACATCGGCGACTCGGAAATCGTTTGCGGAGTTCCGCCCTCGATCGGTACTCTGACAAGTTTCTGTTCGCCGCCCCGCTCCATGAAGTACACCCACTTGCCGTCCTGCGAGCACACTGGATTCACATCCAGCTTGCCAGTCGAAACTTGCCTGAAGTTGCTCCCCGTTCCGTCCATGCGCCAGATGTTTTGCACGCCGCTCTGAAATCTCACAAAAACGACAGAGCCGCCTTCGCCGCAAGCCCAGGGGGCCCCACTTACTGCCTCTCCCGGAATCACTGTCTTGTTACCCGTTGCCGGATCGATCCGGTTGAGAACGTTCGCCTGATCGGAAATCAACTGGTTCTCCGGCGTCCAGGTGAAGTTCGTATCAGCATCCGCGGAGGCGATTTGCCGTGCCGTCGCCGATGGTTCCCCGGCGGGCAGCAGCTGCAAATTCCAGCGGTTTTCATTCTGCACGGTGGCGAGAAGGTGTCCGCTGCTCGCCACGCTCAGATCGGAGTAACTATTCGTATCGCGCGTGATCGGAGAATAAACGCCGGCGGGATAGGAAACGAAACCAATTTGCGTGCGGGCGAAATTTGAGCTTTGCTCTTTCCCCAGGACGAGCAATCCGCTACCATCCGGCAGCCAGGAAGGCTTGTCGAAAATTCGCTGGTTGCCGCTGAAAAAGGCCTTTCGCTCAGTACTGTTTACATCCACGGCCACCAACCTGATCAATCCATTCGACACATCCAGCATCTGGCAAACAATAATCTTCCCGTCAGGTGACCAGGTGGGCTGATACAGACCATCGCTGGTCGGCCCGCCGGTCAGCACCCGCTCGTCTCCGCCTTCTGCTGCCCTGATAATGAGCTGGTACTTGCCATGTTCTGGATTGTCATAGCGCATGAACGCAAACTTCTTCCCATCAGGAGAAAAGGTAATGTTTGAATCGACGTCCTCGGCGAGTTTCTGGGCAGTCCCGCCGAGCAACGGAGCCCGGTACAAGAACTTCAGTTCCGGATTGCCCGGATCGCTGCGTACAAAATAAAAGTAATTTCCGTCCTTAGAAAAGCGTAGACCGTTGTAATAAACATCGGCCGGAGGTTGAACCTGAGTGTCGCTGTTCGTGGGCACGTTGCGTAGCGACAAACTGGCCAGGCCGTTATCGCGCACCAGATTCAGAATGTAGTTGCCGTCGGGAGAAAGGGCGGCGAGCATTGACTTGCCACCCTCGGTCACCTTGGTGACAGAAACATCCTGGAACGGAGTTGGGCGGGGACGGGTGAAGTAGGCATAGATTCCGTAAGCCGCCGCCGCCAGCAACACCAATACGACTCCCGCCGTAACCCCCGAACTAACCTTGTGCCGCCGCGCTGCGGAGATCACTGCCGAACTTCCGGAGGAGTGTTGACCAGAGGGAACTCCAGTGGCATCCCTTGTCGAGGACGTCGCAACCGTCACCGCTGGCGCGCTGGTAGGGGTGGCCTGCGCTGGCTTGCGTCCAGATTCCGTGTCTCGCTTCAACCGCTTCAGGTCTCCGCGCAGATCTCCTGCTGAGTGGTAACGCAGGTCGCGGTCTTTTTCCAAAGCCTTCCCAATAATTTCATCGAGTCTTGGTGGCAGGGTGGCATTCAGTTGCAGGGCCGGGACCGGATCGAGTTCAAGGATGGCGTGGAAGACTACGGCCGAAGTTGGACCAGAGAATGGCAGGCGCCCCGTTGCCATCTGATAGATGACCACGCCGAGAGAAAACAGGTCGGAGCGCGGATCCAACTCCTCGCCGCGCGCCTGCTCCGGCGACATGTAGGCGATGGTGCCCACGGTCGCTCCCGGACTGGTCAAGTTCTGTCCCGGCGGATCTGAGGTTGCTCCGATTGTTGTCATCTCCATCTCGCGGCGAGCCAGCTTCGCCAGGCCGAAGTCCAGCACCTTCACTTGTCCGCGCTGCGTAATAAATATGTTCGCCGGCTTGATGTCGCGATGGATAATTCCTTTGGCGTGCGCCGCGTCCAGCGCATCCGCCATTTGGATACACCACTCCAGCAGGCGATCCAACGGCACTGGGCCGGCAAGCAAGCGTCGGTCCAGAGTTTCGCCTTCCAGCAGTTCCATGGCGATGAACGACTGGTCTCCAGCCTTTTCCACGGCGTAGATTGTGCAGATATTGGGGTGATTCAAAGCGGACGCGGTGCGGGCCTCAAGCAGAAAACGGTCCAGCGCATTTTGATCGCGGGAGAGTTGCGGCGGCAGAAATTTCAGCGCGACATGGCGGCCCAGATCAAGATCTTCCGCCTCGTAGACCACTCCCATTCCACCGCTTCCTAGCTGGCCGGTGATGCGGTAATGCGAAATGGTCTGGCCGATCATAGGGAGATGGGGTGGGAAGATTCATCTTAGGAGGGATGGCACAGGCAGTCAAACATCAGTGATCAGTGGCCACTGAGGAGTAAGCCCTGAGTAGTCGCTGGCCACGGAACACTAGCCACTGCCTACCGTTCAAGCCTGTTCCGCGGCGCTGACGGAATCGAAGAAACGAAAGAACTGCTCGACTCGCGTGACCTGCAGCGCGTGGTGGATGCGGTCACTCACTCCCACCAACGCCAAACTGCGTCCACCATTCTGACGCGTGACGTAAGCCCCAACCAGGGCGCCGATGCCGGCTGAATCCACGTATGGCACGTTTGTAAAGTCGATAATGAGACAACGGGAAGTATCGGCGCGCACCGTGGACTGAAACTCAAACATGGTTGTCATCACCAGTGCGCCATTCAGGGTCAGAATACGCTGTCCTGGCTGGGTTCCGGGCCGGTCTTCAATTCGGAGAGAGTCTTGAGCCATGGAAAAAATGTTAACCCGCGTGTAACGAGCGATTGTTAACACAACATTAATTTTGCCCGATTGTCGCCGCTTGCTCGCGCCGTCGCGCCTGAATCTCGATGTAGACATTCACCAGCGACACCGCCGCTGGCGTCACTCCCGGGATGCGCGAGGCTTGCGCCAGCGTGCGCGGCTGCACGTGCGTTAGCTTTTCCTGCATCTCACGCGACAACCCGCTGACCGAACGGTAATTAAACCAATCCGGGATGGAGCGCTGCTCTGACTTCTTCATTTGATCCATGGCGCGCTGCTGTTGCCGCAGGTAGCCTTCGTACTTGATCTCTGTTTCCACAGACTTCAGTTCGTTGCGAACTTCGGAAGAAATCGTAGCCACGGATCCATTCCGATCTTCGCCGATTCCTTCATTTCCTCTTGCAAAGAAGACAGGATCGAGCTCGCGCAGAACGGACGCGAGTTGCTCGATCGTGACCTCCGGGCGCTTCAGCAACTGCGCGTAAGTTTGCCCGAGCGCCGAACTCCAGCCGTTGGAAGGTTGCTCGTCCAGCGCGACGCCGGTGATTCTTGTCTTCTCGAGAAGCTGCTTCACCTTCTCCAGTCGCTCTTGCTTGGCCTGAAAATCATCCCACGCTTCATCCGAGATCAATCCCACGCGGCGACCGTGCGGTGTGAGCCGGCGATCGGCGTTGTCAATCCGCAGGTGCAAGCGGAACTCCGCCCGCGACGTAAACATTCGGTAAGGCTCGTTCGTTCCCTTGGAAATAAGGTCGTCGATCAGAATCGCCGTGTAAGCCTCGGTGCGGTCGAGGATCAGCGGAGCTTCAGCTTTTACCTGCAAAGCCGAGTTGATGCCCGCCATCAGGCCCTGGCACGCGGCTTCCTCATAACCAGACGTCCCGTTGATCTGGCCGGCTAGAAACAGGCCTGCAATCTTCTTCGTTTCCAAAGTGCGCCGCAGTTCCGTGGGATCAATCGAGTCGTATTCGATAGCGTATCCCGGCCGCAGCATCTCGGCGGTCTCAAGGCCCGGAATCGACTTCAGAATCTCAAGCTGCACCTCTACCGGCAGGGAAGTGCTCATGCCGTTGACGTAGATTTCGTGTGTGTTCAGGCCCTCGGGCTCGAGATAAAGCTGATGCATCTCCTTGTCGGGAAACTTGACGATCTTGTCTTCGATCGATGGGCAATAACGCGGCCCAATCGATTGGATCTGCCCGCTATACATCGGCGAGCGGTGCACATTCTCCCGGATGATGCGGTGCGTCTCGGGCGAGGTCCACGCAATGTAGCAGGGAATTTGTGAGTCATGATGCGCCACCCGCTTCGTCCGGAAACTGAAGGGCGTCGGATCGGCATCGCCCGGCTGCAGCGTGAACCGCGTCCAGTCGATCGAGCGTCCGTCAAGGCGTGGCGGCGTCCCCGTCTTCAGACGGCAGCCGCGCAGCCCGAGCTTCTTCAGCGACTCGCCGAGCAAAACTGCATTTGGTTCCCCAGAACGTCCGGCAGGATACTGTTGCTCGCCGCAATGGATGAGCCCGTTGAGAAAAGTGCCAGTGGTAATAATGACGGCGGGTGCGCCGACCGTGCGACCGTCTCGCAGCTTGACTCCTAGTACCGAGTTCCGTGTGCCGAGCTCCGAGTCATCGCCTTCGCCCGGGACTCGATACTCGGTCCTGGGTGCTTCCAGAATCAACTCGGCCACCTCCGCCTGCTTGATCTTTAGATTCGGTTGTGACTCCAGCACTTCGCGCATCTTCAGGCGATAGGCCTGCTTGTCGCACTGTGCGCGCGGCGACCACACAGCCGGGCCACGCGAAGTGTTCAACAGACGGAACTGGATGCCAACCGCGTCGGTGATCTCGCCCATGATCCCGCCGAGCGCATCGACTTCGCGGACCAGGTGTCCCTTGGCAATGCCCCCGATCGCCGGATTGCACGACATCTGCGCGATCAGATCGACGTTGAGCGTATAGAGCGCGGTCTTCAACCCCATGCGCGCCGCTGCCATTGCCGCTTCGCATCCAGCATGACCTGCGCCGACAACGACTACGTCGAATTGTTCGGTAAACTGCATCTGCTCGATGATGAAACCCCACACTCCAACGCTTGCCGCACGATCTCGTCGTGGCTTTCTGCTTTCATTCTAACAAGTTGCCAGCCATCGTGATTCCCATCACTTGCTGCCGTGCAGCCTCGCCCGTATAGTAGGGTTTCATACCAAAAACCCCAGGGGGTCATCATGAATGCCACTCAGTTCTTCGAGCGACTGGAGGCAACAATCGGCAGATACGATCTGCTATGCCATCCATTCTACCGGGCGTGGTCGGCGGGTGAGCTGTCGCGCGAAGATCTGCGCGAGTACGCGCGGCATTATTACCATCACGTCCAGGCATTTCCCAGCTACCTGGCCGAGTTTGCCCTCCGACTGGACGATGGCGAATTGAGGCGGGCTGTGCTGGCCAACATGGTTGACGAAAAGGGCACTGTGGGAAAGTCCGGGAAAGATGCCGTTCCGCACGCTGAACTCTGGCTCGATTTTGCCGAGGGCATGGGAGCCAGACGGGATATGCACTGGCATTTACCGGTCAAGCAAATCGGAGAACTGATGCGCTATTTTCACAGTGTAGCCAGTGATGGCACTCCGGAACAGGTGCTGGCGGCGTTTTATGTTTACGAATCGCAGGTGCCGCGGATAGCCCAGGAAAAAGAGCGCGGGCTGCGCGAAATGTACGGCGCAGACGACAAAACCTGCGGCTACTTCGAGGTACACGCCACCGCCGATGTCTACCACTCGAATGTCTGGCGTGAGCAACTGGCGAAGCGCATTGCAGCCGACCCCGAGAAAGCGGAAGGAGCATTGGATGCGGGCGAGAATGCCGCCCGGATGCTGTGGCAAGCACTGGACGGGATTGAAAACGCGCGGCTGACCTACGCGGTGTGAGCCAGCGGTCTTCAACAATCTGGTGAGCCAATGATCGTGCGGTTTCCTCGCGATCATTGGCTCTTTCCTTATGAGGACGGAAAGCGAGAACGAGAACCAGCATGGCGAGAGAGATTCCGATCGGAGCTCGGGGCGAAGCGCAAGAAACCGTCGCCTTCAAACATACGCTCACCGCGCACCATCCCGAGTTGCCTCCGGTTTACTCCACGCCCGACATGATCCGCCTGATGGAGACTGCGGCCTTTCTCGCGCTGCAGCCCTACTGCGAAGGCGACGAAATCACCGTGGGAACTTCGATCAACATCCAGCACCGCGCCGCGAGCGGCATTGGCGCGCACATTCAGGCGGAAGCCGTGCTGGAGTCATTTGACGGTCGTTTCTACCTACTGCGTGTGACTGCGCGCGACGACGTCCAGGAAATTGGCCTTGGCACTGTTGGCCGAGCCGTCGTAAGCATCGGAAGCTTTGTTGAGAAGATGAAGAAATGAGTCTCGAGAACTGAGTACCGAGAACTGAGAACTGAGTGCTGAGAACTGAGAACTGAGAACTGAGAACTGAGAACTGAGAACTGAGAACTGAGAACTGAGAACTGCCTATCCTGATCGGCGTTATCTCCGATACCCATGGCCTGCTTCGTCCCGAGGCAATCGAGGCGCTGCGCGGATCGGATCACATTATTCATGCCGGGGATGTGGGCGCGCCCGAAATCCTGGAAAGCCTTGCAGCTATTGCTCCAGTCACCGCCGTGCGCGGCAACGTCGATAAGGCGGCGTGGGCCACGCGCCTATCCGCAACCGAAGTTCTCGAGCTCGGATGCATTTCAATCTATGTCTTGCACGATTTAACCCGATTAGATCTCAAGCCCAAGGCCGCAGGATTCGCCGCTGTGATCAGCGGCCACAGTCATGTGCCTAAGCAGGAGAGCCGCGACGGAGTTCTCTATTTCAATCCCGGGAGCGCAGGTCCACGACGATTCAAACTGCCGGTGAGCATAGGCAAACTCCGCGTTGAGGATGGCAACGTCCGGGGAGAAATCGTGACTTTGCTGACCAATGACCACTAGCCTCTGATCACTGCCCGATTGCTACAATCGCCAGAATGTCCATTGAGTTTCATGTCGAAAGCCGCAGAAATGCGGCCCGGGCCGGACGCCTGCTCACGCCGCATGGCGAGATCGAAACCCCAGTGTTCATGCCTGTGGGCACGGTCGCGACCGTCAAAGCGGTCCCGCAGGATGTTCTCGAAGAACTCGGCGTGCAGATTCTTCTTGGCAATACGTATCACCTCTATCTGCGTCCGGGAGTCGAAACCGTTCGCCAGTTCGGGGGCCTGCACGGTTTTATGGCGTGGCCGCGAGCGATCCTCACCGATTCTGGCGGCTTCCAGGTCTTCAGCCTGAACGATCTGCGCAAGGTTACCGACGAAGGCGTTACCTTTCGCTCGCACCTCGACGGCTCCTCGCACTTCTTCAGTCCCGAGAGTTCCGTGGCCGCGCAAATCGGGCTTGGCGCCGATATCATCATGGCGTTCGATGAGTGCACGGAATATCCCGCCGATCGCTCCCGCACGCAGGCTTCGATGGAATTGACCGTGCGATGGGCCGAGCGCAGCAAGAAATACTTCGAAGAGCACAAGCACGAAGTGCCATGGAAGAAAGCTTCTAGTGTCGAGTGTCCGGTTTCCGGTGCGACGAACACAGGAAACTGGAAACCGGAAACTAGAAACTGCAATGCAAACCAATCTCTCTTCGGCATCGTCCAGGGCGGCATGGACCTTGCCCTCCGCAGGGAATCCGCCGAGCGTACCATCGAGATCGGCTTTCCCGGCTATGCCATCGGCGGGCTGAGCGTTGGCGAGCCTCGGGAGCGCACCCGCGAGGTCATCGAAGCTACGCTTGAGCATCTTCCTGTCGACAAGCCGCGGTATGTTATGGGAGTGGGCACGCCTGAGGAGATAGTCGAGTACGCTCGCCTCGGCGTCGATATGATGGATTGCGTTTTGCCCACCCGCGCGGCGCGCCATGGCCTCCTATTCACGTCAGAGGGAAGAATTTCCATCAAACAGGCGCGCTATGCCCAGGATGCCGGTCCGCTTGACCCGAATTGCGCCTGCCGCGTGTGCCGGCGCTATTCCCGCGCGTATTTGCGGCATCTTTATGCGTCCAATGAAGTGCTGGCTCAAGTCTTAAATACACTCCACAACCTGAGTTTCTACCTTGACACTATGCGGCGGGTGCGTCATTCTATTCGACTTGGGGAAGAGTCCCGTTTTTTCTAGCGCTTGGTCTCGAGCGAAGCCGTAGACCTCCCTGGACAGACCTTCCCGGATTCAAGCCTCTGCACTCGGGTTAAAGAGTGAGGAACCCGGCCGGAATCGATTGTCACCCCCGTCGTGAAATGACAGGCCCGTGGCGCTAGCAGGCGTAGGCGGTTGTTCGCGGATATGGGTGCGGGGTCTGGTGAAGCAGGCTTGAGTGAATTTGATGGACGACCTTTTGTGAACGAGCGTTGGTGAACGAGAATAGATGAATACGCATTTTCTTTTGGCCTTGCAGGCTGGCGGTGGAATGGGGTGGCTCAGTGTTGCCCCGCTGATTTTCATTTTTGCGATCTTTTATTTTCTCCTGATACTTCCCCAGCAGCGCCGTCAGAAGAAATGGACGGCCATGCTGGATGCGCTCAAGACCGGCGACAAGGTTGTCACCAGTGGCGGCCTGCGGGGGACGATCATGGCCCTGAAAGATGATTCGGTTCACCTCCGGGTGCCTCCGAATAATCTCGTTTTGGAAGTAACCAAAGCCTCCGTAACCCAGGTCACAACTGCGGATGAAGAGGTTAAGACCAAGTAATTGCGGCATAACCTAATTTTCGGACTTTAGTTTTCCATGAATAAGAATCTTCTTTGGCAGCTGGTCCTCATCGTCGGAGTCCTGCTCGTCTTCCTGTTCGGGATCTTCGGCATTCCTCAGAGCTTTTCCGGCCAAGGCTTGCTCACAGCCATGACCAACCGCATTCACCTTGGTCTCGATTTGCGCGGCGGAACTCACTTGATCCTGCAGGTGCAGGTCAACGATGCCATCAACGTGGATTCCGACAATGCGGTCGAAATTCTCAAAGAGCAGCTCAACAAGCGCAAGATTGCTTTTGCAGATATCTCCAAACCCGATCCGCAGAATAATCCCGACAAAATCGTCCTGAAGGGCGTTCCCGCGGAGTCGCGCAAAGACTTGCTGGATATTGCGAATGACCGCCTGCCGGAATACAACCTGACTTCGGGAGCGGACAACAGCTGGACGCTGGCCATGAAGCCGCAGATCCTCACCGACCTGAAGAATAAAGCCGTGACTCAGGCGATCGAGACCATTCGCAACCGTATCGACTCGCTGGGCGTCAGCGAGCCAACCATTCAGGAGCATGGCCTCGGCCAGTATCAGATTCTCGTGCAACTGCCCGGCGTTGATGATCCGGCCCGCGTGAAAGACATCATGCAGTCCACCGCTATGCTGGAGATCAAGCAGGTTCTGCCCGACGGCGGACCTTTTCCGAGCGAACAGGCCGCGCTGCAGTCTAAAGGCGGAATCTTGCCGCCGGATGCAATCCTGCTTCCCGGGCACGCCGCTCCCGGGGCTCCTGCCGACGAACAGGCTTGGTATCTGGTCTCGCGCGTTTCCGCGGTCCGCGGAAAAGACCTCCGCGATGCGCAGCCCAGCACCGATCAGAATGGTCAGCCGAATGTGCGCTTTCAGTTAACGGGTGAGGGTGGTCAGCGGTTCTACAACTTCACCTCGGCGCACGTGGGCGATAGTCTGGCTGTAGTTCTTGACAACAAGGTTCAGGAAGTTGCCAACATCAAAGAGGCCATCCGCGATACCGGTGAGATCAGCGGTGGCAGCATGAACCAGCAGCAGGCCAAGGATCTGTCCATGATCCTGCGCTCGGGCGCTCTGCCGGCGGGCATCAAGTATCTCGAAGAGCGCACGGTCGGACCGTCGCTCGGCTCGGATTCGATCCGCGCCGGCGTTCGAGCGGCCGTCGTCGGCATGCTTGCGGTGCTGATCTTCATGCTGATCTACTACCGCGCGGCGGGTATCAACGCCGACGTCGCTCTGTTGCTCAACCTCATCATCCTGCTGGGATTCATGGGCTATTTCGAAGCCGTGTTGACCTTGCCCGGAATCGCTGGAGTGATTCTCACCGTCGGTATGGGCGTGGATTCCAACGTGCTGATTTTCGAGCGCATTCGTGAAGAATTGCGCAACGGAAAAACGCCGCCATCCGCAGTGGACCAGGGCTTCAGTCACGCCTGGATTACGATCGTCGATACGCACGTCACCACGATTGTCTCTGCGGCGATTTTGTTCTTGTTCGGAACCGGCCCAGTCAAAGGATTTGCAGTGACGCTCACCTTCGGTCTGCTGGCGAACTTGTTCACGGCCGTGTTCGTTTCACGCGTAATTTTCGACTGGATACTGAGCCGCAAAGAGCGGGGGGAAGCGTTGAGCATTTAGAACGGCGGAAACCGTGTTGAGCCAATGTCTGAGCTTCTGAAAAAGTGGCTACTGATCGCGCTTAATGGCGGAATCATTGCGTACCTGTCTACGAGAGTGGAGCCGTTTAGATCGCACCTGTTATTTGCAATGCTGGCAGCGGTAGGAGTGGGACTTGTGATAGGTCTATCGGAAGCTGGAGTACGCAAGTTAGCAAGGCCGACTGTTCGACTGAATCGAAATTAAGCTAAGGGGCAACAACCGGTGGAGTTCTTTCGCAATACAAACATAGATTTTCTTGGGAAAAAGTGGTATTTTCTCGCCTTCTCGCTCGTCTTCAGCGTGGCCGGCATACTTTCCATGTTGTTCTGGCATGGCATCCCGTACGGTGTGGACTTCCGCGGCGGCACACTGGTCTATGTGAAGTTCTCGCATACGCCTAACGACAACGCCCTGCGCGCGGCTATGGACCGCGCCGGTCTGCACAACGCCAAGATTCAACGCTACGACCAGCCTTCCAACAATGAAGTGCTGATTGACCTGGACGTGCAGGAAACCAGCGAACAGGCACTGGATAACGGCAAGGTTAAGATCATCAGCACGCTGGAGACGAACGCCCCCGCGGGCAAGGTGGATCTCAACAACGCGAGTTCTCTGGCAATCAAGAACTATCTGATGGACAAAGACCCCATGCACTTGGGGTCTGATGCCGATCAGAAATATACCCAGCAAGCGCAGGCCATCGTGGATGCTCGCGATAAAGGCCAGGGCGGTGTGTTGACTTCTTTCGACCAGCTCAAGGGCTCGGTCGATCCTTCCGTGGTCGCTTCTTTGCCGGATGGCTTCTTCCTCTCCGATTTCAGCGTGCGAAATGTTGAGATTGTCGGCCCCCAGGTGGGCGCACAGTTACGCCGCCAAGCCCTGTTGGCCACGGCTTATTCGCTCGCCGGAATGCTGATTTACCTCGGTTTCCGCTTCGAGTGGATCTACGGTGTAGCCGCCGTGGTCACGGTATTTCACGATACCCTGATCACTGTAGGCGCGTTCTCGCTGCTCAACAAAGATATCTCTCTCACCGTGATCGCCGCCATTCTGACCTTGATTGGTTACTCTAATAACGACACGATCGTGGTATTTGACCGCATCCGGGAAAACATTAAACTCATGCGGCGCGAGAAACTGTCGGACATTGTTAATCGCAGCATCAACCAAACTCTAAGCAGAACCATCTTGACAGCCGGGCTAACCTTCCTTACCGTACTCGCACTCTATTTATTCGGCGGCGAGGTGCTTCGCGGCTTCAGTCTCGCGCTGGTCATCGGCATTTTGATCGGAACCTATTCGTCGATCGCCATTGCGGCTCCGATTCTGGTGGCTTATCAGGATTGGCGGATTAGTAAGGGCAAGCGTCCCGCGGCCATGCCCGTCCGGACCAAGTAATTGCCTGATACCGTTGCAGGACATTTTGTGATACGCCTTTGTTCTAAGAGGTATGGTTTGTAAGGGTTTGGAGTGCCAGGAAGGCCTCAAATGGCTGGTCTTGGCAATGGAGTCGATTTTGGGAGCAAAGGGGAATCTGTCGGTGTCTAAGTTTACGTAGGCTCTAAGTGGGGAGAAACAACTATGTTTGAAGATAGCCTTCTGGAATCCGGTGGCAGGCTGAAGACGAAGCGGGGTCGGACCACGACCTTCGCGATCATTCTCGAGATAGCTCTGATCGGCGTCATGGTTTTGATGCCTCTCATCTTCACCGAGGCTCTGCCCAAGCAGCAACTCATGACCTTTCTGGTGGCCCCTCCGCCACCTCCACCGCCGCCACCCCCGGCAGCCGCACCAGTGCATGTCGTGCATCAGATTCAAACCGATATCGTGAATGGCGCTTTGCGGACGCCCACCAAGATTCCTCAAAAAATTCAGATGATTAAGGAAGACGAAGCCCCGCCCTCCATGGCCTCTAGCGGAGTCGTCGGCGGCGTTCCAGGCGGTATTCCCGGCGGCCAGATGGGTGGCGTGATCGGCGGTATTATCAGTTCTACGCCCGTCGCCGTGCCTAAGGTTGCTGCTCCGCAGCGGGTGCGGGTTTCCCAGGGCGTCTCCCAAGGCCTTCTGGTTCGCAAGGTCAACCCGGTTTATCCGCCTCTCGCGCGGCAGGCTCGTATTTCTGGAACGGTTATACTGCGTGCCGTGATCAGCAAGGATGGTTCCATCGAAAACCTCTCTCTGGTGAGCGGACATCCAATGCTGGCTCCAGCGGCCATTGACGCTGTGAAGCAGTGGAAGTACAAGCCCTATCTGCTCAACGGCGAGCCGGTCGAAGTGGATACGGAAGTTCAGGTCAACTTCACCTTGGCCGGAGGCTAGTCCCGGCGGCGGTGACGCAGTAAGCCGTTATTTGAAATGCAATTGTTGTGCGCGACGATGTTTGGAAGCGCCAGCGGAATGGCCCTCCCCGTTCCCACCCGAAATGCGGTGGCCGGGCAGCGCCCTTCAATCGGGCTATCCGCCGTACCTTTTCAACGCCGATGTGCGCAGCCGCGATTTCTACGGTCAGGCTTTGCAAGGTGTATAAATCTCGCATCAAAGTTTAAGAAGTTCCGAGGAGGGAAAAGCAACTCATGTTAGCTAACTTTGCCATAGCAGCATTTCATCACGTTCCCCGAGTAGCCGCCTGGATTGTGCAGGAAGGTGGCGCAGTGGGGTGGGACCCGATTTCGCTCTGGAAGCAGATGGGTATCATTGCGAAGATCGTGGTCATCATCCTGTTCATCATGTCAGGCTGGTCGATCGGCGTCATGATCGATCGCGCCATGGCATATAACGCAGCTCGCAAACAATCTCGCGCCTTCGCTCCCGCGGTCGCCGGAGCCCTGCGCGATGGCCGTATCGACGAGGCCATCAAGGTTGCCGAGCGCAACAAGAAGAGCCATCTGGCCAAGGTTGTGACTGCTGGCTTGATGGAGTTCAAGGCTCACCAGGATAGCCCCGGCGCCATCCCCGGCGAGACCATTGAAGCCTCCAAGCGCGCTCTGGAGCGCACTGAAGCCATCGTCCACGCCGAACTGAAGCGCGGACTTGGCGGGCTGGCCACCATCGGTTCGACGGCCCCCTTCGTGGGCTTGTTCGGCACCGTGATGGGCATTCTGAACGCCTTCAAAGGTATTTCCGAGCAGAAGGCAACCGGTCTGGGCGCGGTCGCAGGCGGCATTTCGGAAGCACTGGTGACCACGGCTTTCGGGCTCCTAGTGGCCATCCCTGCCGTCATGATGTTTAACTACCTCACCGGTCGCGTCGAAGCGTTCGATGTGGAAATGGACAATTCGTCCAGCGAACTGATCGACTACTTCCTGAAGCGGCGGGATGTTCGCCGTTCCTAGGTCCGTCCGAGTTTAGGGCTGGACCTCCGCTGTGAGTTGCTTTCGTCCGGCGCCGGGGATGAATCCTGGCGCCGGCCTTCCCGACTCTCGCGGAAACTTTGGAAGTACTGGAGATTCACGTTATGTCAATGGCAAAACGAAATGAAGGCGCCAAAGTCAACTCCGACATCAATGTAACTCCGATGGTGGACGTGATGCTGGTGCTGCTGATTATCTTCATGGTGATCACGCCCATGTTGCAGAAGGGTATCAGCGTGGATATGGCTAAAGTGAACAATCCCACGCCGATGGCCGATGCAGACAAGGAAGACGCTCTGCTGGTTTCTGTGATGCGCGATGGAACTGTCTACTTTGGCTCCGACAAGGTTGCGGTAGACAGTTTGACGGGCAAAGTGAAAGACCGTTTGACCAATCGCACCGACAAGCGCGTCTATGTGAAGGCAGATGCCCGCGCCCACTTCGGCAACGTGGTCCAGGTAGTGGATAGCGTTCGCGCCGCTGGTGTGGATGATCTGGGCTTGCTCACCGACCAAAGGAAGAGCACTCCAAGCGCTCCACCCGCCGCTCCGGCGCCCGGGCAGTGAGCGAGATAAGAGGAGATCGACTATGAGTATGGCAATGGGGAGCGGCGGAGGACAAAGTGCAAATATCAACGTCACCCCGCTCATTGACGTGCTACTGGTGCTGCTCATCATTTTCATGGTGATCACGCCGCTGACCCCGAAGGGTTTGGATGCGCTGGTACCCCAGCCGCCTCCGCCTAATGCGCCCAAAAACAACACGCCCGACCGCACCATCGTGGTGCAACTTATTGATCGCGGCCCCGGCCAGGATCCCGGCCTGAAAATCAACCAGGAGGATGCTACCTGGGACAATCTGCAAGGCCGTCTCGCGGATATCTACAAGACGCGCGCTGAGAAAGTCATGTTCGTGAAGGGCGATGACCCTATTCCCTTCGCCGACGTGGCTAACGTGATCGACATCGCGCACGCCGCGGGCGTTGATAAGGTCGGTCTGATCACGGCGAAGATCGAAGCTGGCGGCTAAACCGCTCGTTCCTTTTTGTCAGTAAGCGCCCGGAAGGTCGCGCATCGCACTCCGCCGCGCACGGGAGTCCCTGCTCCCGTGCTGCGTCCGCCAATGAACATGCGGCCTGCGCTTGTCAAACTGCTGTCTCTGGGCCTAGGATGCTGTGTGGCAAGGGAGACTTATACCGCAATGAATAAATCCATCCGACTGTTTACGCTGGCGGCCGCTACGCTAGCGATCCTTTCTTCCGTGGGCTGCAGCAAGCTGCGCGCCCGCGACCAACTGAACAAGGGCGTTACTGCATACAAGAACGCCAAGTACGAAGAGGCTATCGACCACTTCCAACAAAGCGTGGCCTTGGATCCTTCTCTGATCAACGCCAAAATGTATCTGGCTACCGCGTATGCGCAGCAATATATTCCCGGCGCCGATACGCCAGACAACAACAAAATGGCGGAAGAGGCCATTAAGCAATATCAGTCCGTGCTCGATATGAACCCAGCCCGCGACCAAAAAGTTAACTCCGCCAAGGGCATCGCCTATCTTTACCTGAACATGAAGAAGTTTGACGATGCCAAGAAGTATTACCGCATGGCCGCTGATATCGATCCCAACGATCCTGAGCCGTACTATTCGGTCGGCGTCATCGACTGGACAGCGTGCTACCAGCCCCGCATGGAAGAGCGCGCCAAACTTGGCATGAAGCCGGACGAGAATCTGAATCCGAAGAACAAGGATGAGAAAAAGGTCTGCGCCGAATTGAAAGAGAAAAACGGGCCACTGATCTCCGAGGGCATCGAAAGCCTGAACAAGGCGATTCAGCTCCGTCCTGACTACGACGACGCCATGGCTTATCTGAACCTGATGTACCGCGAGAAGGCCGATGTAGAATGCGACGACCTTGCCGCCCGTCAGGAAGATCTGAAAACTGCCGACCACTGGGTGGACCAGACGTTGCTAACCAAGAAGGCCAAAGCCGAGAAGCAGCCCGGAAATCAGGGCATCACCATGGACCAGCCGAAGTAAGATCAGCAGAAATAGGATCGCGCCAAATAAGAGCGGAGATTCCCAAAAGAAAAAAGTTGCCCCACCCGTCATGGTCTCTCGGGTGGGGCATTGTGTTTCCCGCGGATTCGATCTCGAATCTGCCAACAAACGCGCGGGGCGAGCTACTGAATCTTCTCCGTCTTGCTGTCGTACTTGACCTGGCCGTTCTTCTGGTTTTGTCGTGTTACGTCGTCGTTCGAAAAACTTCGCGCGGCATGCCGCTCTGTTGCTGCTTCTCCGGAGCCGGAGGTCGGTTCTCCGGAGCTGAAATAGATCCACGCTACCTGTGTAGCAGGTTCCGCGTGCACTTCCTCTGTCCTTTCCGTCCTCTCAAGATGCCGCATTTCCCTCTCGTGGACAGGAGCGGCCATGGGCGGCGGCGGTCCTTGGAATCGGCGCGATCCCGCTGCTGCTGGCGAGATCAGTGGTGTCTGTCCGCCGGAATACCAAACTGGCACCGTGTAGACCGCGTCGGTGTTGCCGGAGACCTCGGAAAGCGTGGAATTGGTTGCTCCCGCAATCAGCCCGCCCGTGGCATTTGTGGCCCCGACTGGACTCGGCGAAACGGTGGCGAATGACAGGCTCGGCGTCGTAATCAGCGGAACATACGGCCCACAGCCGTAAGGACAATATCCCGCAATGCCTCGCCCGTTCTGCCCAAAACTTAGAACAGACAGCAGAAGAACCGAACACAGTACCGCAAACCTAGGCATAGAAAACCTCCCGCGAAACTTAGATGACACCATTAGGAGCAGGTGGCCTGCCACCAGCCCTTTCCCGGTCTGATGCGGATATCCCTCGGTTTTCCGCCTGTTTTCTGGTACTTGGAGTTTGGCAAGCGCCTCGACCAAGTGCAAAGACTTGCGCCAAAGACGCAGGAATTTTGTTTCAAGTTGAAGTGCTCGGGTCAAGGCCGGGATCAAGGCATGCTGTAGACTCGCACTTCGACTCCGGAAAACTGCTTGGCCTCGACACGCCTGAAAGACGCGCCCAGAGCCTGGTTGAGCATCAGCGTAGTGGCATCCGGGTGGCCGGGATTTCCATTGCTCATAAGAACCAGCCATACCCGAGAATAGTGGCCAGCCAGGGATTGGACGAAGTCACTCGTAGGCTTGCCCGTGAAATCGCGATAGTCGAGGCGATCGCCATGACGGGGATAGACGATTACCGGCGCTGCCGCGGCCATGCTCGACAGTGGGGTCGCCGTGCGTAACGACTCGAAAAATTCATAAGGCACGCGCGCCTCCGCAATATGAAACACAATGGCGTCGCCCGGCTGTGCGTGATCCAGAATGAAGCTCACGGCAGCCTTCGAGTCATCCCGATCAAGATCGAAGTCATGATCGTAATAAGAAAACGTTCCTTGCAACGAGAGTAGAAGGATGGCCGCAACAGAGGCGGCAAGCAGCAAAGGTGAACTTAGCTTCGCGAGACCTGCCGCCGCCAGAATCACCAGCGCGGGCAGGCAAAAGATGAAATAGCGTGCCAGAAAAATCGGACGGGCCAGCGAGAGCAGAAGAGTCACCCCCACCGGAATGACCAGCCAGATTAATAGGAAGCGAAGCCGCCAGACGTCCCATATTTTCTGCAATGGCATGAGCGCAGCGAGGCAAGCCACCGTATAGAGCAGTAACAGAGGAAGTCCATCGTTGCCCGTAAGGTGCTCCGCAAATTTCAGCAGGTCATGAAAGCCCGGGCGCTGAATCCATCGGATCGGTCCCGCCCCCGTCTTCGCCGCGAAGATCAGTAAAGGCAATGACGCAACTCCGATCCATATCCACGCACGCCGCAGCGCGGGCGAGCACATGTGTCTTTGGCCCTTTCCTTGCACCGATAGCCATTGGGTCCCCAGCAGCAGGAGGGCGTACAGATGAGCGTAGACTGCCAACACGCTGGCAAGAAGGTATCCCACCCGGTTACGGCGCGAGGGTTCCCGCAAAGTCGCGACAAAGAATCCGATCGACAGCGTGGCCAGAAGCACAAACAACGAGTAACTGCGTGCCTCCTGCGCGTAACGAATGTGATACGCATTGAAGCCCATTAGCGCGACTGCAAGCAGGGCCACGCGGCGGTCGAATAACCTGCCGGCGACCCAGAAAATCGCAGGCAAAGTGGCGAGAGAAAAGATCACCGATAAACTGCGAATAAAGAATGGACTGGATCCAAAATGCAGCCACCCGCGTAGCAGCAGGTAATACAACGACATGTTGGCTTCCCGCCGCCATAACAGGCGCAACATGTCATGCCAACTTAGGCGGGCGACCTCTACGCTGAAGCATTCATCAAACCAGAAGGGTTTCCTCGTGAGAAAGAGGAATCGCAACGCCGCGGCGGCCACGGTCATCACGGCCAGGGCGAGCCCTGAAACGCCCGTCCAGAGTGGCTCGGCGGAATCGAGCCGCCAATTACCGCCGTCCTGGCTCTCAGTGTTCACAGGGATTTTCGTAGGCGGCATGCTGGATCTTGGGCAAAGGCGCGGAACCCAAATGATATTATGCTAAGACTGACCCTCAGTTAAGCAGGTATATCAGACGCCCAGGCAGAGCTGGCGTTCTGAATGAGTTTTTCGCATGATGAGCGTGGTGTCATTGGTGGCATTACCGCATACCATCGCCGAAACCGCCGGTGACCGGTGGGCAGGATGCGTGTCTGTGATTGTGCCGGTCTATAACGAGGCCGCGCATGTGGACGAACTGCTGCGCGCTATCCACGCTTCGCCGGTGAAGAAGGAAATCATCATCGTCGACGATGGTTCCACCGACGGAACGCGGGAGAAACTCCAGGCCATGCCGCTCACCCCGGATGTGATCGTGGTGTTTCACGAGAAGAACTGCGGCAAGGGCGCGGCCATACGCACCGCTCTCGAACATGCGCGCGGCGAATACGTACTGATCCAGGATTCCGATCTCGAGTATGACCCGCAGGACTATCCCGCGCTGCTGCGGCCCTTGGAACTGCGCCATGCGAACGTGGTCTATGGCGTGCGTCCAGACCGCCCGGAGCGTGGGCTGCGGTTTTTTCTGGGCGCCAAGCTATTAACCCATTTGGCCAACTTGCTTTACGGCGCCGGCATCCACGACGAGGCAACCTGCTACAAAGTTTTCCGCCGGTCACTGATCGCGCAAGTTCGTTTGCAATGCCGCCGCTTTGAGTTTTGTCCCGAGATTACGGCGAAGCTTTGCAGGATGGGCGAGAGGATCGCGGAAGTGCCCATTCATTACGCTCCGCGTTCGGCCGGAGAAGGCAAGAAGATTCGCCATTCAGATGGCTGGCTGGCCATCTGGACGCTCTTGCGCTACCGCTTCGGCCGTAGCACGCATTGGGAGAAAGCCACCGCCAACGAGGTCAAACATCCTTCGCCGTTTCCAGTGAGCTTCGTGCGTCTGTCTGACTGATGACGGCCGCCGATCGCATCCGCTCCGTTCGCTCCTGCTGATACACTTCCGCTCGATGGAAAAGCCCTCCCAATCGCCGATTCCCCGGTCCATCTTCTGGCTGGTCGTGTGGTCGTTTGTTCTTCAGGTGGCGATGATTGGCGTCTTCCGCGAATATCGCACGCGACCGCAGGAAGATCATTTCGCCTTCGGTTGGGAGATGGGTCGGGTGGCTCGCTCCATCGCGCTGGGACAAGGCTTCAGCAATCCTTATGGCGGCAATACCGGGCCCTACGGCGTGGGAGCCTCCTCTTTATCCCTACTTGATGGCCGGAGTCTTCAGACTCTTTGGCATTTATAGCTACGCCTCCGCCTGGGTTCTGTTAACAATCAACTGCCTCACGGCTGCACTCACGACCATTCCGATTTTCTTGATCGCACGCAGAACATTCGGCGAGCGCGTCGCCCTCTGGTCGGCCTGGGGATGGGCGCTCAATCCTTACATCTGGTACTGGTCGATCCACTGGATTTGGGATACGACGTTTACGCCGTTGATTCTGAGTCTGATCTTTCTGGTGGCTCTGAACCTGCGGGAGTCGCGCGGCCCAAAAGGTTGGGTGCTATTCGCGGCCCTTTGGGGGATAGGCGCTTTGGCGAATCCTTCGATGCTTGCGTTCCTGCCGTTCTGTGGGCTGTGGATCTGGCGTCAGAGATGTAAGAGCGGCCTGCCTTCGGTCGCCGGGATTGTGCTGTCGTCCACGGTTTTCTTTCTCGTGCTCGCCCCGTGGCTGGTTCGAAACTATGAAGTCTTCGGACGCTTCGTCTTTCTGCGCGACGATTTCGGCCTTCAGTTTCGCCTGGGCAACTGGAAAGGTGCGGAAGGAATGCTGATGGCCTACCTTCAGCCCAATCTCAACAAGCTTGAGTTCGAAAAGTTCCAGCGGATGGGTGAACTGGCTTATGCGGAAGATTGCAAGCGGTTGGCCTTCGAATGGGTCCGGGGAAATCCTGCGCGGTTCGCAGTGGTCAGCCTGAAGAGATTCTTCTACTACTGGAACGGCGTGCCCAAGCCGACTGATAGCCATGCGCCGTGGGACTTTCGCAACTCGTTGTTTCTGGCTTCGTCCGTGCTTGCCATCTGGGGGGCAGCTCGAGCGGTGCGGCAGAAGGTGCGCGGCGCGTGGCTCTTCGCGGGACTGATTCTGTGCTACCCCACGACTTACTATTTCGTTTTCCCGCATGCACGCTACCGTCATCCCATCGAGCCGGAGCTCCTGATAGTTGTGGTCTTTCTACTATTAGAAGTTGGGAAGCAATCTCGCACTCAATCGGCCGGTGCGGCAGCTCTCCGCGAGGGTTGAAGCGCCTTTCTTTTCGCATTCCGATGAGGACAATTGAGCGGCTCGCCTTCTGCATAGGATTCTGGTCACAGTGCCATGTGAGCCAGCGATAACAGAAAAGAAGGCGCGTCGTGGGCCCAGAATCTCCGGTAAAATCGTGGGTTCGCCGAACGGTTCATCGGGCCGCCCGAATGTTCAAGAAAATTCTCATCGCCAACCGGGGAGAGATTGCGGTCCGCGTCCTGCGCGCGTGCCATGAGATGGGGATTGCCGCGGTGGTGGTTTACTCCGATGTGGACCGCGCCGCACTGCACGTTCGCAAGGCGGATGAGGCATACCCGATTGGACCTGCCGCCGCCTCTGAATCCTATCTAAACATCTCGAAGATTCTCGACGTAGCCGGCCGCTCGGGCGCCGATGCCATCCATCCCGGCTATGGATTCCTCTCCGAAAATGCGAAGTTCGCGCAGGCATGCGTTGACGCTGGGGTGAAATTCATAGGACCCACCGCGGCCGCAATGAATGCGATGGGATCGAAGACGCGTGCGCGGCAAGCCATGGAGAAGGCGGGCGTGCCGTTTGTCCCAGGTACCTCGCGTGGCTTGGAGTCGTTTGACGAAGCCCGCCAGGTGGCTGAGAGGATCGGTTATCCCGTGATGTTGAAGGCTGCCGCAGGCGGCGGCGGCAAAGGTATGCGCCTGGTGTACGCACCCGACCAATTGAAATCGTCATTGGAGGCGGCTCGCAGCGAGGCGGAACGATCCTTTGGCGACAGCGAAGTTTACATCGAGAAGGCGATCATCAATCCGCGGCATATTGAAATGCAGGTGCTGGCCGACGAGCACGGCAGCACGGTTTATCTCGGCGAGCGCGAGTGTTCTTTGCAGCGGCGTCATCAGAAAGTCATGGAGGAAGCGCCTTCTCCGATCGTCGATCCCGATATGCGGCGCAGGATGGGCGAGGTCGCCGTTCGGGTGGCGCAAGCGGCGGCCTACACCAACGCGGGCACCGTAGAATTTCTCGTCGATCAGCAGAAGAATTTCTATTTTCTGGAGATGAACACCCGCTTGCAGGTGGAGCACCCGGTCACGGAGTTGATCACCGGACTCGATCTGGTTCATTTGCAGATTCGTATTGCAGCGGGTGAGAAGCTGCCATTTACGCAGGACGATGTACGCATCCGCGGCCACGCCATCGAGTGCCGTATTTACGCCGAGGATCCGGACAACAATTATTTTCCCAGCCCCGGTAAGATCACTCTTCTCTTGGCGCCCTCGGGGCCCGGCATCCGCCGCGATAGCGGCATGTATGAAGGCTGGAACGTGCCCATCGACTACGATCCTTTGCTGGCCAAGCTGATCGGATATGGCACCGACCGCGATCAGGCCATCTCGCGGCTTACGCGAGCGCTCAGCGAATATTTTGTCGGCGGGATCAAAACGAACATTTCGCTATTTCGCCGCATCCTGCGCGATGCTGATTTTCGTGCTGCCAAACTCGATACCGGATTCCTTGATCGAATGTTGAAACGAATTGAGGACAAGGCGGTCGATTCGAAGGCCGCCGACGTGGCCGCAATTGCCGCTGGTATGTTTGCCGAACTTGGTGCAGCCGCGCCTGGAGGTAACGGCAGCGGGCCCGCGCACGGAATCGACCGGCCTGCCTCCAACTGGAAGAGTGCAAGTCGACGTGAAGCTTTGCAATAAGGGCGAACATGGATTCGTGTACGTTTTCATGCTCTACGACGTAACCATCGACGGGAAAAATTACCGGCTCGATCTTCACCGCGCCGAAGGACGCTGGTCCTGCCAGCTTGACGGGCGAGAGTTGGAAGTGGATGCCGTTCTGGCTCGCCCCGACGTGCTTTCGCTGCGCATCGGGAACATGGCGTTCGAGGTGAAGTCCGAACGCGTCGCCAACGATTTACATTTGTGGGTCGGCAGCACCCGGTTCGCCGTGGAGGTTCGCGATCCCCGCTCCCTGCGTGGCCGCATGCGGACCGGCGACGATCGGGGTCCTAAGAAGATAGTCGCTCCCATGCCGGGCAAGGTTGTGCGGCTACTCGTACGCGACGGAGACGAAGTGGAACAGGGAGCCGGTGTAGCTGTGGTGGAGGCGATGAAGATGCAGAATGAAATCAAATCGCCGAAGAAGGGCACCGTGCAGAAGATCTTAGTAAGTGAAGGTGCAGCTGTGAACGCGGGCGATGTGCTCGCGATTGTCGAATAATCTCGTCGCACACCTAGTCGACTGCTCGCGCTGTCCTTACTTCGTCAGCCCGTTGCTATCCAGGATTCTCTTCGCGTAGTAGTTTTCCACTTTGGCGGAGTCGCGCAACAACTCGTAGTACGCGGCCTTCAGCAACTGCTCGCGCCGATCATGAAGTTGCGAACGGATGGCCTGCTGCACGCGAGGATCAGATAGGTCGCGCTGGCCCGCCGGTTCTTTCGCCACCAGCTTTACAATGCGAAATCCCACATCCTGCTTGTTCGCAGGATTCAATACCGTGATGATCGGGCTGTACTGCCCGGGCTTCAATTTCATCACCGTGTCACGCGTGCCGGGATCGGTGTTGCGAAGCGAGGATTCGGGTACAGTTCCCAGATCGCCGCCGTTGCCGGACGTTTCAGGATCCTCGGAATAATTCATCGCCAGAGTGGCGAAGTCGTCACCGCTATCCAGACGGTTGGCAATCATCTGAATTTTCTTGCGAGCCTCGGCGTCATTCTGCGCCTTGTTGTTCTGGTTGTGCACCTGCGGATTGGGTGTGGGCGTCACGAAGATCTGGGCCAGGTGGTATTGCGGTTCGATCAGATTGAATTCGGATTTGTGCGCGGCGAAATAGTCGTTGATGTCCTGGTCCGTTACGTTGATCTTCGAAGACACTTCCTTGTTCATCACTTTCTCGACGGTAATCGAGCGGCGGATATCGCGCTTGAAATCTTCCAGGGTGATCTTTTTTTCCTTCAGACGCTGATCGAATTCCTCCTGCGTGTAAGGAGACTTGATCTCGTTGAGCTTGCGGTCGACCTCTTCCTCGGTGGCCAGCAGACCGAGTTTCTCGGCTCGGCGCATGACCATCTCATCGTCAATCAACTGGCGCAGAATGTTGAGCCGCAGGATGGTGGCTTGTTCGCCGGCGGGAACTTGCTGCGCGCTCGCCACTTGGTTGTCGTAATACTTGTCGACGTCGGAGCGGAAAATTTTGCGGCCATCCACTGTGGCCATGACGTCCCCGCTTACCTGCGAGTTGCAGCCCAGCAGCGTTGTCAGCAAAACGGCAGCCATCAGGAGTGCCGTCCAGCGGACAAATTCCGGATTGTTTTTCAAAAGAGTTTCTCTCCTCAAACGATTGCGTTGCCGACAGATTCTTCCCCGCTTGCAAAAGATCACTTTGCGACTGGCGCCGCCGACGCGGCCGCGTGATCCGGTATGGGCAAGTTAGCGTCTTTCAGGGCGCGATCAAGAGCGGCGCGCAACTCGCTGGGCGGCACCGCGCCGTCAATCTTTTCTCCGTTCACGAACAGCGTGGGCGTGGCTTCCACTCCAATCGCTTCCGCTTCTTTCATGGACGCCTTCACCGCACTGTCATCCTGTGCCTTGATGCAAGACTGCAACTTAACCGTGTCGACGTTATGCTTCTGCCCTTGTAACATCGTAAGCCGGTCGAGAGCTTCGAACCGCGCCGCAGAAGTTTTTTCGTTGCTCACGTCGTGCTGGTTGGCGTGAATGTAGTCGGCGAAATCCCAGTAGGCATCCCCGTTTTGTGCAGCCAGACAGTTCGCATCCACGGCAGCATGCGTCGCCCAGGGATGGATTTCGACCAGCGGATAATCCTTGTAGACGAATGTGACCCGGTCGCCATACTCCTTGAGAATTTCCGGAAACAGTTCCTGATGCATGCGTGAGCAGAACGGGCATTCGAGGTCATCAAAGTTCACCACCACTACCTTCGATGCTTTCGCTCCTCGCGTCGGCCGGCCACTGGTATCGATCTTACTCATGGTTTCGGCGTACGGATCTTTGTTCAGGTCAAACTTGACCATGCGCATCATCGACGTGTGGTCTTTGGAGACCAGGAACTTGAGATCCTGCTTCTTATCTCCGCTGTCGATGGTCACCACGACGGATTCATAGTTGGGAAAATCCGGGCTGGGCGAGGCTGGCCCCACAAGTATTTTTAGCTCTGCCGGAACCTTGTAGTAGGAGCGTACCTGGCGCTCGATTTTTTGGGCTAACTCGGGGGAAACGGATTGGGCGGCGCAGCCGAGGCAAACGACCAGCAGCAGTAGAAAAGAGCGTCGAAATAGAATCACTAAAAACCGCCTGAACATTGCAAGATAGATGTTGATTATCTCACAAGCCCAGGGCAGGCACGGAGAGCTACCCGGCTCGGAATGAAGAGTATGAATGCCTGACTCGATAGATTGTGGTCTTCAGCCAGTTTGGCGAAGCAAGTCCTCTGTACTGAGCAAAGTGTTCATCGATCCGGAGCGGAAGCCTTCTAAATCGAGCGTGACAAATTTGAAGCCCAGCGATTTGAAAATGCTGCTGAATTGGGCCGCCATCGAGGGATCGAGAGCACGGGGTAATTCCTCGCGAGAGATTTCGATGCGAACGATCTCGCCGTGATGACGGACGCGGAACTGGCAAAACCCCAGAGCACGCAAAGCATCTTCGCCTTTCTCCACGACCGCTAGAGCCTCACGCGTAACCGGGCGCCCGTATTCGATGCGAGATGAAAGGCAGGCGGAAGCAGGCTTGTCCCAGATGCGCAGGCCAGCTTGACGAGCGAGGGCGCGTATCTCGTCTTTGGTCAGGCCCGCATCGAGAAGAGGCGCTACGACGTGATGATTGGCGGCGGCTTTCTGGCCCGGACGGAAATCCCCCTGGTCGTTCAGGTTCACGCCATAAGCGATAGCGTCGAAGCCCCGGGCTTGGCGCAAATCTTCCATCAGCGTGAAGAGTTCATCCTTGCAGAAGAAGCAGCGCTGCGAATCGTTTCGGATGTACTCCGGCCGGTCCAGCTCCGAGGTCGCGACTACCTCCAGCGGGATGGATTGTTCCTGAGCGAAAGCGATGGCGTCAGAGAGTTGGGTCCGGGCAAGGCTGGGAGAGTCGGCGATAATCGCCAGCATTTTATCTCCCAGGGCCTGATGAGCAGCCCACGCCAGGTAAGCGGAATCGACACCACCGGAATACGCGACGAGGACGCGTCCAAGTTTACTCAGGTTCGCTTTCAGCAGCGAGCTCTTGGTGTCAAGGTCGGTCACAGCGAACATAGCCGTCATGTTAGCAGGCTTAGATGCGTCAGCGGCTTTTTCCGGTGTCACGAAATTCCTAATATAGCCGTCCCTGCTGCCGCAAACTGCCGAAACCCCCAATGTTGGCCAGCGTAAAGTTGAAGAGGAACAGATTTTCGTTGCGCACGTTGGCAACCGTGTAACTGCGATACTCCAACGTCATGCCGCAGCAATCCCAATTGTAGGTGGCCTGCGCGCTAACAAACTGCAGTTGGTTGACATAGGCGTCAAAGCCGAAGCTCCCGGCGGCGCTGAAGCCGCGCTTAGTGGCGCTACCGTATCCCAGGGCGGCGCGAAATTGGTTGAAACGCGCGGGCTCCGCCGAACCGGAAGATGTAGTCGCAGTTTGCCCAGGTATCTGCAGGATTGCATCGCCTCCGCCAACTGTTATTTGCCCGATGTGATAGTTCAGCAGCAGGGTGCTGGCATTGAAGCGATTGCCCTGGAAGTCGTAGTCCATGTCCCATTCCGCGTCCGTGCGCGTGCTGGTCTCCACGCGTAGTCGCGACACCAGGGGCGACAAATGTCGCGGCTCGGTGAGGAATGCGATTCCCGTCAGGTCGGCAGTCGTGGTGAACACATTACGCTGGCCGGGAATCAGTGCTCCGCCGAACGTGGGATCGAGAAAGTATTTCTGGGCCAGCTCCCAGGTTACAAGCTCGCGCACCGGCGGCCCGGGCTGACAGCCTCGACTCGCCAGCGGGTTGGTGTGCTGCCAGGGAACCGTCGCTTCCGGTGCCGGGCCTCCGACCGTGATCGCCGACATAATTGTGCTGCAATCCTCCGGCTGATCCGACGTTCGCTTGGCATAGAGCCGGGTCACAAACCCATACTCGACTTCGTGGGTGTCAGTGAGGATGTCTCGCTCGTCGAATTTGATAACGTTGCTGAAGTTGTTTATCCCAGTTACAAAACGGTAAACAGCGCGCGGCTCGATCACGTGTTTCCACTTCCGACCCAGAAACTCTTTGTCAAAGACGCGCTCGAGCGCCGGGGGACGTAATTCCACGGAAGTCTCCAAGGCGTGCTGATCGATGGGATCGTCGACGGCCTGTCCCGGGTTTTCACCGCTCGCGCCCACCAGTCTTTGCGTGTAATAGGTTTCATGCAACGTCAGCTCGGGACGCAGCGACCATCCTCGGAATAAGAGAGGCAGGGAGATTTTCGGGTTGAGGTCGAATCGCCCGAGCAGATTTGCCGTGCGGAAAGCCGGGGTGCACGACTGGACCGACCCCACCGTTGAACATTGCTCTGGTTCGCTGCGTGAAAGGCCAGCAGTTGAGGCATCAAAGGACCAGTACAAGGGTGAGCGCCCAATTTTTTGGTCGACGCCAGAAAAATCAAAACTCGGAGCGTGCAGTATGGTGATCACCTGGCCCGGCGTAGTACTCAAGAAGTTCTGGTAACGTTCCGTGAATCCATTGAGGCTGAAACCGTTGGTGGACTTGGAAAGGAAGGCCTGCGACTTTACCTCGGAAAAAACCGCCTGGGTAAAGATTTCATTAAAGGCCAGCCGGAAGAGAAATGAACTCAAGTAGTCGATGTTGGTCACGGCGCGGAAGCCGTCGAGGTTTCCGGAAGCGTTGAGGCGAACGTTCTCGCCGCCTTCTTTAAGCGGAGGAGTACCAATGCCGCGGTCAATCACTCCGAAATAGTTCAGGTCCACATAGGAGGTATCGCTGGGTCGGATCCGGAACTCGCCCCGCTGCGACCCTCCGCGCAGAGAAAAATACTCGGCTCCCACGGTAGCATCCATCATCCGGTTGATGGCCCAGTAGTAAGCATCGCCCACCATGTACCCGTTGGTGGAAGAGTGACCGACCGACGGCATCAGAAACCCGGACTGGCGCGACTCCTTTTCCACCGGATGCGTGGCATAGGGAAAAAACAGCATCGGAATCCCGTGAAGCTCGAACGCACTGTGGTAGATCTTGGCGTTACCGCCCACGTCCACATCGATCTTGCGCGCGTCAAATTGCCAATTGGGATGCGGAAGTTCGCAAGTGGTGATCGTGCCGTCATACACCAGGTAATGATCCGGACTGATCTTGTCGACAACTTTGCCAGTGAAGGAGAAAGGGGCAGCCGAGGTGAGAATCACTCGGTTGGCACGAAAGCGCAAGCCAGTGGTTCCAGTGACATCGTAGAATTTACCGGTTTCCTTCTCGAAGTTGTAAGTACCGTGGGACGCGCGAATGTGGTCGTCGTTCGGACCGCCATCCAGGGTGAAATGTCCGCTGGTCGTAGCCTCATTGGTATCGGAGTCGAAAGTCGCTTCATCGGACTTCAATACGTAAGTTTCGTAGTAGATTTCAACTGCGCCGTGCAACTTATAGATGTCGCCATCTCTCTCTTGCTGAATCGCGCAGATCGTTGGCCGGTTGTTGGATTGTTCCGCAAACGCACGGCCGCATGGCGTACTCGGAGCGGCCGCCGATTTTTCCTGAGCAGCGCCGGCCTGGGTCTCGGAAACCTGGATTTCGGAAACCTGGGTCGCGGCAGAAGAATTCGCAGGCGGCAACTGGCTGGTAACTAGCGGCGGCACGAGAAGCAGATGACAAAGCAGCGCCGCCGTGATAACAAATCTGTTGCGAAGAGTCATCGGAAGAAGATCATTGGAACATAAACGTCCGAACGCACGAAAAAAGCGCTCGGATGCTTCCAGCGGCAGCAGTCGTCGTGAACTTAGCACGCCTGTGCCTCGCGAGGCAAAGCCGTTCGATGGATTGGATTCCGGCTAGGTCTTCGCGGTTATCCGGTTGCCCCAGACTTCTAGCGTTCTCATAAAGTTTTTATTCATGCCTTGTTCGCTTTGTGGTGACATCTGCCGCTGCTCTTCTCCAGAAGATACTGCCGCTTCTCCGCGTCGCCAGACTGAGCCAGTTTCGGACTCTGAACCGGTCTCTGAAACGCAGGAACTGCAGGAAGTGTGTGCGTCGAGCCCGCAATCCGCCGTCGAAACTACCTTATCCCGCAAAGGCAGCGGAGACGCAGCTGAAGATGGCTCGGCGTGGCGTCAGGAACTCTCTGCGCGGCTGAATCGCTATCACTCGCGGCGTAAGCCACGTCCACCTCGTTATCCCTCGCTGCGTCTGCGCTTCGAAGGGGAAGGCTCCGCGCGCACCACCAACGAGGTTTCTTCCGAGTCTTCGACTTTTCCCCAAGTGCTGCTCTCCAACCAGGCCTTGGCGCTGGAGCACTTCACTGCGGCTGCTCCCCTGCCGGAGCCGTCGACGCAACGCGGGACGCAGGCTGCTTCGGAGCCGCCAGCATTTCTTCACGTAGAGGAGATCCCTGACTCTGTGCCCGCCGCCCCGGTTACGGCAAAGATCATCGAGTTTCCGCGCTCCTGGACTCCGCCTCCAGCTCCTCTCGATGAGTTGGCCGAGCCAGTATTTGTGCGTCCTCGTATCCTGGAAGCTCCAGAGGTCGTCCCTCCGCCTCCGGCTCTCGGCGGAATCACCATTGAGCCCGTCCCGAAGCCTGAGTTCGAAAAACGCCCTGGCATCGATATTCCGCTGCAAGGCGCGCCTCTGGCGCGCCGAATCCTCTCCGCCCTCATCGACGACGTTATCCTGTCGATAGCATGCGCGCTCTTCGGGTATATTTTTTGGAAATTGGCCGCGATCCAGCCGCCCCGATTCCAGATGGTTGGACTTGTCGCAGGATTCGCCAGCCTGTTCTGGGCGGCCTATCAATATTTGTTGATGGTTCACGCCGGCACTACGCCCGGCCTGCTCCTGGCGCGACTGGAACTCACCCGCTTCGATGGTAGTCCTGCGGGCCGCGGGCTTCGACGCTGGCGCGTGCTGGCCTCCTATCTCTCGGCCATTTCTCTCGGCATGGGATACGGCTGGGTTTTTCTCGACGAAGACTCTCTGTGCTGGCACGACCGCATCACCCACACCTATCTCGCGCCCGTCCGCTCCAAACGAACGCAACAAGAACCCGACGCCACGAAAGACCTCTCTAGCGAGTTGCCAGCCACGCTTTAGCTTGAGCCGCGAGAGCCTCCCGATCCTCGCGCGCTGTGCTATCTTCAAGGTTTGTTCGTATCTGCGGTCTGGCATTCCTCCGAAGCATGGCTACATCCGTCGAAGGTTCAAAACCGGCCATAAAGGTCTTCGTCGCCACCACGGTGATGCTGACCTTCATCTCCTTCTGGCGAGCTTCCGCCATTGTTCTCTCCGATCTCGCCTCTTCGGCCTACTACGCCGGCGGCGACGCCGAGAAGGTGATCGGCAAGAGCGCTCCCTGGTTCATCCTCGCGGTCATGCTGTTCAGCTACGCGGTACGGGCTCTTTACATCGAGTCCAGCAGCATGTTTGTCCGCGGCGGCGTCTACCGCGTCGTTAAGGAGGCCATGGGTGGCACCCTGGCCAAATTCTCGGTATCAGCTCTGCTCTTCGACTACGTGCTGACCGGGCCAATTAGCGCCGTGTCTGCCGGGCAATACCTGGCGGGCTTTATCAAGGACATGGGCGTCTACCTGCATCGTCCCTTGCACTTTTCTGACGATCATTTCGCCGCTGGTCTGGCTGTCATCGTAGTCGGTTACTTCTGGTGGAAGAACACCCAGGGTATGCATGAATCCAGCCAGAAGGCACTACAGATCATGGCGATCACCACCGTGATGGTCGTGATTCTTCTGATCTGGTGCACCATTACAGTCCTGCGTGCCCCCGTTGTCCTGCCGCCCAGTCCGCTGCATGCAGGGGTAATTCCGCTGAACAAGGAGTCGCTGGGCTGGCTGAATGGAACCTGGTTCAGCCATATCACCTGGATCATTCTTTTTGTCGGCTTCGGGCACTCAGTTCTGGCTATGAGCGGCGAAGAGACCTTGGCACAGGTTAACCGCGAGATCGAACATCCCAAGCTCAAGAACCTGGAAAAGACAGGGCTGGTCATCTTCATTTACAGCCTGTTGTTTACCTCTCTGGTTTCGTTCTTCGCGGTCATGATCATTCCCGACAAGGTTCGGCCCGACTACTTCGCCAACCTCATCGGCGGCATCGCCATGTATCTGGCCGGGCCCGAGAGCCTGAAGCTGCTCTTCCATGCCTTCGTAGTACTAGTGGGAGTTCTGATTCTGGCAGGCGCCCAAAATACGTCGATCGTCGGCGCGAACGGTGTTTTGAACCGGGTGGCGGAAGACGGAGTGCTTACCAGCTGGTTCCAGAAACCGCATCACCGCTTCGGAACCAGTTACCGGATTATCAACCTGATCGTGGGTATGCAACTGCTCGTCATCTTCCTGAGTCTGGGGAATGTCTACGTGCTGGCTGCGCTCTATGCTTTCGGCGTGATCTGGAGCTTCGCCATGAAGTCGATCGCCGTGCTGGTTCTGCGCTTCACCGAGCCAGGGAACCGCGCGTGGAAGGTTCCAGGCAACCTGCACTTCGGCAAGACCGAGATTCCGGTGGGGTTGATCCTCATCTCCGCCGTTCTGTTGATCACCGCTGTCGTCAATCTGTTTACCAAGTACGAAGCCACTATCGCCGGGGTTATTTTCAGCGCGGTATTTTTCACGATATTTTCGATTTCCGAGCGCCACGTTGCGAGGGAGCGCATCGGCAAGCCCGAACAACTAGATCAGTTCCGTGTTTATGGCAATCAGGAACTGGGCAGCGGTGCCATGGGCGTGCGTCCCGGAAACATTCTGGTCGCGGTGCGCGATCCGCGTAATCTTTACTACCTTCGGCAGGTACTGGCCTTCACCAATACCGCCAAGCAGGATGTGATCGTGATGAGCGCCCGCCTGTACCATCGCGAGCCTACCTTCGGCGGCAGCTCGGTCCTCGAAGCCAGCCAGGTCTTCGACCACTACGAGCAGGAGCTATTTACCGCGGCCGTGGCCGTTGCCGAGAAAGAGGGGAAACCGATTTCTCTCCTGGTAGTCCCGGCCACCGACGTCTTCGAAGCCATCATGGTGACCGCGCAGCGCCTGGATTCCACTCGGGTCATCTGCGGGCTCTCGAACAAATTAACCTCCGACGAGCAAGCCAAGCTCACCGGAGATGCCTGGGAGCGCATGCCCGAACCGCGTCCGCGCTTATGTCTCGAGGTTTGCGCTCCCGACGGAACCGTGCGCGAATACACTATCGGACCGCACAATCCACGACTGCGCCCGCAGGACGTGGAACTGATGCACAAGCTCTGGCTCGACATCACCACCGATCCCAAGTACGCCGGGGCGCACCACTACCACATTGTGGCCCTCGCATTGGAGGAATTGCGCCGCGAGTTAAGCACTGAACAGCGCGCCGAACTTCTGCAGAAGCTGCAGGAAGAGATGAACCGCTCCGAACCCAACTGAATCGAATATCGGTAAAGGAGACTTCCATGGCGCGAATCGTCGGCGCTTCTCCCAATCAAGGTGGATTTTTCAGCAAGTTGTTCGTGCGGATCGTCTACTCGCTCACCCGGCGAAAGCTTGGCCTCGTCGTGATGCCGGTGCAGGTTACGGCTCACCATCCCAGGCTCCTTTGGGGCTACGCCCAGATGGAGCAATCTCTGATGGGCAGTAACTTGGTCGACGACAAACTGAAAGGACTCGTACAACTCCGGGTCGCCACGTTGGTTGGTTGTCCGTTTTGAATTGATATCGGATCTGCCGTGAGCAGAAAAATCGGGATTTCGGCCGAGCAGATCGCGAATCTTCACTCCTATCCTGCGGATCCGAATTTCTCCGGCCTTGAGAGGCTCGTCCTGGCGTTTGCGGATGGGATGACTCGTACTCCCGTAGAAGTTCCTGACAGCTTGTTTGCGCGCCTCCGCGATCAGTTCAGCGATGCTCAGTTGGTCGAACTTACAGCTTGCATCGCCTGGGAGAACTACCGCGCCCGTTTCGATCATGCCTTCGGAATCGAGTCGGAAGACTTTAGCGCTGGAGACTACTGCGCCCTCCCGGTGACGTCTTCCGGCGGAGCACGCGGCCCTGTATCGTGAGCAGTAAATAGGAAAGCCCCAGCGAAGTTGGCTAGGGCTTTCACGTTACCGGTGCCTACTTGCTGGCACCGGGCGAGGAATGATTGTCTGCACGGCCAGCGCAGCACCCGCCGGAGCAAGATCCAGCTATTTTCCTACCTTGCTTGCCGGCGCACTCTTTCCCGCATTCCTTGCCACAATTCTCGCCGCCGCAGCACGCTGCGGCCGTCTTGTCCGCGCTATTGCGTTTGCAGGACTTCGCATCCTTGCCGCTGCAGCACGCGGCTTTCGCTCCTTTGGCAGCCGTGGCGTGATGCGCGCAGCAAGCGTCGCCCTCCTTCATCTCAGCCGATGCCTTGTCGCAACATGGACACGCTTTCGCCTCGGCGGGAACAGTGCTTTGCTGTGGAGTAGAAGGTGCGCTAGGGGTTGCGGTCTGGGCCCATGACATCACCGTAAGGGCCAAAATTAGAGCGATAAGTTTAAATCTCATGATTCAATCTCCATTAAAAATCTGGTATGCGATCTTGTTTTGGGGTTCACACCCAGTGGCCGCGCTCGGCACGACTGCGCGTCGATGTGCTGGACTTAGGGGTGCGGTACGCACCAAGGCGAGGTCGGGCCTCAGATGCGAAGAACCATGCTCGACGAAAAGGAAGGCTGGGGGGCGGTGCTGAAACTGTCGTGGGTTACGCGAAGCTGGAATCCCAAGTCCGTCTTCTCGCGGAACGTCTCTCGAATATTGGGTCCGCGCGCCCCGGACGCTCCCGGCAAACCGGCCGGTACATCCGTTCCCTGGCTTATACAGCAGGGACGCTCGCGGCAGGGAACGCTTTCCGGCGGAAACTCTACCGCGATTGGCCGCGCTAGAGCTGTATGAACTCGCGGGCAGCAGGAGTGGTCCTGCATGGGGTGAGCTGGCTGACTGGCATGCGCGCGATCAATCGAGGCCGGTTGCCCCGCAGTCGCACTTGCCGGCAATGTGGTTCCGCCAGACAAGGAAAGCATTACGATCGCCGCGAACAGCTTCTTCGGGATTGCCGAGCCCGCTGACACTCAAACAGCTTGGCAGAGCAGCGGCAAAGGATCAGTGACCGCAATCACAGGCCATGGTTGGCCGTCCTTTACGCCTTCAAAATGCTCTCCAGCGAAGCTCTCAGTTCGCGATATCGAAAGGGATAGCCGCTCGCGATCAATTTACTGGCTTCGACTCTCTGGCTACCCAGCAGCACTTCTTCGCCCATCTCTCCGAATGCCAGCTTTACGGCGAACGCGGGCAGAGGAAAAATTGCCGGGCGCGACATCACGCCGGCCAGCGTCTTTGCGAACTCCGCGTTCCTCACCGGCTTGGGAGCGACCAGGTTCACCGGTCCCTGGATCAGGTCATTTTTTAAGACATGGTGGATCGCGCCCACCATATCGCGCACATCGATCCAACTCATCCATTGCTGCCCGTTGCCCGTTCGGCCGCCCAAGCCTAGCTTGAAGGGCAGCAGCATCGCTCCCAGCGCCCCGCCCTTGGGGCTGAGCACAACCCCAGTTCGAATATGCGCGGTGCGAATGTCGGCTTGGACGGCGGGCGTGGTGGCTTCTTCCCAATCCTGGCAAACCTCCGCAAGAAATCCCGTGCCCGGCGAGCTCTCTTCGCTCAAGCCTTCATCACCGCGATTCCCATAGTAGCCAATCGCGGATCCGCAAACGAAGACGTTTGGCTTGTCTTTTGCCTGCGCCAAGGCCGACGCCAGGTTGAACGTCCCGACCACGCGGCTGTCGCGGATCTTCGATTTCTTGGCTGCCGTCCATCGTCCAAAAATGCCTTCGCCCGCGAGATGAATCACAGCGTCAAACCCAGAAACCGCCTCAGGAGCAAGCGGGACGGCAGGATCCCACGAGATCTGCTCATCGCCCACGGCCGCGCCGCGCACCAGCCGGACCACGGAACATCCATTCGTTCGCAGGGACGGCAGAAGCGCAGCCCCAATCGGCCCGGAAACTCCGCTGACAAGAATTCTGGAATTCATGAGTACCGACCGTCACTCTACCAGTTCGCCAAGCGTCTCAACAAACCGCGGAAAGATTTGAAATGTTTGAAGCCAACGAGCCGGCAGATTGGCTTGCTACGCAGCCGCTTCAAAGCACTTGAGTTACGGCTGTGATAGCGCTCACTGCGCGGATTCGGGCGTCCAGACTATCGTAATCTGCAAGGGGATTACCAATGGTTGAGACATCTCTCGGGGCACAATATCTGAAAGCCTCCCTAGCTCAGTGGCGCAAGGCCAACCCATGGGCCAATCACATCTCGTGGGAAGAAATACCGCCGCGATACAGAAAAGAAATCGAGCAATCGGCCCGATGGTCGATCGCAAAAAGCCATCCCGTAGGCCCAGCCGAAGGCATCGTCCGGGAAATCGATGAACTAGCCGCCTGAAGTGGCCTGCTAAGTTCCCGTCTGCTTATTCGCCGAAGCTCGGTCAATGAGTGTAAACGCCTGATTTCGCAAACAACAACCAAACTCACCGGAGTCGAGGCGCAACACGAAGGATCTTCCGGCATGCCGGTGAGTCCCATTCACCCTGACCCTGTAACAGTCTGTTACCCACGGACTTAACAACTGCACAATCTAGCTTCCTGCTTTAGAAAGCAGAGCTTACCATTAACCCATTAGCGACTCCCTCTTGATCGTCGTTTGGATTCGTGCAAGAAGTGAGTGATGATGGGCAACATGAAACGAGATCTAAAGCTTGGGATGCTGGGAGTCATTGCCGTCGGGAGCCTGATAGGAAGATCACTGTTGGCCTTTCCTCAGCATCGTGCTAACGACAGAACGCTTGTGCCCACACGCCTAAAGGAAAGCATAAGGGCAAACTTTCCCTCATATCGACTTCCAGAGGAGAAAGACATCACGGCAGGGTGGGGAGTCGACAGAAAACCGGGAACTTCTTTCCTCTGTTTCGGTGATTTCAATGGCGACGGTATAGAGGATGCTGCAATCATTCTGATCGGTGAGCAAGCTTGGACGCTTGTGGTTTTTGAGCAGACAAAGTCAGGAGAGTATCGGCCCGCATTTATCGCGAGACCGAAAACCAAACAGGAACTCGGAAAGTATTGGGAAAATGAAATCCTTTGGACCCCACAACAGATACTTCTGCGGAAAGTACGTAAGGGGGAGACTTGGGCCCCTGAGGCGGGCGATGATCCACACGTCAGTCGGCTGAAAGTCGATGCGATTGAGTTGACGACGAAGCCCCAGCCGAATGCTGATTTTGCTTCCTTGGTCATTTGGGAAAGAGGCAAGTATCAGCAGGTATTTGGCGAACCGCTGGTCGAACTTCCGGTCCATACGCCGTGACCTGGCGGAGTCGAGCGATCAATGGACTTGTAGGTTCCGTGCCATCGCGGCGATTGTCCTCCAAGAAACGCCGGCGATCCTCGCAATCAGCCGTCAGTTGTTCATTGACGCGAACGCACCCTAACTCCCTAGGTGTGCTCCCGCACCCACAGCCGTGACGTCCCTCACAGATTTCGTTCCCAGCTAAGGCCTAACCTTCCCATGGAGGAGGACCAGAAGGTCTCCTTGATCCGGCCCAGCGTCGGAAGGCCGTTCTGTGCGTTCACATTCCGCTCCCGTGGCGCAGTTCAGCGGCCCAGCGAATGGCTCCTTCTCAACCATCCTGCTTTTCCAAGTCCAAAGCAATCAGTTCTAACCTTTTCGTTCCAGGAGAGATTCCATGTTGCATCTCGATACTGGCAATACAGGCTTCATGATTTTATGCACCAGCCTGGTCATGCTGATGACGCCCGGCCTTGCCTTCTTCTACGGCGGCCTGGTCGGACGCAAAAACGTCCTCGCCATCATGATTCAGAGCTTTGTCTCCATGGGCTGGACGACCGTCATCTGGTACCTCTACGGATACTCCTTGTGCTTCAGCGGCGATTGGCACGGAGTCATTGGCAACCTTCACAACGTTTGTTTGCGCGGCATCGGCCTCAACACGCCGTCGCCCAATGAAACCATCCCGGCATTCGTCTTCATTGCCTATCAAATGATGTTTGCCATCATTACCCCGGCCCTGATCTCGGGCGCGTTCACCAACCGGGTCACTTTCAAAGCCTATATGTTGTTCCTCACCGGCTGGCTGACCTTCGTTTATTTCCCATTCGTCCACATGGTTTGGGGCGGAGGCTTTTTGCAGCAGTGGGGCGTCAAGGATTTCGCCGGCGGCATCGTGGTGCACAACATCGCAGGCATCGCCGCGCTGGCATCCGTGCTGTATGTAGGTCGGCGCCGCACCGCAGATCGCGGCCCGCACAGCATCCCGCTGGTTGCTCTTGGAACTGGTCTCCTCTGGTTTGGATGGTACGGCTTTAACGCCGGCAGTGAAATGCGTGTGGATTCGGTCACCGCCACCGCATTTCTGAACACCGATGTCGCAGCCTCTTTCGCGGCCGTTGCCTGGTTGCTGGTGGCGTGGTTCAACGAAAAAAAGCCAAAGTTCCTCGGCCTGCTGACGGGCGCCGTTGCCGGATTGGCCACCGTCACTCCTGCCGCCGGCTATGTTTCTCCCACCACCGCCGTCATCATCGGATTAGTTGCCGGCGTGGTTTGCTACTACGCGGTTGAGATGAAGAACAAGCTGCAATGGGATGACGCGCTCGATGTTTGGGGCGTCCATGGCGTCGGAGGCTTTCTCGGCATCGTCATGCTGGGAATCTTCGCCAACAAACAATTCAATCCCGAAGGCGCGAACGGCCTGCTCTATGGCGATCCTGTCTTCCTGCTGAAGCAAGTCGTGGCCGTGACGTTCTCCTCAGTATGGGCCTTCGTCTTCACCTACGGCATGCTGCGAGTCATCGATATGTTCACGACGGTGAAGGTCAGCGAGATGACGGAGGAAATTGGCCTCGATGAATCCATCCACGGCGAGCATGCCTATGAAGAAGTTTTCTCCAGCGACGGCCTGGCGCACGCGGTGAATCAGGCGCATGCGGAAGCTCTGGCCAGCCGGAAGTAGGAGGTTAAGAGTAAAGGCGCGAGGGACTCGGCGACTTTCGAGCGCCTCGTAAAAGCTGGGCTTGGCAGGAGTGATCGGGACATCGCTCCTGCCGTTTTTTCAAGAGCCGACGCGAGGATGCCGAGGCCCGTATCCGCTCCACGCGCTCATCGCGGGCTATAATCCTACATGGCGAGCTTGCGCCAACAGATCGCGACCACCGCTCTTACGCTCACCAAGTTCCGCGAGCTGATGAAGCGGATCCAGGAAAACCGTCCCCAGGACGATCTGTCCATCGTAAAAAAAGCCTACGACTACTCCCTGAAATATCACGAAGGCCAGATGCGCGCCTCGGGTGAGCCGTATCTGGTGCACCCCTTGGAAGTAGCACTGGTGCTCGCCGAGATGAAGATGGACCCCATCGCCATCTCCGCCGGCCTGCTCCACGACTCGGTTGAAGATACCTCCGTCACCATCGTCGACATTCGCAAAGAATTCGGCGAGCAGGTCGCGCACATCGTCGAAGGCGTCACCAAGATCAGCAAAATCGACTTCGCCACGCGCGAAGAGGCGCAGGCCGAAAACCTCCGCAAGATGATGCTCGCCATGGTCGACGACATTCGCGTGGTCCTCATCAAACTGGCCGACCGCCTGCACAATATGCGCACCCTTGAGCACCTGCAACCGGACCGCCAGCGCAAAATCGCCGAGGAAACGCTCGAAATTTATGCTCCAATCGCCCACCGCCTCGGGATGGGAAAAATTCGCGGCGAGCTCGAAGACCTCGGCTTCCGTTTCCTCGATCCCGCTGGCTTTGACCAGGTGGAAAAGGCCGTCAACGCTCGCCGTAAAGAAGGCGAAGCCTTTCTCGCGAAGATGCAGTCGATCCTGAACGACAAGCTCAAGGAAGCGGGCATCCAGGCGAAGGTAGAAAGCCGGATCAAGCGCCTGTTCAGCATTCACAAGAAATTGCAGCGGCAGCGCATCTCTGTCGACCAGGTCTACGATCTTTTTGCCATGCGCGTGGTCACCCGCTCGTTACAGGATTGCTATGCGGTCCTCGGTATCATTCACAACATCTGGCGGCCGGTGCCCGGGCGTATCAAGGATTTCATCGCCATGCCGCGACCCAATTTTTATCAATCTCTGCACACCTCGGTGATCACCGAAGACGGCACGCCTTTTGAAATCCAGATTCGTACCGAAGAAATGCACAAGATGGCGGAGGAGGGAATCGCCGCGCACTGGAAATATAAAGACGGCCCAGTCTCCGCGCAGGATGAGCAGCGTCTCGCCTGGCTGCGGCAGGTGGTCGAGTGGCAGCGCGATGTCAGCGATCCCAACGAATTCCTTTCCGCGCTCAAAGTCGATCTCTATCCCGAAGAGGTTTACACCTTCACGCCGAAAGGCAAAGTAGTAGTGCTTCCTCGCGATGCCACGCCGGTCGACTTCGCCTACACCATCCACACCGAGGTCGGTCACACCTGCGTGGGTGCCAAAGTCAACGGACGCATGGTGCCGCTGCGCCACAAGCTCCACTCCGGAGACATTGTCGAGATTCTTACCCAGGCTGGACACAAGCCCAGCCGAGACTGGCTTGGCCTGGTCAAGTCTTCGCGCTCGCGCAACAAGATCAAGCATTGGCTCAACGTCCACCAGCGCGAGCGTTCCATCGAAATCGGCCGCAAGGTGATCGAGAAAGAAGCGCGCAAGTATCGCATCGCCCTGAAAGAAATCAAAGACGAAGAGCTTCTGAAAGTGGCATCCGGCTACGGACTGGGTAAAGTTGACGACCTCATGTCCGGCATCGGCTATGGAAAATATTCCGCGCGGCAAGTGCTGGCGCGCCTTCTTCCTTCCGGCGCCACGCCCTCGATGGCCGGCGATATCGAAGCGGAAGGCCTCTCCAACAAACCCGGGGCCATTGCTAGCGTCGTCCGCCGCGTCTTTGGCGATCACAACGCCATCATGGTCAAAGGCCAAGGCGATATGCTGGTCTACCGCGCCCGCTGTTGTAACCCCATCCGCGGCGAAAGCATCGTCGGCTACATCACCCGCGGCAAGGGAGTCGCGGTCCATGCGATAAGTTGTCCCAACGTCACAAATCTGATGTATGAGCCCGAACGCCGCATCGACGTGGAATGGGCCCGCGATGACAGCACTCCAACGGCCTATCCGGTTAAACTCACTGTCTACTGCGACGATCGTTTCGGCATGCTGAAAAACATCACCAGCGTCATCGGCGACGCGCAAAGCAACATCCGCAACATCGGCGCCCACACCGCCAACAGCCAGGCCAGCGTCGAAATCGTCCTCGACATCTCCGACCTCAAACACCTCGAGCAAATCATGGCCGGCCTGCGCAAAATCCCCGGCGTGCACGAGGTGCAGAGGCTGCAGAAAATCTAAAGGCGGTTCTCAGTTGTCAGTTCCCAGTTCTCAGTGAAAACGTCAAGATCGCCGTGGTAAATTGAATCCGTCGAGAACCAGTGGGTTGTTCCTGCTGAGAACTGACAGCTGAGAACTGAGAACTGCCTTTATGCGCGAAATCATTTCCACCAAAGATGCTCCTCAGGCCATCGGTCCTTACTCGCAAGCGATCAAAGCCAACGGATTCGTGTTTGCTTCTGGTCAAATCGCCATTGATCCCGCTACTCAGCAAGTCGTTACTGGCGACGTGGCCGCGCAAACCGATCGCGTGCTGCGCAATCTATCGGAGATTCTGGAAGCCGCCGGCAGCGGGCTCGGAAAGGTTGTCCGCTCCACCGTCTTCCTCAAGAACATGGACGACTTCTCTGCCATGAACCAGGTTTACGGCAAGTATTTCAGCACCGCGCCGCCGGCTCGTTCGACCGTAGAAGTGGCACGCCTGCCCAAGGACGTGCTGGTGGAAATCGACGTGATCGCGATACAGTAGGAAGTATCTTAACCATCAAAGACATGGCAAATCGCCAAGGTGCGAAAACCTCTGTGCGTCTGCGTGCCGTTATGCTAGAGATTGTGTTGATGTGAAGGAGCTCAGAATGATCAAGTACGCTGCGGCGGTCGCAATTATTCTTGCGTTAACCGTTGTCTCTGTCATGGCGCAAAGCGCCACCAGGAAATCCTCTACCGCCAATACCAACGCTCCCACCAAAGTCACCGGCGACGGTGTGAAAACTCCCTCCGGACTCACTTATTGGGATATCCGGGTCGGCAACGGCGATGTCGCCAAGGAAGGTAGCCACGTGCGCGTGCACTATACTGGCTGGCTTACCAACGGCAAGAAGTTCGATAGCTCGGTCGATGCCGGCAAGCCCTTTGATTTCACTATCGGCAACGGTGAGGTAATCAAGGGATGGGAAGAAGGCGTCGCCGGAATGAAGGTCGGCGGCAAGCGCCAGTTGCGGATTCCACCCGCCCTCGGTTACGGCGCCGAAGGCACTCCCGGTGGCCCGATTCCGCCCAACGCAACTCTCATTTTCGATGTGCAGCTGCTAGGCGTGCAGTAGGCAAGAATCTGGGAGTTAAATCTTAGGTCGCGGGCGAATCCCATCAGCCGATGCCTAAAACCTAGCACCTAAGACCTGAGGGCTTTTTGCTTGGCTTCTAAGCCTTGACCACTTTACCGCTGCGAATGCAAGCCGTGCATACCCGCATGCGCTTGGTGGTGGCGCCCACGCGGGCGTGCACCGGTCGCAGATTCACGTTCCAACGCCGCTTGGTGACGTTATGAGCGTGGCTGATGCGGTTTCCGGATTGCGGCTTCTTGCCGCAGATTTCACACTGTTGTGCCATGACTGCCTGGATCCTTTCAGAACTATGCTTGAATCCCATATTGTAACGGATTCAGGCCCTCCCTACAATTTGTATCGCACCCTCCGGCCATGTAAACTAGCATCTCGCTTCTCCCGGAAGAGGTCCCGGAAGAGGACCCGGAAGAGGAAGGGCGGAGGTATCCAGGTGTCGAGCCGCGGCAGGTCGTCTTTGGTGGAAAGCGTTCTGGTTCTGGCCCTGATGGGCATTGTGGCCGGAGCGGTTGGTGGGTTAGCGGTCGGCGTCATCACTGGCCCCAAGCCTCAGAGTGCCGCTGCTCCCGCCGCGAAGTAATAAAAAACGCAAATCGTATCCCGCCTTCCTTCACTTTCCGTATGCGATACTGAAATCATGCAGTCCCCGCTTCAGTCGCCCACTTCGGCCACAGATCCCAAGTCGGTCAAAGTGAACCTCACCACCGGCTCCGGCATGGACATCGAGTGGAGAGACGGCCACGTTTCGCACTACGATTTTGTCTACCTGCGGGATGCCTGCCCCTGCGCCATGTGCAACGAAGAGCGCGACAAGACCAGACGCAAGCCGGGCGAACCTGCCAAACTCGCTCCCGGCATGCTTCCCATGTTCAAAGCTGCCGCCAGGCCAGTTTCCGCCGAGGCAATCGGCAAGTATGCCATTCGCTTTGCCTGGAACGACGATCACGACCTTGGTATCTATTCCTGGAAGTTCCTGCGTGAAGTTTGTCCCTGCAGCGAGTGCAAAGCTGCGAACCTGTAGCAGAGAAATATCTTTCCAGTGCCATGTTTTCCCGGGCTGGGGCTGTCCGAGTCGGAAAATGCAAGAAGGAAAATTCAGCCGAACTGCGCACCGCGTCGCCATTCGCCGGGCCGCGCACCAGCTTCTTGACGAGCCCAGGGTCCTTGACGATCCTCTAGCTCTGCTTATTATCGGCTCCGAAACAGCGCAGGAGCTTCGATCCAACCCCAAAGAGCACCACGCGTTTTCCCGCGCCTTCCGTGCTTTCATGGCAGCGCGCAGCCGCTATGCCGAAGACGAACTCGCCCGCGCGGTCGCACAGGGCGTCACTCAATACGTTATCCTCGGCGCCGGACTCGACACTTTTGCCTATCGCAACCCTCACCCCGGCTTGCGCGTCTTCGAAATCGATCACCCCGCTACACAAGGTTGGAAACGCGAACAACTACAGGCGGCAGGTATTGCAATCCCGCCGTCCTTAACCTTCGTTCCCATCGACTTCGAACAACAAACCCTCGAATCGGGTCTAAACCACTGCGGATTTGATACAAGTGCGGCAGCATTCTTCTCCTGGCTCGGGGTCACGCCTTACCTCACTCACACAGCCTGCATGACGACGCTCAGTGTGATCGCTCGAATGCCCGCAGGCAGCGGAGTAGTCTTCGATTTCGCCATCGATCCCGCGCTTCTTAACCCAGGGCAAAGACAGGCCCTCGACGCACTCTCGAAACGCGTGGCCGCCGCCGGCGAGCCTTTCCAGTTATTCTTCGATCCGGAGAAATTGCAGGACGAACTCAAGACTCTGGGATTCCAGCGCACCGAATTTTTGCAAGGCAAGGAACTCAACGCGCGCTATTTCAAAGACCGCTCCGACGGTCTTCAGGTCCGCGGTGGGCTGGGTCACCTGATGGCCGCGTGGGTGTGAGATCGTCCGAAAATGCGAAGGCCCCGATTCCTCGGGGCCAATCAAATCTGGGCATCTACAGCACCCTGCGACAGCTTCAAGTATATTCCGCCCAAATCGTCAGTCAAGTTACTTTTGTAGGGAAGCCATCCCTGCCTTCGCTCCCCACAGAACCCGCGCTCCGAACTGGAGCGTGGACCCGACGGGATTCGAACCCGCATCTGCTACCGTCGCAGGGTGCTGTGTTGCCGTTACACCACGGGCCCTGCCAGAAGTCTATGCGCAATGCATCAGGACGATCTCAGCGGGACGTCATATTTGAACTTGTCATTTTCCAAAACGGGAAGCGGCAATCCAGACCTCTGCCGACGGCACCGGCAGGTTCTTTCCCTCGAGAAACGATCTCCCGTCTCAATCCTGTAAAATCAAATCATCAGCTCCGGAGCCACTTCCGCATTGTCTTTTCTCGATCAACTCAACCCGCAGCAGCGCGAGGCCGTCGAAACTACCGAAGGTCCGGTGCTCATCCTCGCCGGCGCTGGTAGCGGCAAGACGCGCGTCATCACCTACCGCATCGCCTACCTGATCGAGCACAAGGGCGTAATGCCGGAATCCATTCTGGCTATGACCTTCACTAACAAGGCCGCCGCCGAAATGGGCGAGCGCGTCGAAAAACTTGTCGGCGGACTCAGCATCGCCAAGCCCGTAATCTCCACATTCCATTCCTTCTGCGTACGAGTGCTCCGCCGCGATATCGAAGCCCTGCAGATTCCTTCCGCCACCCCAGGCCAGCCGCCCATCGGCCACACGAAAAAATTCGTCATCTACGACGAAAGCGATCAGCAATCAGTGGTCAAAGGTGTGATGAAGCGCCTCGGCGTCGACGACAAGCAACTCACGCCGCGCACCGTGCTCTCTCGTATTTCGTGGGCGAAGAATCATATGCTCGATCCGCAGGAACTCTACCTGCAATCCGCCGACCCCAAGAATGAGAAGATCGCCCATCTATTCGAGGAGTACCGCAAGGAACTGCGCAAGGCCAATGCCCTCGACTTCGATGACTTGTTGCTGGAAGCCACGCGCCTGCTGAAAACGGCCGCGCCCGTGCGCGAGTATTACAACCGCCGCTTCCAATATCTCCTTATCGACGAATATCAGGACACCAACCGTCCGCAGTACGAACTTATGCGCATGTTGGCGGGCGAGCGCCACAATGTCTGCGCCGTCGGTGATGAAGACCAATCAATTTATTCCTGGCGTGGCGCCGATATCCGCAACATTCTTGAATTTGAAAAAGATTTTCCCGAAGCCAAGATCATCCGCCTTGAACAGAATTACCGCTCCACGCAAAACATTCTGCAGGCCGCGTCCGCCGTGGTTGCCAACAACATTCGTCGCAAAGGCAAGAACCTCTGGACCTCGCGTCAGGGCGGGACGAAGATCGGCTACTACGAAGCTCCCGACGGCGAAAACGAAGCCCTCTTTGCCGCCGATCACGTGGCAAAATATCTGCGCGAAGCCGGTCGTGCCGAAAACTCAGGTGGCGAGACTCCTCGCGCCGCGGTCCTCTACCGCACCAACTCGCAATCGCGTCTCTTTGAAGAAGCCATGCGCCGCTACGGCTTGAAATACAAAGTGGTCGGAGGATTCTCTTTCTACGAGCGTGCCGAGATCAAAGATATGATCTCGTATCTCAAAGTCATCCAGAATCCCGATGACTCGATTTCCCTGTTGCGCGTGATCAATACCCCGACCCGCGGCATCGGCAAAAGTACGATCGACACCATCGAGCACCTCGCGCTGGAAACTGGCCTGTCTCTCTGGGGAGCACGTCGGCGAAGCCATCCGGCGTCAACTGCTTCCTCAACGCGCGCTGTCCGCCCTGAAAAGCTTCCAGCAACTTAATCGTGGACGCGCAAGCCAGGTTGTCAGGAACTTTCGTAGAGCATCTGGAAGAGAGTTCGGAAGAAACGAGGGAGATCTTAGCCCGCGTGCGGACTGCCGCCCGCGATTGGCTAGCAGGCCGAAGCAGAGCTGGTGAGGCCAAAGGCCGACGATGCCGCCGCCTTCAATCCCAACGAATTCGAAAACACCACTTTCGATTTCGGCGGCGCCTACACCGGCGAAGGGGCCGACGGTGTCGCCGTCGTCCCGCCGGTCCCAATCGCAGGCCAATCAATCGCGCCGCCAGCAGAGACGCCAGCCCCGACCTCGGACACATTTCCCGCTACCGACCATCAGCACCGCCGACATTCTCAAATTCCTGATTGACCGCACCGGCTACATCAAGCTGCTCGAAGCCGAAGACACGCCCGAAGCCTTCTCCCGCATCGAAAACCTGCGCGAGTTGGTGAACGCCGCCATGGACTCGCGTGATCGCGGCGAATCGCTTGACCAGTTTCTCGATCACGCCGCCCTCATCAGCGACGCCGACGACTACGACGAGCGCTCCCAGATCACGCTCATGAGCCTTCATGCCGCCAAGGGTCTGGAGTTTCCCGCTCGTCTTTCTCAGCGGCCTTGAAGAAGGATTATTCCCGCACTCGCGCACCATGCTTCAGCCCGATGACGTCGAAGAAGAGCGCCGTCTCTGCTACGTCGGCATGACTCGAGCCATGGACCAGCTCATCCTCACCCGCGCCGTCTACCGCCGCCGTTACGGTACCGACTTGCCCGAAGCCAGCGTCCCCTCGCGCTTTCTCGAAGAGGTCCCAATCCAGTTGATCGAAGAGCTGGGCGGACGCCGCACGGCTCGTGTGGGAACGAGCCATGTGGGGACGGGCACTCTTGCCCGTCCAGCGGGGCGAAGCCCCGCATCCTTTGATGCCGATGTCCACTACTCCTACGAAGACGAAGATCAAAGCGCAAACTGGAAGCACAGCGACGCCCCGACGAGCCGCCAAAAATCAACGCCGCCTGCCAAGCCCTACAATTCCATCGAGAACATCGCCGAGTTTTTTGCTACTCGCGGCAAGAAGTTTACCGTTCCGAAAATCCCTCTCGAAGAGCCCACCGGCAAGCGCGGATTCCGTCCCGGCCAGAAGGTTCGCCATCCGAAATATGGCGAGGGAACGGTCTATCAGCGAGAAGGAGAAGGCGAAGAAGCCAAGATTACTGTACAATTTCCTCGCTTCGGCTTGAAGAAGCTAGTGGAAAAATACGCGCAACTGGAACGCGCGTAGTCACGATTTGGTAATTTTGTAATCGGGTAATTTGGTAAGTTCGGGGCGACTCGGCCCTAGAATTACAAAATTGCTCAATTACCAAATTACGAAATTCAAAAGGATTCATGGCAAACACAGCAGAATTAACCAAAGAAGAACGCAAAAAATCAAAACGCGCAGCTCGCAAGAAATCAAAAGCGGAGAAGCCGAAGAAGCCCCGCGATTACGCCCGCGGATCGAAGAAACGCAAGGTGAAGAAGTTGGCTCGCGGCCAGTCGAAGAGATAATGGGTGCCCCACCTTTCCCTTCTTTTGGGAAAGGTGGGATTTCCTGACCGAGTCCAGTGCTAACGGCCAACGGTTTTCTGAGGAGACAACGACCGCTTGTCACAACCAACCACGGACCCCGCGGCTACGGTGCGCACCTCCGACAACCAGCTTTTCTGCTGTAAGTCGATCGATAAGCTAATCGCGGAATCCGAAGCTCCCGGACAGCGGCTGCAAAAAACCCTGGGCCCCTGGTCGCTCACCGCGCTGGGCATCGGCGCCATCATCGGTTCCGGAATCTTCATCCTTACCGGCACCGCGGCAGCGGGCGAATATTTCCAGGTCCCGTCCTTGCTGCATGCCCAGGCCCTCGACGTAATCGTGAACTTCCTGCGCACCGGCAGCACGGCGGGAGCGCTCATGCACGGACGCCCGCCGGCCGGGCCATCCATTGCGATTTCGTTTCTTCTGGTCGCGATTGCATGCAGTTTCGCCGGCCTTTGCTACGCCGAACTGGCCTCGATGATTCCCATCGCTGGCAGCGCCTACACCTACTCCTACGCGACGCTAGGCGAAATCTTCGCCTGGATCATCGGCTGGGATCTGATCCTCGAATACGTTGTCTCGAACGTCGCGGTCGCAGTCGGCTTTGCCGGCTATACAAAAGCGCAACTCGCGGTATTCGGCATCAACTTGCCGGAAAAGTTTGCCAGTCCGGTCTGGGCCGGCGGCCAGTGGACGGGCGCCTATTTCAATCTTCCGGGATTCCTCATCGTTTTCATTCTCACCCTGCTGCTGGTGCGCGGAGTGAAGGAGTCGGCGGAGACCAATAACATCATGGTGGCAGTCAAAATCGGCGCCATCCTGACCTTCCTGGTAGTCGGTGGAATGCTCGTGAAGCCCGCGAACTGGAAGCCCTTCGCGCCTTCTGGCTTCGCCGGAATCGTTACCGGAGGGGCCATCGTTTTCTTTACCTACATCGGATTTGATTCGGTCTCCACCGCCGCCGAGGAATCGCGCAATCCGCAAAAAGATTTGCCCTTCGGCATCATCATGTCGCTGGTGGTTTGTACGCTGCTCTATGTCGGCGTTGCCGTCGTCCTGCTCGGCATGATGAAGTACACAACCTTCGTGTCCGGCGCAGCCGCTGAAGCGCCCGTGGCCTATGCCATGAAATATCTGGGGGTGCACCCTTTCTTCCGTTCGGTCATCGTCATCGGAGCGCTGACGGGCATGATCTCTTCGTTGCTGGTTTTTCAGTACGGGCAGGCGCGCATCTGGTACGCCATGTCCCGCGACGGCTTGCTGCCGAAGCTGTTCTCCGCGGTACACCCGAAATTTAAGACGCCGCACATTTCCACATGGATCGCCTGTTTCGCAGTAGGAATCCCCGCTGGCCTCGTCGATATTGGAGATGCCGCCGACCTCGCCAATATCGGGACGCTGTTTGCCTTCGTTCTGGTGTCGCTGGGAGTGATCCTTCTCCGCCGCCGGCAGCCCGATCGCAAGCGCGCGTTCCGAGTCCCGTTTGTCCCCTGGTTCCCGCTGATCTCGATTGTTCTTTGCGGCGGCCTGATGATGGGGCTCACCGTTATTACCTGGTTGCGCTTTGTAATCTGGCTGGGTCTCGGCCTGCTGATTTACATGTTCTACAGCCGCCACAGAAGCGAGTTTGCGAAAAAGTAGCGCGGAAGCAATCAGCCGTCAGTAATCAACTATCAGCCACCAGCGAAAAACGCATTGTCATCCTGAGCGGAGCGAAGGACCTATGCACGCGTATGCCGCGCCGGAACGCCGTTGGCTTCTCCCCGGCTCGTTACCCATGTTGACTACCGCGATTCTCCGTGCCTCCGTGTCTCCGTGGTGAATTCTCTCCCTCGCAAATCTTTCCCCAAGAATCTACAATCAGGATGTAATGTCCACATCCGATCGGCCGCCGAGCAGTTTCCTTCGTCAGCTTCCTAAAGCCGAGCTGCATCTGCACCTCGAAGGCGCAATCGAGCCGGCCACGCTGCTCGAGCTCCGCCAGCGTCACGGTGAACGCGTTATCCAGGCCGAAGTCGATGCACTCTATCGCTATGAAGATTTCCCCGGTTTCCTGCTCGCCTTCAAAAACATTACCGAGCACCTGCGTACCCCAGAAGACTACGAGCTAATTACCTATCGCCTGATGCAGCGCTTGAAAGAAGAAAACGTCTTGCATGCCGAAGTTTACGTTTCAGTCGGAGTCTGCCTCTGGCGTCAACAAGATTTCGCAGCCATCTTCGAGGGTCTGGATCGTGGCCGTGCCCGTGGCGCCCGTGACTTCGGCATCTCCCTGCTTTGGATCTTCGATGCAGTCCGTCAATTCGGTGCCGAGCCTGCGCAGAAAGTCTTCGAACTGGCAGTTCGCTATCACGACCGCGAAGTAGTTGGCGTCGGCATCGGGGGCGACGAGCAAAAAGCGCCGCCGGAACTTTTCCGTGACCCCTACGCCTGGGCCTCCGACCACGGTATGCGCCTCACCGCCCACGCCGGCGAAACCGGCCCTCCGGAATCAGTGTGGGGGGCGCTCAATCTGCGTGCTGAGCGCATCGGCCACGGCCTGACTGCCTTCCACGATTCCGACCTTATCGAAGAGCTTGCCCAGCGCCAGGTTCCGGTCGAAATCTGCCTGACCAGCAACCTCCGTACTGGACTCTGTCCCAACCTTAACGACCATCCGGCAAAGAGCTACTTCGATCACGGCGTGATGATCACGCTCAACAGCGACGACCCTGCTATTTTCGGCACAACGCTCGCCCGCGAATACCAGATCGCCCAGCAGTGCTTCGCCTTCACCGACGAGCACCTCCGCGAACTTGCCCGCAACTCCTTCGAAGCATCATTCCTGCCCGCAGAAAAGAAGCTGGAGTTCCTGAACCAGTTCGACGCCGCCGCCGCAAGATGATCGACCCATGTAGGGACAGCCGCCCTCGGCTGTCCAGCCGGGCGAAGCGCGGCATCTCGCCACCAACGCGATTGTTATAAAATCGCCAATCGAAACTCAGAACCGTCGCATCGCATTAACTGAGAACTGAGAACTGAGAACTGAGAACTGAGAACTGAGAACTGACAACTGAGAACTGAGAACTGAGAACTGAGAACTGACCCCGCATGCCCCTCCATATCGGCATCGTCGCCTGCAGCACCGAAGGAGCCGCGCTCTGCTACCGCACGGTCTCGCTTGAAGGTGCGCAGCTGCTGGGCCCGCACGATCATCCCGAAGTCTCGCTGCACTCCCATTCGCTCGCAAAGTACATGGAATATGTCCGCATCAACGACTGGGCAGGCGTCGCCGAACTCATGCTTTCTTCTGCGGATAAGCTGGCTCGCGCTGGCGCCGACTTTCTGATCTGTCCCGATAACACGATCCACCAGGCCTTCGACCTGATTGAGCACCGTTCGCCCCGCCCTTGGCTGCATATCGCCAGAGAGGTTGCAAAAGAGGCGCAGCGCCGCCAGTTTAAGCGACTCGCCGTCCTTGGTACACGCTATCTGATGGAAGGCCCGGTCTACCGCGAAGCGCTGAAAGCCGCCGCCATCGAGCACCGCATTCCCGGCGCCGAGCAGCGAGAGCGTCTCGACCGCATCATTTTCGACGAACTGGTCAATGCCCAATTCCTGCCCCGCTCGCTCGCCTATTATGTGGAAGTAATCCGCTCGTTTCAGGACGAAGGTTGTGACGCGGTTGTCCTTGGCTGCACCGAGATTCCGCTACTGGTTCCACCGGAGTCTTCGCCGCTGCCCACCCTGGACTCCACGCGCCTCCTGGCGAAAGCCGCAGTGCGCAAAGCGGTAGAGGCATAGAGCCAATATCCAGAGGAATTTGTCATTTCGAGCAAGCCAGAGCGAATGCGACGGCGACCCGAGAAACCTGCTGTTCCGCTCTTAATCACCTTATGACTGTCACAAACCGCGAAGCCGCAAGCCAACGCCTCAGGTTCCGCCAACTCCCCGATCTCTACGCCATCGTTCGCCTTGCTCCGAACACGCCCGTCCCCGGCTGGGCCACGCAAGGCGACTTCACCTCGATCACCCGCACCGCAGACGAACTCTCCATCGTTTGCCCGCTATACAACATCCCGAAAGATGTCAGCCCCGGCCCGCGCTGGATCTGCCTCAAGCTCGAAGGCCCGTTCCCCTTCTCGCAAACCGGAGTTCTGCTCTCCTTCATCGCGCCGCTGTCGAATAACTCCATCCCCATCTTCGCCATCTCCACGTACGACACCGACTACGTCCTCGTGCAGGAACAGTTCTCTGGAGTGACTCTGGACATCTTGCGTGAGGCTGGACACAGATTACTCTCTTGACTATGCCTGCTTACGCAAGGCTCAACCCATGTCACGAACTGTGAAGTCGGCGACTTACCTCACCCTCTTGCTCCTGCTGGCAACTCTCTCCGCGTTCCCGCAGGACCGCAAGCAATCGCTTTCAGAGGAAGACATCCGGAGCTATCTCGCCGGAGGTTCAGGGTGTAAGCCCGAAGACGTGAATGTCGATAATTTGGAGTATTTCGATTTCACCGGAGAGGGTGTCGACGAGGCAGTGGTGGTTGCTTCTACCTGCGCTACCGGCACGGCCGGTCCAGATGTTCACGCAGTCCTCAGCCGCCGCTCGGACGGCTCCATCATCGAATTGAAGATCCCGGCTCCTAGCGAAAAGCAACAAGTCGTACTCTTAGGCCGCGTCTTCAGCGACCTCAGTGTGGAAGACGCTCTGCTGGTTCAAACGTTTCACGACACATCCGGGCGCGAGGATCCTCTGATCATTAAATACCGATGGAGTGGCAAAGACAGAGAATTTCACCCCGTCGACGTCAAGACGCCGCAGCGGTACAAGACCAGTTTCGATTGCGATAGAGCCACGGCTGGTGTAGAGGCCGCTGTTTGCTACTCCTCCGACGTTGCCTCTCTGGACATTCAGGTCGACGGCATGTACAAACGGTGGCTCGATTCGCTGAATGACGAAGAAAGCGATGTTCTGCGATCCGAACAGAGAGACTGGCTCAGAAAGCGGAACCTCATATGCGGAAGCGACTGGGCGATCGTCGAATGCCTTTCAATTCTCTATCGTGCGCGTTTGTTGGAACTGGGTGCTTTCAAGCATCTTCATCCCTGATCCTGTCGATTGACCATGGCACCCATTGGACCGCGAAATAATGCCGAACACTGCCGTCGCGCATGCATCTAGCCCACGGCTATGCTGTAATAATAGTTGAACACGTCCACATGTCATCAGCTCTGACAGCCTTGCGCCGCCGCGCCAAAGCCCTGCACCGCAATCTGCGCGGAGCTGCCATGGCTGCGCGCGCTCTCAGTTCTACCGACCACCCTTTACTGGCGCACATTATTCCCGTTCGTCGCTGTAACTTGGCCTGTACCTATTGCAACGAGTTCGACGATTTCTCCAAGCCCGTCCCGACAGACGAAATGTTTCGCCGCATCGATAAGCTGGGTTCGCTCGGCACAGCGGTCGTCACAATCTCCGGCGGCGAGCCGCTGCTCCATCCTGAACTCGATGATGTGATCCGCCGCATTCGTTCAAACGGCATGATCGCCGGCCTCATCACCAATGGCTATCTCCTCGTCGCGGATCGCATTCAGCGCTTGAACCGCGCCGGACTCGAGTGGCTGCAGATCTCCATCGACAACGTGAATCCCGACGAGGTCTCGAAGAAGAGTTTGAAAGTTCTCGACAAGAAACTACAACTGCTCGCCGAGTACGCGGATTTTCACGTGAACATCAATTCCGTCGTGGGCAGCGGCATTCACCATCCGCAGGATGCACTCACCATCGGCAAGCGCGCCCTCGAACTAGGATTCACATCGACCATCGGCATCATTCACGACGCCAGTGGCCAGTTGCAGCCGCTGGGGGAAGAAGAGCGTCGCATTTACGACGAAATGAAATCGTGGGAAAAGCGGAGCTTTACCCGCATCAATGCATTCCAGGACAACATCGCGCAAGGTCTGCCCAACGACTGGCGTTGCCGCGCCGGAGCCCGCTATCTCTACATCTGCGAAGACGGATTGGTCCACTACTGCTCGCAGCAACGCGGCTATCCCGGCGTGCCGCTGGCAACCTACACCCGCGATGATATGCGCCGCGAATACGTGACAGAAAAATCCTGCGCACCGCATTGCACGGTTTCCTGCGTACATCAGGTATCGATCTTCGATAGTTGGCGCGCCCCGCAGCACCTGGCTCCGCCGACTGCTGCAGCACCATCGGCCGCAGAACTCGTCCAAATCAAATAAGGCCGCCTATTTCTTCGGCTGCGCGCTCGGCGGCAAAATTCCATTCAGCCGCAGATACATGGCGGCCGCCGCGTAATGGTCGGCCCATCCGCTGGCCAGGCCGAGTGCGGCCATCGCGCGCGGAAACTGATGTCCGCCGAAGAGTTCGACGCTATCCCCTAGTTTGGAATCATCCATCTTAGCCAGCGCCTCTCCACAAAAATCAAACGACGCCGTGGCCGCGGCGAGGAGCTTCTCCTTGGAGTCGGTTTCCTTGACTTCTTCAACTTTGGGCGCAGGAACATCGGCTGCCTTGGCGCACCCGCCGTTGTTCGAGCCAATAATGTGCACCACCAGATGCGCGAAGCTCATCTGCTCGGGCGTGGGCTTGTAGTTGAATTTATCAGCGGGCATCGCGCCAATGGCTCCGAGGATATTATTTCGCGAACGCGGCAGAAGCATGCGAAGCGAGGTCGCCACGGGATCCTTCACCGGAGCCGCAGCTTGCGCAACGGGTGGCGCGGTAGAAGGAGCCATTGCGCCTTGCGCCCATCCCGAACTAACAGAGAAATATGCGAAGAAGAACGTGAGCAGAATACGATTCATTGAAATCTCCTCAACCTACTTGATCTTAAACACTGCATACCGATTCGCTGTCATGTGCTAAGACCGCGCCGCCAGTGCCGCCGCTCCCAACTTCCAGAAGAGATACCACGCGGCCACGATCACAATCGCAGTTGTGCGTTTTACCTTACTGTTGCAGGAGAATCCAATCCCCAGCAGCACGATACTCCAGATGGCGATGATGTCCAGCCCCGAGGCGATGCCATAAAGAAATTTGTTGCCCGTCGGATCCATGAAGTACGCCGGGTTCGTCGCCACCGGATTGTTCACGTTAAAGCCTTCCGGGTTGACGCCGGCAAACATCGAGATCGCGCCCAGAATTGAACCGATAATTCCGGGCAGCGCGGCATAGAAAACGATGGCGTATGCGGTTTTGTACGCAACATTCGCTCCCGCGCCAAAGTTGAATGTTGCCCACAGCACCCCGCTGGTGATCGCGAAGTAGAGCAGGATCATCACCGGAATTCCGTACGATAGATAACGAACCAGACTGCTGGAAAAACGGATTTGCTTCGCCTGGTCTTCGGGTGCGAGTTTATCGAACTGATCCGCGCGCGAGGATTTCGCAATCTCGTTCTTGCTGATCTGCTCAAATCCAACTTGCCGGTCCATTGTATAAACGAACACCAGCGAGACGATAGAGATCAACAGCCACGGTCCCCACCAGCTTGCATTCCGGCGCAAGTCGGTGAAAGTTTTCGAGGGTGCAATGAACGTGTCAACGATGCGCGCGCCCTCCGAAAGCGGTGCAGCTTCCGGCGTGCTCACAGATGAACTCACAGGCGGTAGCGGAGCGGCAGCCATGGTGTGCCTCCTGCGGCATGCCAAAGGATTTTAGAAGGCAAGTGCCGCAGAGACAAGGGGCAAGCCCGCGACGCGAAAAAGATTTGATTTCAAACCCCTCGGCGTCCTCCGTCGTGCCTCACTTGGAGGCGACTGATCCCCTGCTGTAACGACAGCCAACCTTTTGTCACTATCTGGAAGAAGCCCCGCATCCGGTTTCGGAGAGCTGGGAAATTCGCGGATTTCGCACCCGCTGGAATCACAGGTACTTTTGCCACTCCGAAGCGCTTACCCGCTGGAGCAGCGAAATCCGGTTCCCCCTACTGGCCCCTGGATCGTTGTAGTCCAAGCTCGCTGAGGAGAACATTATGAAACCGCTTCGCATCGCTTTTGTCCTCGCGCCGCTCCTTGCGGTGTCCATTTCGTTTGCCCAGAGCAAACCGGGCGACCTTGTAGCAGATGTTCCTTTCGCCTTCGTGGTGGCTGGACACACCCTGCCACCCGGTCACTACATTGTGAACAATCTCAATGAATACTTGAGCATCCACGGTCCTCAAAACCATGGAGTACTCGTGCCCGTGCATAGCGCGCAGCGCTCAGTGCACGAGAACACCAGCAAAATGGTATTCCACCGCTATGGTGATACCTACTTTCTCTCGGAAGTGTGGGTTAGCGGAAACTCGATCGGAAGAACCCTGTTTCCCTCGCAGGGCGAGCGAAAACTGTCAGCCAGTGGCAGGGAGAGAGAAATCGCTGTCGTGCACATGGAAAAGTAGTGACTCATGGCGCGTTAGCGGCCGAAGGGCGTGACTGGGAAGCTAGAATATCGCCATGCAGAATGTGACGCCGGTGGCTGTAGGGGCCCTCGCCCTGGAACTCACCCCAGCGATTCTGTTCGGCTGCGCCGCCGACCGCGTTGCGCGCGCCGTGGGGGGCTGGCCCCGGGCGTTGCGCCTGAGCCTCCCTGCGCTGTTCGTCGTGCCCTATGCGATGGTTTCCATCTCCGCCCACATCTTCCAATGGACATGGTGCGCGCTCTATGCCGTGCTGCCTGTGGCGATCGCATGGCTGCTGATGCGCGCCGCCCGCTCCGATCCCGAGCAGCACGGCGACTGGCGTGATGCCTTCATCTTGCTGGTACTGGGCCTGGCCGTCGATCTGCGCTGGTTTGAAAGTGCTTGGCCCAACGGCTTGCGCGCGTTGAACGAATTGCTCTTGGTGGACGCCGGCTTGTACGGATTTCTGGCCGTTCGGCAACTCAGCGGCAGTGGATTCGATTTCCATCTGAGGTGGAGTGACTGGAAAACCGGCCTGCGCGAACTGGTTTTCTTCGCACCCGTTGTGATCGTGCTCGGGATGGCGCTCGGCTTCATCCATCCCCATCGCAACTTGCCTGGAATCGGCAGCGCAGTTCTGCGCTGGGTGCTGATATTTTTCTTTACCGCCGTCCCCGAAGAACTATTCTTCCGCGCCTGGATCCAGAACCTGCTGGAGCGTCGTGTGGGCCGTCGCGCTGCGCTTGTGATCGCATCGATCCTGTTCGGCCTGTCGCACTTTAACAAACGCTCCGCCCACTTCAACTGGCCCTACGTGTTGCTGGCCACCATCGCCGGAATTTTTTATGGTCGTGCGTGGCGAGAAAATCGTCGCGTGCCCGCATCAACGATTACTCATGCCACCGTCGATTGGCTGTGGGGATTGTGGTTTTAGGCATTTCCGTTGGTCTCGACCAACTGACGACTTACCGAACCCCGTGATACCGCACATAACCCAACCCCACCCTCAGATGATGATGTAGCACATCCGGCACACACACCGCGAAGCACAGCCCAAGTACTCCCTGCGCCAGCCCCAGCGCCCACAGATTGCCGTAGCGCCGGAATAGCGCGCATGATGCGATGCCCCACACCAGCGTAGCCACGGTGAGCACAAGGTTGGGCAGATGCGCCGCGGCGAAGAGTGTTCCCGCGAGAGTGACGGCAGCGGACTTGTTCGAAACGAGCCGTAGCAATCGGTCCATGAAATAGTCCTGCAGAAGAAATTGCTGGTAGATGGTCCATGTCACGTAGCCCGCGACGTGCTTGAAATCCCCTTTATAGAGCGGATGCAGCGTGCCGAGTTTCGCAGCTATGAACAGGCTCGCAGCAGAGAGCGCGATGGCCGCCGGAAAAATCCACAGCGAGTCCACCAATCCGCGCCGTCCAACGCCCAATTCATCGCGGCTTTTTCCCCGCGCCAGCACCACCGCCAGCGTCAGCACCAGGGCAAGTGGCGAGAGGAAGCGTTGCAGGTTTTCCGGCGTCCATATGATGCCCACGATCAACCCATAGCCCAGGATCAACTCAACCAGATCGCGAGTCCTGCCGGAATGGGCGCGCGCCATTAAACCGCTACCTCTGGCGTTGCCTCCAAAAGACTACGCGTATAAGCATGCTGCGGCCTTTCCGTGATTTGCTCGGCGGGGCCGACTTCCACAATCTTGCCGCGATACATCACCGCGATGCGCGTCGAAAGATAGCGCACCACCGGCATCGAGTGCGAAATAAACAAATAAGTCAGCCCGAAGTCGCGCTGCAATTGCGCCAGTAGATTCACAATCTGCGCGCCCACGCTGACGTCCAGCGCCGAGACCGGTTCGTCGGCCACAATGAACTTCGGTCGCAGAGCCAGCGCCCGCGCAATCCCAATCCGCTGCCGCTGGCCTCCGCTGAACTCGTGCGGAAACCGCCGCAGGATCGACTCATCCAGGCCAACCGCGCGCACCAGTTCCGCCACGCGAGCCCGAATCCCATTCTTCGTATTCTTGCCGCCGTTGGATATTCGGTGTCGATGAATGATCAGCGGCTCCGCGACAATCTCTTCAACCCGAAAGCGTGGATCGAGCGATGCGAACGGGTCCTGAAAAATAATCTGCATGTCGCTGCGCAACCGGCGCATATCTCTGCTGCCGGCCGCACTCAGATCGCGTCCCTCAAAGCAAACCCTCCCAGAAGTTGGCTCGATCAGCCGCAAAATCAAACGTCCCAGCGTGCTCTTTCCTGAACCCGATTCGCCCACTAGTCCCAGCGTTTCACCCGCATGAATATCGAGCGAAACGTCATCGACCGCGCGAACTTCATTGCTGCCTCTGAGCTTTCCGCCCAGCAGAGATTCCCCCTGCGTATAAATCTTGGTTAGATTCCGGACTTCCACCAGCGCCATAAATTTGTTCCAAATTCTAGACCATGCACGACTCAGGCCTTATCCCGCCGCAATCATCGGCACCGCCGCCAGCGCCGCCAAAAGCCCAACCAATCTCCAGCGGGTGAGATGTTCTTTTAACAACAGACGGGCAAGCAGCACCGTCACCGCCGGATACAGTGACGAAATCACCACAGCTTCGTCGAGACGGCCGGTCTGGCTCGCGCGCACAAACAGTATCGTGCCGATCGAATCCACACACCCCGTCAGGATGCCCCAGCGAGCGCCCGCAGCAGTGATGTCGCTGAATTCTCTTTGCAGCAAGACAATCAAGCCGGTAATCGCCAGGGCCCCGGTTCGGGTCAGGGTTGCGATCCAGAACGGTGACGCGTCGCCGGCCTGGCGCACGCAAAGATAAAATCCCGCGAACCCCGTGCCCGCAAATAACGCCAGCCCAATGCCCTCCGGGACGTTGCCGTCTTCCGCGCGCGTGATCAGCCAAAGCCCAATCGCGGCGAAAAAAAAGCCGAGGATCGAAATTCTCCCTGGCAAACCCTCGGTAAACATCGAAAATACCGTCGGGATCGCCGCGCTAAGCACCGCAGCCACCGGCGCAGTCAATCCCATTCTTCCGGAGGAAAGCGCTCGATAGAAAACTGCCAGCGAGGCTCCCGCAGAGAGGCCTCCGGCTAGCACCCATGCCACGCTTCGCCCCGAAGGAAAAGCGGCGTGACTGGCCGCCGCGAGAGCCCCGACCAGAATGAGCCCGCCGATATTCACCACCGTCGTAAATAAAAATGCGTTGGCGCGCCGGGTGGCGTAGCCGCCCAAGAAATCGCTTGTGCCCCAAGCCAATACAGCGCACAACCCATAAACGGCACTTACGACCTGAGGCGGGGCAGTCATGTCCGACGAGGGTAACACGCGCTGTTTATGATCCTTGGGGTCCCGTGCATCCGCCCGGAACTGTCTTCACAGTTCGCCTACAATCACTGTCAGACCGCGCCCTCGGGGATGGTAAACTCCTTACAAGGTTTCCGACCACAAGGCCCAGGTCTTAAGAGCTTGATTGAGCTAGCACCCTCGATTCTTTCGGCGGACTTCGCGCGTCTCGGCGAGCAGGTGCGCGCCGCGTGCGAAGGTGGGGCCAGTGTCATCCACGTAGATATCATGGATGGCCACTTTGTTCCCAACCTCACTATCGGTCCGCCGGTGGTCCAGTCGCTGCGCAAGGTCACCAAGTTGCCGCTTGATTGCCACCTGATGATCGAGAATCCCGACGAATTCATTCCCACATTTGCCGATGCCGGCGCGGATTGGATTTCGGTGCATCAGGAAGCCGTCCGCCATTTGAATCGCACGCTGCACCTGATCAAGAGCCATAATTGCATGGCTGGCGTCGTGATTAATCCGGCTACTCCGGTGGATACGCTCACTGAGGTACTGGATATCGTCGACTATGTTCTGGTGATGTCGGTAAATCCCGGCTTCGGCGGTCAAAAATTTATTCCGAGTGCGCTGCATAAAATACGCCGTTTGGCGGAGATTCGCAGCCAACGCCGTCTGGCCTACCGCATCGAAGTAGATGGTGGTGTCGCCCTCGCTACCGTAGCCGACGTGGTCCGCGCCGGGGCGGAAATTCTGGTGGCGGGCAACGCCGTATTCGGCAACGGTAATCCAACGCAGAATGCCGAAGCATTGCTGAAGGCAGCAACCGAAGCCGCGTTGCTGAAAGTCTAGAGTTCGAATTGTTGCAGGAATGGGTTGGGAAGGGCACGACTTTCAGTCGTGCCGCTACGGGCCCCAAAAGATTCGGGCTTTAGCCCCTGAGCCTAGTATCTTGGGACTCACAACAGACTATGAAGCCCGTCCTAAGTAAATGAGCAAATTGCAGTCCTGATCCGAGGTCTTATGTCACATCGCGTTTCATTGCTGTCGGTGCTTGCAGTGCTGCTGATGATTACGGCGGCTTGCAGTAACAAAAAGGCTGTCAACCCGCTGGCCAACGTGGGATCGAAGCAACCCGATAAGGTTCTGTTCGACAAGGCCATGGACGCGATGAAGCACAACCGCTTCGATGTGGCCCGCATGACGCTGCAAACCCTCATCAACACCTACCCGGATTCCGAATTTATCGCCCGCGCCAAACTGGCGGTCGGTGATTCCTGGTATGCCGAGGGTGGCACCGCTTCGCTCGCCCAGGCCGAGCAGGAGTATCGCGACTTCGAAACTTTCTTTCCTAACATGCCCGAAGCCGCAGAAGCGCAGTTGAAGATCGCCAACATTCAGTACCAGCAGATGGAGAAAGCCGACCGCGACTATACCCATGCCAAGCGCGCCGAGGACGAATACCGCAATCTGATCATGCAGTATCCCGATAATCCCAAGCTGGTAAAGGAAGGCAAAGAACGTCTGCTCGAAGTGCAGGAAGTCCTCGCGGAGCGCGAGTTCGATATCGGAAGGTTCTACTTCTATCGCCAGTCCTATCCCGCGTCCATCGCCCGTCTCAAGACGTTGGTGGAAAAATACCCACTCTACAGCAAGGCCGATGAAGCTCTCTTTCTGCTAGGCCAGAATTACGAAGGCCAGATCGCGCAGATGCGCGCCCGCCTGACTTGCGTCAAAACCAGCCCGCACCCGGGCTGCGTCCCCGAGCAGGTCAAAGCCAACATGATTGAAGAACTGACTAAAGAGGCATCCGCGGCCTATTCGCAGATTATCACCAGATATCCCTTAATGGACCGCGAGGATGATGCCAAGAAGCGGCTGGCGGCGTTGCATCAGCCCATCCCCCGGCCCACCAAGGCGGCCGTAGCACAAAACCGTCAAGAGGAAGATAGCCGCCGGGAAGCGAGCACCTACGATCGCCTGATGAGTGTGGTAAAGAAGGGCCCGGATGTCGCCCAAGCCGCTAAAGTCGGCGACCCGACTCTCGTGGATCCAACGCCGATTGCAGCCAATCAAGAGGCCGGAGCAACCGCCATGCGGGCGATGGGAATTTCCCGCGGCGGCAACAACGGTGTGAGCGTGGAAACTGTGAATTCCGGAACGCCTGCCGCGAATGAGCCGGCCCCGCGCTCTGACGCTCCGCCCCCGCCGCCCGCGGATCCTTTTGCCCATGCGACCGCCGCGAGTGCGCCAGACCCGAATGAACTGACGCCTGCCCCGGCTCCTGTTGCATCAACGCCTGACCCCAACGAACTGACCCCCGCCGCCGACGCCCAAACCGCTGCAGCCAGCAATCAGCCTTTACCGCCTCCGGTGCAGGTGAATGAGCTTCAGCAAGGCCAGCCATCCAGCAGTTCCGCCACGGCAAGTGCAGCCTCGAGTTCCCTGGCCAGTGATCAGGATGTTTCCAGCAGCAAGAAGAAGAAAAAGAAGGGCTTAAAGAAGATCATATCCTTCTAACCCGTCACTCATGACCACAGGGTTCGCGACCTCCCGTCGGCCAACGCCAAAAGTGTTACTCCCGCTCACTAGACGCTGACCCCTAGTAACCAGGTAACATCCCGCCGGATCATTGACTTACGTTGTCGCTCAGGTTACCTTCGCGATATCTCCCCTCATAAGAGGAAAAATTTCCTTGGCCCGGAAGATACTGCTTGCCGACGACAGCGTGACCGCCCAGAACATGGGGCGCAAGATTCTTGCGGACGCAGGGTATGAGGTCATCACTGTCAACAACGGCTCCGCCGCACTGAAGAAGATCTCCGAACTCAAGCCTGATCTGGTCATCCTCGATGTTTATATGCCCGGCTACAGCGGCCTGGAAGTCTGCCAGCGTCTCAAAGAGTCGCAGGATTCGTCCCGCATTCCCGTACTCCTCACCGTTGGCAAGCTCGAGCCATTCAAGCCGGAAGAGGCGCAACGCGTGCGCGCCGAAGGTTTCATCGTCAAGCCGTTCGAGGCCAGTGAGTTGCTCAGCGCCTTATCCAAGCTGGAAGACAAAGTCGTGCCGCGGGCGGAATCCTCCAAGCCCGGCCGCTTTGCCCGCGCCATTGCCGCCGCGGAAGAAGCCGGTCGCGGTGGTAGAAACGATGCCTCCGGCGATGACGATGGATGGAAGAGCCGGATTTCATTTCCTCACCAGAAAACGGAGTCGGAGGAAAAAGAGAAAGAAAAGGACACCGACGCCGCCGCTTTCTTTAATCCCATCAACCGCGACCTCCGCACGGTTGTCGAAACCCCCGCTGAACTGGCCGCGGAGAAGGCCGCCGAACAAGTACACAAGCTTCATAAGTCTCAGAAATTTCCCGAACCTAGCGTGGATGTGGCCGCCTTAGTCCCCCCTGGCCTTCCCCAGGACGTCACTCCCGAAGAGGTGGCCGCAATTGCCGCCGCCGCCGCCCAGATACAAATGATCGGTTCCGTCGTGAAGGACGAGCCCAAGCCTGCTCCCGAAGCCGCAGCCGACCAAGTGGTCACTTCCCCTCCCGCGATCAATGCGGAAGCCTCTCAGGAAAACAAGAAACCAGAAAGCACACAGGACGAGAAGGACAAGTCCGGGGAGTCGCAAGACGTGCCCGTTACCATGGCAGCCGCCACGGACGCCTCCAGCTCTGCAAGCCAGAGTGGTTCGCGATGGAGCGCCGTCCCGATTGCGCTCGAAGGCGACGAGGCCATGATCTCGCTCGACCAGGAAATGCAGAAGGCATATGCCGCTTTTGTGGCTGAAGAGGTGGCCTCGACACCCACAGCGTCCTTGCCACAGGCTCTGCAGTCCGAGAATTCTTCCGCGCCCGCACAACCGGAATTCCCCGTTACCCCAGGTTCGAATCCAGAGCCTGAGCCCGTACCGCAATCGCAACTTGCTGTAACCGCTGACGCCGTGCAAACCGAATCAGCGCCAGGTGCGCCACCCGCCGTCGCAGCCGAGCCCTTATCTTTGTCTGCAGAGACTGCGAGCCTTCCTGAGGCTGCCAGCGCGCCCTTACAGCAGACCGAGCCCGAGATTGCTCCCGCCTTCACTGCGCCGAGTGCATCCCTGGCGACACTAGGTGAAGACGCGCCAAGCGAAGCCGCCTTCGCCGAAGTCACACCTGGAGAAGCCGCACATTCCGATGCTCCGCCGATGCCCGAGCCCGCTCCCGCCAGTAATCAGCCCGTCGCCGACTTGGTCACTTCTATCGTGGAGACCGCGGTCGCCAATCTTGCCAATCGTAGTCATGAAGAATCGCACCCCGCTCCGGAAGCCGAACCTGCCGCGCACGAAGCTGTAGCGTCGAGCCACGCCTTTGCCTCCTTCACTCCCGCTCCACACACCGGGGAGCGCGAACGATGAGGATCGCAAAGGCAAAGAAGAATACAAAGAGGAATCCGAAGCCGTGAAGAGCACCGCCGCCGCCTGGGCGAGTTGGCGTCAAATTCGCGACGCGGGTGAATCCAAGCCGGCAGCGGAGTCTTCTCGCCAGGAATCCGAAGAATCCGTACCGGTTTCCACCGAGTCTGCTGCGATGGCCGTTGCAGCAGGCGCCGAACATATCGCGCAAGATACTCCCGCTCCCGCATCCGAAAATCCATCCGACATCGCCGGCATCGTCGACAGCGTGCTCGCCGACCTTCGCCCCAGGCTCATGGCAGAAATCTCCAAGAAGATGTCAGAAAAGAAGTAATCCCGCCACTCGCCGGCGTAGATCGCTGGCATGGATTGAGGCGAAGGCCAGAACCATTACTGCGGCAGCTTGGGGACATTGGCGCGAGCTAGGACGGCGCCCCAAGCATCTAGAACGTAGACGTCTGTCCAGTGTGCGCTGCGCTTGCTCCGATCGGAAGAATCGGCGAGCGTGAAGGTGATGGTGGTTTGGGGCGAAGTGCAGCCAGTCAGTTGCCGGAGTTCAAAGTCAGAGTCCGGCTGATCGGCAAAGTTCTCTGGCCGCGTGAGGTTCCGATGCGCGGAGTTCGCGCGCAACACCACCTCGACTACGCCCGCCAGGTTCTCGCAGCGCATCGGAATCCGCATCTCCCATTCTTTCGAACCAGTCTTTCTCACCGTCGGGGTTGCCGCGAATACCACGACCGGGGGATTGCCGCCGGGCGAGGCGTACCATTCCGGCCAGCGATGTTCGAATTCAATGCTGGCCTCGATGTACGTGCGGCTCAACTCACGGTCGCGCTCCTCTAAGCTGGGGTGCATGGCATTGAGAGACGCGGCTGTCGCGTCGGACCCTTGGGCGTGCAACAGATTGTGCAGAGCGGGGACGAAAGCGGGATGATAGCCGGCGCGGGCCATTAGCATGAGGCCTTCGCCGTCGGCTTCGACTTCCATCTGCCGGCAGAAGCGGCCGAAATTCTCCGACGCTTTTTGCGAGTCGATCCAGGAAGCAGACGGTTGCCCGGGATCGCCCAGCACGATGGCAGGCGCACCGCTGCTTTCCAGGGATTTCTGGAAAAGGTAACGCCGGGCCCAGTCGCGGCGCACGATGTGTGCGATCTCGTGCGACAGGATCGCCGCCCACAGCCCAGGGCTCGAACCCGCCAGTCGCGCGAGGCCGGTCTCTACGTAGATGGTTCCATCTGGCGACGAGTAGGCGTTGAGCTGATCATCGTCGACCATGCGTAGCTCCCACGCAAACTTTGTGGCGGAGGGCCCGGGGACCTGCCCGAGGAGTCGCTCGAACACAAGGCGGCTTGTGCCGTAGCGTCCCGTAGGCGGTATGCTATGCGCCATGAGTTGAGGACGCAGGCGGCCGGCGTTTTCAAGATCAAGGTTGAAGTTGGGGGGAATCCGCGATCCGTCGAGAATCTGCTGGCCAAAGGCCGAAAGCGTCCAGAATAGACATAGGATTAGCTTGCAGTAAAAACCATTCGGCACAAAGGCAGCGCGTACCACGGGGCTCCTCCGCGGAATCGGTCCTCAAAGGTGATTATGCTCTCTATATGTTGTCATACGCAGGAAAAATTGAGGAATTCCCAACAGCGTCGCGATGGGGGGTACTACCCCTTCGCTCGTTTGACGGGGTACTATGACCTGAGGGGAAAATGCTACACCCCCACCCCCGGTGGGTATGCGGCGGCGCGGGTTGGGAACTGGCGAGTGGATGTGACCCAGGGGAATGAGGTCTAATGCGAATTATGTCGTGCCGTCGATCTCGCACTCTGCTTCTGCAAATTCTCTCATCGCTTCTTCTAGATCCGTCAAAATCTGTCTCATCAGTGCCTGTGGGGTATCATCCTTCGTGACCCCCATCGCCCCATGCGACCACTGAATGTCCAAGCTTGCTTTGTCTCGTGCCATAATCTCCGAATATTTGAATCGTCGGAAACTACCGGACTCCTTCCGCAGAGTGGGATCGTCAGCTTGGTAAGAGTGAACGAAGTCCATCAGGTCCTCCGACCTAATTGGATTTTGTCTCAGAGAGAAGTTTCGACCAGATCGCAGATCGTATACCCACATTTCTTTGGTTGCTGGAGTCTTCGCGCTTGGCTTCTTGTCGAAGAACAATACGTTCGCCTTTACGCCAGGTGAGTACCAGATCCCAGTTGGCAGTCGCAGCAGGGTGTGTACGTTGCAGTGTTGCAGCAAAGCTCTACGAATCTTTTCGCCAGCACCTACTTCAAAAAGGACATTGTCCGGGACGACGATGGCCGCACGCCCAGTTTCGTTGAGCATTGAATAGACGTGTTGGACAAAGTTGAGCTGTTTATTGCTGGTGGTAGCCCAGAAATCCTCCCGAACGTAAGATAGCTTGTCCGTGTGATTCTTACCGTCTGCTCCAATGATTGTGAAGCTGCTTTTCTTCCCAAAAGGCGGATTCGTGAGAACCATGTCCACCGGTTCGGTCTTTGATTCAAGGCTGTCGCAAATCTCGACCACGGGATGGTCACGGTCGGTGACAATGCCGTGAAGGAAAAGGTTCATGGCACACAGGCGTGCGACGTTGGGAACCAAGTCTACCCCATGCAGGGCCTGCGTCCGAAGGAAAGCCGCTTCCCTTGCGTTCTGGCTTTTGCGGTTAAGGTACTCAAACGCAGCTAATAAGAATCCACCTGTGCCACATGCAGGGTCGGAAATCCGCATCATGGATTTCGGTTGCATCACTTCTACAATTGCTCGAATAACGGGTCGAGGTGTGAAGTATTGACCTGCGCCGCCCCTAACATCGTCGGCGTTTCGAGCCAGCAGACCTTCGTACACTTCACCTTTAACATCTACGTCGAGCCGGGACCAGTCCTCACTGTCGATCATTTGGATGAGGAGGTGAAGCTTCGCCGGATCGTTAATCTTACTTTGTGGTTTCGTGAAAATTAAACCGATTAATCCCGGAAATCCACTCAGTTTGCGGAGTGCCTGATGATATCGCTCCAAGCGCTTTACATTGTCGCCGATGTTTTTCAATACATCCCAGCTGTAGCGCGCCGGTATCTCACCCACTCCGGCCTTTTGCTGCTCCTGGACCATTTTCAGAAAGAGGAGGTATGTAATCTGCTCGGTATAATCCATGAACGCCAGCCCATCGTCCTTAAGGACGTGGGCGTAGTTCCAGACCCTTTGAACTAGCTTGCTGGCTATACTTGACATGAATTCCCAGTGCTGTGAGGAGGTGGTTGAGGCCTAAAGTATCGTTTTGGAGGTTGTATTGCTAAGGCCCTCGCCCACTCATAACGCGAATTGTAAAGACAGCTAGCGGCTACCGTTGCAAATGGCTCATCTGGATCAAGCATTTTCTTGAGGTTGAGCAATGCATCATCCTTTTCCTGCTGCAAAACAGGGCTGGGAGTGCCTTCCTGAAGTTGTTTTGTCGCCGCGTTCACATATCGCTCAATTAACCCGGAACATGCTTGCCAGATTCGTTGCCGACCTTCTGTCAGGGGTTGAAAGCGGCTAAGGCCAAAGCACTCGTTGGTAATGGCAACACGAAGATGCTCCCAGTCCGTGAGCCCAGATCTTGGCCTCATTCCCCCAGTTTCGTCGTATGCCACTAGGCAAACGTCGTCTAGTTTGCGGGGGTCCAAGAAGACTGGAATCTCGCTACGCCAGGCAGTTCTATTCGTCGCTGACGCGACGGGCGAGTCCCTGTGAAGAGGGAAGAAATTTTTCTTTCCTTCCCTATTCATCACTTGAGCACAAAGCAGTAAGTTCTCCACGTCGAACGCGAGCCACCAATAAGGTGGACAGGGCGCGTATCGACAAACCGGATCAATCCAACATGCTGACTCACATACGCCTCGGTCAGTGGAACTTCAACCACCGCAGCCCTTCCGACATTTGCGCCAGTTATCGTTACAAGCAGGTCGCCCAGCTTGACCTGCGTTCGCTTCCCCTCGGAAGCCTCTGGAAGTCTAACGTGTGCAACTTCCGAGATGTCAAGTTTGTCGGTACGGATGTCTTGAGAACGAATGAAGAGAGCACCCTTAGGTGAATAGTAAGCGCTCCAACCACGCGAGCCACTTGTCACAAGAGTGGTCAATTGGTCGGTGCTCGCCCATGCCCAACCCTTAGACAGACCTGGCAAGTCTCCCGCTTTGGGGGGCGCAGGCGCGGGGTAGCGCAGTTTCCACTTTTCGTCCTTCAGCTTCTTGCCGGACACGTGGAGACGATCCAACTCGGCTTTCTCCCAGAGCGCACGCCGTGCGACAAGAAGACGTTGCAATATTCCCCGGCGAGCGTGGCAAAGAGTTATCTCGACGCAATGGGCATCATTCGACCCGCAGAGAAATTTGCGGTTTCATCGAAATATCTCGGCATCGCGATGCAAACATACTACGGCGGGCGCTCCGAGACCCGCATCCGTTGCACGGAGGTTCCCACCGTTCCCGTCGATTTCACGAGCGAGTATCCCACGTGCTGTGCGCTGCTGGGCCTTTTCGATGTCCTGACAGCGGCGAGCGTGACGTTTGAGGATGACACGGCGAGCGTTCGTCGGCTCTTCAAAAGAATTTCCCTGGACCGCTGCTTTGATCCCGGGTTGTGGAATCAATTCAGGTTCTTCGCTCTAGTACAACCCGACAACGACATCCTGCCCGTTCGTACCGTTTACGACGGCGTGACACAGAACATCGGCAACAATTACTTAACTTCCGACACTCCGCTGTGGTTTCCCTAGCAATCGTAAGCTCCAAGAACGGTGGATCACTCAACATCGCAGGCAGTGAGGGTCGCCGAATTCTGTCGTGGGCAGAAACGCAGAAAATAGCAAACAAATTCGCTTCGTTAAATCCTTACGCCCGAAAAGCAGTAAAAGGATCGATTCTGAACCTCGTGGACGCGAACTTCGTCAATTGTGACCCAACCAAACCGCAACGCCAGCTCTACGGTTACAGCATTGCAGCAAAGCGTTACGCTCTCCACGAGAGAACGGGGAAATCGAACATCACCATCGTTGATCCAAAAGCGCACGGAATTGGTTTTCTGTACTCACCGCAGGACTCTCCAAAGAATTGGGATAAAGAAGTACCGCGATGGATTTACCAGCTTTGGGATTACCTCGTGAGAAGTGCGCTGAAGATGCGACATAAACCACCATCTTGGCTCGATATGCCGCAGATGATGCGTCTCACCGTAACGACGTACAACGTTTTAGAAATGCTCGGAGAATGGAATGTCGCGCGTCCGTACAACTTTCTTTTGTTGCCGATGATTGATCCTGTGTTTGGAGTTGCTTTCCATCGCCAATCGAACGAGAAAGTTCTGCTGGTGTGTGCGTTTTCATCGAAACAGGAGCAATGGTTTGACCTGGAATGCGTAAATGTACACAGCGGAAAGAAATACAAAATGCTTAATTGCAAGAGAACGAATGGGAATATCCCTTACAACGTGGTCTTTCCTTCGCAATTTGCACACCTTTTGATCCAGTACCAGCAGCACCCAGAAGCGAAGAGTCTCGCGCCAGATGGAACTCCTTGCAGGGCAGATACGAAAGGTCTGCTAAGGCGGGCTCACGTGATCGCGGGCGAAGTTCGTTACGTCGGCAAGGAAACAGATCGCAAATGGGAAGAAGGCGGAGAAATCAGCGTTTTGGAATTTGCAGCTACCGAATACGGGCGAAAAGGTAAAGTTGTTGCGAGTGCGGACGTAAAGGCACAAATCAGCAGCATCGGAATTAACAAGTGCGCTCGCGAAAGCGGATTCGATAGGAAGAACTTTATCAGAAAACTATTTCGTGCAATTCCGGTGAAGCGCGCTTCATACGACAAATTTGTGCACTGGCTAGATATCTACGGATCGCGCACGTCTCCCTAACAATATTGCAGATCATCATTGACAAGTTCTTGAGTTCCTGATACCGTTTCGTTCTCTTCTCCCGCTTTACTAGGCCTTGTATTCTAACAAATCTTGGAACTGCTACTTATCTAGATACCACCCGCTGGATGTAGCAGGCTGAGGAGTGGTCTATGCGGATATCTCCCCGCTGCTTGGCGCTAGGAATTGTAACTGCGCTACTGCTTACTCTCGCACCGTATCAAACGGTTGAGGCGTGTTTTCCATGCATCACGCTTGGCCCAATCACTATCACACCGGTCGGAGTTGTGCCTACGGTTGTTGTTCAAAAGGCAGACGAGACATTTAACAAGACTGTTGCACCAGCAGGTCAACAAGCTGCCTCTGCGGTTGGTAATGCTGCGATAGGTACGGGACAGGCTCTTATCTCACCAAGTGTACAGGTGATCAAGGTGATCGCTGGACAGGAATCCCTTAGTGCCGCTGGGCAAGCGTTGGTACACGATCAGGGAGCCGCTATCGCTTCAGTAGGTCAGGCGATTAGTACAGTTAACGGTGTGCAGAACAACCTGAAAGTTGTTGCGGCACAGACCATCTTGGGCGATGTCGGCGCAACCATAGTTACCATCGGGACTGGGGCAGATCGCCTCCAGGTTGAAGTCGCCGCAACAGCTGCGATTGAGTCGGGAGAAGTGATCGGAGGAAAACTGCGTCCAGAAGAGCTCATTGCAACTCCCCTAGCAGCAGCAATCAGAGCTGCTCAAAACCAATTTGCGCCTAACGCGAAACCGTTGCCCCCAGATGTGCGACAACAGCTTGTACAGTTCTATCCCGCGAGTGTGCTTGACAGCGCACGCTGGACGGTCGGATCGATTTCGATATCTGTTCCGGATGTCACGAACCAATACCGCAAGATTTTTCAAGGTGTTGAGAATGCCGTAACAGTAGGGAATGTGACTGTATTCGCGGTCGACCCCGGCACCAATTACCACTGGTGGGCACATGAGCTGCAACATCAAGTTCAATATTCTCAATGGGGTATCGACAGTTTTGCCTATAGATACGTGACGACGTGCCACGATGTGGAGCAAGGCGCAGAAGATCAAGCGCAGCGAGCCTTCCCTGATGGTCAAGTCAGTCTAGGTTGTTGAGATCATCTTGAGGTTTCTGATGACTAGATTCAATGAATTGAAACGCATCTTGTTTGCGTCGGTGCCGTACCTCTGTCTGATCCTTCTGTCGTGCCATAGGCAGTCTGACCTAGAAGTGCGGGTTAAAGAGATGTTAGAGTTCGACAAGTTTAGCAAGTCGATGCTCGATGAGCGAGCCATGATTTTAGTTGCATCAGAAACGGATCGTCGGTTTTTCACTCGCGACGACCTTGACGCCTACGTCGCGCATGCTAAGGAGAGTCACGAAATCTATGAGGCGTCCAACTTTAGAGTTATTCAGACACATGAAGACGAACACTCGCCTTTTGCTTTGATAGCTTACGAGTTCAATTGGAACGTGACTCTCGACGGCACGACTCGGACGACTCACATAGTGTCCGATGACATTTGGGAACGCGGGGTAGATGGTTGGCACCGTCTCTCTGCTGCGATGACTTCCACAGGGACAAATCCTGAAAAAACTGGAGTGAGCCGGGTCATTTCCGCTTCTTTTGATCAAACAGGACAGCATCCAGGCTTGGCCGCAATCGTCGGCCCAGCTACGGTTTCGTGTTTGAAAGCTAGTTCCGACATTCAAAACCCTCAACCTCCTCCAAGCTGCAACATTTTGGCGCCCGGCTATACCGGTAGTGTAACAGTTGGCCAATCGGTGGGCGCCAGTGGTGCGGGCACCGTGACCCTAACATGTAATGGGCAAGGCAATAAGATTTCGAAGCTCTCGTGTAGCGCTCGCGTCCAGTAGGTCGCGTGTGTCCGTTAAGGTCCATTTCCTGCGTTAGAGATACGTCCTACTCTGGGCAGCTTCCCTACCCCTCTCTATCTTCCTGACCCCAGTAGTCACATAGACCCTATAAGTCGTTCGTAATCTTCCTGGGTTCCCGCATATCCACGATCTTTATGTGCATGAGTCTGGAGAATTTCAGTGGCGCTAAGTTCGCGCCGTACTTCACGGCAATGGATTGTGTGCTCAATGGAGAGAGGGGGGTTTACTGCAGCAGTGAGTTGACCTCCGGCCTCCGGGCATTCGAGGAAATGCGAAAACACGAGGTCAAATCCAGTGGGGAATTGAAGGACAAACTCGGGCGCGACTGGTTCCAGAAGAATGTCTTCGATCCAAATGCCAAGGCGACAAACGAGTTTGCAGCTTCGATTCGACGGGGTCAACCTGGCCAGACGCCGGTCATAACGCCCGCGCCATTATTCGTTCAGGGTTGGGGCCAACCCGACTACAACGGGTTCTGGAAGGAGTTGATACATACACGTGTCAAGTCAGTGCGATTCAACAGGAATTGGCAGTTCAGTAATGGATGCACTTTCGAGTTTGTGGAAGCGCAGGAAGCGAGAATTCCTACCCGTGACGTGAACGGAAAAGCCCTGACGACGCGTGCTGCTGCCGAGTTCATCGAGGAGGCGATTAAGCGGTTCGCTGATTTGGACACTTCAACATTGGAAGAGAACCTGGCTCGACTGGTAGCAAAGAGCTTTGCGCCAACCACGACTGTCCTCGAACCTCCGCGGGCGGTTCGGCAGCGACGCCGAACCACGTAGCCGAGAGAACGCGGGCTCTTAGCGAGTCCAAAAAAATTGACCTGAGATTCGGCCTAAGCATTCGAGAGCCCCAGCGCGCAGTCCCTGGTGACGCGGCGAGGATAAATCACTGTTCTTACCCAAATATTCGCACGCTCCTGTCAAAATCATTGGAAGACTTAGGTGGGGGCCTGACGCCTTGGCGATGCATTTTGCCAAAAATCGGTTTGAGCAGGTTATACATTTCATCGACGATTGTGACGCAGTCGGTTCTCATCTTTCTTAGGTGGTCTCGTTGGGGCTCCGGGATTTCGTGGTCCAAGGCACCGAACGCTTCGATTCGATCCTGCGTTTCAGGATGCACCCGGTCTGATTGAATCGCATCTTCTCCCGTTAAAAGGACTTGTCGAACGCGTCGGACGCAGTCGTGGAATTTCAGAAGTAGCGCCCCCGCCGCTCCCGAAGCTGAGAACACATTTGGCCGCGTCTCTCGCAGGCCGATGTAGCGCTCAATACTCAGCGCAAAGAGGTCAGCCTCAAACTCATCCTTGAATCGGTTGGAGTTGTCGTCAACCGCAGCTTCTTGTTCTTTGCCATGCTGCCCGATGTGATGTCCATATTCGTGCGCGAGCGAAAAGCGCTCCATCGCAAACAGAAGCTGGGCTCTTGTGTAGGAAGCTGGGAAAGGAACCATGCGATGATCGCCGGACAGGGGACCTGACCCAAGCGCGTAATCACCAAGGACTTTTTCCCAATATCTACTCAGATCGCAATCCGCGCGAATCTTCGCAAGAACAAGTTCAGGCGCGAACGAAACCCGGAGTCTGTCTCCATTGCGTTCATGTGGCAGGCTCAATGCAAACAGCCTGCTGATGCTGCTGCAGAATACGACGAATCCGATGCTGAGTGTGACGACGCTCGCTTGCGTGAAGTGAACACCATATTTGTTGGCGCTCACTTCCAATTCTGCAGTACTCCCATACGCCACGCCGCCATGCAAAGGTATTTCCAACTCCCGGCACGTGCTCTCGATCTGTTGTGAAAACATGTGGACGATGGAATGAGTGAATGGTTCATCGTGAGGAGTAACCAGCGGAACTGCCGCCAGCTCTTCTTTGAACTGTTCTGGAGTAAGCCCGGTGCCAGGCGTCGCGCCCCAACTCGCGTGCGCAACGTACTCCAGCAGTTCAGGGTTCTGGTCGAGCCAGCGCATCAGCTCGGCAGTGGCAGGTCGAGTGCGCCCTCCTAGCGCGCGTTCCTGAAGTTGGCTACGAAAGTCTTCGGCGACTTGTCGCTCATCCTGTTCGTGGGTGCTTTGGTCCATAAGAAAGCCTGTAAAAAATCTAAATTCCAGTTTATTGAAGCATGTTGGGCAGGTCAAAAGGCGGACCGGTAGGGGGAGGGAGCATTTTGCCGTCTCCTTACACCACCCCTTCGCTCGTTTGACCCTTCTTTTCTCGCGCCTGTAAGATCGAACTTCACCAGTATTTCGATGGCAGGCGCCACGAGTGTACAAAGCACATAGAAAACAGAAGGTTTACCTGTGATCCCTCTGTGCTCCCCGTGTTAAAGGTTTTGCCAACTGCCAATTGCGAACTGCTGACTGCGAACTCATGCCCCACGACTTGCCAAAATCTTACGAACCTGGCGCGATCGAAACCCGCTGGGCCGACTATTGGATCAAAGAGAAGCTTTTCTCCGTCCCCACTCCGCCCGCAGGCGAAACCCGTCCGGTTTTTACCCTGTTGTTGCCGCCGCCCAACGTTACCGGACGTCTGCACATGGGCCACATGCTCAACCAGACACAGATGGACATCATCGTGCGCTGGCATCGCATGCGCGGCTTCATCACTCTCTGGCTGCCCGGCACCGATCACGCCGGCATCGCCACGCAGATGATGGTCGAGCGCGACCTCGCCAAGGAAGGCAAGAGGCGTCGCGACCTCGGCCGCGAAAAGTTCATCGAGCGCGTCTGGGAGTGGAAGCGCCACTATGGCGGCGCCATCCTCGATCAGATGAAACGCCTCGGCGCCTCTGTCGATTGGGACCGCGAATACTTCACCATGGACGAAAATCTTTCCCGCGCCGTGCGCGAAGTCTTCGTCCGCCTCTATGAAGAGGGCCTGATCTATCGCGGCAAATACATCGTCAATTGGTGCCCACGCTGCGAGACTGCCATCTCCGACCTCGAAGTGAAGCACGAAGACGTTGCCGGCAAGTTGTGGGAGATTCGCTATCCCGTCATCGGCGGCTCTTCCTCAGAAAAGCCCGAGTTCATCACCGTTGCAACAACCCGTCCAGAGACCATGCTGGGTGACACGGCGATTGCTGTAAACGAAAAAGACGAGCGCTACACGCATCTCCACGGCAAGCGTGTTTTGTTGCCGCTGTTGAATCGCGAGATCCCTATCATCACCGACGAACTCGCTCAGCCCGAATTCGGCACCGGCGCTGTGAAAGTGACGCCCGCCCACGATCCCAACGATTTTGCAGCCGGCAAGCGCCACAACCTGCCGCAAATCGACATCATGGACGAGCACGCCCACATGAATCAGAACGCTGGCCGCTATGCGGGGTTAGACCGGTACGAAGCCCGCAAGCGCGTGCTCGCCGATTTGCAGGAGCAAGGATTCCTCGTTGCCGAAAAGGACTACGCTCTCTCCCTCGGCAAATGTGACCGCTGCGGCACGGTGGTCGAGCCGCGCCTCTCCGAGCAGTGGTTCATCAAGATTCAGCCGCTCGCCGAGAAAGCTATCGAAGCCGTCGAGTCCGGCGAGATCACAATCGTCCCGGAGAATTACAAACAGATTTATCTGAACTGGATGAACAACATCTACGACTGGTGCATCTCCCGCCAGTTGTGGTGGGGACACCGCATTCCGGCGTGGACCTGTGGGGACTGCGGCGAGATCATCGTCGCGCGTGAAGCGCCCACAAAGTGTCTGAAGTGCGATAGCACCAAGCTGGAGCAAGTCTCCGATGTGCTCGACACTTGGTTTTCATCAGGACTGCTTCCGTTCACCACTCTAGGCTGGCCGGAGAAGACGCGCGATCTTGAAGTTTTCTATCCCACCACGCTGCTCATCACCGCCTACGAAATTCTTTTCTTCTGGGTCGCGCGCATGATTATGTTTGGATGTCACTTCATGCAAGGACACGAGCAGGATCCGGCTCTCAAGAGAGCCAGCGGCTGGCTGGGCGGACCGAACGGCGACAAGAAAAATGATAGCGTTCCCTTCCGCCAGGTTTACATCCACGCACTGGTCCGCGACGCCGACCGCCAGAAGATGTCGAAGACCAAGGGTAACGTAATCGATCCGCTCGAAATCATCGAGCGCTTCGGCACCGATGCCACACGCTTCACTCTGGCAGCCATGGCCGCGCCCGGCACTGATATCGCCTTCAACGAAAGTCGCACTGAAGGTTACCGCGCTTTCGCCAACAAAATCTGGAACGCCGCCAGATTCATGTTCATGAATGTAGACCGCCTGGAATGTGGCGCGGGCACTCTTGCCCGCGAACTCTCGCCCGCGCAAACCGGCATATCTGCCTTTACTCGCGATACTCTCGAAGACCGCTGGATTCTCTCCCGCTTCAATCGCGTCACCGCGGAAGTGAACGACGCCCTCGAAACCTACCGCTTCCACGAAGCCGCGAATCGTATCTACGATTTTTTCTGGGGCGAGTTCTGCGACTGGTACCTGGAACTGATCAAGCCTCGTCTGAACCTCGAAGAAGGCGCGGACCAAACACAAGCCCGTGCCGCTTGCTCCAATCTGGTTCGTTTGTTCGACGCATCGTTGCGCCTGCTGCATCCCGTGATGCCCTTCATCACGGAGGAAATTTGGCAGGCGATTTATGAAGGCCAACCGCCGCTGAAGTCGATTGCCCTCGCCGGGTATCCGCGGCCAAACGAAACTCAGATCAATCTCGCCGCCGAAACCGAAATGGCGATCCTGCAGGACCTGATCGTCAATGTGCGAAATGTTCGCGCAGAATTAAAAGTCGAGCCCAAGGTGAAGGTTGAGGTCGAAGTCTTCGCCCATGAGCCCGCAATTCGCGCGATGATCGAACAGAATCGCGGCGCGGTCGAGCGCCTCGCCAACGTGGCGAAGCTTACCTTCGTCGACACCTCGCTCGCCAAGCACGCCGGCGCCCGCAGCACCGCGCGCTTCGATGTCCACGTGATCTACGAACGAAAAATCGACGTCGCCGCCGAGCGCGAACGCTTGAACAAGGAATTGGAGAAGCTGGAAAAAGAGTTTGCCAACAATCAGCGGCAATTGAGCAATGAACAATTCCTCGCCAAGGCTCCGGAAAAAGTGGTCGGTGGCCTGCGCCGTCGAGAAGGAGAATTAGTCGCCCTGCGTGAAAAATTAAACCGTCAGTTAGATAGCCTGAATGGCGCCGGTCCCAACGCGAGAACTGAGAACTGAGAACTGGCAACTGAGAACCGTAGTCATGGACTTTAACAGTCGACGCATTACCGCGATCATCGAAAACGCGCTGCTCGAGGACCGGGCCACGCGCGACGCGACCAGCTACGCCTGCATCGATTCCAACCAGCGCGCCTCGGCCACTATCCTCGCCAAGGAAGACTGCATTCTCGCCGGCATCGGCGTGATTGCCCGCATCCTCGATGTCTACGCTGTCCTCGATGGCGCTGTCACTTCGCACTATGAAGTCACCACCCATCCCGAAATCTTCGATGGTGTGCGCCTCCACAAAGGCCAGTCCGTCGCGGTCATCCGCCACAATGCCCGCGTGATTCTCTCTTGTGAGCGCGTCATTCTGAATTTTCTGCAGCGCATGAGCGGCATCGCCACTCTGACCCGCAAGTTCGTGGAAGCAGTCTCCGGCACGAAAGCCCGCATCCTCGACACCCGCAAGACCGCTCCCGGCCTGCGCGTGATCGACAAGTACGCCGTCCGCTGCGGCGGCGGACAAAATCACCGCCTCGATCTTTCCGATGGAGTCCTCATCAAGAACAACCACATCGCTCTGGCTGGCGGAATTGCGCCGGTATTGGAGCGCGCCATCCGCAACCGCCGCGGCTCGCAGCCCGTCGAAGTCGAAGTACGTTCGATGGAAGAACTGGAAACCGCGCTCTCTCACGGCGCGGAAGCCATTCTGCTCGACAACATGTCTCCCGAGGACGTTGGCTGCGCCGTCAACCGCTGTGCCAAGCTTGAGCGCCGCATTCCGCTCGAATGCTCCGGTGGAATTCGCTTGGAAAATGTCCGCGCCTACGCCGAGACTGGCGTCGATTTCATTTCGATAGGCTTACTGACTCACTCCCCGCGGGCAGCAGACCTGAGCATGCGCGTCTCTCCGGCCTGATCTCGCCCCAACCGCTTTCGCCGCCCAGTCCCGTATTGTCCGCTCGGCCGCCGCGACTTGGTCCATCGGTACACATCGATCGTCGCTCGCAGCATCGCCCTACGCTGCACTTCTGTGTGAGGCGGATTCTCGCCGGAGGCTTTAGATTATGGGGACCGGAGGCCCTCCCCTTATGACTTCGCTCGCACGTCCAGCCGCGCTTCTCTTCCTGGCATTGTTTGTCGTTAGCAATTCCTCCGGAGCCGGAAGCGATTCCCAACTGAAATCGGGCGCTGCGGGCAGCGCAATCCCGACCGCGGCTTCTTCCTCGGAACCCTCCACTCCCGGCACCACCAGATGTCAGCGTCACCCTCGACGCTCTCACCAACCGCCATGCCATCAGCCAGTATGTTTATGGCGGCGCTTACCCCCAGGATGCGCCCACCATCACGGACAGTGGCCTCACAACCGTCCGCTGGGGCGGCGATGCGACTTCAACTTACAACTGGCAACTCTTCACTGACAACGCTGCAGCCGATTGGTACTTCGAAGACTTTAACTACACCGAGATCGGTGACGGCGATTCGACTAAGTATATTTCGGACGTAAAAGCCGCCGGCAGCAATCCCCTCATGACCATGGTTATGCTGCCCTGGGTGGCGAAAACCGCCGAAGACAACAACGGCCACTGGAGTTTTTCCGTCGCCAAGTACGGCGCGCAGTGCAGCGTCGATCCCTACAACACCGACGCAGGCAACGGAGTGAAGTCCGATTGCGTTACCGACCTCACCGCCAATCCCAACGACGCCTACTGGCCGCTGCTCGATCAACCCGGCACCAGCGATCCTCCCGGTAGCGTCTACCGCAATCAGTGGGCAGCAGCGCTGGCCAAGGCCTTTGGCAGCGCTCCGCATTTCTACGACATGGATAATGAGATCGACATCTGGGGCAGCACTCACCGTGACGTCCATCCCAATCCTTCCGGTTATGACGAATTAAGCACCACTTATCTGGCGGAAGCCCGGGCTCTCAAGGGCTGGGACCCGAAGGCCATCCGCTTCGGTCCGGTGAGTTGCTGTTGGTGGTTTTACTGGAATGGTGCCAACAACAATGATAAGGCCGCGCACGCCGGCGTTGATTTCCTGCCCTGGTGGTTGAATGAAGTCTACTGGCAGGACAAAATCGCTAGGAAGCGCTCGCTCGACGTCTTCGACATTCACGCCTATCCTGACGGCCCCGATACCTCAGGTTGGACGCAGGCGCAATTACAGGCGCTCTCCGCCCGAATCTATCGCGACTACTGGGATCCGACCTACGTGAGCGAATCGGGCGACATCAACCAAATTTGGACCACTTTCCTCCAGCCTAACAAAACGATTCCGTTCCGCCTGCCGCGCATGCGCGCCATCGTGAACATGATTTATCCCGGAACTCCACTCAGCGTGACGGAATGGAGCGCGGCCTTTGCTGGCGAATCCGATTTCTCCACCGCTCTCGCCGATGCCGACGCCTACGGAATTCTCGGCCGCGAGCGTGCTTACCTGGCTTCTCGGTGGGTGGCTCCTCTTCCAACCAATCCGAATTATCTAGCCCTGAAGCTCTACCGGAATTACGACGGAAAGCACAGCACATTTGCCAACACTTCCGTCTCTGCCACGAATAATGGCGATCCCGATCTGTTCAGTAGCTATGCCGCTCTGAATTCCACCGGAACCACTCTGACCGTAATGGTTCTCAACAAAGATCCCGGCAACAACGCGCAAGTTCAGTTTGCCGTAAATGGATTCACGCCTCAGCAAGTCACCACCTACACACTTTCGTCCGCGAGTCCAACTCAGATTCTGGCGACCTCCGCGCAGTCCTGGACGCCGACCATGAACTTTGCTCCGTTCTCCGCCACGTTGCTAGTGGTCACTGGCACATCACAACTGCCAGGCGCTGAGTGGGATCTGAACCCCGATACCACCATGGTTGCGGCGGGCGGCAAAGTTATTCTCCATCCGAAACTCGTCTCCGGATCCGCAGCCGTGACTCTGGGTACGCCTCAATCCGAAAGCGGCATCACTATGGAAGTGACGCAGCCGGCTTTGAGCCACGGCAAGGAGGGCAGCATCGCCGTGACTGCGGGCCAGACTCCCGGCTTTTATTCCTACACCGTCCCCAGCGACGACAGTACCGGCGTGGCGCAAGTGCAGAGCGGTTGGATTCTGGTCGGCAACCCTCCCGCGTCACTCACCAAGACAGGTGACAAACAGAAAGGCGCAGTCGGAACGCAGCTGAATCTCTCCGTGACTCTCAACCCTGGTCAGTCCGGTGGCAATGCGGTCGGTGGCACGATTCTGTTCACCACCAGCGCGGGCTCGCTATCCAGCCGCACCGTGGTCACAAATTCGTCTGGCGTGGCCGCGGTCGTATTGACGCTGCCCGCGAGTCCCGGCACCGTACACGTCACTGCCGAAGGACAGTACGCGTTGGGACATCCGGAAGTCACCTTCACCGAGACGGCGCAGTAGTATGCTTGGTCTCTCCCGCGTGCCACCGTTCGCAGGTTTGTTGTTTTGCCGGAATTCCCGCATAATTCCGACATCACAAAGACTGTACCAGTCCGACGCAGCAAGCTTTCGCGGGCATTAGACCCCGCGCCTCACGAACAAGCCACCGACGTTCGTCTCGGCCGCATCGTGCGCCTGCTGATGGAGCACGCCACCGTCGTGGTGAGCGGAACGAAAATCGCGCAGGAAATTTCCTCCAACCGTTCCGAAGTCTGGCGCCTGATTCAGCAATTGCGCGGCTTAGGTGTCGACGTCGCCGGCCATCCCGCCACAGGATATCAACTCAAGTCTGTCCCCGATCTCCTTCTACCCGAAATCCTTGGGCCGCTCCTTCGTGGCACCATCTTCGACGCGCAGCTTCACCATTTCTACAAAATCGGATCCACCAACACGACGGCTATGGCAGCTGCGGCAGAAGGTGCGCCCGAGGGCAGCGTGTTTCTCGCCGAAGAGCAGACTGCAGGCCGCGGACGCGGCGCGAACACTTGGGACTCCGCTCGCTCCGCCGGGATCTACTGCTCCGTCGTGTTGCGGCCGCAGCTCCCGCCTTCCGACGTGCTGGTCCTGGCACTGGCTGCCGGATTGGCGGTGCGCGCCGCCATCGAACAAGTCAACTCACGCGTCAGTCCCGACCTGAAGTGGCCCAACGATGTCCTCATCGATGGCAAGAAAGTCTGCGGCATCCTCACCGAGATGAATTCTGAAGTCACGCGCGTTCGCTACGTCGTCGTAGGCATCGGCATCAATGTCAATCATTCGAGCTTTCCCAAAGAGTTGGAGAACCAAGCCACGTCGCTGCGCCTCATGACCGGCAGCGAGTGGTCCCGGGTGGAACTCGCCGCGGCTTTGTTAAAATCGCTCGACCAGGAATATCGTCTGCTGACTCGATCCACCGACGCACGCCAGTCCATCCTGCAGCGTTTCACCCAGCAATCTTCTTGGGTGCGGGGAAAGCGCGTTCGCGTCGAAGAGAATGGTTCGAGAATCGAAGGAACCACGGAGGGCCTCGACGATCGCGGCTTTCTGCAGGTTAAAACAGCGCAAGGCATTCAAACGATTTTGAGCGGTACCGTGAGAGAGCAGTGAAATCGAGACGCACAATCGGTCACAAGAAACTGTGCCTTCAGCCCTGAGAAACCATGCTTTTCGTCCTTGATGTCGGCAATACCAACACGGTCCTCGGAGTCTTCGCTCGAGTCGCGAAAGCTCGTCCTGATGGAGAAGCCAACGATCCTCCGCGCTACGAGCGTCTGGTTGCGAACTGGCGCGTCGCCACCAAACAGGGCAGTACGGTGGATGAATACGGCGTCCTGTTCCGCAACTTGTTTTCCATGGCCAGCCTTGAGGCCTCAGGCATTCGCGGCATCGTGATTTCGTCCGTCGTGCCGCCGCTTGATCCCGTGCTCCGCCAGGTCTGCGAGCGCTATTTCAACTCCAAGCCGCTGTTGATCGAGCCCGGCGTCAAGACCGGCATGCCCGTGCACTATGACAACCCCGCGGAGGTTGGCGCCGATCGCATCGTGAACGCCGTGGCCGCATTTGAAAAATACGGTGGCCCCTGCGTGATCGTCGACTTCGGCACCGCTACCACCTTCGACTGCGTTTCCGCGAAAGGCGAATATCTTGGCGGAATCATCTGTCCCGGCATCGGTATTTCGGCCGACGCTCTCTTTCAGCGCACCGCACGCCTCCCGCGCGTCGAAATTCGCAAGCCCGCCCGCGTCATCGGAACCAATACCGTAGGCAGCCTGCAGTCTGGCCTCTACTACGGCTATCTCGGTTTGGTCGACGGCATTCTCGAACTCCTGCTCGCTGAACTCGGCAAGGAGACGAAAGTGATCGCTACCGGAGGCCTGGGCCCGATGATCGGTACTGGATCGAAATACATTAAACAGATAGACGATTTCCTGACCCTCGAAGGCCTGCGCATCATCTGGGAGCGCAATGTTGCAGCTCGCCCCGCTCCCAAGGCTCAGCCAAAGATTTCTAAGCCGGCTACCCGCTGAACCGCCGTGACGGATCAATTTAATTATTTCAACTACTTCACCGAGATTGAGGAACAGTTCCTGCGCCGCCGCGGCGGCGGCCTGCTCCTCACCACTCTCGACTGGGCCCTCATCGAAACCTGGAAAGACGCTGGCATTCCTCTCCAGGCCGCACTGCGCGGAATCGATGCCGCCTTCGATCGCTATGATGCCCGCCCCTCGAAAACCAAGAAGGTGAACAGCCTCGCCTATTGCTCCCAGGAAGTGCTCGCCGCCGCCGAAGACATGAAAGAAGCCGCCGTTGGCGCCGCGGCCGCAGAATCGCCATCCACCAAGCCGGCAGGGCAAGGCTTTGAGCCGGCAACCATCTCCGACTTCCTCCGCCGCAACGCCGATCTTCTCGACTCTGCGCGGCTGCCACACGATTCAGGAATCTCCGTCGATGCGATTGCCCGCGACTCCGCCGCGACGCTTCGGAAGTTAGCCGACAACCTCCAGAGCACGAAACCATCGCGCCTGGAAGATTTAGAGCGCCATCTCACCGTGCTCGAGGAAAAGCTATTTGCCGCTCTGCTCGCCGCCACTCCCGATGAAGAGATCGTCAACGTGCGCGCCCAGGCCGATCGTGAACTTTCTCCCTACCGCCGCAAGATGGCATCTCCGCAGATCGAGCAGCTGCAAAAACAATACGTCCACAAACGCCTTTTGGAAAAATACGGCCTGCCGCGTTTGAGCCTGTTTTACATGTGACTCGAAATCCGCAGTCGTCAAAGTCGCGAACTTCTGCTGTAACGTGGAAGGGCGGCGCTTCAGCGCCGCGTAAAGCGCTTGCAATTGATTCGGGCTTTAGCCCCTGAGGAAACCTCCAAGTCATGACCCACTCCTTCGATGCACTCGTTCTCGGTGGCGGTGCCGCGGGACTGATGTGTGCCATCGAAGCCGGCAAGCGCGGCCGTCGCGTCGCTGTCCTCGAACATGCTGATCGCCTGGGAAAGAAAATCCTGATCTCCGGCGGCGGGCGTTGCAATTTCACCAACCTTCATTGCCAGGCAGAAAACTTTCTCTCCTCCAATCCGCACTTCGCCAAGTCCGCCCTGGCCCGCTACACCCCCGCCGATTTCATCGCGCTCGTCGAGAAGCATCACATCCCTTACCACGAGAAAACGCTTGGCCAACTTTTCTGTGACGGCTCCGCCCGCGACATCCTCGCCATGCTCGAAGCTGAATGCCGCGATGCCAGCGTAACCATCTTTCTGAATGCCCATATCCAAAGCGTCGAGCGAACCGCTGACTTTATCGTGAAGTCGAGAATCGCCCGCTCCGAAGATGCGGAGTTCCGAGCGCCAACTCTCGTAGTCGCTACCGGAGGCCTTTCGATTCCGAAGATCGGCGCCACCTCCTTCGGCTATGACCTCGCCCGCCAGTTTGGCATCGCCATCCGCGAACCCTGGCCCGCGCTCGTACCCCTGACGCTTGGCTCCGAAGATTCTTCCCGCTACTGTGATCTCGCCGGCGTCTCCGCCGAAGTGATTGCGTCGACTGTGGCTCCGCATGGCACCCAGCAATTTCGCGAGAAGATGCTAATCACGCATCGCGGCCTAAGCGGTCCCGCGATCCTCCAGATTTCCTCCTATTGGAAAAAGCCTCGGCCCATTCTGATCGATCTAGCGCCTGGCCGCGAAATCACCGCCGTGTTCCGCGATCCGAAAATACCAAGAACCCTGCAAACGCTACGAACCGAGGTGCGCAACTTCCTCCCGCATCGCCTCGCCGATCGCTGGCTCGATCTCCACGCTCCAACTTCCTGGACGAATCAAGCCCTCGCCAGCTTGGAAAATCAAGCGCACGCCTGGTCAATCTCGCCCGCTGGAACCGAAGGCTACGAGAAAGCCGAAGTCACCGCCGGCGGCGTCGACACCGACGAGCTCTCCGCCAAAACCATGGAGAGCCGCAAAGTCCCCGGCCTGTTTTTCATCGGCGAGGTCGTCGACGTCACTGGCCATCTCGGCGGCTTCAATTTTCAATGGGCCTGGTCCTCAGGGGCCGCCGCAGGTCGGGCGCTGTAACCTAACGCCGCATAGCGGAAGTAATTACCTAGGCACCGCGACAAAACAATCCACAATTCCAGGCCTTGCATAACCCTGAGGTCGGGTTAAAATGCCGTCCATGGCGAAGAAAACGGAAATGAGCAGTTCGTCCCTCTGGGTGTTCGTAATCGTCTTGGTGGCATTGGCCGCCTGGATGTACTTCAAGAAGTAACTATGAGGCCGTAGACAATTCTCGTCTGCTCATCGGCATGGTAAGCGGTACTGCTCTGCATGCCGTAGAATCAACTCTTGCTCCTCAACATTGAAAAGCTCATCTATGGCGGCGATGGTCTCGCTCGCCTTCCTCCCGACTCTCACGGACGCGGCAAGGCCGTCTTCGTTCCTTTCGTTCTTGCCGGAGAGAAAATCGAAGCCGTTCTCACCGAAGAGAAGCCCGGCTTCGCGCGCGCCCAAGCCACCGCAATCATCGAACCATCACCCCACCGTACTCCGCCGCCCTGCCCGCATTTCGGCCGCTGCGGCGGATGCCACTACCAGCACACTACCTACGAGCAGCAACTCGAAATCAAGAAGGAAATCCTGCGCGAGAACCTGCGCCGCATCGCCAAGCTAGAACTGCAGACCGAAGTCCAACTCCATCCCTCTCCACCGTGGAACTATCGCAATCGTTCCCGCTTCCAGGTGCGGACGCGCCCCGACTTCGCCGCCGGATACTTCAAATTCTCCTCGCACGAACTCCTCCCTGTCGAAGAATGTCCCATCAGCTCTCCTCTCATCAACCGCGCCCTCGCCGCTCTCTGGCAAGCCGGACGCGCCGGCAAAGCCGTCGAAGGCGTGCGGGAAATTGAGTTCTTCGCCAACAGCGCCGATTCCCAAATTCTGGTCGAGTTTCTATGCGCTCCCGAGGCTCGACGCGCCGCCGTGCGCGCCTGGGCAGAAGAACTGTCCGCGTCCCTGTCTGAGATCGTTGGTGTTGCCGCCTTCCGGGAACCGCAGAAAGGTGTGCAGGAACGCCTGGTCGCCGTTGGCGCCTCGGAATTGACCTACCAGACAGAGACCGCCGCCTACCGCGTGAGCGCCGGAGCCTTCTTCCAGACCAATCGTTTTCTCATCGACGAACTCGTCAACATCGTTACGAGCGCGCGTTCCGGCGAACTGGCGCTCGATCTCTACGCCGGCGTTGGCCTGTTTTCCACAGCCCTGGCCGGTAGCATCCGTCACGTCGTTTCTGTTGAGTCGTCACAGACTGCCGTCGGCGATCTTAAATACAATCTGCCCTTGAATGCAGAGGTTTTTCATACCACGACCGACCAGTACTTGACTCAGTGCGGTGATAACGGTCGGGCCGGGAATGGCGCAGTCCTCCCCCAGTTGCTCCATCGGCCTGATCTGGTGGTCGTGGATCCGCCGCGAGGCGGCATGGGTGATCGCGTGGCGCGTCTACTCACAGATGTGGCCGCGCCTCGCGTGACCTATGTCTCCTGCGACCCCGCGACTCTGTCTCGTGACCTGTTGCCGCTGCAGGTGGCTGGCTATCGCGTTGAGGAGGTGCATCTCGTCGACCTGTTCCCCCAAACCTACCACCTCGAAACCGTCCTGCACTTAGCGCGCTAATTGCGGGACTACAGAAGAGTCGATTCCTCGCCGACTTTGTCTTGTGGTGGCGCAGCGCTTCTTAGCGCTGCGATCGTCGCACAGCAAAAAACAAGGCTTCAGCCCCTGAGGTGCTTAAGGGCGTTTCCGCTGTCGATATCCACCTACTCAACCGCAGGCACCACGAATGCCGCCTCCGTCCCCACTCCCGCTGCCTCCCGCCTCACCCACACCATTTGAATTCCAATTCAAGCCCGCTCGCCAACCGATGTTCTGGGCCGCTGTCTCCTACGCCGCAGGAGTAGTCATTGCTACGTATGTCTCTCGCCCACCCTCACGGTGGGCCCTGGCAGGACTGGCATTCGTCCTCGCTGCCCTGTATTTCACACACAAACAACGAAGATGGCTTGCCCTGACTCTGGCTCTGGGTGCGCTCTTCCTCGCAGGCGCTCTCCATCTCCAACTCAAAGGGTCATCGAGCACCCTCGACCACACTCTGGATCCCTTTGCCTACGGCCCAGAAGTCGAGATGACGGCGCACGTCATCCGCGAAGGCCGATTTCGAGAAGCATCTGCCGGCGAGCTTGCGCAGACCCTCGACGTCGAGATCGTAGAAATCGTCACCGATGACGGTACCCGCATTCCGCTGCATGCTGGCGTCCGCCTCGGCCTCTACAGCGCACGCCCAAACTCGTCGTCCGAAAGTGCTCCCACAATGCGCCTTTTCCGCTACGGCGAACGCATCCGCCTTCCCGCCAAGCTGAAACTCCCTCGCAACTTCCGCAATCCCGGAGCTTTCGACTATCAAAGTTACCTGGCCGCGAACGGCATCTCAGCGCTCGCGTCCGCCAAAGCTGAGGAGGTACAACTACTCCCCGGTTTCTCCGGAAACCGTCTCGAACTTTGGCGCACTCGCATTCACTCCAGCATCATCGCCAAAGTGCACACCCTTTGGCCCGCGCCCCAGGCCGCTCTCATCGACGCCATGGTCATCGGCGAAGAAGCCTTCATCGACCGCGATACCCGGGTCGATTTCCAGCGCTCCGGTACTTATCACATCCTCGTAGTTTCCGGCATGAACGTCACCATTCTCGCCTTCGTCGTTTTCTGGACTCTTCGCCGCCTGCGCCTCAGCGAGATCCCCGCAACCCTGCTGACGATCCTGGCCTGCGTTGCCTACGCCTTCCTCACGGAAGTTGGTGCTCCCGTATGGCGAGCCACGCTGATGTGCGCCATCTTTCTGGGCACACGCCTGCTTTATCGCGGCCGCTGCATGGTCAACGCCCTCGGAGTGGCCGCTATCGGCTTGCTCGCATTCGATCCCCGCCAGCTCTTCACCGCCAGCTTCCAGATGACTTTTCTTTGCGTCCTCATCGTAGCCGCCATCGGCCTGCCCCTCGTAGAACGCACCTCCCGACTCTATCGTCGCGCCCTCGCCCACTGGAATTCCGAAGACTACGGTGGATCACTCCCGCCGCGTGTTGCCCAGTTTCGTGCCGACCTCCGGCTCATTGCGGGTCGCCTCGCGCGTTTCGTCGGCAAACCTTGGTCGTTGCGTCTGGTTCGCGGTGCAACCACAATTTCCCTGCGTGCATTTGAGCTGCTACTCGTCTCCGCCGTGATGCAGATGGGTCTTGCTTTGCCCATGGCTTATTATTTCCACCGCGCCACCACCATCGGCCTTCCCGCCAATACCGCAGTCGTTCCTCTCACCCAACTCCTCATGCCCGCAGCTATCCTTGCGATTTCGGTGGGTTACATCTCCCCCTTTCTCGCAAAACTTCCAGCCCTGCTCACCTCCATCGCACTGCAGGCGATCACCGGAACCGTGCATGGACTCGGAAGCCTCCGCCTCGCCGATCTTCGCGTAGCCACTCCATCGCTCGTGATGATCGCCGCCACCTCCGCCGCATTGATCCTGGCAATGATTCTTGCTCGCCGTCGCGCGCTGTGGGCTGTCTCAGGACTGGTTGCGCTTTTGGCAGCTTCTTTAGCTCTCGCCCTCCTGCCACCCCGTCCCCAAACGCAACGAGGAGTTCTCGAAGTAACCTCAATCGATGTAGGCGAAGGCGACGCCATCCTGCTGGTCATGCCCCAGGGCCGTACTTTGCTCATCGATGCCGGTGGTCCGATCTGGGGCGGTGCTTCGCAGCTCGACTTCGGCGAAGACGTGGTCGCGCCCTACCTCTGGACTCGCCGCATCTCGCGCCTCGATGCCGTCGCCATTTCCCACGGCCACTCCGATCACATCGGAGGCATGACCGCCGTGCTGAAAGATTTTCGCCCTAGAGAATTATGGCTTGGTCTGCTTCCCCCCAGTCGTGCCCTCGATAAATTGATCGCCGAAGCTCACGCCCTGGGAATCAAAGTTGTGCGCCATTGGGAAGGAGATGAATTCGATTTAGGCGGCGCGAAAGTCGACGTTCTTTTTCCGCCGCGAGATTGGCCCGTCGGCCTCGAGCCCAAGAACAATGACTCCATGGTCCTGCGCGTGGCCTACGGTTCAACTTCCGTACTGCTCGAGGGCGATGCCGAAAAGGCCGTCGAGCGCCGCATCGCCAGCCTTCACCCTCTGCATTCGGATCTCTTAAAGGTAGGCCATCACGGCAGCGCCACCTCCACCACACCGGAAATATTAGCGGCGGTAAAACCCGCCTTCGCCCTGATTTCAGTCGGATTCCACACTTCCTTCGGTCTTCCCAAAGCCGACGTTCTCGCCCGCCTCCAAGCCGCTCGGGTCCGCGTCTATCGCACCGATCTCAACGGCGCCGTCACCTTCTATCTCGATGGCCACTCCGTCTCCCCGTCCTTGCCATCCAGCAATTAGGAGGATTCTGTTTCGAAAGGTTACCGTCACGATAAGATCGTGTGAGTCGCCCGGATAGGCCGTAAAAACCTCGGACGCTGGCGCGACCGTGGAAGAGCGGCGCTTCAACGCCGCGTTAAGAGTTGGGGATGACGCGGGCTTTAGCCCCTGACACCCTCAGCCCTGCGTCTCGTCATCATCCGCCCCAGCCGCACCCGACTGCCGGTATTCCTCGATCAACCCGCGCGCCTTCTCCGCATCCTCTTCCCGCACTAGAATGATCATTCCACCTAGCCCGGGAAACGCGTCCTGCAAGAAGCTGGCCGACTGGAGGTCATTGTCGATCGCTGCCGAATCCAACAACCCCTTTACCACCATCGCTTCCGACTCCTGTTCGCTGTCAAACACCTTCACTAGCTTTTCATTCGGATCGGGCCGCCGTTCTTCCGCCGTTGCATTCGACTGCTCTGCCATGGTGATCTCCATTCTCGGACTCGCCTGCTAGGCCGCAGGCTCCGACTCCGCGTTCCTCAGATTCTACCTCTTCTCATGGAGTTGCATTTTAAGAGTTGCATTTTAACTACGATCAGGCTGCACAATCACCCAACCCTCGCCCCGGCTTGCCCCGTGATTTATAGTCTGTACTGAGTTCGGAATTTTCGCCTGGCGTGACCCAATGTCAAAGCCCCGCCGCAACCGACCATCACTCTCCCTCGACCACGCCCTCTTCGCCGCCAAGCCGCGCAAGCCCGTCCCGCATCAATTCGTGCTCGACGCGCTTGCTCCGCTCTCGCCCTGGACTCGCCCCATGTTCGGCTGCCTCGCAATTTACATCGACGAGAAGATCGTTCTCATCCTTCGCGACAAACCAACTTACACCGCGGATAACGGAGTCTGGCTGGCCACAATTGAAGAGCATCACCCAAGTCTGCGCCGGGAGTTTCCCAAAATGCGGTCAATCGGACTGCTGGGCAAGAAAGTGACCGGCTGGCAGCTTCTTCCCGTCGATGTGGCGGATTTCGAGGAAGCCGCGCTCCACGCCTGCGACCTCGTCCTCGCAGGCGATCCTCGCATCGGCAAAATTCCTGCCTCTCGGAGAACCTCGAAACCGGCCAAAAAGAAGGCGAAACCCTCTGGGCCTCCGCCATCGCCCAGAAATTCCGCGAAATCACGCCGCAAGAAATCCCGCCGCTGATCCCGCCACATCGAGCCCTCATCTCGGCATGCCCGAAGAACCCAGCACTTTCGGGCCGTTTCCTTTTCCGCGTCAACAGGCGCATCATGCTCCCAGAGCAGCGCAACATCCAACTCCGTCGTATCATCCAATCTGTGGGTTCGCGAAAAGCGTGGGACAAAAAGGATCGCTATGAATTCTGGGGAGCAATCAGATCGTGATGAAAACCTAACTCTGAACGGCGTCGACTCCGATCAAGATGCAGCCGAGGACGAAGCTCGCCGCATCCGCCGCCTCCAGCTGATGATGAGCATGGTTTCTTCCGTCATCAGCCAGGATTCCAGCCTCACCGTCGAGGAAGCCTCCGAACTCGCCGCCGGCGCCAAACGCGCGGCCCTCGCCATGTTCCCGGACAAAGAACTCGCCTACGATCTTCTCTACAAACCCCGCCTGCAGCGCCTCATGCGTGAACGCTTCCGCCTGCAATAGAGTGTGCTACTGTCATCTTGAGCAAGCCTCTTTGCGCAGCGAAGGCCCACCCTGAGTTGAAGCCGGAGGGGATCTGCGCGAGCCGCCCACCATCCCGCCGACTCATTCCTCATCCTGAAATCTGGAAGCTATCACCGACCTTCTCAGTACCGTGGAAGAGCGGCGCTTCAGCGCCGCGTCAAACGTTGAAATGATTTGGGCTTTAGCCCCTGTCGCCCCTACTCATCCACCACCGAATTCCTCAGCGTCCCCACTCCCTCCACGCTGATCTCCATCACATCTCCCGCCACCACCGGCCCCACGCCCGCCGGCGTTCCCGTCGCAATCAAGTCTCCCGGCAGCAGCGTCATCGCCTGCGAGATAAAACGAATCACCACATCCAGCGGAAATATAAAATCCTTCGTATTCCCCGCCTGCCGCACCGCGCCATTCACCCGCGTCTCCACGCCCACTCCCGCCCACGGATCGAGCCCATCCGCCACCACTGGCCCAACCGGACACGACGTATCAAACCCTTTCGCCCGCGCCCACTGATTTTCTTTTCTCTGTATGTCGCGCATCGTGACATCATTCAGGCACGTATAGCCCAGAATGTACGGGCGCACATCTTCGCTGTCCACCAGCAGATGGCATTTCTTCCCCATCACCACGCAAAGCTCGCCCTCGTAATCGACACGATCGGAAATCTTCGGCCGCTTCACCACCCCTCTCGGAGCCAGCAGCGCGGAGTTCGGCTTGAAGAACAACAGCGGTTCCGTCGGCACCTCACTCCCCAGCTCCGCCGCATGCTCCCGATAGTTCCGTCCCACGCACACAATCTTCGACGGCCGCACCGGCGGCAGCAGCGTCGCCTCGTCCAGCGCAATCGGTTCGATCCGTCGTGTTCGCAGACCCTCCACGTCGCCATCCGATTCCTCCGGCGCCGTCAGCAGGACCCTCAAAATCGAATCGCGTCCCGCCACCGATTCGACCAGCCCGTAATGAGCCTCTCCGTTCAGTTGAAAGCGGCAATATTTCATCGTCTTCTATCTAATCACGAGTAACGAAAATCCGCAGAAAATTTTAAGCTACATCCGTTCGTCCCACCAATGCGTTGTCATCCTGAACGAAGTGAAGGACCTTTGTAGTTGCCCGTCGCCGCGCCGCTTTCCCTCCAGCTTAAGATCTCGGTTGGCGTGCAGCACCCACCGTACATTTAAGATTTTGGGTGGCGCAGCGCTTCCAGCGCTGCGATTAGCTTGCTGCAAGACCAAGGGCTTTAGCCCCCGAGGTTCCTACGGCACGCTCTCGCTAGTCTCCTCTGACCTCCCACTCTCATTCCCTCGCTGATCGACCGCCGATACCGAATAAAAATAAGTCTTCCCCGCCACAACCTGCGTATCGCGAAACGCCGGCGTCCTCACCACTTCAGCGTTTATCTTCACCGCCGCCGTCCCCTCTTCATGCCGGTAAACGTTGTAGCCTTCCAGATCCGCGTCTGCCACCGGATTCCATATCAAGTCGATGAAGGCCTGCTGGCCCGGACCCGAAAATACCGCCTGCAATCCCGCGGGCACCGCTGGCGGGAACACATCGTGCGCGAATACTTTCGCCTCCGGCGTATCATCGCCCTCTACCTGAATCGCCGCCTTTCCCGCCTTCTCAATCACGCTCACCACCGTCCCTCGATAAAAATATGTTTTCTCCCACTCGAAAGTCTGATCAAGGAAAGAAGTGATCACTTTGCTCGAAGCCTTGCCCAGCGCGCACTCCGTCGCCTCCACGTCCGCAATTTTGCTTTCGCTTGAGCTCGATTCCGCACGCCGGTAGATACGGAACAGGTATTGAACATCGCTGATGCCACCGGGCGTCTCCGGACACTTCCACGAAATCAGCACTCCCGGCGCCGTGGCCTGCGCGGCAAAATCGCTGAACGGCGCCAGCGTGGGTACCAGCGGCACGCGCGTCTGATTCGAAATCCCCGCCCCCCGGCCCGCCTGGTTCAGCACTTCCACCGCATACGTGGCAAACTCAGTCGGATGTTCCTTCCCGAGTGCTTCCGGCAAAGTGTCCGTGAACGTTGCGCTCAGTTTTTTCCCCGACGCCTTCTTGGCCGTCTGCTCGAAATCCGCTGGCGGCGCGGCTTCTCCCACCGGCGTGCCACACTGCTTCAGCGCTCCTGCGGCGCTCCGGCATATGAGGGTTTTCCCCAAGTAGCGCGTTCTCTGCCGGTCCGTGGTCCGCGGCGGGATCGTCCACGTCAGCGTAACCTTGTCGCCCTTCCTCGCCGCACGCAAGTCCGTCGGCGGCTTCGGCAACTCCAGCGATGGCGCCTCCGGTGGCCCAATCGACGCGCACCCCGCCATCCCAGCCACCAAGCCCAGCAGCAACAGTCCTCGTAGGATTTTCATGCAGAGACAACAGAGTACATCAGATCTTCGTGGCAGCATCACCGCCCGTGTGGAGCGGACACTCCTGTCTGCTGCTTTTTGACCGAACCTTCGCCCCAACCCATTGTCATTCCGACCGGAGCCAGAGCGCCAGCGACGGCGGAGTGGAGGAACCTGCTGTCGGGCGGCCAAGCGCTTCTGGCGCAGCTCCAAGCTATCCTGTTTTGAAAGGGCGCTGCTTCAGTCGCGCCGTAAGAGAGCCGCGGTTACTGGCAATCCCGTGGAAGAGCGGCGCTTCAGCGCCACGCACAGCCCCCAAATTGATACGGGCTTCAGCCCCTGTGGCGGCTACAAAATGTATCTCGACAAATCCTGATCCTTCACAATGTCCGTCAACATCTTGCGCACATAATCCGCATCCACGGTCACATGCTCACCCTTTCGCTCCGGAGCGTCAAAGCTCAACTCGTCCAGTACCCGCTCCATGATGGTATGCAGCCGCCTCGCTCCAATATTTTCCGTGCTCTCATTCACCCGAAATGCAAAGTGCGCAATCTCCTGCAGCGCCTCCGGCGTGAACTCCAGCTTCACTCCTTCGGTCTCCAGCAACGCCGTGTACTGCTTCACCAAAGACGATTTCGGCTCCGTCAAGATTCGCACAAAATCTTCCATGGTCAGTGACTGCAACTCCACGCGAATCGGAAACCGCCCCTGCAGCTCCGGGATCAGATCGCTCGGCTTCGAAACGTGAAACGCCCCGGCGGCGATAAACAAAATGTGATCCGTCCGCACCATCCCATAGCGCGTGTTCACCGTGGTCCCTTCCACAATCGGCAGAATGTCGCGCTGTACGCCTTCGCGCGAAACATCCGGACCATGCCCGCCCTCGCGTCCCGCAATCTTGTCGATCTCATCCAGAAACACGATCCCCGAATTTTCCACGCGATCAATGGCAACCCGCGTCACCTGATCCATATCGATCAGCCGCTGCTCTTCTTCCTGAATCAGATATTCGAACGCCTCGTTCACCTTCATCTTCCGCTTCTTGGTTCGCGCCCCGAAGATGTTGGGCAGCATGTCCTTGATGTTGATGTCCATCTCCTCAACACCCTGGTTGGTCATGATTTCAAAAGACGGAAAATTCCGCTCCCGCACATCAATCTCAACCTGCCGCTCGTCAAGCTTGCCCTCGCGCAGTTGCTGCCGTAATTTCTCTCGTGTCCGCGAAGAAGACTCCGTCAACGCCGTGTTGCCATCGATCACCACTCCGCCCGCAGTCGTCGATTCTGCAGGCCGCGACGGGGGCGATGGCGGCAGCAGAATATCCAGCAGCCGCTCCTCCGCATTCAATTCGGCCTTGTCCGCTACGTCTTCCAACTTTTCTTCGCGCACATTATCGATCGCAATCTCCACCAGATCCCGCACCATCGACTCCACATCCCGCCCCACATATCCGACTTCCGTAAACTTCGAAGCCTCCACCTTCAAGAACGGAGAGTTCGCCAGCTTCGCCAACCGCCGCGCAATTTCCGTCTTCCCCACCCCAGTCGGACCAATCATGATTATGTTCTTGGGGATGATTTCTTCGGCCAGGTCGGGAGTGAGTTTTTGCCGGCGGGTGCGGTTGCGCAGGGCAATGGCGACCGCGCGTTTCGCGTCCTTCTGGCCGATCACATGTTTGTCGAGTTCGACGACGATCTCACGAGGAGTAAGTTCATCGAGTGCGAGTTGTTCTTCTTCGGCGCTGCTGGGTAAGTAAATGGCCATAAAAAGTCTCAGTTCTCAGTTCTCAGTTCTCAGTTGCGCAGCGAGGTTTTGCCGAGACTGAGAACCGGGAACTGAGAACTCACTACAATTCTTCTATCGTCACAGCATCATTGGTATAGATGCACATCTTGCCGGCGATCTTCATGGCTTCTTCGGCGATTCGGCGGGCGGAGAGTTCGGTGTGGCGCGCCAGCGCTTCGGCCGCAGCCTGAGCATACGGACCACCGCTGCCAATCGCGGCGATGCCGCCATCGGGTTCGATTACGTCGCCTTGTCCACTGAGCAGATAGGTCTGTTCTTTGTCGCACACCAACAGCAGCGCTTCCAGGTGGCGCAGGAATTTATCCGTCCGCCAGTCTTTGGCGAGTTCAACTGCGCCGCGTCCGAGGTTGCCGTGGTATTGCTCCAGCTTCGATTCGAAGCGGCTGAAAAGCGTGAAAGCGTCAGCGGTGGACCCGGCAAAGCCGGCGAGGATTTTGTCGTTGTACAGTCGTCGAATCTTCTTGGCCGTATGTTTGATGACCGACTCGCCGAGCGTGACCTGTCCGTCACCGGCGAGAACCACGCTGCCGTTGCGGCGGATCGATAAAACTGTAGTGGATCGAATCAGGCGTTTCGTGGACATGGGCGCAATTCCTGATTATAGCAGCGAGCCGAGCCGCAAACTCTCGAGCGTGCTTTTAGTCACTGACGGGCGATTAGTCCCAAGGCGTAGAGTGAACTGACTACGAGAGCATGAGGTGCGGGCGTGAAACTTCTGGTAATTGGTTCGGGCATGATGGGATCGGCGGCGGCGTTTGATATGGCGCGGCAGTCGCAGGTGGAGTCGGTTTCTCTAGCCGATAGTGATTTGAAACGGGCTCGCGAAGTCGCGACGCGGGTAAACAAAATTACAGGCGAAAAAAAAGTCCGAGCGATCACGCTCGACGCCAGCAATGAGAAGTCCGCGGCCAAGATTATGCGAGGGCATGACGGTGCGCTTTCGGCGGTGCCCTACCGACTGAATCTTGGATTAGCGAAAGCCGCTATTGAGGCACGCTGCCACTTTGCTGATCTCGGCGGAAATAATACCGCGGTGCGCCAGGAACTAGCTCTGGCCACCAAGGCGGAGAAACGTGATGTCGCCATCGCTCCGGATTGTGGGCTGTCTCCGGGTATGGCTTCCATCCTGGGCGGAGAGCTGGTACGCCGCCTTGGGGGCCGGGCCGATGCGCTGAAACTTTATGTCGGAGGGCTGCCGGAAAAACCCATGCCACCATTTCACTACCAGCTGGTGTTTTCGGTAGAAGGTCTGATCAATGAATATGTCGAACCTGCGCGCATTCTCCGCAAAGGCAAGCTGGTGACGGTGGAACCGCTCACCGAGCCCGAGGAATTTCACATGCCGGGATTCGCACCTTTGATTGCCTTCCAGACTTCCGGCGGCACCTCGACGCTGCCCGAGAGCTTCGAAGGAAGAGTGGGCGAGTGTTTCGAGAAAACATTGCGCTACCCGGGACATTACGATCTGCTCTGCGAATTAAAGGCGCTCGGACTTTTCTCCGGCCAGAAGATGCGCGTGGATGGAAGCGAGATTACGCCGCGGGCAGTGATGGCCAAAATTTTTGAGGGGAAATTTGCGGGCAAAGGGCCGGATGTCTGCATCATGCGGCTGGAGGCGCACGAGTCGGTGCGTTCGCCTGGCGTGCGCGGGTTGCTGGGCGGACGCCTTAAGGGCCGCGTGGCCGCCTTCACTTTGGTGGACCACTACGATGCCAAAACCGACATGAGCGCGATGATGCGCACCACCGCATTTCCGGCATCCATCGTTATACAGATGCTGGCTTCGGGAGCGATCGCGAAGCGCGGTGGCGTTTTGCAGGAGCGGGACGTTCCCGCCGATCTTTTTCTGGAGGAGATGGAGAACCGCGGAATCCACGTCGAGTACACCATCGAATAAAAAGGATCAAAGGAACAGAGTAAACCTTTGGAAGAGGCGTGGCCCATGGGCTGCGCCTTCTTAATTTGGGCGGAGGAAGGCAAAAGTCACAGTCCCCGTTCAGTCTGTCCAAGAGGCGTAGAGACAAGGGCGGAGCACACTTCAGGGGCGATGATGGAGGCGTTGAGCTAACTGCTTTTTCACCTCTGGCCACTCGGCAGCGACGATGGAATAACGAACCGAGTCGCGAGGGATGAAGTCTGCGGCCATCCTGTGGGCGCGGAGAACGCCTTCACACTTTGCCCCGATGCGTTCGAGCGCGGCGCGGGAGCGCTGGTTGCGCGCGTCGGTGTGGAAGCATACGCGGAGCATCTGCCAGGTCTCGAAGGCATGCGTCAGCATGAGCAACTTGGCCTCAGTATTGGCCGCGGTGCGGATGGCGGCGCGGGTAAACCAGGTGTAGCCGATCTCGCAGGCGTCGGGGGGCTGACGGCCGTGACGCGCATGTCCCGGCGGCCACGACCACCGCTCGATGTTCCAGAAGCGTGTCGAGCCGATGACGGCGCCATCATTCACGCTGACGATCGCGAACGGCACAGCGGTGCCCGCGTCGCGCCAAGCCAGCGCGATGTCGATGTAGGTGGTGGCTTGGGCCGTGCCCTGCGGGACGGGACTCCATTGGTAGAGTGAGGGCTCCGATGCCGAAGCCTTCGCCAATCCGTCGACGTGCCGGTGGTCAAGGGGTTCAAGGCGGATGTATGTGCCTGAGAGGACGGGGCTTTCTTGCGTCATACCTTCAGTATGCAAGGAGCGCGGGTAACTGTGGAAGAGCGCCGTTCAGCAGTTTGAGTGAAAGTCTAAAATATCTCTTGACGTGACCGTTTGGTCACGTTAGTATTGGGTCACGTAATGAAAACGCTGAAGGAGACGACAACCATGAAAGTGGAAGACCTGACGCTTGATGTTGAGCAGCATATCGAGATGAAAGCCACGCCCGAGAAGGCGTTCGCGGCAGTTTTGTATCGGCTCGGAAAAGGCAACACCCGGCCAGACGGGCAATCCCTGGACCTGGAACTGGAGCCGAAGGTGGGCGGGAGATGGTATCGCGATCGGGGAAACGGAGTCGGACATTTCTGGGGATTCGTGCAGGTGATTAAGCCTTCCAGCCTGCTGGAACTCAGCGGACCGATGTTCATGTCATATCCGGTGATGAATCACGTAGAGGTCAAGATCGAACCCGTCTCGGGAGGTTGCCGTGTGGCGCTGCGGCATCGCGCGATCGGGATGATCGATCCTGAGCACAGAAAAAATGTGGGTACGGGCTGGAATCACATGTTGAGCAATGTAAAGAAGGACTGTGAGCAGCGGTGACGGAGCGCTCTGGGCCGGCAGCCGAACTCGACGGCGTCTGGAAGGCGCTTTCCGACCCGACGCGGCGGGCGATCCTGGATTTCTTGCGAGCTCGTTCGCGCACCACGACCGAGATTGTGGATTCTTTTCCGCACCTGACGCGCTTTGGAGTGATGAAGCATCTCGAGGTGCTGCGGCAGGCCCAGCTGGTGCACACACGCGAGGTGGGAAGGCAACGGGTGAACTCGCTGAATGTTGTGCCCATCCGGCAGATTTACGAACGCTGGGTCGGTCCGTTTCAGGAGCTTTGGACCAACGAACTGCTTCGCATTAAGGAGATCGCTGAAAAAGACAGCCCAGGCGCACGGCGGCGAGCTTTGCGCAAACGGAGCAAGCATCTAGCCACGAGATAGCATTTTGGGTACCGAGCAATAACAAATTCACGCAGATAAAAGAGAGGAGAACACGTATGACCACACTAGCCACCAGCACGGGAGTTCGGGGACACGAGGTTGTGTCTCCCAAGGAATGGATTGCAACTCGAAAAGAATTGCTCCGGAAAGAGAAAGAGCTCACGAAGTTACGAGATGAATTGAGCCGGCAACGGCGCGAATTGCCTTGGGAGAAAGTAGAAAAGCAATATGTCTTCGATGGGCCGCAAGGCAAGGTGACGCTTGGCGACCTGTTCGGCGGCCGCAGCCAGCTGATCGTCTATCACTTCATGTTTGGTCCGGGATGGGAGCAGGGTTGTCCGAGTTGCTCGTATCTCGCCGATCATTTCGGCGGAAGCCTGGTGCACCTCGCGAATCGCGACGTCACCCTGGCCGTGATTTCGCGCGCGCCCATGGACCAGATTGATGCGTTCAAGAAACGCATGGGTTGGGAGTTTCGCTGGGTCTCGTCGTTCGAAAACGACTTTAACCGGGACTATCACGTGTCGTTCACGAAAGAAGAGATGGCGAGCGGCAAGGTGAACTACAACTACGAAATCGCCGAGTTCCCCAGCGAGGAAGCTCCGGGAGCGAGCGTGTTTTACAAAAACGATGCGGGCGAGATTTTTCATACCTATTCCTCGTACGCGCGCGGCCTCGATATCCTGGTGGGCACTTACAACTTCCTCGATCTTGTGCCGAAAGGCCGCAACGAGGATGGTCTGGCCTTCTCCATGGCATGGGTTCGTCATCACGATCGCTACACGGAAGGTTACGTTGTCGATCCCAAGGCGCAGTACGTGGCTCCCAAAGGTTCCGGTTCGTGCTGCGCGGAGGAGCACCACTCGTGAGCAGTTATGCTTGCTGTCGAGCGATTTCGAATCGCCCGAAACGGTCGGGGACGCGGACCAGGAAGAATGGTCCGCGTCCTACGACGGGCTGGCGCCGTCTGCTCGACGGCGCTGCCTGGCTTGTTCCTGGCGGCATTCTGGCGCTGTTGCCCAAGTGCCCCGCCTGCCTGGCCGCCTACTTTGTACTCGGCAGCGGGATCGGAATATCCGTCTCAACCGCAACTTATCTTCGCGCGGGCCTTGTCGTTCTCTGCGTGGCCTCGCTGTCATACTTCGCTGTAAGCCAAGGGCGCCGCTTCCTGGCCAGTCGGACCTTGACGATCCAGAAAAGTTGTCAATAGGCGAAAACCGCGTCATCGCATTCAAGTGGCTCACACCAAAGAGGAAATAATTCTCGAAAAATGTCCCAGCCACCTCTCCCAAGTTGATATAATAGAATTATAGAGTAAAACTTTAAGAAAAAATGAGGCGCGGCCCACGGGTCGCGCCTTTTCTTTTGCACCTGAGACTTCACCCCCACAGGAACCAGATGGATGAATTCAAAGTTTTCAAGACTTTCAAGGAGCGCGGCGAGTGGGTCGAACTCTGCTTCATGGCCGAAGCCCTGCGCCACGGCTACAAAGTGCTCAAGCCCTGGGGAGACTCCTCGCCCTTCGACGTCGCCCTCCACTTCGGCGCGCGCATCGTCCGCGTCCAGGTCAAGTCCACTTCCTGCCGCGTCGGCACCGGATACTTCTGCCAGTTCAAGCCCAACTACCTCGGCCCGCCCTACACCCTCAAGCAACTCGATTTCTTCGCCGCCTACGTCATCATGCAGAACGCCTGGTACCTCATCCCCGCCCGCATCCTCCTCGGCCGCGAACGCAAACAAGGCCTCATGCTCTTCCCCATGCAGCCCCTCAAGAAAAATCGCTACCGCTACGAATCCTATCGCGACGCCTGGCCGCTCCTAGCCCCGCACAAGGCAAAACACAGGAAGTAACGGCCCATCAGGTTGTGAGTCCGAACCGAGCCGGAGCGACTTTAACCTTGTCATTCCGAGCGCGTCGAAGGCGGGCGAGGAACCTGCTGTTCCATTCGTTCAAGATGGGCCATGTGGAGCGGAAATCCTGTCCCCTGCCTTTGACCCCACGGGTGCCCCGTCCTTGTCTCTCCGTTCTTTGGAGAGACAGAGCCTGCCCTGAGCGAAGCCGAAGGGGCGGGGAATTTGACCTTTACTAAAGTGAAACGCCGTGTGGAGCGGACACTCTTGTGCGCGGCCTTTGACTTTTGATCCGGCGTTTTTGCCGCCGCAAGAGATTCCAGCCGCGGAGCGGCGGCATAATTCAGCCCAGGGCGTAAGCCCTGGGTCAACCACGAGAAAATCGGAATCGAGCCCCGTAGGGACGGCAGACAAGATCAGTGGTAACTACACGCCCACCGTCTGCGCGCTCGGCTTCGCCGCCAGCAACTGCCTCAACACATACTGCAAAATCCCGCCGTTAGCGTAGTAGAGCGCCTCTTGCGGCGTATCGATGCGCACAAGCGCCTGGAACTCGATGACTCCTGGTTTAGATTTGGCACGTACTTTGACTTTCTGACCAGCGGCGTAGTGATCGATCAGTTTGCGGATGCCGCTGATCTCGAATACTTCTTCGCCGGTCAGCTTGAGTGACTCCGCATTTTGTCCCGGCTCAAACTGCAGCGGCAAGATTCCCATGCCAACAAGATTCGAGCGGTGGATGCGCTCGTAGCTTTCGGCGATGACGGCGTGGACGCCCAGAAGGCGCGGGCCTTTCGCTGCCCAGTCGCGGGAAGAGCCCGAGCCGTATTCCTTCCCGGCGAGGATGATGAGTGGAATGCGCTCGGCCTGATATTTCTGCGAGGCGTCGAAGATCGACATCTCCTGATTCGTGGGTAAGTGGCGAGTGAAGCCGCCTTCCACGTTCACCAGTTTGTTGCGCAGGCGGACGTTGGCGAAAGTTCCGCGAACCATCACTTCGTGATTGCCTCGGCGCGAGCCGTAGGAGTTGAAGTCGGCAGGCTTCACGCCGTGCTCCTGCAGATATTTTCCCGCAGGGCCATCTTTCTTAATGGAGCCGGCGGGTGAGATGTGGTCGGTGGTGACGCTGTCGCCGAGGACGGCGAGAACGCGCGCACCTTTAATTTCTTCGACCGGCGAAGGCTTGAGCTTCATATCGTCGAAGTAAGGAGCGCGACGGATGTAGGTGGAATCTTTTTCCCACGCGTAGGTCTGGCCCTTGGGAATGGAGAGCCCGCGCCAGCGCTCGTCTCCGGCGAACACTTCGGCATAACTTTTCGAAAACATTTCCGCGGTGACCGAGTGCTCGACGGCCTCTTCGACTTCACGCTGCGTGGGCCATATATCGGCGAGGTACACGGGCTTGCCTTCTTTGTCCTTACCGATTGCGTCTTTGCGGAGATCGGTGTCGATGCGTCCGGCGAGCGCGAAGGCCACGACCAGTGGGGGCGACATCAAATAGTTGGCGCGAACTTCCGAGTTGATACGCCCCTCGAAGTTGCGATTGCCGGAGAGGACGCTGGCGACCACGAGATCTTTTTCGTCGATGGCCTGTGAGACTTCGGTAGGTAGTGGTCCGGAGTTGCCGATGCAGGTGGTGCAGCCGTAACCGACGATGTGGAATTTCAGTTTTTCGAGATAGGGCGTAAGCCCGGCATTCTCCAAATAATCGCGGACAACTTTCGATCCGGGGGCGAGCGAAGTTTTTACCCATGGCGGAATCGTCAGGCCTTTTTCAACGGCTTTCTTCGCGAGCAGTCCAGCGCCGATCATCACGGAGGGATTCGAAGTATTCGTGCACGACGTGATGGCGGCGATGACGACGCTACCGTGCTTGAGCGAATTCTTCACGGTCGCAGGAACATGCTCGTGGACGTTCGGATCTTCTACGCCGATAGCAGTGGGGCTGCCACCTTCCTGCTCCCAGCGCAGGGAATTGGCGGCTGGCGCGGTTTTCGCGGCAGTCTTTGGCTTGATCAGAGTAGGCAGTGCTTTCTGGAAAGAATCCCCAGCTTGAGAAAGTACCACGCGATCCTGCGGACGCTTGGGCCCGGCGATGCTCGGTTCGACGGTAGCGAGATCGAGGGTGAGCAGTTCGGAATATTCCGCCTCGGGAGTTTTCTCGTCGTGGAACATCCCTTGCTCGCGGCAGTAAGCTTCGACCAAGGCGATCTGTTCGGCGCTGCGGCCGCTGAGCTTCAAATATTTCAGGCTCTCTTTATCGACGGGGAAGATGCCACAAGTAGCGCCGTATTCCGGCGACATGTTAGCGATGGTAGCCCGATCGGCGAGCGGCAGTTCACGCAGTCCCGGACCAAAGTATTCAACAAATTTTCCGACGACGCCATGCTTGCGCAACATTTCCGTGATCGTCAAAACCAGATCAGTAGCCGTAGCTCCTTCCCGCAAACGCCCCGTAAGCTTCACACCAACAACCTGCGGAATCAGCATCGAGACAGGCTGCCCGAGCATCGCCGCTTCGGCTTCAATCCCACCCACGCCCCATCCCAAAACTCCCAGCCCATTAATCATCGTTGTGTGGCTGTCGGTGCCGACCAGGGTGTCGGGATAGGCGGTGCGCTTGCCATCTTTTTCGCGGTTCGATTCCTGGACGAAGACGACACGGGCGAGGTATTCGAGGTTGACCTGGTGGACGATGCCGGTGTCGGGAGGGACGATGGCGAGGTTGCGGAATCCGGTTTGGCCCCAGCGGAGGAACGAGTAACGCTCTTTGTTGCGCTGGAATTCGAGGAGGGCGTTCATGTCGAAAGCAGTGGCGGTGCCGAATTCGTCGACCTGGACGGAGTGATCGATGACGAGTTCGACGGGCTGCAGAGGGTTGATGAGGGAGGGATCGCCGCCGAGTTGCTGCATGGCGTCGCGCATGGCCGCGAGGTCGACGACGCAGGGGACGCCGGTGAAATCCTGAAGGAGGACGCGACTGGGAGTGAAGGCAATTTCTTTTTCGGGCTTGGAATTCTTGTTCCAAGCAGCGAAGGCACGGATGTCCTCTTGCTTCACATTGCGCCCGTCTTCGGTACGAAGAAGATTCTCCAGCAGAATGCGGAGAGAGTACGGAAGATGTTTGGTGGAGATGCCTTGCTCGTCGAGGGCATCGAGGCGGTAGATTTCGTATTCCTTATTGTCGACTTTGAGAACGGAGCGGGCTTTGAAGCTGTTTAAGGACATGATGCCTTCCTGATGAAAGATGCCGCGAGACGACTGGCGCCGCATGGCGGGCTGGAGCGAATATCGGAACTTATTAGTTTAGTCGTTTTGGCGCGGAATGCGTAGTGGGAGAAGTGTGCAACGAGCTAAGTTCCATCGGTCTCTTCGAAGGGCTCAGGGCAGGCCGTCAGCGAATTCGAAATCAAGCCCCCGCCCTGTCTCCCCAAGGAACGGAGAGACAAGGACGGGGCACCCGCGCAAAGCATTAACGCGCGACGGTCCAGACTTGATACAGGACGACGGCCATCATGAAAAGGAGATAGAGGCGGAGGGACCAGAGGACTACGAGCTCGGGACCTTTTAGATGGCGCCGGGGGATGAAGTGCTTTTTGGCTCCGACGAGTTGGTCGTGCTCGAGGGAGGCGAGGACCATCGACTCGTCGGCGGAGGAGATTATGTGCGGAGCAGTGTCGATTTTTTTCGTCATCATGCAGTTCTCTCCACGTGGTCGAGCGCGGCATTCGTTGAGCTACAAGCGAAAGCAGGTTCCTCACGCCGGAAAGGCGTTCGGAATGACAAACGGCAAAGTTTGAGGTTCATTTTTATTTCCCTCCCAGGGCGGCGAAGATGTTTGGGGCGATGATGCTGATGCCGAAGAGGATGCCGGCGGCGGTCAGGACGAAAACCACGCCGCTGGACAGGATGTTTGCCCAGAGAGGGCTGACGAGATCGCCCATGATTTCTTTGTCGTTCACCAGCATAAAGAGGAACACCAAGGCCGGCGGCATGGCGAGAACGGCGACTACGTTTACGACCAGGACGACATAGACCAGCGGGAGGCCGGGGATCAGGACGATGGCGGCGGCGGCCATGGCGCATAGAGTGAGCACGGCGTAGAAAGATTTGCCTTCTCCCATGGGGAGATTGAGGCTGTGCGGTTTGTGAGTGACCTCGCCGAAGGCGTAGGCCGAAGATGTTGAGATGGTGATGGCGGCGACGATGCCGGCTTCAACCATCCCGAGAGCGAAGAGGGATGCTCCGAAGCGGCCGATGATCGGTTGGAGGGCCTGAGCGAATTGGGCAGCTTCGAAATTGTCAGCCGTCATTTGATGGGCGAAGAGCGGAGCGGTCGCGAGAATCGTAGCGATAGCGGCGGCGGTGGCAAGGGCAGCGCCGATCACGGTGTCGGCGCGGCCGAAGCGAATGTCTTTGGTGGTCATGCCTTTGTCGACGGTGGCACTCTGCTGGAAGAAAAGCATCCAGGGCGTGACGGTGGCGCCGATATCGGCGAGGACGATCAGGAGAACATCCTTGTTGAAGCCGGGGAGCGGTTGCCAGGTGATGAAAGCGTGGCCGACCGCGGGCCAACTGGGATGAGTCATGAGCGCGACGGGAACGAAGACCAGATTGAATGCGGCGGCGGCGAGGGTGATGCGCTCCCAGGTCCAATAGCGGTGACTCATTAGTGCGGCGTAAAGGATGACGAGAGCGATGAGGATCGCGATCCAGGGTCGGACTCCGAAAAAACCGAGACCGGCGCGGATGGCGATGAACTCGGTGATGAGCGTGAGGAAGTTTCCGATGCCGAGGTCGATCATGGAGAACCATCCCCAGAAAGGACCGAAGCGCTCAAAGATCAGTTCGGCGTGGCCCCGATGGGTAGCTGCGCCGAGGCGGACGGTCATTTCCTGGACGACGATGGCCATGCAGAAGGTGAGAGCGACGAAGGGGAGGAAAAAACCGATGCCGAACTTGGCGCCGGTAGCGGCATAGGAGAGCATGCTGGGACCGTCGTTTTCGCCGAGCATGACGAGGACGCCGGGGCCGACAAGCAACCACAGGAGACGGGCATTCGAGGAAAGGCCGCGCCGGGCGCGGGCGGCCGAGACACGGGAGCGATCGTGGGCGCGATCGACATCTTCGTGAGTTATTACAACGACTTCCTCTCCGTTTTGGGTGGCGAGCGGCTTCATCGGATAGAACGCTTGCAGAGTGCAGGCAATCTCCGTCGATTTGGTTCGACGGGGAACCCAACAGAAATTAGCGTAAGTATACACGAGGAAATAAACTATAGTTAAGTAGTTTGTATAAAGAAGCCGACCTCAGGGCTAGGACATCAATGTTGCTCATTCCAACGACACGACTGGAGTCGTGCCCTCTCCGGGCTGATTGAGGACAAATCAGGTATGGAAGCGCCTCGCGGGGCAAACTCGCTCCGGGCTAGAGATCCTTCGACTGCGATTGTGCTTCGCCTATGCGAAGCACAACCTCCGCTCAGGATGACAAGGCTTGGATTAATCAGCCTGAGCGCGGGGGACGCTGATCGGCAGGGGAGAGCCAGACGCGATCGGCGGCAGCGCGGCCAAGAGAGACGTTGCCGGAGGTGGTGGAGAGAGTGAGGGTCTGGTCGTAGTTACGTTCGAGGATGCGCACCTTGGCGGCGGGACGGATGCCGCGGGCTTCGAGGAACTCGAGCAGTCGACGGTCGCGCTCATAGATTCCGCTGACGGTGTAGGTGATTCCGGGTTGCGCATCCGCGAGCAGAAGCAGGCCGCGCTGACGGCGACTGGCGGGGCTTTCCATCTCGCTCATATTGCCGTGAGGGCACATGCCCCCCTTGCCGAGTTTGGCGAGGAGTTTGGCTTCGAAGTCGGGGGAGACTGCGTGTTCGAGGCGTTCGGCTTCGTCGTGTACCTTCCACCATTCCATGCCGAAGAGTTCGGCCAACATGCGTTCGATAAGGTGATGACGAAGTGTGAGGCGGCGGGCGATTTTGCGGCCGGCAGCGGTGAGGCGGAGGTGGCCGTCGCCCTGGACGCGGACGAGGGCATCTTTCTTGAGACGGCGCACGGCCATGGTGACGGCAGGAGCTGAAACTTTGAGCCAGTCGGCGAGGCGGGCGGAGATAACGGATTCTCCTTCGCTTTCGGCTTCGAGAATGGCCTTGAGATAGTCTTCTTTGGAGACGGTGATCATTGGGGAGATTATACGACGGAGTTAAGTGGGGTTAACTTTGATTTACCACGGAGGCACGGAGAAAACCTAAGGTGTAAAGAGAATATCGACTAATCGCCGACGGCAGATTTACTAGAGGCAATTTTGCCCTGGTCTCGGCAGATGGATGGTGACGGGGTTTGACAGCATGGTTGCAGTCCCCTAACCTTTACTTTCTCTGGTTATGAAAATTCTGGTTCTAGGCAGTGGTGGGCGGGAGCATGCGCTGGTGTGGAAGCTGCGGCAGTCGGCGCGGGTTTCGAAGGTTTACTGTGCCCCGGGGAATGGAGGGATCGCCGACGGAGCGGAATGCTTGCCCGTCGATTTGAAGAGTGTCGGTTCGATAGTGGCCTTGGGGCAGCAACTGCAGCCCGATTTGACGGTGGTGGGTCCGGAGCTGCCGTTGATGTTGGGAGTGGTGGACGAATTCACGCGCCGCGGGTGGCCGGTGTTCGGGCCGTCGAAGGCGGCCGCGCAGCTGGAATCGAGTAAAAGCTTCGCTAAAGAGTTTCTGCAGCGGCATCGGATTCCGACGGCGGCGTATGCGATCTGCGATTCGGTGGAGGAAGTACGCGAGGCGTTACCGCATTTCAGTGTGCCGGTGGTGGTGAAGGCGGACGGGCTGGCGGCGGGCAAGGGGGTGGTGATCGCGGCGAGCAAAGAGGAAGCGGCGAGCGTTGCATCGGAGATGTTGAGTGGAAAGATGGTGGGCGAAGCTGGGGCGCGCGTGGTGTTGGAAGAGTGTTTGAAGGGCGACGAACTTTCATTTCTGGTGCTGAGCGACGGCGAGCGGGTTGCGCCGCTGGTGGCCGCACAGGATCACAAACGCGTGGGCGACGGCGATACTGGGCCGAACACGGGCGGGATGGGAGCTTATTCGACAGCCAACATTATCGATGACACGATGCGGGACTGGCTGGTGCATCACATTGCGAAGCCGGTGGTCGAGGGCATGAAGGCGGAGGGCGCGGAATATAAAGGCGTGCTTTACTGCGGACTGATGATGACGGCGCGGGGTCCGATGGTGCTGGAGTTCAATTGCAGATTTGGGGATCCGGAGACGCAGCCGATTCTGATGCGGCTAGAGAGCGATCTGGTGGACGCGCTGGAAGCGTCGATCGCGGGAAGAGTGAGCGAAGGGGATTTCAAGTGGTCGAAGGAAGCGTCGGTATGCGTAGTGATGGCGTCGGGGGGATATCCCGGCACGTTTGAAATGGGGAAGAGGATTAGCGGACTCGATGCGGCCGCCGGGATCGAGAGCGTGAAGGTGTTTCACGCGGGGACTTCGAAGAGGGATGGGGAGTTTTATACGTCGGGGGGGCGTGTGCTGGGAGTGACGGCGCGGGCGGCGGAGTTGAAGACGGCGGTCGAGCGGGCGTACGAGGTGTGTGGGAGAATTCGGTTTGAGGGGGCGCATTGGCGGAGGGATATTGCGGGAAGGGCGCTGAGTAAAGGTTAGGCAAGGGTAGGGATCCTTCGACTGCGGTTTTGCTTCGCCGGCGCGAAGCAAAATCCTCGCTCAGGATGACAATTTGATTTTGATTACGAGGGAATGTAATGAGCAAGATATTGGTTTCGATTGCGATGGGGAGCGATTCGGATTTGGAGATTATGCGGGAGGCGGGGAAGGCGCTGGAGGAGTTCGGGATCGGGTATGAGATCGACGTGACGTCGGCGCACCGGTCTCCGGAGCGGACAGCGGATTTTGCGCGGAAGGCCGCGGGGCGCGGGATTCAGGTGATTATTGCGGGAGCGGGTGGGGCGGCGCATCTGGCGGGGGTGATCGCGGCGCACACGACATTGCCGGTGATTGGAGTGCCGATTCCTTCGACGTCGTTGCAGGGGATGGATTCGCTGCTGGCGACGGTGCAAATGCCGGCGGGGATTCCGGTGGCGACGGTCGCGATTGGGAAGCCGGGAGCGACCAATGCGGGGATTCTGGCGGCGCAGATGATCGGGCTGGGCGATGCAGCGGTGGCGAAGAAGCTGGAGGGGCACAAGGAGAAGTTGGCGCGGGGGGTGGAAGAGAAGTCGAAGAAGTTGAAGAGTTCTTTGGGCGGGTAGACTACTTGCGCCCAAGCGGGCGCATGGGTTTTTTCGCGAACGGTGAGAGGTTCGCAACGAACCGGCGAATCTGATCGCGGTCTGCGTCAGAAATTTCCAGGAAGTTCAATCCGATTCCCAAGCCCGGCGTTCGGTGCGCGACCTGAGCCTGAGCCCAAGCCTTATTTTGTCCCAGCCAGATACCGACCTTGAGCTTGGTTCCCGGATCGAGAGGGATTGGCATCTCGACGTAGCAGCCGCTCAGGCTGAGATCAGCTACGGTACCCCAAAAAGAAGCTCCGCTGTTCACGTGGACCTCAATGGAATTTTGGCAACGGAAGCGGGGGTTGGTGCGGAGTTCCAGGCTGCCGGGCTGGAAATCATCGCCGGCGTCAGTGGCTAGAGGGAAGTCCCAGAGCGGCTTTTCCGGAGAGATGCTGAGCAGACCGATATGCCCGGCTTTTGGAGTTCCAGGTCGACCGATCCACTTGACGCGGAAGTGAACTCGATTGTTGCCATAGGTCAGACCGATGATCTCGTCGACGGCGAGTTCGGGGCGCACGTCGGAGAGCTCTGTCCCGGTGCGGCTGACGTTGACGGTGAGGGCCTTTTCAGAAAAGACATGACCGCTGGTGTCGGTGCCGAAAATGCGGACGGGGACTGCGATTTGCTTGCGGGGTTGGCTACGCTTTGCCATGCATTGGAGCAACCTCGTTATCTTCAAAAGGTAGGGGAGATTTTGAGGATCAACCGGCTTGCATAACAGAATAGCGAGAGGGAGCGAACTTCTCAACAAACCAAAGTTTTGCCGGCAAATGAGACCTGCGGAAGGCAGCTCGCGAACGGAGGCGTTTGAGAGTGGGAATCTTCATAGAAGGTCTGTGGTGGCGCAGGCGAGGCGCAGAGGTCCTTCGCTTCGCTCAGGGTGACAAGGGGGCAGGCCGTTTCGACATGAGCGCACTATAGTTTCAATTCTTTTAAGTATTCACGGAAGGGGGCGCCGAGGTCTTCGCGTTTGAGGGCGAATTCGACGGTGGCTTTCAGGAAGCCGAGTTTGTCGCCGGTGTCGTGGCGGCGGCCCTCATAGACGTAGGCATACATTTTTTCTTTTTGCAGGAGGAGGCGCATGCCGTCGGTGAGCTGGAGTTCTCCGCCAGCGCCAGTGGGGGTGTTGGCAAGGCAGTCGAAGATGGCGGGGGTGAGGATGTAGCGGCCGATGATGGCGAGGTTCGAGGGCGCGTCTTCTGGCTTGGGCTTCTCGACCATATTTTTGATTTCGAAGAGGCGATCGCCGAAGCGGCAGTCCGCGACAGGTTTTACGTCGAGGACGCCGTAGGAAGAGATCATTTTGCCTTCGACGACCTGGGTGGCGAGAACGGAACACTGGGTCTGATTGAAGACTTCGACCATCTGTTTGAGGCAGGGGACCTTGGCGTCGATGACGTCATCGGCGAGGAGGACGGCGAAGGGTTCGTGACCGACAAGTTCGCGCGCCATGAGGACAGCATGGCCGAGGCCGAGAGCCTCTTTCTGGCGAACGTAAGCGACATAGATCATGTCGGAGATTGAGCGCACGATTTTGAGCAAATCGGTTTTGCCGCGCTCTTCCAGCATGCGTTCGAGTTCATAGCTGACATCGAAATGGTCTTCGATGGCTTGCTTGCCGCGGCCGGTGATGATGAGGATCTGATTGCAGCCTGAGGCCATGGCTTCTTCGACGCCGTACTGGATGATGGGCTTGTCGACGAGGGGAAGCATTTCCTTGGGCTGAGCTTTGGTGGCGGGCAGAAAGCGGGTACCCAGGCCTGCGGCGGGGAATACGGCTTTGCGGAGTTTCATGGTCATAAGGGCGGCGGTTCGTCGTTTGTCATTCGGGCGAATGTTGTTAGTGGTTCGTTGCGCGATTACGGTTGCCGGACAATTGTAAATGGTGGGGCGACCTCAGCGGCTAAAGCCGCGGGGGATTTTGGGAACTCTACGCGGCCCTGAAGGGCCGCTCTTCCACGGTTGTTCATGCGGTCGTGAGGGTCTTCGCTGCTAAAGCCACTGTTGGAGATGGGTGAAACTTTGCGGCGCGGCTGAAGCCGTGCCCTTCCAAAACTACGGCTGAGTGGCAGTTCGGACTTCTGATGCTGATTCGGCGCTGGCCAGTTGCTCTAACACGGTGCGGAGAGCTCGCAGGACTTCTTCCGCGGCTGTGGCCTTCAATACAAATTTCAACATTCCATCCGGGGTGAACTGAGCGCCGCGCTGGGCGGAGACGAAGCGGGCTAACTGTTCGGGATCGACGGCGGCGTTTTGTTGGAATTTTAGCGTGATGAAGTCGCGTTTCCGTTCGATAGCGTTCACCCCGACCTTCATGCACAACAGCTTTAGCGACGCATAGTCGAGCAAATTGCGCACGGCGGGTGGCGGCGGACCGTAGCGATCTTGCAGTTCGGCGCTGACGTCCGCAAGCTGCGATTCGGTTTCGACGCGTGCGACGCGTTTATACATTTGCAGACGCTGGTTTTCTTCGGGGACGTAATCGGCGGGGATGCGGATGTTGAGTCCGAGATTAAGTTGGGTTTCGGCCTCGTCGGGAGCGGCTTCGCCTTTCATCTCACGGACAGCGCGCTCGAGCATTTGCGTGTAGAGTTCGAAGCCGATGGCCTCGATGTGACCGCTTTGCTCGCCCCCGAGCATGTTGCCGGCGCCGCGGAGTTCGAGATCGAGAGCGGCGATTTTGAATCCGGCGCCGAGATCGGAAAATTCTTTGAGAGCGGCGAGACGGCGGCGGGCGATGGGCGTGAGTTCGACTTCCGGGGGAAGCATGAGATAGGCGTAGGCGCGGCGATTGGAGCGGCCGACGCGTCCGCGGAGCTGATAAAGCTCGGAGAGGCCGAGGCGATCGGCGCGGTTGATGAGAATTGTGTTGCAGAGCGGAATGTCGAGACCGTTTTCGATGATGGTAGTCGAGACCAGAATGTCGGCTTCGTGGTGCATGAATTTCAGCATCACTTTTTCGAGTTCGCCTTCCGACATTTGTCCGTGGCCGACGATGATGCGGGCCTTCGGGACCAGAGCCTGGAGCTTGGCGGCGATTTCCCAGATGGTGTCGACGCGGTTGTGGACGAAATAGACCTGGCCGCCGCGTTCGAGTTCCTGCTCAATGGCGGACTGGATTAATTTTTCGTCCCAGCTGGCGACTACGGTTTGAATCGCCATGCGGTCTTTGGGCGGAGTTTCGATCACGCTCATGTCGCGCAGGCCGACGAGCGACATATGGAGGGTGCGCGGGATGGGCGTGGCCGACATGGTGAGTACGTCGACTTGCTTGCGCATCTGCTTGATGCGTTCTTTGTGGCGGACGCCGAAACGCTGTTCCTCGTCGACGATAAGAAGGCCGAGGTCGGAGAATTTGATGTCTTTCGAAAGGATGCGGTGGGTGCCGATGAGGACGTCGATTTTGCCGACTTCAGTTTTTTGCAGGATTTCTTTTTGCTGCTTCGGGGAGCGGAAGCGGCTGATCATTTCGATGGTGACAGGAAACGGGAGCGAAGCGCTGCTTGAAAGTTTCGAAGTGCTGGAAGGCGAGAACCGTGGTGGGCGCAAGGACGGCAACCTGTTTGTTATCGGCGATGGCCTTGAAGGCGGCACGCATGGCGACTTCGGTTTTGCCGTAGCCGACGTCGCCGCAGAGCAGGCGATCCATGGGCTGGGAAGATTCCATGTCGCGAATGACGTCTTTGATGGCTTGGGCCTGATCTTCGGTTTCGTTGAACTCGAAGGCGTCTTCGAATTCGCGGAACCATTCGTTGCCGGGCGGAAAGGCGTGTCCGACGGCTGTTTTACGCTCGGCGTAAAGTTTGAGCAGCTCATCGGCCATGTCTTTCATGGCCTTCTTGACGCGAGCTTTGGTCTTCGACCAGGACTGCGTGCCGAGATGACTCAGGACGGGCTTCGCGCCCTCCGACGAGCGATATTTCTGGACGAGATCGAGGCGGGTGAGAGGGACATAGAGGCGGGCGGCTTCGGCGAATTCGAGCAAGCATGAATTCCGCGGGGCCATCGCCGTGGTTGATTTCCTTCAGGCCTTGATACTGGCCGATGCCATGCTCGACGTGGACAACGTAGTCGCCGACCTGGAGATCGCGGAAGTCGGAGAGGAAGGCGGAGACTTTGGATTTGGAACGCTGGGGACGCGAGGCGACAGCGTCGGATTCGTCGAAGAGATCGCGCGAGCCGAAGATGGCGAGATTCGCGTCGGGGAGAAGAACGCCATCGGGGACATAGGCCGCGGCAAGCGTGGTAGTGAGGACTTCGCCGGCGAAGTAACTGGTTTCGTCGGCATAACTTTCGCCGCCACGGGTGCGGCTTCCGAGGCGAAACGAAACATTGTATTCAGTGAAGACATCAGCGAGGCGCTCGACTTCACCGGTGTTGGGTACGGCGAAGAGAACGCGTTTACCTTCGGCATTGAGCTTCTGCACCTCTTCCAGCATGGCGGGAACCGCGCCGTGGAAGCGGGGGGAAGGTTGGGTGAGAAACGAGATTTCGGAAGCATCGTTCAAGCCGCGGGTGATGCCGAGGTGCTCGAGGTTGGCGCCGGGGAGGGTTGAGGTTTTCTGCCACCAATCTTCGGGAGGGAGATAGAGATCTTCAGGGCGCACGAGATTGCCGACGCCGCTGCGCTCGTGGGCTTCGGCGACGCGAGTCCAGAAGCGATCGAATTCCTGTGCGAGCTGATCGGGCTCGTCGAGGAGAACAGAAGCTCGCGGCAGGAGATCAAAGATGGTTCGATCGGCTCCGGCGACGGGAGTGTAGAACTCCCATCCGGGAAAGACGTTGAGGCCACCGGCACGGACGGCGGCTTCGACGATTTCCTCGTTGCCGGTGATGCGCTTGCCGCTGAGGCGCGTGTGGATGGCGCCGAGAAGATGTTCGCTGATGGGAGTTTCAGTGAGCGGAAGGAGGACGGCTTCATCAACGGGATTTGAAGAGCGCTGGGAAGCGGGATCGAACTTGCGAATGGAGTCGGCTTCATCGCCGAAGAACTCGATGCGCAGGGGGCGATCGGCCTCGGGAGAATAGACGTCGAGGATGCCGCCGCGCAGGGCGTATTGGCCGGGCATCTCGACCACGTCGGTGGAGGTGTAGCCGACGGTGTTGAGATGCGCGAGCAGGGAATCGAGATCGAAAGTCTCGCCGCGGCGGATGGTTCGCGCGAGATCGGCATAATAGTCGCTGGAGCGGAGGCGAATGGCGGTGGCCGCGACTGGGGAGACAACGATGGATGCGGCGCCGGTAGCGATCTTCCATAAAGCGGTGGCGCGTTCTTCCTGAAGTTCGGGATGCGGGGAGAGATTCTGGAAGGGAAGGACGTCTCGGGCGGGGAGGGAGATGATGGACTCCGGATCGCAGGCGGAGGTGAGCTCACAGAAGCCGCGGAGGACGGGAAGAACGTCTTCGACGGTGCGATTGTCGTTGACGACGAAGAGGAGCGGGCGTCCGGCGGCGCGCTGAAAAAGCACGAGCTGCAGGGCTTTGGCGGTGGAAGTGAGGCCGGAGACACGAATGCGCCCCGTGCCCTCCTTGAGGTGGGAGGCAACACGCGCGAAGGCGGGAAGCTTTTCTACGTCCACGAAGAGTTCGCGGACGAAGGGAAGAAGCATGCAGAATTATTTTAGCAGGAGAGAGTGAGGTTGGTCCGGCCAGACTTAACCGCAGGGCGGGGGAAATCGCCATGTGTCGCAAAGGCACTGAGACACGGGGCAGGCGGGGAAGAATGAAATTCAAATTCCCCACCCTGTCGCAGAGGACGCGACAAGGGTGGGGCACCCGCGAAAGTAATACACCTTCCATTCTTTCAAACATTGGCGGAGGGGCTCGCCGAGATTGTCGCGTGTCGGGGGTTTTCAGGAAGCCGAGACTATCGCGTGGTGTCGTGGCGGGGCCTGCATAGAGATCGGGGGAAAAGTGAAATCCAAATTCCCCACCCTGTCGCAGAGGACGCGACAAGGGTGGGCACCCGCGAGACGCGTCGGTGGTCTCTACACGGTTCATTTGACTTATCCGCGCAGGAGGGGGCGGGTGAGGCAAGTGGGGCCGCCGCTGCCGTTGATGCAGAGTTCGCTGCCGGGGAAGGTGCGGGCGTCGAATCCGGCTTGGCGTAGGCGGGCGTTGGTTTTGTAGTTTTCTTCGATCGCGAGCAGGCGATTATTTCCCAAGGCCAGAACGTTGCAGGCGAGAGTGTCGCGCTCGGAGGGATCGATCTCGATGAATTTATATCCGCGCGAGTTGAGTAGTTCGACGGTCTCAACGGCGAGCCAGGGAAGATCGACCAATGCGGTTTGCTCGTCGAGCAGGCTGATCAGGGACATCAGATGAAGACAGGCGGACGGGCCAGGGCCGTAGGGGAGGGGCGCTGAGAGGACTTCTACGCCGTGAGGAGCGAGCAGGGCGCGCATTTGCTGGATGCCGGCGGCGTTGGTGCGGTAGCCGTGGCCGATGAGAAGAGTTTTAGGGTCGAGCCAGACGATGTCTCCGGCTTCGGTGGTGCCGGGAGGGGCGATAGCGCTGAGCGTGGGGATCTCCAAAGAGGCGCAAAACGAGGCGTGGTGGGGGCCTTCGGAGACACGGTTTGGTTTGCCAGGACGCATGACGATCAAACCGTAGTCGGTGGGAAGAGATGCGTCATGGGTGTAGACGGCGTCGAGGGAGAGATCGGGAGCCGCAGGCAATTCAAGGAGATCAGCGCCCGCCGACTTCAGTTCGTGGCAGAGAGCTTCGTGCTGGGATTGGGCTTTGTCGAAATCGGGGGTGTGATGAAAGCCTAATTCTTGCCAGCGAGTTGTGCGGTCAGGCTGGTTCCAAGCGGCGGTGCGCGGGGAACAGACCATGACGCGTTTCAGCGGGGCAACCATGGAACGTCCGCTGAAATGGGTTTTCGGGAGCGTCTCTAGCATTTGTCCCTCAATAACGTTGTGAAGCGGTTGCGGCTGTTAGGAATCTATATTGGCATTATGGCAAAAGCAACGTGGGAAGGCGCGGTAGTGGCGGAGAGCGGAGCGACGATCGAGGTGGAGGGGAATCAGTATTTTCCACCAGATGCGATTCGCAAGGAATACTTCAAACCGAGTGATGCACACAGCATTTGTCCGTGGAAGGGGACAGCGAGTTATTACGATGTGGAAGTGAATGGCAAGCGGAATGCGGGAGCAGCTTGGTACTATCCGGAGCCGAAGGATGCCGCGAAGCAGATCAAGGGGTATGTGGCGTTTTGGAAGGGCGTGAGGGTGGAGAAGTAGCGGGAATTCACTTCAGGGGCTAAAGCCCGCATTAGTGAAGTGGAGAATTTATCGCAGCGCTGAAGGCTGCGCCACCCAAAGGCCCGCAAATCAATAGAACCGCAAGTCAAAGACGGGTCTGCTATCCGCGATGCTCGGCCAACCACGCAGAAGGGCTTCAGTCCAACTTGCCGCTCGAGATAGGGGTGGCGTGTTTCTGCAGCCCACTAGAACTCGACATGGAGACGGAAAGAAGGGACGAGGACGGGGCCGCGGTCGCGGTTGTAGCCGGGGTCATTGATGTGTTGGAGACCGGGGGCGACGTAGATGCCGCGCCAGACGTGGGCGGTGTAGTAGGTTTCCAGAATATTTTCGCGACCGTAGTTGAGGGCGCCGTCGCCCAGCAGGAAACCCAGACCGCCATCGGCGAGGTAGGTCTGATGATCTTTCTTGATCGCGTTCGAGATGAAGGCGATACCGGCGCGGTCTTGTTTGCGATGCCACCAGGCGCCATTGGCGCCTAATCCTTCGACGAAAGTCTGATCGACTTCGGTGTAGGCGAAAGACTCGGTTTTGCCATTGTCCCAGCCGAAGCGGGCGAACGCGGTTAGATAGTGCGTGAGGTTCTGCTCGAGATTGATCCCGAAGCCGTACTTGCGAGTGATGTGCCAGGGATGGTTGGTGATTTCGGGAATAGGAGTCAGGCCATCCTCAAAGTTGGCGATGGCGTCGCGATAGATTCCCATATTGGCGTAGTTCGTGTACCCCAATAGGCGCACGACTCCGGCCTTCTTGGGAATCACGCCGTGGCGCAATTCATATTCGAAATCTTCGGCGTGCACTTGCCAGGGCCGATACACCAAATTGATGCCGTTCGCCACAATGGGCATGAGAGCTTCGGCAAAGCGGAAGCCCCAGTTGCGATCTTCGTAATCGGCGGTAGCTCCGATGGTGTAGCCACGGGTGTCGGCGGCATAATCCCAAGCGCCGTTGTTGTCGGTGGTCCAATTGATGAACTGAAAATGCGTGTCGGAGCCGACGGAGTTTACGTCGAAGAAATCCGGGAGGCTGAACTTGCCGAAGCGGACCTCCAAGCGGCGGCGCGGCAGTTCCTCGAAGAGGGAGAGATAGCTGCGCTGACTTTCAACTTTATCCTTGCTCAGAGCAAATACTTTATGAATCATGGCGCGGCCCAGGTAAGGGGCCTTGCTCAATAAAGGATTGCGCACGATGTCGAGATCAGTGTTACCAGCGAGTCCGAGACCGAGGCTGAGAGCGGATCCGCCGGCCTCTTCGATGTCGACCAGAATCTCGGTGGAATTGTTGAGGCGCACGCCGGTGTAGAGGGTGAGCACGCGGGAGGTGGCCTTCTGATAGTTCGGGCTGAGACTATTGGGGCCGCTGTAGTCGGCGTGAAACGGAGGATGGGTTTGGAAGATAAAGTTCGCCTGACCGGACAGCCAGAAGCGGGAATCCTTGAAGTGGGGGAACATAGCTTCGGTCGATTCGTCCGGGGGCGGATCGGTAACGTTGGATGGGTCCGACGGCGGCGCGGCATCGGGTACGGTAGAGGAGGGGGCATTGGTCTGTTGCGCGAGCGCCAAGGGAGTGCTGGCAAAGAGGATCAACAATAAGAGAATCAGCGGTGAGAGGATCAGGCAGGCCTCGGCGGCACGCAGAATCGCGCGGGCGGCAAGTTTCGCGCTAGCCCTGAAAGCAGATGGGCGGCGTGGTGCGGGCCTGGCAATACTGAAAATGAAGGTCACCTTCATAATTACACGTTAGCCGGGACAGAGGAATCAGCTCAATGGATGATGTCACCCCATGTTGACGGTAATCGCGCAGGTCGATTCACCATGAGGGCCTCAGGTCCGTCGTCCTCATCGACTAGTTAGTTAATCACAGTTAATAGATCTGCGCGGCTGCAGCGGTGGTGAACTATCTAAAATGCAAAAGACGGTTCGGCCAATCCACTGAGCCTACGCAGAGCTGGTTAAAGGAATGTTAAAGATCAGGTGACAGCATCTCAGCAGTTTCCGGAAGTTGCCCACTGCATCCGGAGCCGCCGGCTGCCGTCCTTGTCGGTGACCACGACCCAGTTCATGCGCAGGGGTTGCCGTTCGGGGGCTGGTGCGGCTTGCCCCGGAGCGGACACTTCGTAACGGATTACGCGCGCGAGCTGCGTCGTCGCCATCGCCACTGGTGATGCGAAGAGAGTAATGGAAGCCATTGGTGTCACCCTCCTTTCGAGAAGATTTGGTGAATTCTCCCATCAAATCCTCTTATATCATACCCCCCTAGGGTACGTGCAAACGAAAAAATCGGGGAAACGAAAAATGCAAGATAAAATTCCGGTGCTTTTCCGAGGAAAATCAGAAGCTCTTATTTGGCATCAAGCGGGATTCGTGGGCAGTTCGCGGTAGAGGAGCGGGCGCTGACGAATTGATGCGCCCTTACGCGAAGTGACCGGCATGCGGATGTCAAGAAAATAAAAAGAAGGACAGCCCGGAGCCCCCGAAGCCGTCCTTGAACCCTCCCGGTTAGAAGGGCAACTTGATGACCTTACGTTACTGGAGCCATGTTGCAAAATGATGGCTGCCGCATGAATATCTGGTTAATTCGCGCCGCCGCGCGCTGGTATAGTAATCGGTTGCGCGCAAGTCGTGAGTGTCGACATTTTTCTGATGTGGGAGCCTTGATGCCATCCACAACCTCTCGAAAGGCCGAGCAGTCGCGGCGTCTACAGCAGCGTGCCGAAAGCATGATTCCGGGGGGAGTGAACTCGCCGGTGCGGGCCTTTGGCTCCGTGGGAGGCGAGCCGCCGTTTATCGTGCGAGGAAAGGGATCGCACATTTGGGACGCTGATGAGAACGAGTTCATCGACTACGTGGGATCGTGGGGACCGTTGATTCTTGGCCATGCTGCACCGGACGTGCTGGATGCGATTGTGGGCGCGGCGTGTAATGGCACGAGCTTTGGAGCGTCGACGCCGGCGGAGGCGGATCTGGCGGAGTTGGTGATTTCGGCGTTTCCGCATCTACAGAAGGTGCGCTTCGTGAGTTCTGGAACCGAAGCGACGATGTCGGCCATTCGTTTGGCGCGCGCTTATACCAAGCGCAAATACATTGTGAAATTCGAGGGGTGCTACCACGGGCACTCCGATTCGCTGCTGGTGAAGGCAGGGTCGGGAGTGGCTACGCTGGGAATCCCAGGATCGGCCGGGGTTCCGGAGGAGTTCACGCAGTTCACTCTGGCATTGCCGTTCAATGACACCAAAGCGGTGGAGTACGCGTTCCAGAAATTCAAGCATCAGATTGCGTGCGTCATCGTGGAACCGGTGGTGGGAAATATGGGATGCGTTCCGGCGGCGGACGATTATCTGGTGGCGCTGCGGCTGATCACGGAACGGGAAAAGTCTGTACTGATTTTTGATGAGGTGATGACCGGATTCCGCGTGGCCTTCGGGGGAGCGCAGGAACTGTACAACATTCGTCCGGATCTGACGACGATGGGCAAGATTATTGGCGGAGGACTGCCGGTGGGGGCGTATGGCGGTCCGAACGAGATTATGAACCTGGTGGCGCCGCTGGGTCCGATGTATCAGGCGGGGACGCTCTCGGGGAATCCGCTGGCGATGGCGGCGGGATGCGCGATGTTGAAGCATCTGCGCGATCACAAGCAGGAGATTTATTCGCGGATCGACAAGCTGAGTGGAGAGTTGGTGGAGGGTGTGGCTGCAGCGGCCAAGGACGCGGGCGTGGCGCTTTGCTACAACCGGGTTGGGTCGATGTTTACATGGTTCTTTACACCGGGGCCGGTGACGGACTGGGATTCGGCATCGAAGTCGAACACAGAAGCGTTTGGGAAATTCTTTCGAGCCATGCTGGATAGTGGTGTGTATTTGCCGCCGTCACAGTATGAGGCGGCATTTCTGGGCGCGACGCATACGGCGGAGGATGTACAACAGACGATTGCGGCGGCGAAGGGCGCGTTTGTGGCGGTAAAGGGGTAGGAGCCAAGAGGCACGGAGAAATTCCACGAACTAAAGCCGCTCTAAGTGAAGGCCGATTTCGGAGCACTGACAGCCGGCGTCCTCATCATCTGCGGTATGGTTACGAATTCAAATCCTTCAGACTGATAACGAGTGATCAAATGATCGGTAGCGATCACGGTTTGGGAGCGGTCTGCGCCCATTTGCTTGTGGCCGCCGTCGTGAAGGAGGATCACGTCGCCGCCGCGAATCTGGCTTGCGACTTTGCGCTCGATCACTGAGGCAGGCGGGGCATTCCAGTCGTAGCCGGTTGCGCTCCACATGATGGGTTCTAATCCGAGGCGACGCGCCGCGCGGAGAACGGCGGGGCGGCGCCCACCAAAGGGAGGGCGGAAGAGATTGGAGGGCTCGCCGATAGCATCTTGCAGTGCCGCGCGGCATCCCGAGAGTTGCTGTCTGATTTCGGTTTCGCTCTGGAAGATCAAGAGCGGATGCGTGAAGGTGTGGTTGCCGACGACGTGGCCGGCTTGAACAATTTCGCGGACGATTTCCGGACGTTGCTGGACGTAGCGACCGATCAGAAAAAAAGTTGCGTGGACGCTGTGTTTGGCGAGGACATCGAGCAATCGCAGAGTGTGCGGGTCGTTGGGGCCATCGTCGTAAGTTAGCGCGATCTGGCGCGAGGGGCGAGCGAGTCCGGTGAAAGTCTTGCCATACCATTGACCTGTGGGCGCCATGGACTGGTAGCCGGCAGCGACGGCGGCCGCGGCCGAAACTGCGCCAGTTAGAGCGAGGGCAAGCATGTGGGGATTGTAAACAACTTGATCGAGAGATCGGGCGATCTGGCGATTGAACTTCCGTTATCCCGTCGCTGCATGAGTCCGGATCATTGAAATTGTGAAATCGCAAAATGGCGCGATTACCCAATTTCTTCTGTTAACTCTTCCCGCAATTGCGACTTGGCGATAGACGAGCTATCCTGCCAATTCCGAAATATTGCGAGGCCATGGCGAATCTTTTCGAGCTCCCCCGTTACATTGCAGTGGAAGGTCCGATCCGAGTGGGCAAGAGCACGCTGGCCAGGATTTTGGCAGAGCGGCTGAATGCGCAGCGGGTGATGGAGCCGGAGTCGAATCCTTTTCTAGGGGCATTTTACGAGGGAGAGCGTGGGGCGGCGTTTCAGGCGCAGTTCGCATTTCTGGTGCAGCGTTTTGAGCAGTTGCAGGCGCTGGATTTGGGTGCCAGTTCGCAGAAGACGGTGGTAGCTGACTACATCATCGAAAAGGACAAGTTGTTCGCCTGCCTGAACCTTACCGACCAGGAACTGGATACCTACAATCGTTACTACAACCACTTCCGCGAGAAGTTGCCGACGCCTGACCTGGTGATCTACTTGCAGGCCACGCCCGAGGTGTTGAAGAAGCGGCTGAAGAAAAAAAATGCGCCGGGCGAGCGAGCGGTAAGCGATGAATATCTGGAAGAAGTAGTGAAGGCGTACGAGCACTTCTTTTTTCATTACACGTCGTCGGATCTGCTGATCGTGAATACGTCGGACATTGATTTCGTGGACCGCAATGAGGACTTGCAGGAACTGCTGAGGAAGGTGACGGAGCCGATCAAGGGAACGCAGTACTTCCTGCCGCTGGGCGGGGAAGCTGTGGGGGCGTAGGAGTTGCGGTCCGGCGCGAAAATCGGATTGCTCGACGGTTCTGCTAAACCCTTCTGGTGCTAGCAACTAGAACTGTCGACGAACGACCTGTTTGACGCTACAATGGTGGCTGAAGCATCCAAGAAGATGCGTACAGGCTCTATCCGGCCGAGCCGGAGGGGCACTGGAGGACACAGTGAGTCTTACTCCGATTGGCGAGCCTCGCCATAAAATTACAACCGCTTCTCTGCGGGATCAGAAACTCCATCACCAACCGATCAGCTGCTTAACCGCTTACGATTACGCGACCGCGCGTCTGGTCGATGAGGCCGGAATCGAGATGATTCTGGTGGGCGATTCGCTGGCACAAACGATGCTGGGCTATGAGAACACGCTCTCGGTGACGGTGGACGAGATGCTGCACCACGTGAAGGCGGTGAGGCGCGGCACGAAGAATGCGCTGCTGCTGGCAGATATGCCGTACGGGTCGTATCAGATCGACGCCAAAATCGCCCTCGATAACGCTACGCGCTTTGTGAAAGAAGGCGGAGCGGAAGTGGTGAAGATTGAAGGGGGCGAAAAACGTGCCGACCTGATTCGCCGCATCATTGATGCTGAGATTCCGGTGGCGGGACATATTGGACTGACGCCGCAGTCGGTGAATGTGATGGGCGGCTACAAGGTGCAGGGGAAGAATCTCGGAGGCATCGAGCAGTTGATGCGAGATGCCGTGGCGCTGGATCGTGCGGGAGTAGCGTGCCTGTTTCTGGAGGGCATTCCGCGCGAAGTGGCGGCGATGATCACGGCGGAGGTTGCTGCGCCAACGATTGGGATTGGGGCCGGGCCCGAGTGCGATGGGCAGGTGCTGGTGTTTCACGACATCATGAATCTGACGTTTGGCCCGCCAGCAAAGTTTGTGCGGCGGTATGGTGACGCAGCATCGCTGATTACGAATGCAGCGCAGGCGTTCCGCGCAGATGTGAAGTCGCTGCAGTATCCGTCCGATGAGGAGTCGTATCATCTGCCCAAAGAAACGAAGGAGGGGCTGGATACGGTGCTGGCGCGGAAGCGTGCGATGGCGCGGTAAGCGGGGCCACGTTTTTTCGCGGATCGACACGGATCGTGCAGGACAAACGTCTTAGCAAAACGCCTTGCGATGGTGCTAGCCTATTGAGGCGGAGGTTCTATGTTTCTACCAGCGTTTTTCCTTCCATTCTTCGGCTTTGGGTTCGTGATGTATTTTCTGCCGTCGATTATTGCCCTGGCCCGGAGCAAGCGGGACATTACCGCGATTGTGCTGCTGAACTTTTTTCTGGGCTGGACCATGATCGGATGGGTGGTTGCCCTGGTCTGGGCGGTGAAGACGGACGTTCCCATGGTGGTGCGGTGAGTTCTGGGGCTTGGTCATGAATTCTCGGCGAGGGGGGCTGGCGACTCTCTTACTGGTGATGATGGCGAGTTTTTCGCTGGTGTCCTGCTCGGGGCCGAAAGCGCCGCCGGTGGCGGATGCCGAGACCGTATTGCAGGCCGTTGCTCCAGCCGATCCGACGAAGTTTCCGGCGCTGCAGGAGACGAAACATTGGAGCAATCCCTATCTTGTGATCCGTCCAGCGACCGTGGGATTGCTGACGGGAGTTGCGGCGAACGAAGAACAGATTGTGAAGCCGGAAGAAGTGTTAAAGGCATTGGCGGAGTTGCCGGCATCGGCGTGGCCCTATGGACGGGCGGTTGCGGTGCTGGTGGATGCGAAGCCGAGCAGTTCTGAGCAGGACAGAATCGCGCTGCGGCGAAACCGCGGCCTGGTGGCGGGTGAGTTGCAGAGCGCGCACGTGACTATCAATTGGATCCCTTCCTCGTAAAAACATTCCAAGAAAAAATGAGAATCTGCAACACCATCGAAGACATGCGTGCGGCGTGCCGCGGCGTGCGAAGCGGCGGCAAGAAATTGGGATTTGTTGCCACCATGGGAGCGCTGCATGAAGGGCACTTATCTCTGGTGCGGGCAGGCAGGACTGAGTGTGATGTGGTGGCGGCGTCGATCTTTGTGAATCCGACGCAGTTTGGGCCTACGGAAGATTTGGCCAAGTATCCGCGGACGTTCGATCGCGACCGGCAGTTGCTGGAAAAGGAGGGCGTGGAATTGGTCTTTGCTCCGTCTGTAGAGGAGATGTATCCGGCCGGGGCTGTAACCTGGGTCACGGTGGAGGGGCTGAGTGAGAAGTTGGATGGACGGTCGAGACCGGGGCATTTTCGCGGCGTAACTACGGTGGTGGCGAAGCTGTTGCATGTGATCGAGCCGGATGCGGCGTTCTTTGGACAGAAGGATGCGGCGCAAGTGGCGATCATTCGGAAGATGGTGCGAGACCTGAACTTTCCGGTGGAGATTGTGGCGTGCCCGATTGTGCGAGAGGCGGACGGATTGGCCATGAGTTCACGGAATGCCTATCTCGATCTGCAGCAGAGAAAAGAGGCGCTGGTGTTGCAGCGGTCACTGATGCGGGTGAAAAAAATGTGGGAAGGTGGCGAACACATGGCGGAAAGACTGCTGGCGGAAGGTCGGGAAGAACTTGCCAGGGAAAATGCAGTGAGGTTCGACTATTTTGAAATTGTCGATCCTGACAGTCTCGATTCGGTTGAAAATGTTGGCAAGGGTGCGCTGGTCGCGGTCGCAGCATTCGTAGGCACGACACGACTGATCGATAACATCGTGCTTCGAGATTCTTAACGGCTTGACTGTGCGTGGTCTGAGGGAGAAACGGCGACGGACGTGGGCTGAGGAGCGAGGCGTTGGATCACCATGTTTTCGATCTGCGACCAGAGGCTGGGATCACACTCGCTCTGCATGTGGCCGGGAGTGAGGACTCGCTCCCACCGGGCGGCTTCGGGGCATTCGACAGGAGTCGTTCTGTAATCGACGCGATAGTTTCCCAGGATTTCAGTCTTCGCGGGATTAACGGCAGTGATCTGCCGACGGCCGTGGAGGATGCCTGCCGTCTGATAAAAATTCACGGCTTCGGCAACGTTATCGGGAATGACGGAGTCATTCTGCCACCATTTAGCGACACTATCCACTTGCACGGTCAATAAAACCGGAATGCCTTGCTGTCCCAGATCACGGGCCAATAAAACCGCCGCAGCCGCTCCCCAGCTGTGCCCGAAGAGGATAATGCGGGCGCGGGTTTTTTCTTCGGCAGAAAGTACACCGTCGCGATTTGTGTCGAGCAGATGAAGAACGGCGTCATAGGCTTGCTTCCTATGGCGGTTCTCAAAAACTCGGACGTAGGTTCCCTGGGGAACGGTTTGCCGGATGCGCTGGGCAAGTTGAACGGGGCCGTGGTGAGGGTTGTCATGGTCGACGAAGCCGCCTACGAAGCCGATCACGATGTTGGAAGCAGAATTCGTCTTTTGGGATGGGAGAGCTGCGTTCAGTGCGTTTTGTGGTTGGGAGAGCCCGGGCAAGGTCGCAGCTAGAAAGATTAACGCTGCGATGAGGGTGCGAAATGCGAGAGAACGGCGCAAGCGGACTCCTAGAAATCAGATGATTCATGCCGCTGGGAGGATGCGGGGAGGAGAACTCATTCGCAATCTCGATCCGGCGGACGGCGAATTATTTCGCCGACTGACCGCCAGCAGCTCCGGTACAAGCGGCGATTGAGTCAAATGTCTTGACCAGTGCGGGTTTTGCGCATTTGACCCGAGGGACAGTTTACACCCGTTTGTCAAGGCTCGCCGGAGGCGGCTTGGAGGGTCGCCGTCCCGAAACAAACGGGTTTCCGGCAAGGATATAGCGCAGCGGCTGGTCGGCAGCCTTGCTGATGCCGATGCGGGGGGTAATTTGGATGCGTGTTGCGCGGAAACCATCTTCCGCGATCCACAGGCCGGAATTGGGCGAGGTGAGATCGCAACCGTTGTCGCGGGCGCGGGTGATGCCGAAGGCTTCAGCGAGGCGACCGGGGCCGCTGGTGAGTCGAAGAAGATCGCGAGGGCCTTGCAGGGTGATGTCTCGAGCGCGGGCCATGGCTTCGATGCCCGTGAGCGGTTCGAGCGCGCGGAAAAGAACGCCCCCGGGCTTACCCTCGGGCTCACACGACGCGTTGAGGCAATAGTGGTTGCCATAGATGAAATAAACGTAGGCGTAGCCCGGCGGCCCGAACAGGACGGAGGTGCGGGCGGTGTTGCCGGCGGCGGAGTGGGAGGCGGGATCGTTTTCGCCGAGGTAAGCCTCCACCTCAACGATGCGGCCCGCCAGCTGGAGCTTTCCGTGGTTACGCACGAGGACTTTCCCGAGCAGTTCGCGAGCGACGCGGCGTGGACCGCGGGCGAAGAATGAGCGGTCGAGGGGGTGCATCGGCGGGTGCGAGAGGGCACGGTCCAAGGTCATGGGGAAATTAGTAATGTGGAAGGCGAGCAGTCTCGCCTCCTTAAGCCGAGCGGAACAGGATCAAAGCACAACGTCACGCGGCGCCTTTGGCCGATTCTTTCAAGTAGGCTAATACTTCGACGGCATGACCTTCCGGTTTTACTTTTGGGAAGATGTGCTGGATCTTGCCGTCGGGGCCGATCACGAAGGTGGTCCGGGCAATACCCATCACTTTTTTCCCGTACATATTTTTTTCCTGGACGACACCGAAAGCATTGGCGACTTTCTTGTCGGCGTCGGCGAGCAGGGAAAAGGGTAGCTTGAACTTGTCCTGAAATTTTTTCTGAGCTTTGGGCGTGTCGGGAGAGACCCCGAGCAGAACGGCACCGGTTTTCTGGATCTGTTTATAGGTGTCCCGGAAAGCGCAGGCTTCGACGGTGCATCCGGGGGTGTCGGCGCGGGGATAGAAATACAAGACCACCACTTTGCCGCGTAAATCCTTGAGAGAGACTTCCTTTCCGTTCTCGTCCTGCAAAGTAAACTCAGGGGCCTTATCATTGATATTCATGGGCATCTCATTTCCAAGGGAATCAGGATTGAAGGCGGCGTCCGCGATCTCAGCGTTAGTGAAGCCGAGGCTGGGACGGGGAGTCTCCAGAAATTGTTTATACCGCAGATGGGGTGCATTCGTCATCGTCATGGCGGGACTTTGCGCATTGGGGGGTCTGCCAAGCGCGGCGCAACAACCGCAGCTGAAGCGCCGGAATGACACGCCCACGGAAAAGCCCGCCGAAATCAAAAAGCCGAAGAAGGTGAAAGGGCCGCGGGCGGTGGGACTGGTGCAATTCAGCGGCAATGGTAAGGCGACGTTGATTCCGGTGGCGATTCTAGTCGATGGGAAGTTCTACGATGCTAGCGCCTACAAGGCGGATCCGATACCCATGGCGCTGGAATCGGGCACGGTGTATGAGGCCGAGCAATCCGGAGATTCGCAGGGGCTATTCACGGTGAATGGCGCATTGCACAGCAAGAGCCCGGCGACTCCACAACCTTGGATCGGAAGCGGAACGTATTTGCCGCAGGGAGCAGAGGCTCCGAAGACGACCCGCAAAGCGGAAGACGTCCCGGTGGGGCTGAGTGATAGCGGGGATGAGCCGCCTCGGCTGAAAAGGGCATCCAAGGCAGCCAGCGCACCGGATGCGAGTTCTGGTTCTGTGCCGAGCGGATCTGGAGCGGCGGACAAGGCGGGCGCGAAAGATCCTGCAGCAGCGCCGCCGGCGGGCAGCGCGTCTACGGGGTCGGCTTCCGGGCAACAAGCGCCAGCGACTGCGGATAAGCCGACGAATTCGGGTAACAAGGAACCTGTGCCGGTTGCACAGACGGGGCCGGGACAAGTTTCTCCCGGGCAGGCGGCGCCGAGCGAAAATTCGCCAGCGCAAGGGTCAACAGCCCCAACAGCTGGGAGCAAATCGTCATCCGGTCAGTCGCCATCGGATCAAACACCGTCTGGTCAAACATCGGCTAGTGAAGCGGAAGGCAGCTACTATCGACCGACGTTGCGCCGGGGCAAGCCGACGGCGCCGACGCCACCGGATGAAGAGGACGCTGGGACGGTGAAGAGTGTCAAAGTTGGATCCCCATCTACAGCAATTTCGGCGGCGGCAACCTCTGCCGCTCCGCTCCGGACGGTTGCGGCAATTTCCGATGCCGGAGGACCTGAGCCACAATCCTACAAATTCTTTTGGAAGACCGGCGAAGAAGAAGAACGACGAGGTCAGATGTTAGCCTTGGCGGGGAACGAAGTTCGGGCGTACGCAACAGCGCTGGTCAAGAACCAGATTCTGGCGCATCCGGTTACGCCCAAGGCGGGCGCGGGGGGGCGAAGAACGCCAATAAAACAGGCAGAGGCAGTGTTTGAGAGCGTTCAATTTCATGGCTTCGACGTGTGGACGACCAGCCAGCCGGTGCTGATCTTGAGCGCGGAAGCTAGAATCCCGGGCTCGACAGGGGTAGCGGCTACGGCGGAGCCGTTTAGTGTGATGCTGGTGGCGCGGACGGACATCTACGGCAACCTGCGCAAACTATATTCCGGGGTCACGGACAAATATCACCTGGACGTGACGCCGCGGCTGGAACTGATCGATGTAGTTGATGCGGACGGAGACGGTCGCGGAGAATTGCTATTTCGCGAGACTTCTGATGTGGGAAGCGGATACATGATTTACCGCGCCACCCCCGACAAGTTGTGGAAAATGTTTGACAGCCTGAACGCGGAGTAGGTATGGCAGTTCTCAGTTCTCAGTTCTCAGTTCTCAGTTCTCAGTTCTTCAGTTCTCAGTGATGCGTCTACTGAAGAGCGAGAAACAAATTTTCTTTCCTAGGTTTCGATGCCGACGTGGCAGACACGGCCGACCAGGTAATCGGACGGAGACTTGCCCTCTTCCATAGTCATTACCTCGATGGGATAAGCCTGATTGTGCGGCCGCAGAATGAGGTGAGAACCGGCGGTTTCCACGTACTTTACCGTGCAAGAGCCATCTTTGAGGACCGCGTACATGTTGAACTCGCCTTTGCGGTAGGGCTTGAGGGAATTGTAGTGGCGGTCGATCAGGAGAGTGGCGCCGGGGAGGAGCCGCGGATACATGCTCATGCCTTCGCGGCCATCCACTTTAATGATTACGAAACGTTCCCATTGTTCGCGCTCGGCGCCTTCGGTTTCCGGTTTCAGTTTCTTGAGAAATGTCTTCTTGAACTTCAGGATTTCCTTGACGTCCATGCTGGTGATGAGCGGTTGGGTGGCGGCGACAGTGCCATCGGCTAGAAGAACGTTCTGGAATTCGTCGTTGCTAGGAGGGAGGATGGAAGCGCGCTTATTAATTTCAGAAGGGTCGAGCAGATCCAGCACGGAAAGATGCTGAACGGCGAGGACGCGATCCATGCCCTCGAGGCTGAGGCCGCGCTTGCGATTCAGGAAGTTGGAGATGTGAGCCTGTTTAAATCCCGTCTGTTGCGCCAGACGGAGGCCGGTCAGTTCGCCTTCCTCTATGCGCTCCCAAATCGTGTCACGGAGATTATCTTGCAGCACCCGGAATTTCATAGTTGGGAGTATACCACGCGAGGTATAGCAATTCGCTAAGTGAGATAAGTTTTCCACAGCCTTTTGGGTATAACGACCTTGACGATATTATGCACTTGACACAGAAGGCCGTCAAGAGTAACATTTTGTTGTGATCAGACAGCCCAATCTTCTAGCTGTAATGATCGTTCTGGCAAGCGCGGTTCTTGTGTACAAACTCCTTCGAAAGAGTTCCTGACATGAAACTGATAGAAGTCACTAAAGCTTTCGCAACCGAAGAGCAATGCTTGGCCTACCTAGAAGCTAAGCGCTGGCCGGATGGCGTCCGCTGCCTCACTTGCGGCTCCAGGGAAATCTCCCGCATCACGCGCAAGGTGACGAAGAAATCTGACAACAAACGCGCACAGCTTTACCAGTGTCTGGAGCCTACCTGCAAGCAGCAATTCTCTGCCACGACCGGAACGATCTTTAACGGCTCCCACCTCTCGCTGGACAAGTGGTACATGGCAATCGCTTTGATGGTGGATGCGAAAAAGGGCATGAGCGCTTTGCAGCTACAGCGGCATCTGAAAGTGAACTATCGGACAGCATGGTATCTGGCGCATCGTATCCGCGAGGCCATGAACGATCCTGATGGCCTCAAACTGACCGGGACAGTGGAAATCGACGAAACGTACATCGGAGGCAAGCAGAAGGGCCACAGGCGCAAACTCAAGAACAAAGACGTAGTGCTCGGAATCCGGCAGCGCGGCGGTCCTCTTCGGCTCGTCCAGGTCAAAGACAACAAGCAAGGCACACTCTACGAAGCCATTGCGCAGCACGTTGACACGGCGGGGACGAAAGCCATCGTGACCGATGACGCGGGAGCCTACAACTTCCGCTTAACGAAGTTCCACAACATCCCACACTCCACGATCCGCCACAGCCGGGGCGAGTACGTGAAGGGAGAAGTCCACACGAACACGGTGGAGAACTCGTTCTCGCTCCTGAAACGCGCCGTGATAGGCACGTACCATCAGCTTTCGATAAAGCATCTCCAGCGTTATCTGAATGAGTTCTCGTACAGGTTCAATCGGCGGGAAGATGCGGAATTGTTTGAACAGACCGTAACCCGCATGGCTGGTGTAAAGCCGATGACCTAGAACAAATTGATCGAAGAGAATGCGTTTACGCCGTTTGTCCGCCCGTAAACGAAGCGCTCAGGTAATCACCATAGTTCTCGCTATTGATAACAAAGGGGTTAACCATTGGTATTAGCACGAAAGTGTTATTGATTCTTTTCCCCCGGTAGTGCATCATACATAGCGATAGAACCTCCACGCTTAGCCTCAATGTGTCCCATTGAGTGATGCGCATAGTTGGAGGTTTTTTTTTGTTGCTGCAAAATGAAGTTTCCGAAAGTCGCAAAAACATACGAACAACAACTTGCGCTTCTCAAAGAACGCGGGCTTTCCGTTTCGGATGATGCCGAGGCGCTGCGCTGGCTTCGGCGCGTAAGTTATTATCGACTGAGCGCTTATTTTCCCACTTTTAAAAAGCCTTCGTCGTGCGAAGAGTTCCTCCCAGGAACCAGTTTCGATAGTTTGATCGACCTATATGTATTCGATTGCCGTTTGCGAAATATCTTCATGATCGCAATCGAGCGAATTGAGATTTCTCTCCGAACTGCAATTACCTATGAGTTGGCCCATGCGCATGGGCCTTTCGCTCACACCCTGCCGGAAGCATATTCGTCTTGGTTTCTGAATGTGGTTCGAGTCGGTAAACCGATACCGTTCGAAGAGTTTATGTCTAACATCGAAAAAGAAGAAAAGCGGGGCAAGGAATTGTTCATCAAGACCTACCGCCAGAAATATACGCTAGAAAAGCATTTGCCTATTTGGATGGCAACCGAACTCATGTCATTCGGCACGCTCTCCATGATGTTCGAGGGCCTTAAAAGCGTAACAAAAACCAAAATCGCGGCGGAATATAACTTGGCCGAAAAGCCTTTTCAGAATTGGCTGCATGTGCTTTCCAGTATTCGCAATCTGATCGCACACCACAGTCGGCTTTGGAATCGCCAGCTTGGGGTACAAGCCAAGATTCCACATGGATGGATCTACAAGATTCCCAAAACCGACCGAGTTTATTGCGTTGCGGTTATGAGCCAGCATCTGTTGAAGATAATTGCCAAGGGTTCTAGTTGGAGAACTCGGTTGTTGTTGCTTTTTGACAATCACCCACACGTCCAATTGGACCCCATGGGATTCCCCCAGAATTGGCGAGAGTTAGCCCCTTGGAAATGAGCCCTCGGGGGAGATTTGATTAGGTAGTATTTCGTTTCGACTTTTTCGTTTTGTACCACTGCTTAACAGCTTCATGCGTCGACTTTTGGTCCTTCGTCTCTTCGTCTAGAATCTCCGCCACGAATTGCGAAATGGTCATTCCCAGAAATCCAGCTAGACCCTCACAGCGTTCTTTCAGTTCCGGGGGAAAATTCCTGCAATAGAGGACGTCTCCCTTCTTTTTTACGTCCTCCCGCTGTTTATCGTCGGTATCCATTCCGATGAAACAAAGGCTTGCGCTGTCGATTTACCCGTGGTATATGTTTGCAAGCAAGCTTGCTAGCTTGCCGTACGGGCAAGCCAAGATACTCCCGGCTTCTGCTATCGTAGAAGTATCGAGAGAGTAAACAGCAATTTGCCCAAAGGTACGCAGGTTGCTATCAGGCGAATGGACTATTGCGGAGAATCTTGTCCAAGACTAGACTTTGACGTTCGAGATCGATCCCGCGAAGAAGAATCGCAGGGAAGAAGGTCTTTGAGAGTGTTTGGTGAGGAGACGGTGGGAGTCGAACCCACAGAACCCCGGCTAGGGAGTTGTCAGAGTATAAATCTGCTGGGCTTGCCACATGCCCAACGTCTCCATATCAAAAAGGGTGGGGTGGTCGCCGGGTCACGTAACCCCGGTTAGGCGGTTTAACAGACCGCTGCTCTACGCACATGAGCTACGACCACCACAAGGGCTGGACGAGGGAGAGCGCTGTCCAAACGTTTACTCCCTCGTTCGGCCTCGGTTACTTCCGCCAACATATCGCCTAAAACATTTGCAGTCAATATGTTTCAAACATTTCTAGGTGTGAATGATTTGGGGTTTTCAACGAAGGCTGTGGATTACAAGTGACGAAGAAGGTTCCTACTAAGAAACGCCCGTCCGTGAAGGTCAAGAAGGCCGACTTTGACCGTGTCCTAGATAAGTTGATTCAGTCCCCGCCTGTGCAGCGCAACCAATCGAAGAATAGCTAAAACCGCTTGCCATCCCTCTGTAACACGACTAGGGTGATCTGCGTCGAACACTACTCCGCCTGACCCCATAAATTTTGGAGAGCATGGGGTCAGGATTTTTACTTCCCAGATGCCCAACCCCGATCCAGTTCGCTGCCCGTACTGCATCGAAGACAACAATTTTAAGCTCATGGCAGCTAGAGCAGATGGTCATTGGTACCTCTGCCTGAGATGTGGGCATGTTGTGATGCCCGATTCTCTTTATGAATGTCGCTGCCCAAACTGCTTTGACATGAACCGAAAGCCATCTTGATTTTCAAGGCTGTTACGAAATCCGAAACTGTGTTTTCGCTCACTATCGTTTTCTGCCTCCCGCTCGGGAATTGTGATGCTAAATACTTTTCTCTGTTTTCTTCGGGCGTATAATCCGTTTCGTTTTTCGGCGGGGAACCTTCTGAGGGGGCGGCTCTCCATACTTAAATTCCAAGGTAGAACAATTTCCGGCCTTGCCGGATATAGGAGGACTTATGTCCAAAATCACTTTGGCGTTCGGGTCTTTTATCGTCGGACTCGTCGTTGGATCACTGCTCTTGGGAATCCATACTGTAACTTTTGCGCAGTCCAATACACCACCGCCTCCACGCATCCCTAAAGTCTCAGATATGAATATCAATTCCAATGGCTCAGGAGCGCCAGCATTGGGATTAGGGATGCAACCAAAAATTCTGGGCCTAGCACCGTTCGTGGCACGAATCGGGTTCATGAATGGTCCGCAGGAGTTAGATGGTCTAGATTGCGAGGACTGTTCCTTCCAGAACTCCACGTTGCAATATTCAGGTGGTGCCGTGCATTTGGTACGACCGAAATTCAATGGAAAAATCGAGGTGGAACTCAAAGGTCCGGCTGCTAATACCTTGGCCCTTCTTCCGTTTTTGACGGCACTTGCTGGAGGGCAGAAGCCAAAAGCACCTAGGCCGAACAAGCCGACAATACAAACGATTAGTATGAAGAATGAAGCAACCGCAGAAGATTGGGCTACTCCCTTCCAATAATTCCATACCAGGGGCGTCCCGCTACGGTTCGCCCCAGTTTTCTTGTTTTCTTCCTCTACCCTGTCACGGTGATCAGACATTACAATTCTCCTTCCTCTGTGTCAAATGCATAATCATCACCTTGACGGCTAAAAGTGGGAGCTATACGATCGGCTCATCGTATAACTCAAATTATTTTTTAGGAATCAGCGTACATGAGTCATGTGGAGAACTGTAACGAAGCGAAGAACTTTGTCGAGTTTCGTCGTAAAGTGCGGGCAGCCGAGGTGCTTTCTGCGGCCATGGAGCATCTGCTGAAATCGTTGAACTTCAGCGGGAAGGTGAGCGTGATGGTGCAGAACGGGCGGGTGTTGAAATCAGGATATGAGGAGGGATTTTTCCGGCAATCGCATTCCGGATCGATGCTGGCAGGCGACACTTCCGCGGAACCTTAAGCTGAAGAACGCCAACGGTACGGTTCTTGTGCAAAATTAAATAGCGCAAACAGGTCGTCGTAAGAGAAACGAGCCCTGTGCCTGGTATCCGCTGTGGAGGCGGGAACCAGCACAGGGCTCTTTTTGTTTTCGGCGGAGGGCACAGGGAATTCGGCAAGAGCAGCAGCAGCCCCGGGTAACACAGATAGGGGAACTTTCCAGGAGGAGCAATGAAAAAGCAAGGAAGTGAGACGGCGGAGAGGTTGACCTTGGAACTGAAATATTGCGAACGCTGTGGAGGGTTGTGGCTGCGACCGGCGGGGGGAGGACAAATCTATTGCGTAGGTTGCGCGCGCAAGATCGCCGAGTTGCCACCGGCTTCACACGAGCCAGAACACGAATTAGTGCGCGTACCGCAGCGGAGAGCGGAGGGTAGCGAATTCGACTGGTACGGAGAGGATGACGGCGCGGATCTGGATGGGGCGGGAGGTGTGGCGTGAGCGGATTCGTGCAGTGGATTGCGGCGGAGGCAGACAGCGACTACCTGCGGAAAGCAGGTCTGGGCATGCCGGGTAGGGGGGAGAAGGAGGGGCATTCCGGGGGTGAGTCGTTCGCAAAGGCGCAGGAGTGGCGGAATTTGCCGACACACAATTTTCCGACCCAGAGCGCGGGATATGAGGAGCGACAAGGGGAGAGTGCGCTGGACCGAAACCCGGACCTGTGGCTTTATCGTGGGCGTACTACGGCTTTACTGAGGCGCTTTATGCGGCTGTCGCTAGAAACGGGGCGATTGCCATCGATACTGGGGCGAGAGTTTTTCAGGGCAAAAGTGACGAGTTATACGTCGGTGACGTTCGAAGACCGGGTAATTTTTGTGCATGATGTAGAAGGTTGCCTGGAGCGGCTGGCGTCGTTCGACCAGGAAATCATTGCACGGGTGGTGTTGCAGGAACATGACCACGAACGAGCGGCGAGGTTGATCCACTGTACACGCAAGACGATCGAACGAAGATTGCCGGAACTGCTGGACGAACTGAGCGAGGAGTTTCTGAAAGTGAGATTGCTGGTTCCGCTACCGAAAGCGGAGCAGGCGAGAACGGCGAGGCCAGTTTGAGCCCGCAAAATCTTGTCAAGGGGGCTGCGAGAGCATTTTTGCCGCAAGTGATTGAAAATACGGCGAAAATAAATTTCAAAAAATGTCCCAATCACCCATTGCGAAATGCTATTCTGAATATATAGAGTAAAGAAAAAAGCAATACTACCCGAGGGCGCGCTGAAAAGCGCGCCTTTCGTGTTTTCGGGAGCAGAGTGGAGATTTTCCGGGTGCGGGCCAGGGACATCCTGATGGGCTTACTGCCGTCAGTCAGGGCCGCGATCATTTCGTGGAGGGTGCACAGGGGGTATGAAGAAAGCAAAGGGCGAGGCGACACGAAAAGCTAAAACGAGGAAAGCGGCGGTAAAAAGCAACACGGGCAAGGTCGCGGCGAAGAAAGCCGCGGGCGAGAAGACTATTGGAAAGAAGACACCCGGAGACAACATTCCGGTGAAGGTACTGAAGCCAGTCGATTTTGTTGAGGTGCGGAAAAGCATCGCGGCTCTGGTGGGCGGGGCTGCGCGAGAGATTACGGAGAAAGCCATCGAAGAGGCAAAGCAAGGGCAACTGGGTCCCGCGAAGTATCTGTTCGAAGCGGTGGGATTGTACCCTCCGACGGAGGAAACGGCACAGACCAGGCCAGAAGATTCGCTGGCGTATACGTTGCTGAAGCGGATGGGCTTGCCGACCGATCCGGTGATTCGTGATGAAGATGATGAGGTCCCCGTCGTGACGCGCGAGAAGAAGGGAACATCGGACGAGCCGGTTACAGGGAGAGACGAAGAGTTGTCGTGGTTGCGCCAAAACGAGGAACAAGGGGATGCCGTAAAATGAACCGAAGTTGCGAACGGCGAACGGCCAGCGGTCCGGCGGGGATCTCGATTTCGCCGCAAGCCGAGCCCGGCAGAAGAATGCTGCTGAAGGGTATTGCGGCGAATGCGTTTCCAGAGGGTTGGTTTTTCCGGGGGAATGCAGCGGATAGAAAGGTTTTCGTCAGACGACGCAGAATGGGAATGGATATCACGTGGGTGACCGATCGGATCGCGGTGGGTGGCGGAATCTGGACGCCGGAGAATATGGCGGCGGTATCGCGTACTGGGATCACGCACATCATCGACATGCAGATTGAGTTTGATGACACCCCGCTGGCAGAGCCCCATGGAATTGCGGTTTGCTGGAACCCGGTGGACGATGATTTTGAACCGAAGCCTCCTGAAGTGTTCTCGCGAGGGGTGGAGTTTGCGCTATCGGCGCTGAAAGACGACGAAGCGAAGTTGTACGTACATTGCGCGGCGGGAGTGCATCGGGCGCCGATGATGGCACTGGCGTTGTTGGGGGTGATGGGTTGGACTGTGGATGATGGGATGGACCTGATTGAGGCGCGACGTCCGGTGGCAGACTTTGCCGAGGTTTACGTGCGGAGCGTAGAAGATTTTTTGCATGGACGATTTTGAGAAGGATCCTTCGAACGAATTTGAGGAGGAAGTCATGTTTCAGGAATGCCGTCCAGCCGGGCGGCTTTTTTATTGTGTGCTGGCAGGGGTAGTGGCAGTTTCAGGCATCTGGCTGGGAGTGCGTGAAGTTTCCGCGCGAGAGCTGGAGAAGCCTACAGTTTCCCCCAAGGCGAAGTCGCGTGCAGCAGATCCGGCGATGGGCGCGGCTTCGCCGACTCCTCAGAGCGGTCCGACGTCGACGAGCGTGGTGGACACGGTGTATACGGCGGATGGAACGCCGGCCCAAGGAGTGCTGATCATCACCTGGCCGGCGTTTCTGACCTCAGGCGGAGCTGCGGTAGCTGCTGGGGACATGAATGTCACGTTGGGAGCGAACGGCGCGCTGAATGTGGCGCTAGTGGCGAATGCGGGAGCGACGCCTCCGGGCGTGTACTACTCCGTGGTGTACCAGTTGGGACCTGGGGAAGTGCGAACGGAAAGCTGGCTGGTGCCGACAAGCTCTCCCGCAACGCTGGCTGAGGTGCGGACGACGCCGGGAGCGGGGACAGCGGCGCAACCGGTGTCCGCGCAATACGTAAATACCGCCTTGGCGACGAAGGCGAATGACAACGCGGTTGTGCATTTGACGGGAACGGAGACAGTGACGGGTACGAAGACCTTTTCTTCGCCTCCGAATGTGCCGACGCCAGTAGGCACGGGAGACGTGACGAATAAGGCTTACGTGGATAATTCGATTGCCGCGGTGGGAGCAGGAAACTATCTACCGACCGCAGGCGGTGCGATGACGGGGCCGCTGACCTTAAGCGGAAATCCGACGGCACCACTTCAGGCGGCAGCAAAACAGTACGTCGATTCCAGCACGGTAGTGAAGGCGGATCTCATCAGCGGGCTGGTGCCGACAAGTGAGTTGGGCGGCGGAACGGCTTCGGGCCTGAACTGTTTGCTGGGCAGTGGAGTGTGGGGGCCGTGCGGATCGAGTGCGAATGCGACCGCGATTCAGAGCGTGCCAGTAGCGGCGGGCGTGCCGGGGAATGGACAGGTGCTGACATATTCCTCGACCTCGGGGCAATACGCTCCAGCCACACCGGGCGGAGGAACGGGAAGCGTGTCGGTAACACCTGCGGCAAGCCAGAGCATTGCACAGCCGTTGGGAACGCAGTTTAGCGTCAACAACGTCAGCGGCATTCGATATGTGACGGCGAGCGACAACTGGAGTGCAAGTCCGAGCGGGAGTTTGACGGGAGGAACGCAAGCGACGGTCACGCTCTCGCCGTGTCCGGTGGGGATTGATACGTCGGGATACTCGATGTACTACGTTTATGCAAGCGCGCAGGGCACGCCGGAGCCGGTGATGGTAACGGGGGGGACATGCGCGGCGGGAGCAACGTCTGGAACGATTGTATTCACGCCGAGGAATTCGCATTCGGCGGGATACAAGATCAGCAGCGCGACGAGCGGGATTCAGGAAGCGATCAACGACGCGTGCGGACTACCGGGTACAGGCAATGCGCAGAATCCAAACGGACACATCGTTTTGCCAGCCACGGGCGCTACGTCCGGAGCTCTGCCGGTGTATGGAACGATATGGGCACATTGCAGCCGCTCCCTGATTGAGGGCCATGGAACGCTTCTATCCTGCTCGACTCGGGATCGATGCATGTTCCTTGGAGACCAAGTCAGCTCAAATCATTACGGCGGGTTGACTGTCCGCGGAATCAACTTCACTTCGACGGTTACGGCTGATGGTTGCCAGATCGCCAGCACGCAGCGCACGTCTAATGTGGTCACAATCACGACTGCATCAGCCTGCAGTACGATTCAGACCGGCGACACGGTCAACACCAATTTCACGGACGGCGTAGCGTACTGGGGAAATCACGGTCCTGTGACAGTTTCCGGAACTTCAATCACCTATGCGCAGACCGGAGCAAATATCGCCCTGGCATCCACGCCAGGGACGACCGCCATCGAGAACGCGGCGATTGAAGATAACGCGACGCCTGGGACAATTGAAGACGTGAAATCTTCGGCTGGAGGGTACGGAACATTCAACCAGTTCATCGTGGAAGATGATGACGAGGCAGCGACGATCCGCGAACTGGATGCTGACGGAACGCAGGGTTTGACGTGCGACGCCAATCACTGCGGTTCGTATGTCTACGCCGTGAACGGCGGCGCGCCAGTGATCTGGGTTGACAAGGCGAATATCAGCCCGCAATGCAAGGGCAACGGAATCACAGCCTTGGCCAACAACACCACCAAGATCACAGACAGTGTGATTCAGGGTTGGGCAATGTGGGCAGAGAATACGCAGACATTGCTGGGAGGCTACGGAGGCACGACGTCCGACAATGTGTACATGGAAGAGGGGAATGGCCCTTGCCCCCATCCCTATAACCCAGGCGGTGGCAGTGTGTTCAGTTCCGCCGGCATCATGTTCCTCGGAGGGACAAATGCACTCGTTATCAGCGGAGGAGAGCAACCAGCTTCTCATGTAGCCAGTTTCCTCTATACCAGCGGCGGATCGACTAACTACTCCTACTACATCGTGGGACACGATACAACTACCGGAGGTTATACATTTCCCCTGCTGGCCGGGCACTCCCCGACTAGCGGGACTGGCAGCGTGACCGTGCAGTGGCCGCACATTCCGGCACAGACAGCGGGCGACACCGTGGTCTACGACATCATTCGAATGCTGCCGGGCACATTGGCTGCGGATACCCCCACTTTCCCGGTAGCGGGCGCATGTACCGGCGGGAGCACCACGGCTTGCGGGTCGATTGTTACATCGCTCTCTGACGCGACGGCGTGTTCGGGAACATTAGTATGTGCCTACGTGGATACGGCGTCAGCCAGCACTTCCAGTTACACGATTCACGCTGTCGGATGGACGCCAATGCTTCCGTTCTGGCCGGGAACTATCGTGGTCACAGGGGGCAACGGCGGCGCATCTCCAAACGCCCCTGTTATCGCCGGTGAAGATGTCGCTCCCGTGGTTTCAGTGAACGGCACCAACGGCCCCGGCGTTTTCGTCGAGCAGTCCAGTTTTGCGGACCAAACCAACAACGGCGGGGCTTGGAAGCGCATCGAGAACTACGGAACGAACTGGGCTGGCGGTGGCGCGACGATCCTTGATTACAGCGATCCCACCTACACGGTCGTGCAAGGTCGGCTTAATTTTGTCCCGGAGGATCCAATCCCCGGTTACGCCATTCCCTCACAGCACATAATCACCCTAGTCAACTCACAACCGAACTTGACGATGGCAACACCTGGTAACCGTCCGCTCGCGAGTTCCAGCGATACATTCATCGGCCTCGACAAGACTGCGGTAGCGGGAAGCCAGCAACTTGCTTTTGGTTCTCCCGTTGCAATCTCGAACTACATAGGCAACAAGGGAGACAACGCAAGTTATCTGGAGCGGCTGACGGCTACGGGGAAGACGTTTAACGTTCCGGTGAACGTTAACGGAAATCTTACCGTGACGGGAACTTGCACGGGTTGCGGAGGCGGGGGATCGGGAACGGTGAATAGCGGAACAGCCGCACAACTGGCGATATATTCGGCGAATGGATCCACCGTGAGTGGGGACAGCGGACTGACGGACAGCGGAACAACGCTGAGCTACACGGGAAGCAACGGGATTGCGGCGTCGTCAGGAACGTTCAGCGGGAATCTGACAGTGAACGGGCAGTTGCTGGTAGCGGGACCGTGGACGGTGAGTTCGCCGGTGCCGGGGACGGCGATGGCGGCGGCAGGAGCGGGAACCTCGGCGCTGGGGATCTCGAACGACGGAAATTTTTATATTTCCGCCAATGCGGGAAGTCCACAGAAAGTGGCGACGACGGCAACGAGTTCATTCTTCTCGGACCTCTTCCAGGAGGATGCGAACGATCTGGGGGAATACAACGGGACGAACCCACAAGGCTTGAACGTGTACGGCACGCGGACGGATGCGAGCGATTACGAACGGCTGGAGTTGATGTACGACACGGTGAACACAGGATTTTTCAAGATTGATGCGCAGGCGTGGGGAACGGGCGTGCATCGCGGGCTAGCCTTCTGGGTGAACGGAGCGGGGAGGTGGGGGATCGATCAACTCGACATGTTCAAGCCGTTTGTCGATAACGTGTATGACCTGGGATCGACGACGTTTCGGGTAAGAAATGGATATTTCGGGACGGGAGTTGCGACGCCGAGTTTGAGTTTGAACGGGGCGGCCCTGTCGAGCGTGATTGGGATACCCTCGGCAAGTCTGATGACGGCGGGGACGGTGAGCGGGGCAGGACAACCGTTGTGCACGGACGGGACAGGGGATCTGACGATCACGACGGTGGGGTGCCCGCCGGGAACGGGAACGATCGGGGGAAGCGGGGCGACGCAGCAGATTGCGTATTGGACGAACACGAGCGGTCTGGGAGCTGCTCCTCTCTACCTGACGGGAGCGAACACGCTGGAGCAATATAACGGGACGAACGTGCAGACGTTCAACGTGTACGGAACTTTTCCGAGCGCGGGCAACTATGAGCGCGCAAGTCTGGCGTACGTTCCCGGAGATACGTATTACGAACTGCAGACGCAGCAGGCGGGAACGGGGGCGCAACGTGGGATTTGTTTTGGCGTGAATAACTCGTGCAAATGGGCGGTGGATACGACTACGGCCTTCAAGCCATTCAACGACAACACGCGAGACATTGGGACCTCATCGTTGCGGGTGCGGGACTTCTACCTGGCGCGGAATTTGATCATGAGCGGGACGGCAACGACGTACAACGGGAAAGCGACGGCGGGAACGGGACTGGCTCCAGTGTACGGGACGGCTTCGTCGACAGGGCTGACGGCGGCAGTCGCGTCCACGACGGTGTGCGCTAGTGCGAGCTGCGGGGCGGGGCAGTATGTGGTGAATTATTACGTGGACTCAACGGTGAGTTGTACTACCCCGGGAAGCGCGGCGGCTTCGCTGACGATTGGATGGACGGATGAGACGAGTGCGAAGACGTTGCAGGTGCCACTGAGCGGGGCAGGGATCACGGGCGGAAACTCGATGGCGCTGGGGAATACGGCGAATTTTGGAAGTGGAGCGATGACGCTGTGGTCAGCGGGAAGCGCGAATATTACGTACTCGACCTCGTACACCGGATGCACGACGGGAACAGGCACCTATGCGGTGCGGATCGCGGTGAGAGAGCTGCAGTAGTGCGTCTCGTGGCGAGGACGTTCGGATAAGAAGCGGATTGTTGAAGCGCGGCGCCAGAACTGGCGCCGTTTCTTTCGTAGAAGAAACGCAGGTTATATGGTCGGCCTCCGGGCCATCGGCGAAAAGCTGATGGCCTTTTTACTGTTCAAAAACGCTGCGTTGCAGAGTCCGGAGAATGGCGAGGCAGGCCGACGTGGTCGACATTTTTGTGAGGACGGTGGCAGGGACATGGAGCTAGGGATCCTTCGACTACGCAAGACGGTTCGTGCGGCGAATTGTCTTACTCCGCTCAGGATAGCAGGGCTGCGGTTGGTGTTTTTTCTCCCGCTGATGTTCAGTGCCGGAGCTTGGGCGACGACTTACTACGTGAGTTCGAGCTCGGGGAACGATTCGAATAGCGCAAGTTTGTCGGCTCCGTGGCAGACGATTGCGCATGTGAACGGGCAGACATTCCAACCCGGGGATTCGGTCCTTTTCAAGCGAGGAGATGTTTGGAATGAGAGCCTAGTGCCTGCTTCTTCGGGTAGTTCGGGAAATCCGATTACGTTTGACGCCTATGGGACGGGAGCTGCACCGAACTTGACGGGGTACTATGCGGTGCCCACAACGGCTTGGGTCCAGGTAACGGGCAACGCTTGGAAGGCTCCACTCCCGACGACGTACGCAACGGTGAATTTCTGTCTTTTCGGATCGGTGTGGGGTCAGAAGGTGGCGGCTGCGACTTCGAACTTGATCGCGCAGAGGAATTTCTATCTGGCAAACGGGTACATCTATATTTTTTCAGCGGGGAATCCGTCGACGTTCTATGGCGCACCGATTGTGCCGATGGCGCTGAGCAACGTTCCGGTGATCAACGTGAACGGGCAGTCGTGGCTGACGTTCCAGCATTTTCAGGTGAACTGGTTCGATGAGTACGGGGTGTATGTGCAAGGGAACAGCGATCACTTAGTGTTTGCGAACATGGAAGCGGATTCCATGATCCCGCAAGGAACGCAGCCGCTGGGATTTTACGTGAACGAGAGTGCGCCGGGGCCAGGCGACATAAAGATCTACAACGCGGAAGCACATCTGAATTATGACGGCTTCCGATTTGATCGAGCGGCTACGGCGATCACGATGGTGAATGATAAGGCTTATGGGAACCGTGATGGAGCTCTCGTCGATAACACCTCAGCGGTTTCTTATTCCTATTGTCATTTTTATGCCTCGAGCCTGGCGGTGGCGGGATCGACCGATGTTGAGTACACGAGTGGGACCGGTCCGATTGTGGGTGCGGGGAACATTCCTGTCGACACACCTCCGGTGGTGCAGGCGTACCAGAGATATCCCGCTGAAGTGACGTTAACGGTTGATGATGCGGGAATGACGGCGGGCGCGGATACTTACTACGCGAACACAGTGCTGCCGATTGCGGATGCTGCGGGAGTCCCGGTGGGAGCGGCGATTACGGTGGGATACCCGCTGGCACAGACACTGATTCCGGAATTTCAGGGATGGATCAATGCGGGACGAGACGTGACTTCGCATTCGATCTCGCACACCTACTACACGAATACCGATGCCCTGGACGTTCAATACACGGGCACTGGGACGGCGGCGACGCTGAGCATCAGCAATAAGACGCTGACGATCACGGTGACGGGGGCGAGTGACAGTGTCAGCTACAACCTGGGGCAGGAGCAGGCCGAGGGGACGATCAAGTTATTGCGGATGGCGTTGCAAAATACGGGAAAGTTCATCGCAACGGAGATACAGACTTGCCAGGGGCCGTACGGTACGGGTTGCTCTTTCAATACGGAATCGGCACTGCTGGCGCAGGACCTGGCGGATGTGAGCAGTGTGGATGTGAAGTCTTCCGTGTACCACATGCAGCTGGATGTGACGAGGCTGACGACGGACGAGATTACGCTGTCGCGAAATTGGATGATAACGAATCTGACAGGATTGCCCGCGACGCCGGTATATGTGTATCCGGGAGGATATGAGACGACCGCGATGCAGGGAATCACGGAGAGCGTGCCTTATGCGGGCGCGCGTGGCGCGCTGAAAGAAGATCTAGGAGTGAAAGATACGTACGCCGACGGATTCAACGTGCAGAACGTGACGAGCTTTGGAGTGAATCCTTCGTGGATGGGGCTGGCGCCGGCGAGTTTGAATCAGAAGATCCAGGCGCTGGTCTGGAAAGAATCGTTGTGGGGACTGCCGTGGGGGATTTTCTGGCACTTCAATGCGTCGACTGGGGCAGGCGAGCTGAGTGCGATTGAGGTTACGAATCTGATCGCGGACTTGCAGGCGAGCGGGGCGACGGTTCAGACGAACACGGACTTGGTGAATTGGCTGCTCGGCGGAACGCAGGAAACCGGGACGGATGGGAATGATTACTATACGTTTCCGGCGACGAGCACGGTGGTGGATTTCCGTCCGACCAAGAATTCGCCGGTGGTGGATGCAGGGCAAAATCTCGGGCCGGCGTACGCACTCGACATTAACGGCGTAAACCAGAACAGCTACGGGAGCGGATGGGAAATTGGGGCGCATGTTTACCAGGGCTACTCTCTCTATGGGGGAGGCCAGGGCGGAGCGTACTTTACGGTTGGAGAGGGCGCGGCGAACCCTCCAGTTTCTGCGATTCTTCCTCAACTGTGGGTAAATAACAATGAAGGAAACACGCTGTACAGTTACGAGCTTTCTTTGCCAGGCACGTGGGTGACAGGGCCGGCGCCGAACTGCACTTTCCACACGCCGTATTGGACGGTATTGCCGACGAATGCCGGGCTACAGTTTGCGATCAATGACATTGAAGCTTGCCGAACAGCAACGGGGGTAGGGATAACACTCGACATTCCTCCGGCGCTCTATACCACGAGCACGACAGGATTGGTGATCCCGCAATCGAATACAACGCAGGCGACGAACTTCTTGATCTTGCGCTCAACTCAGGACGCGGATCTGCCGAACGGGCAGATCGTGTGCTCTCACGGGATGCAAGATAATCTGCCAACATCGACGGACATTGGATTAGATAATCCCGACTGCGCTGGAGACGCGATGTACTACCAACTGGGAGTGAATAGTGCACCGATCACAGCCGCCCAATCTCCGAGCAGCACGGTCACACTCACCAGCATGCTAAACCCGCCGCTGGGCGCTCAAGTAACAGTCTCAAATGTCACTCCCACGGGGTACAACGGGACTTGGACCGTGACTGCAAATTCCGCGAGCACCTTTCAATACGAACTCAGCACAGTGCCGAATATCATTAAGGGGGCCAGCGAGAGCGGAACGACGGTGACAATCAACGCTCCCGGCATGAATCCTGGCGTCGGCTCTATGGTCACTATGGCCGGGATCGTACCTTCTGGCTACAACGGAACGTATACGGTGACGGAGTCAAGCAACAGTTCGTTTCAATATACGGCGGCTAGCGGGCTGGGTGCGGCAACTTCTGTTACCGGCGCCACGGCTTTGGTAACGGCCATCGCCAATGGGTCGGCGTTCGGGGTTGCGTTGGTGGGCAACATTACGAACATCGCCTCGGGTAATTTCACTCTGGCTAACGGGAAGACCACTAGTACATCGAATTACGATGACGTGCTGCACATGTGGACTGCGGAGTGCAGCGGTTCCAGTTGCTATCCGCTACAGTTCTGCACTCCGTTCGGAACCAACCTGCGAGCGCAATGCTCCAGTACCACCATCGCCCCAGATCACTGGTTAATTGAAGATGCAGAAATTCGCCTGCAGACTGGATTAAACGAAGGCGCCGACCTAATGAGTATGACCACCACTGGGGCGGAGACCAACACGTCCCAATACTCCTCGCATATTCATTTCCGCAAAATCTGGGCTCACGGCGACTGGACCACGCTAGCGACCGGAGCAAATTCTATTGTGCGCGCGTTTGCAATCGACTGCCTTTACTGCTCGGTGGTTGATTCCCAAGTGAGCCAAGCTCTGCGTCCTGGAGGGGAAGGGCACGCGATCGGGATGCTAGGGCTGGGTCCATACAAGATTGACCACAACTGGCTAGAGGGGCAATCCAGTTGCATCTTTTCAGGAGGGTTTGCCGGAGGCACAGGGCCGCCGATTCCTGGATTCGTGCCGAATCAAGATATCGAGCGGAGGCGAAATCGCTGTACCTTCCCGTATACGTGGCTCGGACAAATGAGTATCCCCGCAAGCAACCTCTACTATGCGGGCGCCAGTTTAGTTCGCAAGAACATTGAAGAGAACAAGGAAGGCGAGCGGGTAGTTGACTCGGGCGAGATTTTTGAAAACTCCGACAATTCCGGGGGACAAGGTGGTCCCCAGGGAGATTTCAACATCCGCAATAACAGCTCCGGCCTCGGAACGAATTATCAAGCGACAATTAACGACTACACCTTTGCCAACAACGTCGTTCGTAACAGTTGTGAAGGATGGGAGGTGGCTCGGTCATCGTCGGCTTCCGGCGACGGTGGCGGCGTCTCCCTGGCCATGAAGCGCATGACCTTTGCGAACAATCTGAGCTACAACACCAGCGTGAGCAATCCGGGTTGTGCGAATGCAAACTCCAGAAATTTTGCTTTCGGCTCCACGGGACAGAGCTGGACGGGGACAGTTACGGAGAATGCTGCCGGGACCGCCGCAACTTTCCAGGCGACGGCTTCCGTGGACGCGGGCGCTCCGATTAGTTCCGGGACGATTACGGCGACCTCGGTTACCTCCAACGTTTTGACCGTCAACGTGGCAAAAACTTTGTCTCCGGTGAAACCATATTGCTCAGCGGCACGTCGGAATCGTTTCTCAACAATCAGACGTTTGTGATCGCGACCGAATCCTCTTCGCAGTTCACAGCGCCTTTTACCAATTCGAACTACTCAAACTCTGCCGACATAGGAACAGCCAGCGGACCCGTAGGTTTTCAAGTCCTAGACATCGCTTCAGGGGACCCGGTGTACATCGCGGGCTGTACGGGAACCCCAGCTTTCAACTTCCCCCAGACGAATTGGGGATCGGGGCATGAGTGGAGTTCAGGAGTCATTTCGAAAGCAGTCTCCGGTACCAATCCAGCCAGCGTGACGGTGACCTTTCCGAATAGCTTTAGCGGTGTAGCCGCGGGAACATCAGATAGCAGCGGGACGTGCACGCTGTATAACACGCTGGGTGGCCCGCAAAACTTTGTTCTGGATCACAACACGTTCATTTCCGACTCGACTGTTTCTATCAGCGTGGGCAACTCACTTAGCGGGACTGGGCCAAATTTAGGATTGAACGGGCTTCTTCGGGACAATATTTTTGTCAGTTCGCAATACTGTATCGAGGCGAGCGCGATTGGCGTGGGAACGAAGCCAGAGCAATATGGCTTCGACGTGCCGATTTCAGGCACGTCTCCAATGGTGGTTGGCTCGTCTACGATCGACCACCTCGTCTGTCCAAGGGACACGGCTTCGTCTTACACGGAGTATTCGAACAACAGCAATTACGCCGCCGGTCCCTGCAGCAGCTTGGCAGGGGGGTGTTCTCCACCAATCAGCATTTATTTCCCATTACAGTCGTACTGTTCGGGAAGCGTATCGGCGTCCTGCGTAGGATTCCTGGGAGCGATTGACACGGCGGCTATGCCGCTGGCGCTAGCGGATTACCATAACTACGCCCTTTCCTCGAACAGCGTGTTCTATGCGGGGAACTCGGAACAAGCGTCGGACGGAGGATCGATGGGGGCGAACATTGCGACGATTGATGCCGCACAAACGCAGAATCTTTATGTTTGTGCGACGGCTTGCGGGTCGACCGGACCTTACCCTGATAACTCCCAATAGGCGGTGCTGGCAAATTTTCTTAGGATGGATTTCGAGTAAGCCTACTAATTCGACTTGCGAACATAGCTCAACTGCGGGCGCAAGAAGGTGACACGACCGATGGAAGTTGAGCCGGTAAAGAAAATTTCAAGCGGAAAAGGTGTCAGGAGCGCGGCGAGAGCCGTGCTTTTTTGTTTCTGAATCACATTGGAGGAATCAATGACTAAAAAATCGGATATTGGCAAAGGGTTGGTGGCGGTGGTGTTGTCTGGAACTCTGGTATGGACGGCATGCTCGACTGCCTGGGTTAGCGAGGCGGAGCAGATCATAGAGGTGCTCATTCCCGCGACGGCAAACATCGTCACACTGGTCGCGACGCTGGAAGGTAAGAATGTTTCGGCTTCTGATCTGCAGACCATCCAGAACGCTGGAACGCAGGCGGGGGCTGATTTGCAGCTGATGCAGTCGCTGATCGCAGCGTATGAAAAGGCGGATGCGTCAGCGCAGCCAGGACTGCTCAGTCAAATCCAGGCAGCGCTGAACGCGGTGCAGTCGACGTTGAATGGCGTTCTGCCGGCCTTGCACATCAAGGATACGGCAACCCAGGCAAAGCTTACGGCCGTGATTGCAATCGTGCTTTCAGAAGTGCAATCGATGGCAGCTATTGTTCCGCTAGTGAATTCGAGCGCATCCCCAGCGATGATGACCATGGCGGCGAGACAGGCACAGAAGCAGCCGACCCTGACAGCCAGCCAGTTCGTGAGTTCATACAACGCCACGATGACGGCGAAGACAGGGAATGTCGATTTGGATCATGCGGCGTCGGGACTCCGGATTCATGCGCACGGGAAGTTCGATCGCTGGGCAAGCGCCGGACTCTTGAAGTAACGATGCCGAGGGCACTTTCAGTGGCAAATGGAAACGAAAAATGGGTCAAGAAGAGCCCAGGACTCGAAAGGTGAATTGTGGAGGGCGATCTTTATCTCTTGCATCAATTCGGGCCATTTCTCGACCAGAAAGTGGAAGAGCAGACAGTTCGCGATTTGTTGATTGCGAGGTTGTTGAAGATTCGTCTGAAAAAAGGTGGAACCCGGCTGCTGGACTTGAACCGTGCGCAGCGAGAATATTCGCAGAAGTGCGGTAAGCAAAATATCGTACTGAAGGCGCGGCAAGTAGGGATCACGACGTATATCGCCGCACGGTTTTTCCTGCAAACAGTTACCCGGCCGGGAACGTTGGCGGTGCAGGTGGCGCACAGCCTCGAATCGGCGGAAGCAATCTTCAGCATTGTGCGGCGCTTCTGGGAAAACCTGCCCCAAGGGCTGCGCAAAGGCGCGCTGATTCATTCGCGCGCTAATGTCCACCAACTCGTGTTTCCGCTGCTAGACAGCGAATACCGAGTGGTGACGGCGGATGCGAACGCGGGGCGCGGGATGACTATCCATTACCTCCATTGTTCGGAGGTCTCCCGTTGGCCCCGCGACGCGGCAGAGACACTGGCCTCATTGCGAGCGGCAGTGGCACCGGATGGAGAAATTGTGCTTGAGTCTACACCGAATGGTGCAGCGGGCACGTTCTACAACGAGTGGCAGAAGGCGAGCGAGACTGGGTACACGCAACACTTTTTCCCGTGGTGGTATGAGGAGAGCTATCGAGAGATCGGCGATAAAAAAGATGTTCTGCCGCTTACGGCGGAAGAGTTGACGCTGAAGGACCTCTACGGTCTCGATGAACGGCAGATCATGTGGCGTCGTAAGCAGTGGATGACGCTGCGCGGACTGGCGGGGCAGGAGTACGCGGAGGACGCTGCTTCGTGTTTTCTTTCCTCGGGAGAATGCGTCTTCGAATTAGAAGCGATGGACAAAGCTGCGTCGATGGCAGGGGCGGCAGTGCAGTCGCAGGACGGCGGACGGCTCGTCATCTGGCTACCGCCGCAAGATGGGCGGCATTACATCATTGGGGTGGACACGGCGGGAGGAGGGTCCGAAGGAGATTATGCATGCGCTGAGGTCGTTGAAAGGGCTTTGGGGCTGCAGTGTGCGGAATTGCGGGGACACTTTGCACCGCTTGAGTTGGCGCGACGGGTGGCAGAACTCGGGGGGATTTATGGGAAAGCGCTATTAGCGGTGGAACGGAATAATCATGGATACGGCGTGCTAGCTCACTTGCGAGATATGGAGTACGCCAACATCTATGAGAAAGACGGTCAGTTAGGATGGCTTACATCAGCGGCGAGCCGACCAGCGATGATCGAGAATATGGCGGCAGTGCTAATGGCGGAGCCGACATTGTTCCACAGTCCACGGCTGCTCGAGGAATGTCGAACATTTGTGCGGCATCCAGATGGAAGTGCGGCCGCGGCCGATGGAGCGCATGATGATTGCGTGATGGCGATGGCAATTGCGTTGGCGGTACGCAAGGCAGATGCGGGGCGGGAGGTAAAGAAAAGAGCGATGGAAATGGCGAGTCTGGTGGTCGGAGGTTGAAAAGGATGAAGGAAGTTCATCGATCACAAGGGAATAGGGTGCACTTGGAGTAAGATGACAGGCCTTGCGGTGAGTCGGATGTGAACCGCCCGAAACCTAAGTCGAGAAGAAACGCGGGCTCGTTGCCAGCGTTACGCAGATATTGGTGGAAGCAGTCCAACACGTGAGGCGGATGCGGGGAGGGGCGCAAGGCCATTTGATGCGCTGCTCCGATGGAGAGTTCTATGTTGTGAAGTTTCGGAACAACCCGCAGCATTTGCGTGTGCTAACGAATGAAATGCTGGGAACGAGGCTGGCGGAGCGCGCAGGACTTCCGGTACCTCGGACGGAAGTTGTAGAAGTGGGCGACTGGCTCGTGGAGCACACTGCGGAGTTGAGCATTCAACTGGCCCACAACACGATCCCATGCCAGGCGGGACTACAATTTGGGTCGCAGTATGCGGTCAGTCCGCTGGAAGGGCAGGTATTTGATTATCTCCCGGCGGAGATGTTTGGGATGGTGCGGAATTTGGAGACGTTTGCCGGAATGCTGGTAGTAGACAAGTGGACGGGGAACGCGAACGGGCGGCAGGCGGCTTTTTGGAGGAAGTTGCGGGAGAGGAAGTATACGGCGTCATTTATCGACCAGGGATATTGCTTTAATGCGGGGGAGTGGACGTTTCCGGACTATCCGCTGCGGGGAGTGTATGCACGGAATGAAGTGTATGAGGGCGTGCGTGGGTGGGAGTCGTTCGAGCCGTGGCTTTCGCGGATCGAGAAGATGGCAGAGGATGTGGTTTGGAGTTTGGCGGGGGAGATTCCTCCGGAGTGGTATGGCGGAGAGTGGGATGAGTTGGAGAAGTTGGTACGGACGCTGATTGTGCGGCGGGGAGCAGTGCGGGAGTTGATTGAGGCGTTTCGGGTGTCGCCACGGAGGCCGTTTCCGGAATGGGTAGAGCGTTGAGTCGTAAGAACAACCAGCAAGGAGATACCGAGGCACGGAGAAAGTCTTGTTCTTGATGAGCCGATGATGGCCGAGAGAAAACAACTTGAGTTCTTCTTACTGCGATATGTGCCGGACGCGGTGAAGGATGAGTTCGTCAATATTGGCGTGGTGATGGTGGAGCAGGGAGCGAAGGACGGCGGGTTCGCGGAGGTGCGCTTTACACGGGATTGGGGGCGAGTGCGGTGTTTCGATCCCGAAGCCGATGTTGAAATGTTAGCGGCGATGGAGCGGGAGATTCGTGGGCAGCTGGGGACGGCGCGAGATCGCGCGGTCTTGTTGCGGCGGATGGAGGATTCGTTCTCCAATGCGATTCAGCTCTCGCCGACGAAGAGGTGCTTGGCGGAAGACCCGGTGCAAGAGATCGAGGTGATGGCATCGTTGTATCTGGAGGCGGCAAAGGTCGCGGGAAAGCGAGAGCCGAAGGGGAGGCAGCGGATTCTGGAAAGGATGCGGGAAGCGTTTGAGCAGGCCGGTGTTCTGGGACTTCTGGCTCCGATGGCAGCCGAGCCTTACACGAAAAAAGGCGATCCTTTCCACTTTGATTTTGGATACCGTGTCGGAGGCGAGATTAAGTTGTTTCACGCTGTCTCGCTGAAAAGGAGCGTGGAAACAGCGGTTACATTGGCAGCCCGGTATCCGCGGATTGCGCCGGTTATGTCGCAGATGACGCAAGCGGCGCCGATGTTGACGGCAGTGATCGATGACGATCTGGATCGTGGAGATGAAAGCGTTCGGTTTGCTTTGAGCATGATGGAGGAAGAGAACATTCGCGTCGCAGTGGTGGCGGAGATGCCGATGATTGCGGAAGTGGCGCGGAGGGAGTTGCGAGCATGAGGCAATGAAGGGAGCAAGGAATGAGATCGCACTCGTAGTGGCGGTTATCAGCGTTTGCTGGACGCTTAAACACTCGGCTCCTGGCGGAAGAGTTGAGATGGTCACGTTCTGGATCGTTCTGCTCCTTCCGTTTGTTTTGAACGTGGCAGGATGGTCGCGATGGCGGAGCACGTGGCGAGATCAAAGCGCTGCGGTCTGGAGAAAGGTGATTGGGTTCGGAGGGCTGGTGGCCAACACCGTGGCGATGTGTTTGCCGTTTCTCGTTTTTTTCTACAACGGCTTTCTTCTCAGTTACGATGTGCGCCACCCTCCAGGATTAAGAGGCGTCAGGCAGATTGATCTTCTTTCGACGGTTATAGGTTGCCTAATTCTTTCGATGGCGGCCTTGGTTGCAGGACTTGTTGCGCCGAAGCGGATTCGCCTGGCGGTGGTATTGGGAGGTTTCACAATGGCCAGCTTAATTTTATCCATTCGCATGGGTGTGCTTTGAGCGAGATCAAGTAAAAGAGATCTGTCTGTAGAGTCGCCCCGCTGCCGCGGGGCTTTTCATTTTAGAGCACTACAACGGCGGGAACCGGCAGGATGCCGGCGCTACGAAAACATTTTATGAATATTAAAGAGACGTTGCGCGGCGCGATGCGCCGGATTGCGGGAGTGTCTTCGGCATCCTCGCTGGTAAAGGCCGAGAAGAAGCGGCGGACATTGCCGCTGCCTTCTATTTTCAACTCGTACGGGCCGCCGAGCGACACTATGCCGAAGCCGACGGCGTACAACTTGCGGCGGTTTTCGGAAATTCCTGTTCCACGGCGGGCGATCAACACGATTAAAGATCGGATCGCGGGCATGCGCTGGCGGATTCAGCCGCGGCAGGGCATTGCTCTGGAAGGGATGCCCGACGGACCGGAGCGAGTACAGCTTCTGACGGAAAACTTCAATGCGCCGAATCCCGATGATTCGTTCCGATCGTTTGCGGAGCAGGTGCTGGAAGACATCATCGTGGGCGGGTATGGGGCGATCGAGGTGCAGACATCGGGCGATTCGAAACATCCACTCTTGCTGTGGCCGGTGGATGGGTCGTCAATCCGAATGAATCTGGATTGGGATGGGTCGCCGCAAGGGCAGCGCTATTTGCAGGTGACGGATCAGTCAGGACCGAAGAGCCAGATTGCGCTGGATGACGATGAACTGATTTACATCCGGCTGAATCCGAGAACGCACACGCCGTTTGGGTTGGGACGACTGGAAGTTGCGTTTGAGACGATCAGCGCGTTCTTGGGAGCGCATCGATATGCGTCGCGGCTGGCCTCGAATTCGGTGGTGCAGTATGCATTGTGGCTGCAGGACCTAACGCCGGAACATCACGAGCGACTGATTCGGTGGTGGCAAGACGAGATTGAAGGCACGGGACGAGTGCCGATCCTATCGGTCGAAAGCAAACCCGAAGTGCTGCGGTTCGGAGGCGGCACTGACGCCGACTTGCGATTGCAGTGGCAGGAATTTCTGCTGCGCGTAATCGCGGATGCTTTCGACCTTCCTCCGTTTTACCTGGGGGTGGAGCGGGACGTGAACCGCTCCACCGCGGAGGAATACAACGACATGGCGTTTCGGCAGGCGATTGTGCCAACGGCGCGACTGCTGGCAGAGCACCTGACGCGAGATGCAATTCAGAAGAGGCTTGGATGGAATGATCTGGAATTCGTATTTGCGGAATTGGACACGCAGGATCCGCTGGAGGAGGCGCAGATTCAGCAGATCCTCTTACAGAATGGAGTGCTGACGGTGAATGAAGTTAGGAGGATGAGAGGGTTGCCGGATCTGGGCGAGGGCAGTGCCAGTTCGGCCGCAAGAATTTAGTGGAGGGTAGGGATCCTTCGAGTACGCAGGCGCGTCGCAATCGCGACTCGCTTGCTCCGCTCAGGACGACATTGAGCAAAAGGGGAGATGGCAATGATTGATTTGAGAAGTATGGCCGTAGCCATGCCGGAGGTGGCGGGCCATCCGAACCGAGCGGCATTTCGGGGAGTATTGACGATGGTCGATGTACCGTCGCAGCGACCGCCTTCGGGCGCGCGAGGCCACCTGGTGGTGCTTACTAAAAGGGCGGCCGAGGCTGCGCTGCCTTCGCTCTTGGGAATGGGCGTGGATTACTCCCCCTCGTTGGACCGGCACGATGTGCGCTGCAAGGTGGGCGTGATCACACGGGCGGAAATCGTGGGACGAAATGTTGAACTGGGTGGGTATCTATTTGCGAGAGACTTCCCTGAGATCGTGAAAGAGATTGCGAATTCTGGAAGGGGACCTGATCCCGGTTCCGTCGTGTCCTCAGGGGACAGACTATTGCGTTCGTATACCTTGCACGGCGTGGCGTCAGATTTGCAGCAGAGGCTGCGGACGGAAGGGCTTGGTTTGAGAGCTTCGTTGCAGGCTGCTGCGAAACAGATTCTTAACTTGAGCGAAACGCTGGGCCAGCACAAGAAGCAGAAACGAACTCAAGACTTCAATACAACAATCCGTGCCGAGACTTACACCGCCACGCCGGCGAAAGGCCTGGGGATGTCTTATGAGGTGACTGACGTCCAGCTCGCGGACACGAGGGCCCAGGTTTGGATGCTGGAAAGAGTTACGTTCACGGGAGCTGCGATTTTGCGGAGGGACAAAGCGGCTTACCGAGATACGTGGATTGAACTGAGTGGCTAGTACCGAGTTGCGAGTACCGGGTACCGATGATTACGGAGGAGGAAAGAGTATGAATGAGGAAACATTGCAGCAATTGATGACGACGGCGGAACGGCTGGCGACTGCGGCCGAATCGTTGGATCGTGTGTTAGGACGACTGGATGCGCAGCAAGAGGCGCTGAACTCGAAGGTGGACAGGATTGTGGCGGCGGTGGAGGAGCAGCCGTCGTATGAGATGTCGGCGCGAGGAGAAAGCGCGCGGCATTTGCAGGAGCGAATGGCGGAACTGGAGAAGTCCAATGCTGACTTGAAAGCGCAAGCCGCGCGGATGGCGCGCAAAACGCTTCCACCCATGGTTTCGGCGATCCTGGCGAAAAGCTGCGGGGACACAGGCAACGAAAAGGTGGATAAGGGCGTGCTCGACAAGTCATTGCAAAATCTGAGCGTGGAGCAGCGGATTGCGGTGAAGTCTGAACTAGCGAGGGCGGGGATTATCGAATAAGGCTCGCGGGATTTCGGCAGGACAGGGCACGACTAGTCGTGCCTTTTTTATTTGTGAGCATAAGAAGAATCGAATTCCAAATCGCAAGTTGAAGATTAAAAGAGGAGAAAACATGCCAGGAAAATTCGTGGATTTGTATGCATCGGCTGACTACCTTGGGCCGGGTGCGATTGAAATTGACAGGTACCAAACGGAAATCTTTGACATTGTGCGCCGGCGAGGTGCGTTCGGACAAAGAATCAAGCAGGTGCCGGCAACCGGGCATCCGTCGCGATTCTTTGAAGAGACCGCAATCAACGCGCCGACAGCAGCGCAGGCGTTCGTCGATCCTCGCAACATTGCACCAACCGTGGGATCGCCGACCCGTGTGGAAATGGCTGTGCCACTCAAGGCGCTGGTGTCGCAAATCAACTACAACCTGTTCGATCTGGAAGTGACGGCACAGCAAAGCCAGTTTGCCTACTTGCAGGCAAAGGATCTGGCCGATTCAGTGGACGGACTGTTACGCACGCACGATGTTGCGCTGTGGAACGGCACGGACACGTCACTCAGCACGCCGACGACACTGCAGTATTTCGGCGTGATTGGACAGATCGTAGCTGGCGGGAATACGACGACAATTGGCGTCGCCCCTGCAAGTATCGTTGACGGCATCAAGGGAACGATCGCGCAGATGGTGTCGAACTCCTCCTACGCGGTACGTCCGACGGCCATTTACTCCAATCCAGTGTTGTTGGACCTGATCGATCGGGAGATGAAGACGGAGTACAACGTCGTTCTGAACACGGTAGAGATCACAGCTGGATTGCGGGTGAAAGCGCTGACTACGCAAGCTGGGGAACTGCCTCTGATTCCGGACTGGACCATCCCGTACACCACCGGAACGCCGTCGGTATATCCCGTCTACATCGTGACCGAGGATCTGATCGAGTATCACTGGTTGAGCGATCCGAATCCGCGGGTCTTCAAGCTGGGCCTGCCCAATGCGCTGACTCAGCAAATGGTGGTAGTGAAGTTTGGCGCACCTGTAGTCAAGGGGGCAAATTTCGCGCACTACCAGGTGAACGTACAGCGGTAGGAAAAACAGTCGTTGGTCGTTTGTTGTTCGTCGTTGGTAAAGGCGAAGCTGCCGTAGTTGCCAACGATCAACGGCAGCGACCAACGGCATCTTTTGCAACCGAGAACTGAGAACTCATTATGAATTATCTCGCTACAACGGATTATTTGACGTACGGGCTGGATGCGACAACGGATCCTTCGTGGATCACAGCCGCCTCGGCCATCATTGATGCGCATTGCCGGCGGGTGACTCTGGGTGTGAATCAATACGAAGAACGGCTGAAGATGCCGCCGGAACTCAATACTGTACGCATAAGTTATCTGCCCCTGGTCACGGTAGCGCCGGCGACGACGCCGATCGTTACGCTGCAGGGGCGCTACGGAATTCCGCGGCGGGGCGAATGGCCGTTCCCTGAGATGAGTCTGGAGTTTGCACTTGTGTTCTCGCTTCCGGGAATGTGGACGACGATCGATCCAACCACGATCGACATTTGGGCGGACAGCGGAGAGCTCACCTTTCCGGTGAATGCGCTTGGACTGTTTTTCAATGAAGTGGACGTGGTCTACAACGCAGGATGGAGCACGATTCCAACGCCGGTGCAGGTGGCGTGTGCCCAGATTGTGAAAAACGCGCAGGCAACGCCGGGACTGAACGTGCAATCGAGCCAGATCAACCAGATGCGGCTGCAATATTTCGGGCCGACTTTGGTGGATGACATGGTGCGCAGTCTGTTGGCGCCGTATGTGGCAATCAAGGGCGCCTAGGAAGACGCCGATTCGTTGTTACCTGCTGGCAGTTGGTTACAGGTTATGAATTCGAATTTGTAAACGGAGGGGAATATGGGGAGCGGAATTTGCGGAGCTGCGTTGGTGCGTGCAGCGGATGCGATGTTGAGCGCGCTGGGCGGAGACCAGGTGAATTTGCTGTTGCCGGCAATGGCGACCGCGAGCGACCCGGCTGGTCAGTTGGGATTGGTTGATCCGGGTGTGCAGCAAGTTAGCATCACACCAGTCGTGACAAACAACCTGCCAACTGGAAACTTAGGGCCAAGACGGCGGATCGAGTTTACGTTGCCCGCTTCGGCGATTGAAATGCAGTTGCCCACTCTGGGGATGGGTTCTGCGGAAGACTTGTTCAATGCTGCCCTGGGGCTGGAATACGATGGCGATCTCTTTCACATCGAGGCCGTAGCGACTGAGAACTTCGCGGGAACGGCTTACTTTTATGTAGTTACCGCGGTCGAGTGACGGAATCGGCCTCTTGCTATTCGCTCTTAGCTTCTAGCTTCTAGCGTCTAGCTTCTAGCTTCTAGCTCGTGCGTCCACGATACCAATAGTGGGGTCTAGATCAAACTCAAAAACTAATAACTTTCAAGCTGGAACTTGACAGCTAGAAGCAGGTGTTCGTGCAATTTGCCAAAGATAGTTTCTTACTGACGTTACAGCAGAGGCTGGCGGGGCTGAATCCAGCGCGAACCGTGACAGTCAACGGCATGACCGTGCCGGCGGTGGTTGCGGTGGAGAACTTGCCGCCCTCCGCGGCCGAACCCCAGCCGAATGCGTTCTACATCGAGTGGGGCACAGCGGATGTTGTCGACGGTCATGCAGGGAATGCGGCGCTGATGAGTCTGGAATGTGTGATCTCGTACTACACATTAGGAACGGTGCAGAGCATGGTAGATCGAGGACGAGTGATCGGCCAGCTCGACAACGAACTGCTTGGGATCTGCCAGCCCACGAATACCGAGAAATATGACTACTCGCGGTCGCCCAGCACAGATCTAGGTACGAGCGTCTTCTGGAATCAACCCGGGTTTGAGACGGTCACAACGAGTGGGGTAGAAGACAATGTGCTTGCCTATCAGGGGCGTACGGTGCGGCGAGCGATGTATGAACAAGCCTATCAGGATGGGCGTGCCGAGCGCCGGGCGCGGATTACAGTTTTCTTCTTCTCGGAGGTAACAGTTCTATGAGCACGACTCCGGTGCGTCCGGCGATGGTTCCGGTGATGCGACAGATGCGGGCGTACTTTGCGCCTGTTAATCGAGTAACGGAGACGCCAACGATTTTCGATCCGGCGGCGGAGGGCGCGTTTGCACTCGATTTGCCGCCCGCGCCGTGGCTGGATCTAGGTTGGATCGAAAGCTTCGAGCGGTTGTACGACAGTCCGACCGAAACTGTGCGTTCGGGAGCGAAAACGTTGCCTTCGCTGCAATTCCGGGGAGCGATCGAGGCAAGAGTTGAGTTCGACTTTCGGGAGTGGGGAAAGTTGCAAATGGCGTTAGCGGGCGGATCCGAGCACATGAATGTGCTGGCCACTAGCACGAGTGCAACGCCAGCGCCTTCGGGGGGAACTCCGATTCCGCCGGTGGCCGTGCTTCCGGGATCGACAGCGAATCAACTTGTTCTTGGGACTGGAGGGGTGATTGGGTTCGTCGCCGGCAGTTTGGTGGCAGTCGACGTGGACTACCAGCAACAGATTGGATACGTAGGGTCGGGAATTTCCGCGGCATATGTGAGCAACGCAGCCGCAGTGAACAACGACGCGAACTACGTACGGCGAGTGACATTTAACGTAGGGCGGGTCGTAGATATAACGTCGAACTCGTTGATCCTGGCACAGCCGCTGCTTGCGGGAGCGCCGAGCGCAGCATCATCGGTACAAGTGGTAGCCGCGTTCGTGGATCGGGAAGGTGGATCATTCTTCCAGGAATGGTCGGCACTGTTTGTGGCTGAACCTGAGTCGGGAGGACGAGTGTGCTTCTATTATCCACGACTCAGCCCCAGCCCAGGCGCTGGGTCACACGGTATAAGCGTGGTCTCAGGAGCAGGCTGGAAGCCACCGAAAAGCGGCGGCGCGGCAAACACGAGGGCCACGGCCAGTACACAAGCGAGTGAGGCAGGGAATTCGTCGCAGAAGTACTCGCGAGAAGACTTCGCCGAGATAGCAAGACCATTAACTTCAGTGTCACTCCACGCTTCGTTCCTGGCGTTGCCATACACGGATACGAACGATGGACAGGTGGTGATGTGCTATCGAAGTTACTTTCCGGCAACGATGGCAGCGGTGTATTAGACGTTTCTCCCTCTTTCTTCATTCGAGTTCGCAAACCGGAATGTACAAGCTTTTGGCGGCCCGCACGCTGAAAGTTCTGCCAATCTAATAGCAGCGTTCACAGCAAGAATTGATTGACATACGCCTGCGAGCTTCCGCAGTTCGTTAAAAGCGGACGAGATCGCGACGCGAGCAGGAAAGGTAGTATCCGAAAAACAAAATGAAGCTAACCATCGACAATCTTCAGGGGCAAGGGCCGCAAGACTATACGGCATCGTTAGACGGAAGTAAGCTGCCAAAGGTGGAGCGCAAGCTGAATCAGCCGGCAGAACTGCAGTTCAGCCTACTGGCGAACTCACCGGGTTTTGTAATTCCAGCCATGGGCGCAAGGGTGACCTTGGGAAAAACAAACGGCAGTGACGTGTTCACGGGGTACGTTATCGCCGCTCCGCAGTATGAATATTTGGGATGGGGCGAGCAAGGGCCAGTATATCGGTACAACGTCGCCGCACAAAGCGACGAAGTCTTGCTGGATCAGAAGGCGCTGCCGAATCGTTCCCCTTTCGTGGACCGGAGCGCCGGTAACGCGCTCCGGCAGCTGGCGCAGGATTTGTTGCCGGAATTGTTTAACGTGAGTGCGGTGCAGAACCTGGACCCGCTCGCAAGTTATGAAGTGAACCCGCAAAAGAGCTTCTCGTTTCATGCAGCGGAAATTGCGGTGGCGTCCCGGGCGGGCTTTCGCACAATGAATGGAGCGCTTATCTTGGCCCCGCTTGGGGCGGCTGTATACGCTCTCAATGAGAGCGATGCGAACTTTTCCCCGGCGGGATTGTGCCTGAATAGTCCAAACCTTCTGGTGAACGATGTGACCGTTATCGGGCAGGACGAACCACAGGCACTGGTGCGGGACTATTTTGCGGGAGATGGACTGAGCTTGAAATTCTACTTATCGCAGACGCCGTTCGCCCAGCCAAAGCCAGCGTTGATTGATGAGGAATATCTTGGGCCTGGGCTCGACGCGACGACCTGGGTGGAAAACGATCCGTCGTCCGCCGTTTCAGTAGTGGCGCAGACATTGCAGATCGCGGGCGGCACTGGCGTCGACGGACAGACTACGGTGAACTTTGTCGAGGAGATCGAGCTCGGCGGCGCGCTGGAGTTGCAGCACGGAGATGTGACCTTTACGGCTGCGTCGCAGGGTGTACTGGGCGGCCTATACGCGGGAGCGATCTCGGTGGGCGGATGTTTGGCAGGATTCCAAATCTCGCCATCGGGTGGAGCGTCTACCATTCAGGCGCTAATCAACGGATCACTTACCGGCCCAGTGATGACCACAACACCCGGGCACCTGTACTGCTTCACGACTTACTTGTACTCGATGGAGGTCTACCGCACCGGGGAGACTTATCACTCCTCGTTGCATCCAGCGGGCAGCGGATGGGGCGGGGCGGCGGTGACGGCGGATGTGCGCTTCGTGCTGGAAGTGCAGGACATCGACCCAAATAATCCGGCGACGCTGGTGGCTCCGGCGACGTTGCTCTATGACAACGTGATCCCAAGCGCACCAGGATTCTGCACCTACGCGCTGGTGAATGCGGTCAGCATGCAGTGCAGCATCGCCTACACTTACGTGGCGCACATTTCGCTGGCAGAAGTGAGAACGGCGCTGCCCAGCGCGAATTACGTGACGCAACTAGTTGGCTCGCTTGCGGATGGGGCGGCATGTGAGATCACCAGCGATCCGTCCTTGGATTTCTATCCGCAATATGTGCCGGCGCTGAATCAGTTGATCGTTGTGAGCTACCGCGGATCTGGGCGCGCTGTAGCTCAAGTGGAAAACGAGGCGAGTGTGACCTCGCTGCAGAAGGGCGCAGACGACGGGACGCGAGGTGCGGTGCGGATGATGAAAAACCCAGGGGCGCGCACGGATATAGATTGCGAGAACGCGGCCTTGGCGATCCTGGATGATGCCACGAATCCGGCATGGTCGGGAACCTATGAGACGTGGAGCGATTTTCTGCCGGGCGCCGCAGCGGACATCTTTCCGGGCGACGCGATTACGTTAAATGTTCCTTCGCGTAAGGCATCATTCACGGCGATTGTACGGGAAGTGGGCATCGAGGTTGCTGATCCGGCGAACGATCGTGGCTTCTATACGATTGGGTTCGCGAATGACTTGGCGTCGCCGTTAGCGATTGAGTATGTAACAAGCACGACGACGATTGCGCTTCAGGATATGCCTCCATTGCTGCAGACCACGCAAGTCGGTGCGTACTATCACGTGGATCTGACGCAGGCGCAAATCACGGCGGTGAGCTCGACGACGGTGGAGGTTGATGCAGGAATCGCGCCGGGAACTGGGTGCGGCATTGAGGTCAGAGAAAATGACTATGGCTGGGGACAAGCCAACGACCGAAACTTGCTAGGCCGATTCAACACTCAAACATTCACCCTCGCCCGCCTGGCCCGCACACAAAATTATTTCTTGCGCCTCTATGACGGTTCTTCGCCGCCAAAATACTCGCGGTACTCTGCGGCCTTGCACGTGGACTATCCGCTATGAACGAAGACGAGTTCTTGAGCAGGCAGAGACTACGTTCGGGGACGGCGAAACAGCCCGCAGCAACGCAATATACAACGAAGGATTTTCAGCTGGATGTGCTCGGAAAGCTGGAGGAGACACAGGCAAAGCTAGAAGCCGTGCAAGAGTTGTGGAGAAGAGATTCCAGGGCCGCCAGAGACGAGCGATTGTTGAAGTTTGACGGGCGAACCCTGGTCGCGGTGGGCGCCATCGCTTTGTCTTTGACCGGCTACGTGCTGCAAGACGCGCGAAATACCTCAAAGCAAAGCACAGATATTGAGACGACTAAGACGCGAGTCACGCGTCTGGAGCAGATTGCGGAAACGAATACCGAAGGTCGAATTCGCACAGAAGTTGAACTTGGCGAACTGCGCGAGGGGCAGGATGAGATCAAGCGGTTGATTAACGCGCACGATAAGAACGCGAAACTAGCTTTCGGGGAGGACCGTCTAAGGGACGAGGTGCGATCCACCGGCGGAGCCACTGAACACTCCCGCCACTGAGAGTCATTTGAAGCGGCGGAACTGACCGACCACGAACTTCAGATTTTCCTGAGAGACGGTTCATTTTCAAGACAATAGGAGAGAGCCATGAGCACCGTACCGAGCACTACAATCATTACCAATCTTAAGACTGCCACTACACCGACTGCCAACACGCTGAAGAGCTCCGGAGCAGGAGGAATCGACATGCCGGGCATGCTGGCACTGGCATTTAGCAAGGCTGCCGAACTCAAGGCTTGCCTAACGCTGATCGTCAGATCTACCGACGGAGCGGATCCTAACCTGACCGCGCTCAACGATATTTTGGCCAGTCTGACGTAAGGCATACGGCGGCTGCGCCAGAAATTGTCCAGCCGCCGCTCATTTCATCTATCTGCTGAAAAGCAGTTAAGGAGGAAGATTTATGAATTTTCTATCTCAATTGCTGCGTGCGATCGCCTTTGTACCGGCTCTAGTAAGCGGCATTGAAAGCATGTTTGGAGGCAAGCCCGGAAGCGAGAAGAAGGATGCCGCGATGTTGTTTCTGCAGAATGCGCTGTCCACGGTAGACGCCGTCGCAGCACGGGAGATTGTTGATCCGGAACAATTCAAAGACGGAATTTCTAAGATTATCGATGGAACAGTTATGTGCCTAAACGCGTCTTCCTGGTGTAAGCAGCAGCCGGCTGCAAGCACCACGCCTTCCGCCCAATAACCCTACCCGATCTCTTCGTTCCAATTCTCCAGCGTCTTCTTCACCAAAGCCATGAACTGGTCGGCGACAGCGCCGTCGATGAGGCGGTGATCGTAGCCGAGCGTGAGATGGACGACCGAACGAATGGCGATCGAATCGTTGCCTTCCATGTCGGTGACGACCAAAGGCTGCTTGGTGATGCCGCCGACGCCCATGATGGCGGAGTTCGGTTGATTGATGATGGGTAGACCGAAGACCGCCCCAAACTGGCCGGGGTTGGTCACCGTGAAAGTTGAGCCTTCGACATCCTCAGGTTTGAGCTTCTTGTTGCGGGCCCGCTCTCCGAGATCGGTGATACCGCGCTGCAGGCCAAGGAAGTTGAGGTCTCCGGCGTTCTTGAGGACGGGCACGATGAGCCCCCAGTCGAGGGCGACGGCGATGCCTACGTTGATATTGCGGTGGTAGCGGATGCTTTCGCCTTCTATCGCGGCATTGATGATCGGCCACTGCTGGACCGCGATGATAGCAGCGCGCACAAAGAACGGCATGAAAGTGAGACGGACTCCGTGGCGTTGCTCGAATCCGTTCTTGTGCTTGGCGCGCAAGTGAACGATGCGAGTGAAATCCACCTCATACATGCAATGGACGTGAGCGCTCGTGCGGCGGGATTCGATCATGCGCTGCGCAATGATCTTGCGCATATTCGTCATAGGAACGAGATCGCCTGGGTAGGCAGCGGGGGCCAGCGGAACTGCAGGCCGTGAGACCGGAGCTGGCGGCGCGGGCGCCGCCGCGCTCGGTGCGGCTGGCGCTGAGGCCGACGATTGTCCTTCGATGAATGATAGGATGTCCTGCTTTGTGATACGGCCGCCGAGGCCAGTGCCGGAAATCTGCGAGAGACTGACACCGTGCTCGCGAGCGATTTTGCGAACCAGTGGCGACGAGCGCGCTTCTTCATCCTCACCCGATTCGGCCGGCGGAGCGCTGGCGGCTGCAGCTGGTATGGCTGGGGCGGGCTGCTTGGTTTCCTTTTTCTCTGAAGCCGGTTTTTCCGGAGCTGTGATTGCGGGTGTAGGTTTGGCAGGCGGGGCCACGGCTTCGCCATCGGCCGAGATAGTTCCCACGATCGTATTCACGCCAACAGTCGTGCCCTCTGATACTTTGATCTCCTGCAGCACACCGGATGCAGGTGCAGGAATCTCGGCGTCTACCTTGTCGGTGGATATTTCGAACAGGGGTTCATCGCGCTGGACCTTGTCGCCGGGCTTTTTCAGCCACTTCGTAATGGTGCCCTCGACAATGGATTCGCCCATCTGGGGCATGATGATGTCAGTTGGCATGATTTCCTTCCAAGCGGCCCACAGTTAAGTAGAGAGGGCCAGACGCAAACAGATATTATAGCGTTCACAATAAGGAACTCGGAACCCTCACAAAGCGAAAACACACCGCTAGGGGTGCTTCTGTTCCCCTCTTCCCTCGCCGCCCGTTGGGGCGGCCACTCCGAAACTGCTCTTCCAGTAATCCTGGACCGCAGGGGGCAGCTTTTCCATGTGTGACAGAAGGCTGGTGATCTTCCAGATATCCTGTTCGCTGAGAGTTTTATCCCACGCCGGCATCCCGGTGTAACGAACTCCGGTGCGGATTGTATAGAAGACGTGCCACTCGGGATCGTCGGGTGGATCGGAGACGAGATTTGGAGCTGGCGGATAAAAGGAGTTGCCGAGAGAGGCGGGTTTGCTATCGAGCCCACCATGGCAGACGGCGCAATTCATGGTGTATAGCTTCATTCCGTCTTCAAAATTCTGATCGGTTGGGGGCAATGGATTGGTGACATGAGGAGCGTGGCGCTCCATGGAAGCGTCGACCGCACTGTTGGCGATGCGGCGCTCGAGGTGCGGCGGCTCCACATTCGCGTTGGTGGGGATAAAACCGAGCATCGCAAGGCCAAGCCCGCCGAGAACCAGCACCAGAACCGTGACAACCACACCGAGAATGAATTTTCCCATCAGTCCCTCCGGACGCACTATTGTGGCAGATGATACGCGCGGGGCGCTAGTTCAGTCTGGCACGGGGTTATATCGGATGCTGGGTCAATAAGCTTTTAAGCGGCGTGCTTCACGGACCACGTCGCTTACTTGAGGCAGATAGCGCTCTTCTTGCGGCGGGGAGAACGGGATGGCCGAGTCGAGGCCTGCGATCCGGACGATAGGCCCATCAAGATCGTCAAAGGCTTCTTCGTTGATGATGGCAGCAATCTCGCCGGCTAGGCCACCGGTGCGCGCGTGTTCGTGCAGGATGATAACTTTGTTCGTCTTTTTCACGGTCTGCGCAATGGCTTCGCGATCCAGCGGCGAAACGGTACGCAGGTCAAGGATTTCCAAATCGATTCCTTCTTTGCCCAACGTTTCTGCGGCTTCGAGCGCCGTGTGAACCATCGCAGCGTAAGTGATGACGCTGAGGTCGCGGCCCTCGCGGGCGAGGCGCGCTTTGCCGATAGGGACGACATAATCTTCCGCGGGGACTTCTCCCTTGATGCGGCGATAAAGATATTTGTGTTCGAAAAAGATGCACGGATTATTGTCGCGGATGGCCGCTTTGATTAAGCCCTTGGCGTCATAGGGCGTGGCCGGGCAAATGACCTTGAGTCCGGGATTGTGGACGAACCACATCTCGGGATTCTGCGAGTGGAACGGTCCACCATGAACGTATCCGCCGCTGGGTCCGCGCAGGACGAGCGGAGCGGGTGCGCCCCAGAGGTAATGGGTCTTCGCCACCATGTTGGAAATCTGGTTGAAGGCGCAACCGATGAAATCCATAAACTGAAATTCGGCTACGGGGCGCATGCCAGTGAGCGACGCTCCGAAAGCCGCGCCCACGATGGCGGACTCGGCGATGGGCGTATCGATGACGCGCTCGGGACCGAAGTGGTGGATGAAACCGTCGGTGACTTTGAATGCTCCGCCGTAGATGCCGATATCTTCGCCGAGGCAAAAGACGGTTGGATCGCGATCCATTTCTTCCCAGATTCCCTGGCGGATAGCTTCGAGGTAGGTGAGTTGCATAGAGTCTGGGTTTAGAGCTTCAAGATTTTGGCCCCGGATTGTCCACGGATCAGGGCGGAGTACTCTACTTCAAATGCGCCGCAGCTTCCGTCTCCTTAAAGCTGCCTATTCCTTTCTTCACTTTCGGCGTCCCATACTTCGGCTTGATCTCATGGCAGCCGTCTTCACAGAAGACGCCGCCTTCGGCGGATTCCGGAGTTGGCATCGGAGAGTTGACCGCGATCCCTCTCTCTTCCTCGATCACCCGCTCAACTTCTAAAATTAATTCGGCATTCTCTTTCGTCGTCAGCCACTTCTTTTCATTGACAAGGTAATTTTCAAATCGCGCAATCGGGTCGCGCTTCTTCCAGAAATCGAACATCGGCTTGGGTACGTACGCGGCGGCGTCGTGGATGGCGTGACCCTTCATCCGCATCATCTTGGCTTCGATCAGCGTGGGGCCTTCGCCGAGGTGGGCACGCTCCACCGCATCGCGCGTGGCGTCGTAGACTTGGCAGGCGTCTGTGCCGTCGACGATCACTCCCGGGATGCCGTATCCGATGGAGCGTTCTGCTAAGTCCTTTACGCGATATTGCATTTCCGACGGTGTGGAATAGGCCCAGAGGTTGCTCTCGACGACCAGCACGAGCCCGAGTTTCTGCACGGCCGCGAAGTTGATGCCTTCGTAGGTAACACCGGTGGACTGGCCTCCGTCGCCGATCCAGGTAAGCGCCGCGATGTTGCGTCCTTGGAGGCGCGCGCCCAGCGCCACCCCGGAGAGCACTGGGATAAGATCGCCGAGCATAGAAATGGGCGAAACCATGTTGCGCTTTTCGATGTCGCCAAAGTGCGATGTCCCATCGCGGCCCTTCGTCGGCGAGTCGGCCTTCGCCATGTACTGCATCATCGTGTCGGAGGCGCGGAAGCCGCGAACCAAAAGTGCTCCCTGATTGCGGATCATCGGCGCGAACCAGTCATCCTGATCGAGGGCGTAGGCCGATGCGCAAGAGCAGGCTTCCTGGCCGAGTCCGAAATACACCCCGCCCACGACCTTGCCCTGCTTGTAAAGATTCTCCAGCCCGATCTCCATCTTGCGGTTCAGCAGCATGTAGCGATAAATCTCGATGCACTGTTTTTTGTCGAGATACTTGGAGTCGCGAATTGGCGGGACTGCTGTGCTGAGGTCTCCAGTCACCTCATACCGCACATTTTGTGCGCCGTCTTTGTCTTTTTCTATGGCCTGATGAACGGTAAATTCGGGATGCTCCAGACGGTAGTCGGGGATCGAGTAGGTGCGGAGATCGGAGTCCACTTGAGACTTGGACGCCTGCGCTGAACCGTTCCGCGAGCGGTGGCCGTTAGAGCTGTGCTTCGTGTTGGATTTCGTTCTTTTGATAGCCATAGCTTGGAAACCGCGCCTTCACCGCAAAGCCTAATGCTATCGCGAGAGTGGCCAATCGTGCCAGAGCAAGGTGAGCTTAAACTCGGAGAAGATGACCCTTCCGCAACCAGTCTATTAAGCCCAGGTGCGGTCATCTTCTTGGTGGAACTTACGAAATTCTTCGGGTGACTGCACGGGAACCCCGACAGTGCGGCCGAGTAGAGCGTCGAGAGTTTCAACCCAGAGCATCTGGCTTGAAAACACCGCGCCGAAGTTGCGCGAGACAGATTCGGCAACCGAGTTCAGGTCGAGAGGATGCCCTAGTTGGTGCTGCATCGACGTGACTGGCTTCGATGTGATGCCACAAGGAATAATCAGATTGAAAAAGCTGAGGTCGGTGTTCACGTTGAGGGCGAAGCCGTGTGAAGTGACAAAGCGCGAGATGTGGACGCCGATGGCGGCGATCTTGGCTTCGGAGGTTTCCTGATTCGTCCAAACACCTGTCAGGCCGGGACTCCGCTTCGTTGGGATGGCGAAGTCGGCACAGGTTCGGCACAAGACCTCCTCCAGGCGGCGCACAAACTCGACGGCGCCCAGAGTCTTCCGCTTTCCATCGGGCGCAGCAAATCCCCGTAGATCGAAGATGGGGTAGCCGACAATCTGACCCGGTCCATGAAACGTGACATCGCCGCCGCGGTCGCAATCGAAAAGCTGAACCCCTCGCCGCGCAAGGAGTTCGGGCGAGGCAATCACGTTGGCGGCTTTCGCATTGCGCCCCAATGTGATGACAGGTGAGTGTTCGAGCAAAAGCAGGACATCGTCGATCTTCTCTTCTTTGCGCAGCACGACGAGATGTTCCTGCAGTTGCAGGCCGGTGGCGTAATCAACCGTTCCGAGTTGGACGACGGAGATCAATAGCTTTCAACTTCAACAAATCAGCAATCAAATCACACGTTGATCGCAATGCCGTACACACTGTTGGATGCGTCCAGCATCGCCTCCGCCAAGGTGGGATGGGCATGGATGGTCCACATCAAGTCTTCGACGGTGGCTTCGAGCTCCATCGCGGCGACGGCTTCGGCGATCAGCTCTGTCGCCTGGGGGCCAATGATATGGACGCCAAGAATCTCTCCATAGTCGGCGTCGGAAACGATTTTGATGAAACCCTCGTGCTGACCAACAATCGATGCTCGCGAGTTTGCCGTGAACGGAAACTTGCCAACTTTCACGTTATATCCTGCTTCGCGCGCCTTGGTCTCGGTTAGGCCTACGCTGCCAATTTCCGGATGGCAGTACGTGGCTCCCGGAATGTGTTCGGGATTGATCGGCTTGCAAGGCTTCCCCGCGATCTTGGCCACAGCCACCAGCGCTTCCATTGCTCCAACATGAGCAAGTTGCGGCGAGCCAAGCACGATGTCGCCCACCGCATAAACGCCGGGTTCGGCTGTATGCATCCAGGAATCCGTCTGGATGAAGCCGCGCTCCGGCTTGATCTTGGTTTTCTCCAGACCGACATTTTCTGTCCGCGGCTTCCGACCAACGGCAATCAGAATTTTCTCAGCTTCAATCTGCTGTTGCTTTCCGTCGACGGTGATGGTCACGGCAATTCCAGCCTTTGTCTTCTCCACCTTCTCGACCTTCGCTCCGGTATGGAAGTTGATGCCCCGTTTGCGATACACGCGAGCCAACGCCTTAGAGACTTCTTCGTCCTCGACGGGCACAAGCCGGGGCAGCATTTCCACGATGGTGACTTCGCATCCGAACGAGTGGTAGATCGAGGCAAACTCCACGCCAACTGCTCCGGCCCCCACGATGACCAGCGACTTCGGCATTTCTTTCAAGCTGAGAATTTCGATGTTGGTGAGAACCCGGTCGTCCGCCGGAAGACCGGGTAACATGCGAGCTTCAGAGCCAGTGGCGAGAAGCACATTTTTCGCCTTGAGGTGGCTTGTCTTGCCATCGTTCTCGACTGTGACAGTCAGGATTCCATTCTGCGCGGGACCAGTCAGCCTGCCGTAGCCTTTCACCGTATCGACTTTGTTCTTCTTCATCAGGAATTCGAGACCCTTCGCATGTTTCGCGACGATCTTCGACTTTCTTTCCTGGATGGCGGCCCAGTTCAGCTTGCGCGCGTCTACGCCCTCAATGCCAAATTCTTTGGCGTCTTTCAAGTGGTCCCAGAGCTCCGCGTTGAACAGGAGAGCCTTGGTGGGAATGCAACCGACGTGCAAGCAGGTCCCGCCCAGGAACCCATCTTTTTCGATGAGCGCAGTTTTTAGTCCGTACTGGCCGGCGCGAATGGCGGCGGTATAGCCGGCAGGTCCACTGCCGATGATGGCAACATCGTAGGTAGTTTCAGGCAAACTTGTGCTCCTCTGTAAGAAGAGATGATGTTGGGCAAACCAACGATTCTAGAACAGCGGTTTCGCAACGGAAAGGGGAAGTTAGAAAAGCGGGAAAGAAAAAGGGCCGCCTCAAGACGGCCCATAATTCGCGCGAAAGCCGAACTTAGTTGCCTTCGTTGCTGGCGCGCTTCCACGAAATCAGTTCGCCGATGGTCGAACTGGTGCTCGAAACCGGCTGCTTGTAGGCTTCCACTTCCGAACGCGAAGCTTCTTCGCCGACCGCGCGGATGCTGAGTCCCACTTTTTTATCTTCCGGACTCATTTTGATGATTTTGAAATCATGCTCCACGCCCGGCTCCAGATGTAGAGGCTGGCCATTTCCGTCCACGGCTTCTGACTTGTGGCACAGACCTTCCACGCCTTCTGCAATTTCCACAAAAGCGCCAAATGCAGCGACCCGCAGCACTTTGCCATGAACCACATCACCGACGTGATGCGTCTCGAAGAAAGTTTCCCAGACATCGGGCTGAAGCTGCTTCACGCCCAGAGACAACCTACGCTTGTCAGGTTCAATGGCCAAGACGATAGCCTTTACGCGGTCGCCTTTCTTCAGCACTTCCGAAGGATGCTTTACCCGCTTGGTCCAGCTCAGGTTGCTGACGTGAACCAGGCCATCGATTCCATCTTCGATTTCGATGAATGCGCCGAAGTCAGTCAGGTTGCGCACTCGGCCTTCTACCGTCATGCCCACCGGATATTTGTCATGCAACGCATCCCAGGGATTTGCCGCCAGCTGCCGCATGCCGAGAGAAATCCGTCGCTCCGTGGGATTCACGTTGAGTACTACGCATTCCACCTGATCTCCGACATTTACCAGTTTCGACGGATGCTTCATGCGCTTCGACCAGGTCATTTCGCTGACGTGAACCAGCCCTTCGATCCCCTGTTCGAGCTCGACAAAAGCGCCATAGTCGGTCACGCTGATCACGCGTCCCGAAACATGCGCGCCCACTGGATAGCGATGCTCGGCGTCGAGCCAGGGGTCGGGCGTCAACTGTTTGAATCCCAGCGAAACACGCTGTTTTTCTTTGTCGTACTTCAGAACCTTCACTTGAATCTGATCGCCCACATTCACCAGGTCGCGCGGGTGCGTCAGACGTCCCCACGACATATCGGTAATGTGCAGCAGACCATCGAGTCCACCGAGATCCACGAAGGCGCCGTACTCAGTCAGGTTCTTTACCACACCCGTGAGCACCGAACCTTCCTCTAGATGTTCGAGGGTCTTGTTGCGTTTCTCGCTCTGCTCGCCTTCCAGCAACTCCTTGCGCGAGACCACAATGTTGCCGCGCTTCTTGTTGAGCTTGATGACCGTTACTTCAAGCGTCTGGCCCTTCATGCCCTCGAGATTCCGGATGGGCCGCAGATCCACTTGCGAACCCGGCAGAAACGCTCGCGCTCCGAGAATGTCGACCGTCAGACCTCCCTTGGTCCGCTCAATCACCGTGGCCTGAATCGGCCGCTTCTCATTGTGAGCTTTTTCTACTTCTTCCCAGGCATGTATGCGCGCTGCCTTCTGGTGCGAGAGGTTGATGTAACCTTCCTCGGTGTGTCCCTTCTCCCGCATTACATCGATCTCGTCGCCCGGCTTCACCTTGGGCTTGCCCTCGTGATCCAGCACTTCCGAGAGAGGCAACATGCCCTCCGACTTCGCCCCCACGTCGACCACTACGTGAGTCGAGGTCAGCTTCAACACCGTCCCTTTGATGACGCGGTCGTCTCCCACGGCCTCCTCGGTCTCCGTGGTGAAGCTCTCTAGCGCCGATGCAAAATCCTCGCTCGCAGGCTTATCGTCGTGAGACGCCGTCCCACTCTGTGCTTCTTGGGTGGATGCCGCGGCGGAAGCCTGGTTCGGCTCGGTCTTAGGTTGATGGCTCAAGTTTGGCTCGGATACCGTCGGTTCTGCTTCGGTTGCGACGGCGCTGTTGGATTCGGAGTTGTGGGCGGTGGTATCGTCGAACAAGGTCATGCCTCTCTGCTGAAGCCTCGCACTCAGTGCGGGGAGGATGCGGGGCCTGCTTGGCGGACTGCTGGAGTGAGTCGTTTGGTTGTGGTGGGCTCACCCTGGCGAGTGAGCTTGGACAATCCCAGCTGCCGGACGTTTTACAGAAACCCGCGTCCAAAGGGAACTCCTCGACTATAGCAACGCCTCGCAAACAGTGTCAAACGCAAATCTTGCATGTTACGAGAGTGTTTCAAACTTGCCGTTATTTGGAGTGGCGCAATTTGTCCAGCGCTGCAAAAACTTCTCACACATTGGAGGCTTTCTCCTCTGGGGCTATTAGAGCGCGCCATTTCAGCTCATGATCCGCATACTCGCGGAGTGTCGTTTTGCCACCGACCCCCAATCTGCTACTCTCGCCCTTGCTATGGATTACCTCTGGACCCCTTGGCGCTATGCCTACGTTACCGCAGCGGAGAAAACTGTCGGATGTGTTTTCTGTAATGCCGTGAAGACTGGCGATGATGCCAAGAATCTCATCGTTCATCGCGCGAAGTATTGCTTCGTCATCCTGAATGCGTATCCCTACACGCCCGGCCACGTGATGATCGTCCCCTATGCGCATCTGGACGAACTCCAGAAACTGCCGCCGGAAGCCGCCAGCGAAATGATGGCCCTCTCGCAGCGCATGGAATCCATTCTCCGGGAGCTCTACCACCCCGACGGCGTCAACCTCGGCATGAACATCGGCAAAGCCGCGGGCGCCGGTATCGCCGGACACATCCACATGCACGTATTGCCCCGCTGGGTTGCGGACGCGAATTTCGTGTCGGTGGTATGCGAGACGCGGATTCTACCGGAGACGCTCGAGGAAACCTGGAGGAGGATGACGGCAGCCTTGAAGACTTAGTAGGAAGATTTCGATCTCTTATGGCTTGAAGTTACGTCTCCTTCAGCTCAGCAATTCGTTCAGTTCCTTTTCATCGATCACCTTCACCCCCAACTCTTTCGCCTTATCCAGCTTCGATCCCGCATCCGCTCCGGCTGCCACGTAATCCGTCTTCTTGCTGACCGAGCCCGTCACTTTCCCGCCTGCATCTTCGATCAGCTTCTTAGCCTCATCGCGCGTGAAATGCGCCAGCGTTCCGGTCAACACGAATGTTTTGCCGGCGAGCTTCGTCCCCCGCTCCTTTTTCTTCCCAGTCAACGTAAGCCCAGCCTCGCGCAAACGCTCTACCAGCTTGCGGTTCGCCGCAATGCCAAAGAACTCCACAATGCTCTCCGCGATCCGCGGACCAACTTCATTTACATCCTGCAGCTCTTCCACGCCAGCCTTTTCCAGCGCCTCTATCGATCCAAAATGCTCGGCGAGAAATTGTGCCGTACGCTCTCCGACCATCCGAATGCCCAGACCGTAGATCACCCGCTCCAGGGGCAGCTTCTTCGAGTTCTCAATCTCATCCAGAATGTTTTGTGCCGACTTATCCCCCATGCGCTCCAGACCTAGCAGATCCGCTTTCGTCAGCTTGTAAATGTCCGCTACATTCTTCACCAGCTTGCGCTCCGTAAGCTGATTTACCAAAGCATCGCCCATGCCGTCGATGTTCATCACCCCGCGCGATGCAAAGTGCAGAATCGTTTCCCGCAGTTTCGCCGGACAATTCGCATTCACGCAGCGGTAATCCACCTCGCCTTCCGTCCGCACCACCTTCGTCCCGCACACCGGACACTTCTCCGGCATCTCAAACACCCGCGTGCCGCGCGGATGATCCTTATCCTCGATCACCTTGGCCACTTTCGGGATCACATCCCCGCCACGCTCCACCTGCACCCAGTCGCCAATCTTCACGCCCAGCCGCTCGATCTCGTCCATGTTATGCAGCGTGGCATTTCTCACCGTCGTGCCGCCGATCAAAACCGGCGCCAGCATTGCCACAGGAGTGAGCTTGCCGGTGCGGCCCACCTGCACGCGGATATCTTCCAGCTTCGTGATCCCGGCCCGCGCCGCATACTTGTAAGCAATTGCCCAGCGCGGAGCCTTCCCCGTGAATCCAAGTTCGTCCTGCAAAGCGGTGCGGTCCACTTTCAGGACAATGCCGTCGATCTCATAAGGCAACGAATCACGTTTTGCCTCCCACTCCTGTATGAACGCCCAGGCCTCGTCGATCCCATGCACCAGCTTGCGATTCTGGTTCACCTTGAATCCCGCCGCATCCAGCGCATCCAGCGTCTTCCAGTGGCGATCAAAGTACGTTCGCCCATCGCGCAACAGCATGTACGAAAAATAATCCAGCCGCCGTTCCGCCGTGACTTTCGATTCCAGCTGCCGGACCGTTCCCGCCGTCGCATTACGTGGGTTCGCGAACAAAGACAGCCCCTTGCTTTCCCGCTCGTCGTTCATTCTCTTGAAAGCCGCGAGCGGCATCAGCAGTTCGCCGCGAACCTCAAAATCTGCGGGAATGCCGGCCTTCTTCAACTTCTCCTTCGAAATCGAAAGCGGCACCGATCGCACCGTGCGCACGTTCAGCGTCACATCTTCCCCCACGCTGCCGTCACCGCGCGTGATCCCGCGCACCAGCTTCCCGTCCTCATAAATCAACGCCAGCGACATGCCGTCCAACTTCAGCTCGCAAACATAGTCCACGTCCTTTCGCCCGCTGAGCTCGTGCACACGGCGCTCCCAGTCGCGCAGCTCTTCCTCGCTGTAGGTATTGTCGAGAGACAACATGGGCGAGGAGTGAGGAACCTTGACGAAGCCCTCGCGTGGCTTGCCGCCCACCCGCTGCGTAGGAGAATCCGCCGTGATCAGTTCCGGATGTTCCGCCTCCAGATCCTTCAACTGGCGCATCAGCTTGTCGAACTCAGCATCGCTGATTTCGGGCTGGTCGAGAACGTAGTACAAATATTCGTGGTGGCGGATCTTCTCGCGAAGCGCCTCAATCTTTTTTTCGACGTCTTTGCTCGGGGAAGCCATCGCGCAGATTATAGTCGGAGACCGGATCACGAAAACACCTGCGGACACCATGCAAATTCTCGAAACCCCACGCCTAATTTTGCGCGAGTTTTCCTTAGACGATGTGGACTCTCTGGGTCGCGTTCTCTCCGATCCCGAAACTATGCTCTTCTATCCCGCGCCATTGGATTCAGCGGGCGTCGAACAGTGGATCGCTCGCAACCTTCGGCGCTATGCCACTAACGGACACGGCCTCTGGGCCATGGTCTTGAAAACGAATGGCGAACTCATTGGCGATTGTGGGCTGACGATTCAGGATGTAGACGGAGCAAACGAAGTTGAGATTGGCTACCACGTGCGTCGCGATCTTTGGGGCCAAGGTTTGGCAACCGAAGCCGCCCGCGCCTGTCGCGACTACGGATTCGCTCGCCTTTCCGTCGATCGCCTCATCTCGCTCATCCGTCCCGGGAACCTGGCGTCACGCCGGGTGGCGGAAAAGAACGGCATGCTGGTGTGGAAGGAAGTGATTCGCCTCGGGATTCCCCACCTGGTCTACTCAATCCAGAAAGAGAGCTACCAAAAATGAGACGTGAACCATCCCGCCATCAAAGGCGGGATGGGTCGAATTGCGTGCCTTAATGTTGTGACTCGCTATGCCAGATCCTCCAGTTTCAATGTCTGGCCCTTCCACGAAGACTCAAACTGTCTGTGGACGAATCCCGCGTCGTACTCGCGCTTCTGCTGCAGCAAGGCCTCATGCAATCCCCAGAGTGATCTTGGATTTCGCGGATTCCGCTCCAGGTCCTCGCGGAATACTTTCTCCGCCCCGGCCGCGTCTCCGTTAATCAACAGGGTAGCGCCGAGCGATTCCCGCACGGGAAAGAACCAATCCGGCGGCTCGCCATACTTGAGGGTGTCCTGAATTGCCACGGCATTCCGCAGCTGGGCAACCGCGCCACTGTTGTCCTTCTTTGCGAGCGCGAGTTTAGCGCCCAGCACATCCTTCGCGATCTTCATGATGTCTTTCGCCTTGTTATTAATCGGCATCTGGAAAATGACATCGGGAGGTGTGGCTGCTTCGGCATCGGAGACAATCTTGTACTCCGCCTCTGCTTCCGTCACCTTGCCCGTACCGGCCAGGGCCAATCCGCGTCCCAGATGCCAGAAAACGGTTGCGGTCTTCATCTCCGCATCGGGCTGCGGCATTTTCAGAATTTCATTCCAATGATGGAAGCGGATCTCCACCGCCATTGGAATCGTCATGAAGCCCTCCAGCGGCGGCATTTCTCTCACATGTGGGCCGACGTTCTCGACCAGCAGGTCCGCGTTTTTCCTCGATTCCTCATAGTTGCCGTTCATCGCCGCGCACATCGCAATAAAGTGCAAGTTATGGCTGTAATACATCATCGGGTAAATGCCCTGCACCCCCGTCGCCTTGATGTAGGCGCGATCAACAGCCGCTGCCTTTTCATTGGTTTTCACCGCAGCTTCGTAGTCGCCGGTGCGTATGTAAACATGTGCGGGCATGTGCACAATGTGCCCGGCATTTGGCGCAAGCGCCGCCAGCCGATTGGCCCCCGCCAGAGCGCGCTCTGGATTGGACGAGGCTTCCACGGCATGAATGTAATAGTGGACCGCTCCAAGATGATCGGGATCCCGCTTCATCACCGATTCCAGCGTGGATACGATTTCATCGGTCCCCGCCTCCGGCGTTCCATCGGTATGCCATAGGCCCCAGGGGTGCAGATTCATTCCGGCTTCCGCGAAAAGCGTGGCCGCGTCCAGGTCGTCGGGAAATTCGGTGGCCAGTTGCCGCATTGCGTCGCGATAGTCCTCAGCAGCTTTTTTCAAATCGGCCGCCGGGTCCGCCGGAAAGCGTTTGGCCATAGCCTGGATGTAGGCCTGATCGCTGGGCGAAGCGGCGGACGACAGATCCATCGCCTTCTGCACTGCGTCATGAGCGCGTTTGTAACGCTCGGTATCGGCGGGATCGTTGTAGTTCGGTCCAACTGCTTCGGCGACTCCCCAGTACGCCATGGCCAACTTTGGGTCGAGTTCCGCGGCATGTTGAAACGAACGCGCTGCCTCGTCGTGATTGAATGCGTAAATGAAGCGCAAGCCTTGATCGAAGAATTGTTGAGCCTGCGGGCTCTGCGTGGAAACCGGATGATGCAGGTTCCCCAGACCAGTCACCAGCACCACTGGATGTGCTCCGGCCCCAGCGCGCTCCTGGGCTGCGGCGCCCAGACACAAAAGCACCCCACAGAGAAAATGCGCCAGAGTTTTCATCTGGTCAATCCTCCTTCATCCAAGTTTTCCGGTGTGGCGGTCAAAGGTGAGTTACAGGACGGACCGCCACTTCCCCAAGCCGCCTCAGATTATTCCAAACACGCCCGCTTGCCAAGCCAATCCCGGGGCGGACAAGAAATGCCTCAGGTACAATCCTTCTTCGACCCTCCATGCGCAAGGCAGCCCTGCTCTACAACCCTGATTCCGGCGGCAGCCGCAACCGGCGCCAGTCGGAACTGGAGTCCGTGGTCACCTTGCTACGCCAAGCCGGTGTTGAGGCCAGCCTGATCCTGGCTCATTCCCGCACGCATGCCGAAGAAAAGGCTCGCCAAGCCATCCTCGCCGGGTGCGACACTGTTTTTGCCTGCGGTGGGGACGGCACTATCCACAACATCGTTCAAGTCCTGGCTAATACCCCGGTCGCCCTTGCGGTTCTGCCGATGGGTACGGCAAACGCGCTGGCCCACGACCTTGCTCTGCCCGCGAACATCGTTGCCGCCGCCAAGTCCGCTCTTCGCGCCAATCCTCGCCGTGTCGCGCTCGGCCGTGTTCAGTATCGCGACCTCGAGGGCAGCACCGGCGATCGTTTCTTCATCGTGGCGGCTGGAATCGGAGTGGACGCTCACCTTTTCTACAAGCTTCAATCCGGAACCAAGCAACGCCTGGGCATGACCGCCTATTACGCCAAGGCTTGGCGCCTCTGGTTCACCTATGCCATGACGCGCTTTCAAGTCGAGTACACCGAAACCGGTTCGGACCATCCCCAGCGCGCCGACCTCACGGAACTTCTCGGCGTTCGCATTCGCCATTTCGGCGGAGTCCTCAACGAACTCGCTCCCGGCGCTTCGCTCGACCGTAGTGACGTTCGCCTCGTTCTCTGCCGTACCGCCAGCCGCTTCGCCTATCTTTCTTACGTCACCCGCGCACTCCTTCGCCGCCATTGGAGAGTCCCGGGGATCGAACTTGTCCACACCAGCAAAGCAGTTTGCCAATATCTGCCGGCAAAATCAGTTGGATCTCCGCAGCCCAATGTGTACGTCGAGGCCGACGGCGAGCTCCTCGGCTCCCTCCCCGCGGAAATCACCGTCGTTCCCGACGCGCTCACCATCTTGTCGCCCTAGCGAAATTTCTGGTGACCGCTCCGATTGCAGCACCCTCCCTCGCAGCTTGAGTCCAATTCCGCACGCACGCATCTCTGTAGGCATGGCAACCTCGAAGGAATTCAGTCTCGACGAATCCATCGCCTTGCTCACCCGCACTCCCTCCACTCTCTACGCCCTCCTGCGTGGCCTGCCCAACACCTGGGTGCGCCGCAACGAAGGACAAGACACCTGGAACGCCATCGACATCGTGGGCCATCTGATTTCCGGAGAGCGCACCGATTGGATGCCCCGGGTCCGCGTCATCCTCGACTTCGGCGAGGCGCGCGCATTCGATCCCTTCGACCGCTTCGCCCAGGCCAAAGAGAGTCAAGGCAAGTCGCTCGATCAACTGTTGGACGAGTTTGCTCGTCTCCGCGCCGCGAATCTCACCGCCCTCCAGGTCCTGAACCTGCAGCCCAAAGACCTGCTCCGCCGAGGAACCCATCCCGCCCTTGGAACAGTGACCCTCGCGGAACTCCTCGCCACCTGGACGGTTCACGACCTCACTCATCTGCATCAACTATCCCGCGTCATGGCCCACCAGTCCCGCGACGCAGTCGGTCCCTGGAAGGCCTATCTTGGCGTGCTGCACTGTGCGGGCCATAGCGCTCCCTAGGCTGCGGGCCGCCTAGCTTCGTACGCCGCCGATTTCCCCTAACTTGGCATTTCTCTCTGCCTCCCCATAGAATCTTTCTGACCGCTTGGAACCTGTCACCCACTTCCTGACCGGCGCTTGTATGGGACGCGCTGGACTCAACCGTAAGACCGCGCTGGCCACGCTCACGCTTACGCTCGCCGCTGAAGCTCCGGACCTCGACGTTCTTAGCCGGCTTCGCGGGCCCGCCTTCGGCTTCGCCCATCATCGCGGCTTCACGCACTCGTTTCTGGGAGTTCCCCTTGACGCTGCAGTCGTCGTCGGCTTTGTCTACCTTCTTTGGCGTTGGCGCAGGCGCAAATTGAAAAAGCCAGATCTTCCGCCGCGGTGGGGATTGCTCTTCCTCTACGCCTGCCTCGCCGGACTCAGCCACATCCTGCTCGACTTCACCAATAACTACGGCGTGCGGCCGTTCTGGCCATTCTCCGAAAAGTGGTACTCCTGGGACATCGTCTTCATCTTCGAACCCATCATGTTCACCTGCCTGTTGCTCGGATTGATTGCGCCATCCCTTTTCTCGCTGATCGACAAAGAAATCGGCGCCCGTCAAAGGGGCCCGCGCGGCCGTGTTGCCGCCACGCTTGCTCTGATCGCCGTCGTGTTTCTTTGGACGCTCCGGGACTTTGAACACCGTCGCGCCGTCAACGCGCTCGAAGCCCGCACCTACAACGGCTTCGATCCGGCCAGGGCATCCGCGTATCCCGACCTGGCGAATCCATTCCGCTGGTACGGAGTGGTCGAAACTTCGAACTTCTTCGTCCTTGCCCCAGTGGATTCTCTCGGACCCGAAGTCGATCCGGGAGATTCTGACAACAACAAACTCGAGATTCGCTACAAGCCGGAAGAAACGCCCGTCACGCTCGCCGCCAAGCGTACTTATCTTGGACGCGCCTACCTCGACTGGGCGCAATATCCCATCACCGAAACGGAAGTTCTTGAATCTCCCGCGCAAGGCTACATCGTGAACTTTCAGGACCTCCGCTACGCGCAGCTTCCCAGTTTGTTCAGTCGACTGCGGGGCGGTCATGATAAGGCGTCGAAGCCACTTGGCGCGGGTGTTCAACTCGACCGCAACCTGAATGTTGTCGGAGATATCTACGGCTCGGGGCGGAATCGCATGACTGTTCCCGAGCCCTAACAACCAGCGATGCTCATGTGGGGACAGCCGCCCCTTCGACTTCCGCTCAGGGCAGCTTTCGGCTGTCCACCCCTCGCGTAGCGATGCACTCGTTGCGCGGACCCTTGACGCAACCGCGCTTTAACGCCCACAATAAGTTCTGCGTCGCCTGAGGTGGTCATGCTCGCTTATTTATTTGTCATCCTCGCCGTTGCCGTCAGATTCCTGCCGCACCCTTTCGCCTTCACCCCGGTCGGAGCTTCTCTGTTGTTCTTCGGCGCCCGCGGCCCTCGCAGCCAGATGTGGCTGCCTCTGGCTCTGCTCGCCGCCTCAGATGTTATCTTGACCACGCTTGTCTACCGCTACCCGCTTACTTGGGATCACTTCGTGACCTGGGCTTGGTACGCGGGCATGCTGTGGCTCGGGAGCACTCTTCGCCAGAACGCCGGCGCCCTCAGGATCATGGGCTCGGCTCTCGCTGGATCCATTGCTTTCTTCCTAGTGAGTAACTTCGCTGTCTGGGCGGCGTGGAAAGATCTATACCCGATGACCTTTGCCGGACTGATGACTTGCTATAGTGCTGGCCTGCCCTTCTTCCGCCGCGCCGTCGAAGGTGACCTTCTCTTCACCGCCGCCATGTTCTCCGCGCCAGTGATCCTGCACTCGCTCGCCGGCTGGTTTCAAAAATCGAACGATCACGTCGCTGCCGCGTGATCCCTTTCATGTAGGGACAGCCGCCTCGGCTGTTCCGCCGATCGAAGCGACGCGCCCCGCTTACGAAAGCCGCGACTCAGGGAGGGCGCGATTCGCGAATGCCATGACTTGGGAACCGCACGGATCGGGATGGGCACGACTTCAGTCGTGCCAGCAGTCCATCTGAATGACGCGGGCCTTCAGCCGCTGAGGGCTGCTTTTCTACGCGGACGCCATAGCAGCCACACCGCAATTCCCGCCACCACCACCCCCAGCACCGAATAAATATGCCGGCGAAGTACCGTCCCGATCAGCCCGACAATCTGCGGCCCAAACCACAACGTCAACAAAGAAAGAACCAGAAATCTCACAAACCTCCCGGCAAAGATGGCTGCCAGGAAGTCGCGGAACCTCATTTCAAACACCGCCGCTCCCAGGACAAAGATCTTGAACGGCGTGGGCGGCGGCAGCATTCCCGGAAACATCAGTGCCCAAAACTCATGTTGCTCAAACGAACGGTGAATCCGCAGAAATCGCTCCTCGGAAATCCGCTTGCGCAAAACTTTTTCACCACCCTGATAGCCGACCACATACAGCGGGATACTGCCAAGCGCGGATCCCAGCGAAGCCATCAGCACATAAAAAATCAGCCGCCGGTGATCCTGATAAACGTAATAGGCCACGATCGCATCCACCGGCATGCCCAGCAGCGCTGAGTCCGCGAAGGCGATTGCGAACACCCCCCAAATCCCAAGCGGTCCGAGAACGTGCAAAATCCACGCCGTATACCGCGCCAGAATGTGTCCAATCTTTTTCAAGGGAAGTTTAGTGTACGTGAAGCGATGGGAGCGAATTGAGGAAGACGAATGACATCGAGTGGCGGCGAAGAGTACGCGCTACGAGTGTTCTGTCTTTCCCTCCAGTAGGTTCAGCGCGTGAGGTACCAACTCGACCACCGCCTGCAGCGATTCCACCGCGCCGCTCGGACTGCCGGGCAAATTCAGAATCAGCGTCTTGCCCCGCACGCCGCATACTCCCCGGCTCAAGGGCGCAAACTTGGTCCGCTTGAAACCCTCGCTTCGCATACGCTCGGCCACACCGTCGATCACGCGCTCGCAAATCGCTTCCGTTGCTTCTGGAGTTACGTCGCGCTCTGCAATTCCTGTCCCGCCCGTGGTCACGATGAATCGCACTTCCAGCGCCAGATGGACGAGGGCGTTCTGAATCTGCATGGAATCGTCCTGCACAACTTGCCTGGCGACCACGTGAAAGCCGAGTTTTTGCAGCGCGTCGGCAACCGCTGGCCCAGAAGCATCCACGCGCTCTCCGCGCGCGCAGGAATCACTGACCGTAACCACAGCGGTGGAAAAGCCTCCCGCTCCCGACCCGTGCACCTCAGCTGTCGAGGAGGACATCTTCTTCCTCTTCCGTCCGCCCGCCGCTGGCAGCACCGCTCGTACTGGCACTCGTATTGGCTGCAGCAGGCACGCTGTTGTCGTTGACAGTCTCCGCGGTAGCCTCGGTGCCACCATCCCGCTGCGATTCGTCCAGCAGCCGCAGACCCTCCATCAGCAGCCCTTGTGTATTAAGTTGCGTGGTTTCCTGATCGGTCTTGCCTTCAAAGTTGAGTTCGAAGTTGCCGCCCGTCCAGCGCAGAACCTTGAAGACCGCCTGATCGCCCAGCAAAGATCCGTAGGTGGCGTGTTTCACTTGCCCTTCAACAAAAAAAACCTCGCACTTCTCCCCTTCGTTATTCAATTTCAACTGACAACTCTTGCGCCCCATTTCCAGCGACTGCATCAGATCGATCACATTCATCTGTGAAAGATTGCCCCGAACCACGCCGTCTGAGGGCGCCGTTTTCGCCATCTTTTCCAAAGCGATGCGGTCGACGGTGCGCTTGATACGCTTGGTCGCTTCCTTCAGAAAAAACGGCTTTGCCAGATAGTCGTCCGCCGCATCCTGGGGAGATAGCCGCTCGTCGATATCCGCGCGGCTCGCCATTAGAATGGCTGAAAAATTTGCTGTCGCCGGACGGCTCTTCAGCTTCTCCACCAATTGCCGTCCATCCATCCCCGGCATGCGGTAGTCGCACACCACAAGATCCGGAGGATCGTCCACCGCCTTTAGCAGCGCATCGGCCGAATCCGTCGCCGCCACAACACGCGCGAAAGGAGTGAGTGCGTGCTGCAACATCCCCAACACCATGGGATTGTCATCCACCAAAAGCAATTTGACGTCGTTCGCCATGAGTCACTTAATGCGCGATCTATTTCACCCGCCGGTATTCTCCACTCTTCCCGCCACTCTTTCGCTGCAATACGATTTCACGAATCTCAATTTCCTTATCGAGCCCTTTCAGCATGTCATACAGCGTTAGGGCCGCCACGCTTGCGGCCACGAGGGCTTCCATTTCGACGCCGGTTTCGGCTGTCGTGACAACTTTAGTGGCAATCGCGACGCCATTCTCGCATAGGCGCATCTCGACATCAACGTGCGAGAGCAGCAGTGCGTGGCACATCGGGATGAGTTCCGAGGTGCGTTTGGCGGCCATGATGCCGGCGATGCGGGCAACTTCCAGCGGATCGCCTTTCGGATTTTGCGGGAGCGCGTTTAACACCTCCTGCTTGATAACGACAAAGGCAGTGGCCTCGGCCTCGCGCCGGTTAGCTGATTTGCCGGAGACATCGACCATGCGGGCGTGGCCGGAATCGTCGTAGTGTGAAAGCTTCGTCGCCATGCGAAAACTCTATCTTACATGGCTCGGCTTATCGCAGCATCACGGCGACCCACTCACTGGCTGCGATGTGTTCACGATCGGGGGGGATCACGAGAAGGCAATTCGATCGAAATCTCGCTGCGATGTCTCCCGATCCGTGCCAGGGAACGAGTTCCACCTGTGCGTTTTCAAACTGGCCGGAAAGAATGGCGGGAAGAAATCGCGTCAATCCAGATTTGACCCTGATTTCGGATTTCAAATGAGCGTGGAGGAATGCGAGCGAACGTGGTGACAATCCGGCCAGAGCTTCGATCATTGGGCGAGCGAAAAGTTCGAAGGTGACCATGGTCGAAACCGGATTTCCGGGCAGGCCGAAAAAATATTTGTGCGGCTGGGGAGCACCCGTGCCACTCGGAACGCGGCCGAATACTACCGGACGGCCGGGCTGGATGGTCGCTCCGGTGAAGAAGAACTCGGCATGCAGTTCGGCGAGGACTTGTTCGACTAGATCATAGCGCCCCATGGAAACGCCGCCCGTTATCAACAGTAGGTCCGATTGCAAGCCTTGCTCCAGAAGTTGACGCAGGCGGCGCGGTTCGTCGGGAGCGATGGGCAGGAGTACCGGTTCGGCTCCAGCATGCTGAATCTGCACCGCGAGCGAATATTTGTTCGAGTTGCGAATCTGCGTGGGACCGGCTTCCGCATCAGCCTCGACGATCTCATCGCCGGTAGTGAGAACGGCGATGCGTGGACGAACAAAGACCTGCAGTTGCGCTTTGCCAACCGAGGCGGCCAGCGCGATAGCGGCCTCGTTGAGATGCGTGCCGCGGTCGAGTAGAAGGCTGCCGCGTTTGGCCTCGGCTCCCTGGGCGACGATGTTTTCGCCCGGCGCAACATTCTTAGAGATTTTGACGCAGTTACCCTGCAGCGATGTGTACTCAATCATCATTACGGCGTCCGCGCCTGGCGGTACGGGTGCTCCCGTCATGATGGAAAATGCTTCGCCGCGGCATAGCGTGTGCGGACCTTTTCCGGGCAGCGGGCCGGCTTTAATCTCTCCGATCACGGTCAGCGTTGCCGGAAGGCTCGCCAGATCGGCGGCACGGATGGCATAGCCATCGCGCGTGCATCTCGGAAAAGGAGGAATGTCGCGATCGGCGGCGATAGGCTCGGCGAGAACTCGATTGGCGGCGTTCAACAGGGCTACTGTCTCAGTGGCGCCTGGAGATAAGAGGGAAGCATGTTGCTCGACGACGCGGCGAGCGTCTTCAAAGCTTAGTACGAGGGATGGGGACGGCGGTGCGGCCATGCGTAGATCATAGAGGAAGGATCCCCACTTCTCGCAAGAAGCAGAAAGTGCAGCGCGAATCGATGGTGTGAGCGGAGATTCGCGACGATCAGCGAACCAGTTCCTGGCCTAACAGCGTTGGATTGCTGGCGAAGGAGAGGCCGACTTCGAGGTCGACCACGCGATTGCGGACGAGTTGGGCGATTTCTCCGTCGAAATGCTGCATGCCTTCGCTGGCGCCGGCCTTCATGGCGTCAAGCAAGGTCTTGCCATCGCGCTCGCCCTTTTCGATGCACTCGCGGGTACGCGGATTCGCTTTCAGGATTTCAGCGACAGGAACACGTCCGCTGCGGTCGGTCTTGGGCAAGAGTCGCTGGCATACGATGAAGCGGAAGGATTTGGCAAAGCGTTCGCGAACCTTTTGCTGCTCATCCGGCGAAAAGGAGCTGATTATGCGTTCCACGGTTTTGGGTGCGTCCATGGTGTTGAGACTCGAAAGCACTAAATGGCCAGTTTCCGCCGCCTCGAGTACGATCTCGATGGTTTCGCGGTCCCGCATTTCACCAACCAGAATTACTTTCGGCGCTTGTCGCAGAGCTGAGCGCAGAGCATAGGCGAAGCTGGGCGTGTCGCTGTGTAACTCTCGCTGATGAATGGTGGAGCACTTGTGGCTGTGCAGAAATTCGATAGGGTCTTCGATGGTGATGATGTGGTAATACTTCTCGCGATTGATGCAGTCGAGGAGCACGGCGAGAGTGGACGACTTTCCTGAACCAGCGGGTCCGGTAACCAGAACGATGCCATCGCGCAACTTGGCTACATCGGCCAGATGGGCGGGCAGTCCTAGCGAAGCCAGATCAGGGATCAGTGTAGAGATCACTCGCATTACGACGGCACAACTGCCACGCTGGATGAATATATTGACCCGAAAGCGAGCGACCCCGGCTAAGCCATAGGAAATGTCGCACGATCCGTGTTCGCGAAGAGTTGCCACAGCCTGTTTGTTGTCGCCGATCAGTTCGGCGGCAATGTGGCGGGTGTCATCGGCAGTGAGGTTGGCGAGGCCTTCCACGTGTACGGGAATCAGTTGGCCGTAGACCTGGACCTGTGGTGGACGTCCGGGAGAAAAAATCAGGTCGCTGATTTTTTCCGCGGCGCGGAGCATCGCGGCCAGCAAAGCCGGCGTAGCTACTTTGCCGCTGCCGGAATAACCTTCAAGAGAAACCGAAATTGGCGAGACGCCTGGTGCTGCCATTCCACCCTCGAAAACCAACTTGCGTTTAGGGAATTGCACGCACCACAGAACGGAGACCGGCCAACCGAGGCTGACCTGATGTGTTTACTCTACCGCGCTTTGGGATGTGGCGTAAGGACAGTAAAGTACATAGTCCTTAGTAATGTCGGAGCGGCACGAAAGAGAAAGGGGCGGCTGGTTGGACCGCCCCTGTGTATCGCAAGTTGCCTGTTGCTGACAACGGATGCAGATCTAGTTTGATTTCTTGGGCGGAGCCTTCTTCTTCGTACCGAACCCGGTTTCCACCGGGGCGCCGATGCTAGCGAGCATAGCTTTGGCTTCATCGGAGTGACCACCAGTAGGCACTAATTCCAGATATTTCTGGAAAGCTTCCGCCGTACCAGGAGCGGCAACCATCTTGTCGCCCTGGAGAGTGGCCTTGCCCAGCAGGTTCACACCTTTCTGGTAATAAGCTTCGGCTTTGGTGGGGTCTGCTGCAATGCACTTATCGAAGGCGTCGATGGCCTGATCGGCTTTGCCGGCGTTGGTGAGCACCGCTCCCATGTTGAAGTAGTACTGCGCAGCCCCGGTGGGATCGGCCAAGGCAGCCTGTTGGTATGTCTTTACCGAGTCATCGATCTTGCCGGCCTTACTGTAGGCTTCTGCCAGATTGTTGTAGTAGGCGGCGAGAGTTTTAGTAGCGTTGGGGTCCTTGTCATTGGTGGCGGCTTGCTTGAGCTGTAGAGCCTTTTGATAAGCCTCCACGGCAGAATCGAGACGCTTTTGTTTTTCCGCCGAATCGGTTTGCTTGGTTGCAGATACACGATAGGCGTCGCCCAGCTTGAACCAGATGAGGTCGCGCGTAGCGTCAATCTCATTAGCGGCCTTGAGATCGGCAATGGCGGTATCAAAGTCGCCGGCATCGGTGGCAACTTTGGCCGCGGCCAGCTTCTCGTTCAGTTGCTTCACCGTGCCGACTTCCTTCTTTTGTTTCTCCTGAGCTTCCTGTTGAGCCTTGATCTGTTCAGGAGTCAGCCCCTGGCCCTTGGCGGCCTCCGCGGTTTGCTTTTTCAGGTCGAAGTCGAGGGTGTTCTCATCCAGGGTGACCGGAACTTTGCCGAAATGGAAAAGTTCCTTGTTGGCCTTAAGGTCATCAGCATTTTTGTAGAGGGTGACGGTGTAGGTGCCAGCTCCCACGCCGAGAGAAAAATACTCGCCCTTCTTGTTGGTTTTGAGAGTGTATTTCTGGCCGTTGTCCTGGTTGGCATAAACCACTATCCCATCGGCAATCGGGTTACCATCGGCGTCTTTGCAAACGCCCTTCACCGATCCCGACGCACCCTGTGCGAAAACCGAAGGAGTACATAGTCCGAATACTAGGAGAACAAGAGCAAACACTGCGAGGTGTTTCTTCATTTTTGCCTCCCGGCAGAAAGAATTATTAAATTAAGGATTGCCGAAAAAATACTCAAAAAAGTGCACTTGAATTCGCTTGCTGTCGCTAAGCCATCGAAACCGTAACCACTAGACTCTCTCCAGCGTCGCATAGGGAATTGGGTCTCTCACTCCCGCTGCCTTAAACGCCTGCAACCGCAGAACGCAACTATCACACACGCCGCAGGCTCGATCCTCATGGCGATAGCATGACCAAGTTAAATCGAATGGAGCGTTTAGTTCAAGGCCAAGCTGCACAATTTCGGCTTTCCGCATGGCGATGAGCGGCGTGAGAACTTCGATGTTGCCATCCTTCGTCCCTGCCCGGATCACTCGGTTGAACGCTTCATAATACGCCGGACGGCAATCAGGATACCCGGAGCTGTCGGGTTCGACCGCGCCAATATAGATTTTGGCTGCACCGAGCACCTCGGCCCAACTCACCGCGACGGACAAAAAATGGGCGTTCCGAAACGGAACATAGGTGACCGGAATCTCATGGCTGGCTGATGGAACCGTGGGCACGGCAATGTTTTCGTCAGTGAGGGCGGAGCCTCCTATGGCGGGGAGGGCCTCATTGCGCACGATAAGTCTGTCGTGAATCTGCAGGCGATCGCAAATTTCCAGAAACGATTGCCGCTCGCGGTGTTCGGTACGCTGCCCGTAACAGACGTGCAATGCCGCAGTCGCGTAGTCACGGATTGCCAAGGCCGCACACACGCAAGAATCCATTCCTCCGCTGAGCAACACAACCGCACGCTGGATTGGGGACGTCATGATGTTGGATCAATTCTCGATAGTGGCGCGGCGATGATGGAACGCTACACTCCCTTCAGCGCGGGATCCCAAATAAACTTATGCAACTGCAAGCCCAGGCGTGCCGGAACTTCATCGGCCAACATCCACTCGGCTAATTCCTGGGGATCGACCAGGCAGTGCGAACTGTCTCGCGATCCCGTGGCATCTTTGCGGAACGCGGGCGAAAACAGCACGGCATTCACGCGCTCTGCCAGATTGTGCTGCCGAGTGAAGTCGCGGGCGAACAGGTAGTCGGGACGGCCGGCAAGCACGAACTTTACCTCGTCACGCGCCGTAAGTGTTGCCAGGTTTTTGATAAGAAACGTGTCGGGCTCTCCCGAATTTGGACACTTCACATCCACGATCTTGATGACTTCCTCGGGGACACTTGCCAGTAGGCGTTCTCCACTGGTCTCCAGCAATACACGATACCCGTCTGCCAACAACTCCTTCATAAGCGGAAGCACTTCCCGCTCTTGGAGCATAGGTTCGCCACCGGTGATCTCTACCAACCCGCCGTTTGGACTGAGGTGCCGTACTTGGGCCAGGACCTCCTCCAAACCCATTTTTCGCCCGCCCTGGAAGGTGTACTCGCTATCGCACCAGGAGCAACGCAAGTTACATCCAGTCAGGCGCACAAACACGCACGGCAGCCCGGCGTGTGTCGACTCTCCCTGCAGCGACTTGTAGATTTCGGTAATCTGCATGAAACCCTTGACGGCGGCTGGGATAGCGCTATTCGCTGTACTTTGCGGTGGTGGTATCGGTCTCAAACACGGTAACGTCTTTTACCCGAACGCGGCCGTTGGTTACGTTTTTCAGACGGGTATTCGACTCATCGTAAAAATACTTCGCCAGATTCTCAGCCGACGGATTAATCACGGTGAATGGTTCGATATCGTTGATCATCTGATGGTCGAGCCGTTCGATGACGTGCTTCATCACTTCGCGGAGATCCTTGAAATCGAGCAGCAGTCCAGCCTTGTCGAGTTCCGCGCCCGCGAGCGTGACCCGGATCTTGTAATTATGCCCGTGCGGATTCTCACACTTGCCCTTGTAGTTGCGCAGGAAATGACCGGCAGCAAAGGTATCGTCAACGGTAACTTCGAACATGCATCCCTCTGCGGTTCCACGAGGTTACAGAATGGACCGCGTCGAATAGCTAAACAGCTTATTGTACCGCTCGCTCCATCAATATTGCTTGACTCGGCCGGAAAGGCAGCCCAGATATGCCGCATCGGAAGCGGGGATGCGGATGCTCACTGAAGAGTCCAACCCTCAGTCGCCGACGCCGAAAAACTCCTCGACAGCCCGGAGTTCGGTAGTTTTTTTGTAATTCGGCAGGCTCTCGATAAATACGCGGCCGTATTGCTTCTTGAGAATGCGATTATCGAGCAGGACAAGCAGGCCGCGGTCGTGTAAGGAGCGGATCAGCCTTCCGAAACCTTGTTTCAGCGTGATGACAGCTGCCGGCACCTGATATTGAAAGAACGCATTGCCACCGTCTGCGTCAATGGCTTTAATGCGCGCGGCGACGACTGGGTCGCTGGGCACGGCGAAAGGCAAGCGATCGATGATTACACAACTCAATTGCTCGCCTTGCACGTCGACGCCTTGCCAGAATGATGAAGTTGCAAACAACACCGCATTTGGAGTGAGACGAAACTCCTCCAGCAGCGCGCTCTTCGGCGCATCGCCCTGCCGCAGCATGGGAAACTCCACTTCGCCGAGCAATCGCTGGTAAATGTCATTCATCTGCGCATAACTGGTGAAGAGGACGAAGGCGCGGCCACGAGTAATTTCCAGCAGCTTGCGAATACGTTCTGCTGCCTGCGCGGTGAATTGTGGAGTACGTGCGTCGGGGAGATCGGGGGGTACATAAAACAAAGCCTGATTTTCGTAGTCGAAGTGCGACGGCAAAACTGACTCTCGCGCATGCTCCAGCCCTAATCTCTGCCGTATGTATTCGAATTCGCCGCCAACAGCCAGTGTGGCGGAAGTGAGGACGGCGCACTCGAGTTTCGACCAAAGGCATTCACGCAGGATCGGACCGACATCGATCGGCGTAGCTTGCAGAAAGACGTTTTGTCTTCCAGTCTTTTCCGAGCCTCTCGGTCTCTGTGGTGAATTCGCTCGTCCGCCGCGCCGCTCGATCCAAAACACCGTGTTGCGATCATCCGACTCCATAGCGAATCCGAGTTGCACCTGCAGCTCCTGGGTGCGCCGTACGAAGTTGAAAATTTCCTCCGGCTTCTGCGGTATACCTTCCAGTTCGCCCGCCAGTCGCGTAAGGGACTGATTGAGTGCCAGGAACTCGTCGCCGTTTTCTTCCAGAAACTCCCGCCGCGTCTCGAAGGCAAACCGCCCTTCGCCCGGAGGCAAAAGCGAGAAGAAGAATTGCGATCGTTCCCGCAAACTCCCAAGCGCTCCCGAAAGCGACGCAGAAAGCATCCGGTTATGCTGCAAGGAGGCTTCCACGTCACGCGCCAGATCCTCCACACGCAGGTTGCTGACGGAAATTCCGAAATAGTTCCCCGCGACATCTTCCAACTCGTGCGCCTCATCGAAAATCACCGCGGTCGCTTCCGGTAGGATCCCCGCGTCGGGTGCACCCTCGGCCTGCAACTTGATGGCGAGATCAGCGAAAAACAGATGATGATTGACGATAATAATGTCGCTCTCCATCCCTCGCCTGCGCATTTCTGTGATAAAGCAGCGCTCCCACTCGCTGCACTTTTGTCCGATGCAGGCCTCTGTCCGAGCGTCCAGTTTGTGCCAAAGAGCGCTGGCTTCGGGAAGCTCTGCAAGTTCTGCGCGGTCACCGGTCGAAGTTGTCTTCTCCCACGCGGCAATTACGCGATATTGCTCGATCTCTTGCAGCCCACTCAACACCGGCTGATCAGTAAGGTCATACAGTTTTTTGCGGCATAAATAATTGTTGCGACCTTTCATGTAGCAAACCGAAAGCCGGGCGCCGGAACCACGTTCTCCCGACAACGCCTGCTCCAGGAACGGAACGTCCTTGTAGAAAAGTTGCTCCTGTAGATTTTTTGTGCCAGTAGAGATGATCACCCGCTTGCCGGACATTATGACCGGCATCAGATACGCAAGAGTCTTGCCCGTGCCGGTACCGGCTTCCACAATCAAGTGACGCTTTTCGTCCAGCGCCTGCTCGACTGCTTGCGCCATCTGCAATTGCCCGCGGCGGAATTCATAGGCGGGATGCGTGCTCGCAAGGACTCCTCCCGGCGCAAAGAACTGATAAAGCGAAGTCGGCTTTGCTTCCGGCGCGGAGAGCGGAGACGGCGTGGGAGACGCGGGCTGGGAACTTAAAGGCACGGGAGTCTCTATAATAAACAGTTGTCGTGATCGACTGTTGATTTCACTTCATTTTGACCCAACCCACTTACAATTCGACCAGTACTATCGACACCGCCGCAGCCGGCGTTCCTACAATTGCGATTGTGGGCCGGCCCAACGTCGGCAAGTCCACGCTGTTTAACCGCATCGTTGGTTCGCGGCGCGCCATCGTTGGCGACGAGCCCGGCATCACTCGCGACCGTCTCTACGGCGACGCGGAGTGGCGTGGCCGACACATCCGCATCATCGATACGGGAGGGATTCTTCCCGAAGACAAGGATTTCATTCCGTCAGAAATCTTTCGGCAGGCGCGCGTTGCGTTTGATGAAGCCGCGGCAATCGTTATGGTGGTGGATGGGCGAGCCGAGCTTGCTGGACCGGATCTCGAACTGGTTCGGCTGCTGCGCAAGACTGGACGTCCGTTGTTTCTCGCGGTCAACAAGGCTGATTCGGAAAAACAGGGGAACATCGTAGACGAGTTTCATCGGCTGGGAATCAAGCAGATGTTCCCCATCTCGGCGGAACACGGGCGCGGGATCGACGACTTGCTGGATGCGGTTTTGGAAATCTTGCCGCCGCCGGCCAAAGACATAAACACAGAGGACACAGGGGACGCAGAGGAAACACAGGTAGAACACACGCGTGAGTCACACGATGAATCGGTAGGCGAAGCAGAGCCCGTCTACGAAACCAAGGTGGCCATCATCGGTCATCCGAATGTGGGCAAATCTACACTGCTGAATTGCCTGACAGCCTCTGATCGCGCGATCGTCTCACCCATTCCAGGCACCACGCGCGATGCCGTCGACGAAATCATCGAACATAACGGTCGCCGCTTCCGCTTCATCGACACGGCGGGCATCCGGCGCAAAGGCAGGACTCATTTGATGGCGGAAAAGCTTTCTGTCGTGATGGCGCGCAAGCATCTGGAAGGCGCTGACATTGCGCTGCTGGTTATCGACGCCACTGAAGGGGTGAGCCAGCTCGATGCCGCCATCGCCGGCTACGCGCACGAGAGCGGGCGCTCGATGATTATCGTCGTCAATAAGTGGGATCTCGTGATCAGCGGCGCGCTCAAGGCAGGCAGGCCATCGAAGGCGATGCGGATGAGGGAAAGCAAGCGGCCCGGCGACCGGGACGCTTACGAAGAGCGCCTGCGCCACGATCTGAAGTTCCTGAGCTACGCGCCCATCGTTTTCATCTCCGCACAGTCTGGGAAGGGCACGGAGAAAATCTTCCCGCTACTTGAAAAGGTCGCGACCGAGCGCCGCAAGCGCATTCCTACGTCGGCCATGAATCGCTTCATCGAAACCGTGGATTTCGAGCGCGCGTCGGTGCCTATGCGCTCGCGCGTGAAAATTCTGTATATGACGCAAGCCTCAGTTGCGCCGCCAACGTTTGTGTTATTTACCAACCGGGCCGTGAAGCTGCACTTCTCCTATCAACGATTTTTGGAGAACCAGATCCGCGAAGCTTTTGGGTTCTTGGGCACGCCGATTTGGATCAAGAACAGGGCGAGGAATTAGAGCCACGCCCCCGACGCGGCTTCGAGAGTTTGCTGATTGATTACTCTCCCGCCACCGCGCGATCCATCGTAAGCAATCCCACGCGTTCGACGCCCGCGTGGTGGGCTACGTCGATCACGTCGGCGACGTATTGGAAGTCAACATTGGCGTCGCCGCGCACAAAGACTATTTTCTCGGCGCGCGTAAGGTAAATCTTCGCCAGGCTGCCTTCCAGCTCTTCCCACCGCACATTGTCCTGATTGATCTTCACTGCCGGTGGCTCATTCTCTTTCGTCCAGACCACTTGAATGACGACGGTGCGCGACTGCTGCTGCTCTGCAGTCTGTTTTTGATCGGGCTGCGGAATTTGCGCGGTTTCTCCCTGTTCTTTATCCATCGACACGACCACCATGAAAACAATAATCAGTGTCAACAGTACGTCGATCAGCGGCGTGACATTAATCTGCGGACCAGACGGACCCCCGCCTGCCATTGAGAACGCCATAGAAAGCTCCTTAGCTTGCTCTTTGGCACGCGCGTGTCTGCAACATCAGACACCTGGCGCGTGGGCAGAGTTCCCGAGGGACGCGGTCTTTGGTCTAGATGACGGTCTGAGGGGCGGGCGGTAAATAAGGTGGCGGCTCCGGAGGATTGGAGGATGCCGTCACTGGTGGATACAGCACTGCGCTCAACGCGGGATAGCGCGCCGCAAAGAAATAAATCGAATACGCGGGAAAGAACACGATGACCGGCACGGAAATCAGAGCAATCAAATACAGGAAAATGGCCAGAAGAATACTGCCGACTACAACCGCCAGCGTGATGGTGTACGCGTTCCAGGTAAGGCCGGCGCTTTTACCGGTCAGCACCGCAAGAATACTCAGACCGACCGTCGGGATCGCAATCATCAGTCCAAGAATCACTGTGGCGATGCCGACCACGATCCCCGCGCCGATGGCCATTAAGATCTTCATTCCGATGTAGCCCGCATATCCACCCATATCGGCCTTGATCATCGGCCAGAGGCGGCGCCATCCTTCGAGCGCGTCAATATTCTCCAGCGCCATTTGGGGCACCACAAAATCCTTGGTCAATACGAAGATCACAGATACCGTAACCACGAAAATGAGGAATACGAAGAACAGAACGATTCCGGCGAGCACCAGAGGGAGGACGTGCTCCTTCGGTTGCCTGAGCCACCCGACAGCAAAGGCAAAAGCCGCGGGAACTCCAATCAGAATCACGAAACCGGCGATGGTAACGAACAGGTAAAGCACTTTCCAGAGGAAATAGCGCCACCCAGGTCCCTGCCTCAGGCTCCATCCTCGGCCGATGCGGCATTCTTTCGCGAGGATGCTATCGAACAGGACGAAGCGCATCACGCTGCTGATGTACATCAGAACAATTCCTACTGTGAACGCGGCGATGACGATGATTGCGATGAGGCCCGCCAGGAGTGCGGGATCGATTCCCGATAACCCTGTACCGGGAAAGTGTGGAGAGTTTGCCGTGTGCCTGGGAAGGTGAAAGTTGGAGCCATTGAATCCGCCGCCAGAGCCAAGTTCGCCCGCTAGTAAACCGACGACTGCAAGTTTGGTCCACTGGCCAAAGCGAAATGGTCTGAACAGTTGCTGTTTAGTGTGTTCAACGGCAAGCGCGATCGTATCCACGGCTGAGATTGGCAAAGCTCACCTCGGGCTGCGAATGACTCAGCAGCAAGGTACTGCGAATTGGGCTGCGGATCAAATCAATTCTCGGTGATATTCACTCGTACCGCAGAGCCTCAACCGGATCCAGCTTAGAGGCTCGTAACGCTGGAACCAGTCCGCTGATTACGCCGACCACCAGCAGCGCCATACTCGAAAGCAATACGGTCATCATCGAGATCCGCAGATGAATGTCGCCCTGCCCCGAGTCGTCTTCGAAGAGCGGACCCATCATCGGCAAGGTTCCTACCGCCCAGGCAATGAGGTAAGAGAGCGCCACGCCGATCGCGCCGCCCAGGACCATGATCAACAGAGTTTCCGCTAGGAATTGGAGTTTGATGTGGCTCTTCTTTGCTCCCAGCGCGCGCCGCAGGCCGATCTCGCGGATGCGTTCATCGACCGAGACCAGCATGATATTCATTACACCCACGCCGCCGATACCCAGGGTTAGAGTTCCGACGAAGGCGAGGAGCACTTGCAACCCAATGGTTAGCGCATCGATCACTGGACGAAATTCATCGCGTCCGAACATCTGGAAGGCCTTGGGGTCCGTGGGCGAGAAGTTTTGCCGCGTCGCCACTGCAGCCAGCACTTGCGCCATCGCCTTTTTTTCAAATTGCGGCGCGATGGGCTCGAACACCAGCACCCTCGCGTAGCGCGTGTTCCACAAATCGCCGGCTGTGGAGTAGGGAATCCACGCCGATTCATCATCGCTGCTGAAATAATTGCTAAGTTGAATTTTCCGTGCCATCACGCCGATGACGGTGAAGCGGACGCCGCCAACCTCAACCGTCTCCCCCACCGCCGGGCGGCCGCTGAAGAGTTGTTCCCGGGTGCGCCCACCCAGAAAAATCACACGCCTCCGCTCCAGTTCATCAGCCGGGTCGATCCAGCGCCCTTCCGACGGTACTTCATTTCGCATCTCCCCGTATTCCGGGCAAACCCCTCGAACCGCGGCCGTTCCCACCATGCGGTCACCGTAAGAAATTCCGGGACGATTTACGGTCTCCCGGCAAACATGTTTCACAAGCGGTGCGGTGGCCTTGATCATGTCCACGTCTGCCTGCTCGACAACAACTTTCTTGCCAGCGCGCTGGCCGCCCGGTTGTTCGCTGGTCTGTTGCGGCCAGCAAATCACCACGCTCTTGCCGAAGGCGTCGAACCCGTGCACCAAGATGCTGCGAAAACTGCTGCCGTAGGCGATCAGCAGGGTAACGGTCGCAATCCCCCACACGATGCCGAGCATGGTCAGGAAACTGCGCGTCAGATTACGCTTCAATGCGACCCAAGCCTCGAGGATGATTTCTATGAGCATCTGCTATCCACCGGCTTCGTAGCGCAACGCTTCGATAGGGTCGACCGAAGCCGCTCTCCGCGCTGGATATAACGCCGCACCCACCGCAACCGCTCCTAGCAATCCGGCAGCGACGAGGCCGGCAGTCCAGTCTGGAATGAGCCCGGCAAAATAGTCTGGCATGGGTAATAGGTTTACTAGCGCGCAGAATCCGAAAGCCACGCCCAGACCGATTGCCCCGCTGAGCAAGGCGATGATCAAAGCCTCGACGAAGAACTGCCGAAGAATGGTTCCCGCAGGAGCGCCAATTGCTTTTCGCACACCGATTTCGCGGGTCCGTTCACGCACTGCGACGAGCATGACGTTCATCACGCCGAGACCGCCCAGAAGCAGTGTCACAATCCCGACCGCACCCAGAAAATACTTCATGCCGTCGGTCATTTGCCGGAACGCTTTGGCCTCTTGCACCGTGTCCCAGATGGGACAGGCCTCCTTGTCATTCGGATCGTAGCGGTGCACACGGGCCAGCGCGACCCGCACCTCATGCTTGCACGCCTCATGCTGTTCCACTGATTTCGGCGTTACCAGCAACTGATCGAACGTCGAGGGGGTCCCCGGAGGCTTGTCAGGAAAGTCGCGCCGCATCGCTGAGAATGGGATGAAGATTTTGTTTACATCCCAACCGTCGTAACTGGAATCCTGCTTCTTTTTCTCCATCACGCCGATTACGACGAAGGGAGAAGTCGTTCAGATAAACGTTATCGCCGACGGGATTGCGTCCGGGGAATAACTGCTTGGCCGCGTCCGATCCCAGAGAAGGCGACGCGCCTCGCCTCGCGCATGTCGTTCCAGTCATAGAACCGCCCAAGGCCTACGTTGAGACTGCGAATCTCACTAAATTGCGGATATGACCCCGTGACCTCTAAGGATGCATTGTTGAAATTGCTGTGGGTCAGAACCGTTTCCTGCTCTAGCTCAGGGATCACGTATTCACAATCCGTCGCCTCCGCCTGGACGACGGGAACGTCCGGATCTTCCCAGTGCACCAGTCGTCCCGCGTGGGTTCCGCCTGCCTGCAGGCTGGTGCGTCCGTGGAATACGATCATTACGTCTTTGCCTAATGTTCTCGATTGTTCTTCCTGGCCCTTCCGCAAACCTTCGCCGGCGGCCACCATCAGCACGATCGATACGATTCCCCAGGCGATGCCAAACATGGTGAGGAAAGCTCGCAGCTTGTGCGCCCAGAGCGTGCGCACCACATCGGTAACGAGATCTCGCAACGTCATCGCGCTTCTTTGATTGGACGCGACCGAGCAGGGAAGGTAAGCCCGTCGCGCTCCTGGTGCTGGTATTGGATACGCAATTAGCGAGGCGTTAGTTGCAAAGAACTTTACGGCGCCCGAGAGCTATCAGGTTGTCTTAAAGGAACTGGAGTCGTCCTGCGAATGTCTGTCTTCTCGTTCCCAGGCTTCGTGACTCAACCTTTTAGCGTAGTTTCTCGAGTCCGTTCCATCCATTCGTCGAAGTGTTGAAGCGCCAGTTCGCAGTGCATTCGGTGCCGTTCTTTGCGATCGCGAACCTTTTTTCCGAGAGCAGGCAGCAGGTCAAACGTAATATTTGCGGGCTGGAAGTTCTTCGCGTCTGCCTGAGCAACATAGTGCGTCAGAGATCCGAAGGCCGATGCCCGTGGCGGCGGCACCGGTTCATCTCCGCGAACCAGAGCCGCGGCGTGCCTGCCAGCCAACAGACCAGTTGCAATCGATTCGACATATCCTTCGACTCCGCAAATTTGTCCTGCAAATAAAACTCGCGGATGTGCCTTCATCTGCAGTGTTTCCCGCAGTAACGCCGGTCCGTTGATGTAGGTGTTGCGGTGTATCTGGCCATAGCGCAAAAACCGCGCGTTCTGCAGTCCCGGAATCATCCGCAGGACGCGCGCTTGCTCTCCAAACTTCAAATGATTCTGGAAGCCCACCAGATTGTAGGAATCCGCCCGCAGATTCTCCTGCCGTAGTTGCACTACGGCGTAGGGCATTCGTCCCGTGCGCGGATCTTTCAGTCCCACCGGTTTCATCGGTCCGAAGCGCAGCGTATCGCGTCCGCGCCGGGCTATCTCCTCAATCGGCAAACAGCTCTCGAAGTAATTCAGCTTCTCCCAGTCGCGCTCCTCCACTGATTGCGCCGCCAAAAGCGCGTCATAAAAGCCATCGTATTCCTCGCGCGTCATGGGGCAGTTAATGTAATCCGCCGAACCTTTGTCGTAGCGCGCCGCCATATAGATTCGTGACATGTCAATCGAATCCGCTTCCACTATGGGACTGATGGAGTCGTAAAAATAGAGATGCGGGCTTCGTGGACCCGACCAATCTGGAATTGGGCTACTCGTCTGCTCAATGGTTGATCGCCGGGCCCCGACGCTTAGTCGCGCAATTTCCGCAGCTAGCGCCTCGGAGGTTAACGGCCCAGTCGCGACAATAGTGACGTGCTCGCTACTCTCCTCGATTCGTTGGACTTCTCCCCGCCGCACCGTAATTTTCGCTTCACCTGAAATTGCCTCGGTCACCTTCGCGGCAAACGTGACTCGATCCACCGCGAGCGCATGCCCCGCCGGAACAGCGCACTTCCGCGCAATCCGCAGCAGCAGTGACCCGGCCCGCCGCATCTCTTCCTTCAGCAACCACGGAGCAGTGTTCTCAGAATCCGACTTCAAAGAGTTCGAGCACACGAGCTCCGCAAAATTCGCCGTTTGGTGCGCCGGCGTGGATCGCACCGGCCGCATCTCGAACAACTCGACGTTCACGCCCTGCCGCGCGCACTGCCACGCGGCCTCCGAGCCCGCCAGTCCGGCTCCGATGATTTTGACGGTGCGCATCTTTTGATCGTAGCAGGAAGAATGGAGTGCAGTGCGAAGGAGGGATCCTGGTGGGTTACAACTATCTCGTCGAAAAGCAGCTATCTACTGGCTGGCCAACGTTGATTGGCTCGCCACACACACCCAACTGCCGTTTTGGCGAACCCAAGTGTCCGTAAAGCGTTCCCGAAGGGTGTAAGGCTTTCCACTCTTAGTGCCATTTTCGCGGTACATGCCGTTCACCACAGCAACCGCACCATAAAGGTGAACGTCCATGAATTCACTCACGATCCGTTCGGGACGTATTGCCTGCGACCGCACGCTCGCCAGGTACGCCGCGCTATCCATGAGCTTGCCGTCGAAATCGACGTACACCAAGTCCGCACTGAGCAACATCTTCAGGGCGGTTGTATCCTTTCGATAAACCGCCTGGTTCCACGCGTTCTCTAGCGAAAGAATTCTGTTTCGGTCGCCGTCCGTTCTGGCCTGACCTGCTAGCTGAGACCCCAACACAAGAAAAACAGCGAACAGTTTCCACATCTTAGCTCCTATTGCGCACGTCGCCGCGCGAGAAAAGAAAACATTGGATCACAACTACTGGCTGGAATCCTGCCATCAACGGAGAATCGGGGTTGCCGCAGCGGCAACGCATATCCAGTTTTTGCCCGTAAGCACCCAGGTGTCCGTGAAGCGCCCACGCCGCAGGTATGGCTTCCCATTCTCTATTCCTTTTACCCGGTAAGACCCCACAACGATCGCTGTGTTTCCAAACATTTGCACACTCATTTCTTCCGCCACGATCTGCTGTATGTGGGTGTTATTTGCCTTTACCCGCGCCAGGTACTCCGCTTTCGTCAAAAGCTTGCCGTCATAGTCGATGTAGATAAGAGAATTGTCGAAGATCGCGGCGAGCGCTTTGACATCGCCGCGCTCTTGCGCCTGATCCCAAGCGTGCTCCAGGGCGAGAATGGTCGTCCCGCCCCCCACATCGCGGGAGTTTTGTGCTCCCGCCGCCAGCACGGCCCAGTAAGCCAGAAACACGACCAACCCAACATTCTTCATGGCAAAAGCTCCATTGGATATATCGGCATTCCCGCCTGTTTTCTGCAGCCCGGCGGACAATAGGTATGAACCCTTCGTCACATGACGCCCGCGGTTCATCTATCATGTGGAGAATCGGCTTACGACTTTGGAGGATTCGATGGCACGCATTACCCTGATTGCCCCGGAGAGCGCGTCTCCGGAGGTGCGCGAAATTTACGACACAGTACTGCGCGGAAAGCCCGGCAATGTGCAAAAGGCGCTGGCGCATCGTCCCGAAATGCTTAAGAGTTTTCTAAGCTTCTACGGCAGCGTAGGACGCTCGCTCGACCGCAAGTTGTATGAAATCATTTATCTCCGCATTTCCTTTATTAACGGATGCCGCTATTGCACGCAGCATCACGTGGCGTCATCGAAACGCGCAGGTCTCACCGCCGAGGACTGGGCCGCACTGAAGGCTGGAAATTACTCGAGCTTCAGCGAGAAAGAGCGAGCTGCCCTAATTTATGTGGAGAAATTGACGCGTTCGCCACACGAAATTTCACAGTCTGACTTCGATGAACTGAAGAAGCACTTTTCGGATCCCGAGATCGTCGATGTGCACATGCTCGCCGGATTGGCCAACCTTACGAACCGGCTGACCGACCCGTTGGGACTGGAGCTGGAATTTCCGGAAGAAAAAATCTAAACGATCGCAACGAAACTCCACGTATCGTGAACGGATAAGACTGAATTCGGGTTTTTATCCGAGAAGATCGGCGGAAATCCGTTGCTAAAGAATCTCTCGTGTGTCTTCCATACGCCGCGTCACCCGTTCGCGATCCAGATATTCCAGCAGCGGGATCGCATATTTGCGGCTCACTCCGGTTAACTCCTTGAACTTCGCAACGTCAATAAACGCCGACTTCGCTTTGTACGCTGCCAGCTGCCGCCGCAACTCGAGCAGCGCACTGCGATGAAAAACTAATTCGTCGGAGATTTTAATCAACAAAGTTTCCCGTAACAACAGCGTGACGATTTTCTGCGCCCGAACTTTGTCGATCTTCAGCCCAGCGATCACATCGTGCAGAGCAGGAACCTTCAGTCCAGCCGAGGCAAACGCGTCTTCGATTTTCTTTCTTGATTCGGCTTCTTCATCTTTCATCACGACGCCGTGACCGGGCAGGCGCACCAGATCACCCACTACTTCGATCTTGCGGTCTCGTATCAGCGTGGCCGCAACTGCCTCAAAAACTTCCGGTGCAGCAGCGTCCACCTGCGCGCGCAATTCTTCTTTGCTGATTCCGCCCACCAGAGGATTCTTCCGATGGAAGGTTTCCGCGGCGCTGACCACGCTTAATTTCAGGCCGTCGAACGCGGGCGCATGTAGGAACCGGCCTCCGGTTCGCACTACAGTACCCGTCCGGACCAGTTGATCCAGTCGAGTTTCGACCACTCCTCTAGGCCAACCAGTCTCGGCTACGAGCTGCGACATTGAGATTCCAGTCTGATGACGCCGCTCTATCCTGGCCGCCAGAATCGCTTGGGAGTTTCCTCCAGCTAGAATCTTCAGGAAGTCGCCTAGGCCCGATATGCGTGGAACCGGCGCAGCGTCCAGCACAACCCCGCCGCCAATTGTTATTACTGGCGAGAATTGCCGCAGGATAAAACGGTCTCCGGGAAGTAGCAGCGCCGCTTCCGGCAGTTTGAGCCGTGCGAACGCCTGCTCGCCGGGTGCAATCTTTTTCGTTCCGTGAAGCAACACCTCCGCCACAGTTTCCATGGTGTACGAATGAAAATGCACGCGGGCCCGGTCTTTCAACGGATGCGCTGCCGAAGCCAGCAGGCGCAACGAAACGTCTGCTCGTCGGGTCGTCTCAAATGTCTCGGGAGGTGTCAGCGTCATGCCGCGGGACAAGTCCTCCGTGCTTGCCCCTGCGAGGTTCAAGGCTGTCCGCTGACCGGCAACGGCCGCGTCCGCCGCCTGTCCATGAACCTGCACGCCGCGCACGCGTACGCGCCGTCCCGTAGGAAAGATTTCTAACTCTTCCTCGCGGTGAATTGTCCCAGCCACCAGCGTTCCGGTCACCACGGTACCGAAACCCTTCATAGTGAACACACGATCGATAGGCAAGCGGGCGATTGCGCGGCCGTCCCTCGGCTGTACGTCGGCTGCTTCTGCAACCATCGCCTGCCTCAACTCATCCAGTCCTGCGCCGGTGAGGCAGCTCGCTGCGATGATCGGGGATTTGGGTGCTTCGAGGAACGTCCCACGCAGAAACTCTTCCACTTCCAAGCGCACGACCTCGAGTGTCTCAGCATCGACTGCATCAGACTTGGTGAGCACGGTAATGCCACGCCGTATGCCCAGCAGTTGCAGTATGTCGAAGTGTTCCCGCGTCTGGGGCTTGATCGCTTCATCGGCAGCGACTACCAGCAATACCAGATCAATGCCACCGACGCCTGCCAACATGTTGCGCACAAAGCGCTCGTGCCCGGGAACGTCGACAAAGCCGACCCGCAGCGTGTCTGCGTGCGTTGCGTTGCCCGGGGCGGCGGGTAAGTCCATGTGGGCGAAGCCTAGGTCAATGGTGATTCCTCGCCGCTTCTCTTCCTCGAGCCGGTCCGCATCGATCCCGGTCAAAGCCTTGACCAGCGCGGTTTTGCCGTGGTCGATGTGCCCGGCCGTTCCCACAATAATCGACTTCATATGGCTGGATATTACCGGAAATGGGCTCACCATTGAAAAATTGAATCTTCAGCAAATGGAGATGACGGCATGTCCCGCAGATGCGACAATAGAGTCTCTCCATGACCACCACCGCGACTTCTGCCTTTTCGCTGGATATCCTCCGGCAGCACGGCCTTACTCCTGATGAGTACGACAAGATCAAACAGCTTCTCGGCCATCGGGAACCCACCCTCACCGAACTCGGTATCTTCAGCGTGATGTGGAGTGAACACTGTTCCTACAAGTCGTCGCGCGTGCACTTGAAGCGTTTGCCGACGCGAAGCAAGCGAGTGCTGCAGGGTCCGGGAGAGAACGCTGGGATTATCGATATCGGAGACGGCTGGGCTTGCGCCTTCAAGATCGAATCCCACAATCACCCCTCATTCATTGAGCCCTTCCAGGGAGCGACGACCGGCGTGGGCGGGATTCTGCGCGATATTTTCACCATGGGCGCACGACCAGTTGCGGTGATGGATTCGTTACGGTTTGGACCGATCACGGACGGACGGCCGATGGCGGCGGTTGTCCCCACGCAAGCTGAAATCCACAAGAATCACTCCATTCTCGAAGGAGTGGTCGGCGGTGTTGCTTCTTACGGCAATTGCTTCGGCGTGCCCAACCTGGGAGGCGAGACGAAGTTTGAGCCGTGTTACTCCGGCAATCCGCTGGTGAATGCTTTCGCTTTGGGCCTGGTTCGCAAGGATGAAATTTTTTACGCACGTGCTGCCGGCGAAGGCAATCCCGTGATCTACGTTGGTGCCAAAACCGGACGCGACGGCATCCACGGTGCGACCATGGCCAGTGAAGAATTCAGCGAGGCCTCGGAAGCGAAGCGACCCAATGTCCAGGTTGGCGATCCGTTCCTGGAAAAATTGCTACTCGAAGCTTGTCTCGAAGCCATGCAGACCGGAGCGATCGTCGGCATTCAGGATATGGGAGCCGCCGGATTGACTTGCTCGACCTGCGAAATGGGAGGACGCGGCGGTGTCGGTATCGAGATCGAACTGGACCGCGTTCCGCAGCGCGAAACCGGCATGTCTCCTTACGAGATCATGCTAAGTGAATCGCAGGAGCGCATGCTGTTGGTCGCTCAGAAGGGCCGTGAGCAAGAAGTCTTCCGCGTATTTGAAAAGTGGGGCCTCGATGCAGTCGAGATCGGCACGGTCACAACCGATAACAAATTGCGAGTATTGCATCACGGTGAGGTAGTTGCCGAGATTCCGAATCAAGCGCTCACCGACGACGCTCCCGTGTACAAGCGTCCGCTCGCGCGGTGGGAACCGGCTGTGCCGCGCGAGATGCCCGGACATATTAGGCTGAGCGCCAGCGAGGACTTCACAGAAAATCTGAAGCGTCTTCTTGCGAGCCCGAACATCTGCAGCAAGCGCTGGGTGTGGCAGCAATACGATCACATGGTGCAAACCAACACGGTCGAGGCTCCGGGTGCGGGCGACGCGGGCGTGATTCGCATCAAGGGGTCACGACGCGGCCTGGCGATGGCTCTCGACGGAAATGGACGCTGGTGCTATCTCGATCCGCGGCTGGGCGCAATGCATGCTGTTGCGGAAGCCGCGCGCAAAGTGGCGTGTTCGGGAGCGATCCCCGTGGGTGCCACGAATTGCCTGAATTTCGGCAATCCCGAGAAGCCCCACATCATGTGGCAGTTCTCGCAAACCATCGACGGCATCACCAAAGCCTGCGAGGAGTTGGAGGTTCCCATCACCGGCGGCAACGTCAGCTTTTATAACGAGACGCTGGGCGAAGGTATTTATCCCACCCCGGTTCTTGGAGTGGTGGGCATTCTGGACGATGTACATAAGGCCGCAAAGATGAACTTCACCGCTAGCGGGCGCACGATCGTGCTATTGCGCGCAGGCGAGGCGGCCGATATTACCGACGTGGAAAGCGAGTTTGGTTCATCCGAATACGCCAAGGAAATTCTTGGCGCTTTGTGGGGATATCCTCCGGAACTCGATCTGGAGAAGGAAGCCGCTTTGCAGAAAGCGGTAATCGAATTGATTCTGGAAGAATTGGTGGAATCTGTACATGACTGTTCTGATGGCGGTTTGGCCGTTGCGTTGGCCGAAAAGGGGTTTGCGAACGGCATGGGTGCGCGCGTGAACCTCGCGGCCAACGGACTTCCGGCTGAATTTGTGCTGTTTGGTGAGGATGCAAGCCGCATCCTGCTCTCATGCGACGCGGGGCAGGTGGCGCGAATCAAAGAAGTAGCGTGTAAACATGGCGTCTTTGCGGACGTGATCGGGGAGACAGCTCCGGGGCAGCTGGAAATTATATTGGATGGACAGTCAATGGTTTCCGCTGCCGTTTCGGAGTTGAGCGCAGCCTATGAAGTTGCATTGGAGGCGGCGTTGCACACCGATCCCGAGCTGGTGGCCGCAGACTGAGGGAGTCAAGCCGTGAGCTCTTCGGTGTGGACGAATGCCCGCCGCTTTGCTTACTGGCTGCCGGCGGTGCACTTCGCATTTCTCGTCGTCATCTGTCTGACAGATGTAAACGAAATTGTGCCGAAGATCGGAATTATCGATTTTCCTTTAACGATATTGGCTTCCCCGGTATTGATGAATGTAGATTTTTCGGCGGTCTGGGTGGTTCTCTACTATTTCATCTCCGGGTCGATGCTTTGGTACTTCGTCGGCAAGGTGCTAGACCGACTGGTGGGAACGGCGAAATAGAGCGGAAAATAGTTACGTCAGAGGTGAATTGATAAATGCCGATTTCCGACAAATTTCACGACGAATGCGGCGTGGTCGCGATCTTTGCCCACCCGGAGGCGGAGAAGCTTGCCTACCTTGGCCTTCATGCCCTGCAGCATCGCGGACAGGAGTCGGCGGGAATCGTCACCTCCGATGGGCTGACCTCGCGCGTCCACAAGGCGATGGGGTTGGTGGCCGACATCTTCACTGAGGATGTGCTCTCGAAGATCCGCGGGACTCTGGCCATAGGGCACACGCGCTATTCGACGGCCGGCGATTCAGCGCTGCTGAACGCACAGCCGATTTTGGTGGGGTCGAATAAGGGATCGATTGCGGTGGCGCACAACGGCAACCTGGTGAACGCGGCTGAGGTTCGTAGCCGCTTGGAGCGTCAAGGGTCGATCTTTCAAACGAACAGCGACACCGAGGTAATCGTCCATCTGATTGCGCTTTCGCGGGAGCATACGCTGCCTGAGGCGATTGCAGACGCGCTGCGGCGCGTGGAGGGTGCCTTTTCGCTGGTGGTCATGAGTCCGGACCGGGTCGTTGCGGCCCGTGATCCACGCGGCTTCCGGCCGCTGGCCATGGGGCGGATTCCGGCTCTGGAAGGCCAGAAACGCGACACCATCGTATTCGCCTCGGAGACGTGCGCCTTCGATCTGATCGGCGCGACCTACGAGCGTGATGTGAAGCCCGGGGAGTTGATCGTGGTGGGGCCGGAGGGAATCACGTCGCGTTTTTATTCCACCGCCGCGCCACAGTCGAGTTGCATCTTCGAGCACGTTTACTTTTCCCGTCCAGACAGCATGGTGTTTGGCCGCGCAGTGCAAACCAGCCGCGAAGAACTGGGACGGCAGTTGGCGCGCGAAGCACCAGTGGAGGCCGATCTAGTTGTCCCAGTGCCAGATTCGGGCGTGACCGCCGGCGTAGGATACGCAGCCGAGAGCGGGATCCCGTTTCGTTTCGGATTGATTCGCAATCACTACGTCGGACGGACCTTTATCGAACCTAGCCAGAGTGTCCGCGATTTTGGCGTCAAGCTGAAACTGAATCCAGTGCGTTCTCTACTAGAAGGGAAGCGTGTGGTGCTGATCGACGATTCGCTGGTGCGCGGTACCACCAGCCGCAAGATCGTTCGCATGATTCGCAGTGCGGGAGCGAGGGAAGTGCATTTCCGCATCTCGTGCCCACCCACGATTTCTCCTTGCTATTACGGTGTGGATACGCCTTCGAAGAATCAATTGATCGCCGCCAACAAATCGATCGACGAGATTCGCCAGTACATTCGCGCCGACTCTCTGGCCTATCTCTCCTTGGATGGCCTCAAGAGAGCTTGCGGGGACGGTGAGAAAACCTCCTACTGTACCGCTTGCTACACGGGAAAATATCCCACGAACATCGTGGACGTGGAAGAGATCCAACCAGCGACCATCCAGCTGTAACAGAATTGGATTTCATAGAGGTACGTAAACCTTTGGTTTCTCGACCGTCGAGAACCACAGTCACGTTTTCTTTCGCGCGGCGACCACGCGTGGAACACCTTGAAGATCCTTGACGATTCGAATGTCTTCCCATCCGTTCAGCAGGCTCCTTGTGCCCTCCACGATGGTTCCGCTGATCTCCATCACTAGCCAACCGCCAACGCGTAGCGCAGCGCGGCTCTGCGGAATCAGACGAGCGATAATCTCGGTTCCACTGTGGCCGGCGAAGACAGCGTTGCGCGGTTCGAACTTTCGCACTTCAAGTTGAACCTGATCTTCTTCCGATTTGCCCACGTAAGGAGGGTTGGAAACGACGAGATCGAAAGAGTTGTCATGGAATCCAGCTAGCAAGTCGCCCTGGTGAAAGTGAATGCGCGATTCCAGTTGATGACGCGCAGCGTTGGTGCGCGCGATTTCGAGAGCTGCCAAAGAGATGTCGGTCGCGTGAATTTCCGCCTGCGGCAATTCTTTAGCGAGCGCCAAGGCGATACTCCCTGATCCCGTGCCAACATCCACAATGCGAAAAAGAGTCGCCGGGGGCGAGTACTCCTCGCTGCCAGCCCTTTTCACGTGGACGAGTTCTAGCACAGTCTCGACGACATGCTCGGTCTCGGGGCGAGGAATCAGCACGGCTGGCGTCACAATGAGATCCATGCCCCAAAACTCCTGATGACCAGTGATGTACTGGGCAGGAACTCCGCGGGAGCGCTCCGACAGCACGGTATTGTAGCGAGCAGTTTCGTCGGAGGTGAGATCGCGCTCCGGGTGGGCGTATAGGTAAGCCCGCTCGCATCCTAAAGTGAACATCAGCAGAAGCTCAGCGTTCATCCGGGGTGACGGAACGTTCGCTTCAGTCAGGCGCTCGACTGCGGACAAGAGTTCAGCTTTCAGTTGCACCGCATCATTTCAACACACGGGTGGCACAAGAGTGGAAGAGAAAATGAGACAAACTCGAAAGGTCTTTAAGCCTCGCGGGGATTCAGTCTAGCGATCTCCGAATTGAGCACCGCGGCGAAGGCGACCCAGGCCGCATAAGGGATAAAGGCATTGGCGGCCGCACGATCTACTTTTCGAGCCGCTTTGATGTATGCAAAAGTCATGCCCTCCAGCTCGATGGCATCAGCCAGCGCGAGCGTCGGACTATGTTTGCCAAAAAAGAGGTTTGACCACTTGGCGTTAGTGGCCAGTTGCGAAATCCACAGACGCAGCGCGTGTTTGCGCTCCCGAGAAGGCGCGGCACTCCAGATGCGCCAGCCCGACCACGCCATCATGGCGTAAAGCATCGTCCAAACTAAAGGGTATACATTCCTGGCCGGAGTAAAGCTCGGTTTGTCGAGCTGGCGGTACCAAGTTTCGCGGCTTTTCTTGCGGCTATAACGGGTACCGTACCAGGCGGCGCCAGCGGTTGCCAATCCGAAGCCAGCGAGAGCGAGAAGAGATCGAGAGTTGCCGTTCGACATAGCGCATCTTAGTTGCTGAATAGGTCTTTCCTGGTTGCCGCAGCCGCCAGCTATCTTGGGCGCAACCCAGAGACCGCGAATAGCCGCTCGCTCTCTTACGACACCGTCGCACCCTCTTCCTTTAGCTTCTCTGCTTGGTAGTGCGTGGTTAAGGCCTCGATGAGTGGCTGCAGCTTGCCATCCATTACGGCTTCAAGTTGGTGGATGGTAAAACCAATGCGATGATCGGTAAGGCGGTTTTGCGGGAAGTTATACGTCCGGATCTTCTCGCTGCGGTCACCGGAACCCACCATGGCCTTGCGCTCTTTGGCCAGCGCCTGCTGCTGCTTTTCCATCTCAATCTCGTATAGGCGAGAGCGCAGTACGCGCATGCCTTTTTCGCGATTCTTGATCTGCGATTTCTCGTCCTGGCAACTCACCACCGTATTGGTGGGAATATGCGTAATGCGGACCGCTGAGTAAGTTGTATTGACCGACTGGCCCCCAGGTCCGGATGAGCAGAACGTATCAATGCGCAGGTCCTTCGCTTCAATCTTAATGTCCACATCTTCCGCTTCGGGTAGCACGGCCACGGTGACGGCTGAAGTATGGACGCGTCCTTGCTGCTCAGTCGCGGGAACACGCTGAACTCGGTGAACGCCGCTCTCGTACTTGAGCTGGGAATAAACACGCTTGCCCTCGATGATGGCGATGACTTCCTTCAGCCCGCCGGCCGACGACTCCGAAGAAGAGAGCACCTCAACTTTCCAATGTTGGGTTTCCGCATAGCGCGTGTACATACGGAAGATTTCCGCGGCGAAGAGCGTCGCTTCGTCTCCCCCGGTTCCAGCCCGAATTTCGAGAATGATATTTTTCTCATCGTTCGGATCCTTGGGCAGGAGCAACACTTTTAGCTCTTCTTCGATGGCCCCTACGCGCGGCTCCAGTTTGTTGAGTTCTTCCTGAGCGTAGGCGCGCATCTCAGGATCCTTTTCTTCCGCTAGCATGGCCTTACTTTCGGCTATGCCCCGCGTCAGGTCCTTGTACTCGCGATATTTCTCGACTATAGGCGCGACTTCGCTGTGCGCCTTGGCAGTCTTCTGGTATTTCGCCGAATCGTTCACGATATCCGGCGAGGCGAGAGCTCGAGTCAACTCTTCGTAACGAGCTTCGATTTGGTCCAAACGTTCAAACATGGAGTGCTTTCTTGGAGGCGTAGCAACCTACGTCTCGGTTTCGCCGGAGCCGAGTTGAGCGGCTAGACGTAGCAGGCTACGTCCTACGGCATTGTAGATTAGGAATGGGAAGAGAGAAATATTCGCGGCGGGGCCGCTAGGCAATTACGAGTTCGCCGCCATTATCTTTTTCCAAAGCCATGGCGTGATCGAGCGCAACGATGGCACATTGCGCCTGCTCATCGGATGGAGGCTGCGTGGTAATGCGCTGCAGCCACAGGCCAGGAGTGGTCATCAGCGCGAAGAGCGAGCCGCGGTGCTTGGCCGCGAAGCGGATGATTTCGTAGGAGACCCCGGCGATGACCGGCAGCAGGGCAATACGCGATGCGAAGCGCGCCCAGAACGTGGTGAACGGAATCAGCATGTAGAAGCCGATCGAGATCAGCATCACTGTCATGAGAAAGCTGGTGCCGCAGCGGGGATGAAAAGTCGAATATTTCTGCACCGTCGCGGTCTCAAGCGGGTCGCCATTCTCGAAAGCAAATACGGTTTTGTGCTCGGCGCCGTGATACTCGTAAACCCGTCGAATGTCCGGGAAAAGAGAAACTCCCCATATGAAGAGTAAGAACAGGACCAAGCGTACCGCGCCGTCGATCAGGTTGAAGACAATCTGCCCACCAAATGCAGGGTTGTATCTCTTGAGTTCCGTGGCGGCCAGCAGCGGCAGGTATTTGTACATGAAGATGAAGAATGCAAGGGAAACGATGACGTTTCCCGCGGCTAGCCATCCACTGATCGAGGCGGCTTTCTCGCGAGTCTGCGATTGAGAGGGTTCAACCTCACTTTGCTTCGGCGGGACGGTCGAGGCGTCTGTCGACTCGTTTTGCATTACCTCTTCGATCGCCACATTCGCCGAGAAGCGCAAAGCGCGGTATCCCAGCGACATGGCGTACCCGAGCGTCATCACGCCGCGAACGATAGGCCAGGCCATCCACTTGTGTTTCTCTGACGGGCGTTCAAGCGGCTCGCTTAAGGTAACTACTTCGCCCGAAGGCTTGCGGCAGGCGATTGCCCAAGCATGCGGCGAACGCATCATCACGCCCTCAAGCACAGCTTGCCCGCCCACCAGCGTTTCTTCGCCACTCTCGAGAGCTGGCAGAAGTTGCACGGCGACAAGGAATCGAATGAGATTTCTCAAGGGACGCACGCTGATTTAGATGCTCCGGGCGCGACGACGCACCATGCACTAGATTACCACAGAGCGGCCGGTATTCTTGTATTCGATCAGATGTGTTAAGTGATATAAATGACGCCACTTAGCCGCGTCAAACCGGGCGCGCGTGTGCATCGTCTATCCTAGAAACGCATCCTAACCAACGTGCGCAAGCTAGCTGAAACCTGTGAGGCCATCGCGGCCACAACGAAGAAGCTGCAGAAGACCGCATTCGTGGCCGATTACCTGAAATCACGCACTACCGATGAAGCAGCAATCTCGACAGTGTTCCTCTCGGGAAGACCATTCGCCGCCTGGGAGGAAACGACCATGCAGGTGGGTGGCTCTCTTTTGTGGAGGATCGTGGCGGAGCTTTCCGGAAAAGATGAATCTGTGCTTACCGGCGCTTACCGCAAATTCGGCGATTTAGGTGCCGTAGCCGGAGAGGTTCTGCAGGCTCGATCCCGACAAAGCTTGGGAATTCTGGAAGTTGCGGCTGCCTTCCGTCAAATCGCTGCTGCGCGCGGGCCGGCGGCGAAGACTGCGTTAGTGCGAGAGCTCTTATCGCGGGCGACGCCGCTCGAAGCCAAGTACATCGTAAAAATCATCACCGGCGATCTGCGAATCGGGCTGAAAGAGAGTCTGGTCGAGGAAGCAATTGCCAAGGCATACGGTGGTCAACTCCCGGAGGTACAGCGCTCGAACATGCTGTTGGGGGACATCGGCGAGACGCTTCGGCTGGCGGCGGATGGGAAGCTGGCGTCGGCGAAGATGCGGATGTTTCATCCTTTGGGTTTCATGCTCGCCAGTCCGATCGAGTCGACCGAAGAAGGCCTGAGCTATTTCGCTGAAGCTGCCGTGGAAGATAAGTATGACGGAATTCGAGCGCAGGCACACGTCTCGGATGGGGAAGTAAAGTTTTTCTCGCGGACGCGGGATGAGATCACTGAGTCATTTCCCGAGTTGCCCGACGCGCTGGCAGGATTGGCACGGGATGCGATTCTCGATGGCGAAATTGTGGCTTGGAAGTATCCGCAGAATCTGCGGCAAACGCAGGAAGTGATCGATGAAATTTCCTCACAAGCTGCGGAAGAAAGGGCGGCGGAGCTTGGCCATGCTCGCCCGTTTTCAGTCCTGCAGCAGCGTCTAGGCCGGAAAAAAGTCAGCGAGAAAATGCTGCAGGAGAATCCTGTAGCGTACCTGGTCTTCGATGTTCTTTTCGCTGAAGGTGAGTTGCTCATTGATCGTCCCCTGCGCGAACGTGCGCGAACTTTGGATGAGCTGCTGGGAAAGAATCTTAACCACAGCGGACACAGAGAAGCACAGAGGAAAATCGGAACGCAAGGGAAGTTGACGTTCGGAGATGCGGAAGAAATTCGGGCACACAGCATCATCCGGGCGCCCGTATTCCGCGCAGCTTCGCCTGAAGAACTTGAAGAACTCTTTGCGGCAGCGCAGGCTCGGGGGAATGAAGGATTGATCATCAAGGACCTTGCCTCAAACTACGCTCCCGGGAAGCGAGGAAAATCATGGCTGAAGATGAAGCGCGAATTGGCCACGCTCGACGTCGTGGTGACCGCAGTCGAGTACGGGCACGGGAAGCGTGTCGGCGTACTCAGTGACTACACCTTCGGCGTGTGGGACGGCGACCGGCTGGTGAATATCGGCAAGGCGTATTCAGGACTGACTGACGTCGAGATTGCGGAGATGACGAAATGGTTTCTGGAGCACACGATTGAAGATCAGGGTTTCCGGCGTACGGTTGAGGCAAAGATGGTGCTCGAGGTCGCGTTCAACAACATGATGCGTTCTGACCGTCATGAAAGCGGCTATGCGCTGCGCTTCCCGCGGATTGTGCGGCTGCGGCCCGACAAGTCGGTGGAAGAGGCGGATACGATCGAGCGGGTGAGGGAGATTTTCGAGAAGCAGAACGGGATCGCGTAGACCCGCGGAGCGTGAGGCGTCAGTGGCTGTGGTGGTGATGCGCTTCGCTTTCGCCTACCGGCATCACGCAGCCATGCGCCACTTCGCATTCCACGTGCTCGAACTGGATGGTCGTGTGGTCAATGCGGAAGTGATGATGCAGGCGTTCTTTAACATCGCGTAGGATGCGTTCGCTCACTGAGGGCGGAATGTCCGCAATGGCGATATGGCAAGAGAGCGCGTGGGTTTCCGATCCAATGCTCCAGACGTGAAGATCGTGCACGTCGTTGACGCCCTCGATTGAGCGGATGGCGGTCTCTACCAGTTCTAGTTTCATCCCGCGCGGCGTGCCTTCGAGCAAAATATTCAGCGTCTCGCGTACTATGCCGAAGCCGGACCAGAGAATCAGCGCGCCGATCCCGAACGACAGCGCGGAGTCGATCCAATAGTCTCCCGTGACCAGGATGGCCCAGCCGCCAGCGATGACGGCAGCGGTGGAAAGCGTGTCGCCGACTTCATGCAGCAACGCACTGCGGATATTGACGTCGCCGCCCGAACGGTACAGGAGCAGCGCTATCACCCCATTCATTACCACGCCCGCGCCGGCAACCCACATCATCACGGAGGCCTGGACGTGCTCGGGGTGCTGCAGCCGATGAAACGCCTCGTAGAAGATAAAGAACGAAACTGCGACCAGCGAGACGGCGTTCACCAGCGCGGCCAGCACTCCCGCGCGATGATAGCCGTAAGTCTTGGTCGAACTAGCTGGGCGAGACTGTAAATAAACGGCAACCAGAGACAGCAACAGAGCCAGAAAATCGGAGAGATTATGTCCCGCCTCAGATAGCAGCGCCAGAGAATGAGCGCGAATGCCCGCCACCACCAGAAGCACGATGTAGGCGAGTGTCACGCCCAGCGAGATCTTTAGCACTCGCTTGGGACCGCCCCCATGGTGAGCGTGGACGTGCATTCTCTAAGTGTACGGGCGGGGAAGCCGGGCTTCAAGTTACTGGACTGGATGTGTGAACCAATCAGCGATTGAAAAGATTCTGCAGGTAGCGGTCGTTATACATCGTGGTGGTGCTCTGCACGAACTCCAGAATACGGTACATTTTTTCCCGTGACTCGCGGCTCATCTCTTTGAATTGAACCGCGACTCCCGATCCAGGATGGATTCTGGCGACGGTGCCTTCCGCTGTCAAATCTCCTTTGTCGATAGAGAAGACCACTTTAACGTTAGAGCTCGGTGTCAGGATGGCGCTGGTTTCCACGTAACAGCCTCCCAGGCTGATGTCGATGAGATTCCCGAACACGGGGCCCGCACCTCCATGAGGATGGAGTTCTATAGTGAGTCGGCACTTCATGCGGGTGTGCAAGCGCTGATCTTTCTGCACCGGTTGTTTCTGTTTCTCTATGTACATGCGGCGATCCGCTTCGGTCAGCAACTGTTCGGCGTCGTTGCCATCGTCTGGAGATACGGCCAGCCCGACGCTCAGCGACAAGATGTCCTCTCCGCAAACATCGAAACCCGCCTGTTGGGCGAGGGGACGAATCTGCTCCACTTTCTTGGCGGCTACGTCGGCGGCGAGACCCGGTGCGATCACTACAAATTCGTCTCCGCCCATGCGAGCGACGTAGTCGTACTCGCGGCAGCTGTCTTTCAGCGCCTGCGCGAACAACCGTAAGACCCGGTTTCCCTCCAAGTGGCCGAAGCGGTCGTTGATTTTCTTGAAGCCGTTCATGTCACAAACCATCAGTGTCAGCGAAGCATTGTCGCGTTTGCATCGGGCCAGTTCGCGGTCGAGCTGCAGGAACAGAGACCGGGCATTTGGCAAGCCGGTGAGATAGTCGGTGGTGGCCGAATTCTCCGCCTGCTGATATTTCAGTGCATTTTCGATGGCCAACGCCATCTTGCCGCTCACCGCCAGGAGGATCCGCAAATGGTCGGAGGTAAACGCGTCTTTTTCAGCGCGGTAGAGGGCTAAAACACCGATCACTCCCGTGACTCCCTCCAGGGGCAGGGCCAGAGCGGAACGCAGCGTGCTGAACTTGGCGGGATCGTTTAGATAGCCCGGTTCCACCGACGGATTTCCGTTCACAATCGGCTTCTTGTTCTGTGCCACCCAGCCGGAAAGGCCGTCGCCGACTGGAATCCGAAGCGAGGCGAACAGGCGATAGTTGTCTCCGTTCACATATTCCGGAATCAATTCATCGCCACGCCGGATGTAAATGGCGATCGCGTCATAGGGCACCATCGGCTTAAGTTTGACGGAAAACACGGAAAGCGTTTCACCCAAACTTAACGACGCTCCCAGATCCTGGCTCAACTCGAATAAGCTCTGTGCTTCCTGACGCGCCGCCGCGATCGAAGACAAAAAGGTCGCTTCTCGCCCGGGCGTATCCAAAACACCCGCGCTTTCGAATCCGGCAGCTGGCGCGGGCCCTCGCAGGATCTTGATCTCGGCCGAGAGCGATGCGCTGCCATCCTCTGCCGATTTCGCCTTTGCTAGATTCTCCAGGGACTTGTAACGCCGTTTCAGGACGTCTACCACTTTCGGATCAAAGGATTTTCCCGCCTCCGCCGCGAGCCGTTGCATCACGTCGTCTAGCGCCATCGCGCGCCGATATTGCCGGTCCGACGCCAGGGCGTCCAGAAAATCGACTGCGGAAAGAATTCGCGCGCCGATGGGAATCTCTGTACCTTTCAATCCGTAGGGATAGCCCGATCCATCCCATTTTTCGTGATGCGCGCGGACAATCGGAACGACGGGGTAAGGGAAGCGAACCCGCTCCAGAATTTCGGCGCCCACCACGGTGTGAATTTTCATCTTCTCGAACTCTTCCGGAGTTAACCGCCCAGGTTTCGAGATGATATGTTCCGGAACGGCGAGCTTGCCAATATCGTGCAGCAGAGCGGCAGCGTGCAGCGCTTCCAACTCGGAGCCCTTCATGCCCAGTTCCTTGGCAACCTCGATCGCGTAGATGCGCACCCGCTGCAAGTGATCGTGGGTGGTCTGATCCTTGGCTTCAATGGCCAAGGCCAAAGCCTCAATGGTTCGCAAATGCAGGTTCGCCATCTCTTCTACGTGCCGTTTTTCATCCTCCAGCTTGCCCAGATACAAACGATAGGAGCGGTATATGAGATAGATGGCCGGGACGAACAAGAGTGAGGTTTCCCAGTTGAACGCATGATTGAACCAGGAAATCGCGCCCGCTATCCCGGCTCCTACGAGGTAGTAAGGGAAGGACCAAAAGTAGCAATCCACCAAAATAGTCTGCAGCGGTTTGCCTTCGCTGAACGAAATTACCGCGGCAATGGATCCCGCATTGATGATGAAGTAGACGGAAGCCGCCAGGCACAAGAGCAGCGGACGGCTCTCGATCAGTTCGTTGCAGAGCGGGTTGTGATAGACGAGATAGGCAAGGGCGGTTGAGAGAGACCCAGCACAAACGTTGAAGGTTAGTTGAATGGCGGTGGGCCGGCCCGGGTACAAACTTTGGGCCACCATGGCAACCGCACCTAAAGTGAGCGCCTCCGCATATCCCAGCTCCGCAATCGCCACCAAAATGAACAGGAAGTTCACCGAAAGGGTTCCGGTAATGCCAGGCAGACTGACGCGTAATCGCGACGCAAGAATCGCGATGCCCATATAGCAGATGAATTCCGCTATGTTCTTGCTGTTCTGATGGATCGCGGCTAGTAGCAGGCACGCGGTGCCGGCGGCGATCACTAGGCCCACGAAGACCTGGGCACCGACGGGCAGTCCTCGCCACGAATTTGTGCTGGCGGACATTGTGTGCAGGTCATCGCGCCGCTGCGGCCGCCAGCGTGCGAGATCCCAGGCTCAAGGATAAATAGCTAACCGGCCCTCTAACAATGACTTGGGGGCTGCGCCGAAAACTTCGGTAACAGTTCCACATGTCGAATTTGGGACATTTGGGAGGGTAAATTGATCGCGAAAACGCACTCTAGGCAACAGGTGGCTTTGGCAGGACAGCGTCTTACCGGGTGTCCTTGGGGGTTCAGAAAGATTGGTGGCGGCGCGTGGACTCGAACCACGGACCTACGGATTATGAGACCGTCGCTCTAACCACCTGAGCTACGCCGCCATCAGTTTGGGGAAACGCAATGAGAGTGATTAGCCGCAGCTTCGCGAAATCTCGTTGCCTTGGACCCGACCGCCGGAGTGGCTCGTCATGTCCAATCCCCTGATTCTAAGAGTGCTTGCAAAACTGTGTCAAACCGCTAGCAGTCTCGCAGACTCGAATTCCACCCGCCAAGCTCGAAACTTGCCAGTGTCCACAAAAAACTGGAAACTAATCTCGCATGAAAACCGTTGCCGTGATTCCCGCTCGGCTCGCCTCCACCCGCTTGCCCCGCAAAATGCTCCTCGAGATTGCGGGCAAGGCGCTGGTTGGCTGGGTTTATGAAGCGGTTCGCTCATCGCCGCTTCTCTCTAACGTTATCATTGCTACGGATTCCGAGGAGATCTTCGAAGCCTGCCACGACCATGGCTGGTATGCGCAGATCACGTCGCCCGGTCATCGCAGTGGAACTGAGCGGGTGCATGAAGTCTCAAACTCTGTCGCGGCCGATGTTTATCTCAACGTGCAAGGTGACGAACCGCTTACGCGTCCAGAACAGATTGCCACTCTGTTGGAGGTCATGAAGGACTCGTCCGTTCAAGTAGGAACTCTGAAGACTCTCTGCCCACCCGAAGATATTCGTAATCCAAGTGCGGTCAAGGTTGTGACGGCGTCAGACGGCGGCGCACTCTATTTCTCCCGCGCCACCATTCCTTTCGACCGCGACGGCGGCGAGCCGCGCTACTTCAAGCATCTGGGCCTTTATGCTTACCGGAAGTCCGCGCTCGATTTTTTTGTGAGCCGGCCGGAATCGACGCTGGAGAAGAGCGAACGGCTGGAGCAGTTGCGTTTCCTGGAAAACGGAATTCCCATCTATGTCGGAGAAACGCCTTACGATTCGGTGGGTGTGGACACGGAAGAAGATTTGCAGCGCGTGACGAAGATTCTGCGCGAGCGTTAGCTCCGCTTACCGCGCCCAAAAAATCGGTTTACGCGTGCGAACCTGCGCCTTGGGTGCGGTTCCACTCTTCCGCAGCCGCCACGCGCCTGGAAATTGCTGGGTGCGAGTGAAATAACAACTCAATCCACTTCGACGGGGTGCGCTCTGCCAGGTTTTGCTGCGCCAGCTTGTTCATCGACGAAATAAACGGCTCCACGCTGGCGATCGATTCAAATGCGTAACGGTCGGCCTGCCGCTCGTTGTATCGCGAGTAGGCATTGAGCGCCGGCATCAGGAGAAGGGAAATCACAGTTGCCGTGATCGCCAGCAAAGGCAAGTTGGCGAAATCGGAGAGCTCCTCAAACATGTGATGATCGACGGCGAAGTGCAGCACAAAGTTCGCTACCCAGAAGCCGACCAAAGTGATTCCCGACTGCACCAGAATGCTCTTCAGGATGTGCCTGTGGACGTGATGACCGAGTTCATGTGCGAGCACGGCTTCGATTTCTTCGGGAGCATAGTTATCCAATAGCGTATCTGCCAGGATGATCCGCCGCGTGCTGCCGAGTCCTGTAAGCGCTGCATTCGCTTTCTTGCTTTTCTCTGAAAGTTTCCAGCGATAGACTCCACGCACTCGGGTACCTGCGCGCTCGCCCAGTTGAACCAGCCGGCGGCGCAAGTCTTCATTGTCCAATGGCTCGAACTTATAGAAGATCGGGAACAGGACCACGGGCGCCAGCTGGGCCAACAAGACCAATAACCCCATGAACAAGGCCCAAGTGATCAGCCACCAATGCTGCGGGGACTGCCGGATCATAAAATACAGCAACTCCACCACGATTCCTGCCAATACCAATCCCACCAGAAACCCTTTGGCTTCATCCCACAGCCACGAGCGCGCCTTTTGCGTGGAAAGTTGGAACCTCCTTTCCAAACGGAATCCATAGTAATCAAGACCCAAGCCGAGAACTTTGCTGAGGAGAAGTAAAAAGAACAAATAGAGGAAGACCGAGAGCGTGTAGTTTTGAAATCCACGGCGCAGTGCGAGATCGCGCAACCAACCGGACCAGCCAGTGATCAGCAGAACAACCAGAAAAGCGGAACCGATTAGGAAGTCGGCGATGCCGAGCCAGCGGCGGATCCGGTTATAACGCCGGGCCTCGGGCGAGTCCTCTGGAATCGGGGGTATGCTTCCAGCGAAAGTCATGCTCATCTAGAAGTATCGCATTACTCCCGCGTTAAATGTGAAATCGTGGGGTCATGTATGGGCCGGCTAAGCGCCATTCCTGACAAAACTCTCCGCGGCTGTCAGAATTTCAGTCACCAACTCTGGCGACGCGGCCTCCGCGTAAGCACGGAGTAGTGGCTCCGTGCCCGACGCACGGAACAGAATCCACGCGTCTGCTCCGTTGCCATGCGTCGGCGCGTCGAGAAAAAGTTTGATGCCATCAAGATTCTCTTTTTTCACCACGCGATAGCGTCCCAGGCTCTGGGTGCTCTCTGCCCGTGCCCGCTGGATCGCGCTCTGTTTGATCTCTTCTGGAATGTGCAGATCGCGCCGTCCGTAATAGTGTGGCCCGAACTCGCGTTGCAGGTCTGCCACCAGTTGGCCGAGCGGCTTGCCTTCTTCCGCCATCACATTGGCTAGCAGCAGGCTGTTCAGTATCCCATCACGTTCCGGCAGAAAGCGGGAGTAGCCAATGCCGCCGGATTCTTCCCCACCGATCAGAATGTCGTGCTCCATCATCAGATCAGCCGCATATTTGAACCCGATCTGCGTTTCGTAAATTTTACGACCGTGTTTTGCGGCAATGCGGTCGAGCATGCGAGTCGTATTGAATGCGCGGGTTACGTCGCCGGACCACTTCTTTCGCTCCAATAGCCAGCGCAGAAGAACGCAGAAGATTTTGTGCGAGTCCACGAAGCTGCCGTCTTCCGCGACCGCTCCGATGCGGTCGGCGTCGCCATCCGTGGCCAGTCCGGCGTCGCACTTCTCTTTCACAACCGTTTGCTGCAGCAGAGCGATGTGCGGCTCGATCGGCTCGGGATTGATGCCCGGAAACAGAGGATTCAGTTCCTGACGGATCGCGATGTACTGAACTCCGCGATCGCGGAAGATGTCGGACAGAATTCCGCGGCCGGAGCCATACATCGAGTCGATTGCAATCTTGAACTTAGCCTTGCCAATTAAATCCATATCCGCAAAACGGCAAACCGCCGCAACATAGGGCGTCTTGAGATCAACCTCTTTGATGGCCGCTTTGGTTCCCTTCGGCATCGCTCCAGCGCGCAGCTCTTCTTCCACGCTTTTCATGATGGCTGGAGTTGCGGATCCGCCAAACTTCCCCTTGAATTTCACTCCGTTCCAGTTCCACGGGTTGTGGCTGGAGGTGATCATGACTCCGCCAGCGGCGGCTTGGCTTTTCACAGCATAGGACACAGCCGGCGTGGGCGTGTAATCGTTCGCCAGTTTGACTGGAATGCCCGCCGCGGCAATCACTTCCGCAGCTACTTGCGCCGCGCTTTGCGACGCAAACCTGGTGTCGTAGCCGATAAATACTCCGCGCGCGCCGTCCTCGTACTTCAAAACGTAGGAAGCAATCGCGCCCGCAACTCGGCGCACGTTGTCGAACGTGAAATCATCGGCAATAATGCCACGCCAACCGTCAGTCCCGAACTTGATTTCTTGAGCCATGGAGCTATGAGTTTCAGTTTTGCAGTTTCCGGTTTCCAGCGAACGAGTCTGAACACTACCATGCTAGAAACCGGAAACTAGAACCTGGAAACTATGTCAGTTTGTGCAGTTTCTTCTGATCTAGATGCTTTACCACTTTGCCGACATCCTGCGCGTGCTTCCGCGTGGTAATTAGCAAAGCGTCCGGTGTATCCACCACCACCAGATCGTGTACTCCTACGGTGGCAACAAACTTGTTGGGCGCATGTACGTAATTGCCGGAGGCGTTCAGCACGAACTCGCCCGCAGCGCGGATGACGTTTCCTTCGAGCAAACCGGACTTTGTGGTGTGATGTTCGTACAGCGCAGTCCAGGAGCCGAGATCGTTCCAGCCAAAATCCGCGGGTAGACAGAAAATGTTTGCTGCCTTCTCACCCTTGGCCGAGCGCCTTTCGAGCACGGCGTAATCCACGCTGATGTCTTCGCATTTCGGGTACAGCCTGCGGAAAGTCGAAGCAAACCTGCGTGTGCCGAACGTCGAGGCGATCTCTTCCAGCACCCGCGCAGTCTTAGGTAGATGCTCGCGGAGTGCGTTGGCCAGAGTTTGAGCACTCCATAGAAACATGCCGCTGTTCCAGAAATAATTTCCGGCAGCCACAAACGCAGCCGCCTTCTCCGCGTCGGGTTTCTCAGTAAACCGGTGCACGCGCAAAACGTCTCCATCGAAAGCGCTACCCGCTTCGATATATCCATAGCCGGTTTCCGCCCGGTGGGGCCGGATGCCGAGGACCACAATGTTTTCTCCGGCGGCTGCAATCTTCAATCCACGCTCGATGGTCGCACGATAACTCTTTTCATCTGCGATCACATGATCAGAAGGAAACATGCCAATGACGGCATCGGAATCTTCGCGCAACAACAGAAAAGCAGCGAGACCAATCGCCGGAGCGGTATTGCGTCCGAGAGGTTCGGCCAGAACTTGCGATTTCGCCACCTTCGGCAGCTGCTTCAAGATCGCCGGACGAAGTTCCTCGTTGGTGATAATCCAGATTTGTTTGGATGGCGCGAGCGGTAGCAGTCGCGCTACCGTCTGCTGGATCATTGTTTGTTTCCCGTCGAGCGCCAGCAACTGCTTAGCACGTCTTTTCCGGCTCAGAGGCCAGAAGCGCGTGCCGCGTCCGCCGGCAAGGATTACGGGATAGAAATGTGAGTTCTTAGCCACGTTCTCAGATTGTCGATCACTACTGTCGTGTTTCGGGTTCGGGCAGCGCCACTCCGGGCACACGCGCTTTCAGAAATTCCAACGTCCATTGCGGCCGCACAGTAAATTTGTCCACCGACGCTGGAACCACTACGGCATCGCCCTTCGCCAGAGTCACTGGCTCCGCTCCGGCAGCCTCGACCACCCCGCATCCTTCCACCGCTACCAGGATCTGCGCAGAACTCTTGCCCGATTCGTCGCGCGTACTCAGTGCCTGTAAATCTGGCGTCTCAAACATATCCACCACGAAGTAGGGTGCGGCTATTAACAGAGCCCGCCGGTTTTTGCTGCCGGGAACTTGCGCTGGAGCCGGTCTCACTACTTTTCCGGAAGCAACGTTCAGCTTCACCGCGGCCAAGCCGTCTTTCAGGTGCAACTCGCGCGGTCTGCCGTAATCATACAAACGATAGGTAGTGTCTGACTGTTGCTGCGTCTCCACGATCACCGACCCAGGCCCCAGCGTGTGCACGGTTCCCCCCGAAACATAAATCATGTCACCGGTGTAAACATTAAGCCAGTTCAGCAACTCCTCGGCGCGCTTCTCGTGGATCGCCGCTTCCAATTGGGCTACGGTTACGCCGGCTTTCAGTCCCAATCCAATCTGGGCACCGGGCTTGGCATGTGCCACGTACCAGCATTCAGTCTTGCCCCAGGGCTGGTTGACGCGAAGAGCTTGCGCGTCATCGGGATGAACCTGCACCGAAAGTTTCTCGTGAGGAAAGAGAAACTTCAGCAGCAAAGGAAAGCGCCGCGCGTCGCGGGCAGCGTCACCAACAAGCCGACGCTGATACTTCTCGCTGACTTGTGCCAAGGTCTGCCCGGTGAGCGGTCCGTTAGCCACTTTGCAATCATCGCCAGTAAGCCACGCTTCGCCAATTTTCTCCTCGAACCGGCGATTGGGATAAACAGGCGACAGGTCGTGCGTGCCCCAGGGGCGCGCATCGAACGCCGGCAACATCAGCAATGGATACAGATTGTCCATAAACGCACTATTCAGATAAAAAGGCCGTTCGCGAACGGACGGCCTTGGCCGAGCTTAAGCTTCAATCTCGCGTCAATCCATATGAAATCAGCTACAGCGCGGCAAAAAACTTACGCATGCGTTCCAGTCCGCGATCGAGTTCTGCCTTCGAAGTCGCATACGACACGCGGATGTGGTCGCTGGTTCCGAATCCTTCTCCCGGCACTGTAGCCACATGCGCTTCCCGGAGCAGCCTTCCCGCTACATCGGACGCCGATTTCACCCCGCCGCGTCCCAGGAACGCTGAAACGTTGGGATAGGCATAGAAAGCACCCTCCGGCAGCGTGCAGGTCACGCCCGGAATCGAACGCAAGCCCTTCACAACGTAGTCACGGAGCTGGATATATTCGCGCCGCATCTGCTCGACACACTCTTGCGGCCCCTTGAGCGCGGCCACTGCCGCTTTCTGCACGATTGAAGTTGGATTCGATGTGGACTGGCTCTGCAACTTCGACATCGCGCTCACGACCGCAGCCGGAGCGAGCGCATATCCCAGCCGCCATCCCGTCATCGCGTAAGTCTTGGAAAGCGATCCCAGCACCACGATGCGTTCCTTGAATTCCCGCAGCGATCCCACGGAGAAATTCTTACCTGTGTAGTTTAGATAGACATAACATTCATCCGAAAGGACCCATATCCCACGCTCGTGCGCCAGGCGAACGACCGCCGTCAGATCCTCCGCGGTCATCACCGCTCCCGACGGATTCGATGGCGAATTCAGAATGATGACCTTGGTCCGCGGGGTGATCAGCCTCGCGACCATCTCCGCGGTCACTCGGAAGCCTTGTGCCTCATCCGATTGAAGCAATACGCATTGGCCGCCAGCATAGCGCACGATGTCTTTGAATGAGACCCAGTAGGGCACCGGCAAAATCACTTCGTCGCCATGATCGACGAGCACTTGAATAGCGTTGAACAGAGCATTCTTGCCGCCAGTCGAGGCGATGGCCTCTTCGCGGCGATAATCGGAATCGAAATCCACCGCGTGACGATGCACAATGGCGTCGCGCAACTCGAGCGTGCCCGGGACCGCCGTGTACTTCGTGAAATTGCCTTGAATCGCCGCGATGGCCGCGTCCTTGATGTGCTGCGGCGTGGCGAAGTGCGGCTCACCTGCGCCAAAATCGACAACATCGATGCCCTGCGCGCGTAGTTTGTCCGCCTCGGCCACCACTGCCATCGTGGCTGAGGGTTCAATGCGGTTGATTCGCTCGCTGAGTTTCAGGGCTTCGCTGATTGCTGTTGTCATACTTTCTTTTTCCTCTTCTTTTCTTTTCCACTCGACGATCGAGCCGTCGCTTCCTGCATTTCGTCGTGGAACTTGTACGCTGGCTCGAGTTTTTCGCGCAACTTCTGCTCAACCACTTCCGGGACGAGACCCTTTACTGGGCCGCCGATCTGCGCCACTTCGCGCACCAATCGCGAGCTTACATAAGAATACTTGTCGGCGGGCATCATGAACACCGTCTCGAGCGTGGGTTCGAGCTTGCGGTTCATCAGCGCCATCTGCAACTCATATTCATAGTCGCTCACGGCTCGAATGCCGCGCAAGACGCAGGTCGCATTAATGGATTTCGCGTACTCAACCATCAGCCCGTGAAAGGCCTCGATGCGCACGTTTTTCAAATGTGCGGTGAGCGTCTTCAGCATCTCCAGTCGTTCCGCCAGGCTGAACATCGGGCTCTTTTCCGAGTTCCTGAGAATGCCCACCACCAGTTCTTCGAAAATCTTCGCGCCTCGTTCAATCAGATCGAGGTGCCCGTTGGTGGGCGGATCAAACGAACCGGGATATAGGGCGCTGACTTTGTTCAATGGTCCTCGCAGGAAGCCGCCGTGCTGGGTAATAAGGGATTCTATTCGGGCGGGCGCAGGGATGGCAATTGGGGAATGAGAAGGATTAAGGCGCAATGCCGTGAGCACCGCGCCCCAACGTGATTGTTCTAGCGCTTCGCTGCGATCGGCACCTTGGCAGGTTCCGGAGGTGCGCTTGGCATGGTCGTGACACGTGCGCCAGTTGACGCTGGTGTCTGTGTCGGAGCGGCGGCCGGATGCGGCGCTGGAGCCGCGATCAATCCCAGTGCCTTACGCACTTCTGTGTCGAGCTTGGCCATGGTGTCTTTGTTGTCTTTTAGGAACTGGCGGGCATTCTCGCGGCCCTGGCCGATGCGCTCGCCCTTGTAGCTGAACCACGACCCGGATTTTTCAAGAATGTTGTTGTTCACCGCGATATCGAGCAGGTCACCCTCGCGCGAGATGCCTTCGCCGTAGAGAATATCGAACTCGGCCTCGCGGAATGGCGCGGCGACTTTGTTCTTCACGACTTTCACGCGAGTGCGCGAGCCAGTGACCACATCGCCGTCTTTAATGGCAGCGATGCGGCGAATATCGACGCGCACCGAGGAATAAAACTTCAGCGCGCGCCCGCCCGTCGTCGTTTCCGGATTGCCAAACATCACGCCAATTTTCTCGCGAATCTGGTTGATGAAAATCAGGCAAGTGCGCGACTTGGAAACGGTCCCCGTAAGCTTGCGCAGCGCTTGCGACATCAGCCGCGCCTGCAAGCCCATGTGGCTGTCTCCCATTTCGCCGTCGAGTTCGGCTTTGGGCACCAGCGCTGCGACTGAATCGACTACCAGAACGTCGATGGCGTTCGAGCGCACCAGCGCCTCGGTGATCTCGAGCGCCTGTTCGCCATAGTCCGGTTGCGAAACCAGCAGGTTGTCTACGTCAACGCCCAACTTCTTAGCATAAGCGGGATCGAGCGCATGTTCAGCGTCCACAAACGCAGCCATACCGCCGGTTTTCTGTGCTTCGGCAATCACCTGCAGAGTGATGGTCGTCTTGCCGGAAGATTCCGGCCCGAACACTTCCACCACGCGTCCGCGCGGAAATCCACCCACACCGAGCGCCGCGTCGAATGAAATCGATCCGGTTGGGATCACCGAGATAGGAACGATCGCTTCCTTCGACCCCAACCGCATGATCGAACCTTTGCCAAACTGCTTTTCAATCTGTGCAAACGCTAATTCAATTGCTTTGCCCCGTTCATCCGCCATGGGAGTGTGGCTCCTTTAAAGTGCAAAACCAATTAAAGTGCAAAACCAAATCAAAACCAATCTGGCCGGATTATACATACATAACGAAGCGAATAAAAGGCGAATCTGACTAATTAACATTTTCGCTGTCCCAAACCGGAACTCGCGGTGGCTTCTACCTCTGCAGCAAATCCACAGGCGCCGTCACATCGTACACGCGGAAATACTTCGCCAGCGCAGGATACTTCCGGGCGACGGCTTCATACATCGCATAGGCCACATTGCGGTAGGAAACATGTCCCGCTGGCGTGGTGCGCAGTTCGGAGATATAGACGGCCTCTGCGAAATCCATCTTGAACAGAGCACGTTTGCGATAGGCGAGGGGGATCGCGTACTGCGAATTCTCTTCGGCCTCGGGGGCGTTGCGCGTGGCCAGTTTCTCTATTGCTGTTTGTACTCGGCGCATGGCGGCTTCGAAGCGGAAACGCATGCCCGCATCTTCCACGTCGAGCAGCATCTCGTAGCCGTGCTGGGTGGTGAATCCCTGCATGACCTGGATGCAGCGGCGGTGACGGTGCATGTCGCGGAAGCCGCCCGTGTCCATGAGGATGTCGAAGCGGAACTGCTGTCCGGCGCGGAAGCCGCGCAGCATTTCGTCATACTTACCGCGATGACGCAGGCCAAGGTCGATGATCTCTCGCCGGAATCTCTCGCCCGAAACCTGCAACGCCTGCCGCACCTGTCGGTAGGAAAAATGGCAGTGCTCGTAGAGTAAGGTGGTTGCGATTTCGACTTCGAGCGGCTCCTCGTCGAGCAGGTCGACGATTGCCTTCGAGGGCGCTAGCTGCTCGCTCTTCATCAATTCGCGCGCCGCCTGCCGCAATTCGCGGCGCGTTTCCATCTCGTAGGGATTCGGGTCGGCATATTTCACCAGCGTAGGCGCGACTCGAACCTCATGCAGCAATTCCTGCTCGGCCCGCGCGCCCAGTTCCGGACTCAGCTTTCGAATCTCTTCTACCAAGTCGCGCAAAGATTCGGCATTCACGTTGTAGGCTGCCGACGTTGCCGCTTTCTTCAGAGACTCACCCAGAACCCGCACTTCTTTGTGCGTGTGTGAAAGCAGGTGCGCCACCTGGGTCTCCAGCGTGCGCGCGTTGACAATCTCGCCCACGGAAGTGTTCGTGGCCAGCGGCAGAAGATAACGCGTGATGTCGAAGGCTCGCGCCTTCAGCGTCCGTTCATATGCCTCCTGCTTCATGTCCGCAGGTTTGGGAGTGATGCTGATCAGGTGCTGCGTCATGTGCGCCGAGAGCGCTTCGTACTCGGCAAAGAGAAAGTCCAGCGTTTCGCAATAGAGCTCGCGTGCTTCGTCGTCGGTCCCGAACTCGGGTATGTAATAGCCACTCTTTTTGAAGTCCTGATAGCGGGTGGATCGCTCCTGACCGTCCCAGCGCTGCTCGTCGGCTAGTTCGATGGCTGCGAGAATCGACAGTCGTTCGACTGCCAATGCAATGTGAGCCAGGTCGGCGATTGAGCGGTGACCATACTGGAAGTAGAAAGTGTTGAGAAATTTCTCCGCCTTCTGGGTGTTGATCTCGCGCAAAGACTCCTTCATCGACAGCGATGAGCGGGAATACTTGGCCATGGCATAGGCCTGAATCTCCGGCTCAACGCCATACACGGCGAAGACTGCAGTAGCCGGCTCCGGCAGCGCCTTTTCCACTGGAGCTGAGCCTTCCACCCCAGATGCTCGCTGGGTTGAACGATGCCCTGACGACTTTGTGTCGGGGGACGAGTTCTCGTTGGATGGCTCGGGCATAGCGATCACTTCATTGGTCAAGGTCGGGGTCATGGGAGTGTTCGAATGTTAATCGGCGAATGCACAATGCGCAATCCATTTGAGAACAATATTGGCCAATCGCTGTGGATATCTGTACGGTGAATAATTTCAATAAACTGCGCAACGAAGCATCCGCGCGTCCATATCTCGCCTTACACTATTCAGTGCATCCTCTACTTGAGATCGTCGCGCACCGGCCATGGCCGTTGCCTTCAGGTCCGTGGATCATGCAGCAGACCTGGCACGACTTGCTTTTTGCCCATTGGCCTGTTCCATCTGAGGCGATGCGCCCTCTCGTTCCGGCGCAACTGACGCTCGACACCTTCAATGGCCAATGCTGGGTTGGAGTTGTGCCCTTTCACATGAGCGGGATTCGCCGTCGCGGACTTCCGGCCGTGCCAGGCCTATCACGCTTTCCGGAACTGAACGTCCGCACCTATGTCACCTACGGTGGCAAAGCGGGAGTCTATTTTTTTAGTCTCGACGCAGGAAACTTGATTGCGGTGTTGGCGGCGCGTGCTTTCTATCACTTGCCTTATTTTCATGCCGACATGACCACGCAGGAGCGCGGCGGCATCTTCCACTATGCTTCCCGCCGTTATCGCGCGCAGGCCGAGTTTCGTGGAAGGTATCGTCCGACCAGCGAAACCAAGCTAGCCACTTCAGGCTCAATCGAGCATTGGTTGACCGAGCGCTATTGCCTTTACACGACCCATCGCGATCAGGTCTGTCGCGGAGAAATTCACCACATACAGTGGCCGTTGCAAACTGCCGAAGCAGAGTTAGAGACGAATACCATCGCCGCCGCGGGCGGTATATTGCTGCCCGATGCCACGCCGCACTTGCTGTTCGCCCTAAGGTTGGATGTACTGATCTGGCCCTTGGCGCGCGCCGAATAGAGCCGCGGCAGGTATAATCTCACGTTCCAGCGTAAAGACTTCTAATAGAGCCTCATAGGAAACTCAGGAGAATCTAATGTCCCTTTCAGGGCGGGTGGCCCTCGTCACTGGCGCGTCGCAAGGTATTGGACGCGCCTGTGCACTGAAGCTCGCCACTGCCGGTGCGGATGTCGCCGTCGCCGCGCGCAATCACGAAAAGTTGAACGAACTGGTGAACGAAATCGTCGCCGCGGGCGGAAAGGCCGCCAGCTTTGCTCTCGACGTTACCGACGAGGAGCAGGTTAAGGCTGCGATCAAGGGCGCGGTATCCCAGTTCGGCAAGGTCGACATCCTTGTCAACAACGCAGGCATCACCCGCGACCAGCTGGTTATGCGCATGAAACGCGCCGACTGGGATGCGGTGCTTCAAACCAATCTCACTTCCGCGTATCTCTGCATTCAGCAAGTCACCAGTTCCATGCTGAAGCAGCGTTGGGGGCGGATCATCAATATCACCAGCGTCTTCGGTCAGATGGGGCAGGCGGGGCAGGCGAACTACTCGGCATCGAAGGCCGGCCTGATCGGATTGACCATGGCCGTGGCGCGCGAGCTGGGATCGCGGAACATTACTTGCAACGCCGTGGCCCCGGGCTTCATCGAAACCGCCATGACGGATGTGCTTGGCGAAGAGTTCAAGCTGAGCGCCGCCAAACAGATTCCGCTGGGCCGCGTAGGATCACCCGCCGACGTTGCGAGCGCCGTCGCGTTTCTGGCATCTGACGAAGCTTCCTATATCACCGGTCATGTACTGAACGTAAATGGCGGAATGCTGATGGGATAAAAAGCTTACCGCCGGGCAGCCCAGATAACAGAGGAAAACGAAGATGGAATCGAACAGTGCCTTTGGATCCGCGACTCCTCGGCGTGCTCCGAGTTGTCGGCGGTGAAAGGCCTTGCGTTTTCTCAAGCCGAGTCGCCTACGCAGATTGCGCAAGCCCGCGAATTGTTCCTCGAGTACGCGCGGTCCCTCGGCTTCAGTCTCTGCTTTCAGAATTTCGGTAAGGAACTCGCAGGGCTTCCGGGAAAATTTGCTCCGCCGGAGGGCCGCCTGCTCCTGGCCGATTATCAAAGCCAACTTGCGGGTTGCGTGGCGATGCGTAAATTAGAACCCGGCATCTGCGAGATGAAGCGGCTCTACCTGCGTCCACAGTTTCGTGGAAAGGGGCTGGGACGCGCCTTGGCTGAGGGCATCATCGCCGAGGCGCGACAGATCGGCTACGGGCGCATGCGTCTTGATACGGTTGAGCCGGCCATGAAAGATGCGGTTGCCACCTACCGCAGGTTGGGATTCACAGAAATTCCTCCCTACTGCCAAAACCCGATTGCTGGCGCAACCTACATGGAGTTGAAGTTATGACTGCGAACTCCGAAACATCCAGCATGAGGAAGGCAGTGTGCCTTCTCGTATTAAGCTGGAAGCAGTAGCTTCGGTCCGCTACTCTCCAGACGCTTCGGCCGGTCCGTTTGGCGATATTTAATTTCTTGTACGCTGTATAAGCATATCCCGAGGCGATCTTGTCAAGCCGCGATTCTCAGGCGCTTCGGATATGGCACTAATTTCCACTTGCCAGAAGATGCCGATCTGGTTACTATGTCGCATCCTGCAATGCTTCCAACCATCAACATCGGCGAAACCATACGAAACTACCGGCTGCAAAAAGGCATGTCACAGGGAGACATTGAGAAGCGCACCGGCCTACTCCGGTGCTATCTTTCGCGCGTAGAAAACGGCCACACCATCCCTTCGCTCGATACGTTATCGAAGATTGCCGGTGCTATGGAGATTGCGCTCTCTCAATTCTTTTCGGAGTCGGGGCACAATAATGGCGCCAAGGGACTGCCTCAACTTTCCGATGACGAAGTCCGCTTCCTCAGCCAGGTCCGTCGCTATGCCACCAATCTCAACGAGAGCGATCGCAAGTTGGTTCTGGCCATGGTGAAGAAGATGGCGTCGAATTCGAAGTAAGCTTCCAGCCGTCAGCTCTCAGCTTTCAACTCGATCCCAGGAAAGCAACCCCGCCGGAACCTCTCAAGCCTCTTTCGCAATCGCTGTCATTAGCCCGAATCCTTCTTTGCTAAAAGGATAGCTGCACCTTACTTTCGTACCATGGCCTCCGGTGACCACAGGGTACCTCGCCGCCACGGCGTCTTCTTCACTACACTGTTGACTTGGAGATTTCCCGTGACCACCGACGAAGAATTAGGCGTCCTTGAGACCCAGCTACGCCGGCTGAAGATCGAGTACGAGGTCTACTTCAGCAATCCGACCAAGCGCCCGCCCACTGACATCGAGTGGAAGGTGCTCTCTCTGTTGCGCAAATTTTCCGACGGCGGACGCATGAGTTTTTCCCAGCGCTATCGCTACAACGAGATGGCTCAGCGCTATGCTGTTTACAGCGATCTTTGGCGCAAGAAGTCCCGCGTTCGCGAAGAAGGTTATCGCCGCCCGCAGGATGCCCTTCTTGGCGTGCAGGGAGTGCGTGTCGCCGAAGATGAGCGCAAGCCCCAACATCAGGTCTATGGATTGGGTCATGCGGCTGCGAGCGCTGCCGCTGCGCCAGCAGCGTCGCAGCCCTTCACCTTGCATAGTGTCGATCAAACCGAGAGCGAACAAGTGGAGCGCTTATACAACACCCTGGTCGCCGCAAAGAAAAAAGCAGGAGAAAGTGTCTCCGGCAATCTTGATTCCTTTTCTACGTTCGTGCAGAAAAAGACCGAGCAAATCCGCAAGCAGTACCACTGCGAAGGCGTCGAATTCTCCGTCGAACTCACCGACGGGCATGTCAAGCTGAAGGCCAAGGCGAAAGCGTAATCACGAATTGCTGATAGAATCTTCGGTCGCTCCACAGTCATCCTTCATCCCTGAGGCCGACCATGTCTTCCAGCAGTTCCAAGATCCAGCGCGCCATCCTCAGCGTCACCGATAAAACTGGCCTCGTAGATTTCGCACGCCAACTCTCCGCCCTTGGCGTCGAACTCATCTCGACCGGAGGCACAGCCAAACTGCTTCGCGACTCGGGCATTGCCGTCAAAGATATCTCCGAACTCACTGGCTTCCCGGAAATGCTCGATGGCCGCGTCAAGACACTGCATCCCAAGGTTCACGGCGGAATTCTGTATCGCCGCGAAAATGCAGCGCACACCGCCGCAGTTGCCGAGCATGGCATTAAGCCGATGGATATGGTGGTCGTGAATCTCTATGCTTTCGAGAAAACCGCCGCCAAGCCGAGCGTGGCCTTCGAAGAGCTGATCGAGAACATCGACATCGGCGGACCCTCTATGATCCGCTCAGCCGCAAAGAATTTTCACGATGTTGCCGTCATCACCTCGCCCTCCGACTATCAGGCTATCGCCGAAGAGCTCGTCAGCTTCGGCGGTAGGCTCCCGCTCGAAACGAAATGGCGATTGGCGCAAAAGGCCTTCGCGACTACCGCTGCATACGACTCCGCCATAGCTTCCACTCTCGAACGCATCCCTGACATTAAGAACTTTCAGCTCTCCGCAAACGAATCTTTTCCGCAAACGCTACGCCTTTCGTTCCAAAAAGCGCTCGACCTGCGTTACGGCGAAAATCCGCACCAGAAGGCCGCGATGTATTCGGACGGCTCCGGGGTGGGGGTAGCCAATGCACTTCAGCTACAGGGCAAGGAACTTTCTTACAACAACATCGTCGATCTACAAGCCGCCTGGGATCTCGCGCAGGAATTCGATGAACCTGTCTGCGCCATCATCAAGCACACCAACCCTGCCGGCACCGCGACCGGAAAGACTCTCGCTGATGCCTACAAGCGGGCGCTCGAATGCGATCCTGTCTCTGCGTTCGGCGGCGTAATTGGCGTGAACCGTGCCATCGACGCCGAAGCCGCCGAAGAGATGCATAAGCTTTTCCTCGAGGTGATCGCCGCGCCCGGGTTCGATGATGCAGCGAAAGCCCGATTCGCCACCAAGAAAAATCTCCGCCTGGTACAAGTTGCAGCCGCCCCGCAGAAATGGACTTTGAAAAATGTTTCCGGCGGGATCCTCGTGCAAGACGCCGATGTCCGGCCGTTGCAAGATATCGATTTGAAAGTCGTCACCCAGCGTGCTCCTACGCCGGAAGAAACTCGGGCAATGCTGTTTGCCTGGAAGGTTTGCAAGCACGTCAAATCGAATGCGATTGTCTACGCGCGCGATGGACAGACCGTCGGCGTCGGCGCCGGTCAGATGAGCCGCGTGGATTCCGCCAAGATCGGCGCCATGAAAGCGCAATTGACGCTGCAGGGAACCGTCGCCGCTTCCGACGCATTTTTCCCTTTTGCTGATGGCGTCGAGCAAATTGCCAAGGCCGGCGCTACCGCCATCATTCAACCCGGAGGCTCGCAGCGCGATCCTGAAGTGATCGCAGCCGCCGACCGGCTGGGGCTCGCCATGCTATTCACGGGAATACGGCACTTTCGCCACTAAGAGGCTTGCAAACCAACAAGGCGCGATTGGTTTCCTTTACCAAACTTGACAATGGGCACGAGCGAGTCTCCCACAGTCCCTGTACTTCCGGCTTTGTCGCGCCTCGCATACTTCGCAGAGTTTTTCCCAATCGGCGGCGGAACGGGTTAGAATTAGGGCACCCAGCCTCGGCGGTATTGCATCCAATGGCTATGGTTCGGGCAGTACGCTCAGCTCTAATACGGACAGTTCTCTCGGAATCAACTCCAGCGTCGTCAGGTCGAGCATGAATCGAATTTGTCGCACAGCTTTAGTATTGTTTTTCTTCGCAGCGGTCGCGTCCGCGCAAACCAGCCCGGCTGACGCCAAGCCAGCCGAATCCAAGCCGACCGACTCCAAGTCTGCTCAGACCACGCCGCACAAAGTGGACCACGCCGCCGCCTATTACCATTATGCGCTGGCGCATCTATACGAAGAGCAGGTCACCGCCTACGGCCGCAGTGAACTCGCCAATAAGGCCATGGAAGAATACCGCCTCGCCATCGAGGCTGACCCTTCGTCCGAATTCCTCACTTCAGGCCTTGCCGAGCTATACGTAAAGACCGGACGCATCCGTGATGCGGTGCTCGAAGCTCAGGACATCATCAAGCGCGATCCCAACAATCTCGAGGCCCACAAGTTGCTAGGCCGGATTTATCTTCGCTCCCTCGGCGATATGCCGGGAAACGGCAGTGGCTCTGAGAACGTGCTGAAATTGGCGATCGAGCAGTACGAACAGATCGTCAAGATCGAGCCGAACAATGTGGATGACCATCTCCTGCTCGGCCGCCTCTACCGCCTCGATAACGATTCGCAGAAGGCGGAAAGCGAGCTCAAGACCGCAGTGCAGCTTGATCCTGATTCCGAGGAAGCTGTCACGACGCTCGCCCTGCTCTACAGCGACGAAGGCGACACTTCTCATGCCTTGCAGGTGCTCAGTGCTGTACCCGACACTGGGCGGTCCGCCAAACTGTATGCCGCACTCGGCGCTACCTACGAACAGCGCAAGGATTACAAAAGCGCAATCGACGCCTACAAACATGCCATCCAGTTGGATCGCGACAATCTCGACGCTATCCGCGGTCTGGCGGAAAATCTTTTGAACGATGGCCAGATCGATGCTGCGCTCGATCAGTACAAAGTGATTGCCGATGCTAATCCTGAGGACGCGCAGACCTACCTTCGGATGTCAGAGATTTATCGACGCCAGGGGAAATACGACCAAGCCCTGGATGATTTGAAAAAAGCCGAAGCCATGGTTCCCGATGCGCTCGAGGTTCCTTACAACATTGCGGTGGTTTATGAGGCTCAGGCGCGCTATGACGAAGCCATAAAAATTTTGCAGGATCTGCTCAAGAAAACCGAGAAGGCTGATGGCAGTTATTCTCAGGGCGACCGCAACAATCGCGGAATTTTCATTGAACGCCTTGGAATGGTCTACCGCGACCAGGAAAATTATCCCGCCGCCATCGAAACCTTTCGCAAGATGCTGACTGTTGGCGGCGATGACAATGCCAAGACTGGCTACCAGGACATCATCGATACCTACCGCGAGGCCAAACAGTGGCCGCAGGCTACCGCTGCCGCCAAAGAGGCAGTGCAGAAAATGCCTGACGACCATGACCTGCGCATGGTGCTCGACGCGCAACTGGCCGACACCGGCGATCCGGAGAAGCCTCTCGCCGACGTGCGCTCGCTGTTAAAAGGCAAGCCGGAAGATCGCGAAGTCTACGTCCGGCTGGCAATCATGTACACGCGCCTGAAGCGTTACAGCGACGCCGAGGAGGCCCTCAACAAGGCGGAGACACTTTCGACAAAGGCGGAAGATAAGGAGTACGTGCACTTCCTCCGTGGCGACACCTACGAGCACGAAAAGAAGTATGACGAAGCCGAGGCGGAGTTCAAGAAAGTGCTCGCTGCCAACCCGCAGAGCGCCGTCACACTCAACTATCTCGGTTACATGAATGCCGATCGCGGCGTGCAACTCGAGGAGTCGCTCAATTACATCAAGTTGGCTGTGAGCCTCGACCCCACCAACGGCGCCTATCTGGATTCCCTGGGCTGGGTTTATTTCAAACTGGGTAAGTACGATCTTGCCGAAGAAAATCTGAACAAAGCGTCCTTGCGCATGGGCTCGGACCCGACCGTGCAAGATCATCTCGGTGATCTTTTTCAGAAGACTGGCCGTTTAAGGCTGGCCGCGGCTCACTGGGAGCGTGCAGTCGAAGAATGGAATAAAACCGTGCCTGCAGAAGTCGACAGCGACCTGCTCGTGGCTACGCAAACCAAGCTAGACGCCGCCAGGGTTCGCTTGGCCAAGGAAGATTCCGGGAAACAGTAATGGGTGCCGAGTACCCAGCAAGAGGAAGAGGATGAGGACTCGGTACTCGCAACTCGGTGCTTCCACCTGTTAAACTCCCAGCATGCTGGCCGGCTACGCGGTGCAGGTGGAACATTCCCGCGGACGCCGCTTTCCGGAAGCGCCTCATCCCTATCGCAATGACTACCAGCGGGACCGCGACCGCGTCATCCATGCGCGCGCCTTTCGCCGCCTCGAAGCGAAGACGCAGGTTTTCACCCGCCGCTATTCTGACCACTTTCGCAACCGCCTTACTCACACCATTGAAGTGGCGCAGATCACGCGCACCGTCGCGGACGCGCTCGCTTTGAATGTGGATTTGGCAGAAGCGCTCGCGTTGGTGCATGACCTCGGACATCCTCCGTTTGGTCACGCCGGCGAGAAGGCCCTCGATGCCGCCATGCGCGAGCACGGCCTCTTCTTCGATCACAATCTGCACGCCCTGCGCATCGTGGAAGATTTCGAGCAACGTTACGCCGCTTTTCGCGGCCTGAACCTCACGTTTGAAGTCCGTGAGGGCATCATTAAACACTCGCGCGATTACGATCCAGCCAAGCATCCGGACTTGGTCGAATATCTGCTGGACCAGCGCCCTCCGCTTGAAGCCCAACTCGTCGACCTGACCGACGAGATCGGATACAACACTGCCGACCTCGACGACGGCTACGAAGCTCATCTGCTGACACTCGATCAAATCCGCGAAGGCGTTCCGGTCTTTGAAGGCTTCTTTAGCGAGGTTCAGCAGACTTATCCTGACGCGCCCGACAAGCTGCAATTCAATGAAGCTCTCAAGCGCGTGTTCAACCGCCTGGCCAGCGATCTCATCACCAACACGCAAGAGCGCTTGAAGCAGGCCGACATCACAACCCTGGCCAACGTGCGCGTGCACAGGGATCGCTTGGCTGCTTTCAGCCGTGAAGTGGAGGCCGAGCGCAAGCAGATCAAAGATTTTCTTTACGAAAATCTCTATTACAGCCCGTCGCTGGCTGGAGAAAAAGACGATGCCGAGCGCATCGTCTCAGAACTATTCGCCTTCTGGATGAAAACTCCGTCAGCCCTGCCTCACTTCTATCAGGAGAAGGCCGAGCAAGAATCCTTGCCCCGCGTGGTCTGCGATTACATCGCCGGCATGACCGATCATTTCATCATCGAACAGTACGAGAGGCATTGCGGCGGGGCATGATGTGAATCCGCCAACTTTTACTTCCCGCCCGCCACTGTAGCTACTACATCAAACAAAATCCTCGGCCCGCGACGCACTTCCTCCACGCGAATCCGCTCGTCGTTTCCATGTTCGGTATTGCCTTCTTCTTCCGTAGCCGTGTAGGGATTGAACCCGTACGCGTTGATGCCCAGCGGACGATAGCGCTGGTTCTCCGTGTAGCCACTCGTGATATGCGGCACCACAGGCGTGCCTGGAAAGTATTTTGCCGAGACTTTGCGGATGGCATCGTACAGAGCCGTATTCGTTGGTGAGTAGTTGGCCTCACGGAACTCCGCGTTCAGCGGTTCGACCGTAACATTCGGATCATCCACCACTCGCCGGATCTGAGCGAGCAATACCTTGGGATCTCCACCCGGCAGTATCCGAACATCCAGATTCGCCCAGGCCTCCGGCGGAATCACATTGGTTTGTTCCGAGCCTCCCATCATGGTCAGTGAAATGGTGTCGCGTAGAAGAAAGTTCAGCGACTCGTCCTTCTCCACATCCTGCTGAAATTTCCTATCCTCAATTGCCTTGCGAATGTTGCGGTACTCGTGCGCCTCCTCTGGCGGTTCGTATGGAGCCATCTCCCGCAGAAATTCCTCCACCACTGGCAGAACCTTCAACGGCGTCCGATACGAGAGAATCCGGTCGAGTGCGTGCACTAAGCGATTCGGCGCGGAATCAGCGATTGGCCGCGACGCGTGTCCCGGACGACCATGCGCTACCACGTGCAACCAAAAGGTAGTCTTCTCGCCCACATCCACGCCCACATATTTCACCTTCCCTTGATCGAGCAGGTTCTCGCCACCTTCATTGATCAAGAACTCGGCGTTCTCCAACAAATCCCGCTGGTGCGCAATAAACCAGTCGGTGCCAGTTCCATCTGCTTCTTCGTCCGCCACCGCCAGGAAAATCACATCGCGATCCAGTTCAATCTTCTCCCGCTTCAACATCACCATCACCACCAGTTGCGCCAGACCCTCGTCTTTCATGTCCTGTGCGCCACGGCCCCACAACCAGCCATCTTTGATCTCGCCGCTAAACGGCGAGACCCTCCAATGCGTGGGATCGCTAGTGACTACATCCATGTGATTCAGTAAAACAATTGGCCGCTTGCCTTCCGCCGACGTGTGCGGCAGGCGCGCCCACAGATCGCCGCGACCCGACGTGTATTCGAAGGCGCGATTTTCAATGCCTTCCTCATCGAGAATCTTTTTGTAAAACGAAACGGCGCGCATCTCATGCCCCGGAGGATTTGTGGTGTTAATGCGCAAGTATTCCTGCATCCAGGTCAGAGCCAAATCGGAATACTGCTGCATGTGGTCCGCAGGGATTCTGGAAGAAGCCATTGCCGGCGCCAGTTCTTCCGTGACTGTCTCGGACAAAGCGCGATTGCCGCTCAAAATCGTGCCGGCCAACAGTAAGATCAGGACTTGCTTCATCCTGAATGCCCCAAATGTCCTGGGCTTCCAGACATCTTTCGTAGTCGTCAATGCCAAGATTCGTCTCCCTCCGGAAGTTCAGCATTCCACGCAGTTTTTATATCAGGTTTGCCAAAATTACCCTGCGCAAGCCCCTGCAGACTACCCTCGCCGCGGAAACAGGGTACAATGTCTTTAGATATCAAGCATTTAGGGCCCAAACCGGAAAGTGGGTTTTGGCATCTGAACTGTAATAGAAATGGCAGGCGCCGGAATGCTTGCGGTGCCTAGGTTTTGAGGTTTCGGTATGCGTTGCGTCAGCGTATACCGGTAGTTTTAGGGGACGCAATTAAAAATCACGCAACACGCCCGTTTTGGCGTGCTGGAGTGGAGCCCCCAAACGCTCCCCCAAAATGGAGGAAGTTCTTATGAACAGCCGTATATTCCTTACTTTGCCTTTGGCCGCCATGCTGGCTTTTCCGGCCTTTGCGCAAACCTCGTCTTCGTCTACTCAAGATCAATCCAACGCACCTGCGGCGTCGCAGACCACCCAGTCGAACGACAGCATGACCGGCACCGGCAAGCAGCCGCTCCAGGCGCCAGCCCGCGAAGGTTTTTGGGGCCGCGTGAACCCTTTCGCCCGCAAGAGCTATGTAAAGCGCCAGACCGATCCCATCCGCGACCGCGTCAACGAGCTTGACGATCTGACCGCGGCAAACGGCAAGGCGATCAAAGACGTTGACTCACGGGCACAGGCTGGCATCAAGCTGGCTTCCGACAAAGCGAATGAAGCCGACCAGCACGCCATCGACGCGGGGAATAAGGCCACCATGGCGCAGCAGAGCGCGCAGCAGGCCACCGCCCGCATCCAGACCGTCGAAACCGTGGTGGGCAACATCGACCAATACAAGGCTTCCAATCAGACCGAGATCCGCTTCCGGCCCGGCCAAACGGTACTCAGCAAGAACGCCAAGGATGCTCTCGACGAGATGGCAAACGGCGTGAAGGGCCAGCGCGGTTACATTATCGAAGTGCAAGGCTTCTCTTCCGGCAAGGGTCAGACTGCGATCACCAATTCCCAGAAGATGGCCGAGTCGGTCGTCCGCTACATGGTCCTGAACAACGAGATTCCGGTTTACCGGATTTATCTTGTGGGCATGGGTAACGCCCCCGTGGCCAACGCCGACGACAATGGCAAGACGAAGCACATGAGCGGCGGGCGGGTGGAAATCAGTCTGCTGAAGAATGACTTGGAGCAACTTTCCAGCAATTCTCCGGCTCCCGGCGCCACCGCGGACCAGCAACAGCAGCCCAAGTAGTTTTGCTCCAATAGTGGGACCGCGAGCGCCTCAGCTCAAGTCCCTCCCCCAACGAAAAGCCCTTCGCGTAAGCGAAGGGCTTTCGTGTATAGGGCAAATCGGAATCGAAACCGCGCAATATTTTTTTCGTAGCTTTACCCGGGGTGACGATGGAAGTGAAGCAGCAACATGTGGACTACAAACCCTGCGACAAACCAGGCCGCTGCTTCCACAATTCGCTTGAATCGGGGCGTCATCAGGAAAGAATACGCCTCGCGCTCATCCCGTGCCATCGTCCGGCCGCCGTTTACGCCCGATAAGCCCCAGGATCGATTCCCAAATGGATCAGCTTCGACTGCAGCGTGGTGCGCTTCAAACCAAGGCGCGCCGCAGCTCCGTCGGGACCGCCGAGCTGTCCTTTGCATTCGCGCAGGGCGCGAATAATGCGTTCGCGGTCCTTGTCGCGAAGCGTATCGCTGTTACGCTCGTCCAACGGTGCGATTAATTCGCTCAATGGCACTTGTAGAACCGACCCGGGAGTCAGAATCACCGATCGCTCCACGAAGTTTTCCAGCTCGCGGATATTTCCCGGCCACGTCCACTGCACGAGCGTCTCCATGGTCCGCGCGGGGATGCGAGTGATCGACTTGTTCATCCGGGCGGAGCACTTCCGGACAAAATGCTCGATCAGAAGCGGAATGTCCTCGCGACGCTCGCGTAGCGGGGGGATTTGAACCGGAAACACGTTGAGCCGGTAGTACAGGTCGCTGCGAAATTCCTGCCGTTTTACATTTTCTGGCAAGTCCCGGTTTGTCGCAGCCAGCAGACGAAAGTTTACCTTCAAAGTCTGCGTGCCCCCCAGTCGCTCGAACTCCTGATCTTGCAGCACGCGCAATAGCTTAGGTTGCAACTCCAGCGGGATTTCCCCGATCTCATCGAGAAATAGTGTGCCGTGGTCGGCCAGTTCCAGGCGGCCCAACTTCTTGGTGACCGCACCCGTGAAGGCGCCTTTCTCGTGTCCAAATAACTCGCTCTCCAGCAAGCCAGAAGGGATGGCGGCGCAGTTCAGCTTGATAAAGCTATTGTCCTTGCGCTTGCTCATTCGGTGGATGGCGCGCGCCACCAATTCCTTGCCGGTTCCGGTTTCCCCCAGCAGCAGCACGGTGGCGTCGCTGGGCGCAACCTTGCCCACCTTCGACATGACTTCCTTCAAGGCACTGCTGCGCCCAATGATTTCCCCAAACCCCAACTCGGTGTCGATCGCATGTTCCAGATAAAGCTTCTCTTCGGAGAGTTTTTCCTTCGCCTCACGAAGTTCCTCAGTCAGCTGGCGCAGGTGAGTGACGTCTACGCAGGCACAGTTAACGCCAACCACCGCCCCCGCTGCATCCCGCAGTGGCTCGACGGTTACATCGCAATAATGGGTTCGTCCCCGCGCGGTAAGCGCGAACTCTTGGCGTGCCCCCTGGCCTGTTTCCAATACCGGCCGTTTCAGCGCCGTCATCCGCGCCGCAGTTTCGGGGTCAAAGATTTCTTCATCGGTTTTGCCAAGATAATCCTGTTCGCTCCATCCTTCTTGCGGGTTGTATACCCAGGTGTAGCGCAGGGTACGATCCTGGTTGAAAACCCTGATGGGAGAACCGTCGAGCGCAACGCGGAATTGCTGTTCGCTCTGGCGCAGAGCCTCGTCTACTCGCCTACGCTCCGTGATATCGCGGAGGATGCCCTGCAGGCGTCCATCGGGCAGTTGCCTGCCGACGAGTTCCCCCGAGAAGAAGGAACCGTCCTTGCGCTGAAACTTCCACTCCGTACGGACAACGCATCCTCCGGCAAAGCGGGCTACTTCGTCAGGAATTCGCGCAACTTCCTCTGCCGCAACAATGTCGGCGATGGAGAGCCGAAGAATTTCGACCCGCGAGTACCCGAGCATCTCCGCGCCCGCGGAGTTTACATCGATATATCTTCCTTGGTCATCGGCGAGAAAAATTCCATCGGAGGCTTGCTCGACCAGAAGCCGGAAATGCGATTCGCTCTCGCGTAATGCCTCCTCAGCCCTTCGGTGCGACTCTTCCAGTTTTACTTTTTCGGTCACATCTCGCTGGATGCCCCAGGTCCGCACCAGCTTCCCGTTTTCCACGATGCCGATCAAACTGTTGAGAAACACCCTGGGATTGCCGTATGTGTCCATCTCGTGCGACTCCCGATCTAATACGCGAAAGCCAGAACGGATGTAATCACGAGTCAGTTCAATATTGCGAGGATCTTTCGGGTCGAGCGTCTCCGTCATGCGCTTGCCCACGAATTCCTCGACCGAATTCAGGCCGTACATCTTGACGATGGCCTCGTTACACTCCGCTAAGTAAGAGTCGTGAAGTATGTGATGAACCAACTCGTCTTCAGGCAGATCAATGGGAACGGGTTCATCCAGGTCTTGCCGGAAGATCCCTTCCGAACTTTGGGAGACGAACATCCGGTAATTTTCTTCGCTGCGCCGCAGGGCACTCTGCGCGCACTTTTTCTCCGTGACGTCCCGCAGGATCGCAGCGATTCGATCCACTCCCGCAGGGCCTTCAATGGGAAAATACGTTATAAACAAATCCCTCTCGCCCAAGTGGGGATACGTGTATTTCATCTCGTATTCAACGACTTTGCCGTGGAAACAAGCATCTACCTTTTGCTTGATCGCTTCGAGAGCTTCTCTATTCAGAACTTCGTCGATACGATGTCCGACTACCTGGTCCTTCTCCGCGCCTCGATAATCCAGAAAAGCACGATTCGCGATGACATAGCGGTAATCCCGGTTCACCACCACGATCATCTCCTCTAACCCCTCGACCAACCTCTCGTACTCCCGCAGTCTTGCCTCAGCCTTCTTGCTCTCCGTCAGATCGCGACAGATGATGATGACGTAATCACGTTCCAGCCGCACCCATCGCATGCTGACTTCTACAGGGAAAGTTGTTCCGTCCTTGCGCCGGTGATAAGTCTCCGCGCGCAATACTCCTGATTTCTTCAAATCCTCTCTGACCTTCTCAACGGAAGACTCTGTAACCAAGGGATTAATGTCGAACACGCTCAGCGACAGAAACTCTTCCCGGCTATAACCCAGAGCCGAGCAAGCTTTCTCATTGACATCCAGAAAGCGGAGCGTATCCGGATCGACCACTTCAATGGCATCGTTACATTGGTCCACCAGGGTTCGGAACAACTTCAGATCTAGGATCGTGCGTTCCCGCTCGCGCACTCGGGCCAGCAAATCCTCGCCTGCCTCGCGCAGCAGTTTCTCTGTATGCTTTTGTTCCGTGACATCATGGGCGATGCCGCGCACAATCGGCGACGCTACGCCCTCCGTCCGTAGAGTATTGTGGTATTGCCAGATCCGTTGCGCTCCGGAACGCGTCATTACGGCAAGGTAACCGTTAGCCTCGCGCTCCCGCTCGATTGCGGCTAGATAGGCGTCAAACCTTGAACGGTATTCGGGAACGACAATCTCCCGCATCGGAATCTTCAAAAGTTCTTCTACGCTGTAACCTAAGGTGCGTGCGGGTGCAGGGTTTACCGACAGGAGTCGGCCTGCAAGGTCGTGGATGCACAGCAAATCATCGCTGTGCTGGACCAGATCCTGATACCAGTCTTCGCTATCCCGCCGGGCGCGAAGGATAAAATCCAACTCGCTCCGATTTTCTTCAGGAACGTGGCGCTGCTCTTGCCCAGGGTGCAAACTCATGGCTACTCCCTGCGGGCCGGGTAAGCTCTGCTGCCGCGTGTCTATCGACCTGCGATCATTTGCGGGAGTGATAAAAGCGCGCTCAGGGGGCCCGTGGGGCTAACCAAGCTCGATTGCCGCGAATTGTATCAGAATCACCATTAGACTACTAATGTCCCTGGCAGAGAAATACGTGTCCAATCCGGATGGTTTGACCCTTTCCTCTCGCGCGGCTAAACTCGCTTCTCAATGGGTTTTGCTATGAAACGCGTCTTGTGCCTTCTGTTCTTTTCCACTTTGTTCTTGTTTGCTGGTTTGGCCAGTGCAGCCATTGCCGACGACGATCAAAACCACCCTCACCATGAAGATTTAACGACCGCGCAACTGGGCACAGTCGACTTCCCGGTTTCCTGCGCGCCCGATGTGCAAAAGCCCTTCCAGCGAGGAGTGGCGCTGCTTCACTCCTTTTGGTACGAAGAGGCGGAAAAAGAATTTACGCAGATTGCCGTGGACGATCCTCACTGCATGATGGCGCATTGGGGTGTGGCCATGAGCTTGTGGCACCAGCTTTGGAACAACCCCGACCCAAAAGTAATCCAGCGTGGCCTCGACGAAGTCCACGAAGCCAAAACCACCGACGGCCCGACCACTCCGCGTGAGCAAGCATATCTCTCGGCCATCGCGGCTTTCTATAATAACTCCAAGAAACTGAATCACGAAGCTCGCGCCAAAGCCTACTCAGACGCGATGAAGAAGGTGTACGACTCCTACCCGGATGATCACGAGGCTGCTGTATTCTACGCACTCTCCCTGCTCGCCTCCGAACCGCACGATGACACAACCTTCGCCAATCGCAAGCACGCCGCTGCTGTTCTCGAAAAACTGTTTGCCATCGAACCCGACCATCCAGGTGTGGCCCACTATTTGATTCACGTCTATGACAAGCCGCAACTGGCGCAACTGGGATTGCCCGCTGCGCGTCGCTATGCGGAGATCGCGCCCGCGGCCCCGCACGCATTGCATATGCCTTCGCACATCTTTGCCCGTGTCGGCCTGTGGCAGGACGACATCAACTCCAATCTCGCTTCGATCGCCGCAACGCGCGAGACCGCCGCCATGCACATGGGCGGCGAAGGCCATCAGTTTCACGCCATGGATTTTCTGATCTATGCCTATCTACAAAGCGGGCGTGAGGCCGATGCCGCCAAGGTGATCGATGGAGTCAAAAGCATGCCGAAGATGAAGTCGATGTACGGCGCTGATTTCGATCCAGAAACCAACGCCCTCACCAAGTTCCCTGCCATTTACGATCTCGAACTGCGACACTGGTCTGATGCCGCAGCCCTGCAGGTCGTGCCCGGCTCGCTCCGCGGAGATCAATCCATCACCTATTGGGCGCGCGCCATTGGCGCGGCCCGCATCGGCAATCTCGCGCAGGCGCACAAAGATCTGGAACAGATTGAGACGATCCGCAAGGAGTTCATAGCCGAAAAGAAAACCGAATACGCCGAAGCCGTTGGCGAGGACTACCAGGAAGCCGCAGCCTGGGTCGCACACGCCGAAGGGAAGGACGACGAGGCCATCGCTAGCCTGCGCGCCCTCGCGGATAAGACCGATAAACTGGGCGATGAACCGGAAGGCATTCCCGCTCGCGAACAGTTGGCTGACGTTTTGCTGGAGGTCAAGCGTCCGCAGCAAGCTTTGGCGGAATATCAGACCGACCTGAAACTCAATCCCAACCGCTTCAACGGCCTCTACGGCGCAGCACGCGCCGCCGAAGCCGCCGGCAACCAACGCGACGCAACAGAGTACTACGCGCTATTGCTGAAAATCTGCGATGGATCAAACTCCACCCGGCCGGAGCTGAACCGGGCGAGGGAATTGGTGGCGCAGAAGTAACATCGCCGGACTAATTCCGGAAGAGCGTTATTCTCAAAATAAGCATTGCTATCATCCCTAGCGCTCCCAGCAGCGCGTTGTATTCGCGGTGCTTTAGATATAGATCGATTGAGAATCCTGCCGAGGCTTCCTGGTCACTTGAATGCGGCGTCAGGCTCGGTAACATCCTCGGCACTCGCTGCGCATATTGCTCAAAGTCAGGGAATGTCTTGCGCAGAAAGGCCTCCTCGTCTCGGATTACTGGAACATAGATCGCGACGAACATTACGACGAGCGCCACCCCCACCCACCAACTGCGCGCCGCCACCGCGAATCCCAGGCCGATCAATAGTGATCCCAAGTAGAGCGGATTACGCGTATAAGCATAGGGACCCGAAATCGCCAGCGATTCGTTCTTGCGGACATGCCCCGAAGCCAGTGCGCGGATCAGAAGCCCAGGCACAATCAAAATCGCACTCAGCGCCATGGATCGCCACGAAGGCCGCGCCAGCCAGAAATAAAGTACGGCAAACAAGAATCCCAGTGGCACTCGGATCCGCCGCGCGATTTGTGACCACTCAGCCATCTGGAAGAGCAGCGCTTTGGCGCCGCGAAAACCCGGCAGAATCGACTCGGGCTTTAGCCCGTGAGAGTGCTGTCCAGCAGCTTGTTCACAGCTGCCACCACTTCTTCGCTTCTGATTGCCAACAATCCGTCGTCCGCAGCCGCCCGTCGCGCGTGCGAAGTCATGCTCCCCGGATTGCGCAGCACGATGCTCCGCGTTCCATAAGGTCCGTTTCGCGCCGGATCCGTCGGACCATAAATCGCGACTACCGGGATTCTCAACGCTGCCGCCAGGTGAAGCGGCCCAGTGTCGCCTCCAATAAACAACCGCGCACGTCGGGTCAATGCGATCAATTCTGTGACGGTGCAACTCATCCCTTTTGCAGTTCCGCCGCTCGTAGTCTCCGCAGTGCGCACCAGCTCCTCTTCGCCCGGACCATAATTGAAGATCGAACTTAATCCCCGACTCGCAAGCCCACGGGCAACCTCGCCGTATCGCTCGGCGGGCCATCGCTTCGCGCCCCACCCCGCGCCCGGATTCAGAATGGCAAAGCCGCCGATCCCGCCTTTCGCAAGTCGCTTCTCAACTCGCATCTCGGACTCAGGATCGCAAGGAAGCTGGCTAGAAATGTCCCGAGGGGAAGGTTTCGCTCTATCCTCAGTGACCGCAGTGACCACCTCCGCGACGGAAAGATTCTGCTCGACAACATGCCGGCCGCGCGTCACCGCTTTTCGCGTGTACCACAGGCTGGCAGGTGATTCTAACGGCTCCGCAGCGCCGTACACCGTGCGCGCCCCTGACCACCGCGCTAGCAACGCGGACCGCATCGCGCCCTGTAGATCGATAGCAACGTCATAGTGCGCGCCACTCACATCGTTCCAAACTGTGGCGATGCGCTGCGCCGTCGAAATCGAAAATAACGATCTTCCCCAAGCCCTTAAATTCACCGTGTGAACTTCATCCACCAACGGCCGCAGCGGCGAGAGCGGACCTCGTCTCGAAGATCCCGGCGCGCACAGCAACTCAGCCCACCGCTCCTCAATGAGCCAGCCGATGAAGGCTTGCGGAAAAACCTGTCGCAATGCATAGACCGCCGGCAGCGTATGGATCACGTCCCCCATGGCGCTCAACCGTACTACCAGCAGCCGTTCGATCTTTCCGTCCTGCAGAGATGGACTCACGGCTTCCCCGGCGTCAGCCGCGAGCGAATAATCTCGCTGGTCGAATGGTCCTTCGCATCGCCAACGATCGCCACGCGTCCACCATGCTCAGCCATCGTATCGCGCTCGGGAACGGTGTCCTCCGTGTAGTCGGTGCCCTTAGCCTGAATATTCGGACGAATCTCGCGAATGAGAGGCCGCACGTCGAGTTCGGGAAAAATCACAACCGCATCCACATCGGCCAACGCTGCAACGATCTCGGCGCGCTCCTCTGCTGGGATGACGGGACGGCCCTCGCCCTTGAGTGCCCGCACGGATTCGTCCGAATTGATGGCCACCACCAGCTTGCCGCCCAACGCCTTCGCGCCCCGCAGATACCGCACATGGCCGACATGCAGCAGATCGAAGTTGCCATTGGCCAGAATGATGCGTTCTCCTGCGCGCCGCCATAGCTCAACTTGCTCTCGCAGTTCGTGACGCTCCAGGAGTTTGTTGTTTTCCATCGTGGCTATATCAAATCAATGCGGCCTTGTTGAGGGTGGCGCCTGGTCCACTGCACGCAGCAGTTCTTCTCGGGAAACGGTCGCTGTACCGCGCTTCATAACCACAATTCCCCCCGCATAGTTGGCCAGCTGCGCGGCTTCCTCCGTAGTGGCTCCCGCCGCCAGCGCTGCGCTAAACGCGGCAATCACGGTATCACCTGCGCCCGTTACATCCGCAACCTGATCGGAACCGAAAATCGGAATATCGACCGGCTCCCGCCCCTGATCGAAGGCGACCATGCCGTCCCGCCCTCGCGTGATTAAAAGTGAGTGTAGCTTCATCCGCTCCATGATCTGGCGCCCGGCCGCATCCAGTTTTTCCCAGTTCTGGCCAATCTGAACCCCTAGCGCAGCTTCCACCTCGGGCTCGTTCGGAGTGGCGGCCGTGGCGCCTGAATACTCCAGCAGGCGATATCGCGAGTCTAGGATTAAAGGCACCAGCACAACTCTCCGCCGTCCTGCCTGCCGCAACGCATTCACAATTGCCGGACTCGCGGATCCGTATCCGTAGTCGGAGACCAGCAGCGCGTCCGACGCCCGCAAGTATTCTCGCGCCGCCAGAAACAGTTCTCGCGTCAAGTGCGGGTTTGGAGGGTCCTTCGGCTCCCGATCCACGCGCACGACTTGTTGCCGCGTGTTGTGCGTCATGCCCGCCAGAATGCGCGTCTTCGTGACCGTTGTATAGCTCTTGTCCTTCAGAACGCCACTGATCGGAATACGTTTGTGGCGAAAGAACCTCAACAGCATTCGTCCAGGTTCATCGTCGCCAATCGCTCCCACCGGCAGCACATTCACTCCCAAGTCCGCCAGATTGTTAACCGCGTTTGCGCCACCTCCGGGCACCACCGTGCGTTCGCGGTGCTTCAGAATGAGCACCGGAGCCTCTCGTGACACGCGCGAGATTTCCCCGTACACAAATTCATCGGCGACCAGATCCCCCAACACCGTAATGGTGACTTTGGGGAACGCTTCGATAATCTTGTGTAGTCGCTCGGCTTCTTTCAAATGCTTCGTCATGCGATCTGTGTCAGGCCGCTGGTTGCCCGTGTGCGCATTTTCTCACGAGCGGGAGCGGCGCTCCTCGATTACGCGCAGCATGGTATCCACGGCGTTAGCTGCGTCGGCCAGTTCCATCTTCACTGGAACCACGGCCAGGGGCCTCAGAGCGTCAAGATAACCTCCCAGGTTCACTGCATCTTTTTCGGTGGTAACGAAGCCACCGGCCTCGCTCCGTTGCCTCAGTTCTAATAAATCTCGAATGTCTTTTTCCGTGTAGTCATAATGATCACGAAAAAAAGCCTCGGCAACAGCGTCAACCCCAGCGGTTCGCAGCTGCAAAACAAAATTCTGCGGCCGTGCAATCCCACAGAACACCACTGGCCGCGCAGGAATATTTTCAGGGACGATTCCTCGTCGCACCCGCCACACCGTTTTGCCCGCGAGCGGAAACGATTCCGGCGAGGCGCCACCGCTCAGCACCACCGCGTCCGCTCGGTCCAGCGATTGCAAAGGCTCGCGAAGTTTGCCAGCGGGAAGCAAGCGATCGCGCGCATCTTCCGGTGTTACCAGGACAATATCGAAATCGCGCGCTAAGCCACGATGTTGAAACCCATCGTCCAGCAAATGGACCTGCGCGCCGAACCGCGCCTCGGCAAAGCGGCCCGCCTCTAAGCGATCTTCCCCCACCACAACCGGAACCTGCAATCGCCTGGCAATCAGCAGCGGCTCGTCGCCGAAATCCCGCGGCAGCCCGCCCGGATCTACCAGCAGCACGCCGTGAGTCTTGCGGCCATAACCGCGCGAAAGGACGTCAAAGCGAATTCTTCGTGCCTTGAGCAACTCGCCCAACAAAATAACGAATGGAGTTTTTCCCGAGCCTCCGGCCGAAACGTTACCCACGCTGATGACAGATCCCTGCAGCCGGCGCGAACCCAACCATCCATGGTCGTAAAGCCCGTTGCGCGTCCCCACCGCCGCACCGTACAGCGCTGACAAAGGATTGAAGTTCATTCCTGCGCCATCATCCGCTGCAGTTCGTCCGCCGTCCTCGCGGTCGCCCCAATCTGCGAGCGCATGGTTTCGGAGGCACGCTGTCCTAATGCTTTTCGGTCCGTATCGCTGGCCAGCAGTTCCAAGAAAACCAGCGGTAACTCCGCTGGGCCGACAACCCGCACCGCGTCCCGGCTTTGGAACAAGTTCATTATGTCGCGGAAGTTTTCCGTGTGATTCCCCACCACCGTGGCTACACCGTGCTGCGCCGGCTCAATAATATTGTGACCGCCGCGTTGTACCAGGCTTCCCCCCACAAACGCGACGTCGGCGAGAGCATAAAGCGCGGCTAACTCCCCAATCGTATCCAGCAGAAACACGCCGCCGTTCAAAGGCTCGCCGTTCCAGAGGGATCTCCTGCAAAAGCGAATCGACATCTGCTTCAGCAACTCCGTTACGGCGGGAAAGCGCTCTGGGTGTCTGGGAGCAAGAATCATCGCCACCCCGGGATGCTGTACCAGGACGTTTTCAAAAGCCTTCAAAAGCAGAGGCTCCTCTCCATCCACAGTGCTGCCGCATACCAGAACTGGCCCGGCTCCGCTCGTGCGGATCGATCTCCGCAAGCCCTCGACGATCGGTGGCGGCACGGGAACAGGAATATCGAACTTCAGATTTCCCGTGATACGAACCCGTTCCGCGCTCGCGCCAATGTCTCGCAATCGTGTCGCATCCTCTTCCGTCTGCGCCAGGAAGAGGTCGACGTTCGCCAGCACTTTTCCAATCAACCCGCGAAATCTCCGGTACCGCGGCCGTGAGCGGTCCGAGATGCGCGCATTCACAATCGCAATCCGTGCCCCGGTGCCATGCGCGAGACGCATAAAGTTGGGCCAGAACTCGGTCTCCGCAATCACCACTAATTCTGGATGTAGTAGTCGCAAGTAGGGACGAATTGCGAATGCAAAATCCATTGGAAAATAAAATACATTCGCCTCACCAAACCGCTTGCGCGCCAGCATCTGGCCGGTGTCGGTGGTCGTCGAAACGAAAATCCTGTGCTGAGGAAAGCGCCGCTGCAACCCTTCCACCAATCCCGCAACCGCCAGCACCTCACCCACGGAAACGGCATGCACCCAGATCGTCGGATCTTGTCGTTCCGGCAATCGAAGTCGTACCGGCACCTGTCCCAATCTCTCCGACAGACCCTTGCGGTATTTTCCATGGCGCGCCATCTGAAAGATCCAGTAGGGCAGGCTCACCGACAGCGCCACTGCCAGCGCCATGCTGTAGAGAAAACTGTAGAGAGACGTGATCAATTCCAGCCATTCTAACCAAAGATTCACTCTATGTACGGCTGTGTCCTCTGTAGTTGAGGTTGTGAGAAGGTTATTCCTGAAACTGACCCGCGACTCGAGCCTCACTACCTTCTATAATCGAACCCATGCAGACCGCGCTGAAAGCTCGGCTTGTCCGTGTTCTTGTCACCACCTGCGCCGTAATGTCGGTCGCGTCCCCCCTGTCTGCCAAAGACTTCGTAAAACCTTCCGCGCAGCCCGCCAAAACCTATCCCGCGCATGACGATCACAGCGACGAGAAAGTCGCAATCGCCGCCGACCCCTATGACTCGTCCGACAAGGCCAAGATTTTCTCCGTCAACTTTCAGGAGCACGGATTGCTTCCCATCTTTTTCATCGTCACGAACGACGGCGACCAGCCCATCTCCATCGCCAACATGCAAGTCACGCTCACAACGGCCGGCCGCGCCAAACTCACGCCCATTACGCCTGACGATATCTTCCGCCGCATTTCCAATCCCCGCGCCAACACCAATCCGGCAACACCCCTACCTTTCCCCGTCCCTCACAAGAAAGTGAAAGGTACGATCAGCCAGAAGGAACGCGACGAGATCGAAACCTCGCAATTCGTGGCCAAAGCCGTTGAGCCCCACACCACGCAATCCGGATTCTTTTTCTTCGACGTCGAAGACGTTTCCTCTCCGGTGCAAGGCGCGCGCATCTTTGTCACCGGTGTTGATGATGCCAAGGGCACGGAGCTGATGTACTTCGAGATTCCGCTGGGAAAATAACCTGACGCCGTGCGCCAAGGCCCACCCGTCGAGTCTTGGCCACCACAGCCGAGAGTGGCCGTATAATCTCCAGATATGTCGACCACCGCGGACACTTCCGTTGTCGCTCGCACAACCTATGAACCGGTCATCGGTCTCGAAGTGCACGTTCAACTTCTGACGGCGTCGAAGATTTTCTGCTCCTGCTCCACTCGCTTCGGCGCTGCGCCGAATACCAATGTTTGCCCGGTTTGCCTAGGCATGCCCGGAGCCTTGCCGGTATTGAACCGTAAGGCGGTCGAATTCGCCACGCGGGCCGCCATGGCTCTGAATTGCCGCATCAACGAACGCTCTATCTTCGCGCGCAAGAATTATTTCTATCCCGACCTCCCCAAGGGCTACCAGATCTCGCAATATGACAAGCCTCTGGCTGAGTATGGATTTATCGAACTCGGAAGCGACAGGAAGAAAATTGGCATCACCCGCGTGCATCTCGAGGAAGACGCCGGCAAGAGTCTGCATGAGGGTTTTCCGGACGCCTCTGAAAAAACTGCCATCGATCTCAACCGCACCGGCGTCCCACTGATCGAAATCGTCAGCGAGCCCGACATCGCAATGCCCGATGAGGCCTACGAATACTTGACCCGCCTCAAAGAAATCATCCTTTACACCGGTGTCAGTGACTGCAACATGGAGGAGGGTTCGCTACGTTGCGATGCTAACGTCAGTATTCATCCACGCGGACAGAAAGATCTGGGCACGAAGACCGAGATCAAGAATGTGAACTCTTTCCGCTTCATCCGCGAGGCCCTGATCTACGAGATCGCACGCCAAATCGAAGTGGTCGAATCCGGTTCCCAGATCAGCCAGGAAACGCGCCTCTACAACTCGCACGAAGGTAAGACCTACAGCATGCGCTCCAAAGAGCAGGCCCATGACTACCGCTATTTTCCTGAGCCCGATCTTCTGCCGTTAGTGGTCGACGAGAAGTGGCAGGCCGAGATTATGAAGACTCTGCCCGAGTTGCCCGAAGCCCGCCGCGCCCGGCTGATGAAGCAGTACAGCATCACCGAATACGATGCGCAGGTGCTGACCGTTTCGAAATTGCTCGCCGATCAATTCGAGACCGCGGCCAAGGCCGCGAAGAATCCCAAGCGCGTCGCGAACCTGGTGCAGGGCGAACTGATGGGCCGCCTGAAGGCAAAAGGGATGGAGGTTGAGCAGTCTCCGATTTCGATGGGCGGCGTAGCGGCATCAGCGGATCTCGTCGAGAGCGGCGCTATCTCCGGCAAAATGCTCAAGGATCTCTACGAACTGTGCTTCGAACGCAACCAGGACTTCCCCGAGGTCTACGAAGCAGAAGGCCGTCCGCAGCAGTCCAGCGACACATCCGCTCTGGAAAAGATCATCGACGATATGATCGCTGCGAATCCTAAACAGTTGGAACAATACCGCGCTGGCAAGAAGACCATGCTCGGCTTTTTCGTCGGTCAAGTCATGAAGGCGTCCAAAGGGCAAGCCAATCCGCAGCTAGTGAATGAACTGCTTACCAAGAAACTGGATTGATCACAATCTCGACGAACTCACCATGTGACCTAAGTACCACCCGCTGTCCGGGACTTCGGCAATCTGCTTTCCGCTCCCAGTGCTCGATACCATGATGCCGGGCCTGTGTGTTCCGGCCGACCGATCAAGAGCCGCCATGAAAATCAAGCTGGACCGCATCATCAGCATCGCCACGCTGATGGCCTCGTGTGTGGCCATTGTTCTGGTGTTGAAGAAGCCCGCTCCCGTGGCGCAGCCGCAGACTCCAGCGGCGATCGCTGCGAATGCGCAATCGTTCGGACAAAAGATGGAGCAATTCGAACAGGCCGCCCAGCAACCCGCGTCAGCTTCGAGTGTGAACTATCAAACCGCGCCTGCGCAGAATCAGCCAAGCATTCCTTCCAGTGCTCAACGGAAAGCGGAAGTTCACCTCAACTCCGATGAAGTGGGCGCTGCGCTGGCTCAGGCTGTAGGAGCCGCCGGAGCCGGAGCTGGGGAACTCTCGCCCGATTCCAATCTCGGCGGAGGCGAGCCGAACATCAAAGACCAGCGAGTGAGCTTCGAGGGCGACACGGTGCACGGCCAATTTCTGACGGAAATCGCCGGCAAAGACGTGTGGGTAACAGTGTCGGGTCATCTTTCGTCGAAAGACGGGTATGCCACCTTCGAGCCAACAGAATTTAAAGTGGGTGATCTGAACGTGCCGGTTTCGCTAGTGAATCCCGCACTGCAGAAAAAGCTCTCCGAGCAACGCGACCGGATGAAGCTCCCAGAGAACGTTGGTGGCCTCAAAGTGCAGAACGGCGAACTAGTAATGGAGCAGAAATAATCTGAACCACGAGGTCAACCGCTAACCGTCTACTCGCGCGGGAAGCGCATTCTCGGTCGCAACTTTCGCATACCATCGTCCCGAGTCCTTGATGATGCGTTGCTGCGTCTTGAAGTCCACGTAGGCTAAGCCGAAGCGCTGGCTGAAACCTTCCGCCCACTCAAAGTTATCCATTAAACTCCACGCGTGGTAGCCGCGAACGTCCGCGCCATCGCCAATTGCGCGCGCAAGCGCTTGCAGATATCGCCGATGATAATCAACACGGCGCGTGTCATGAATCACACCGTTCGAGTCGGGCCCGTCGTTATACGAGCATCCGCTTTCCGTAATTTCGATCACCGGATGATTGAAGTCACGTGTGATGCGCATGACCATGTCATACAGCGCCTGCGGCCAAACTTCCCATCCCATGTCGGTCTTCGGGGCTTCCTCGCCTCCCACCATCTTTACTGGGAATAGCCATTGCTGCACGTGAGACAAGCGCTCGATCGCGTCGGGAGCAGAAGCGATCGTGCGGTAATAAAGATTGATGCCAATAAAATCGAGTGATGCTTTCATCTTGCCGAAGTCACCGGACCTGATTTTCATCGCAGTCTCCGGCAAGAATGTAAATGCGTCGGGATATTTTCCGTTCAGCGCCGGTTCCAGGAACCAGAGGTTGGTGATGGCGTGAGCGCGCTCTGAGGCAAGCTTATCTTCTTCGGAGTTGGTGGCCGGCTCGCACGCGGACATACTGAACGCGGTGCCCACACGCGCATTTGGGAGAGTTGCTTTCAAGGACCGAAATCCTTCGCCCTGCGCCAGATTCACGGTATGGGACGCGCGCAGGAAATCGAGCAGGCTCTGCTGGCCGGGAGCGAACTTGCCCTGGAGATATCCCCGGTACGTGAAAGCAGCAGGCTCGTTGAAGAGGATCCAGTCGGAAACCCGATCGCCCAAGGCGCGCGCCATCACCTCTACGTAGTCGGCAAAACGGGAGGCGGTGTCACGATTGGGCCAGCCACCAGCTTCTTCCAGTGCCTGCGGCAAATCCCAGTGATAGAGGGTGACAAACGGGCGGATGCGGGCTGCCAGCAAGTCGTCCACGAGGTGGCTGTAGTAATCGACTCCCCGGGAATTGGATGAGCCGGAGCCTGTGGGTTGAATGCGCGGCCAGGAAATCGAAAAGCGGTAGCTATTCGAATTCATCGCCCGCATGAGCGCAACATCTTCGCGCCAGCGATGGTAGGAATCGCAGGCTACATCTCCTGTGTCGCCGTTCTTGATTTTGCCCGGAGCGTGCGCAAAGCGGTCCCAGATCGATTCGCCCTTGCCGTCTTCTTTCCACGCGCCTTCGATCTGATACGCAGCCGTGGCCGTGCCCCAGAAGAAATTCTTAGGGAATGGAGTTGCGGAAGACCCGTCGAATTGCATGGCGTGGGGACTGGAACGCGTCACGGGGTTAGTCGTGCGTGCCGCATTTGAGGAGAGGCTGCACCCCGAAGAAAGAACAGTCGGCAGCGCGGCAGCGATGCCGGTGGCCAGAGCAGACTGCGCAAATTTACGGCGAGTCAGACGCAAAGTAGAACGAGGCTCCTCAAAAGAATCATACTGGCTGCGGTCGACTGATTGTGCTTGATAAAGTCGTCTTCTGAACCTCAGCGACTTGCTCAAGGTCGCCAGGAACGCATTTTCGTTGGCGAAACCCTCGAAATACCATTTCACGGTTCCAGCACTTTGCTTTAGGCACGGGCTGACATTTTAAACCGGAATGGGGAAGGTATACAGACAGGCCTGAGCGGAGGGATTACCAAAGGGCTACGGTGGAGGAATCTGCACCACCGTCAGGACTGTCGCCGCAGTTGCAGGGAAAGGGGAACCTGCCACCGGAGTGAGGGTGCCGTTGGCGGAATTAATGCTGAATGCCTGGATACCTGAGAGTCCGGCGACGTATAGATACTCGCCAAAAGAATCAGCCGCGATCGCGTCACCGATAATGGCGAATGGAGAACCCGCCACCGGAGTCAGGGCACCATTGCTCGAATTGATGCTGTAGCCCGTGATCCCGCCGTCGTTGAGCACGTATAGAAAGCCGTTGGCGAATACGAGCGCGGTGGGAGTCATTCCTGCGGAGAAAGGAGAATTCGGTACGGGAGTCAGGGCACCGGTGCCACTCACGATGGAGAACGCAGCAATCTGGTTCGTATCCGAAAGCGCGGCGTAAACATAAGAACCCGTATCAACAATGCCGAAGGGACGGCTGTTGAGAACAGTTTGCCCCGGAATGGTAAAGGGCGAACCCGACACTGCGGTCAGCGCTCCCGTGGAACCAATGGTGAAAGCGAAGACGCTTCCTGGGGGACCATCAATCGATGTGTAGAGGAACTTGCCAGAGGGATCAGCTGCGAGAAAGAGATTGGTTCCTGAGGGAAATGGTGATCCCGAAATCGCCGTCGGCGTGCCGGTTCCGTCAATGGTGAACCCGTCGACGCTGGCGACGTCGCCAGCGTACAGAAGGTCGCTACCCGCCGGTGAGGCCAGGCCTGCAGGCAAGCTGAAGGCTCCGGTGGAGAACGGAGAGCCCATGACCGCTGTCAGCGCACCCGTAGTTTGATTAATCGAGAAACCGTCCAGTTGCGCTTGTGTGGAATCAGAGACGTAAAGGGATTGATTGTTCACGGCCGTCAGGCCAAGGGTCGAGGCCGGGCCGGCCACTGAGGCCACCGTAGAAAGCGCTCCGCTGTTGTGATCGATGCTGAAGGCCTGAATCTGGCCGCTTCCAGCCGCATAGAGGAATTCTGGGCCGGGACTGACCGGGCAGGCCGAGGCTCCCTGGCCGCAGGTGCAAGTGCTATTGCCGGCGAGGGGGCAAACGACCGGAGGTGTGCTTGAGCCGCAAGAGGCCAGTGCCAGGGACATCACAGCTACGACGAAGAACGTTGCGGGAGTCCGAAGCGTGTAGGACGGCATAAGGCTCCTCATCAAGAGCATGCTAACAGTCGAGGGTGGCATGCGATAGCTAAATGGAGCACTTTCTGAAGTGTTACAACCCCGTATGCGTCCGAAAGTTTCCCGTGCGGAGCTAAGCATGCCAGGCGTTGCCGAGGCTGTTGGCGGGAATCAACGCCAATCGCGCAGGAGCTTTTCCAGAAGGTCGGCGGCCGCGCCGAGCTGCGCCAGTTCGCTAGTGGTCAGGGGTCCGAGATGGGCAGCGAGATACTCGATGCGGCGCTGGCGTCCTTGCTGAAGAAGGCGTGTGCCCTTGGCAGAGCCTCGGATGTGCATGCGGCGAGCGTCGCGGGCATCCCGATTGATTTCAACCAGAAGGTTGCGCTGGAGTCCAGCCACGACCCGGCTCATCGTGGGTGGCTTGACGTGCTCTGCAGCCGCGAGTTCTCCCAGCGTTTTGGGGCCTCCAAAAACCACGACCGATAGGGCAGAGAGTTGCGCAGGGCCCACGCCTGAGACAGCGTCATGCCTTCGTACCCGGCGCAGCAGATGTATGGCGGCAGAATGCAGGCGGTCGGCAACAGCCAGTTTTTCGGCCTGGGGCGTGATTTCTTCGGGCTTGACTTTTGTCATCCGATATAGTTAGCTATGCTAACTAATGTGGCTCTGGAGGTCAAGACATGAGTGTGACCGCAACCGGAATCGGAATTACCGGCCTCGGCCAGATCGCCATCAACGTCAAGGATGTTGATCGCGCGGCGGCTTTCTATAAGGAAAAGCTGGGTCTCAATCTGCTCTTCAAAGCTCCGCCGGGGCTGGCGTTTTTTGACTGCGGCGGCGTCCGCCTGATGCTCGACCGCGCCGAAAAGCCGGAGTTCGACCACCCCAGCTCAGTTCTGTATTTTGCCGTGCCCGACATTCAAGGTGCGTACGAGAAGTTGAGGAAGAGCGGAGTCCACTTCGAGGACGAGCCGCACTTAATTGCGAGAATGCCGGCACACGATCTGTGGATGACGTTCTTCCGCGACTCGGAAGAAAACTTGTTGGCGCTGATGAGTGAAGTCGTGCGCTAGATCGCCGGTACGACCTTTCGAGATTCTTCGAACGATCGATTCTAGTTGCTTATTCCTGGCTAACGCCCGAGTATGAGAAGCGACAGGCGCTCCTTTGAGGCAAGCACCGCCAGCACTTTCAGCGTCAGGTTTTGGCAGCGCATGGTTTGCGCTCTGCGCGGCCTTCGCGTTGCATATCTTCGACGAAGCCACTACCGGCTTTCTTGCCGTGTATAACCCAACTGTAACCATTCTGCGCGAGCGCTGGGGCTCATTTCCCATGCCCACGATCGCGTTGCGAGAATTTCTGATTGGACACGTCCTGGTGTGCGCAGTTTTATTCTGTCTGACTCCGGTCGCGGCGCGAGGTATGCACGGATTGCGGCCGCTGGCGTGGGCTTATGCCCTCATCATGTTTCTGAATGGCTTGGGGCACACGATCGGAACCATCCTGGGTCACACAGTAGATTCGGTGACATTTCCTCGTCCAGCACCTGGATTCTATTCGTCTCCATTTTTATTCATCGCTTCGGTGTGGTTGATGACACGGCTGCGGCGCACCGCGCAGGTGGATTTTCAATTGCCTACCAGCGATTGAGGACGCGGTCCCACGCGGGCTGCTATCATCTTTTCCGGAGCTGTTTGGGAGCAGTATGGAAGACGTAGAAGACGAAGAACCAATTCCTTATATTTCCGGATCAGGAGAAGGACTTATGGAAGAGGGACCAGCTGTGCATGCCAACGCACGGCGTGATGAGGATATCGCGCTCGATCTGATGAAATTTGTCGCCATGACCACGGGATACGGGCGGACGACGTCATCCGGCGTAGGTTTTCAGGGCACAGGTTCGGCATCGAAGCCCGATGAATACGCGGCGCAATTGCTGGAGTTGTATGCAAAGTGTAAGGCTGCGGTGGGAGGAAAGAAGTAGCGTGCGCTGAGATTCGGTGTCCTGACGTTTATCTGCCGTGGACCGAATCACGGCATGGGCGAGACCAAAAAAGACCGCGGCTTCGAGCCGCGGTCTCGGCCTGCCAGCGCCAACAAATTACCGGCGTCCCTTCTTACCTTTCTTCTTTGCTGCCTTCTTGGCAGGTTTCTTGGCGGACTTCTTTTTCGCAGGCTTTTTGGCCGCTTTCTTCTTGGCTGGTTTCGGCGCTTTTTTCTTGGCAGGGGCCTTCCTCTTGGCCGGTGCTTTCTTCTTGGCAACGGGCTTCTTTGGGCCACCACCAGCGGGCGCGGCCGGCTTCGGCGCCGGGGGCGGCGGGGCTGGCATGGCGGGTTCGCTCATATCGGGTTCGGGTACACCAGCTTCTTCTTCCTCTTCTTCCTCTTCTTCGAAATCCTCTTCCAACGACTCGCTGTAGGCGCCGCTGTCACCAAATTCTTCTTCTTCATCACGTCCGTAAAGTGTGGGGTCGTAGAACGTCATTGCTCCTCCTGATCTTATTTTGGGCTCCTGGCGCAAAAAGGCCTACGCAAGGTTGCCGTACGGGAAATTAAAAGACCACCAGAAAGCTTTGTGCTGGAACGGCGCGCGATTATAGCACGACGTTTGGTGCAGGCTGCAAGGACCGTAGTCACATGAGACTGACCTATCCCTGTTACCACACGAGGCGGCGGAATGGAAGAAGATTCGACAGCCAATATGCAGTTCGCTCTGAGAACACCTGGACGGTTCTCGCTTGGAGATCGCAGTTCCGGAATCGAAAGCGGGAGCCCTGACGGCCCCCGCGTAGGCTTGCGGCCCCCGCGTAGCGGGCCATCCCTGCTTGTTGCGTCCCTGAAGCGCGGCCTGGGCAGAACTTTCATTTCTTCCTGCAGGACGGCCTGCGAGGGGCGGGGACCCTTGTGCGGGAGCGTGCAGATACCAGAAGCTGAGGCTTACTTCAGCGTCTTTACGAAATCGGCGACGGCCTTGGCGTCGTCGGCAGAGACTCCGCTTAAAGCCTTCTTGTGCGGCGGCTTTTTGGCGTCATTGCCTTTCGTTAGCAGATCGGTGATCTGCTCCGCGGTGAGGCTGGTCCCTCTCAGCGCTGGGCCGACCTTTCCTTGTCCTTCAGGACCGTGACAGCCGGCGCACTTTGCTTTATAGGTCACGGCTCCATCCTGCGCGAACGCGGGCAAAGTCAGGGATAGACCAAGAGAGAGAAGAAGGAGCAGAACGAGCACATTGCGGAATTGCATGATAGCCCCCTTGGAGCAGAATCGGCGAAGCTCGATAGCGGGACCGATTCTAGTCCCGATTCAGGTGGGTTGTCGAACAATTGCGACCGGTAATGACCCACGAGGGAACGGTTCTGGAACGGATGGTTTGCTCTTACCGATTTTGCTGCACGACCAGGATCATGCCGGGGCGCAGAGTAGCGACGTTCTGGTTGTTGCGTTTCAGGGCGGCGACGGTAGTTTTGTAGGTGGTGGCAATCGAATAGAACGTTTCGCCTGACTTCACCTTGTGATGAAGAACACTGGCCTGCTCTGTGGCATCTTCATCCGAAGGTTTTGCTGACTTGGCGGTGGCTTTGGAGCTAGCTGTTTGCGCAACCTTCCGGGGGCCCTTGGCTGGCTTGCTGGAAGCTGTCGAGTTCGGTTCCCCGGTGGGCGTAACCGGCAGATGCAGGGCCAGAACAGTTCTTCCGTGCAAGCTGTCGCCGCGCAAGCCGTTCCAGCGCCGGATCATTTGCGCAGAAACCCCGAAGTTCTCCGCCACGGTCTGAACCGTGTCCCCCCTGCGGACTTTATAGCGCGTGATGCGGCGCGCGTAGGTGGCAGTATCGCTGGCGGGGTGCTTGCTGGGTTTAACAGGAATAATTATTTTGGCGTCCGCGGGGAGTTCGGTGCCATCGAGTTGATTCGCTTCCGCGATTGATTTCGCCGTGGTGCGGTAGGCGCGCGCCAGAGAAGCGAGAGTGTCGCCGGAATGTACTGTGGGATAACGCCACCACAGGCGCATGCCGGCGGGTATAGCTGCAATCGCGGTCTGATACTGCTGTTTAGTCCCAGCCGGCAGATGCAATTCGAATGTGCCCTCTCGCGGGGTGCTCATGCGCAGAAGGCTGGGATTCAGCTGCTGCAGTTGCGCGGGAGTCGCATTCACGCAATCGGCCACCAGCCGCAAATCGATGGGATAGTTGACCGTGACGGCGTCGAAGCCCATGGACTCATCCATCGACACATCGTCAAAGCCATAATGCGACAAGTTCTTGGTCATGATGGTTACGGCCAAGATAATGGGAACGTAGTTTCGCGTTTCCTTAGGAAGAACATTGCGTCGGTAGAGTTCCCAGAAATCGGCGTAGCCGGTGCGCTTGACCGCAGCTTGCACCGTTCCGGGTCCCGAGTTATACGCGGCCATGGCGAGATACCAGTCTCCGAACTGGCCATATAGGTCTCTTAAGTGGCGGGCGGCAGCCCGAGTAGATTTCTCAGGATCTTGGCGATCGTCTACCCACATGCTGTGCTGCAGTCCGTAACCGCGAGCGCGGCTTCCCATGAACTGCCAAATGCCGCGGGCACCGGCGCGGGAAACGGCGGTCGGCTGGAATCCGGATTCGGCCTGCGCCAGATAGATCAAGTCCTGCGGGACGCCCTCTTGCTTGAGGATCCGCACCATCATGTCGTGGTAGCGGCCGGAGCGTGCGAAGGCGCGCTCAAAGGTCCCACGGCCACGGTTGGAGAAATAGCTGATATAACCTGCCACCTGATCCGTCATCATAAGCGGCAGATCGGAGTGGGTCGATTTGATCTCGGCCTGGGCCTTTGCCCTGACTCCGGGTTCGGCGGAAGGAGTAATCCCGTTCGTTTCATCGATCGGCGCAGGCTCTGAAGTCTGCGCTTCGGAGTCGGAAGCTAAGTCCCCCAGATCGAGATGGTTGACTCCTTCCGTGATTCGGTCAAATTCCTTTTGCAGACGATCGTCAGAGCGAATGTCCAGCTTGCTCTCCAACAAGGCGTTGAAAGCACTATCGAAATTTTGTTTGGCCGCATCCAAGCGACCCGCCTGGTAGTTGGCCAATCCCGCCTGGTATTCCTTCTCAACGCTAGCCAGCAGTTCGTCGACCTGATCGGAAGCTGGCTTCTGGGCTGTAGAGTCAGGTTTCGCTTCTGGCGCCTGAACTGGCTGGCTTTGACTCTCGACCGGAGGTTGCTCCGAGAGAGTTTGCGGAGGCTGGGATGCTTTGGCAGTCAGCGCCGGCGCCGTTGCGGGAGGCACCACGGCGACCGGCTTTTGCGCGGTCTGGCAAGACGAACCCGCCACGGACAGCGCGGCAAGCACCGCGACCCGCATTTGGACTTTTGCAACTCGCATATTTTTGAAGGAGATACGAATTGCTCCCGTTGTTAAAGTCCGGTGAATTCTACCAAAAATCGTACCGCGCGGTCGCCGCCGGGTCAACGTCGAAAAGGAACGGGTCTCATTACTTTCGGCATCGTAGCGAGCGGTTACTGCCGGCTCCATAGTCAGACGGCAGGAGTGAGCTAAAAGGTTTGACGGGATGATCGCAAGAAGCAGACTCCCGTTCTTCCCTAAGGCGCCGCGAGCCTAAACGCGCCAGTAATCTGGTCGCCAGCTTTGAATCGCCTTCTTGATATCTGCCCGCGAAAGCTTCTCGCTAATCGCCCGCTCAGCTAATTTAGGCGCCTCCGCGTCTGAGGCGAAACGCAGCCCGACGAGTTGGTCTTCCGTCAATTCCGGAATTCTCGAACGTAAAGGTTCCGAGCACAGGGTAGTAAGCCGCAGCCTCTCTTCCAGGCGAATGATGCGATCCTGCAACTTGAGGGAGTAAATGCGAATCTTCAGGACCGCAATTACCGCAGCCACCGAGATCACAAAGAATGAAGCCGAGTGGTAGTTGGGACGCCAAAGAAAGTGGATGGTGCCACCAAGGGCTGCGAGTGCGAAGACCGGCAGTACGATAAAGTGAAATAAGGGATCTAACTTGGCATGGTTCGCCAAGTTTTGGGGCTTCTTTTCAGCCATGACGAAGGGCTCCTTGCAAGGAACGTGCAAGTGTAGCAGAGCTTAGGAACCCCTTAACAATTTGAATCGCTGGCTTGGCTCGGCGTAGTCTCTTGTTCAGGGAGAGAATCCAAGTCAGATATGAAAGCCATTCAAGTCAAACAAGTAGGTGGACCGGAAGCAATGGAGCTAGTGGAATTGCCGGTTCCGGAGCCGAAGCCGAGCGAAGCCGTCGTGAAGCTGGCGGCCTCGGGTGTGAACTTCATCGATGTCTACTTCCGTGAAGGCCGCTACAAGACTCCATTGCCGTTTATTCCGGGCCAGGAGGGCGCGGGAGTGGTGACCGCCGTTGGCCCCGAGGCGAAAACCGTGAAAGTAGGAGACCGCGTGGCTTGGAGCGGGCTCCAAGGAGCGTACGCGGAATATGCCGCTGTTCCGGCTGAGCGCCTGGTTCCAATTCCGCAGGCCGTGAGCGATCGCGAAGCGGCAGGCGCCATGCTCCAGGGGATGACGGCGCACTACCTGTCGCATGATACGTATCCGCTCAAGCAGGGTGAAACGGCCCTGGTTCAAGCTGGGGCCGGCGGTGTGGGACTCCTCCTCGTGCAAATGGCCCACAACATCGGCGCGCGGGTGATTGCCACCGTTTCGACGGAAGAGAAGGCCAGGTTGGCTCGCGGAGCTGGCGCCCACGAAGTCATCCTCTACACGCAAGTGGATTTCGAGGCTGAGACCAAGCGCATCACCGGCGGAAAAGGTGTGGATGTGATCTACGATTCGGTGGGCAAGACAACATTCGAGAAAGGCCTCAATCTCCTTCGCCCCCGCGGAATGATGGTGCTCTTCGGTGGCTCGAGCGGAGCCGTAGCTCCGTTTGATCCGATCATTCTGACGCAGAAGGGATCGCTGTTTTTGACCAGGCCTTCTCTCGGCAACTACACCGCTACGCGCGAAGAATTGGCGGCGCGCTCCGGAGCAGTGTTCGACATGCTAGCATCAGGCAAGCTCACACTTCGCATCGAGCACATCTACCCGCTAGCGGACGCGCAGCGCGCCCATCGGGACCTCGAGGGCCGTAAGACGACCGGAAAGCTCCTGCTGATGCCGTGAGATTGGGGTGATCAAGTTCCCGCTTTGCGTGAGTAGTGTTTCGCGTAAGCGGGAACTTCACGCACCGGCTCCAGGCGCGCGTCACTGATCGGAGCGCCTGCCACCATCTCCAGCGGAACCACTCCTGCCCAAACCGGAAACGAATAATCCTCTTCGTCATCCACGACCGGCCCTTGACGAACCTTCGCCGAAAATTCCTGGATCGGCAACCGCAGCACGGATGTCGCCTTCAGTTCCCGTTCATTCGGCTGGCGCGAATCCGCCCATCGGCCCGGAATGATGTGTTCCGAGAGCAGGCGCAGAGCTTCGATCTTCTCCCCCGGATCATCCACCAGCGTCGCTTTCCCTAGAATCACTACCGAGCGGTAATTCATGGAATGATTAAAGATGGACCGCGCGAGCACGAGTCCATCGAGCAACGTAACCGTCACGCAAACAGCGACGCCGTCTTTCATTTGCCGCAGCATGCGGCTGGCGGCGGAGCCGTGGATATATAGGCTGTCGCCATTGCGTCCGTAAGACGTAGGAATTACGAAGGGCTGGCCCTCGACGACGAAACCGACGTGACACAAAAACCCTTCATCAAGAATTCGATACGCGGCTTCGCGATCATAGACAGCGCGATCCGCTTCGCGGACCAGGCGGGTCCGCGGCGTGGGCGTATAGGGTTGAGACATGGATGAAACGAACTCCGGGCAAGCGCCAAGGATGGGTGAAGGGAAAGTGTAACACCGCCTTGAGGCCGTAGGCCTTGAGCTTCAGCCCGACGGGCACTCTGGGATCGCTGGAGACCCTCGTATCCCTGACCTCGGTTACCTACCAATCGCGCAGAAATCTACCAGTAGAGCTTCATCGCGAACTGGAACTGCCGCGGATCATAAGCCGCCGTCGCTTGCCCGGCATTGGTAAAGAGCGGGCTGACGGCGGCAGTATTGTTTCGGTTGGCGATGTTGAACATATCCGCAATCAGCTCCATGTTGAAGCGCTCGTTAAAGTAGATTCGTTTCGCGACCCGCATATCGTTGAAGACGGTCCAGGGCTGAATCCCCGCGTTGCGGCCGAGATTGCCATCGAGCGAAAGCAGAGTTCCGTTGAATTCGGCGGGGCAAGGCTCCTGAAAAACTCCGGTGGGTGAATATTTGGAGGTGACCGCCGGGAACCCAAGCGCGGTGCACCCTGCGTTGACGAAGGTGTTTGGCCTCCCTGTCAGGGAAGACAACTGCAAGTTGTCATCGTTCCCCGTGATGATGTTGAAAGGCCTTCCCGACCCGAACTCGATCAAGGGAGCGAGGGTCCAATTGCTGAAGAACTTGCTGCGAAACCCGTTGCCGCCGACCTTGCCCGACTGGTAGACGCCGCTAAACACAAAGCGATGACGCTGATCAAACAGTGACGTGGAACGGTCCAGAGCAGGATAGTAGCTATCCTGCGGCGTGAGCGTGGCTTGCAGGTCCGTCGAATCGTCTATCGCGTGCGACCAGGTGTAGGAAGCCAGAAATTCGTAGTGCTGCGCAAACCGCTTTCGCAGATTTGCGCTGAAGCCGTGATAGACAGAGCTACCGTTCGAGTAATTGGCGTCCATGTCGCTGAATGGGATGCAGTTGGCAAGAGTCGCCGGATCGCAGTTGGCATTGAAACCCTGGCTCGCCAAGCCTTGCAGAATGGTCTGAGCAAGGGTCACACAGGCGTCGCCTCCGCTGGCCAGGTACGCTCCGGCGATGGATGGATTCAACCCGGACGGCCGGAAGAAATTCATCAGCGAGGAGTCCACGTAAGGTGTACCTGTCGGACTGGCCCCGCAGCCGCTAACGGTAAACGGACTGGCGGGAGGAGTTTGGCCCGCGGCAACAGCTGCCGCCGAGGCCGCCTCAAAGTTTGAGATCATTAGATCGCCCCGAATGGCATCGGCGTTGATCGGCCGGTTGATATGGCGTCCGCCGTTAAAGTTGTAAGCCAGATTGAGCGCAAAACCGCGGCCCAAATCCCGCTCAATACTGAAATTAGCCTGCTGAGAATAGGCGTAGACGAAATTCTTAGCTTGCGGATATCCGAACGGCTGGAAGGCAAGCGGCAGAAAAGTCGATGGGTTCAGGTAGTTCTGGTTGAGGAATTCGGAGTTAGGTTGGAATGAATTGAACTGTTGCTGGTTGGGAAGGTAGCCCAGGCTGGCATTGGCCGTTGGAGAGAATGAAGGCGCGCATTGGGGCTGGTTCAGCAGTCCCTGGAAAATCGGGAACGCATTCAGATTCGCTGGGTTTCCTGCGCCAGTGCAGAGTCCGGTTCCGGCAAACGCCAATTGCCCGCTAGTCGAACCGTCGGACGCGTCGCCCAAGAAGTAGAGTCCGAGCAGCGGATGGTCGTAAAACAGTCCGTAGGATGCGCGAACCACCGTCTTGCCGTCGCCCTTTGGATCCCATGCCATGCCAATACGAGGCGCCACGTTGTTGGTATCGGTCTGAATTCCTTTCTGCAATCCGAGATACTTATAACCCGCTAAAGCGAGTGGTGTTGGCGATTTGAACTGCGGTGGAAACTCGATATCGTACCGCAGGCCGTAATTCAAAGTGAAAGTCGGACGAACCCGCCAGGAATCCTGCCAGAAAACTCCCAGCGGTTTATTTGGGAAAGAGTCGTGCGGATTTCCAATTCCCTGAATGAAATCTCCCGGCAATCCCGCCCCATAGGCCTGCACCGGCGATAGATTGGGGAAGGAAAAATTACTGGCTGGATCCGAGGGGAACCCGAGGCTGGTGGCACTGAACGAGCCGATGTCATACACGCCGCCATAGTTCACGGTAAAAGAAGCGGTAGTTGGAATATAGTTGAAGTCCACTCCGAACTTTGTGTCGTGACGGCCTATCGTCCAGGAGAAATTATCTGTGAACTGATAGCGTTGCTCCACGCGTTGAATGTAGGAGTACGGTTCGCGGCCGAAATAGGCATAGCCCGGAATGTTGACCGCTGGATCGGCACCACCGGGGATGGCCGTATTGTAGAAATAAGACAGCCCGCGTCGTGCATACTGGAAGCGGAATTCGTTCACCCGGTTCGCGCCGATCGTCCAAGTATCCTGCACCACCCCCGCCACATCGCGATACGTCTGTTCTGAGGTCCGAGAATACGCGTTCTGTCCGAAGGGTTGATCTTGACCGCTGACCTCGATTCCAGTCACGGTGCTGGGGCTGACGTTCGCCCGCAGCGTCAGGCGATTGTTCGTATTGATGTTGTGATCGATACGTAGGGAGTAGAGACTCGTCCCTTCAAACACGGGAAAGTTTCCAATTTGCGAGTTCAGTGTCTGATAGGAAGCAGGCACCGGGGCACACGGTCCCGGCGGCAAGCAGGAGGTGGGAAAGCCTGCCCAGTTCGTTAACAGGCCTCCGCTGATACCCTGTACCAGCCCGGCCGGCCAAACTCCTTGGGTTGCCTGACCGGAGGACGCGCCCACCAGCGTCTCATATTGCGGTATAGCGGTAGGCGCCAACAAACCGAAAAAGGCCGGATCCTGTTGTGCCACCTGAGCCAGTCCACTGCCTAGGAATGCCGCTTGTTCCGGTGTGACTTGAATGACTCCAAAGGGCAGCGGTTCCGCTCCTCCGGCCGTGTTTGACGTATCAAAGGGAACCAGTCCAAAGTTGTTCGCACCGATGTCGGAGAAACCTGTCTCGTGGCGACGGGTGACTTCATAGGAGAAATAAAAATACGTCTTATCCTTCTTGATCGGTCCGCCGAACGCCGCGCCAGCTTGCACTCGCGTATAAGCTGGGTTCGGAACCGTGCTGAACGGGTTGACCGCCTGAAAATTGCGGTTGCGCAAATAGCCAAACACATCACCGTGGAAATCATTTGATCCCGACCGGGTAATAATGTTGACCACTCCGCCGGAAGCGCGACCATATTCGGCAGCGTAATTGTTGGTGATGATCTGAAACTCCTGCACATCTTCTTGAGACACCGTGGAGCGAACCCCGTTCGTAGCGTTGTCCGTAGCGTCCGCCCCGTCCACGTTCACGAGATTCGCCCGCGCCCGCTGGCCGCTCATGTTGAGTCCGGAGGTTGGCGCCGCTCCCGTGTTGGGTGCGTTGTCGCGCACCACCTGAGAATCCGTCAACGTGAAATTAATGTAGTTGCGGCCGTTGATCGGCAGATTGTCGATGCGTCGCTGCCCGATCGTATCGGTCGTCGAAGTGCGCGATGTCTCCACTAAGTCCGCTTGAGAACTAACCTCTACCACTTCTTTTCCCGAAGCCACCGCGAGCGCCACCGGAAACTCCTGCGTGCCTCCTACCGTGATGCTCACGTCTTTTGCTTCTACCTTGCCGAAGCCTGCCGCCTCCACGGTAACCGTGTAAACGGCCGGCGGCAGCTGTCGGGCAGTGTAGCCTCCCTGGCCGTCGCCTGTTGCGGTGCGCGTCAGACCTTTCTCCACGTCACTCACGGTGACGGTCGCATTGGTCACCAATCCGCCTTTAGGATCTTTCACGGTGATATGCAAATCACCAGTGGCAACACCGCCCTGACCGAAAGCAAGGCAGGAAAGCAACAGCACGCACATCGAGACGGAGAAATTTTTCACCATGCGGATCATTGAGTCTCCCTTGACTTCGACACTACGAGGTGCCGGCAGAAACAACTCCAATAGTTGTTGGCCGAGATGAGCACAAAATTTTCTTGGGATGACAGGTCCCGCTGGTTTTTACACCAGAACAGGCAACGAAAACAAGGCAAGAATGATGTGGGGTGGTGCGCCAGTAACCCCGTGAGCTTTGCTCAGGCACGGCGACGCCGACAGCGAGATTGTCACAAACACCGCCTCTCTGTCTGTGACCGATGTCACATTAGCGAGGAGAGAGACGAACCGGTGTCGCTGGATTCTGCAATCTTCCCAGTAGCATTGCTGATCCGCTTAACCGCTCGTAGCGATCGACCACACGCACGGCGGCGACCCCGGAGTTAGGCCACGCCAAGGCTATGTAAATTCGCGCCAAGGCCACCGTAGCATTGCGGCGAAGCAGCAGAGCGTCATTCACCAGCCGCTGCGCGCTTTCGACAAACTGCGGATTGCCGCTAGCCAAAGCGGATTCTCCCATGCGCACCAGTACGGCAGCGTTTCTTCCAGCGACTTGCACGTAGGCGGCTACAGCGCGCAGTCGCGCCCGGCGAACCGAGCGGAACTCCGTCGGCGGCAAACGGCGGCGGAGGTAATCGTCCTCCGCAGGGTTGATCAGATTGCGGAATGCTTCTACATCAATGGGCCGGATGGTTGTTTCCAGCGACACGTTCACCCTGGCCGGCAAGCTCCGGGATACAGCCAGGCGCACAACAATGCCCAGAGCAACTACGGCAGCGAAGACAAGAACAAATGCAAGGGTCATGGTTGCAACAAGCGCTCCAGTTCCCGGTTCCAGAGCTCGAGGTTATGCTCGGGCAGAATGGCCGGAGACTTTGTAGTGCTCTTCTGGGGTCCGAGAATGTAATAGAACCAAATAAGAACGCAAACGTGATAGGTGACCATAATGGCAAAGTCAAGTAGGTAGGATTTCTGGCCAAGGAGCCAGTCAGCCAGGAGAGCCCAATGGCCGACATAGACTGAGGAAAGCACGGCAAAGCCGAGCGTGATCCCAAAAGCGGCGCGTCCCCACGTCAAGTGGAAATGGGCGGCAAAAATAAGAACGAAAAGAATCAGGCCACACTGAACCACACTGACGCTTCTGGACAAGATGCGCGTTGCGGAAATTAGCCAAAAGGGCGTGGGATTTGCATAGGCTGCGATGACCGTAGCCGCAAATACGAGAACGATGCCGACACCGCTTATCAGTACTCTGGCGAACCTCCCAAGCGATTGATAGCGACGCAATAGGTGAGTAAAAACCTCGCCAATCGCGATGAGTTTTATCAACCCCTCAACAAGCAAAAAACAAAGATAACTTCGCCAGTAAGCCGCCGCCGAAATCGAGGGACTAAGGTCTATGGCGTAGAGAACTCCTCCACCCGCAGCCTCAAAAATGGCGTAGCAAAAGAAAGCGGGGAACTCTTTGTGCATTCCCCGCCGCCACATGAGAAGCGCGAGCAGCGCCAGAAGAACACTAGGCGCGACCGACAAATAGTGCCACAATAATGAGTGTGGCTGAAACATAATCGTAGCCGCTCACTATAACGTGGAGACCGCGTGTCGGCAACATTACCGCCAGTGGTGTTCGTTTTTTGTAACTTGCCGTAGGTCGACTACGGCTTGCATGCGCCCTGACCGGAACAATTCCCGCCAGGTTGACCATCGGCGTGGGCCACGGTTGGAACGACCATTGTATTCAGGAAGAGTACGGCAGCGGCAAGCAGCAATAGCATACGTTTCATGGGTGGGTTTCTCCTTGTGTTTGAAAATCGAGTCGTGATACTTTCATGGTTGCCGAGCGGCCCGAAAGATTACGACTGACGTTTTGTTGTTCGGAATTCGTAACAGATGACCCTCAAATCTGCTCTACAGGATCTTCGGGAAACCACGCTGGCCGCGGTTTCTGGGCTGCTTGCGAAGCTGGCTTACTTGGCTTCGTTGCGTCGCCGGGAGGGTGGCTACCAGCACTGGGGTATGTCACTGGTCCACGGGGAGGAGTCGTCGGAGCGCGCGCTGAAGACAGCTCACGCAGAGGTACTGTCGAAAGTACTCAAGACGCCGATTTCAGAGTTGGAAGAAGATCTTCGTGAGTCAAGTCGGGCCAGCGAGGAAACTGCGGGAACTTATCTTGAGGGCATGCAGGAACAATTCAGCAAATTATTGCCTTCGCCGCAAGACGCAGTTTCTGCTAGGCACCTTAATTCAGTGCTGCTTGCGCTTTCGAGTTTGGAGAAGAACCGAAAGCCTGCCACTCGGTCAGCTTCATCGCAACCCCAACAACCTGCCCGATGATCTCCGCCTCTTGGGGATGGCGCAGAACTCGAACCTGGACCGGCGAGAGCGGATGGGGCTGCAAAATCAGGTCATCGCGACGCATGCTGCACCAGCAGCAGGTGTGGCCGTCGCGAGTTTCCACGAAATAGATTGGACGTTCGTACTCCGACCGCCACGTTCCGTCCGTCACTTTATTTTTTTCCTCATCGACTTGGACGAAACTTCCCGGTGGAAGAATCGGGTACATGGTGAAATCCTGGTTGCCGATATAGCCGTAGGTGAAATCGCTGTGAGCGAATTGCGCCAAATACGAGAGCGGCACCACGCCCCACTGCTCCACCATGCGACCCAGGTTGGTCGTGCGTTGCTCATCGAAGCCGGGGTCCATGCGAATCGGCATCTGCACCGACGACAGTCCGGAGAGAGCTTCGGAAACATGCGATCGGGGCGGGGCAATCATACCCAGATCGGCGGCCATATTGTTCATGTCGACGCCATACCATGACAGCAATTCCCGTAGATCGCGGCGGTAGATCACAGCCAAGGTGTATAAGCGGAAAATACTGGGCAGAACACCCTTGGTCTCAATGTCTGAGAGCCGGCTCGGAGGAATCGAGAATTCCTCATTGCGATACTTCTCCGCCAAGCGCGCGCTGGAAGTTTCAATGTCGCGCATCGTCAAGCCAAGCTTTTCGCGAAGCGTACGAAGACTCTTACCGGCCGGGAGCATGCATCGCCTCCATGGGAGCAGAAGACTTCATAAGAATTGGCCGCCATCATAACAGGCAGCGCAGTTTTCATCTCATGAATCTGCAAGGAAAATCTTCACGCCGCAATTTTGTTACGATTTCCGAACAAGGTTTTCGCGCGTCCTGCCTAGCGATCATGCACATCCCCGTCGAACAACAACACCCCATCTCGTAACCTCGGGCCTCGCCGATACGGCCACTTTGTTCGGATTTCGTAACAAAAAATCCCGGAAATTCCAGAAACTCTGCTTTTGCCCATTTGCCCGGGTCTTCGGACACACCATTCTCCTCCTTAAACGCATGACATTTGTCACGCTGGTGGAGTGATGAACCGCACTGGCGCCTCATTCTCTTCTCGTCGATGATGCGGATACTGGGGACGAAGTTCCGGCAAAGTTACAGACGGAGGCGTGAATGCCCGTGATTGCGAGTCTTGAACAAGGCCAAAGCATACAGCGTCTGATTTCCGGTACAGCCGTAGCAGCTCTCGAGGATGTCAGCAAGAGCTATGAAGAGGTTTGCGCTCTCAGGAATGTGAATTTCACCGTCCACGCTGGTCAGGTTGTCGCACTGCTGGGTCCCAACGGGGCAGGGAAAACAACCGCAATAAAGCTGTTGCTCGGCCTCATTCAGCCCAACTCCGGTAAAACTCGGGTGTTCGGCGGGGATCCCACCAACCCGCAGAATCGTATGCGCACCGGAGCCATGCTGCAGGTCGGCAAGGTGCCGGAGACTCTGCGGGTACGAGAACACATTGATCTGTTCTCTTCTTATTACACGAACCCGCTGCCGCTCGTAGAAGTATTGGCCGCCGTAGGGCTGGAGAAGTTGCGCGACCGCAAATTTGGCGATCTTTCCGGTGGCCAGCGGCAGCGTGCTTTGTTTGCTCTGGCAATCTGTGGCAATCCCGATCTGTTGTTTCTCGACGAGCCTACTGCCGGGCTTGATGTAGAAGCGCGCCGCGCGCTTTGGGAAGAAATTCGTCGTTTGGTCGATCGCGGAAAAACGGTCCTTTTGACCACGCATTATCTGGAAGAGGCGGACGCTCTCGCCGACCGCATCGCCGTCATCAATCACGGCCGGATTATCGCCGAAGGCACGCCGACCGAGATCAAATCGCAAACCAGTGGTAAGCGAATCCGTTGCATGACGTCGCTGAACATAGCCAGCGTACTTCAGATTCCGGGCGTAACCGCCGCCAGGCGAGACCGTGAAGCGACGGAGATCCATGCCGCGGAAGCGGAGACCGTGGTTCGCGTGTTGCTGGCCCGTGATCCCACGCTCTCCGGATTGGAGATCACAACCGCAGGCTTGGAAGAAGCATTTCTGGCCCTCACCCAGGACAACAGTCGAACCGCAAATCGACGGAATTGATCCATGATTCTCCGGCGTAGAGATGCGCCGTTGAAAAGAGGAACCGACCATGAGTACTGCCACAGCGGCTTTGAGCAACACCCAGATCGACCGTTCCACAAGCCACACCGCAACCATTTATTTGAAGGAAGCGAAGTACGAGTTCCTGAAGAACCTTCGCTTGCGTGTTTATACGGCGTCGGTAATCAGCTTCCCGTTGATGTTCTATGTGCTCTTCGGGTTGGTGTTGAATGCTAAAGAAATGATCGGCGGCACCGGTGTGCCGACCTACTTGATCGCCACTTACGGAACCTTTGGAGTGATGGGAGCTTCGCTGTTTGGAACCGCCTCCGGTCTCGCCGCCGATCGCGGCCTGGGATGGTTGCAAGTCAAACGTGCCAGTCCCATGCCGCCGTTTGCCTATTTCGCCGCGAAAGTTGTCCTGAGCATGATCTTCAGCACGATCGTAGTCGCGTTGCTGTTGGTGTTGGGCATTAGTTTCGGAGGCGTACGCTTGCCGCTGCTGGAGATGGCAAAGCTGCTGGGAACGCTCGTGGCTGGCTCGCTGCCGTTTTCCGCCATGGGATTAGCAATCGGCTATTTCGCCGGGCCAAACTCTGCTCCGGCTGCGATCAATCTGATTTATCTGCCGCTTTCGTTCTGCAGCGGGCTATGGGTGCCTTACATGTTCCTGCCCAAGCTGGTACGGCAGATCGCATTGGCGCTCCCGCCATATCACTTGTCACAACTGGCCTTGGGAATTGTCGGCGCGGGACGCCACGAGCCCGCTGCAAACCATTGGGAGGTCCTGCTCGCCTTCACTTTGATTTCCCTGGGTGTCGCGCGTATTGGTTTCCAGCGAGACCAGGGAAAACTGTACGGCTGATGTAGCCGAGATTAGAGCTGGCCGTGAGCGCAAGAAGGGAAGGACACAATGAGTGCAGATGCTAAGAAAGGCTACGGCTCGACAGTTGTTCTTATGATTCTTGGAGTCCTCGCGCTTTACGGTGGCGCAAGTTGGCTTTTGGCGCTGATTCCCGTGGCAATACTGGTCTGGTACGCTTCTGCTGGCCCCGGTTTCAGGCGAAGCCGGAACTAGCCTAGGCCTTGATGACCCGGGGTGGACCACCTATGATCGGCGATAATAGAAGCGACGAAGAGATGTGCGAAGGACTCCGAATTCGGCCTGAGCCACGCTGCTTCGCCGTCCGGGCGTGACGACTTTATGAGACTTCTGCCCAAGAACAGCGAATACGGCTGGGCGATGTATTCCGTTTTGTACTTTGGTTTCTTCTACATCGATCCCATCGTGAACCATGCCAGCGCGCGGGTATGGTTCCTCACCGTGGCGGCGACAGTCATTTTCTTGGTCTTGTATTTCTCTTTGTTCTGGGTGAGTTGCCGGCAGGGCCTGTTGAACCTTGCAGCCATGCTTCTGATGGGCGCCGGCTTTGCTAAGTACAACGGCGGCGCAACCACCTTCTTCATTTTCGTTGCGGCTTGCGGGCCGTTCGTTGTGGACAACGAAATCGACGGCGTCAAGGTCTTGCTGGTAGTTGAGGCCACGGCATTCCTGACATGGTGGGCGTTCCATCTCAGCGGTTGGTTCTTGCTGTTTGGTGGTGGGCTTTCTCTCGTGGTCGGTGCCAGCGATATCCATTTCGCGCAACGGACTCGCACCAATCGGAAGTTGATTCGTGCTCAGGAAGAAATTGAGCATCTCGCCAAAGTGGCCGAGCGCGAGCGCATAGCCCGCGATCTGCACGACGTTCTGGGACACACACTCTCCGTCATCATCTTGAAATCTGAACTCGCCGGAAAACTGATGGATCGCGATCCTGAGCGAGCGGGCAACGAAATCCGCGAAGTGGAACAGATTTCCCGCCAAGCTTTGTCGGAAGTCCGCGACGCCATTCGCGGTTATCGCGCGCAAGGACTGTCTGCGGAACTCGCCCAAGCCAAGGCTACTCTCGAGACTGCCGGCGTATCCGTGAAATGTGAGGCATCCAAGGTCGCACTGCCCGCCTTGCACGAAGGCGTGCTTTCAATGGCAATCCGGGAAGCGGTCACCAATGTCGTGCGTCACGCTCATGCCCGCACCTGCAGCCTGCGCCTGGATCAGCAAAACGGCTCTTGCCGGCTCCAGATCGAGGATGACGGCCGCGGGGGCTTGCAGAGCGAGGGCAACGGACTGCGTGGTATGCGCGAGCGCGTCGAGATGCTGGGCGGCACTCTTAACCGCGATTCCGAAGCCGGCACGAGACTGACTATCACTCTTCCACTCAAGGAATTCACTCCGAAAACCGAGGACCGCGCCAATTGAATCCCCTCGCGAAGGAAAACCGTAAGACCATTCGCGTGATCATTGCCGAAGATCAGGGCATGGTCCTCGGCGCGTTGGCCGCGCTGCTCGAGATTGAGGGTGACATCTCGGTCGTCGCCCAGGTGCGCAACGGCAAGGAAGCAGTGGAAGCTGTTCTCGCCCACAGGCCCGACGTTCTGATCACCGACATTGAGATGCCACTCATGACCGGGCTCGACGCCGCCGCCGAACTGAAGCGCCGCCGTTCGAGCACGCGAGTCATCATTCTCACCACGTTTGCTCGCGCCGGATATTTGCGGCGCGCCATGGAAGCCGGCGCCTTGGGATACTTGCTGAAGGATATGCGCGCCGAGGAACTCGCCGATGCAGTTCGCCGCGTGCAGCAAGGACTGCGCGTCATCCACCCCGATCTCGCCCTTGAAGCCTGGGCCGAGACGGATCCGCTCACCGATCGCGAGCGTCAGGTTCTCCGTCTGGCCGGCGAAGGCATGCAGAGCGGTGACATCGCCGCGGAGCTTCGCTTGTCCGAGGGCACTGTGCGGAATTATCTTTCAGAAGCGATCAGCAAAATGGGCGCCAGCAATCGTGTCGAAGCCTCGAGAATCGCAAGAACCAAAGGATGGCTTTAGCCGACCCTGGGTAATCTTGGCCGGGTTGAGCGGTCACGCGGCTTGCATCCGGAAATTAAAAACTAGAAACTGAATTCATGCCCTCCGCCTACATCCTCGGTATTGAAAGTTCCTGCGACGAAACGGCGGCCGCCGTGGTGCGTTCGGGAGAGCAACTGATCTCGAACGTTGTGGCTTCTCAGATTGCCACGCATCAGCCTTATGGCGGCGTGGTTCCCGAGTTGGCCTCGCGTGAGCATTTGAAAGCGATCGTTCCAGTTGTGCGACAAGCGCTAGCTGAAGCCAATCAGACTTATAGTTCGGTCGACGCCATCGCGGTCACGCAGGGCCCCGGCCTCGCAGGAGCGCTGCTGGTTGGCATCAGTTACGCCAAGGCACTGGCCTTCGCCCTCGATAAACCACTCATCCCGGTGAACCATCTCGAAGGCCACATCCATGCAGTTCTGCTGGAGGAACGCCAGAAGGGCAATCTTGAGTTGCAGTTTCCCGTGCTCGCCCTGGTTGTGTCGGGCGGACACACGCACCTATATCTTGCCGCGCAGAAGAATGACGGTTGGATGTACGAAAATATCGGTCACACGCGCGATGACGCAGCTGGCGAGGCTTTCGACAAAGTTGCTAAGCTTCTGGGCCTGGGCTACCCGGGAGGCCCGATCATTGACCGCCTCGCCTCCCATGGTGATGCGGATGCCGTGAAGTTCCTTCCAGCACAAATCAAACATCGTGATCGCCGCGACCGTAAAAAGGGACGAGAAAAGAAAGACGACACGGATCGTCCACGCTTCGATTTTTCCTACAGCGGTATCAAGACTGCCGTTCTGCGCTACGTCGAAGTTCATGGCATGCGGGCGTCGATCGAGAACCGCCGCAAAGCCCTCGCCAACATTTCAAAACCGAAGCTCGAGGACTACCTGGCGCATAGTGATCGGCAGACTCTCGACCTGGTCGCTTCATTTCAGCGTGCCATCGTAGAAGACCTGGTTGGCAAAACTCTGGCGGCGGCCCGCGCCTTCGATGTGGCAACTCTTTTTGTTACTGGCGGAGTCGCGGCAAATAGCGAGTTGCGTAAAACCTTCGAACGCGAAGGCGCTCAGGAAGGAGTGCCTGTATTTTTCCCATCGCTGGCGCTCTCCACGGACAATGCAGCCATGATAGCCGCCGCTGCCTATCCTAAATTCCTGGCGAAAGATTTTGCCGCTATGGATTTTTCCGCGGAAGCGAGCCTCGTACTAAGGTAGTGAGCCACCGAAGCGCAGCTTAGCCTCCACTGCCGGTCTCGCTATTTTCCCGCGCCTTGTCCCTGACCTTTACCCATCACCGCATCCAGCGCCTTTTCGAGCTGGCTTTGAATGTCGATATCCTTGTAGATGGCAAAGTTGGCGCGCTTCTCCTGTTCGTCGAAGCCGCTGCCGCGGCCGGCAACAATAATGATGGGAATGTTCGAGGTCTGCGGATTCTTCTTCAGGGCAGTGATCAATTCGCCGCCTGACATTTTCGGCATTTGCATGTCAGTCACGATGACCGCAGGGCGCACGCGTTCAAGAATCTGCAAGGCCTCGACGCCGTTCGTGGCCGACTCCACCGTGAAGCCGCGCTCCTCCAGAGAGCGACAAACGGTGTAGCGAATCAACATGGAGTCGTCAACTACCAGCGCGACGGAAGGCATGAGTTTGCAACGTGCGGAATGCACGCCCCCGGCCCGCAGACTAGCAGGGCGTCTCTGCTAGAAACAAGCAGTAATACAGCGAGGATGGTTACTGTGGTGACTCCGGTGTGTTGCGTTGTCCCGCAGCCCCTAATCTAGGAGTCTTGAGCTTCGCCTTCGACGCTTTCTTCGATGCTCATGTCCTTCAGTTCGCTGGATTCGAAAATCTCGCGACATTCCAGGCATTCCACGAACTCAGCATCTTCGTCGCGGCTCACGATTTGCACACGCGGGTGCTTGCAGGGTCGGTTGCTTGCGCCTTCAGGCTGGGTGGACGGCTTTGCGGTCATAAATCCGGAAGCGTCGCCCTCGCGAAATACCAAGAGGGATCGATTCGCGGGAATTTCCCGGTATTTTAGCCCCGCTGTGGCGCTTGTCAAGCCCCCGCTTGTGAATTTCCCGCTAGTCCCAGCGACGTTGCGAGCGCGAAAAGCTACTTCTGGCCGGAATTCCGACCGAATTACTCGCCAATGCCTAAGCCGTTAAATCGCCATTAGTTACCATTTGATTCCAATTTTGGCCGATGGCTGGAAGGACTTGCGCCGTTTCGAAGTTTAGACGTAGAATGAATTACGACGTAAAAGGTCGCAATTAAAGGCGACTCTATCAGTCGGGGTTATACGTTTCAGGAGTGATTCAGAAGTCGACTCGGGATGCTCAAGTTAACCAAAAAGGCGGATTACGCGTTGATGGCCATGAAGCACTTGGCCGATCACGCTCACGAGAGCACGGGCAGCGCTAGTGCCAAGGACGTTGCTGACTCTTTCGGCATTCCGCCCGAAGCGCTCGCCAAGATTCTGCAGAGGTTGGCCAAGGCTGGTCTGTTGCATTCGCAGCACGGCACGAATGGTGGCTACAGGCTGGCACGCGCCGCGCACACGATTTCGGCCTTCGAGGTGATTCAAGCCATCGACGGTCCTCTGTTTATCACCTCCTGCGTCACGGTTCGCGGAGAGTGCGGCCAGAGCGACCGTTGCAACATTCGGGAGCCCCTGCGGAAGGTAAATGAGAGCATCGAAGCAGTGCTGAAGCGCATCAAGATTTCACATATGCGGGAAGAGCCAGAGACGGTCGAGAGTGCGCCGAACAAGCCGGCCGATCTGGTCACGATCGTCTAGAGGGACGATCGTCTGAACCGTAAGTTTGAAGAGGTAAGCAATCAATCTGGTAGGAGAAGCAATTATGAGCACGGATGTGAAGGTCCCCCAGCAGCTCCCAGTCACACAGCACGCCGCTCCCCAAGGAGTGAAGTTGCCGATCTATATGGACAACCACGCCACCACCCCGATGGACCCTCGGGTGCTGGAGGAAATGCTGCCCTATTTTATGGAGAAGTTCGGCAATGCCGCCAGCCGTAATCACTCCTTCGGCTGGGCGGGTGAAGAAGGCGTGGAAACGGCGCGCGAACGCATCGCGAAGCTGATCGGCGCCACGACCAAAGAAATCATTTTCACCTCCGGCGCCACGGAGAGCGACAACCTCGCCATTAAGGGTGTGGCCGAGATGTATCGCGAGAAGGGCAACCACATCATCACCGCGGTCACCGAGCACAAGGCCGTGCTGGATACCTGCAAGCGCCTGGAGAAATACGGTTATCGCGTCACCTACCTGCCGGTGCAGAAGGATGGTCTGATCGACCTCGACGACCTCAAGCGTGCAATGGATGACAAGACAATCCTGGTGAGCATTATGGCCGCGAACAACGAAATCGGGGTCCTGCAGCCTATCGCGGAAATCGGCAAGCTCTGCCACGAACGCGGCGTGATCTTCCACACCGACGCCACGCAGGCCATTGGCAAGATTCCGGTGGATGTGAATAAGCAGAATCTCGACCTCGTGTCGATCTCCGCGCACAAGATGTACGGCCCCAAGGGCGTGGGAGCTCTGTATGTCCGCCGCAAGAATCCGCGAGTGCAGATTTCCGCCATCATCGATGGCGGCGGCCACGAGCGCGGCATGCGCTCGGGTACGCTGAATGTTGCGGGAATTGTTGGTCTAGGCAAAGCCTGTGCCATCGCCTCCGAGGAGATGTCTCGGGAGGCGGTTCAACTGGCCGCACTGCGCGATCGTCTGCGCGACCGCATCATGAATCGTCTGGATGAGACCTACATCAATGGCACGATGGAACACCGCTTGCCCGGCAACTTGAATATCAGTTTTGCCTACGTGGAAGGCGAGTCCCTGCTGATGGGTATCAATGATATAGCAGTTTCCAGCGGTTCGGCATGCACCTCCGCGACGCTTGAGCCATCTTATGTATTGAAGGCTCTCGGCACGGGTGACGACTTGGCCCACAGTTCGATCCGTTTTGGCATCGGCCGCTTCAACACCGCCGCCGAGGTCGATTACGTGGCCGACCGCGTCATCGAAACTGTCGAGCGTCTACGCGAACTTTCTCCGCTCTACGAAATGGCGAAAGAAGGTATCAATCTGAAAGATGTAAAGTGGGCGGGTGAGTGAGTGAAGCAGGCCCGAGTACCTGATACTGAGGAGTGGGGGCTAGCAGGATCGGGAAGGGCACGCCTTCAGTCGTGCCGCAAGAGTTCTAAGTGGGAAGGGGCTTTAGGCCCTGGGGTAAAGTTCAGAAGGCTTAGGAGAAGCGAATGTCATATAGCGATAAGGTAATCGATCACTACAACAATCCGCGTAACGTCGGTTCTATGGATAAGAACAGCACGGACGTGGGCACCGGTCTGGTCGGCGCGCCCGAGTGCGGCGACGTCATGAAGCTGCAGATCAAGGTCAATCGCGATACCAACGTGATTGAAGAGGCCAAGTTCAAGACCTTTGGCTGCGGCTCCGCCATCGCCTCGTCTTCCTTGGCCACCGAGTGGGTCAAAGGTAAAACCGTGGACGAAGCCCTTACCATCAAGAACATGGACATCGTGAAGGAGCTGTCGCTTCCTCCCGTGAAGATCCATTGTTCCGTGTTGGCCGAGGATGCAATCCGCGCCGCCATCGGTGACTGGAAGAAAAAGCAGGAGAGCGCCAAGCCGGTGACCTCCGCGGTAGCGCAGTAAACGGGTGGGGCAGCGCTGCTCGCGAGCGGGGTTCTGCATTCTCGGGCGTAAGGTGATGACGGTCACTGAGGGCGTGGCTCGTCGGGGCATATCATGACGACAGTGATGGAACAATCCGCACAGACTTTGCCGACCGCACCCGCCAAGGGCATTCAGGTGACCGAAAAAGCCCTGGCCAAGGTGCGGAGCGCTATGGCCAAGGAAGGCATCTCGCCCGAACAGGGTGGATTGCGCCTGGGCGTGCAGGGCGGCGGTTGTTCCGGCCTAAGCTACAACGTCCGCTTTGATACGCAGCCGCGCGAACGCGATCGCATCTTCCAGTTCGGCGATATTCGCGTGTTCGTCGATCCGAAGTCGTTTATCTACCTTCATGGCATGATCCTGGATTACCAGGAGACGCTGATGCAGCAAGGTTTCGTCTTCGTGAATCCCCAAGCCACAAAGTCATGCGGCTGCGGGACTTCGTTCTCCGCCTGAGCCTCCGTGGCGCGGGCGCCCCTTCGCGGAGTTACACCACGGCGCGACCGTCCTCGCCCAGTTTCAGCGCCCTGGGCTTGCATCGTTGTCAGGTTGGGCTGGAGTCGTGCGTGATGAGTAATGCGTGATGAGTAAACAGAAATGACCAAGGCACCTTTGACCACGATTACCGCGAAGCCTGCACCGGAAGAGACTCAGACCTGCTGGTCGTGCGGCACCATGCGTGCCGTGCACTTCTGCGAATCCTGTGGCAAGGTTCAGCCTCCGGCGCCGGTGGATTACTTCACATTCTTTGGCCTGCCGCGCAAATTAAATCTGGATCTCACGGCGTTAGAAAAAGATTTCTACGAGCTTAGCCGCAGGTTGCATCCCGATATCAACGCCCGCGCCGGCAGCCAGGAGCAGGAGTGGAGTTTGCAGCAGAGTTCCTTGCTCAACGACGCCCATCGCACGTTGAAAGATCCAATCAAACGGACCCAATATCTCTTGAAGCTGGAAGGCGTGGAGCTGGAAGAGCAGTCGAAATCGGCGACCGAACAGGCGCGCTCGACCGGACAACTCAAGAAGCAAATTGTTCCGCCCGATTTGCTGGAAGAAGTCTTCGAGCTGAATATGCAGCTCGAAGAGTTGCGCATGCAGAAAAAAATGGGCGAGGACGATCCCGCCCTGATCGAAGAAATCGGCCGCCAGAAACTCGAACTCGAAGAAAAAAACGAAGCGCTTTTGCAAGAGCTGCAGGAGTATTGGAGAACTTGGGACAGAGTGATCGAGCGTGAGCAGTCCGGTCAGCCCGTCTCAGGAGATGAACGCAAGCAGGCCCGCGACAAAATGGTGGACCTGCTGAACCGCCGCAACTACATCCGCAATCTGGTGCGCGATGTGAGTGAGGCGCTGGAGAATTGACAAATTGAGTGATCGGGCCATTTTGCGATTGAAAAGCACAGCGGTCGTTCAATCACCCGATCACCCGATCGCATAATCACAAAATGTCTTCTGATCGCATCGTCGGCATCGACCTCGGAACCACAAATTCTCTCGTGGCTTTCATGCAGGGGGAGAGCCCTGTCGTGATCCCCGGCGAAGATGGTTTGAATCTTGTTCCATCGGTTGTGGCGCTCGACGAGAAAAATCAGCCGGTGATCGGCAACGCCGCGCGAAAGTATTTGGCCGAGACGCCGGAGCGCGCCGTCTATTCAATCAAACGCCTGATGGGGCGCGGGGTTGACGATATTCAGGAAGAACTGAAATTCTTCCCATTCCGCTTGGCGGAAGACCTGCAACCCGGCGAGGTTCTGCGCATCAAGCTCGGGGAGAAGACTTTTACGCCGCCCGAGATCTCAGCTCTCATCCTCCGCCAACTCAAGCGGAATGCCGAACGCTTCTTCGCCGCCCCGGTCACCAAGGCCGTTATCACTGTGCCCGCATATTTCAACGATGCCCAACGTCAGGCCACAAAAGATGCAGGCCGCATCGCCGGCCTTGAAGTTCTGCGCCTGGTCAACGAGCCCACTGCCGCTTCGCTCGCCTACGGTCTCGACAAAAATAAAAACGGAATTGTTGCCGTCTACGATCTCGGTGGTGGCACGTTCGATATTTCGATCCTCAAGCTGCATGACGGAATCTTCGAGGTCGTCGCTACCAACGGCGACACGCATCTCGGCGGCGATGACATCGATAATCTGATGATCACCATTGCCCTCGACGATACACTCGGCGACCTTGGCCTCGACCTTCGCCGCAACGCCGAAGCCGTGCAAGCCATTCGCAAAGCTGTGATCGAAGCCAAGATCGCGCTCTCTTCGCAGCCCGCCGCCAAACTTGATATTGAACTCCCCGGCGGCAAGCGCTATCTCCGCGAGATTACTCGCGAGCAATTCGAACAACTCATTCATCCGATCATCGACCGCACCGTCGGCCCTTGCAAGCAAGCGCTGAAAGATGCAGGACTCAAGCCCGAACAAATTGACGAAGTGGTTCTAGTCGGCGGATCCACGCGTATTCCAAAAGTGCGCGCACTGGTGAAAGAACTGTTTCGCCGCGAACCGCACACAGACTTGAATCCCGACGAGGTAGTCGCCCTCGGTGCAGCCGTGCAAGCCAACATTCTCGGCGGCGGCTCCGAAGCTACCGAAAACATGCTACTGCTTGATGTCACTCCGCTTTCGCTCGGCATCGAAGTCGCGGGGGGCGTCACCGACAAGATCATTTTGCGTAACTCAACCATCCCCGCCTCCGCCACGCAGTTTTACACCACACAGATCGATGGTCAAGCCGACGTGGCCATCCACGTTCTGCAAGGTGAGCGCGAACTTGCGAAAGATTGCCGCTCGCTGGCCCGCTTCGATCTCAAGGGCATTCCGGCGATGGCCGCGGGTATGGCTCGCATCGAGGTCAAATTTCTTATCGATGCCAACGGCATCCTGCACGTTTCCGCGCGCGAGCAGCGCAGTGGGAAAGAATCCGAAATTCAGGTTCAGCCCAGCTACGGTCTCACCGACGAACAGGTCGAGGGCATGATCCTCGATTCCTTCGATAGCGCGGAAGAAGACTTCCGCCAGCGTCAGGTCATTGAAGCTCGCAACGAGGCCGCTACTATCTTGGCCGCACTCGACAAAGGCAAGAAGAGTCCGGCATGGGGTCAACTCACCACCGACGAGAAGAAAAAGATTGCGAAGATGGAGAAGGCCCTCATCGCGGTCAAGGCCGAGGACGATTACCAGGCCATCCGCAAAGCCATCGACGCGCTCAACCAAGGAACAACGCGTCTGGCCGAATTAATGATGGACAGCGCCGTCTCCGTCGCGCTAAAAGGCAAGACCATGGACGAAGCCGATATGGGCGAAGGCCCTACCGCTCCACATCCCATGGCGAAAGCGGAATTTGAATAAATAACGCTGGCAACTCGCCGGCTGAGAGCTAAGACATCTGAGGAGTAAGTATGGAAGAAAATAAAAACCAAGGCGCTGGCACCGTCACCGATGAAGCACCTGGCGAAAACATGGTGCAGATCACATTCCTGCCCGAGGGCAAGACCGTGCAGTACGAGCATGGCAAGCTGCCATACGAAGATCACGGAAAGGAAGAGTCGATACTCGATATCGCACTCAACTACGGCATTCCGCTCGATCATGCATGCGGCGGCAACTGCGCCTGCACTACTTGCCACGTCTGGATCAAAGAAGGCGCCGAAAATCTTTCGCCTATGGACGACGACGAAGCAGATCGACTCGACATGGCCGCCGACTTACAGTTAAACTCTCGTCTCGGTTGCCAGGTGCAGATCACGAAGCCGGGTAAAGTAGTCGTCGAGATCCCCGCCTGGAATCGCAACTACATATCCGAAGAACATCACTAGGACTTAGTTTCAGGTTTTCATGTTTCCAGCGTTCCGTCGATGTCAGAACTCGGCATGTTACGGTTTCCGGAAACTGGGAACAACAAACTTGAAACTTCTGCGAGGAACACTTCATGCCCAAGACTCTCACGTGGGACGACGCCGAAGACATCGGCATCCTGCTCTCTGAGGCTCATCCCGACGTCGATCCTCTCACCGTTCGCTTCACGGATCTGCACCGCTACGTAACTGAATTGCCTGATTTCAAGGGTGATCCCGGTGCCTCGAACGAGGGCAAACTCGAAGCCATCCAGATGGCTTGGCATGAGGAATTCCAGGACCGTACCCAAGGCTAGCCGGACCAATCCCCCGAATCCCATTCCCTCGAGGCGACCGGAAGCTCGGCCTTTTACATTTTCGTGACAAATCTGCGACCGCGCGGGATTAGGCTACCCTTAGTGCTGTTACGCGGTTTTTGCATTGGGTTTCCGCCGCGGCCATCAGCATCTCTCTCCGTATCAACTGCAAAGGGCACGGCGCGCTCTGGCCGTGCCCTATTTTTCTTGCGTAAATAATAACTATCCTACGGTAGCCGGAACCGGTTCTTCCACGCTCGCTTCGCGCAGGAACTTCGCTGCTTCTTCTGGCGGCGTGGGATTGATATAGAACCCCGTGCCCCACTCAAACCCCGCCGTTTTGGTCAACTTCGGCATAAACTCCACGTGCCAGTGATAGTGATCGTTGGTGGGATCCTGCGCCGGCGAAGTGTGGATCACCAGGTTGTAAGGCGGATTATCCAGTACCCGGTCCGCCTTGATCAGCAAAGTCTTCAGTGCTTTGGCCAAATTCTCAAACAAGTGCGACGACGAGTTCTCGAACGCCGATTCGTGCTGCTTCGGCAGAATCCAGGTTTCAAACGGGAAGCGCGGTGCGTAAGGCGCAATCGTGAGAAAGTTTTCGTTCTCGGCCACCACGCGGCTTCCGCTCTCCGTCTCCTGCCGAATGATGTCACAAAATACGCATCGCTCTTTGTACAGGAAGTATTGCTTGGCGCCTTCGAGTTCCTGGACCACGTTGATCGGCAAAATCGGCAGCGCGATCAGTTGTGAGTGCGCATGCTCCAGCGACGCTCCCGCCGCCTCACCGTGGTTCTTGAAAAGCAGGATGTATTTAAAACGCCGGTCTTTCTTGAGATCGAGAATGCGGTCGCGAAATGTCCACAAGACATCTTCGATTCGTTTCGGAGGCAGCGTCGCCAGGCTGGCATTGTGATCCGGCGTCTCAATGATCACCTCGTGTGCCCCAACGCCGTTCATCCGGTCGAACATGCCCTCGGCCTGCCGGTTTAGCGTGCCTTCAATCCCTAACGCCGGAAACTTGTTCGGCACCACGCGTACGGTCCATCCCGGCGTGTCCCGCTGCGACGCCGGCCCACCATTCGACCCGGGGCGGTAGGCCTGAATCTCAGGAGGTGTTTTGCTCTCGTTCCCATAGCAAAAAGGGCAGAAGCCCCCTTTCAACTTCACATTCTCCCGTGCGAAATCCGTGGGTCGCTTGGCGCGGTCGGTCGAAATAATTACCCAGCGGCCAACAATAGGATCTTTTCTCAGCTCAGGCACTCAGAAAACCCCTCAATTAAGATGACGAATATTTCATTCTAAGCCGACAGGGAGGAATTGCGAAAAATTTCAATCTGTGGCTGGCTGGACTCCGACTGGCCATAGTATACGCTGACCACATCGAATCGCCACTGGCACGAAGGTGGGAAACGACGTAGATACTCCCTCACGACTGCCGCTACCTCTCGCCGCTTGTGTCGGTCCACGGCCGCTTCCCCGGGCTTAACGTCGCGAGTACTTCGCGTTTTAACCTCCACAAAACAAAGAATATCCTTGTCCCAGCCGATCAAATCAATTTCGCCACGGCAACGCGTGGAACGGAAGTTTCGCGCCACCATGGTGTATCCCAATCTTCTCAGGTGAAAGTAGGCCGCTTCCTCGCCGCGGCGTCCTGTCCGTTGGTGCGGAGGAGTCTGGTCGGGTGGCAGCATGCGCTCCGCCAGCCAGTCCAAACCACGAAGCGTCGCTTGTGTAATTCGACCGGAAAACACGACCAACTCCTTCAACTATGTTAGTCGTACCGCCAGGGTGTGGACCGCACTCTCAGCCATAATTGTGGCAGGCAAGACCAATCCGGGAACCTGATGGCTGCCTGGTCGCCCGGCTAGTGGCTACTTTGTTGCCGCTCTCTCTCGTTTTTCGAGAACTGAGGGCAGACTTGATCGGGGACGCATTGTACCCGCGGTCTCCCACCGGGTTTATAATCTTATGAAGCTATATTCCACGCAATGACTGATCAACTTAGAAAAAAACTGCAGGAAGAAGTCGACGCGCTCGAGCACGAGTTGGTTCACGAGCTGCCCAAGGAAATCAAGCGCGCCGCCGCTCTCGGCGACCTCAGCGAGAACGCCGAGTATCACATGGCCAAGCAGCGCCAGGAGTTCGTCAAGGCTCGCTTCCGCCAGCTCGGCAAGCGCCTGGCCGATCTCTCCTTGACCAACATGAACAACATCCCCAGGGACAAGGTGGGCCTGGGTTCCACGGTCAAAGTCTATGACAGCACCAAGGATGAAGAGATCGAGTACAAGCTGGTCACCAGCGAAGAATCGGATGTCGCCTCCGGGAAGATCTCGACCACCTCGCCCATCGGCCGTGCGCTGCTCAATAAAAAGGTCGGCGACGAAGCCACGGTTATTACTCCCAATGGCAAGCGCGAACTGGAAATCTTGAGTCTCACTACCGTTCACGACGAGGCTGGCCCCGAAAAGGCGGAAGCTTGATGTCGGTCTCGCCGAATACGTCGCCCAACCTGTCTTGGACAAGCGCCTTCGGCCGCGCCTGCGGCGTGCTCCTTGATACCATCGTCCGCTGGCTGGCGCTGTCACGCATCAATCCGAATGTTCTTACGTTCATGGGCTTGGTAGTGAACACATGGGCCGCAATCCTTTTTGGATCTGCCAACGCCGGAACGCAGCGCCATCTGTTTTTCCTCGCTGGCCTGGTGATTATCTTCTCCGGCTTCTTCGACCTCGTGGATGGTCAGGTGGCCCGCGCCACCAACCGCGTCACGCGCTTCGGAGCATTCTTCGATTCGGTAGTCGACCGCTATAGCGACGCTTCGCAGTTCCTCGGCCTCCTTGTCTTCTACGCGCGTGGCGATCGCTTCTTCTATGTCGTGCTTACGGCTTTCGTTATGGTCAGCGCCATCATGGTCAGCTATACCCGTGCCCGCGCCGAATCGCTGATCGGTTCCTGCCGCGTGGGTTTCATGGAGCGTCCAGAGCGTCTCGTTTTGGTCATCATCGGCGCACTCTTCAACCGTATGGCACCCGTGCTCTGGATCATCGCCGTTCTCTCCACTCTCACCGTAATCCACCGCATGCGCTATACCTGGACCCGAACTCAAGACGCTCCGCCCGCCGTGACCGCTAAGGCGGGCCACGCTGCCTGAGGAACTCGGCTTCCTCTTGGCACGATGCTAGACTATCCACTCATTTCATTTTTTCTGGGGAATTTTCTTGCCTACTGATCCTGTTCTTGTTGTTCACGGCGGCGCTTGGGCCATACCGGAGGACATGGTCGATTCCCACCTGCGTGGCGTGCGCAACGCATTAGCTGCCGGCTGGCGTGTATTGGAGCGCGGCGGGCCGGCACTCGATGCGGTCGAGGAGGCGGTCGTCATCATGGAAGATGACGATACCTTCGACGCTGGTCGCGGAAGTTTCCTGAACCGCGAAGGCAAGGTACAACTCGATGCGCTCATCATGGACGGTGCCACGTTGCGGGCGGGGGGTGTCGGGTGCGTGGAACGACTGCGCAATCCCGTGCGCGCCTCGCGGAAGATCCTGAGCGAGAGTCCACATGTATATTTCGTAGCCGAAGGCGCTGAGCGATTCGCCGCTGAGCACGGTATTCCGTTGTGCAAGAACGAAGACTTGGTTGTCCCTCGCGAAGTGGAACGCCTACGTCAATATCAGCGCGAGGAGGCAGGTCACGGAAACGAGTTGTTCGCACCCACAATTTCTCACGATACGGTGGGTGCGGTCGCGCTGGATCGCGAAGGCAATATCGCGGCCGCAACTTCCACTGGCGGCACACTCAACAAAGCCCCCGGCCGTCTGGGCGATTCCTCACTGATCGGTTGCGGCTGCTATGCGGATAATCTCAGCGCCGCCGCTTCGACCACCGGTTGGGGCGAGCCGATCATGAAGCTGGTCTTGGCCAAGTGGACTGCCGATCGCGTGTCAGCTGGAAATCTTCCCGAATGGGCCGCCCAGGAAGCCATGAATTATCTGAAGCAGCGCTTGAATGGCCACGGCGGCATCATCGTCCTGAACGCGCAGGGCCAGATCGGTATCGCCCACAATACTCCTCGTATGGCATGGGCGTGTAAAACCGTAAAGAAAGAAGAAGCTGGAATCGACCGCAACGCCTCTTGATCATTGCGGCTCAACGACGCTACAACCGTGCCTGTTTCCTTTGAAGGCGTTAGAAAGAACAACCTGCTATTTTGCTTTGAGGGGCGCGGCTTCAGTCGCGCCCTAAACATCCCCAAATTGAGCAATCGGCTTTCGCTGCCTCTCGACTGGACTTCCACACGATAGGTCGTCAGAATAACTTAGAAATCTCCCAGGTCATGTCTGAACGTCTCGCCAGATCGATCATCCAAACTCTGCGACAGCATGGCTTTCAGGCCTACCTCGCAGGTGGATGTGTTCGCGATCTGCTCCTCAAGCGCGAGCCCGCGGACTTCGACGTTGCCACCAACGCAACCCCTTCGCAAGTGATGGAAATCTTTCCCGAAACCTACGCGGTCGGAGTGCAATTCGGCGTTGTGCTGGTTCCACCGCCGGAGTCGCAGTGCGAGGAAGCTCAGCGCGCCACGCCGAAGGCCAAAGCTGTTGAAGTCGCAACCTTCCGCAGCGATCTCGGCTACTCCGATGGACGCCATCCTGATGAAGTCCGCTTCAGCCAGGATCCTCGCGAGGATGTCGCCCGCCGCGACTTCACTATCAACGGCATGATGCTCGACTCCGTCAGTGGAGAAGTGCTCGACTTTGTAGGCGGCCAGAAAGATCTGGATGCGCACATCGTTCGCGCCATCGGCGACCCTGCACGCCGCTTCGGCGAGGACAAACTACGCATGCTGCGCGCGATCCGTTTTGCAGCGCGCTTTGACTACACCATCGAACCGGAGACGCTGGCTGCCATTCAGCGCCTCGCCCCTGAGATTCAAGTGGTCTCGCGCGAGCGTGTTCGCGATGAGCTCACCAAAATGCTGACCGAGGGTCGCGCCCGCCGCGCTTTTCTCTTGCTGGATCAGGCCGGCTTGCTGAAAGAGGTGCTACCGGAGATTTCCAAGATGAAAGGTGTTCAGCAGCCGCCGGAGTTCCATCCCGAAGGCGATGTGTTCGTGCATACTCTGCTGCTGCTGGAAAACTTACCCCATCCTTGCCCGTCCACTCTGGCCTGGGGCGCTCTCCTGCACGATGTCGGCAAGCCCGCAACCTTCCGCATCGCGCCCGAACGCATCCGCTTCGACGGCCACGTCGAAGTCGGAGTCAAAATTGCGGATGAAATCTGCGACCGCCTGCGTTTCTCCAACCAAGACAAGGCCCAGGTGCTCGCCCTCGTCGACAATCACATGCGCTTCGGCCACGTCACGCGGATGAAGGAATCCACGCTGAAGAAGTTCCTTCGCATGCCCGCTTTCGAGCAACATCTTGCCTTGCACCGCGCCGACAGCATGGCCAGTCACCGCAATCTAAGCACCTATGACTTTCTCCAAAAGAAGCTCACCGAGATTCCGCCGGAGAAGATTCGCCCCACAGCACTAATCACCGGAGACGACCTGATTGCGGCGGGGTATTCACCCGGTCCGCGGTTCCGCGAAATTCTGGAAGCCGTAGAAGACGCTCAACTCGAAGGCCGACTGCTTTCCCACGACGCGGCGCTCGAACTGGTTCGACGCGAGTTCCCACTCTGAAAGCGTGCGTTCTGCCCGAGGCGCCGGCGCACCGGAATGCTAGAATCGAAATTCCGGCATTTGCTTTCGGAAAATTGACCTACGGGGATTTGCTTTGCAGCAGGCAGGCTCAGGACTCGAAAAGATCGTGCTCGGCTCGCTGCGGCGCGTGCCGCAGGCCGAAGCCCCGCTGCTCGCTTGGCCCTTGGTTTGCGGTTCGGTGGTTGCGGAGCGCACGCAAGCTTTAGAATTCTCCAACTCAGTTTTGCGTGTCGAAGTTCCCGATGCTGGATGGAAGCGGGAAATGCAAAGCCTGGCTCCGCATTATCTCGCCACGCTGAATCGTTATGCCGGCCAAAAAGTCGAGAGAATTGAGTTTGTGATTCGCCAAGCCAAACAGGAATAAGTCGCGGAATGGGTCTCAGAAAATGAAGGTCTCAGAAAAAGACGTTACCTACGTAGCCGATCTTGCTAACCTGGAACTCTCCGCGGAGGAGCGCACCGGCATGGTCCGCGACTTGAACTCCATTCTCGACTACATTGATCGGCTGAACCAACTGGACACGTCCAACATTGAGCCCATGGCGCAAGTTTCAGACCGCTACGGCGTCGACGAGTCCAAGCATGGCAGCGCGAGATTTGCATATGCTTATCGCGATGATCTGGTGGAGGGTTTGCGCAAGTCGTTGTCGCAGGAAGCGGCTTTGGTAAACGCACCCGACGCGGACGGAACCTTCTTCCGAGTGCCGAAGGTGATTGAAAAATAGTGGCCAGTGATCAGTGCGAGCCACCAAGCGCGCTGCCTTTACCGGACACTGACCACTAATCACTAGCCGCTGAGTCATTATGACCTTGCTTACCATCGATGCTGCTCGCTCCGCCGTCCAAGAGCGCAAGACGACTGCCCTCGCACTCGCCGAGACGCACTATGCCCGTATAGAGAAGGAGGACGGCAAAATCGGCGCCTACCTGACTCTGTGCAAAGAGCGCGCTCTTGAGCAGGCCGACCGCATCGATCGCATGGCCACCGAAGGCAAGCCACTGCCGCCGTTAGGGGGCGTTCCCGTTGGCATCAAGGATGTTATGTCGACTCGCGGAGTGCGCACCACCGCTGGATCGAAAATTCTGGGCCACTACATTCCCCCTTTTGATTGCACCGCTGTGGCACGCATGGAGGCCGCAGGCGCCGTGGTCCTCGGCAAGACAAACTGCGACGAATTTGCCATGGGCTCCTCCAATGAGAACTCGGCATTTCGTCCCGTCCATAATCCGCGCGACTTGACACGTGTCCCGGGAGGATCTTCCGGTGGCTCCGCCGCGGCTGTCGCAGCTGACATGGCTGTGGCCGCACTCGGCTCCGATACCGGCGGGTCGATTCGCCAGCCGGCGTCCTTCTGCGGCGTGGTTGGATTGATGCCGACGTACGGTCGGGTCTCGCGCTACGGCCTGATCGCTTTCGCCTCTTCACTCGATCACATCGGCCCGCTCACGAAGACGGTGAAAGACGCCGCGATCGTATTGCGCACGATCGCCGGCCGCGACCCGATGGATTCCACCTCCGCCGACTTGCCCGTCCCCGATTACGTTGCAGCGCTGGAAAAACCTGTGCGCGGTTTGAGGTTGGGTGTAGCCGAAGAGTATTTCGGCGAAGGATTGGACGACGAAGTCCGCCACGCGGTTGAGTCGGCGATCGACAAGTTGAAAAGCTTGGGCTGTGAAGTGGCACCGGTTTCACTGCCGCACACACCGTACGCGATTCCCACGTATTACCTGATTGCGACCGCGGAGGCGTCAGCCAACCTCGCCCGCTACGACGGTGTCCGCTACAGCTATCGTGCTTCTGGTGTGAAATCGCTCTCGGAGATGTATCGCCGCAGCCGCGATGAAGGTTTCGGCGCCGAGGTCAAGCGCCGCATCATGCTCGGCACCTACGCTCTGAGCGCGGGCTATTACGATGCGTATTATCTGAAGGCGCAGAAGGTGCGCACCTTATTGACGCGCGATTTCGAGGAAGCCTTCCGCAAAGTGGACGCCATTATCACGCCCACCAGCCCCACGGCCGCGTTTCGACTGGGCGAGAAATCGGACGATCCCCTGGCCATGTACCTTGCGGATATCTACACGGTCACCGCGGATCTAGCGGGAATTCCGGGCATTTCAATTCCTTGCGGCGAGACCAAAAAAAAACTTCCCATCGGTTTGCAAATCCTGGGAAAGCACTTTGACGAATCGACAATTCTGGGCCTGGCGCATGCCCACGAACAGGTCGCTCAGATCGGCTCGTAGTACGTTTCCCCAGCACACGCACGACAGAGCACTTTGCCATCTCGCCGCACTTCCCGCCGGAAGTTGATGCCTTCCCCGCACGCATCGCACACCACGCGCTCCCCTTTGTATCCAGGAAATTCTTCGGGTGGAAGTTCGACCTTTACCCACTGAGTGGTGAACAGATCGTCGTCGGCGATTTCGCGATAAGCCAGCATCTGCTGTTGATTCTTGTCTGCGATTTCAGGATGCATCTGCCGCGCGAGATCCTTCGACGATTCTTTCGCCGCGACGCGGATCGCCTTCCCAGTGCTTACATCCACGAAGGTTGCCGCGACTTTTCCCCAGTCACGAAACTTCAACGCCCGCTTGCCCAACCGGCAACCCGTTACAACGGCCACAGCATCGGTCGCGCAGCGGTCGATCTCGACGAAAGTGACAAGCCGCTTGCGATCCTTGCCGTGAGGATCTTCGATGCCGAGTGTAACGAGGCCTAGTATCGCCAGTCGCACACCCAGTACTTGTCCGGCGCAAAGATGTCCGTGGGCTCGTTCGGCATCCACAAGATATTCGTCGAGGGATTTCATCACAGCTGTCAGCTTTGAGCCGTCAGCTCTCAGCTTAACATTGGGATAACTATTTTCGGCGCCACCGCACGCCCTCTTTCGTATTTTCAATGACAATGCCAGCCGCCGTAAGCTCCGCGCGCAGAGCATCGGACACTTTGAAGTTACGGGCGCGGCGCGAATCTTCCATCTCTGCAATCTTCTTCGCAATATCGGCGTCAGAGAGTTGGCCAGACTGCACGACCTCCCGCAGTTCCGCGCTAATGTCTTTTTCCCGCCCTTCCGTCATCGCCCAATCGAGCACCTGTTTCATCTTGGGTACATCGTCATCCTTCAGTACAGCGAAGACCTCGTCGAACTTCTCCAGCACTCTAAGCAACGGCGCAACGTCGTCCTTCTTGATTCCACTCGCATCCAGAGCCGCGTTGGCGCTACGCACCATCTCGAACAGCGCCGCCTGCGCCTGCGCCGTATTGAGGTCGTCATCGAGCGCATTCTTCATCCGACCAATCGTCTCACTCGCGAGCGCTTGTATTTCGGCGTACGAACCGGACGGGAAATTTCCTGCCGTCAAGCGCTCGCGAAAATTTCTCAATCGTTCCACCGAGACCGCAGCCTGCCTCAGTCCATCAAACGTAAAGTTCAGCTGATTCCGATAAGGCACCGACGTCAACAAATACCGTATCGACGAAGGTCGATGTCCCTTCAACACCAGATCGCGCAGGGTGTAGAAGTTCCCCAGGCTCTTCGACATCTTCTCGCCCTCGACCAGCAGGAAGCGCACGTGAAACCAGAAACGAGCGAACATTTTTCCAGTAAAGGATTCTGATTGCGCAATCTCGTTCTCGTGATGCGGGAAGACCAGATCTTCTCCTCCCGCATGCAAATCAAAACTCTCGCCCAGTTCTTGCATTGACATCACAGAGCACTCCAGGTGCCACCCGGGCCGACCCGGCCCAATCGACGTGTCCCACGATGCTTCGCCGGGCTTGGGCGCTTTCCACAGCGCGAAGTCGCGTGCACTATCTTTGTCGTACTCATCCACATCCACGCGGGCGCCATCCAGCATTCCGGCAAAATCTTTCTTAGAAAGTTTCCCGTACCGCGGAAAGCTCGCGATGCGGAAGTAGTAGGAGCCGTCGTCGGTTCGGTAGGCGATGCCCCTTTCTACAAGTTTGGCTACGAACTCCGCCATCTGCGCGATGTGCTCCGTGGCGCGCACCAGGATAGGTCGTTCAATGGCAATCATGGAAGCGTCTTCCAGAAACGCTTTCTCGTATTTTGCCGTGTATTGCTGAACGCTCACGCCGTCGTGGGCCGCGTTGCGGATGATCTTGTCGTCCACATCCGTTATGTTCATCACGTAGCGCACGTTGTAGCCGGATTGCCGCAAGAATCGTTGCAGCATGTCCACAGCAATAAAGGTTCGAAAATTGCCGATATGGCCATAACCGTAGACGGTAGGACCGCAGGCATACATGCGGACCTCGCGGTCGCGGAGCGGGCGGAATTCCTCGACCTGCGACGACATGGTGTTGTAAAGGCGAAGGGCCATTGGCGATTGCCGCACTCAGAGATGAACCCCCAATTTTAGGGGGACGCGCGAAAGCCGGTCAACTGGCGCGGATATCGGCGGAGGGTTGCGACGCCAGCGCGGGAGCGTGTAGCCGCAGCCGGTGCTGTACCAGGAAGACATAGTGTAGTGCAGAAATAATCGTGAAGGAGAAAGTAGCTCGCAGGAAGACAGTGCGTGTTATCCAGATCCAACGCTCAGGCCGAACCGAAAACAACATTGCAAAAAAAACGGCAGCGATCTGCGAAAACGTATTTGCCTTCCCAAAGATGCTGGGACGAAAATCGCGCAATCCCGCGATGGCAAATAACACCGCGCTCGCCGCCAGAATGGAAATGTCCCGGCTGAAAACCAGCACAGTGAACTTCCAGGGAATTTTGTGCAGGATCGAGAGCACTAGAAACATCGTACTTAATAAGAGCTTATCCGCGATCGGGTCGAGATACTGTCCGAGCAGAGTCTGCTGATGTAACTTGCGAGCCAACAATCCGTCCAAGCCATCGCTAAAACCAGCTATAACGAAGAGAACTAATGCCCGGAAATAGCGCCCTTCGACCAGTTCGATGACAATAAACGGAACGAAAACCATCCGCAGCAACGTGAGCTGGTTGGGCGCAGTGAAGATTTGAGACAGCTTCATGCCTGCCTCTTCTTCGGAGAAACTCCGGAGGGCGCTGTGCTTGTACTAGGATCATTGGTCCGGTTTGCCAGTGCGGACCCCAAGATCGCAGCCGGATTGCGACCGGTCTTCGCTGAAAAGCGCTGCGAAAGTGATGGGAGATTGCCATCAGGAAGGTCGAGCTCGATTCGTTCGATCCGATGCATGGGGAAGAACACAACCGCCGGACTAAACGGCTCCCCATCCTTTACCATAACCACCAGATCTTCAAAGGAAGCCAGTTCAATCCCGCTCATGCTGAGTCCTTCTGGCACCAGCGAAAAAATCATGCCCCAAAACTTGTCCCGGGGATTGCCCAGTGTCACAACGACCATACACCCCGAAACGAAAGGGCCGTGGACTGGCAACCGCGTAGCATTGCTATCTTCTTGCCGCGAGCTTTTTGGCATGGAACGATTGTCGCTGCCGTAGCTGGGACTTTGCAACAGGCAATAGAGGTTGGTCTGAACCTCGAATTCCGTGCCCTGGAACTGATTCTTGCCCGCCCCAGCTAAGGTATAATCTAGAAACCAGTAGGCGCGTAGCTCAGTTGGTTAGAGCGCTACCTTGACACGGTAGAGGTCAGGAGTTCGAGTCTCCTCGTGCCTACCATTTCTTTTCAACAGTTTGGAATCGTTGCCCATCTATCCAGTCCTGGTTTTAATCCACTCTTCGATCCATGCCCACTGCACGGTGCCTTCGGCATGGCTGAAGATCGCATCCAACATCACCTCCTAAGATGCGATCAGTTCATCCATATCCGTTTGCGCATAGCGGTTCAGCATCGTGCTGCTCTTCGCGTGCCGCATGCTGCGCTGAGCCGTCTTGACGTCGGTCTTCTTCTTGGTGACGAGGAACGACGACAGACTGTGGCGCAGGCTGTGGAAACCGAACCGCTGGCCCTTATCCAGTTCCACCCTCGCCTCGATAGCGGTCGGCCGAAGATAGTCGACGCATAGCATGTTGCCTACGCGAGGCGTCCGTACGTGGGTTTTAGCGGAGGCGAAAACCCAATCCGTCGCTTTTGCGGAAGCGGTTTCCTCGTGCCACGCTGCGAAGATACTTCGCCAGCAGCGGTGCCATCGCAACCAGAGCCTTCGATTTCTTCGACTTCGGTTCGTTGAGATTGCCCTGATCCAGCGGCTGCGCACGTGAATCTCGCTGCTCTCCCAATCCACGTCTCGCCACTTGAGCCCGGTGATCTCCGAATACCTGAGCCCCGTGGCCGTCCAGCCCGACCATGGTCTGCGGGTGCAGCGGCAGCGAGTTCGTGGCACACCTTTGGCGCACCTCGTTTGCAAAAGATCAGTTTTGGCATGAGTTTATTGAGTTCCTGGCTGACGGAATGTCAATCGTAATCGCTTCCCACAAGCAGGCCAACTTCCTAGAAGCCCGTTTGTGGATAACTTCCTGTTAGCCGACAATTCAGTCCCACTGCGATTTCCTACGAGCTTCCTTCGCCTTTCACGCCACCATTTATTCAATCAATCAACGGTTGTTACCAAGGGTAGAATTCGTCAGGTCAACGAGATTAGTTCCTGTACCGCCCGATCGCCCTGGTCGATGGCCTGGTCGGTGTAAGCGCCGGTTCCGCCGTTGGCGAGAAGCAGACGGCCCCCCGGGCGAAACTCGTTGCGCTTCGCATGGCCGCCAAAGTCGTCGTGATTATCGAGAATGAGGATGCGAGCTGATGAACCGGCACGCTTGCGGTAGGAGTAGGCGGCTGCGAGTCCACTCATGCCCGCACCGACGACGATGAGATCGTAGTTTTCGCGGGTGTCGACGGGTTCGCCTGCGGTTTCCCAAAAGTTGCCGTCGCGGAGGGCGTGCGCAACCTCAAAGGCTCCCGGATGACTTCCGCGCATGCCGCTGAGAGCGGGTGGGTTGTATCCGGGTGCATCTTGGGCAAAGTGGGCGCTCTCTGCTGCGAAAGTGAGGCCTGGCAGCCAGGCGCTGGCGAGCGCTCCTCCGGCTCCGACCGCTATTCCATTCAGAAAATCCCTGCGGTTGATCGAGCGGTCCATGCCGAGTTCCCGGTCACGGGCGCGGTTGACTTCGTTGTCGGTCATTGATCTACATCCCCGGAGCTTCTTGTTTTTGGCTGGCTACAATTTCCGAAACTGCGCGATAGCCCTGATCGATCGCGATGTTGGTATAAGCGTGGCCATCGGCATCGGAATTTGCAATGTGTATACGGCCGAACGGTTGTCGTCCAAACACGCACGGGCGCTCGGAGGCGGGCCGGTCGAGAGGCTCAAACAGGTCGTTGTACTCATAGGCGTATCCGTGAGGCCAACGGTTCACGGTGATGGCTTGAATATCGCGGGCAGGATCGAAGCCGCCGGGGGAGAGGATCCGGCCAAGCTGATCGCGAACATTGCGCTCGAAGGTTTCAAAGGTTGTGCTGAACAGTTCATAGCGCCCGGCTCGATATTGCTCTTTGCAGGTTAGCCCGGGCTTGCACGGAGTCCGAAGCAAATGCAGCAGGCAGGATTCATCGGGCGAACTCGGAAAGCGATAGTCCCCCATGGAGACCGGGAAATCCAGCGTCACATTGCTGAAGTAGGCTCCCGGCGCGTAGATTCCGCTGATTCCGAGTTTCTGGAACGATTTCCAGTTGCTGATTTGGACGTTGGTGTAAACCAGCGGAATCTTTACACAGTAGGCCAGAGCTTCCTTCTGTTTCTCCGACATCTCCGGGCACAGATAGGGAATGACCATGTTGTAGCAGGCCAGCACACAGTTGGCGGCGCGAACCCGGCGCGCCTGCCCCCCACGAACGTAGGTGACTTCCACTTCTTTGGCGGAAGCGGGATCACCAATATGCTTCACGCCGACGGCGGTGCTGTTCAGGCGGACGCGAATCCGGGAGGCTGGATCGTCGAGCCGGGCATAGTTCGCCCGTGCCGTGACGATGTCTTCCATAGAGTTGCCGGGAAGAACGCCGGGTACAAGTGAGCGTACCAACATTCTTGCGATGGAGGCGTTGCCGTCGGGGAAATGGAAGATATAAGGTTCGTCCTCTTCCTGGTCGTCTTCGCGATGACGCTTAGGAAGGGTCATTCCCTTGAAACCGGGATAACCGTATCTGGCACAGTCATAGGCCGAGACCCCGTCAATCCCGACTCCATACAAATCGTGGGGCGCGGTTTGGTAAATCTTGGCCACATCGGGATGCACTTTCACAGATTGCAGCAGAAAATCTTTGTAGCTGATCTTGATCAGCCGGGCGCGCTTCTCTTCCGGGTTGAGGCCGGGGAAATAGTCGACAGCAGTTTCCTGGAGACGAATGATGTCGTGTTGTGCGGCTTCGGCAATCGGTAATTGAGCCGCGGTCTCCGGCGTGAAGACCAGCCCGAAGTAGTGCAGGCCAGCCTCGGGCACCAGCCGGTCCACACCGAACGTTTCTTTATCGAAGAACGTCGATTCTCCCAGCTTCATTGACTCGTACAGTTTCTGGTCGTAATACTTGTAGAAGCGCTGCACATCGATTCCCAGTTCTTTCAGAAGGCCGATCGCCTCCTTGCTGTAATTGGCGGGCGCTTCAATGGATTGAGTTCCTCCGTAACCCAGCAGCAGGCGGTTGCCCGCATGGAACTCGTTGCGCTTGGCATGTCCTCCGAAATCATCGTGATTGTCGAGCAGCAGGATGCGGGCGTTATTGCCGACCGATTTGCGGTAAAAATACGCTGCCGCTAGTCCACTGATGCCGGCGCCGACCACGATCAGGTCGTAGGATTCGTTGTCGGCAACGGGGTTGGGCCATTCGGTGCCGTCACGCAAGGCGTGGGCAACCTCCCATGAACCGTCATGGCTCCCGCGCATCCCGGTTTTGGCCGGCGGGTAGTAATTGGGATCCTTCTCCGGAGCAAAGGGCGACTGCGGAACGCCGAAGGCCTCCAGCCAAAGTGGATTCGCGGCGAGTAGCGACGCGCCTACGGCGAAGCTCACGCCATTCAGAAAGTCGCGGCGCGTGATCTTCTGGTCCATTCCCAGTTCGCGATCTTGCTTTTTCCAGCTCATAAGTTCCCCGTGCTGTCAGGTAATCAGGATTCGTAAACCCACTTGCCGCCCACCATGGTGCGCTCTACCGGAATGGTGACCAGTGTGGAAGGATTTTCTTTGAAGGGATCACAGCCGAGCACGACCAGATCCGCCAGCTTGCCGGGCTCGATCGAGCCCTTCAGATTCTCTTCATACGAGGCATAAGCCCCGTTCATGGTACCGACGTAGATTGCTTCTTCGACGCTGATGCGCTGGTTGGCGCCCCACACGTGGCCATTCATATCGGTACGCGTCACTTCGGACTGCAACGCCATCATGGGAGGAAACTCTCCCGGCGGATAGTCGGAAGACTGGGTGGGGCGCAGTCCTGCATCGAGGAATGTGCGCAAGGCGAACATGTGCTTGAGCCGCTCCTCGCCGTAGTATTGCATCTTTTCGCCGTGGTAATAGACGTAGGTCGAGAATGGCACGGGGATTACCTTCAACGCCTGCATGCGTTGAATGATCGAGTCGTTGATCAGAGTGCAATGTTCGATGCGGAAGCGCGGGTCCTTTCGTGGCATCTCGCGATTGATGCGTTCGTAGACGTTTAATACCCTTTCGATCGCCGCATCCCCGTTGGCGTGGGTACCGAGTTGCCAGCCTGCCGCGTGGGCCCGGCGGCCATAGTCGTAAAGCTCCTCTTCGGTGGCTGAAAAAGTTCCGTAGTCATTGGGGCGGCCGACGTACGGCTGCGACAGGCGAGCGGTGCGTCCTGAGATGGCGCCATCGGCGATCTGCTTCATTCCGCCCACTCGCACCCACTCGTCGCCGAAGCCGGTTCGCACGCCGGCGGCGATCATGCGATCAATCGAAGAGGAGTAAATAAAGCAGTACACGCGAAACAGCAAATCGCCACTGTCCCGGGCATCCTGGTAAGCCTGTAAATCCGCCGGGGTGCCAAGCGCGTCGCCGACCGAAGTGATGCCGGTCCGCGTCATCATTTTCGAGATAAGTTTTACGCCTTCGCGGTAGTCATCGCGGCTGTAGGCGGAAGGGATCACCTGGTTGAAAGCTTCGATGGCGCGTTCGTTGATGCGGCCGGTGAGGTGTCCCGCAGGATCGTGCTCGAATTGTCCACCGCTGGGGTCCGGCGTCTGGTCGTTGACCTTCGCCAGCTTCAAGGCCAACGAGTTGGCGAACGCTTCGTGTCCACCGCGATGCGTGACCAGCACGGGATGGTCGGGAACGGCAGCATCCAGATCCTGAAACGTAAGCTTGCGCCCGTCCGATGTTTTCGTGTCGTCATACTTGAAGCCCAAGACCCATTGCCCGGAAGGGGTTTTGGCCGAGCGCTCCCGGAGGGCCGCCTGAATCGCAGCAATGGAACGGAGGTCACAATCGACCTGGCGTAGATGAAGCCGTCCCGACTCGGCAGGGTGGGTGTGCGCGTCGATGAAGCCGGGAAGAACTGTCTTCCAACCAAGGTCGATCTTGCGGCTCCGTCCGGAGGCAAGACGCAGGACATCTTCATTAGAGCCGATTGCAAGGAACCGATTGTCGCTGATCGCGACGGCCTGGGCTCGTGGGTTGCGGGGGTCGACCGTCCAGAAATTTCCGTTGTAGAGGATTAGATCCGGTTCGGTGCGTTCGAATTCGAAGGGGAAAAGTACAAATGCCCCCATCGTCAGAACAAATTCGCGTCTAGAGCTATTCAACATGGATTTCCCCTATATCCATTGGGACTGCAAATCCGCCACCGCAAATCTTGTACGGCAACCCATCGCATCCACAACTCGCAGCGGATTTCCTGGCCTCAGAAAGTAAATCGCAAAGCCAGCTGCAGAATGCGAGGATCGAAGGTGGTTGAAACCAATCCCAGGTTCGGATCACTCACTTGCGTGCTGCCCGGATTTTGAAACTCCGTATGGTTGAAAATATTGAAGGCCTCGACGCGGAACATCATCTTCACGCGCTCTCCGAGGTCGGTCGCCTTTTCCAGCGCCAAATCAAAATTGAAGCGGGTCGGCCCCACCAGGGAATTGCGCCGGTAGCTTCCGTAGAAACCCACAGGACAGGTGTTGGCGTTAATGCAGGGGTTTGCGGCGAGGTCGTTGGGATTGAAAAAGAAGTTTCCGGTCGTCGTGATCTGCGTCGATGGGTTGTAAATGGATTGAACTTTCTTTGGGTTATACGTCTGTATCGAAGCCGTGAGCTGGTCAGGCCGTATCAACTGAGGATCCCCATAGCCAGAGGGGCCAGCAAGGCTTTCGCTGGGATTCACCGGGTCGGCGTAAAAATCCAGAGGAACGCCCGACTGATAGTAAGTAATCGGATAGAGGCTCCAGCCGGTGGTCAGGTGTTTGGGACCGTTTGACCAGAGATAATCGAAAGGCAGATCCCAACCCGCGCTCAGCTCAATTCTGTTTCTCATATCAAAATCAGAGCTGCCGTAGAAGCGATGTGGTTCGAAGTACGGAATCTCCGCGCTGCGCTGGTTGAAGCCGGACCCGTTGTCGAGATTGTGAGACCAGGTATAGGAGACAGTGAAATACGTCTCGCCGAGGTTGTGCCAGTTGCCGGCTCGTTTCATAAGGCTGGCCAGCAGGCCGTTGTAATTGGCGTTGTTCAACCCTTCGAAGGTGTCCTGCAACGGTGCGTAACCGTTGACCGGCGTCAGTCCAAGATCAACGTTGAGCAGCCGGTTACAGCCCAGAGGCTGCCCGCAGGTAGAAGGAATAACCGGGTTGATGTCGACCCAGGTGAGCAGTTTGTGGGACGAACTGCCCACGTAGCTAGCCTCCGCCATCAGCCCGTTTCCTATTTGTCGTTGCACGCTCAAGTTGTATTGGTAGACATAGGGTGTTTTCAGGTGCGGATCTACGAACAGATCTCCGTAGCCGAAAGGCAAATAACCGGCGGCAGCGAAGTTCAAGTTGGCGGGGGGAATCGTTGAGGGGAATGGATCGGGAGCGTCTGCTGTCTGGTAGGGCATCGCCAGGCTTGTGTTCTGAGCATTGGCGGGCGCGGGAAGAAAGAACAGATCGGTCGAGGACCACCAGGGAAGGACGCCATTGTTCCAATCGGACATCCATCCGTTCAAAGTGTCATAGAACATTCCACCGCCGCCGCGAACGCTGGTCTTGCCGTTGCCGAAAACATCCCAGGCAAAACCGAAGCGCGGGGCAACATCTTTATGGTCAGGAAAATACCAACCCGTGGGCGCTCCCCGATCGCCGGGGACCACAAATCCCGGCGGAGCGTTCTGGAACCTGGCCGATTGCAGCCCCGGAATGATGTCGAAGGTGTGCCCGTGAATGTCGGTCTCTGGGCTGGTGTATTCCCAGCGCAGCCCCAGAGTCACCACGAGACGTGGCGTCACTTTCCACTCATCCTGGCCGAACAACGCGTATTGCTTTTGATGCTCGTTGTTATTGGCTCGAGGATACTGCTGATATTCGTCGGGCGCTCCGAACAGAAAGTCGGCCAGATCCGTGCCGGAACCGACAAAGGTGCCGGCTCCGTAAAAAAAGAACCAGCCGTTCGTGGCGTAAGCGTAAATCGAGTTTTCCTGCATGGTCGCGAACCTGCCGCCGGCCTTGAAGGTGTGGCGTCCCCTTGTCCAGGTGAGAGCGTCTGACACGGCGTACGTATTGTCCGCCTTCGTGCGCGGCAGATTTGGATCGAAGCCAAGAACCAGATTGCTGCTGTACATCGTGATGATGGGAGGCGCAAACGGAAGATCGGAGTTGATGGTAATTCCCAGCTGGGAAGGGTTCGGCGGATGCGATCCCGCGACGGCGGTTTGGTAAAAGCGCTGCGCGGTGGCGTGAGCTTCGTTGAGCAGATAAGGCGAAAAGGTCTTGGTGTAACCCACATTCACAAATTGATTGGTCGTAGTAGTGTCTTCAGGAAAGCCGGTGACCGTCGCGCCGACCAGCGGGTTTACCGTCGGTTCCCGGTTGGAGCCGATGCTGAGCGCGAGGCGGTCATTGGTTGTAGCGTAGAAATCCAGCCGGCCGGCGTATTGGCTGACATTGTCGGTGGCCGTCCCTTGGGGAAACAGCTGCCCGTTAGGGGATGTGGGAACCAGGCCGGCCTTGATGAAGTTTTGCGCCACCGGATCGATCGTGCTGGGATTGATGATCGCGTTCGCCGGGTTCCCGCCTGGGGGCACGAAGTAGGGATGGGTGGAGAGATAGGCCGCGACATTGGGATCTGGCCCGCCGTTCACGGCATGGGAAAAATCCCCGTTGAGTTCAGCCGGCGTGTAGGTCGTGATCTCCGTTCCGAACATGATCGATGTTTGCCGTTGGCCCTGATAGCCCAGAAAATAGAACAGACGGTCCTTCAGAATGGGACCGCCGAAGGTGGCGCCGTACTGGTTGCGCTTCAGCACGGGACGCGGTAGGCCAATCTCGTTGTTGATGAAAGTGTTGGCATCGAAAGCTTCGTTTCGCAGATAGTCAAACGCACTCCCGTGCAACGCGTTGGCGCCGGATTTCATCACCACGGTGACCGTGCCGCCTCCGTTGCGGCCGTATTCCGCAGTGTAGTTGTTTGTCAGGATGCGGAACTCGGCGACCATATCCGGATTAGGATCGAATACCACGTTGTTGCTGGTGACCGAATTGTTCAGGCCGCCATCCAGCAGGTAAGTCACGGCATCCGGTCGTCCACCCGCCACCGTAAAACCCTCAGGAAACGCGCCAGACTTTTCCGAGCCATAAGCAGAACTGTTGGTGGGCGCCGGAAGCACGCCAGGCTGGGTAAACGCCAGGTCAAGAACCTCGCGGCCATTGAGCGGGAGATTCTGGATGGGCGCGCCCGCGACGGTGCCGCCGACCGTGGGATTCACGGTTTCAACCTGCGTCGCTTCCGATTCCACCTGGACAGTCTCACTGATGGCGCCAACGTTCAGGCGCACATCGACGCGCATGGACTGGTTGATGCTAAGCTCCTGGGCTGCGGTCACCGCCTTCTTGAAGCCCGCAGCCTCGACCGTGACCGAGTAGCCGCCAATGGGAACGTCCAGCACCTGGTAAGTTCCAGCACTGTCAGTCACGGTGTTCCAGTGGACGTTCGTCGTGGTGTTGGTCACGGTGACTTTCGCGCCGGCAAACGCGGCCCCTTGCTGATCGCTAACGGTGCCGATCACCCGCCCGTTTGTGTTTTGAGCGAAGGCCGAGACTCCGAAGAACAAAGCGGCGAGAATCAGGGTGAGAACGCGCCGCCGCAAACAGGACCAAAGAAACGAAGCAACAGTCGCAGGCAACATCGCGATTCGGGCCTCCTGGGGACACGTTGGTCTTAATGAATGCTGAAATACCGAGAAGAGACGGAAGAGCTGAAAGGACGAGGACCGCCCTTGAACGACAACACGGCCGCGGAAGCATTTGAAACTCATAGGGCGCCCTTGTGCGCTACGCGCTCTCGAGAGAGTCCAACAAGCCAACACGAGTGTTGTGCAACCTTACTATAATCGTGGAAGGTTAGGGAGCGTGGCTGACGTTGTCAAGGATTATTTTTCGATCTGAGAGTACCCTTCCCTCAATATCCCAGCTGTTTATTCACAATGTTCTTCAGCGGCTCGCCCCTCTCAAACCTCCATACTGCTCAAGAAAGAAGCGCATCGCGCGATCCTGCCAGTCGGCAGTGTGGTCCGCACAATGCGGCGACAACAAAACATTTTCCAGTTTGTACAGCACATGCCCAGCCGGTAGCGGTTCGTGCTCAAACACATCTAACCCAGCTCCTTTGATCCGCCTGGTCGTTAGCGCACGCAGAAGTGCCGCTTCATCGATGACCGGCCCGCGGCCCACGTTGATCACCACTGCTGTCGGCTTCATCACCGCGAACTCCGCGTCGCTGACCATGTGCCGCGTCTCCTCGGTCAATGGGGCCGTCGCCACAATGTAGTCGCAGAGCGCGATCATCTCCCTCCGCGCCTCCGGCTTGTAGAAGTGCTCCACCAGCGGATCGCTCGATCCGGGAACATGCCGCTTCGTCGCGAGCACACGCATGCCCACGGCATGCACGCGGTTCGCCACGGCTCGGCCAATGTCGCCATAGCCCAAAATCCCAACCGTCTGTCCACCTTATCTCTTGCACGTCGAACGCAACCTGGCTATGTAAGCGCCAACGGGGACAGCTGCCCTCGAAGGCTTACTAATCGAGAGATCGCCCAAATGTTTCAACACCCGCGGAAAATGACCAATGCGCTAGGGATTGGCTGAAACGCTTTCTCCTCCGGCTTCACTATTTCTCGTTGAGAGTCAAATCGCAAGTTGCGGCGACTCGCACCGGCGCGACCGGCAAATGACAAGAAGGAGAACAGCCATGGGATCAAGACAGTTCGAAGAAAAGCAAGCTGTGGAGAAGGATCTTCCCAAGGAGTCTTTGCAAGATAAACAGTCTTTGAAGGTTGAGAAAGACAACCTGAAATCGGAGAAGGAGGCAATCGGAGGAAAGGAACACAAGGATAAGGAACCCCACAAGGAGAAGGAGAAGGAGAAAGACAAACTGGAAAAGGAAAAGGAAAAGGAACATAAGGACAAGGAGAAGGAGCACAAACTCGAGGGGAAGGAAAGCCTCTTGGAGAAAATTCCGAAAACGGAAGGACACGAGGTTTATCCCCAGGCGCAACTTCCCGCGGCTGCACCGGCCACCGTCGTGCACAAGGCTCTCATCGACAAGTTCACCAATCTCGAAAAGTCTTCGAAAGAGAAGCCCGAGAAGGTTGAGATCAAAGAGAAGATCGAGTTCAAAGAATACAAGCACGAGAAGTTTGAGAAGCTCGAATACGATCACCTTATTGGTTATGGTCCGGGCTACGGTCCCCAAGGCGGCCCGGTGGAGCAACGACTTGCCGCCCTGGAAGCCGCGGTGACGCAGCTTCTGCACTTTATCCCGGAACACCTGCGGCCTGATCTGAGTCAGGGCGCGCTGAAGCAGGAGCCCGACGCGGCCAAGCAGGGCGCCGCGGGGACGGCAAAAGCGCCAGAAGCCAAGGAACCTCAAGGAAAAGGCAAAGTCTAATCGTGGACAGAGGGCAGGCTGCGTGCTTGCCCTCTTCTTCTTGGAGGGAACGGAAATGTGGCTCGTATTGTGTTCTTCCTCGGATACTTCGGGGCTATGGGTCTACCACGGTCTCCGCCAGTTGGGCGTCGCGCCAGTGGAGTTAGTGCTCTCAGAGTCGTTAGCTTTTGGCAGCCGCTGGGAACACCGGTTGGATGCTAGCGCCACGCAATTTGGAGTCACCCTCCCGGACGGGCGCGCGTTGTGCAGTTCAAAGATTCGGGGAGCGATCAACCGCCTGGTGGCTCCAGCTCCGGGAATCGACCAGCAGGCGGCGATTTCCGATCGCGAATATGCTCGGGCGGAGTTACACGCATTTTATCTGAGTTGGCTGCACGGTCTGCCCGGCGTAGTAATTAACCGGCCTGGGGCAGTGGGTTTGTGCGGGCCTTGGTATCACACCTCGGAGTGGGTATGTCGCGCCAGCCGAGCCGGTTTGAAGGCGCCGGTTTATCGGCATAGCGCGCACGAGACGGCAGCCCGCGGCTATGCCTCGCTAGCTCCCGAGGGCGCAACGACGGTAAACGCAATCGCATTTCGAGGCGAGGTTTATGGCGGGCGGGTAGATGAGCCGGTCGCACGGGCTTGCGCGAGACTTGCCCAAGACGCGAGAACCGAGTTGCTGGGAATCGAGTTGTACGCCAGCCAAAATGGGGAGTGGACGTTCGCGAGTGCGACCCCGTATCCGAGTCTCTCGGTCGGCGGCATGCCCCTGCTGCGCAGCCTGGCGGAAGCACTCACTCAAGGAGCAACGTCATGATTCTGGTATGCGGAATTCCCTCGGAAACACCCTTGCGAATGGTGACCTCCAACCTGGAAAGAATGGGGGCGGAGTTCACCTTGTTAAGTCAGCGCGAGTTTCCAAAGTGCCAGCTTTGGTTCGAAGTGAAGGACGGAGAGATTATCGGGGAATTACAGGTTGCAGAACGAACTTACCAGTTGCAGGAGTTCACGGCGGTTTATCCGCGATTGATGGACGACCGGTTTCTGCCAGAGTTATCCGATGAGCCGCCGGATTCGAGTTTGCGCAAACATTGCCGATCTTTTCACGATACGCTGATCAGGTGGATGGAGATCGCGCCGGCGCTGGTAATCAACCGCTGCGCGCCGATGGCCAGCAATTCTTCAAAACCCTATCAGGCGCAGTTGATTCGCGAGCACGGATTTCTTGTGCCCCAGACGCTCATCACCAATGATCCCGACTCAGTCCGCGAGTTTCGGGCGAAGCATGGCCGTGTGATTTATAAGTCGATCAGTGCCGTGCGGTCGATTGTGCAGGAACTCAGCGATGAAGACGAAGAGCGATTGGATCGCATCCGCTGGTGTCCGACACAATTTCAGGCGTTTGTGGAAGGAACGAACTTGCGGGTACATACCGTTGGCGGCGAAGCATTCGCCACGGCGGTGCGAAGCGAGGCTACCGATTACAGGTATGCAGCGCGGCAGGCAGGTGAGCCGGCCGAACTGCGCGAGGTGACGCTATCGAGCGAGCTGTCGGAAAAGTGCCTCCGGCTTTCGCAAGCCCTCGAATTAGAGTTTGCCGGAATTGATCTAAAGGTGACGCCGCAGGACGATGTCTACTGTTTCGAAGTCAATCCCAGTCCTGCGTTCAGTTACTACGAGGCGAACACCGGGCAACAGATTTCGGCGGCGGTTGCGCGCCGGCTGGCATCGGCTTCTGCGCAATCGGCGGCAGCGTAGCCGAATCGGCCGTGCGCGTACTTTTGCAGCGCGGGATGCGCATACCCGGCGCATCTGTAAATTGGCTCTCGCGCACTTTGTCGGTTCATGGCCCCGGAACCAGCATCTTGCTCACGGCAAACCGGAAGCTGAACGGATAGGCAACGGGCCACAAGTCAGCTTCGGGGACACCGCTATGCATGTCCTCAAAGCCCGTTTCTGGCCCGTTTCCGAGTGGCCAACCACGCAGGAGTCGACGCGCTAATCGCAAACAGACCTTGTGATCGAGCGGCCCCGCTGTCGATCTTATTGGGGCCTCCTTCGCCGACCAAGTGCATTAACGTGCGTAACGAGTGAAGACGTAGTCATGATCTTTCGCAGGCACGTGGCAGGGAAAGCAGGTGTCGTGTAGCGCCTTGTCTCCCGGCTTTCCATCTTTAAAGTCAGCGAACCCCCAGCCGCCCGTCGCAGCGTACTTCTTCGAGTCCTTGACCATGAACTGCACATTCACCAGGGACCCGATCACGAACGATTGAGTTCCGGGGAATGGGACATCAAGAACCTTGTTGTTGTCTTCGGACGGAACGCGAGTCCAATGAATCGAGGCGATGATGGCGCCGTCCGGGAACGGGAGCGTCCCTTCCTTGAAGGCCTTGATCGCTATATCGTGGCCGAGTTGAGCCCGCAATTGCTCGCCCTTGCCGGCGAATAGGAGCTGTTTCACGGCGATCAATTGCCAATCGCGGTATCCGACGGGGATCTTGACGCCATAAATCGGGGAGGAATCTCCATCGGACTGTCCAGACGCGTGCGCCATGTGGGCGACAATGCCGGCCACGGTTACAACTGCAAGCAGTAGGAAACCGATCCGTTTCATACTATTCCTCTCCTTAAGATCGCGTTCCAAGCGCAACCGGGCCGGAAGTCCGGTTCGGGGAAGTCAGGTTTCGCAGAAGCTCACTGTGCGTTTCATTTTTTCGAAGCCCGTTTATCGGGACCAATCTGAAGACGTCTACATCCGGTGCCTTCACTCGATCCCTTGCTATAGGTCTCGTCTCGGCGTCGCGCGGTGTTCATGTCGAGTTGGTAACCAGTACATGGCGAAGTTGTTCCAGTGTGTAAGTGCCGTGAGAAGCAACAACAGCGCCGCGCCTCCAACGTCAAACGGCTCTTCGGTCGTGTGGGAAGGGCCTGCGAATGATGACGAACCGCAGTCCAAACAGGGCGCCCGCCGCCGATGCCAGGCCTGGAGACCGGCAAGCTATACGGCGCTTACCGTTTATCGGGAACGATGTCAGATGGGGGCCAGTGGGAGGGCTGCGCATTGACATTGGCTACGATTGCGACTGGACCGTCGACGGGATTGACATCCACATTGTATCCATCGACTTCGACGAGCGGCAGGTCTCCTTGCAGGTCTTTCGTTGCCGCTTCGATTGAGATGGTTGAGGATTCGCCGGGCACGAGCGAAACGTAGTTGTCGGAGTAGAAGACGGGCAGGACGCGGCGGCCGCTCCTCTTTTGATGAAGCTGCAAGTGCGAGAGCAGAGCGATGTTATTTGTGTTGTTGTGCAGCGTAACGTTCAGGATGGTTTTGGCGCCTTCGGTGCGGGCGATGGCTTCGGCGTCGAGCGTGACCGTGGGAAGATTCATTAGACCGTCGAACTGATCCTGAGCAACGTGTTGCCAGTAAAAATTACTGGAGAGCAGCTGGTCGTCTGCATCGAAGAGATTTAGCTTGATGAAGTAGAGCGCGCTGATGCGGGCGCTCACCTGGATCTGCGCGACCTTGATCGTGCTGCTGCCGGGCACCTGTGCTACCGGATAAGTTTTCTGCGAACCAGGGGTGCCGTCAGAACGGTCAAGGGTACCGTCAAAACGGTAGATGAGTACTTTGACCTTCAGCTGCTTGAGCGCTTCCGGGCGATTGTTCACAACCTCGATGCCGCGGTTTTCTTCATTAAATTGCACATGCACGGTCTCAGAGGCCTTCTTCACTGCGTACAAGGCGGCGTTGGGCTCGAGATCGTAGTGATAGAGCTGCCAAACGAAGCTCGGCTGGGCGGGGTGACTCATCCAGGTGATGACGCCCGTGGTTGTCTTAAACATTTCTGCATTTCGGCCTTCATACATGGCGCGGAAAGCTTCATATGTAGCAAGCTGGCCTTTCTGGACGAAGTCGGCAAGATTGCGAATGTGCCCGTAGCGCTCCGCCAGGGAAGTGGGGAACTCGTTGCCTCGTTGAGCCCCGGCTGCCATGTCGTGTTGCGCCCAGTCGTCGTCGATGGTCTCCCAATCTTTCTGCGGCATCATGCCCTGGATGGATTCGATGGTGGGAATGGAGACTGAGCCGGTCTCGGTTTTAAAGCTTTCGTTGAACGCGTAAAAAAAGCGTGGTGACCGCCAGTAGTAGGGCCCATGCGAGGAGACGCCTCGGCCATCGGCGGAGTTCGATTGGTAGAGCCGGGTCGGATCCAGGCGACTCATAAGCGTTTTCAACGTGTCGTCAAGATCCTTAGGTGGGTAGCCCTCGTTGCGGGCACACCAGACTGCGATGGAGGGATGGTTGCGGTAGCGGACCACTTTGTCGGTGACATTGGCGAGGTAGGTGGGAATATCGGTGACATCAGGACCGTCATTTGGATTCGGTTGGAAGAATTCATCCCATAGCAAGATTCCGTACTTGTCGGCCATGTCATAGAAATCGGGACTGGTGCTTTGTCCCACCCAGTTGCGGATGATATTCAGATTGGCCAGGGCGTGCATGTGAAACTGAGCGTCGAGCCTTTCTCGCGAAAGGCGCTTCATGGCCTCATCAAGGCCCCAGTTACCGCCGCGCGCCATGACACGAACTCCGTTGACGGAGAGTGTCAAGTTTTCCGAGTCGGAGACCTGGTACTCGATCTTGCGAATGCCAAACTGCCGCGTCGCGACATCTGAAGATTTTGCTTTTACATCAAAGCGCAGCGTCAGCGTGTACAGGTTTTGCGGGCCATAACCATTGGGCCACCACAGCTTGGGTTCAGAAAGGTGCAGTTCTGGGGTGGATTCGGGGTCGAGCGAGACGGTTTCCGTGCCGTTAGCCGCAATAGTCACGGATTTGTGAAAAGTAATCTCATGATCGTGTAAGGTCTGGTTCTGCGCATTCTGCAACTGAATGATGCCGGCGAGTGTGCCGGTGACGGGCTTCGGCGACTTGTTCTCCAGGGTAGCGGAAACGTGGAGATCCGCAGTTTCGTGCGATGGGGACAAATCCGTAGTGACGAATGGATCCTTCACCAGGACCGGCCCAGTTGCATCCATCGTGACCGGAAGCCAGATACCGGTGTCACGATCGCGAACGGCAGGGAGCCAGTCCCAGCCGATGGTGGAAAGAAAAGTGGGACCATCGATGGCAGTCTCGCCACCATTCTTGCCAACGCCGAGAGCAACGGTATGCTCGTGCGGAACGCCGGGGTGAGGCTGCGGTGCAACAAGCACGGCGAGGACCGCCCGCCCTCCGGGCTTCACCAACTCCGAGATATCGAAGTCGCCGCGGATGAAGGCGCCGCGCATCGTCCCCGCAGTGCGGCCGTTCACCCAGATTTGCGCGGTGTAGTTGATGCCGCCGAAATGAAGCCAGATATGACGGCCTTTGTAGGCCGCAGGCACGGTGAAGGCTGTGCGGTACCAATAGCTGGTCTTGTTCAGGCTCTCCGGGATAGCGCGCATGTTCTCGCCGTACAACGGTTCCGGGTAAACGCCGTCATTGACCAGTGTGGTAAGCACGGTTCCGGGCACGGTGGCTGCATACCAACTCTGGGGATTAAAGCTGGTGGTCGAAACGATGGGACCCGCGACCTCGACTTTTGCGGAGTCTTGCATCTGCCAGCCAGCAATGGTTTGCTCGGCGGACTGCGCAGGCAAAGATGCAGGAACGAGAACGGCAAGTACAGCGCAGAGACGGCAGAGACGAAAAAACATTGCGAGAGATTCCTCTCCAGGCGGATTCATGATTCGGAAGCGGGCTTCTCAAATCCGTGTCGCGGACGAGAAGAGAGTATTCGCCGCTCAAATACCGCCGGGCGACTGAGAATTTCTGGAACAGTCTACACTTTCAGAAGCGCTGTGTCCCGACTAATAGAATAACTATTCTCCGCGAATATCCCGAGAAGGCCCTGTACGACGGCATCACGTGGTCCCTTGGACTCGACACCGGTAAAGCGACTGATCCACCTGCTGCACCATGGCTTCGAGGTCCAGTCTCCACTGGAGAAACCGCTGCACGGTCTCCGAAACACACCTTGGGTCGCGCAGTACTTGGTGATATTCCACGCAACAAAGAAGGATATCGGGCCTGCGCTGTAGCCAGGCCTTCACTTGGTTCAGGTGCGCCTGAAGCCCAGCGATCATCGCCGCATCGCTCACCGCCGCCCCCGATGTTCCCCTGTGCCGAATCATCTCGCCCTGGGAAGCCACTACTTCAATCAGCGGCCGCTCCATGAAGAGGATCTGATAGTCGTGCCTTGCAGGAAGCGCGAATAACAGTTGTGAGACAACTTTCAGCGCCTTGTCTTCCGCCTCGTCAATGCAATCTGGTTCTTGTGGCAACTGCTTGATGCGTTCCCACTCGTAATAGCCACGGGGATTATCGGTGTCCGCCCGGCGTTCCCCATCCGTGAGCACCGGCACGCCTCCGGCGGCAAGCATTTGCATCATGAGTGAAGTGCCAGAGCGCGGCAGTCCGGAAACAATGGTGATCACGGTTGATTTCTTTTCGTCTGCTGTTCGCGCCTACTGGATCCTTCTGCCGCCAGATCCATGCTCAGGACGGCGGTGTGAAGTGGAGAGATCGGAAATGTAGCGGCCAAATTGCACCCCATCGGCAGAAAGGTTCCTGCCGGATTCCATCCTAATCCAGCGCGACGGCGTACCTTGGTCCTTGTCTGATAGTTGGCGACAAATCCCCATTACACTCATTGACCGCTGGTCACGATTCTCAATGAATGTAATCGCCCTGATTTCGACAATTGAGCGTTGACTGTGGATATAGCCGGACGGATAATGAAATGCCTTCGGCGGAAGACTTATGCCCAACGCTCCCCGATCCCGTAAAACATTCAGAATTTCCGATTCCCTTAACCGGAAACTCAATACGTATGCGCAGGTGGCGGCCGCAGCCGGAGCGAGTGTGCTGGCGCTGGCCGGGGCCTCCGAAGCGGAAGTTGTCTATACGGAAACGCATCAGGTGACGCACACAGGCTTTCCCCTATACATTGATCTCAACCACGACGGCATCAAGGATTTTAAGCTGCGCACAATGTATTACGCGGGCACCTCGGGCTTAGACGTAGGGCTCGATGCATCCGGATTCAGCGCCAACATGGTCGCAGGTAGACGTTCTCGTACCAGCGGCGGCTATTTTTATTCTGCCGCCTCCGCTTTGCCCGCTGGTGCCCGAATCGGACCAGAAGGCAATTTCTCCGTTCCTTCCCCATTTATGGCAGTGGAGTTTTTTAAAGAAGGTGATGGAAGCCAGTATTCCGACCAAGGCCCGTGGGCCCGCAAAGGTAAGGGTGTCAAGAATCGATATTTGGGACTAAAGTTCGTAGTCGACGGCAAAGTTCACTACGGCTGGGCCAGACTCAGCGTCACGCTTGGGCACCAGCGGCAATTCGACGACGTGATCGGCACTCTGACCGGATATGCTTACGAGACCATCCCCGACAAGCCTATCATCGCAGGCCGGATCACCGGCCCGGATGTGATTACGGTGCAGGCAGGCCAAGAGCAAGGGGCGGAAGGAAGTGTGGGGCGACCGGGTTCCGCACCTCTCGCGCAACCGGCGCAAAATCCGGCCACCTTGGGAATGTTGGCTCGAGGGTCAGCCGCGCTCCCGGCGTGGCGTCGGAAGCAATCGGCACCTGAAGGCAAGTGATCCTTCCTCATGCCTGAAGCAGCCGCAAGGAAAGTCTTACTCATCGGTTGGGACGCCGCAGATTGGAAGATCATCAATCCTCTTCTGGACCAGGGCCTGATGCCTACCCTGGAGGATTTCGTCAACCATGGCGTCATGGGCAACCTCGCCACCTTGCACCCAATTCTCTCTCCTATGTTGTGGAACTCCATCGCCACCGGCAAGCGGCCCGACAAGCATGGAATTCACGGGTTCATGGAGCCCGACCCGCAAACCGGCGGCGTGCGCCCCGTGACCAGCACCTCGCGCAAGGTCAGAGCAATCTGGAATATTCTCACCCAGCGCGGATACAAGACTCACGTGCTCGGTTGGTTTGCCGGTCATCCTGCCGAGCCCATCAACGGCATCGCGGTCTCCGATCTTTATCCCCACGCCGTGGCGCCTCTCGAAAAGGAGTGGCCATTACCGCCGGGCTCGGTTTATCCCGAAAGTATGCAGGAAACTTTTGCCGCGTTGCGCGTGCATCCTGCGGAGATCACGGAAGCGGCGATTCTTCCCTGGATTCCACGTGCCGCCGAGATCGATCAGGATAAGGACAACGGGCTCCGATCCTTCGCCAGAATTCTGGCGGAGAATTGCTCGATCCACAATGCCGCTACTTGGATTCTCCAAAACCAGCCCTGGGATTTCCTGGCGGTTTACTACAACGGAATCGATCACTTCTGCCACGGATTCATGCACTTTTATCCTCCGCGCATGGAGGGAATCCCGGAAGACCAATTCGAAATTTATAAGGATGTGGTCAGCGGTGCCTATCGTTTCCACGACATGATGCTACAGACTCTGTTGGAATTGGCCGGTCCCGAGGCGACCGTCCTCTTGGTTTCAGATCACGGCTTTCACAGCGATCATCTGCGGCCGCGCGGCATTCCCGCAGAACCTGCCGGCCCGGCCGTGCAACATCGCCAATTCGGGATCGTCTGTGCAAAAGGTACTCAATTCAAGCAGGACGAAAGAATCTACGGCGCGACCCTGCTCGATATAACTCCCACTATCCTGACGTTATTTGGATTGCCCGTAGGTGCAGACATGGATGGCCGTGTGCTCGTGCAAGCCTTCGAGAAGCCTCCCGACATTCGGCGCATCCCCAGTTGGGAACAAGAGACGGGCGAATGCGGAATGCACCCTGCCGATCTGCGTATCGATCCAGTCGCCGCTCAAGCCGTGCTCCAGCGGTTTGTTGCGCTGGGGTACATTCAGCCCCCCAGCGAGAACCAGGCAAAAGCCGCCGAGATGGCCGCGCGGGAGCAGCAGTACAATCTAGCGTGCGCCTACCTCGATGCTCGTCGCTACCATAATGCTTTGCCTCTTCTCCAGGGACTGGTAAGACAGTGGCCGGATCAGGCCCGCTTTTCTCAGCATCTCGCGCAATGCTTTCTCGCACTTCGCCGCCTACCTGAAGCCAAGGCAATCCTCGAGCACCTGATCTCCAATCCGCCGAAGCCGGCGCCATACGATGAGCGCCCCGCCGAAATGAAGTCCGCGTGTGGGGCGCCCAAACAGCTTCCTTGGGCGGACCTGCTCATGGGCATTATTCATTTTGAAGAGGGAGATATGGACGAGGCGCTCGCCAAGCTTTTGCAGGCTGAGCGATTCGATCCGCGTTTACCAGACCTGCATCTCCGCATCGGTGAAGTCTATCTGCGGCAGAAAAGGATCGGCGATGCCCAGCGGGCCTTCGAACGCGCCCTTGAAATTGACGGCGATAGCGCGATGGCGCACTTGGGACTGGCGAGGGTCCACTTGCGAAAGCGGCAAAATGAACCAGCTGCCGAGCAGGCTCTCCATGCGGTCGGATTGCAACATTTCCTTCCTTTGGGCCACTTCAATCTGGGAATAGCGCTGGCACGGCTTGGCCATCGCCGACGCGCGGCATTGGCGTTCGAAACGTCTTTGACCATGCTGCCCGGCCTGATTGCAGCTCATCGCTGGCTGGCGACGTTGTACCAGCAGGCAGACGGCGACCCAGAGAAGTCAGCCCTGCACCGCGAAGTCTATTTGCAGATGAGGCGGCAACGAGAAAGCAAAACTCAGCCTCTCCAGGCTCAAGCGTAGCCTCGTTGACTTGACCTCGCATCCCACCCACCAATTGCGCAATATCATGATCGATAGCATCGCAACCCAGGAATCGGCGCGCCGCTATTTCGGGTTAGAAGTCGGCCATTTTTCATCTTCGGTTACGTTTGCCTCAACGATGTTTCCGATCCCCATCCAGCTTGACGCCCCGATTGGGACCGCGGCTGATGGGACCGAAAGGCCCGGTAAGCGAGAGCACCGACATGAGAAAACCTCGGGCTCGGTTGGCGTGGGCACCTTCATTTCCTCGATGTGTTTCTTGTAGTTGAAGCCTGTCGCCGGTATCTGTCGTATGCCCTGAATGGGCGCCTCCCGCGATGGGTTTGAGGACAGATGCGTTCACCGGCGCCAGGACGCCGCTCCCAATTGGCCGGCTCTCCTTCGAGCCGTGCCACAGCGAAGTCCCTGACATCAACCCAGATCTTCCCGCGATAGAGAAACTTGTTCTTGGTTTGGGCATCAGGTCGAGAATGTATCGCCCTCGGTCAGCGGAGTTCTCATAACCGGCCAGAGAGAAATCATAGTTCTCTGTGCTCAGGGCCGTTCGGCCCCGGTTTTCTCGGTTAACGACTTCTTGCTCGCCATCGAGTAGTTTCCTGAAAACGTGGTCGAGGATGAACTTCGAACCCTTTTCCGAAACCACGGTGAACTGCTTCACATCCGGAGCACGGTAGGTGGCCGTAACTACCATTTCAGCATCATAATCTTCAGCATCATGATCGCTGGGGAATCCGTGATACTGCGTGGGATCAAAAAAAAGAGCAGCAATGGCAGCGGACCCGCAGAAATCAGTTGTGAATGCGCTCTACCCGTGTCCCCCTAGTCCTTCTGCCATCGAGATTGACTTGTCTCATCCAACAGGCGTCGCGGCCACTCCGGTGTGTGGCCGCATTCTGATTCTTTTGCCAACTCCGATGCTCTCCCTGAGGCCGCGTTCGTATCCGGCGTAGACTGACTCGAACACGGCATCCCAAGACGCAGTCATGGCATGAGCCCGCGCGGCGGCACGCATGGTTTCCCGTTGGGCCGGTCGCATCGCGATGTTCAGAATGCGAACCACGAATTCCTGAGGGTCACGAGCCACAAAACCCGTTTCACCGTCCCGCACAATGAACCGCGGACCTCCACTGTCGGTGACTACCGCTGGCACACCCGAGGCCAGAGCCTCGAGCACTACGTTTCCATAGGTGTCGGTCCGCGACGGAAATGCGAAGACATCCATGTTCGCGTAGGCACGTGCCAGCGCTTCGCCCCGCAGCACTCCCGTGAAATCAGCTTTCTTCATGTTGGCCCTTAGCCAAGACTCCTCAGCTCCCTGGCCCACAATCAGGAAGCGGAAATTACGAAGCCCTTCTTTGATCAGTCTTCGCTCCAACTCCATGAGATCTCGAATGTTCTTTTCCACGGTCAAACGGCCCACGTATCCGATCACAAAAGTATCGTCGACACGATCTCTTCGACGGGGATCAAACAGATCCGTATCGACCCCGCGATGCATGGGATAACACGCCTTGCCGGTGCCCTTCTCGATCACGTCGATCAGTTCCTGATTAGGAGCAAATAGAACCTGCGCAGCCCGATAAAAACGTAGCGTCGCAAGCAAACTGCAATGCTGGAAGACAACACCTGCGCGCTTACTCAAGCCCGCTGGAAGAAAGGACAGCATTGCCGAACCTCGCTGTTCAGCGTATTGATGCACATTGGTGTGCCATGAAGCTGCGAGGGGAATGCGCAAGCGATGCGCGATCGCGAGGCCCAACTGTCCTACGTCGCTGGGGCCAGTGATATGCAAAATGTCTGGATCAAACTCACGAACCACCGCTTCCACCGCATTTAAATGACGCCAGAAGGCAAGATCGAAATCGTGTTTCTTATCCAAGGGAAATCCGATCGGTCCCCGGCGCCGGGTCATGCGGAACACGGTACCAACTTTCTGCACGCAGTTTTCAGCTCCGCCGTGAGCAGTGAGAAACGTCAACCCGCGGCGCATGGCAAACGATTCGAACTGACGGCTGGTGTGAGCAACACCATCGATTTCGTCGTAACAGCAAGGGAAGAACGCAACGCGCAACGCGGAAACGGTCATGGCGCAACCTCCTGGCGGCCGCTGAGGACAAAAGGCACTTGCTGCTGTGGCCTGGCAAGGGCCAATCGCAGCGCTCTTCGAACTAGGTCCAATTCCAGCAAACGGACCACCGAGAAAAAGTGTCGCACATAAAATGGCGGCCTCACCCAGAGAGAGGCCAGCGGGCGAATTACTCCTGCGTGATCGGGATGGAACACGCGCTCATCCCAGTGACGCGATCCGTTCGAGTAATCCGGATATTCGCGGATCACATCGAGCAGAGACTGTAAAACCCGAAGCGTAAACGGCTCGGTATACTGCGGCATGAAAAGAACGTGACTGCGGCGCTCTTTCCGGACCTCATGCACAAATTCAGTGAAGCTCTCAGCATCGGTCAGGTTGAGTGCCGCGTTGGGTTCGCAACCGTGCCGGTCCCCACCGGAAATCACCAGTTGATTACACGCTTCGGATAGATGCAACACCGCCTGGTTCTCTCCCCAACTACGGATACCGCTCAACTCCAGGGCATGAAGGTAGTCCCCATGCTCGCAAAGAAGTGCGCGCAGCGTGCGCTGGTGTGAGTCTTGACCAATGCCAGCCAAGTCCCACATGGGATGGTTCAAGATAATCAGTACATCCGGATTGCGATGCAACATCTCAAGTAATTCACCGAACTTGCGATCGACCGGCTGAATCGTGAATTCGCGCATGCATTGCATAATCGATTCCGCGCTCCCGCTGGGAAGGTTGTGCACACCGAGATGGAAGGTCGCATCCTTGTAGGGAACTGTCCACTCAACCGAGACCGGCACTCGCCGCGCCTCAGGAACCACTCGCAGCAACATAGGAGCTTCGATATTGTCGTGGTCGGTGATGGAGACCATGCTCGCAAGTCCAAGGTCGTGTTCGATTTGATTTTTCTCTAACTCAAAAGCAGCGAGCGGAGGAAGCGGCGGTGTCCAGTATGCCTTCAGGAAGTCTAAGCGCGCCGTTTTACCTTCGCGGGCGGCGCGTTTATCCTCCGCTGCCAAAGCCCGCCGCAGCAAGCCATGTCGGGCCGCGAACTCTAGGATGAAATAGACTCCCTCTTTCGAATGGTTGGTGTGGCTATGAAGGGAAACGCCTGTGCGATAGGCCTTGGGTACGCCGGGTTCTTTCCAAAGGCAGGTTACTTTGCGTTGCAAATCGCCTCCTCGTTGACTTCCCGGTATTAACTAGATAGTGATATCGCAAAAGTGTCATAGATACATTAATAGAGAGTTACGTTTAAAACATTTATGTGTAAATTTGTTTTTAACAATAAATTAATGATACTTCCCGAAATGCTGCTCCTATACTTCCCACCAGACACACTTCCATGAAACGAGATCCTGCACCGCTTCCAATCGATGCTGTCCCACTCCGGCCACGGTTTGTGAATCTCGTGTTCAGAATTCTGCGTCGTCCGCAACAACTTCTCCTGCTTTGGAATTGGAAATCAGCGCTGTTGAGCATTATTTTGCGCGGCCCAATCTTCTTTGTAGCGGCGGTGCGCCAGGGATGGGAGGCTGCGATTGCGGCATTGTTTACCGAGTCAATCTTCTGTGCTGTCAGCGCAGGGTTCTACGGTGCAGTGGTGCAAACTCTTAAAGATGGAGAGCCTCAGTGGCTCACCGGTGTCTTCCTGACCGTAGTGATGCCCGTTATCTTTCAGGCACTGGAATATTTACTGCACTGGTTCAGAGGTACGCCCCACCTGCGCGTTGCCGGAATCGTTTCCTTGGTCGTAGGTGCCATTTCCGCATTGTTCAATTGGTACGCGATGCGCCGCGGAACCCTCTTAGTCGGCCGCGAAGGCGGCGGCTTTGGCGGGGATCTTCGCCGTTTGCCTGGACTTCTTTTTGGTTTCTTTGCAGTTTTGCCGCGCAGGATCGCTAGGAAACAACAATCTCATCCGTCCAAGCATCAAAGCGCGATCCTGTGTAACGATCTTTCCAGTGGAAGGTAACCCGGCCGATGAAGACCATGCACTTTACTAATTCGTGGCATGAAAACTCCGGCGGGGTGGCTACCTTTTATCGCGCCCTAATCAAGGAGGCGAATCGGCGGCAGCAGCAGATTCGACTGGTAGTGCCTGCCGCGCAGGACCGGATCGAAGAAGTCGGCGAGTTCGGCAGGATCTATCACGTTCAGGCGCCGCCCACTCCGTTTAATTCGGATTATCGCGCGATCTATCCTTCGCAATTTCTCTTTCGGGGAAGCAAGCTGCAAGAGATTCTGATTGCGGAACGTCCGGACCTCGTGGAAATCAGCGACAAGTACACCTTAAACTATCTGGGTATACTGCTGCGTTTGCGACTTATGCCTGCGGTGGATTTCCGCCCGATTGTGGTTGGGAACAGCCAGGAGCGCATGGACGATAACGTCGGCGTGTATCTCGAAAGTCTTCCATTCGCTCGAAGATTTTGTTCCATCTACATGAAGTGGCTTTACTTTCCTTTCTTCGATCACCACATTGCCAACTCCGAATACACCGCGGCCGAACTGAAGCCTGCCGCGCAAGGGCAGTTGGTTCCCAGAGGCACCTGGATCCGCTCAATGGGCGTTGACTTGGCGCATCTGTCGCCGCAGCGCAGGTCCGCGGGATTGCGCCGCCGCTTGTTACAGAATTTTGGCGCATCGGAGGAGAGCGTCCTTCTTCTTTACGCCGGCCGTCTCGCGCCGGAGAAAAATTTACCTCTGTTGTTCAACCTGTTGGCTCACCTCGGCAAGGATCGCGATCGAGATTACCGGTTGCTGGTCGTGGGTGACGGCATCGAACGCAGCCAGTGGGAGCAGAAATGTTCTCGGGAGATGCAGGGGCGAGCATTCTTCCTTGGGCACATCAAAGATAAAAATGTGTTGGCCGATCTTTATGCCAACTGCGACGTTTTTGTGCACCCGAATCCGCGTGAACCCTTCGGCATAGCACCGTTAGAGGCGATGGCTTCAGGCCTTCCACTTGTCGCTCCGAACATTGGCGGCGTCTCTTCCTACGCGAATCTCGAGAACGCATGGACCGTAAACGGTGATGTCATAAGCTTTGCCGAAGCCATCCAGGAAATCACCACCAACCGTCAACTCCTAATTGAAAAAACCAGGAAGGCGCTGGCGATTGCTGAGCGGTACCGCTGGGAAATCGTAGCCGCATCCTTTTTGGATTTCTATGAGTCGCTTGGTGGAATGATCGAGGCCTCACCTGGTCCTCTTCCTGGGGCGGCCTTCTATTCGACATCCGCCGCAGGCCTGCAAGCCGCCATTTTCAACGGAGTCTCGCAACTGGGCGCAACAGGCTTTCGTTTGGCCGCGAGATTTGCGAGGGAGCCGCGCTCGCGCCCTCGCCCGCGAGTAACGGAAAATCCAATGGCCTCTTCGAATAAAGTGACCGCAACCGGTCCGCTGCGCTCGTAGAGTTCGCTCCGCTTGTCGTAAGGATATATAAGCAATGTGTGTCTCGTTAAGCTTCACCAATTTCATCGGATACTTCGCGGCAGGTTGCACGACGTTGTCATTCGTTCCACAACTGGTGAAGATTCGCAAACAAGGCGGCGCAGGCCTTCCTACTCAATGCTGTCCATTTATCTGGCGGGACTGATGATGTGGCTTATTTACGGAGTCCTGCTGAAAGCCACTGCAGTCGTAGTCGCGAATGCCGCTTCGGCCGCCCTCGTGGCGGCGGCAATTGCAATGAAAGCAACGATCCGAGCGCGGGATCTGCAGGAATCGAGTGGAGAATCTTCGCAAATCGTGATCCGACCTGCGCCGCGCGCAACCTCAAAGTGCAATGATCAGACCGGCGGTCATCAGCCCTTCGTCGCAGCTAGTTCCGTGATCGCCCGGTACGCCTGGTCAATCGCCGCATCGGTGTAAGCCGAAGCTCCTGCGTCGGAGTTGGCAATCGCGATCTGGCCAAAAGGCTTGCGCCCGACCACCCACGGCTTCTCGTCTTCCGTCCAGTCGGGATCAAACAGAGAATTGTAGGAGTACGCGTAACCGTGTGCCCACCGGTTCACGGTAAGGCCATCAATGTCGCGCGCGGGATCGAAGCCCGCGCTGCCCAGCATCCGCCCCAACTGGTCGCGCACATTGCGTTCGAACGTAGAGAATGGTGTGCCCATTAACTCGGCTCGCCCCACCCGATTTTGATCGCGCATAGGCAATCCGGGACTGCAGGGCGTTCGAAGCATGAACAGAACCATGGGGTCGTCCGGTTTGCTGGGGAAAGCGTAATCTCCCATGCTCACTGGAAAATCGAGCGCGGTGTAAACGTGATAGCTTCCCGGCGACTCGATCTGCCGTACGCCGAGCTTCTCAAACGATGTCCAATTTCGGATGGCAACGTGCGTATACACCAGCGGCGCCTTTACCAGGTACGCGAGTGCTTCTTTCTGCTTATCCGGCAACTCCGGACAGACATAGGGGATCATCCCGTTGTAACAGGCGAGAACACAGCGCTTGGCTCTGACGCTTTGTAGCTTGTTCCCACGAACATACGACACCAAAACTTCCTTTGCTGCCCCGGTGCTTCCGTGTTTCACATTCACAACCGTACTGTTGAGCCGGATGCGAACAGCGGATCCATCGCGGTCCAGCCGGCTGTAGTCCGCGCGCGCCGTCACCACATCCTCCATCGTGTGCCCGGGGATCGACCCTGGTATCAGAGTTCGCACCAGCAAGCGCGCAATGGAAGCATTTCCATCTGGAAAGTGAAAGATGTACGGTTCTTCTTTTTCTTCTTCGCCCAGCTTCATTCCCTGGAAGCCGGCGTAGCTGATGCCACCGTAATCGTCGCCGGCCATATAGCACTGGATCGCCGGCACCGCATCAATCCCCACTGCAAACAAATCGTGAGTGTAACTCTGAAAAAACTTTAGCGCGTCGGGATGGACGTTGCACATCTTGGTGAGGAAATCCGCATAACTAATCTTCGACAACTTTGCGATCTTCTCCTCCCGTGAAAGCCTAGGCAGGTAATCCACTTTTTCCGTGTATACGCGCGCGATGTCCCGCCGTACCTCGGCGCTCAGCGGCGTCTTCGCCAACCACTCCGGCCAGGGTGTGGTCCCCAAACCCGCGACCAGCCGGTCTTCCCCGAACGTCTCCTTATCGAAGAAACAGCCGGTGCCCAGCTTCCGCGACTCGTACAGCTTCCGGTCGTAAGCTTTGTAAAACTTTTGTGTGTCGATGCCTAACTCTACGAGCAGTCTCTTCGCTTCGACGCTATATGCTCCTGGGCTTTCGATTGACTGCGTTCCCCCGTAGCCGAGCAACATCCGGCCGCCCGCATGGAACTCGTTTCGTTTGGCGTGTCCGCCAAAATCGTCGTGGTTGTCGATCACCAGCACGCGTGCCTTTTCACCGGCGCTCTTACGGAAGAAATAAGCTGCCGCCAGCCCGCTGATTCCGCCCCCGACCACCACCAGATCGTAGATTTCACCGGTTGACTGCGGACCTTCATCGGCGTCCCAAGCCTCGCCATCGCGCAGACGATGGGCATACGTGTACGTGCCATCGTGGTTTCCACGCATTCCGGTGAGCGCCGGAGGATAATAATCCGCCGCCTTCTCCGGCGCGAACGGCTCCGCATTCGCCTGCAGCGCGAACTCGGCCGGAGCGAGAGCGGCCAGCGCGCGGTGACTGGCCAAAACTCCCCCGATCCCGATCGCCGCTCCGTTCAGGAAATCCCTCCGCGAAATCGGGCGCCCCATCCCCAATTCACGGTCCCGCTTTTCGTCACCCATTCGCGAATGCCTCCCGGAAACGAAGCGATTATAAAGAAAAGAGAGGAAAGACTTATCTCGCGGCGTACGCGCCTCAGGCCCAACCCTTCGCCATGCAACCCGCGACAAATCTTGTGCAACTAATTTACTAGTTGACAATCCAATACCCTGTACGTCTAATACAACAGGTCGAGGAGGATGGCATTTGCCCCCGAGAAAGTCCCCAACTCTTACGGAAGCGGAATTGCGCCTGATGGAAGTGCTGTGGCAGAAGGGCTCTTCGACCGTCCAGCAGGTGCAGGAGTTCCTTCCCGAGGAGGAGCCGCTAGCCTACAACTCCGTGTTGACCACGATCCGGATTCTGGAAAAAAAGGGCTACGTGAAGCATGTGAAGGACGGTCGCGCCTTCGTTTACTCGCCGCTAGTCGGGCGCCAGGAGGCTACCCGCTCCGAGATCGGGCGTTTGGTCAACCGTTTTTTCGGGAACTCCCACGAATTACTCGTTCTTAACATTCTTGAAGACCGGGGTATGGATGCCGCTGAGCTGAAGCGTCTGCGAAAGATGCTGGAAGGGAGCGAGTGACCGATGGCGCTAGTAGAACACTGGCAAGCCTTGGCTGAGATTTTTGCCGGGAGAGTGCTGAACAGCACGGCAGAGGGAATCGTCATTGCCCTGTCCATCTGGATAATGATGCTGGCCCTGAGGCGGCAGAATTCCAGTACTCGCTTCGCGATGTGGTTTTCAGGCCTGGCGGCCGTGGCCCTTCTGCCTCTCATCGAGAGCATAGGATCCAATCCAGCCAGCGCGGCCGCCGTGGCGTCCCATTTCACTTTCCGTTTGCCGGGCTCTTGGGCGATCGATGCTTTGGCTGTGTGGGCCGTCATCGCTGCTATAGGCTTGGCGAAAATCGGCATAAGTTTTTGGCAGCTGGGTAGGTTGCGCCAAAGTTGTGCGGCCATCGATTCCGCCACTTTGCATCCGGTTCTTCGTGAAACTCTGAACGAATTCGGTTCTGCGCGGCGTGTGACTCTCTGCACCTCCGATCGGGTGCGCGTGCCCACGGCGATCGGTTTTCTCAAGCCAGCCGTCGTGATTCCCGCGTGGGCGCTCAGAGAACTGTCTCCCGTCGAACTCAATGCGATTCTCCTTCACGAATTGGCGCATCTGCGACGCTGGGACGATTGGACCAATCTAGCGCAGCGAATCCTAAGCGCGCTTCTGTTTTTTCATCCCGCCATTTGGTGGATCGGCGATCGGCTCTCGCGCGAGCGGGAGATGGCCTGCGATGACTTCGTCCTGGCCGCCACCTCGAATCCGCGCGGATACGCGCAATGCCTCGTCACCGTCGCAGAGAAGAGTTTCTTGCGTCGCAGTGTGGCGTTAGCCCAGGCAGCAGTCGGAAGAATGCAACAGACCGCGCACCGCGTCGCGCGAATTCTTGATGCCGACCGTCCGAAGGCCACCAAGGTCTGGAAGCCGGCGCTCGGATTGGTCTCCGCAGTGTCGGTGGCATGCTTGATTTCGATGCCCCATGCACCGCTGTTAGTCGCATTTGGCGGCACAGGCCCCGGCCTTTCGCAATCCGCTAGCAGGCTAACTCCCGCGCTGTCGGATACTGCTGGCATCCGAGCGCGAGTGATTCCGGCATCGCTCCAGGTTTCGAGCTCGCTCGTCCGAAGAGATGTTCGCGCGCGAACTGTGAAGGCCCAAAATCGAAAGCACGGCGCACTGTCAATGGCGGCGGCCGTCGCGCCGGCGAAAGTCGCGCTGCCTCAAACCAGAATGATCAACGCGAGTGCGAAGAGCTCTCGCGATGACGGTGAGCCGAATTCTCTCTTGCTCGTGATGCACACGCAGCAAATGGACGAGTATGGTCAGGTCTGGAACATTTGCGTTTGGCGCTTGACCGTTTTGTATCCCGTGGATCGCGAAGTTCACAAAGCAATCACTCCAAAATCCACTTAACCAGGATTGATGAAAGTAGAGCATTTGTTCGTCTTTAGAAACTAAATAATTAGTTGTTGCACAAGGAGAAAAATCGAATGAAAACCTGGGTTACTAAGACCCTCCTGACCCGCCGCCTGATTGTTCCCGTCATGGCAATCGCGCTGGCGTTGTCGTTAACCACTTACGAATTCATCAAGCCGGCTTACGCCAAGGGAGCGGCTGCATCTCCGACCGCGACGCCGCTCGATGACAACAGCGTCAGCGCTCTGCTCTCGCTCGACCAGGCAATGGAGACGCTGGCCGCCCGCGTCACACCCGCGGTCGTGAACGTAGCCGTCACATCCCATTCGAAAACCGAAGTGGCGGATAACGAAACGCCGGACATGCCCCAGGGCCTGCCGCCGATGTTCGCGCCGTTCTTCAACCATCCGGGAAGGCAGCAGTCGCAGATTGAACACGGCATCGGCAGCGGCGTGCTGATCTCGCCCGATGGGTACATCGTGACCAACAATCACGTCATCGATGGCGCCGTCGATATTCGCGTCACGCTCAAGGATCGTCGCATTATGACGGCCAAGCTGATCGGAGCCGACCCGCTCACCGATCTCGCCGTGATCAAGGTAGACGGAACCAATCTCCCGAATGCCCCCTGGGGCAATTCAACTTCATTGCGCCCGGGACAGACCGTGCTAGCCTTCGGCAATCCCTTCGGTTTCCGCTTCACCGTCACCCGCGGAATTGTCAGCGGCCTGAACCGTCCGAATCCGTTCTCACGCAACGGCCGAGCTCCGGGAAGCTTCATCCAGACTGACGCAGCCATTAATCCAGGAAACTCCGGCGGTCCGCTGGTGGATGCTCGCGGTGAAGTGATCGGCATCAACACCTTCCTCGTATCGAACTCGGATAGTTTCTCGGGCATGGGTTTTGCAATTCCCAGCCAGATCGTCCGTCCCACCGTGGATGCTCTGATTCGTAGCGGCAAAGTGCATCATGGTTACATGGGCATCGGAATCAGCGATGTGACGCCGGAGAATGCGAAGTTCTTCCACGTCGAGAACAACGAAGGTGCCGTAGTCACGCAGGTGGAAGATGGCTCACCCGCAGCGAAGGCCGGTTTGAAAGTCGGAGATGTCATCACCGAACTTGATGGCCAACAAGTGAGTGATGCCAGCCAACTGCAGATCGAAGTCGGACAGAAGGAGCCCGGTTCGAGCATCAAGCTGGGAATTCTGCGCGATGGCAAGAACATCAACGTGCCGGTAACACTCGAGGAAATGGGCAGCCGTGACCATGAAGGCAAGGAGGTCGGCAGCAACAGCAACGGCAAGCCGCGCTGGGGCCTCGGTCTTACGGACATGACTCCAGAGCTGCGCGAGCAACTGCAGGCATCCAGTGACCTCCGTGGCGCGGTCGTAGAGCAAGTCCAACCTGGCAGCGCCGCCGACAACGCTGGTCTGCAACAGGGGGACGTGATCGTCGAAGTCGATCGCCATCCCGTGCAGAATGCTGCGGACGTTCAGAAGGCATTGTCCGCAGTGCCCAAGGGACAAGACGCGCTGGTGCTGGTCTGGTCGAACGGGGGTAGCACTTTCCGCGTGCTGCACTCAACTGAAACAGCGCCGGGCATGTAGCAGTTGGTAAGAAAGCGCTGGTGCGCAAGTCCCGCGTTCGACGGCAATCATGCCAGTCTATGCATGATGGTTTTCGGGCGCGGGACTTGGGGGCACGATGCGCCAACTTTTCAGAAAAAACGATGCACTTGGCGCGAATGCGTTACGGTTCGCAGGCGTCCCGGACGTATCATAGGTCGAGGAGTTCGGAGCCGTGACCACCTGTCCAGATAAGGTTCCTCGACCCAAGTTTCGTCAACCCGAGGTTAACAGTCAACTCGGTCGGACCGCGGTCCGGATCTTCGCTGCCAACGATCGCATAAACCAGTTCCTCATCGAGAATCTCGACCCCGCGGCCTGGACAGCAAAACCGCCGGGCGACACCCGCACCATTGCGGCAATCTTCACGCACATGCACAATGTCCGGACTAAGTGGATCAGGCTTACAGCTCCGCACCTGAAAGTTCCACCCCAGCTCAGCCGCGTGCACTGCACGCCGCAGCAGGCCCGCGCGGGATTGGCCGAAAGCTCCGCTCGCTGTGCGGAGATGCTCGCGGAAGCGCTCGGCGGGGGTGAAGGCCGCGTCCAGAACTTTCTCAGAGACGGCTGGGCTCGGCCCTGGCCGGTTGGCGTGGAAATGCTGTGCTACATGCTTTCTCACGAAGCTCACCATCGCGGGCAGGTGTGTATGCTCACGCATCAGCTGGGATTCCCGCTGCCGAACGGAGTGACCTCCGGCATGTGGAATTGGGAGAGGCTCTGGAAAGAGTGCGGCTCGCCTCGCGGTCCCGGCCACGATTCTTAATTAACGTACGAAATCAGGCGATAGCATTGATGGGACGCCGATCGCAGCCGGCGCTCGATGTTATCCTAGTTGAGATTCATCCCTGATGAGGCAGTAACCCTTTCATGCCGAATTTAACCATTCCCAAGCAAGATATTCCTGAAGCGCAATCCGCCACCGAAGCTACGGAATCCTTTAGCGACATGCTCTCGCAGTATGAGAAGAGCCACGTACGCCAGCGAGAAGACGGCAGCAAACAAATCCAGGGAACCGTAATCAGCGTCTCTGCCGACTCTGTATTTCTCGACATCGGATTCAAGAGCGAGGGTGTTCTGCCTCTCGCTGATTTCCAGAACGCCGGAGAAACTCCAAAGCCCGGCGATAAGGTGCCGGTTTCGGTCAAAGGTCGCGATCCGGAAGGCTATTACCAACTCACGCGCGCGAAAGTCGAGCGCCCGAAAGACTGGTCGGCACTGGAGAAGGCGTTCGCGGAGAAGGCAACGATCGTCGGCACTGTGATCGGCATGATCAAAGGTGGACTCAGCGTCGATGTAGGAGTGCGCGCGTTCATGCCCGCTTCGCGCAGCGGAGCGCACGACGCCACAGAGATGGAGAAGTTGGTCGAGCAGGAGATTCTCTGCCGCATCATCAAGCTCGATGTCGCCGACGAGGATGTCGTGGTCGATCGCCGCGCTATCGTCGAGGAAGAAGAGCGCTCGGCCAAAGACCGTCGCTACTCGGAGATGAAAGAAGGCGACCTCGTAAGCGGCACCGTCCGCAGCCTTACCGACTACGGAGCCTTCGTCGATCTCGGCGGCGTAGATGCATTGCTCCACGTAAGCGATATCGCTTGGAGCCGCGTCAGCAAGCCTGCCGACGTGCTTTCCGTCGGCCAACAGGTCGAAGCGAAAGTGCTCAAGATCTCGACTGACGCGGACAAGCGTCGAATTTCTATTGGCACGAAGCAATTGCTGCCGCATCCCTGGGATGCGGTCGCCGAAAAATACAAAGTTGGCGAGCGGATTCGCGGCACCGTAAGTCGCGTTGCCGAGTTCGGCGCCTTCGTGGAACTGGAGCCCGGTATCGAAGGCCTGATCCATGTCTCGGAAATGTCGTGGGGTAAGAAGTTGAGAAGCGCTAGTACGTTGGTAAAGCCCGGCGAAACCGTGGACGCAGTAATCCTGGGAGTGAACGCGGCCGAGCGGCGAATGTCGCTGGGACTGAAGCAGGCTCTAGGCGATCCCTGGGTCGATGCCGCCCAGAAATTTGCCGCCGGTTCAGTGGTCGAAGGTCCGGTCGTCAGCCTCACCAAATTTGGCGCTTTTGTGCAGCTTGCCGAAGGTGTGGAGGGAATGATCCACATCAGTGACTTGGGCGCAGAGAAGCGCATCAATCATCCCCAGGAAGTAGTGAAAGTCGGACAGATAGTAAAGGCTCAGGTACTGGCCGTCGATACGGAGAAGCGCCAGTTACGCTTGGGAATCAAACAACTGGTTCCGAGCGGCCTGGATGAATACATCGCCGAGCACAAAGAGGGGGATGTGGTTACGGGCCGCATGATGGAAGTTTCGGATGGACACGCGCGCGTGGAACTGGGGGAAGGCATTCAGGCGTCGTGCCGAATGAACGAATCGGAGCAGCCAGAGGGAACGAAAAAGCCAGCCGGATCGGAGCCGCCAAAGCCCAGTCCGAAGCCGGACTTGTCTTCGCTGGGCTCGATGTTGCAGGCGCGGTGGAAGGGCGCAACGCCCTCAGTTGATTCGAAACCGGAACCGGTTCGCACTGGACAGATTCGCAAGTTCCGGATTGCGAAGCTCGATCCAGCTACCAAGAAGATTGAATTGGAATTGGCCTAGCCGCGATCAGGAATCTAAAGTCCTGCTCGCCAGCCTCAATCCATCTCCCGCATCTGTCCTTCTTCCCGCCGCATCCCCGCACCCGCAGCCGCGGAAGATTCGTCTCTCTTTTTCCGCCATTCGGCTTCGGCCAGCACGCTGATCGCTTCCAGTTTCTTCTTCTTCAACCCGGCATTGATCGCCGCGAGTTGTTTCTGCGTCAGTTTCTGGAAGTCATCAATCACGTCTTGCAGTTCGTGACCCAGCGACTCAGTCCTCGCTACCTGGTAGTCCGTTGGCTTGCCGTCGTATCCTGTGACCGCGCCGTAAAGCTGGCCAAGGTGTTCGCGGATTCGTTCCTCACCGGTAATCATGCCGCCTTCCTTGGTCGCCACAATCTTGCCGCGCAGCGTGTCACAATCCACGGAGAGTTGCTGCAGTTGTTTGCGCAGAGGATCTTTCTCCGTCAGCTTGGCAGCGCGTGCCTTGGCGGCATCGCGCACCCCCTCGATCGCCTCCACTCCGTAGGTCATATGTTCGAGTTCTTTGTAAACCTTCATCGAGAGATCGAACTGTGCCTTGCGCTCCTCGATCGAATATTTCGCGCGCGGATCCATCGCAACGTCCAGTTCTTCGGTGTAAGTGTGATCTCCTTTGGTTAGCTTCACCGTGTACTTACCGGGCAAAACCCGCGGTCCCTGCGCCGCCTCAAACAAGGCCGAGGCTGCAGGTGCAACCGCCGGCGGCTTCACATGCATTCCCCACCCGGCGCGGTTCAATCCTCGATGCTTGCTGCCGGCCACCGTGTCCACGAGTTTTCCATCCTGATCGAAGATTTCGATTTTCAAATCGCCGAAGATGTGGCGGCCTTTCTGGTAGTAAGTAATTTGCGCATCCGTAGGCCGGTTGCGTCCGTGGAAGGTTTCGTCCCCCTCCGGCCAGCCACCACTCACATCGAAATACTGAATCGACGGTCGACCCGGCAGCAGGGTGGCCTCCTTGGCCATCACATCTGGAGTCAGCGTGCGCAGCGGCGAAATATCATCCACAATCCATATGCCACGTCCGTGCGTTGCCAGCACCAGATCGGATTCGCGCGCCTGCAAAGCGATGTCATCCACCGGAGCGGAAGGGAAGTCTGTTCCCTTATATTGTGCCCAGCGTTGACCGCCATCGACCGAAATGTAAAGCCCGAATTCGGTGCCCAGGAAAAGTACGTTACGATCGACCGTGTCTTCCTTGATCACATGAGCAAATCCGCGCACGCCGCTTTCCTGGGCTGGAAGCGCCGTCCACGTCTGTCCGTAGTCGGTGGTCTTGTACACATAGGGCTTCATATCCCCGAAGGTGTGCCGGTCGAACGTGGCGTAAGCGGTCGCTTCGTCGAAGCGGCTGGCCTCGATGGTGGAGACCCACGAATTCTTTCCCAGGCCGCCGACATTCCCAACTACATTCGTCCACGTTTTCGCGCCGTCTCGGGTTATCTGCACATTCCCGTCATCCGTGCCGACCCAGATAATCTGCCCATTCTTCGGCGATTCCGAGATCGAGTAGATCGTCGTATGCATTTCCGCAGAAGAATTGTCGATGGTCACGCCCCCGGATTCTTCCTGCTTCTGCTTATCGGGATCGTTCGTCGTCAGATCGGGAGAAATGCGATCCCACGATTGCCCGTGATCGCGAGAACGGAATAGGAACTGCGCCCCGATGTAAATCGTTCCTTTCTCATTGGGGCTCATA
>CAWALR010000017.1:0-97795 GCA_963782835.1 uncultured Acidobacteriaceae bacterium | reverse complement strand
CATCCTAATGTGTTGCGCATTAACGCTGGGGATGTGCGCCTTTTGCGCTCGAAGACTCGTCCGGCAGACCGCTAAGGAACCAGCGCGAATGCTTTCAGGTGGCCAAGCAACTGGGCCGTGTCGACGGGCTTGAACACGTAGGCATCACACAATGCCCGGAACGAGTCGACAACGTTCTTAACATCGTCGAGTGCGGTAATCATTATGACCTTTACTCCGCTACTCGATAGCGTGCCGCCGGCTTCCTCCAGTGCCCGAATTTCCGAGAGCGCCGCCTTCCCATCCTTCTCAGGCATCATGATGTCCATGCAGATCAGGTCATACGCCCGCCCATTCTGCTTGCCTAAGCGGAAAGCCTCAACGGCCTCTTTGCCGTTGACGGCAACGTGACACTCGCCGTAGCGGGAGAGAAACGTTTGCAGCAACAGCCGGCTGGTGAAGTCGTCCTCAACGATAAGCGTATACATCGCCGCCCTTCCTTTCTGGTGCTGGGCTAAGCCCAGCCGGACTGGCTGAGAGTAGCCTTGAGCCGCCCGAATTCTTTATCCACTGACCCAAGCAGCGCGGCCGCGCGCGACAGCTCTCCTTCGGTTGCCGCTTGCTGGATCTGGATGATTAATTCACACAAACCTGGAGCCGAAACGGTGGCGGCCGCGCCCTTCAGCGTATGTGCTTGCGCGCTGGCGGTCTTGGTATCGCCCTGCTCGATCAGTTTCTTCAATTTCTGCAGTTGTCCCGGCGCATCGCTTAGAAATCCCGCAACGATTGTTCGGGCGAAGGCTTGGTCGCCCGAAAGGCGAGCCACCAGCTCCTTTTCTCGAAAGACTTCTAGAACGGGTTGAGAATCGCTGTCCCTAAGACCCAGCGGTTCACGCGGGGCGGGCGGCCTCAACCATTTCGGCAAGACTTCGGCTAACTGTCTGGGCTCGATTGGTTTGGCAAGATAGTCGTTCATACCCGCCGCGATGCATTTCTCGCGGTCTCCCACCAGGGCGTGGGCCGTCAAGGCTATGATTGGAATGCCCGGATTGCGCATACCGCTCGAGGGGCATCGGATGCGCCGGGCGGTCTCGCAGCCATCCATCTCTGGCATTTCGCAATCCATGAGGACAATGTCGTAATCGGCGCGCTGCAGTGCCTCAAGAGCCTCCACACCATTCTCCACGGCATCCGCCCGGTGGCCGAGCTTGCCCAGAATGGCCAAAGCAACCTGCTGGTTGGTCGAGTTATCCTCGACCACCAGGATTCGGGCTACACGGTTCGCGGGGGACGTACTCGGAGGAGTCTTGGAGATTTCCGTCACGGCTGCTGGTTTTGGCGGTCTCACTCGCAGCGCGAGCGCTAACGCCTTATGCAGGGACGAGTCCCATATGGGTTTAGCCAATTGCCCAGCGAATCCAGACGTTTTCAGGAGGTCCGGGTTAGTTTCCTGGCCCAGTGGTGACATGAGCAGGAGCGCCACTGCATTCAACTCCGGATTCGCCGCAATTCGCTTCCCAACTTCGATTCCATCGTTTTCAGGCATCGTCCCATCCAGCAGCGCAACTCGGAACGGATCGGAGGCGCGGACCGCACATCGCAGCGCCGCTAACGCCGAATCTGCGTCTCCGGCCTCTTCACTGCGACAACCGCAACTTGTCAGAAGCGTATGCAGGAGCCGGCGGTTGGTGGCGTTGTCATCGACGACGAGCACTTTGGCCGCCTCGAGACTCAAATCGAATTTGGTCACTGGTGCGGCAGCCTCGGGTTGCTTCTCTAATGCAATCGTGAACCAGAATGTAGATCCTCTCCCGGGGGCGCTATAAGCGCCGATCCGCCCTCCCATCATCTCGACCAGTTGCTTGGAGATCGTCAAGCCCAAGCCTGTACCACCGTACTTGCGCGTGGCGGAGCCATCGGCCTGCACGAAGGGCTCGAACAGAAACGGAGCCTGATCCTCGGGGAAGCCGATACCCGTGTCTTTGACTCGAAAACGCAGGATTGCGGCGCCCTTGTATTCGGCCTCGAATTCCACGGTAAGGGAAATCTCGCCCTCATGCGTAAACTTGACGGAGTTAGCCAGCAGGTTGACCAGAATCTGCCGCAAACGGCCAGGGTCGCCCTTGAGCCGCCGAGGAACATCACGAACGATCTGGCAAGTCAGTTCGAGCCCCGTGCGATGTGCCTCGACCGCCACCATCTCCACCGCTTCCTGCAGGGGAATATGTAAATCAAAATCGGTTATCTCCAGGGTTAGCTTGCGGGCCTCAATTTTGGAGAAATCGAGGATGTCGTTAATGACCGTCAGCAGTGTCTTGCCGCTGGAGTTCGCGATCTCTGCATACTTGTGCTGTTCGGGGGTGAGCGAGGTGCCCAGCAGGAGCGAGGTCATGCCGATCACTCCATTCATCGGGGTGCGGATTTCATGACTCATGTTGGCCAGGAATTGGCTCTTGGCGCGGTTGGCAGATTCCGCGGCATCTTTGGCTTTCCTGATTTCCTGCTCGATGCGCTTGCGCTCTGTGATCTCGATGCAGGAGCCTTCGACCAGGGGTGGGCCAGCCTGGCTCGCCACCCAGATTAAGTTTGCCAGCACCCATACTTCTTCCCCGTCTTTCCGCTTGAGACACACCTCGTGATTGGCAAGAACTTTATCTCGCCGCAAGCGATCCCACGCACGCTCGGCTTCGCTGGGGTCAAAAAACAGCTCTGCACGGTGAAGTCCTATGAGTTCATGTCGGGACGAATAACCGAGCATGCCAACGCACGCGGCATTGGCATCGATGACGGTGCCGTCCTGCGAATAGCGGAAAACTCCGCCCAGGTTACGCTCAAACATCAGGCGGTGAAGCTTCTCCGAATCCTGCAGAGCTTTCTCCGTCCGCTTGCGGGATGTGATGTCGAGCACCGATGCAATGACCCCCGTGACATTGCCGGTTTCAGATTTAAGGGGAAAATAGCTGCAGAGCCAATCCTGCTCACCGGCGGCCGGAAGAACGGTCCCGTGAATTTCCACGTCGAGGAGGGGCTCGCCGCGCTCGAATACCTGACTCCAGATCTCGACCAGTTGGGGGGCCAGATTCGGCACCAGGTCGACCAGTCTTCTGCCGATGGCTTGTTCTGCGGTCAAGCCGCTGTTAGCGGCCAAACGCTCATTGATCCGGAGCACGCGATACTCGCGATCCACAAAGGCGAGGCCCACGGGAGCATGCTTGTAGATCTGCTCAATCTCAGCCAGGTGCTTCCGCACTTCGTGTTCCTGGTTGCGAAGCGCCTCCGCGGCGGCCCGCCGATCGGTCACGTCTTCCTTGATCGCGATGTAGTTAGTGATGGCATTGTTCGGGTTTCGTACCGGCGTAATCGTCATCTTCTCCGTGTAGTACGTACCATCCTTGCGCCGATTGATGAGTTCGCCCCGCCAGATGTTTCCGGCGGTGATGGTGACCCACAGATGCCGATAGTATTCGGGGTTCTGCCGCTCGGACTTCAGAATGTTCGGTCTCTGACCGATTGCTTCACGGGCGGTGTAGCCGGTCATCGTGGTAAACGCGGGATTGACATATTGGATCCGAGCGCCCGCATCGGTAATCAAGATGCCTTCCCCGGCTTGCTCAATCGCAGTAATCAAGAGGGGCAAATTGGCCTGGCTAGGGGGCGTGGGCGCTGCATGGTTTGCGGTGAGTCCGCCATTGTCCTGCGCAGTATTCACTGGGCATCCCAAGTCTTGACTCGCGTGACGATTTGAAGAGTGCGTGTTTCTTCCCGCAGCCATGCCATTCCTTTACTTGACTAGCTTGCGGATTACCGAAATCAGCTGTTCTGCATTGAAGGGCTTCACGATCCAACCCGTCGCCCCGGCCTTGCGTCCCTCATCCTTCTTTTGCGCTTGCGATTCCGTAGTCAACATGAGAATGGGAATAAAGGAGTATCCGGGCAGCTTGCGCGCAGCAGTAATGAGCCCGATGCCATCGAGGTTCGGCATGTTGAGATCGGTGATGATCATGTCGAACCTGTCTATTCCGGCCTTGGCGAGGCCGTCCTTGCCATCGACCGCGTCCACCACTTCATACCCGGCGTTGCGCAAGGTGAAACCTACCATTTGGCGAATGCTAGCGGAATCATCCACGGCCAGGATTTTTTTCATCGCATCCTCCTCGCTAAGAAAGGGACGCAAGCTCGTTCTTAGCGAACCTTTCTTGTCTTAAAACAGTTCCACAGCGTTGCCCACAAACGATTGCTGCACAACCGGCAAAGCTGTCCCGTGAAGCGCGGCGCTCATCACGGTGCGCTCGATCTCCGTCGTGTAAAACGCAGAAAGCCAGCGCTCGACCTCCGTCGGATCGCATGGCCCCGCCGCCCGGGGATCAGTGCTTTCCCACTCGCCAGCCAGACCTTCTATTTGACGCAGCACGGAATCGAGATAGCCAAAGCAGCGTTCCAGCCGCGTTCCAGTGGCAGCGACGTCGGCCAGATTGGCATGCATGTTCTCTGTGATGGTTTGCATCTGCGTGGCTTCATTCGCCACAAACGCAGCCGTGCTCCGCACGCTGTCCAGAGCAGCCCTGGTCTGCGCTTGCTCTTCGCGCAGCTTCTGACAGCTGGCTTCGGAAAACACCTTCATCAGTGCGGTCGTACGCTCGACCAGGCCCAGGATTTCGCTGAGTGCGAGCTGGGATTGGTTCCCGATCACGATCCACGCTTCCGATTTTTCTTCAATCAGCCCGGCGATCGCCGAGACCGCAGCGCCGCGCCCGCCCAGTCGCTGTGCCTCAATGAGCGAGTTGAACATGAGAATCTGCAGCCGGTCGCGAACCATCTGGGAGCGCTTCAGATGGACATTGACCAAGTCCACCAGGCTGGAGAGTCCGCTCAGGGTGCCTTGCATTCGTGCGCTATACTCCTGGCTTTTCTGTTGCAGCAGTTCGATGTGCGCCAGTTCCGCGGAAAGTTCCCGTTCCTGACGGAGCACGGTAGGGCCGATGCCGACAACGCCTGAGGCGCTGAGCTGCTGAATGCCCTCCATACACCTGCGCACCTGGGAAGTCCAGTTGGCCACGGTCTCTTGAATGGTTTTCAATTGCAAGATCTGAATCTTCAACCCGGCATATGCGACAGGAAGATCCTCATCGCGCGAATCGTCCGCGGAGGCGATGCGGGATGCGATCAGCTGAAGCGCCTGCTGCACGTGCTCGATTTGCTGGCGCGTGATATCGTGGGCCTGGATGGCGGCAACAACGCCGGCAGTTTCCCGGGCAGTCTGTTCCGCGCACCGCCGGAACTGTATGGGAACGTCAGCCTGTTGGTTGAGACCGGCGTCGATAATCCGCAAGGTTTTCCCAATCCCGTCTTCCATGCGGGCCATTTCGCCGCGCAGTTGCGGCAGGCTTGAGGCCAGCTCGTTTCTGGTCTCCGCAATCGTCTGCTGGCGGCTTTTCGTGTCGCATGCGAGTTCCGAGGTCTGCTGCGTCAAAGATTTCGAAAAGGAAGATAATTCCTGCGCGAGAAGCTGGAAGTTGCCGCTAGTGCTGCCCAGGTGCGCGACTTCTACGTTCGTGAGTACGCTGAGTGCGCGCAGATGGCGGGCGATGGCTTCCTGACTCAGGGTGATGCGGATTAGTTGCAACAGCGACTTTTCTTCCTCCTGGAGGGTCCCGAGGATGGTGGTGGCCGCCTCCAGCCGCCGTCCGAGAAAGTCCTTCACCGTCAGGCACAACGATTGCACGCTCGCGAGAACGTTTCCCATGCTTTCCTTCTCGACACAGCCGACAATGGCGGCAGCCTCTTGCAAGATGGTGTCCGCCTGACTGGCCAGGCTCTTGAAGGCATGCGAGACGGACTCGATCTCGGCCTCGCTGGAGCGCGCCAGGCGCTCCAGTTCGGCCCCGGCGTCGGCCAGCACCGCGAGAAATTCCGCTTTGCGATCAGCGTTCAGCACGATGGGCAGGGCCGCTTGCATTCGTGTTCTTCTCCCTCAGTTGGCATGCGCGAGAATGGCCCGAGAGATCGCCGGCAAGGGCAGCACTTCGTCCACCGCGTCCCGTTTAATCGCCTCATGCGGCATTCCGAAGACCACGCAGGTCTCCTCATCCTGTGCAATGGTGACCGCCCCTGCCTCTTTCATTTCCAGCATGCCGTTGGCTCCGTCGTCACCCATTCCAGTCATGATCACGCCGACCGCATTTTGTCCTGCATAACGCGCGGCGGAGCGAAACAGCACGTCGACCGAGGGACGGTGGCGGCAGACCAATGGCCCGTCTTTGATGTCGACGTAGTAACGGGCGCCGCTGCGCTTCAGCAGCATGTGGTGATTGCCGGGAGCCACCAGCGCGCGCCCGCGCAACACTGTGTCGTTGGGCTCCGCCTCCTTGACGGAAATTTCGCACAAACTATCCAGCCGTTTGGCGAAAGCCCGGGTGAACATCTCCGGCATGTGCTGCACGATGACCATGCCGGGAGCATCTGGCGGAAGCGCCTCGAGCAGGACCCGTAGAGCTTCGGTTCCACCCGTCGAGGCTCCGATGGCCACGATCTTTTCCGTGGTTGCAATCATGGCCCCTGTGGCGCGAGAGAGCACCGAATCGGCCGTCAACTTTGGTTCGACCGTGTGATTGGAATGAGGCCGGATGCGGGCCTGTGCCGCCGCTTTCACCACCTGGCAGAGCATGACCTGAGATTCCTCGAGGAACTGCTTGCTGCCCAAACGCGGTTTCGTAATAATCTCTACCGCCCCGTACTCCAACGCTTTGAGCGTGCTTTGCGCGCCCTCCTCCGCCAGACTCGAACAGATCACTACGGGAATCGGGTGCTGGGCCATGATCTTCTGCAGAAAAGTCAGACCATCCATGCGCGGCATCTCGATGTCGAGGGTGATGACATCGGGCACCTGCTCGGCAATGCGCTCGGCCGCCACGAACGGATCGCCGGCGGTCCCGATGACTTCGATGTCCGGATCGGAGGAGAGTACATCCGTCAAGGTCTGGCGAACCAGCGCGGAGTCGTCAACGATCAGGACTTTAATTTTCGCGGTGCTCATGACTCAGCCCTCATCCCGGCCGCACGGCCTCTGATCTTCCGGCGTTAAATGGGAGAGCCGGCGAAGCAGCACTTCGCCGGTCCCGGTGTGGAATTGAATGGTGCGGCCGACCGAGCCTCCCAGGTCAGACGCCAGCACGGTAAAGTTCTGGTCGCAAAGAACTTCGAGCGCGGTGTGCCAATTCTGGTGGCCAACCGTCGCCTTCCAGGAAAGCTCGGAGTTCACTGGAAGTACGTCCGCTCCGCCAAACACCTTGATCTGCACCTCGCCGTGAAGGGCGCCAAAGCACTCGAATTGCCGGGCCAGATCGGTGATAGCGAAATCGACATAGCGGTAGCCTTCCGCGTCCCGCACTCCCGGCGGACATCGCGGCAGTACTCCGTGACAGAGCGCGCCGATGCCCAGCCGCGGGCTCCAGAAAGTGACTCCGACACAGGAACCGAGAATGGTCTTCAGGATCGCGGGACTGCGGGCAAGATGAATCTCGCCAGGCTGCAGATAGAATTCCGGAACTTCAGTTTCGATTTCGGCCATCGGCTTTCCTATACAGCGCCGGAGCAACAGGCACCAAAGGCACATCCATATGGTGCAGGCTCTCCGAGTGGCCTACGAACATGTAGCCGCCCTCCACCAGCTGGCGGGTGAACTTGTGAAACAGCCGCTCCTGGGTGGGGCGGTCGAAATAAATGATCACGTTGCGACAGAAGATGGCATCGGCCAGTTCCGATACGCCGAATTCTTCCATTAAATTCAGGCGGCGAAATTCGATCACCTCGCGCAATTCAGGAACCACCCGCAGCAGGTTGGACTCGCGATTGCGGCTGCGCATGAAGTATTTGCGCTGCAGGTTGGCTGGCACCGGACGCACCACCTCGGCAGGGAAGACTCCTAGTTCCGCCTTATGAAGGACTTTGGTCGAGATGTCGGTTGCCAGAATGCGGAAACGGAAGGCGGGATGCGACAGCCTGTACTCGTTCAAAACAATGGCTAAAGTGTAGGGTTCTTCGCCGGTGGAGCAGCCCGCGCTCCAGATCATCACTTCCCGGGCGTTTCTATCTCCCGCCGTGAGTTCCGGGAGCGCCCTGGCGACCAGGAAGTCGAAATGCGATTTCTCGCGGAAAAAATCGGTCTTGTTAGTGCTGACGGCATCGATCAGGTGGACCATCTCCTCGACGTCGTGGCCATTACCCTCGAAGAGGTAGTCGCAATACTCCGTACAAGAAGACAAGTGCAGAGTGGTGATTCGCCGTTTCAGCCGGCCCTCAAGCATGATCTTTTTTTCCGCGCCGAGGGTAATGCCGGATTGCTCGTAGATCAGGCGGCAGAGCCGTTTCAGATCGCGGCTCGAAAGGCTGTCGGCGTGAGTGGTCATATGCAGGTCATCATCAACGTGCCGTAAAAAGAGGGCGGGGAACCAGAACGCATTCCCCGCCTCGTCCGTCAGGCGGTTGCTTCGGCCAGTGTCCCGGTCCCCTCCGCGTTTCGTACCGCCGACAACTCCTCGGCAGAGAAGACGCGGTCGATATCGAGGATCATGATGAACTGGGCTTCGCGTTTGCCCATGCCCTTGATGAAATCGGTGCGGATCTGGGTGCCGATTCTGGGCGCGGGCTGAATCTGGTCGGGCTCGAGATCAATGACTTCCTCGACCGAATCGGCCAGTGCACCGATCACCGTGGATTCCCCCTCGAGTAGTACTTCGACCACTACAATGCAGGTATTGCGAGTGCGCTCGGTTTTCGACATCTGGAAACAGAGCCGTAAGTCGACCACCGGCACCACGCTTCCCCGCAGGTTGATTACGCCGCTCATGAAGTCGGGCGTCCGGGGAATTTCGGTGATGGTGGTGAAGTCGAGCACCTCGCGCACCTTGGCCACATCGATCCCGAAGACCTCGTTGCCCAGCTTAAAAGTGAGATACTGCCGCGTCTCGGTAATTTCGTTGCCACTCATCTTTGTCTCCTTTCGAGGCTCAAGGCCGGCGCGCATCCTTGACGGACGAGCGCCGGAATCCTAGAAGCGCTCGAACTCCTTGTCGAGGTTGTCGCCTTTGTCCTTCAGCTTGAGGGCGACTCCGGACTTGGCAGTGGTTTTACCGCTGGCCGCGGGCGAGCTGTGCCCGTCCGTCTTTGGCGGTTTGGCAGGTGGGGCCTCGACGGCGCGAACCGCCTTTGCCGGCGCCGGCCGGGCAGCGTGCGCGGGCGCATCGTTTCCGGTGCGGAAAAATCCCAGTGCGCTCACCAACTGGTCGGACTGGCCGGTCAGCTCTTCCGTGGTGGACGCCATCTCTTCGGAAGCGGAGGCGTTCTGCTGGATGACCTTCTCCAGCTGCTGCAGCGCCTTGTTGATCTGCTCGGCACCGGTATCCTGCTCCTTGCTGGCGGCGGTGATCTCCTGCACCAGTTCGGCTGTCTTCTGGATGTCGGGCACCAGCTTCTCCAGCATCTCTCCAGCCTTCTCCGACACTTTGACGGTTGTGCCAGAGAGCTGATTGATCTCGCCCGCGGCCTTCTGGCTGCGTTCGGCGAGTTTGCGAACCTCCGCCGCAACCACGGCGAATCCCTTACCGTGTTCCCCCGCCCGGGCCGCTTCGATGGCTGCGTTCAGAGCGAGCAGGTTGGTCTGGCGGGCGATCTCCTCGATGATGGAAATCTTGCTGGCAATTTCCTTCATCGCGGTCACCGCTTCCACCACCGCCCGGCCGCTTTCCTGCGCGTCCTTGGCCGACTTGTTGGCGATCTTGTCAGTTTGCTGCGCGTTGTCGGCGTTCTGCTTGATGTTGGAAACCATCTCCTCCATCGAGCTTGAGGCCTCTTCCGCGGATGCAGCCTGCGTGGTCGCGCCATTGGAAATCTGCACCGACGCGGTCGAGATCGACTGGCTGGCTGCGCTGACCTCACCGGCAATGTTGCGGATTTCGCTCACCGTGCGCGTCAGGTCATGAACCATGGCGGCCAGGGCTTGCATGAGCTTGTCCTGCGGAGACCGTTCCTGGATGCTGACGGTCAGATTGCCGTGCGAGATTTCATCGGCGGCATGGGTAATTTCGTTCATGGCGTTGATCAGAGTATTGAGGTTGTTCTTGATCAGGTTGAAGTCGCCGTGATAGGTGTCGGTGATCTGGGGCGGAACGTCCCCTTTGCTGATGCGGTCTACGTAGTTGGCGGACACATTCAAGGGCACGATCACGGCATCGAGAATACCGTTGACCCCGCGCACGATCTCGGCGTAGGCGCCGCGGAACTGGTCGTGATGGCCGCGTTCGGATAACTGTCCGGCACTGGCCGCCTCGGTCAGGCGCAGCAATTCTTTCTGCAGGCTCTGCAGAACGATGGCCACGTTGTTGATTGCCTGCTTCATCTTTTCGTGGTCGCCCTTGTAGGTCTGGGCAATCAGTTCGTCGATCTTGCCGCCGGAGACTTGCGCCAAAATCCGGTTGCCTTCTCCGATGGGCAGCAGGATGGCATCGAGCATGGCGTTTACGCCGCGCACGATCTCGGCATACGCACCCTGGAACTGTTCCGGCTTGCCGCGGTCGCTGAGCTGTCCTTCTTTCGAGGCGTCGGTCAGCCGCACCAGTTCCTTCTGCAGACTCTGCAGCACGATGGCGACGTTGTTGATCGCCTGTTTCATTTTTTCGTGATCGCCCTTATAGGTCTGGGCAATCAGTTCGTCGATCTTGCCGTTGGAGACTTGCGCCAGAATCCGGTTGCCTTCTCCAATGGGAAGCAGGATCGCATCCAGCATGGCATTCACGCCGCGCACGATTTCGGCATAAGCGCCCTGAAACTGCTCGGCTTTGCCGCGCTCACTCAACTGTCCTTCCTTCGAGGCATCGTCGAGGCGGACCAACTCCTTCTGCAGGCGCTGCAGCACTAGGGCGACGTTATTGACCGCCTGCTTCATCTTTTCGTGGTCGCCCTTATAGGTCTGGGCGATCAGTTCGTCGATCTTGCCGCTGGAAATCTGCGCCAGAATGCGGTTGCCTTCTCCAATCGGGAGTAAGATCGCGTCCAGCATGGCATTCACGCCGCGCACGATCTCGGCGTAGGCGCCCTGGAACTGTTCCGGCTTGCCGCGGTCGCTGAGCTGCCCTTCTTTCGAGGCGTCGGTCAGCCGCACCAGTTCCTTCTGCAGGCTCTGTAGCACGACTCCCACGTTGTTGACCGCCAGCTTCATCTTTTCGTGATCGCCTTTGTAGGTCTGGGCAATCAGTTCGTCGATCTTGCCGCTGGAGATTTGCTCCAGAATGCGATTGCCTTCTCCGATGGGCAGCAGGATGGCGTCGAGCATGGTATTCACGCCCTGCATCATCTCGCGATAGACGCCTTCAAACTTTTCCACTCGAGCCCGCTCGCCCAGGCGTCCTTCCCGCGACGCCTCCACCAAGCGAATAATCTCCTGCGAGGCATCGAGCACCTGTGTGTCTACGGCCTGGGATGCGCCTTTCGCGTGGGCCTGCTTGCCCTGCCCCTCGCCGACGGCACGTTGAACTTTCTGTTTGCCAACTGCGGTTGCACTTGCCATGACTTCATCTCCTTTGAATTTGAACATCGAGAAACCCTTGCTGATCTCTGGTTAGGCCGTCACCTCAACCTTTGTGGGCATGAGGGGGCGAGCCTTCGTGTGCGGTCTGATGGAATTGCTGCGAATCACGTTCTGAGCCAAGCGGTGTAAGTCGAGAATCAGCGCCACCGTCCCGTCGCCGAGAATGGTCGCGCCCGACACCACCTGGACGTTGCGATAGAGCCGGCCCAGATTCTTGATCACCGTCTGGTGATCCCCAATCACCTGGTCGACGACAAAGCCGAAGCGCCCATGCTCGGTTTCCGCCACCATAATCTGCTCGCGTTCGGGCCGCTCCGTGCGCATCTGCAAGTACTCGCTCAGCCGGATGTAGGGAATGATCTCGCCGCGGATATTCGCCAGGTGCTTGCCGTTAACATTCGCGATGTCCTGCCGGGTGAGTTCGACGCATTCGACGGTGTTGCCGAGCGGCATGACGAAACGAGCTTGCCCGACGCGCACCAGCAGGCCGTCGATAATGGCCAGCGTGAGCGGTAGCCGGAGGGTCACGACCGAGCCCAAGCCGGGCTGGCTGGCAATCTCAATGCTTCCGCGTAAGGCCTCCACGTTGCGCCGTACCACGTCCATGCCGACTCCGCGCCCGGAAACGTCGGAGACCTCGCGCGCCGTAGAAAAACCTGGGGCCAGGATGAAGGAGAAAATTTCCGATTCAGTGAGCCGGGCGTCGGCCGCGACCAGGCCTTTCTCCACCGCACGCGCACGCACCGCCTCTCGGTCAATACCCTTACCATCGTCAGCGACGCAGATCAGAACCTGGGCACCGGCGTGGCGCGACGAAAGATGAATGGTTCCGGTTGCTGACTTGCCGGCGGCGCGGCGGACCTCGGGCGCCTCAATGCCGTGGTCCATGCTGTTGCGGATCAAATGCATCAGCGGATCGTTCAACTGGTCGAGCACGGTCTTGTCCAGCTCCGTCTCGCCGCCTTCGAACGTGAGTTCCACTTCTTTGTGCAGACTGCGCCCCAGGTCGTAGACCAGCCGCTTGAAGCGCTCGAAGGTGGAGCGCAGGGGCAGAGTGCGCATGCCCATCGAGGTCTCGCGAAGCTCGGTGGTCAACGCTTCAATCTCTTCCGCCACCGCCTGCATGTCGCGATCCTCGCGGCGGGCCGCGACCTCGACCAACCGAGCCTGTACGGTCACCAACTGGCCGACCAGATCGACCAGTTGGTCAAGCTTGGCCGCGGCAACGCGAATACTCGAGCCCTGCACTTCCTTGTCGGAGGAGCGGCGGCCCTCGCCTGAGCGCTTCTCCAGCAGCGCCGCAGGCGCGGCTTCGGTCTGTTGCGGCGAAGACGGGGCGGGCTCAACGGCCAGCTCGCAACTGTCCTCCACAAAAATGAAGACATCGCGGATCGCGTCGGCTCCTGCGGCAGAAGTCAGAACCATGTCCCAGGCGATGTAGCAGCGCTCGGGATCCATTTCGGCGAGGGCCGGAATTACTGAAGTGTCTGCCTTGACTTGAAGGGTGCCCAGCTGGCGCAGTTCGCGCAGTAGCAACAGCGGATTGGCCCCGCTATGCAGCAGATCGGCTCCCGGGCGAAATCTGATGTGCCATTCGCGGGTGGTGTCGGCAATGGCGGGAGCGGACGTTACTGCTGCGGCTAGCGCCGGCTTGACCGGCACTTCGGACGCTCCAGTCAACGTTCGCAGTTCCACTAGGATTTGTGCCGAAGCGGCGGCGACTGCGCTCTCTTGTCCGGAGGCTTCCTCCAGCATGGCTTTGATTTGATCGACTGCGGCCAGGGAAAGGCTAATCAGGTCCGGGGTCGCTTTCAGGCGGCCGTTCCGTATCTGGTCAAAAGCATTCTCGATGTCGTGAGTAAATGCGGCGATCGCGTCAAATCCGAACATCGCTCCTGAGCCCTTGATCGTATGCAGGGCACGAAAGGCTCGTCCCACCAGTTCGGTGTCGTCGCGATTATCGTTAAGGTCCAGCAGGGCTGATTCCAAATCCAGCAGAATCTCTCGAGCTTCCTCTCGGAACGCCTGTTTGTACTTGTCACTCATCCGGAGTTCCCGTGGGTGACGCCTCCGAGTTCACCGGCGCAACCTCTGGAGTCACAGCCACCGGAAAGTTCTCAAAACCCGCCTCGCAAACCGCGCGGCCGATGTTCCCAGTCACATCCCCGGCTACCGCGAAAGATGCGCCTACCTTTTCCGCTTCCCGACTCGCTGCCCACAACAACTGGACTGCGGTCACGTCGAGGTCGCTGACCTGGGTCAGGTCCAGGTGCACTTCTTTTCCGGAGGAGATTGCCTCGATCAGCACCCGCTTCAGCTCCGCTGAGGATGTGACGTCAATCTCGCCTTCCAGCCTGAGCACGCAAGGCGTCGTACTGTCGTCAAACGTTATCGACAAGATTCGGTCCCGTCTTCATAAAAGTTGGACAGAGCTGTTGAAGTGAATTTGCGTACACACAACACATCGGCACATGTCACCGGAACGTGAAACCTCTGCTGCATTTGGGGCACTTAGGATTTCTTAATGAAAGCGGATTGCAATCGTTTCCCAATTACGGCATTGCAAGCCGATGCCCATACTGATTGCCTCGGGGGACTCACATGTTCTCTTCCGAGCGGGGCGGTGTTTCACACCGGGAGACCCAAGCCAATGAGCGCTGGTGCAAGAGCCCGACAGAATCAGTTGAGTGGGAGCCTGCACACTGTTTCCCGATAAGGCAAAATCAGCGGTCCTCCCTGCAATTTGACAACACGCTATGTCAGAAATGTTCTATCGCGCTAAGATCGGACGATTTGGCCGGGACTCTTTGCTCGAGTCGAAAGAGTTTTTCCTTGATTCAGAGTCCGAAGAGCGTCGCAATGCGACTCGCGGCCTGCAATTGCCCCCGGTGGCGCTATTGAACAATGGGTATTCGGACAAAGCATGTAGTGCCTTTCCCGATTTCGCTATCAAACCAGATCCGGCGCTGATGCTTATTAACGATAATGTCGAAACAGAAAACTGGAGAGGAGATTTGATTTCGTGCGCGACCTGGCTCTGAAGAGTGATTTCAGAGTGATTCCAGGACTTGCAAGTGCTTGAGAAGATGGTGGGCGCTATAGGATTCGAACCTATGACTTCCACCGTGTGAAGATGGCACTCTACCGCTGAGTTAAGCGCCCAACGTTTTCTATTCAAACATCAGTGCGCAGTTCCTGCAACTCTGCTTGCCTACAGCGAAGCCGAGGAACCCGTTGCTTCGGCTCTGCGGGCGGGTTTTGGAGTACTGGCGCGGGCGTGGTAGCCTATCGGCGGCAGGGGCACAGGCGGCATCGGGTCGCCGGTACTCTGTGTGCCCAAAGTAACCTCCATGCCGGATGAAACCAGACCCCTTCGACCCGCCGTATCCTCATCATCCGAGGGGATTTCTGGGGATTCGTCGGAACAAGAAGAAGAGCAACTTTCCACCTCCAGCCGGGTTCGATCAAGTGTGGGCGCAGCTGCCATTGACCGGAGCGTTCTGATGGCGACGGCGAGCCCTCGTCCAGAACGGTTTGCAACCCGCATTTGTCGGCGCCGAGAACTTTACTGACGCGGAAGTGATGCTGCGGGTGAAGGCGGGGGATCAGTCCGCATTCGACTATCTGGTGCAGAAGTATCGCCGACCGCTGGTGAGCTTTATGTATCGCATGGCGCGCAATACGGCAGCCGCTGAGGATCTGGCGCAGGAAGTTTTTTTGCGGGTCTACCGCTCGCGCCAGACCTACGAAGCGAGCGCCAAGTTCACGACCTGGCTCTACCGCATCGCCACCAATCTGGCGGTGAATCACGCGCGCGATACCCGGCACGAGCGGCCCGAGGTCACGGTGAGCCTGGACGAACCGGACGAGGAAACGGGCACGACGCTGGATGTGGCCGACGGCGCCGTGACGGCCGAAGAGTCCTTGGTACGGCGTGAGCGGACGGTGGCGATACGGGCCAAGGTGGAAGCCCTGCCGGAGCGGCAGAAGCTGGCCGTGATCATGCACAAGTATCAGCAGATGGACTACAAGCAGATTGCCGAAGTATTGAAGTTGAGCGAATCGGCGACGAAATCGTTATTGTTTCGGGCCTACGAGACTTTGCGGGAACAGTTAAAAGAATTTGTGTAGGAAAGCGACTTTTGGTTTGGGATGAGTGAGCATTGGCGAAGAGAATCTAAGGGGACATGGTTATGAAGTGCGAGGAAATTCGTGAAGTGATGGCGGATCTGGCCGCCGGCTTGATGGAAGTGACGCCGGAGATGGGTGGGCATTTGGCGGAGTGTGGTGCCTGCGCCGGAAAGATGGAAGAATTCCGGCGGACGATGGCGTTGCTGGATGAATGGAAGGCGCCGGAGCCGTCGCCTTATTTTGACGTGCGGCTGCAGGCTCGCTTGCGAGAAGAGATGGCCAAGCCTCAGGTAGGCTGGTTGACGTGGTTCCGGCGCCCGGTGCTGGCCGCGTCCCTTACTGTGCTGATGGGAGTTGGCGTGGGACTGTTCTTTACCAAAGGGAGTGGAGTCTACAACTCGGGAAATAACGTGGTAGCGGACTCTCAGGTGCAAGCTGAACCAGGTACGGCGGTAAGCGATCTGCAGGCTTTGGAAAAGAATCACGATTTGTACGCCGACTTCGATCTTCTGGATGACCTGGAAGTGCAACAGGATGTGGTGGCGAATCCGTAGCAGCGAAGTGAGGCCTGCGGCAGAGTATACGTGGTGGGATGGATGACCCTGAGGGGCGGGGAGAATGCGGCTGAAAGATTGCACAGTGGGATGGTTGGTGACGGCGGTGCTGTGTGTGGCGACCGTTGTGGCCGTTCCCTGCCTGGCTCAACGTAATAACTTCCAGCACAACAATTTCCGGCCGGTGCAGGGTCGGCAAGTGGCCCCCAATCATCCGCCGGGCCAGGGGCATCATGCCGGTGACTGGCTGCGGCGCTATCAGGGTTTGCCACCAGCCGAACGGGAGCGGGCGCTGCAGAACGATCCCGGCTTTCGTCATTTGTCTCCGGAGCGGCAGCAGTTGCTGCGGCAGCGGCTGCAGCATTTCTCGAGTCTTCCGCCGCAACAGCAGCAGCGGATGCTGAACCGCATGGAAACCTGGGAACACTTGACGCCTGGCCAGAAACAGGAGGCACGGCAATTGTTCGGGCGGATGCAGCAGCTTCCCCCCGACCGCCGGCGCATGGTGAGCACGGCCATCCGCGATCTGCGCGCCATGCCGCCGGGGCAGCGCGAGCAGATCATCGATTCCAACCGCTTCCGAGGCGTGTTCTCGCCTGAGGAACGTGACATTATGCGCGGAGCCACCCAGCTGCCGCTGGCGCCGCCGGAAAATGGTAGACCGGAAGAATCGCCCGAGCGATAGAGCGCTTTCCAGATTCTGGTTTACGGTTTCGAGACCGGCTTAGTGAAAATCGTGTGACACAGTCTCAGCCTTCGTAACGAACAGCGGCAGTACGCGTTCAGCCTTGACCGAAATCATATTGTCCTGATTTTGCAGGATCCCTTCAATCGCAAGAAATCGCTCTGAGGCCAGCAGCAGCCGGTTGCGATGAAAAAGATCAGGCGTGATGATCGCGTTGGCCACTCCCGTTTCATCTTCCAGACTGAGAAACACAAAACCTTTCGCGGTTCCCGGGCGCTGGCGTGTGATGACGCAGCCTCCGATGCGTAGACGTTTTCCGCTGGGAATCTCGCGTAGTTCACTGGCGCGTCGAATGCCCATGGCATTGAGCCAGTCGCGGCGATATGCCATGGGATGCGGTCCAACAGTGAGGCCGGTGCCGTGAAAATCGGCCACCAGGCGCTCTTCATGGTTCATGGGCTGGAGTGGAGAAGGCAAATCGGGTTCTGGCAGATTTTCCAGCAGCGGCCCGGAGCCGCGCACCGCGCGTTCCACCTGCCAGAGAGCGTCGCGGCGGTGGAGCTGCGAGTCCCGAGTACCGGGTCGCGAGTTGCGAGATTCCTCCACCCCTCGCTCGTGCTCGGAGGTCGGAATGACAAAGGTTTTACTCGGTATTCGGTACCCGTTACTGGCCACTGCATTCAGCGCGCCGATCTCCGCCAGCGTAGTAAGTTCGTCCTTGCGTAGTTCTGGAACGCGGCGAGTGAGATCGTGAATGGACATAAATGGAGCACGTGTGCGTTCGCGTACCAACGCCTGAGCGCCTTCTTCACGCAGGCCACGAACATAACGCAAGCCAAGGCGTAGTGCCGGCGTCCCGCTGGCAACTGGCAACTGAACACTGACCGCTGCTTCCAGCGTGCACATCCATTCCGAACGCGTCACATCCACGGGCAGCATTTTCAATCCGTGACGCTGCGCGTCTTTCGTGATCGTGGCGGGAGAATAAAATCCCATCGGCTGGTTGTTGAGCAAGGCGGCGGTGAACGCTGCGAGATAGTGACACTTCAAATAAGCGCTGGCGTAGGCGATCAGCGCGAAGCTGGCAGCGTGCGATTCGGGAAATCCGTAGAGCGCAAAAGAACTGATGGAGAGGGCAATTTGCTCCTGTGCCTCATGCGAGATTCCGTTGCGCGTCATGCCGGCACGCAGCTTGGCTTCGATTTCTTTCATGCGGGCCTGCGATCGCTTGAAGCCCATGGCGCGGCGCAAATCTTCGGCTTCACCGCCGGTAAAGTTGGCTGCGATCATGGCGATGCGCAGCAGTTGCTCCTGAAAAAGCGGCACTCCCATCGTGCGTTTGAGAACAGGCTCCAGTGACGGATGCGGATACGTAACTTCCTCGCGCCCCTGGCGGCGTTGTAAAAATGGGTTGACCATCTGGCCGACGATTGGTCCCGGCCGGATAATTGCGACCTGCACCACAATGTCGTAAAAGTGTTTCGGGCGCAGTCGCGGAAGGCACGACATTTGTGCGCGGCTTTCCACCTGGAACATGCCGATGGTGTCGGCCTTCTGCAACGTGGAATAGACCGCAGGATCATCCACTGGAAGATGCGCCAGATCAACGTCCTCATCGTAGTAGTTGCGAATCAGTTCGATCGAATCCTTGAGCACGGCCATCATCCCCAGGCCGAGCAGATCGACTTTGATGATGCCCATGTCGGCGCAATCTTCTTTATCCCACTGCACTACCACGCGGCCGGGCATGGACGCGGGTTCGAGCGGCACAACCGAATCGAGTTGTCCCTGGCAGATGACCATGCCGCCGGAGTGCTGGCCGAGATGACGCGGCATATCCTGCACGGCCAGACACAGCTCATAATATTTGCGCAGGCGCGGATGTTTGAGATCGAGTCCGGCATCGCGGAAGCGACGGTCGAGTGCATCGTTCTCGTCACGAAATTCCCAGGTAGCAACAGCGGCCGAAATTTTGGCCAGTGTTTCAGGATCGAACCCCAGCGCCTTGCCCATTTCGCGCGCCGCCATGCGGTTGCGGTAGGTGATGACATTCGCCGTCATGGCCGCCCCGCGCTCGCCATAACGCCGGTAAACATACTGAATTACTTTTTCGCGCTCGTCACCGCTGGGCAGGTCGAGATCGATGTCCGGCCACTCGCCGCGTTCTTCGGAAAGAAAACGCTCAAATAGAAGCTCCATGCTGATGGGATCGACGGCGGTGATGCCCAGCGAGTAACAGACGGCGCTGTTGGCGGCCGATCCGCGCCCCTGCACCAGGATGTTTTGCTCGCGGCAGAAGTTAACCAGATCCCACACGATCAGAAAATATCCGGCGAGTTTGAGTTTTTCTATGAGTGCCAGTTCGCGCTCGATCTGGCTACGGGCGCGGGTTTGAATATCATCCTTAGCGCGGCCATAGCGCTGGCGAAAGCCTTCCCATGCGCGGTCGCGCAGGAACGAATTCATCGTCTCGCCTTCGGGAACGGGATAGCGGGGGAACTCGTAGCCGAGATCGTTGAGCGTGAATTCAAGACGCGAAGAAAGTTCGAGAGTATTGGCGATGGCCTCGGGCAAGTCAGCGAAGAGTTGCTGCATCTCCTGCGGCGATTTCAAATAACGTTCGGAGTTGCGCGCCAGCAAACGACCGGCCGTCGACAATGTGCGGTGATGCCGGATGGCGGTGAATGCGTCACAAAGTTCGCGATTTTTCTCAGTCGCATAGCAGACGCCGTTGCTCGCCAGCAGGGGAAGATTCAGCGAGCGTGCAATAGCGATCGCGGCGCGGTTGCGAGTTTCTTCTTCGCGATGAAAATGGCGCTGCAGTTCGATGTACACATTGCCGCGGCCAAATAATGAAATCAGCTGCTCGATCTGCCGGCGAGCCTCTTCGATGCCGCCATGCTGCAAGGCCGTTGCCAGAGGTCCATCCGCGCCGCCGGTCAGGCAAATCAGACCATGGGCGTGCTCTTCCAGTTCCTCTTTCAGAACCGCTCCCTCACCTTTTTTCGCGCGCAATTTCATTTTCGTGATCAGGCGGCATAGATTCTGATAGCCCGCGCGGGAGGAAACGAGAAGGGGGAGGCGGAATTCACCACGGAGACACGCAGACACGGAGGAATTCTCAAATTTATGATTGTTAATTTTAAATTGTTGATCGTTTTTCTCAGTGCCTCTGTGACTCCGTGGTAAAAATGCCGTGACTTCCGCGCCGATGTGCGCCTTGATCTCAAGTTTTTTCGCGGCCATGTGAAAGCGAGGCGCACCATAGACGCCATCGGTATCGAGCAATGCCATGGCGGGCATTTTTAATCGGGCAGAAGCACCTGCCAGATCTTCCGGTAAGGAAGATCCTTCGAGGAAGCTGAAAGCCGAGCGGGCATGAAGTTCGATGTAAGACATCAGTTCTCGCTAAAACCCATTCACCACAGAGGCACAGAGTCACAGAGAAATCTTTTACCTGTTTTATGTTTTGTCTTCTCTGTGTCTCCGTGGCTCTGTGGTGAAAAAGTTTCAGTCATACATTCCTTCCACAAACCAACCTCCGCCGAGTAGATCGTGCACGAGGCGGTAGAGAGCGATTCCTTCCGCATTCTGCAAAGCGATGTCCCACTCGTCGCGCGACCAGGCTTCCCGCTCCCACCAATCGCCGGAACTGCGCCAGGGGCCGGCCTTCCAGAGCACACTACCCTGTACTTCTTTTTTCTTCGCGCACACCACGCGTGCAAGTTCTGCATTCTCCAGGGTCACCGTGGCCCGCAGAGGTGGGCGGAACCTGCGAAGCGCAGCGACGGCAGATTTTTCTTCTGCAAGCTCAAAAGTTTTTCGTGACCGATCTTTCGATGCGAGTTTTTCCTGCGTGCCTCCAGGCGAAAAGCGTCGCATGCGGAAGCCTTCGACACGGTGCGTATCCAGCAATTCCAGAGATCCCACACGCGATTCGCCGACCAGTCCGGCAATTCGCGCCAACGTGAGTTCCAGTTTTTCCGGTTCTGGCGACGGAGGCAAAAACAACCCTCCTTGCGCTGACCGAGGCCTCGCTGGCTCCGCCGCAAGATGAATCTTCAGGATGGGCGCGCCGGGCGGGTGCGCATTCAAATCCAGTTGCAGCAACTTGAGAAAAAGTTTGGGATCCAGCATGGGAAGGGGAAGACAAAGAGTCCTGCAAAATTTATTTTGCCGGCCGGAAACAAACTGCTGGGCTGGCGATTGCGATGCGATGCGAGAGGGATCATTCTCAAAATAAAACTCGGAAGCATCGAGCCGAGAATCGCCTCGCGTCAAATTTTGCAATTCCAGCGTGAGCCGTAATTCCTGCGTGTTCAGAGCGCGCGAGGCCAAACGTGCGCAAATCTGCTCAAGCAGACGATTCATCAGAAAAGCTAGAGGCTCCAGCAGCACAATGGGATATTCCAACTCGATCGCTTCTTCAAAAACCGCAGGAGCTTCCCCCGGGACCAATGTGCGTGAAGCTGCGCCCCGCGCCAGTTGCTGCAGGCGCAGGCCTTCTTGGCCCAGACGCTCGCTGAGCGCGATTTCGGGCAACGCAGCCAGAGCCCGCAAATTTCGGATGCCCCAGCGATCTAAGGTTTCGAGCAGACTGGCTGATTCTTTTTCCTTATCGGTTGCTTTTTCTGCACCCTCATTACTCGAACATTGATTGGCAAATACACGATTGGCAAATAAAACTTCCAGTGGCAAAGATCCCAAAGACTCGCTTTCTTGCCCTGGCGAAATTACGGTCACGCCTGAAAATCCGCGTGCGGCGAGCACGGCGGCATCGGGATTCGGAGCCACGGCAACGTTGCCATCCAGTCCGAGTTCTGCGGTGCGACGAAAAATGCGGCGAGCAATTTCTGGTAGCGCGCCCAAAAGAGATTCCATGCCTGCCAGATCAAGAATTACTGTGTCGGCGGCGATATCCTCCACGCAGGGCGAAAACGATTGCGCGCAATCCAGCAGGACGGCGTGCGCTACGGATTCCTGCAGCAGAGAACGTGGACGCAGCGTTAACTCGGAACAAAGTTCGGCTTGCGCTTTTGTCATCCCGGATGCGATACCGCTGCGGGCTGCGCTTTCATTCACGGCGACAATTTTTTCCATCGGAGTCTTGCCTTCGAAAATGGCCAAGGCCAGCGCGCGCAACTCCGGTTCGGCGCGAGACACCGCAGCCACGGGAAAATTCGGCACGAAGATGCAGGCAAAGGGCATGACATAAATCCATTGAGCGATTGAGTCATTGGGTCATCGGATGATTTCCATCATCCCGCCCAGGCGGTTTTACTGGCGAAAGTAATCTCAGCGGAGCGAACTGGTTTACGATCCATGCGCGAGCGCACCAGTTCCGCCGTGATTTCCATTTCAGTCAGCAACTGTGCGTGGGTGGGCGTCGGGCTCGCCTGATTTTCTAACGTGCTCAGTTTCATCGATCCCAGCTTGATCAATAAGGATGAGCAGCTTCCGGCGATGGACTGCCGCTCTACCGCCAGCAGTACGGTGGGCGTAGGTTCTACGGCACGACGAAAGCGAAACCATGTAGCCAGCGGAATACGGCGCGCCGTTTGTGGTGGCAGATCGCCCAGATCGAGGACGATCATTCCAAAGCCTCCACTTTCGAGCAGCAAATCCGTAGTACGCAGAAGTTGCTCCAGGCGATGCTCGGCCTGATGCGCATTCTCTCCGCAACGCACCCATAGCAACCGGTCCAATTCAATCCCTGCAGCGGCGAGTGACAGCGGATCGAGGGCATCGCTGGCATCCACGATCGCGCAAAATTCTCTACGCCGGGTTGCCGCAGACAGTGCAGCTAACATTAAGGTGCTGCGGCCGGAGGAGGCGGGACCGCAAATTTCTGTCAGGCAACCGCGGGGCAATCCTCCGGTAAGCGCGTCCATCGCGGCAATGCCGCTCGACACCATTTCTGGCGCAGGACGCACCGCCAAGCGAGAGGCCGGAGTTACACTGGCGAGCCTCGCGTCTTTGAAGGCCCCGGGGAAAATTGCGGAGACGACTCGCTGAGGCGGCCGCGCCTCAGTGAAAAGCTCTGCCTGCGGGCAAACCTCGGCCTCATTTTCACTGTCAAAGACAAAAGGGCGGCCTTGGGCCGCCGAAGTGGAAAACACTGCGGAAGACATAAATTCCTCAGGAAATTTCAGGGAGCGCCGAAGCCGGGAAGGCTCCGCAGGCTATTTTCGCTTTTTATTCGCCTTTGTGAATTCTGCGCCTGGGAGGGAAGATTGTCAAGCTGGAGTCCTAATCGTGCCGGGAACAAGTTCAAAGTCCTGCTATTTCCCGCTATAACTCACTCTCCAGATTGAGTTCGACCCATCGTCGCTTACCAGCAGGGAGCCATCCGGAGCCACGGTCACGCCCACCGGCCGCCCCCATACATTGCCATCAGGCAACACAAAGCCGGTGAGGAAGTCCTCATACTCGCCGCTGGCGTCGCCTGTCTGATGGAGAGGCACGCGAACTACCTCATAGCCCACGCGCACCGCTTTGTTCCAGGAGCCGTGCTCGGACGCGAAAATGTCTCCCTTATATTCCGCCGGGAACTGCTGGCCTTGATAAAACGCAAACTCCAGCGACGCGTTATGCGGCTGCAACAGCACATCCGGCACGATCACCTTATCTTTCAACTCCGGATGTTTGCCCTTGTGCCGCGGATCCTGATGTCCGCCCATATACCACCACGGCCAGCCGTAGAATCCGCCTTCCTGCACGTGCGTGATGTAGTCGGGGACGAGATTGTCTCCCAGTCCGTCGCGCTCGTTCACCGAACACCACAGTTCGCCGGTCTGCGGATTCACCGCAATTCCGCCTCCCGCATTACGAATTCCGTAGGCATACACACTCAACTTGCAGTTTGCGGGATCGCAAACCAGAATATCGGCGCGGTCTTTCTCTCGCGGCGTAGTGTCGGGATCGTCAATGTTGGATCCCGAGCCTACCGCGACAAACATTTTCTTCCCGTCCTGCGAGAACGTCACGGCGCGAGTCCAGTGTCCTCCTGGCCCCGGCAGATCGGCGATGTGTTGCGACGCTCCATTCGCCTTCAGATCGCCGTTGTGATACGGAAATCGAACTACTTCGCGCTCGCTGCCCACATATAACCATTGCGGATCAGGTCCGGGAGGATAGAAGGCCAAGCCATACGGGCGTTTCAGGCCGCTGACAAAAATGGCGGATTGCTCAGGCTTGCCGTCGCTGGTGAGCCCGCGAAATACACGAATGCGTCCGGGATCGCTTTCCGCAAGAAAAATATCGCCGTTCGGGGCGGTGCGCAGCGTCCGCGGATTCTCGAGACCAGCGGCATACGTCTCCACTTTGAATCCAGCGGGCGCTTTCGGCCATGCGTTATCCGGGCGCGCTACTAATTCAGGACCGTTCTCCGCCGACTGAGTGGCGTACGGCTGCGGTAGATCGTTTACAGTAATTTTGCGAGTTGTGCCCGGCTTCTCGTAGCGGAAGTCGGTGAATGGCGGCGTCGGCGGCGAGGCCTTCAATTTCGACGTGCTCGTGTCAGATGGCGCGGGCGCGCTTGTCTCCGGCGCGGCCTGCGTTGTGCCCATCGACTTAACGTAAGTAACGATCTGCCAGCGCTGCTTTACCGGCAAGGATGCCCACGAAGGCATGCCGTTATCTTTGTCGCCGCGGGTGATGAACCAGAACACTTCACCCGGCTTAACGGAATTGAGCTTACCGCCGGCCAGGGCGGGCACGTTGCCGGTGCCTTGGCCCATTCTGCCGTGGCAGGAGAGGCAATTGCGCGCGTACAGTTGTTTTCCGGCTTGCACAGCAGCTTCCTGGCCTTCGTACGGATTTTTCATCGCCTGGGCCGAAGGTGGCGCGTTATGGAAGTTCGCATCTACATTCTGTGCGAACAGCAGGGCGCCGGATAGAAGAGTTGCAGCCGCGACAAGGGCGTAGCAAAGGGCGAATGGGCGCATGAATCCTCTCTGATACGTATTTACCGCCTAGGTTGTTAGCTGAAACTTTGGATGCACTTGCCTGGCGTTAGGATTGCGTAAGTCTGCCTAGCTTGTTTTGGGTGGAGTGCTACGCTGCTGTTCGAGAGCTTTTTCATACGCTTCGCGAGGATCGCGTCCCGTCACTTTCTTGTACCACGCAGGGTGGAACGTCCAGGCCCACGCTTCACTCACGGCGCCACGCGTCATGGCGTGAAAGGTTCCGGGCTCACCAATCGTGCTCAAATAAATATGGATGAAGATTCCGCCGAGCATGATGATCGCCGAGATGTCGTGCAGCACATAACTGACCGCGACTGCGAGAGCGCCGAAGGTGCGCGCGCCCATCCAGAGAATAATTCCGCTGATCAGGTAGACGATGCAGCCAGCTACGATCTCCCAGAACATCGCTTTCTGACCGGCGTTAAAGAATCCGGTCTCGGGCGGTTCCAGTTCTTGTTCGCCAGACACGACCCTGCGGATGTTCCATATCCATCTCGTGTCGCCCGCGCACCACGTCATCGGAACAATCCAGTTCAGCATTTGCAGGAAAAAGAAAAATACGAATCCCACGCCGAACCAGGGATGCATTCGACGGCTGAGCGGTCCGCCACCAAAGATGGGAGTGAACCAGCGAAACAGCCAGGGTAAATAAATGCCGAAGCCGCTGAACAGGGCAAGAAAGAAAAACAACGCGACCATCCAGTGCAGCACCCGCGTGTAGACCGGATGCCGCAGCAACTCGCCCTTATAGACTTCCGTTCGTCCGATCGAATCAAAGGTCCGACGCGCCTTCTCGTCAAAACGATCAATCACCGTTCCCATGCGTGGCCTCCTTCTCGGTCGGCTCCGGTTGTGGGCGGCGCGGACCCACGGCGACGTAGTGCAGCAACACTCCCAACCCGCCAAGTAGCGCGAAGGTGCCTAGAACCGGCTTAAACAGCCATTTCCAGATCGTATAACTCCACGGGATGGTCGGATTCTTGGGCAGCCCGCCATAGCGCTCCGGGTCGGTAGCGTCATGGAGGACGTAAATCACATGCGTGCCGCCGATCGATTGCGGATCGTACACACCAGCGTTCTCCATGCCAAAATTTTCCTTCAGCTGCCGGGCACGTTCGTTGGCAATAAACTTCATGTCATCCTTGCTGCCAAACTTCAAACATCCCGTGGGACACGCCTTTATGCACGCTGGTTCCAGCCCCTGGCCCACGCGATCCGAGCAAAGCGTGCACTTGTAAACTTTCTTCGTCGCCGGATTAAATCGCGGTATATCGAACGGACAGCCCGATACGCAGAACTCGCAACCGATGCAATTCTCCTGATTGAAATCGACAATGCCGTTGGTGTACTTCACGATGGCGCCGTCCGCGGGACACGCCGCCAGACACCCGGGATCGGCGCAGTGCATGCACTGGTCTTTTCTCATCAACCATTGAATCGTTCCGTCTTCGCGCTGGTGTTCGTTGAACTTGATCAGATTCCAGAAGTTCCAGCGCGTCTCCGGCATGGTCTGGTAGGTGTTGTCGAAGGTGGTCACGCCGAAGGGCATATCGTTCCACTCGACGCAGGCCACTTCGCAGGCTTTGCAACCGATACACGTGGTGGTATCGACCAGTTTGCAAACTTCGTAGTCGCGCTGCATCCCGAAGCCCGGAGAAGCCCCGGAATGGCCCGATATCTTTTCGGCTTGTAACGTCTTGCGGTCGGTCATGGTCGCGTCTCGCGCCTAAACTTTCTCGAGCTTCACCAGGAAGCCCTTGAACTCGGGGGTGTATGCATTGGGATCAATCACAGTCGGCGTCAACTGGTTGGCCAGAGTCTTCGCCGTCTTGCCCTCATCTTCAGCGATTCCGCGGAATCCCCAGTGAATCGGAATGCCGATCTGGAAGGTTTCTTTGCCGTCAATCTTCATTGGCCGGATGCGCCGCGTCACCATCGCTTTGGCAATGTACTGCGCACGCGCGCTGGTCACTCTTACTTTCTCGCCGCCACGGATGCCCAAGCGGTTGGCTAGTTCCGCGGGTACTTCCACAAATGGCTCCGGCACGAGTTGCACGTTCATGGGATTATTTTTCGTCCAGTAGTGGTAATGCTCGGTCAGTCGGTAGGTGGTGCAGACTACGTTGAAACCCTGATCCACCGTGCCGTACTTGTCCATGTCGGTTTTGTACTTCTTTACTACCGGGTTGTTCGATTGACCGGGATGCAACGGATTCACAATCGGGCTCTCCATGGGCTCGTAGTATTCGGGGAACGGTCCATCAGCCATCGCGCCTAGCGGCACAAATAACCGCCCAACACCCTCCGGATTCATGATGAACGGTCCCATATGATCTTTCGGGGCGGAGTCGGGCTTGAAGTCCGGTACGTCGCTTCCCAGCCAGGTTTGTTTCGCCTCGTCCCACCAGACTTGCCGCCGCTGCGGATCCCACGGCTTGCCGTTCCCATCGCAGGAAGCACGGTTGTACAAGACGCGCCGGTTCATCGGCCACGACCATCCCCAGTTGGGGTAAATACCCAAGCCCGAAGGATCATCCGTTCCTCGCCGCTGCATGAGCGCGCCCGCCTCGGTCCAAGATCCGCAATAGATCCAGTTGCCTGACGTAGTTGTGCCGTCGTCTTTGAGCCACGCGAAGCCCGGTAGCTGCTGACCGGCTTTGATGGTGACGTTTGTCTTGGGATCGGTGATGTCAACCAGCGCCTTGCCGTTCAACTCCTTCGCTATTTCTGAAAGCGATGGGTTATAGGGCGTTGTGTATGCAAACGTCGCATTCAGCACTGGATCCGGGAATTTGCCGCCTTCTTTCTGATAAAGTTCGCGCACTTTCAGGTAGATGGTTGCCAGAATTTCCTGATCCAACCGCGCTTCGCCCGGCGGCGGCACGGCCGCATTTTTCCATTGCAGCCAGCGCGCTGAATTTACGAACGTCCCGTCTTTCTCGGCAAATCCCGCGCCCGGCAGTCGGTACACGGTGGTGTTGATCTTCTTCTGGTCGTCGGCGGTGATGCCCGGGGCACGCCAGAACTCGCTGGTTTCGTCCGGATAGATTTCGCAAACCACTAGCCAGTCCGCTTTTTTCAGCGCATCAATATTCTTATTCGAGTCCGGTCCAATCATCACGCCGTTCATGCCGAAGGCGAATATGCCCTTGACCTTGCCTTCATACATGTCATTCCAGATATTCACCCAGGAATAGTTACGGTCGATCTTCGGCAGATAGTTGAAGGCGAAGTCGTTTTCCTTGGTAGCTGCGGGGCCATACAGAGCCTTCAGGAGCGAAACCGCAAACTTCGGCGTATTCGAGTAGTAGTTGAACGAGTCCCACGGATCCGGCTTCGACGATGTGGGCGTGACGCGCTTTAGATATGTGGCCAGATCAACATCGTTGGGGTTGGGCATCTTTAGATAGCCGGGCAGAATATCGAAGATTCCGGCCATGTCCGTTGCACCCTGAATATTCGAATGCCCGCGCAGTGCGTTCACGCCGCCACCGGCGCGTCCGACGTTGCCCATCAGCAATTGGAGCATGGCCGCCGTGCGAATGATCTGCGTGCCGAAGCTGTGTTGGGTCCAGCCCACCGCATAAATAATCGTGGCGACTTTCTTCATGTCGCCATCTTTTCGGACAGAAGTAAAAAGGTCCGCGGCCTTGAGGAACTCTGCCTGCGGAATTCCCGTGATGCGCTCCACCATCTCCGGCGTATAGCGCTCGTACTGCTTCTTCATCAGCTGAAACACGCATCGTGGATGCTGCAGGGAAAGATCGAACGCAGTCTTCGGAGGCAGCGCCGGAGTTCCTACGCCGCCCTTGGCTCCTGCCGGACCTGCTCCCTGATATCCGTGTCCCTGCCCATTATCGCCTCCCTGTGCGGCATGGCCCGCTGGTGGAGCATTCTGCCCCGGAGGCGTCGGCATCACCGGTTTGCCAGTCAGGTCTCCACCTTCCTCATAGTTCCAGGTGGATTTGTCGTAAGTCCTTTTCTCCTCGTCGAAGCCGGAATACAGCCCGTCCTCCGGTAGCTTGAATCCGTCTTTAATGATGAAGGCTGCGTTGGTGTAGTTGACGAGGTAGTCGTGAGCGATACGATTGTTCTGGATGGCGTAGTTGATCAAGCCGCCGAGGAAGGCAATGTCGCTTCCGGCGCGGATCTGCACATACATGTCCGCATTTGCTGCTGTCCGCGTGAGTCGCGGATCGATCACGATGGTTTTGGCGTTGCGGTGAATCTTGGCTTCAATCGCCCACTTGAAGCCGCATGGATGGTTCTCCGCTGGATTCCCACCCATGATCAACATCATGTCGGTGTTCTTGATGTCGATCCAGCCATTGGTCATCGCCCCGCGTCCGAATGTTGGCCCCAAACTGGAGACCGTAGGGCCGTGTCAAACCCGGGCCTGGTTTTCCAGGTAGCAGACCCCCAGGCTGCGCATACTTTTTACCGCGAGATAGTTGAACTCGTTGGTGTCGGTGCACCCGCCGGTGAAGGCGATGCCTTCGCAGCGGTTTACGGTTTTTCCCGCCGCGTCTTTTTCGAGGAAGGTATCGTCGCGCGTTTTCTTCACCTTCTGGGCGATCTCGGTGTAAGCCTGCTCCCACGAAATATCCTCCCAGTCGGTCCCCCCCGGCCTTCGCACCTGTGGCTTCAGCAGTCGGCGATCGTTCAGGATGTCCTGCTCCAGCGATGAGCCCTTGGGGCAAAGCGTCCCACGATTGATCGGATGATCGGGATCGCCCTCTACGTGGACGACCTGCGGGATGGCATTCTTCGCCTTGTCACCCAGCGTGTAGATGATGATGCCGCAGCTCACGGCGCAATACGGACAGGTGCTCCGCGTTTCCGTCGCGCGCGAAATTTTCAACGTCTCGGTTTGCGCGTAGGCGGGAGTCAGATCGAATCCCAGGAGAGAGATGCCCGCACCACCGGCGAGCGTGCCTTTGAGGAAGGTCCGGCGGGAGAGTTCCATTCTTGCCTCCGACGGTGAACCTGCTTACTGGTTGTCGGCCGCCAACGCTACCGCGCGACCGGGCCTAGCGCCCCAAAAATTTCAACGACTATAACGCCACCCCAGGCCACAGTCAATCCCCAGAAAGCCGTATTCCACGATACCTCATTGTAGGTGACGCGGTTGCTGGCAGCCCGGCCGAGGCTGCATAATCGCCCCGTGACCGACAACCTCTGGCAAGAGCGCATAAGGCGCGCCGAAACCTTAGCCACCCAGCATCCTTTCGCAAGGCAGATCCTCACTTTTTATATTCAGATCGCGCGTTTCCAGCACGACCTCTATCGTCGCCTCCAACTAGCTTCGGCGAGCAAGGCTCAAGTTTCTGCGTCCAGCCCGCCGGAATTGCCGGAGCTTCTAGCCAGTTTTCCAAAGTTCCTCGCGCTCGTGGAAAATCATGCCCCGGAACGTCTCGCCCTCGACGCGCGCGGACTCAGCGCTGCATCTTCCAGCTCCTGGAGTGACCTGCTGAACAACGCTTGGTCTGTCCCGAATCAGCCCTCGGAGCCCGGCGAATTTATCGCCTTCGCTTTTCTTCAGCCCTACGCGGAATTCATTCGCTCCCGGGTTCCGCTCCAACTCGAGGGCTATACGCACCCGCTCTGCCCGTTCTGCAGCCGCAAACCGGGGCTAGGCGTGCTGCGGCAGATGGGGGACGGAGCGCGCCGCAACCTGCTCTGCGGATTCTGTCTCTGCGAGTGGGAGTTCCACCGCATCGTCTGTCCCGGCTGCGGTGAGAAAGACCATCTCAAGCTTCCTGTCTATACCGCCGCGGAGTTCCCCTACATCCGCGTGGAGTGCTGCGACACCTGCCACACCTACCTCAAATCCATCGACCTCAGCAAGAACGGCCTGGCCGACCCGTTCGTCGATGAACTCGCTTCCGTCCCGCTCGACCTCTGGGCGCAAGAGCGCGGATACGCCAAACTCCACCGCAACCTGGTGGGAATGTGATCCCAAACGTGATTACTTTTGTAATTCCGCGACTAATCTCGTAGTGCCGGGTTTGTAAAGTTCTTGTAAACATACAACCTGGTGCGCTCGTAACTTGATCAGAGTGCAAGAAAGCCGTATAAGCTTAAGGAAACAATCAACAACTCAACCTGAATTGCAGACGGAGTATTCAATGCGATCCTGGAAGTTTCTTCTGCCGCTTCTAGCCACATCCCTGTGCTTCGCCGCCCAACCCGACAGAATCACCGGAGCGATCAATTCTGGTCAGATGGTGGCGCTGCAAGGCAGCATGCATCGCTTGGCACTGCCGCAATATGACCAAGGCGCAGTAGAAAGCTCGCTGCAGTTTAGCTACGTTACACTTGTCATTGCGCCCTCGCCGAGCCAGCAAGCTGCGCTGAACCAGCTGCTCGCCCAGCAACAGGACCGTAGCTCGCCCAGCTATCACAAGTGGCTGACTCCGGAGCAATACGCGGGCCGCTTCGGACTGAGCCAGAGCGATGTCAACAAGATCACAGCGTGGCTGAAGTCACAGGGGTTGACGTTGGTTAGGGTGGCGCGCGCGCGTAATTCGGTCGTCTTCAGCGGCACAGCGGAGCAGATCCAGAGAGCTTTCAAAACCGAAATCCATCGCTACACTATTAATGGCGAAAAGCACGTTGCCAATTCAACCCCGATATCTTTGCCCGCTGCGCTGAGCGGAGTGGTTACTGGAATTCGCGGTCTCCACGATTTCCGGCCCAAGCCGATGTACGTGCGTCCGGCTCTCAGCGACAAGAACGGTCCGCATCCACACTACACAACCGCCATAGGGGGCACTACCTACTACTTTCTGGCGCCGGGCGATATTGCTACGATGTACGACATCTATCCCCTCTACAACGCTTCGACGCCGATCGATGGCACGGGGCAGAAACTTGCCATCATGGGCCAGACCGATATCTACCTGGCTGACCTAGCTGATTTCCGCTCCGGCTTCAACCTGCCTTCCTACACTTGCACTACAGGAACGAGCGGCCTGATTACAAGTTGCAACACCACCAATTTTTCATATATTTTGCTGGGCACTGACCCCGGCTCACCATCTTTGGGGGATCTAGTTGAAGCGGACCTGGACGTTGAATGGTCCGGTGCCGTTGCTCGAAACGCCCAGATTATTTTTGTAAATGCTCCGACCAACGGAGGCGTAAACGATGCCCTCGCCTATGCCATCGACCACACGGTTGCGCCCGTCATTAGCATGAGTTATGGGCAGTGCGAGTTTTACGCCGGGACGCTCGAAACTGAACTTCAAACGGCGAGCACCGAAGGCATCACAGTCATAAATTCTGCCGGCGATAGGGGCTCGGCAGAGTGCGACTACAATCCACCCGGCACCACTAACACGTTCACGCCCAAACCGCCCTATACCCCAGCCGAGGGCGGTCTGGCCGTCAGTTACCCCGCCAGCAGCGTTTGGGTGACGGGCGTCGGCGGTACGTCCATACCTTCCACGGATTACGGCAGCACGTTTTGGGGTCCGACCAACGGAACAGACGGAGGTTCAGCGCTGGCAGCCCTCATTGGTCAAGAGGTCTCCTGGAACGACGATGAAGCGTTTGGGGCAGAGTGCCTTGCCGACCCCGGGAGCCCGGGGGGGTTCTGCGACCCTAGCCCCGGCGTTCAGATCACGTCCTCCCAGACTTATCAGCAGGACTACTGGATTTCCGAGGGCGGAGGTGGGGTCAGCAATTGCTACACGCCGACCTCAGCCACCGTTTGTGTGAGCGGCTTCGCGAAGCCGTCTTGGCAATCGGCTATAACCATTCCAGGCTTAACCAGTCCGCAAAGCACTTATCGTATGGTCCCCGATGTCTCACTTCTGGCGTCGCCTAATTTTCCCGGTTACATCATATGCACGCCGGTGGAGGAGGTATCTTCCACCTCTCCCTATGACACGGAAACCTCGAGCAGTTGCGCCAACGGCATAGCGACCGCCGCCGACGGAACCGTCGTCAACAACAAGTTTGTCATCGATCCTTCGGTTGTTGGCGGTACTTCCGTCTCCACTCCCGTCTTCGCGGGCATAATCACCCTGCTCAATCAGGCTCTGGGCGGAAGCGGGCAGGGCACTATTAACTCCACGCTGTACAACTTGGCGGCAACCCCATCAAACGGCATTTTTCATCCGGTCACCAGTGGCGACAGCAACGTGTACTGCAACCCGGGATTCCCATCCGGGAACCCCGGCGACGTGATCTGCCCTACCTCAGGTCTTTTTGGCTTTGCTGCCTCGAACGCGGATACAACGACAAGCTACAATCTTGTGACAGGCCTCGGCTCGGTTGATGCCAACAAGTTGGTAGAGGCTTTGGTTGTGCCGGACTTTAACTTCTCGGCTGGAGCGCCGAGCCCCAGCTCAGTTCCGGCCGGGCAATCGACTACGGCCACTTTGACGATCAGCGCCTTGACCGCCGGTTCCACTCCGATGGTCGTGAACTTCAGTCCCAGCAATTGTTCAGGTCTGCCCACGGGGGCGAGCTGCAGCTTCAATCCAATCAGCGTCAATTTCGATGGCGTGGATCAGGTCAGCACGGTCGTGACGATTTCCACCCTGGCCAACATGACTGTGCCCACCAGCCCCCAGACAATCACCATTACCCCCACCAACTCCCCGAAGACCTCCGCAACCGTCAGCTTGACGGTCGGTGCGACCAACCAGAGCTTCAGCATCGCTTCCACGGGCGCAACGTTTTCCGTGGCTGCCGGCGCGACCGCTTCAGTTCCAATTACGGTTACAGGTACGAATGGCTTCGTCAATACCAGCACCAACGCCACCGCCCTGCCGGTGACCTACACTTGCCTGCAAAGCAGCATTCCGTCGGAGGCGAGTTGCCTTTTCAGCCCGACCGGCGGCAGTGCGGTCAGCGGAACTTCTCTCACACTCAGCATCATGACTGCAGCCCCGGTGTCGCAGCTGCGTTCGCCACGGGGACGCGGCAGCCGCATTTTCTACGCTCTACTGCTGCCCGGGCTATTCGGAATTGTGTTCGGAGCGAGATCGCGCAACCGCGGTGCTCGGCTGCTCGGCCTGATCGTGGTTCTTGGCTTCTCCACGCTGGGATTGGGCTCCTGCGGCAGCAGCAACGGCAGCAGTGGTGGCCAGAGCAATCCAGGAACGCCAGCGGGAAGCTATACGATAGTCGTGAACGCTACCACGGCAGGTCCGAACGCGCTGACAGCCACTCCACTTAAGATCGCGCTCACCGTTACCAACTAATCTGGGGTACGGCGAAAGGCGCTCCGCATTTGCGGGGCGCTTTTTTTTTGCGAAAAACCAGATCGCATTAGATTCGTCTCAGACGCGTGCAACCGCCATTTTTCCCGACGCTGGAGTTTTCCCTCCCTGAGCCGATGATTGGTTTGTGTCGAACTCCTCTGCCGCGTCCGCGCGCGATGATACGCAGGGCATCAAGCTGCGTTACGTGGCCCGCCAGCCTATCTTTGACCGCGAGGAAAAGGTATTCGGCTACGAACTTCTTTTTCGCGATGACATGGAGAACGCCTTTCACGGCGGCGACCCCGACGTTGCCTCCCGCTCTACCCTCGACAGCTCGCTCCTGGTAGGCCTGGATGTGCTTTGCGATGGTCGTCGCGCTTTTCTGAACTGCACCCGCAACACTTTGATTGGTGGACTGGTCATGCTGCTTCCCTCGCACTCGACGGTGGTCGAAATTCTTGAGACCGTTCCCTTCGACACCGAGGTAATGAATGCATGCCAGCGTCTGAAGGAGGCCGGATACCTGATTGCTCTCGATGACTTCGTCAGCGACGATCCGCGAGAGCCGCTGGCCGAAATCGCCGACATCCTGAAAGTGGACCTGAAACTTACCACGCTCGAGCAGCGTGCCGCATTGGTAAAAAAGCATGGCCCTTGGCGCTGCCGCATGCTGGCGGAGAAAGTCGAGAACCACGCCGAGTTTGTTGCCGCACGCGATCAGGGCTTCGTCTATTTTCAGGGCTACTTCCTGCGCCGCCCGGAAATGATGACCACGCACGACGTCCCCGCCAACCGGATCAATTACATGAGAATGCTGCAGGCCGTCTCCCGACCCGAGCTGGACTTGCCCGAAATCGACAAACTGATCAAAACCGAAGCTTCCATTTGTTACCGGTTGCTGCGCTACATGAACTCGGCCAGGTTTGGTTTCAGGAATGAAATCCATTCCGTGCGTCATGCCCTTGCGATTCTCGGCGATCGCGAGGTGCGTCGCTGGGTGCGCCTGATCGCAACCGTCGGAGCTTGCCAGGATAAAACCAGCGACCTCGTCCTCTGCGCTTTGGTCCGCGCCCGCTTTGGGGAACTGCTGGCTCCGCTCGCGCGGCACGGCGACTCCGATCTTTTCCTCCTCGGGCTGCTCTCCATGCTCGATGTCATGCTCGAACTGCCGATGTCCGAGATCCTCAAAAAAATTCCGCTGGATTCCGAAACCAAGGCTGTGCTGCGAGGCGAGCCCAGTTTGCTGCGACCCATCTACCAATTGATGCTTGGCCACGAGAGCGGCGAGTGGGATGCAGCCCGCGCAATCTGCGACACCCTCCAGATTGATCCCGACGCTGTCGCCGGCTTCTACTGGCAGTCGCAGCAGTGGGCCCGCGAAGTCTCCAGCGGAGCCTGAAGGCGGGTTTTCGGACTGCCTCGAGCCCGCAGTCCACGAGTCATGTCCTGTTGTGCAAAACCTATCGGTTTTGCCACTTGCGTGCCTGCAGCCGGACGAGTACCATTAGGTTGTTCTCATTGGCCTCGTTCCCGCGTAGGCCTTCCGCGCCCCAGGCCGTTCCCGGCGGCGCGACGGATCCGACAACGGATAACCGATACGCAAACGTTTATATTTTGTTGCCAATACGAGTTTGCTTCATCTGATAACGGTTGATAACGTTTTTGCTTAGGAATTTGCACCAGCTCAACTCGCCATTCCGCATGTAATCGTATCTACGGCGTGAAACGTGCGGCGTGAAAGGCGTCCTTAAGCCAACGAAACGAGCTGGCGTGAAAAGTTGCCGGTACGCCAACATTGCCAGAGCCTGCCGCAACCAATGGGAAGCCTGAGATTGTAAAACCTGAACTTGGGGAATCTTAAACAGTAAAACTTTGCAACACTGCACCGGATCCATGATCCGGCAGAAGCAGCTTTGAGAGGACTATGAACGCAGGACCAGGAAGGCCCTCCGGTGGCGGAGGCAGAAACCGACGACGCCGCGGACGACGACCCAACAATGCACGCGGAGCCCGCCCCGCCGGCCCCAGCCAGGCTCGCCACAATCAGGACGGCATCTACACCGCTCCCATGGATCACAGCTATCGCGCCGCCTTGGCCGGTAATGGCAACAACGGCCAGAACGGCCGTCGCGGACCGCGGCCCGGTTTTGCTGCGCCCTTCGCGCCCGCTGATCCCGAACCGCTACCAGCGTTGCGCGAAGATTCCAACTCGCGCATCTTCGCCTTCGTCGACGATCTCTTCTTCGCCGCCAAGATTCAGGAGACTGCGCGCAAACTGAACGTCAAGGTCGAGTTCGCCAAGAACGATAAAGACCTGGCTGAGCGCATGCAACAGAATGGCGAAGAAAAGCCTTCGCTGATCATCTTCGATCTCAACAATGCCAACGCCAAGCCTCTCACGCTTATCCCCAAGCTGAAGTCGAAGCTGAAGAAGGGAACCTCCATCATCGGATTCCTTTCCCATGTGCAGGGTGATCTGAAGCAGAAAGCGCACGAAGTGGGCTGCGACATGGTGCTGCCGCGTTCTGCCTTCTCGCAGAACCTGCCGCAGTTGTTGCGCCGTCATGGAGCGCCCGAAGACGAGAATCCGACCGTACAGTAGATTGATTCTCCCGTCTCAAGCGGTGGTTGAAACCGAGAACCGAAAACTGAGAACTGAGAACTGCGAACTGAGAGCCGAGAACTGCTTTTCCTATCCTGGTGGCCAGCTCAGCGCCCGTCCCCCCAGCAGATGCACGTGTAAATGAAACACCGACTGTCCTGCGCCCGGGCCCACGTTTAACACAGTTCGATATCCGTGCTCAATATTCCGCCGGCGCGCAATCTCCGCTGCTGCGAGGTGACAGCGCCCAATCAGTTCAGCTTCTTCCGCCTGCGCTTCCTTCAGTCCTGCGAAGTGTTTCTTTGGAATCACGAGGACATGCGTGGGTGCTTGCGGGTTGATGTCTTCGAAAGCAAAGACATGTTCGTCGTCGTAAACCTTCTTGGCGGGGATTTCGCCACGGAGGATGCGGCAGAATAGGCAATTGCTGGCGGGATCGGTCGTCACTGGCACACCTCGGCCAAAACGATAACATCTTCGCCGTAAGCTTGTCAGCGTGGTGACGAAGCAAAATCGAGCCGCGCTCCGCTCGAAAAACTTCATGTCGGATCGACTATAAGATCGAGCCTAAGGGACTAGCTTGAGTGCACGTCACGAAAAACCCTAGGACGATTGAAAAGCACCTTAGGTAACAGGCAGTCTCCTCGGCCCCCCAACCTGCGCAGAAAACCGGGCATCAGATACTCTCCGCTCCAAATCCCGCCGTGAGGTTTCTATGTTCCGCAGCTCCTGCGCTTCCCGTCTCACTACTTCGTCAACCATCTTGTTCATCTTCATCCTTGCCAGCCTGACGGCTACGTCCGCACAAATGAACTCCACAACCGTTACCCAATTAAAGTTCACTCAACACGAACTTCCTATCGGCACCGCGTCCTACAACAACGGTAGCAGTTCCTCGATCATCACTGGCGATTTCAATAACGACGGCATCCTTGACGTGGTGACGATCGATGGGACGCCGACTGGGGCTGAGGCCTCCTTCTTCAAGGGGCTTGGCGAGGGAAAATTCTCGACCACTCCCGTAAACTCTCCAATCAATGTGAGTAACCAAACCGGCCTAGGCGGACCCGCGTTCGGCGCCGACTTCAACGGAGATGGCAAACTCGACCTGGCCATCGCCTCGGGACCGGTATGCTGCGGACAACTCGGTCCGGTCACGATCCTGCTGGGAAAGGGCGACGGAACTTTTACCCAGGGCGAAAGCATAACCCTCAGCACTGACAGTGGAGCGGGAGCTGCGGTCGCCATCGCGCTGGCAGATTTCAATGGCGATCATCAGCCGGACATCGCCGTCTCCGACGGAGTTAACGGCTATACCTGGATCTATCTGGGCAATGGCGACGGCACCTTCAAACTGGCGGATACTCAGAAGTTCGGGGGAAATTCGCTGGTTGCCGGAGATTTCAACGCCGATGGAAAACAGGATGTTGCCTACGCTTCGGGATACGAGAGCGGCAGCACCGCCGTGGGTATGTTCCTCGGGAATGGCAACGGAACCCTCAACCCCCCGCTGGTAGTTACCGGCAACTACACGTCAGGCTTAGCGGTAGGCGACTTCTACAACGACCGTATCCAAAGCCTGGCGGCGCTTTACGCTACCGGGCCAGTGGATGGCAATGACACTACGTACGTGGAGACCCTGCGATATTCGAACGGGCAGCTGCGAGTTGGCCCATCGACGCAGGTGACCCAGCCCGTGGCGGAGGGGCCGATTAATATTTTCGGCGGCGACCTCAACGGGGATTTCATCGATGATGTCTTCATCAGCGGAGGCGGTTACTACGGAGGCCCCTACTCCGAGTACATGATCGGGAACGGCAACGGCAGCTTCCAGGCGCCGCAGAACGCTCCTTACGACAAGCAGGGCACGACCTTCTCTTACCCGATCATTCGTGACATGAATCTGGATTCGCGCCACGACGTGTCGATGGCCTGGTTAAATGTGGAGGACGACAACGGCGGCGGGGATGTGCTGATCAATGACAACGCGACGCGGAACTGCGATCCTCCGCCTTCGAACAAGCTCAGCGCCAACATTTGCGCTCCGAAAAGCGGGCAGATCATTGGCAAGACTTTTACCTTCAAAGGCGCTGGCAATGCCTTCAATGGAATTGCCAAGCGTATGGAACTGTGGATCGACGGCACGAAGATCGGCCAGAATCTTGAAGATCAGCTGAACGTGACCACGACCTTAACCAAAGGGACGCACACCGCGTCGTTCGTGGTGGTCGACAGCTTTGACGAATACACCTCGAGTTCGGTGACTTTTACGGTAAGGTAAAGCAGTTTTCGAACTCGGACAACGTATCGGTTGAGAAAATCCCATCCCTGATAGTCGGGATGGGATTTTTTTAGAAAAGAGCCTCAAGCAGTTCAGTCGAGCCGAACTAGGAACACTGCACCCTCGGGCGTTTTGGTTTCCGAGACAAGTTTCTGGGCGCGTTCGCGATCGTCGTCCAGCAAATGCACCCGCACCCACCAGTCTCCGATCGGACTGCCGAAGTGTTGTACCTTCGCCGTTCGATAGCGGTGTGTGAGATGGTCCGCAAATTTGCTGGCTTCCCGCTCGTGCGCGAAACTTCCAATCTGCACCGCCCACTTTCCCCCAGTCGCGAGCGGAAGAGGAGTTTGCATCACTTCGACTTTAACTTCGGCAACTCCCGGCAGGTAGACATCGAGTTTGCGCGCTGCGGCAAGAGATAAGTCGAGAATGCGCCCGGGAATGAATGGTCCACGGTCGGTAATTCGCACCAGCGCGCTGTGCTCCGTCTTGAGATTGGTGACGCGTATGATCGTGCCCAGCGGCAGCGTGCGGTGCGCCGCCGTCATGGCGTGCATGTTATAGACTTCGCCATTCGATCCCACGTGATTGTGATACGGCGGACCGTACCAACTGGCATTACCGATTTCAGTGGCCAGAGGTTTAGCATCGGCGGGAATGGTCGGCTCGGCCAGTTCGTTCTCGGCGGAAGCTGACAAACGGTCGTTTTTTGCAGCACCTTCAGGCCGCGAGGTCGATTCAGTAGTCGACGGTTCAGGCAAGGGCGGTGGCGGAACATTCGTGCGAGCTTGCTTGGCATGGCCGCAGCCGCTGCCCAGGAAGCAGAGTGTAAGCAGCAGAGTCACAATCAAGCCGCGCAGCACAAACCGGTCGCGCCATCTCTGTCTGCGAGAATGTTTGGTTAAGTTCAAGAAGGCTACTTTGGAGGATGTGGGTATTTTTCCATGTAGTCGGCAAATTCGGAAAGCTTCTCCGAGGCCACGCGCAGCGCCTTCGTCGAGTGTTGCCGCACCGCAGGGACCACCTCGTCGTTCAAATATTTGATGAATTCCGGAATCTCTTTCTCGATCTTCTCGGCGGCCTCGGCGACGGTCTTGCTGACGCGCGCCGATGCGTCTTCCACCTTGCGGTTGAAGTCGTTCATAATGCTCCTCGCTGCTGCTGGGCGTGAAATACTTCACGCGAATGTTGCGGATGCCAGGCTCCGCTATTATTTCCTGCCCTGAGGGCCGGGTCAATGGCGGGGCATACTGCACGTCAACGGCTTGGGGCATCCTTCGATCCATTAGAATCGCAGTCCGGAGTTTGATGAAGACAGCAGCCACGAGTTCGCAAGTGAAGACAGGGATGCGAAATGAGACGTCACAATTTCGCCGGCGGTTGCTTGCCTGGTACGACCGGAATCATCGTGACCTCCCCTGGCGCGCCAACCGCGATCCCTACCGTGTGTGGCTTTCCGAAATTATGCTGCAGCAGACGCGCGTGGCAGCGGTGATCGAGCATTACCACGAATTCCTGCGACGGTTCCCCACAGTGGAGAAGCTGGCGGCGGCGCGCGAGGCCAGAGTTCTGGCGGCCTGGAGCGGACTGGGATATTACCGCCGCGCGCGCATGATGCATGCGGCAGCAAAAGTAATCGTGCGCGAGCATGGTGGGAAGTTTCCGGCGACGGAAGAAGGACTGCGGAAGCTGCCCGGAATCGGCCGTTACACTGCGGCTGCGATTGCCAGCATCGCCTTTGGGGAACCCGTCGCCGTGGTCGATGGCAATGTCGAGCGTGTGCTGCAGCGCGTGAGCGGCAAGCGGCTGGCTAGCGAAGAAATGTGGGGAACATCACATCATTTCTTAGATACGAAGCGGCCCGGCGACTTCAATCAGGCGATGATGGAATTGGGCGCCGTGGTGTGCACGCCGCGTGCACCGGACTGTTTGACGTGTCCAGTGATCGAACTCTGCGCCACGCGTGGAGAGTTGGCGGCGACAGCCCAACTCAAACGTCAGAAGAAGCGTGAGATCAATTACTCAATGCTTTGCCGCGATAGCGAAATTTTTCTCGTCCAGCGTTCCCGCGGTGCGTCGCTGATGCCCGGCATGTGGGAGTTGCCGGAGCGAATGGAGAAGAACGGATCCGCGAGTCCGGCGTTTACCCTGCGGCACTCCGTCACCGTGACCGATTACACTGTGCGCGTGTGGCGCGACACTTCACCCTGCGTCGATGGAAAGTGGATTCCGGTTGGTCGGCTAAAACAAGTCGCGCTCACCGGACTGGCACGAAAGATTTTGCGCAAGGCCGTCAATTCTATGAAAACAATCGCACGCGCTGTTAGCATGAGCGTTATGGGCAAAATGCGGATGTCGGCGGAGGAAATTGCCAACAGCCTCACCCACGGCCTCGGCCTGGCACTGAGTCTCGCCGGACTCGTGGTGCTCATCGTGGTTGCCGCACTGCACGGCGGCGTTCTCAGCATTGTGAGTTGCAGTGTCTATGGTGCCACCCTGGTTTGCCTGTACGCCGCATCGACCGTTTACCATGCTGTCTGGTCGCCGCGCTGGAAGCGGGTTTTGAAGATCGTCGACCACAGTTGCATCTACCTGCTCATCGCCGGCACCTACACGCCGTTCGCTCTGGTCGCCCTGCGCGGAAGTTCGGGATGGATTCTATTCAGCGTGGTGTGGGCGTTGGCGTTCGGTGGAATCACTTTCAAGCTCTGGTTCGTCGACCGTTATCCCATCGCTTCCACCATTTTCTATCTCTTGATGGGATGGTCGGTCGTGATCGCGCTAAAGCCGTTGCTCCACGTGGTGCCCACGCCGGCGCTGTTGTGGATGCTGGCGGGCGGCGTCGCCTATAGCGCAGGAGTCATCTTCTTCGCCATGCCGCGGGTGCGCTATAGTCACGCCGTCTGGCATGGATTTGTTCTGGCCGGGAGCGCCTTCCACTACGTAGCGATTCTTCACTTCGTGGCCCCGGCACGAGTTTGATGCAGAATTGTTTGCCTTGAGCTGCTGATCGCCGTCAGCCCTCGCATCATCTAAAATATAAGGTGTAGGTCGGAGCATGCGAGCATGCCCTGGCCGCGAAGCATCCTGAAAACGAACCGGAGGACCACTGATGGCGGCATTACCTGTGGGCACGAAGGCGCCCGACTTTGAGCTGAGAGCAATGGATGGCAAGCGCTTCGTGTTGCGTGACGAGCTGGCTCACGGCCCGCTGGTGTTGGCTTTTTTCAAGGTTTCATGCCCTACCTGCCAGTACGCGTTTCCGTTTCTCGAGCGACTGGAGCGGGCATACGGACACCAGGGTGTGCGGATCATCGGCGTTTCGCAGAATGACCCCAAAGAGACGGCAGCATTCACCAAGGAATTTGGCATAACCTTCCCAGTACTGCTCGATGACACTCACAAGTATCCGGTGTCGAACGCCTATGGTCTGACCAACGTTCCCACCCTCTTCTGGATTGCCGGCGGATGGCGAAATTGAAGTTTCCAGCGTCGGCTGGGTGAAGGCCGACTTCGCTGAGATCAATCGCAAGATGGCCGAGTCTGGGAAAGATTGCGCCAGCTACGCTATTCCAGCCGGGAGAAGATGTCCGCGATTTCCGTGCGGGCTGAGGCTCGAAAAATTGATCCCGCGGTCGCGGGATGTCCAGCCAACAGAAACCGCAGCGCCAAGCGCGCAAGACTTCTCCACAGGTACAACTCCGCAGTTGGTCTGAAGGTCCTGCTATCCAATTGACCTGCCGTGCAGGGAACCCTTGCTACTTCCTTACAATCAAACTCTTCCTCTCCGTTACAATTCACTCAGCCTTAAAAATAAGCGAGATTCCTGCGTCGATACGCCACTTCGCCGGGGGAGAAGACTGATCTATGCAAGCAATCGTTAGGAGAACTGTTCTTGCCGCTGTGATCGCGGCAGTGAGCCTGATGGTCTGGGCGGAAGGAGCTGCTCCACCGGATCCAGCGCCAATAGGGGCCAAGCGCGAGGCGGTTTCGGTTCGCCTGCCCTCGGCTGCTTTCGCCGCCATGGAGACGATCAGTCCCGATCACATTCGCTGGCATGTACGTTTTCTCGCGCATGATCTTCTCGAAGGCCGCGGCACCGGGCAGCGCGGCGGCGATGTCGCAGCCGAATATATTGCCACACAGTTCGCCGAATATGGATTAAAGCCTGCCGGAGATAACGGATCCTATCTGCAGAAGGTCCCCCTCGTAGGGATTACCACACTTCCCGAGACGCAGTTCTCTCTGTTGCCGAAACAGGGCGCGGCCATGAATCTTAAGCCGCTTGACGAATACGTTGCCTACGATCAGACACAGCAGTCGCAGTCCGATGTGGACGCTGACATTGTTTTTGTCGGTTACGGCATTGAAGCTCCGGAGTACAACTGGGACGATTACAAAGGTGCAGACGTGCGCGGCAAAGTGCTGCTCATGCTGGTCAACGAGCCGCCCTCGGACGATCCCAGATTCTTTAAGGGAAAGGCGCTGACCTATTACGGCCGCTGGACCTACAAATACGAAGAAGCAGCGCGCAAAGGAGCGGTTGGCGTGATGCTCATTCACCGGGAAGATATGGCAAGTTATCCGTGGGAAGTCGTGCGGAATTCGAACTCGGGTGAGAAGTCAGCCTTAAAGCTGGAAGGTCCGGCGCTGAAAGTTGCGTCGTGGGTGCAGTTGGACGTCGCGAGAAAATTGGCTGCCGGTTCCGGCATGGACCTCGACAAGATGATGGCGGATGCGCGCACGCGCGAGTTTCGTCCGGTGAACCTGGGCGCGAAGTTGAAGGCCCACATGGTGAGCAAGGTGCGGAATTTTGAGTCGAACAACGTGGTAGCAATTCTGCCCGGCTCTAACCGCAATCTCAAAGACGAGGCGGTAATCTATACGGCGCACTATGATCACTTCGGCATTCGTCCGGACATGCCGGGGAACAATATTTTCCACGGGGCGGCCGATAACGCCACCGGCTGCGGCATTCTCATCGAGTTGGCGCGCGCCTTCAGCGTGGCCAAGGAACGTCCCGCGCGGTCGATCATTTTCGCATCGGTTACGGCGGAAGAGCAGGGACTGCTGGGCTCGGAATATCTGGGCAAGCATCCGCCCATCCCCGCTGGCAAGATCGCGCTGGATTTGAATTACGACGACGTGCAGCCGCGCGGAGCGCCGGAAGAAGTTGAAGTCTCAGGAGCGGAACGAACCACCTTCTATCCCTGGGTGCAGGCGATGGCGAAAGAGTTCCGGCTGGCGATCCGTCCCGACGCTCGCCCCGAGGCCGGACACTTCTACCGCTCCGACCATTTCAGTCTGGCGCGCGTGGGCATTCCATCGTTCTCGATCAACGAAGGCATGAAGTTCAAAGGTCACGACGAGGCCTGGGGTCTGGCGCAGGACAAGGAATACACGCAGAAGCGTTATCACCAGCCCAGTGATGAGTACCGTCCAGAGATGGATTTCACCGGGGATTCAGCAATGGCGCGCTTCGGCTTCGCGCTAGGCTGGGAAGCCGCAAGCTTCTCGCATCTCATCGGCTGGCAGAAGGGCGACGAGTTCGAGGCGGCGCGGGTCAAAAGCCAGTAGCGAGTACCGTGTACCTAGAGGCCGGCAGTGCTGAACGAAGACCACTGCCTTGCGAATGCGTCCATGCCGTCAAAGTTATCTTGGACCAACACCCATCCGGTTTTCCCGGCCGCTGTTTTGACCTTTACCCACCAGTCCTTTGCACCTGCTTCAGTCACAATCGCGGAGCAATCCCTAAGACAGCCCTCGTTGCTCTTCTCGGTAATGAAGGTGCAATCAAATTGCTTGTGCCATGAACCCTTGAACCAAATGTTGGCAAAACCTTCCCCGAGGTACATGTAGCGGAGAATCACGTCGCCGGGTTGAAGGCCGAGATCAGGTAGGGGCTGCTTCACCAAAATTCTGTCTGGCTTGCGGGTAATATGCACGCCGGTCAGGCCCGTCACTTCCTGTCCCGGTCTTAGCCTGCCGATTTCAGAGCGGCCCAGTTGCCACGAGGAATACATCTTCGAGTCGCGCGTCACCTTCCACTTGCGAAACGTGCAGCCTTCGAACGGACAGGCATTGTAGTCGATCACCGGAAGGCCTGGCTCCGCGATGTTGGACTGCTGTTTCACGGGCGCCGTCTTACCCTGCTGCGCGGAGACTGGCATCGTAAGCAGAACGAGCAAAAGGAGCTTGCCGGTCATGACCCGAGAATACACAGTATCGAACGCACGTCGAACTTACCCCCGTAACGGGGCAAGCTTCCGACCCCTCGCCTCTCCATGTTGCGCCTCCGATAACCTCGGTAACTTTAGCCACCGGTCCCGCCATGCTAGCCTCCATATGTACGTGTGTAATCAGTAGGTTCCAACAGTTCTAAGAAATTCACGGATGCCTCGATTTCCCATCTTCCGCCTCGGCAAGGAGCCAGAAAAACTGGCACTGCCGAAGATGGTTGCTGCGACACCGGCAATTGCGCTCGAAGGATTGGCGGTCGGCGTTGACAACCTGCGGCACGACGTTGCCCTCAGTCCCCGATTTGTGGAAGCAGCCCGGGCTCAGATCATGCGCCAGATTGTCCGCTACGCCGAACTGGAGGGGTTACTGGCGGCCGAGGCGCCTCAGCGCAGCCAAGCACCGTCGTGGATGCGTAACGCCGCCGCCGGCCCAACTCGCGCCTCCGCACGCGCCGGAGCCGAACCTTCCGACTGGAAGCCGCTGCTGGCGGAACTGCATCTTGCGGCACTGAACCGCGCCAAAAAAGAAGAAAAAATTTCCATCGACCTCCTCGCACGCCTGGCGATAACCAAGTTTTTGCGTACGGAGATGTCTCAGCAATTCGCCCAGGTGCTGGAGCGCTGCCGTGTTCTACTCAAGAGTTATGAGGGTATGCGGCAAGCCAAAGCGGTGGAATATCGCGAACGGGTCGCCGCTTTCCAGGTGCGGAAGAAGATCATCCTTCGCAAAGCTGGGCAGGAACTATTCGAGACGGTCCGCGCCATCGAGAAGGAAACCCTGGCCCGAACCCGGCGTTCGTTCTTTGGAGAGCCGAAGGCCGCCGATCCCGGCGGTGCGGTCCTCAGCAGTCATGGCCTTTTCATCAACCGCCTGGCCTTTTCCGAAGATGGCCGCGACGACTATCTTTGCGCCGAGCATTACGTGATGCTGGGCAACTGGGATCGCGATCCTGATCGTTACCCTCGTCTGCAAGATCTTGTGTGGGGATTTACGCGTTCGCTCTACGGCGAGGAGACCACCACCGAGACCATCGATTCCTGGCTTTGCGCGCCGGAAAATGCTCGCGCCCTCGTCGGCACCGGAACTCCCGATGAATCCACACCGGAAGGCTTGGCCCAGCAAGAGCGCCTGACGGCATGGGTTCGGCTGCTCGAAGACGAACAAGTCATGGAATGCGTGATCGCCTCCTACCATGCCGTGCCGTTGCTCAGCGAGTACGCCCCGCGCATCAACCCGCAGCAATTAAAGAACGCGCTGATCTCACGTCCCGAATGCGACCGCGTCGAGCGCATGATTCAGGAGCACGGGAAACTCTCGCCGGCCAGCCTGTATACGGCCGTGGCCAAAGTTGCCGGTTGCCGGGGTGTGGAGCGCGCCAAAGTCGCAGCCAGATTCCTTCAGGACTTCTCTCACTACCATCGCGATTTGCGGCGGCTGGAAACTTTAAACGCGGCACTCGACTCGGTCAACGTGGTGGCCACCGAAAAGCTGCGCGAGCTTTCGCGCATGAACGGGACACTCTATGAATTCCTCCTGCCGGATGAGCAACCTCAGCAGCCCGAGGAAGAAAAAGTCCTGCGCCATGTTGTTCTCAAGGCCGACGTGCGCGATTCTACCCGGCTGACCCGCACGTTGATGGAGAAAGGCCTTAATCCCGCTTCGTACTTCAGCTTGAATTTTTATGATCCCGTAAATAAATTGCTCGCGAAGTACGGGGCGCAAAAAGTCTTTCTCGAGGGCGATGCCATCATTCTGGCCATCCTCGAGCGCGCCGGCGAACCTGAACTCGCCGTCAGCCGTGCCTGCGTGCTGGCACGCGAGATCATCGAGATCGTGCGCGGCTATAACGAATTGATGCTGCGCTCCGGCATGCCGGAACTCGAGCTGGGCGTGGGCATCACGCTGCAGGAAGCTGCCCCGCTCTATCTGATGGATGGCGAACGCCAGATCATGATCTCCGAAGCCCTCAACGAGAGTGATCGCCTTTCTTCCTGCAACAAGCGCGTCCGCAAGAAGATGGAATCGCAAGCGGGCCCGTTTCACGTCTATGTATTCGAGGCTGCTGATGTAACCCCTACTTCGGAGGGAGAGCCGAAAAATTCGGAAGATTCCATTCTCAGCTATAACCTCGGCGGCATTCGCCTGAACCAGGCCGCCTTCCGCAAACTGGAGCAGGAAATTTCCCTGGTGCCGCTCACCGTAAAGCTCCCGCCGTCACTGGCGTCGGATAAAGGCGAGTACAATCTTTCCATCGCAACCGTCCCCGTTGATAAGGACATCTTCCGCAAGATTGTCGTTCGCGAAAGCCGCGTGCCGCGCATCAACCTGGAAGATTTCTCGATTCAGGGATGGACCGACCGCGCCTACTACGAAATCTGCACCGACCCCGCCATCTACGCCGCGCTGGAAAAGAAAAAAGCTGCCAAGGTGTAATCGACGCAACTAACGGGACGGGCCTTCTCACTCGCTCGCGCCAGTTCCTTAACGGATGCAATCGCGTGATCACGCCAGTTACCGTCGTAAGCCGAAGATTCTGGGCGGAGGTGCTCTAATTTCTTACAGGCTGTTCCGAGTGCCCAACATGCCTCGTTGCTCAGATTGCCGCTGCGACCTTCCTGGCTTTGAAACACTGTGTTCAAAGTGCTTCGAGGCGAGGTGTTCCAACTTGGATCGCCCAAAATCCTTTCTGGAATCCCTACGGCAGTACTTGTCAAACCCGTTTGGAATCACGCCCAAGCAAATTCCGACGATGCGTCTTCCAGGGGTCATCTTCTTGCTGTTGTGGTGGCCTGTTGGTGTGCTGGTTCGGCGGATTTGCTGAAGTTGGCTACAGATACTCGCTGTTCTCGGACGTAGTCCTCTCTGGGGCGTTCCTGGTTTTTGTGAAATCCTCTTGCCTGTCGCTGGGCCTGTCATTGTATCTGGCGAGGAAGAATCTGAGAATGTACTGGGAGATCGCTTTCGGTGGGTTCTTGGCGGTCTCTATTTGCTACGCGCGTTGGTGTTGGCACGTCGGGGTTTTTCCGCGGTGGCTCAATCATTGACCCCCGGGCTGGCCAATTCTCAATGAGCGTTAACGCCTGACTTCGTCAGGTTACGGCGGCGCCGAACTTACAATTGATTGCGAGGCGATGCGAGCGCATCGCTGGGCCGGGGAAAAGGCCTGAGCTATTGGGCATGGCCGTGTTCGTGGAAGCTCAACCTCATGACTGCTGTTCGCGACGTTAGGGTGAGTAGCCGTTGGTACGGAGATCCCAGCCCAATTTAAGGAAGGCCAGGCGCTCTGCGCCTGGCCTTCCTCTGTTTACTCCACCCTTACGGATTGGACGGCGTCTGCGGCGTTCCCGCCGGCGCTGCCGAACCAGCTCCCACCAACGCCTTCACAACCGGTGTCCCAATACCTGTGGACACGTTGTAAGTCGGACTAATGTTGGACTGAATAAGTCCATTGAACCCAGGGATCTCGGTGTGCAGGTATTTCGCAACCGCCCCTTCCTTCGCCTGCTTGGCGGCGATGGAATAGAGGTATGTGTTCACGTTGCCCATTCGCCCGTGCTGCTCGACCAGCAGTGCCAGGGCGCCGGCAAATTCGGGTGACGAGAGGCTGGTGCCTATGAATCCAAAAAACCCACCGCCATCTCCAACGGCGAGCGCGAAAATCCCGTAGCTTCGGTCCGTATTGCCGTCGCCATTGTTCGGATTGTCGCCGCCGTTGCAAAATTCGGTCCTCGGGTTGACCACGGAAATGCCGGCAGGGCAGCCGCCAACCTGCATCCCGATATCCGGTACTGCCCGCGCTGTGGATCCCGTGTCTACCAGCGACTGATAAGCGGGCGCCGGCCACATTTGGCTAAAACCGCCACCGGCACCCCACACACCACCCGACGCAGTCTCGCCGACTCCATAGGGGTCATACGGTATTTCCGGATCCGACCACGCATTCTCCGTCGCATATCCGGAATCGAGGGACCCCGGTATGTACACGGTCACCAGGTTCGTACCGCCCACCGCCGTGACATTCGGGTCGGACGCTGGGGTGGATACCCCCGCCCGGAATACCCCTGGTTCTCCGAAAAAGTAAGGTACGCTGGGACATGCCTTGCCGGCACTGTCGCCAGAACTGGCGAGAAACGTAATCCCCTGCGTGTTGCCCTGCAGGAACAGCTCGTGATACGCCCTCAAAATGCCGCGGTAATCCTGGCCCTCATTGTATTTCGGGAAGTAGAGAAGCTCGCACTCGCCGAACGACGCGCTCAGCACATCCACCTCGTTCGCCTCGATTGCGTCCACATAGCCGGCAAAAACGCTACCGTCCGACAGGTCCGGTATGTCGTAAAGGATGACATGGGCGCCCGGCGCGCCGGTGATCTCGGACTGCGTATCGATCGATACCTCGGCAAAAGCCCCGCCGAACAGCCCGCCGCCTCCATCGATCGCAACGTCCTTATACAGGGTCGGGTCCGGCTGACCGGTGATCGTCGACCAATTCTCGTTATCGAATACCGCCGCGACATCTGTCGGCAGATAGTCGCTCGACATCAGCACGCCGATCGTCGCCCCGGTGCCGTCCAGACGCTGCGTCGTGCCGCCCACCGACACCATGGTCTGATACGACGGATATTGATACGCCTCCTTGAGGTCATCGAACCAATAGCCGCCATCTTGACTGTAACGGTTATAGGTGCCGCTCAGGGGCGGCGTGGCCTGGCGCGACATGACATGGGCCTCGTTTCGCCCAAAACTTACCACTGTGGCGCCAGCCTCCTTCAGCTCAGTCGGCAATTGCAGCGCGCTGGCCGAAACGACGCGTGTGCCCTGCGCATTGGTATCGGTGTGCGCCAGTTGCAGATGCGTGCCTAGCGTGCTTTCCACCAGCGCCACCGGCCCGCTGACATGCAAACTGCGTGAATGGGTTCGCACCGAAAGCCCCCGCGCGCGCAGCGCCGCGACCACCCGGTTCGTCGTCGCCGCATCGGGCCCGAAGCTCGCAGCGAACTGCGCCGGGGTCAGCCAATGATGGTATTGCGGACTGGCCGGATCATGCAGCGCCGTCAGCAGATCATTAAGCTGGTCCACATTGCGCAGCGGCAGCGCCACTTCGAAGCCGATCTGGCTTTTAGCATCCGGCGTGCCGACGATCGTCAGCTGCGCTTGAGCGACGCCGAAGCTAAGCAGCAGCGTCAGGGCTGCGCCGAACAGGCTGAGTTGTCTAGCGATGGTGTTCTTGTTCATTGTCCGAGATCTCCCTAAGTTTTTTGTTCTTAGCCGGAATTTCCTTTGACCCGCAAAACGGCCCTATTGTCCGCGCAATCCCTAGTTGCGTCAATGTGAAAGAATTTTCATCACCAGTGGTGGTGTTTCTGTCGTGTGTTGTTGGTTAAATATCCACATTGCACTCATTGACCGGGATGATAAGTGTAATCGCTTGGTTGCGACGGTTGGCACGCCCGTGCGGTATCCTCGGCGCATGCAGGAACCAAGTCTAAAAGTGATCGGAGTCTATCGGCCTGACAGGCGCCAGCCGATAGCGTGCCCTTAGAAATCCGATCTCATCTTCGCCGGCCGGAAAGGAATCCAGAAGGTGGCTTCGACAGCCACGGGAGAACCATTTTTCATGGCGGGTTGAAACTGCCACTTGGCGATCGCGTCGCTGGCGAACTGGTCCAGGCGATCATCAATGCTGCGTAGCACGCGCACCGTGCCGATCGTCCCATCCGCGAGGATCACGGCATGAAGGATGACGGTGCCGGAAACATTTTCTTTCATCAGTTCCAGAGGATAAGCCGGGTCAACCTTCCGTGTGGCCACCGGCGATGACAGGTCGGCTGTCTCGCCGGAGGAATTGGCCGGAGTTGAATCGGCTTTCAGCGCCGCGAAGTGGATGATCCAGCTACCTCCGCCGGAGTTCAAATTCGGCATGTTAAGACTGAGCGAGTAGACCTTGCGTCCGCCGAAAACAGCACGTTCGGCTTCGGAGATTTTGGGGTCACTGTCCGTCGGAGTGCGAGAAATTCGCGGTGGGCGCGCGTTGGCAATCAGATTGGGATTGACCAGATTGCCGCTCGAGCTGGAAGGTGAAGGCTCACCAGCTAAGGCAGACGTGGCATTCGAAGTCCTGCCGACGTAAAGTCCCGACGGCAGCTTGTCGGCGGTTTTGTTGCCGGCTCCGCCTCCATTCTCCGCGCCGGTGTTGCCAGCTAAAGTCCCCGCCGTGCCAGTTGCTCCGTGATGACCTTCCGGGGTAGCAGCGAAACTGCCGCGGCGGTTACCCGCCACAGGTGCGGGCGGTGCGCCCACAGCCGGACGCACACTGAGCGCGATCACGCCGCCACCGGAACGCGAACCACCAGATGCTCCCACCGAAGGTGGCGGCGCGATGACTTGTGCAGAATGTCCGCGCAGAGCTGCGGAGCGCCCCGGCGCCGTACGCTGTTCGTCCACCGCGAGCTGCGGCGCCGGTGCAATCACGGTGCTATGGCCGATATTCAGTTCGCCGGCGCGGAGCCGGGAAGTGGCTTCTAGACTGGGCGGCGGTGCGATTACAGCGGCCTCGGGAGCTTGCAAAGTTTTTTGCGACGCGTTGTCTTGAAAAACCGGTGGTGGCGCGATCACCGAGCGCTCCATCTCCGGCGCAAGCCGTGAAATCTCCGATGCTGGCACCAGAGGAGCCGGCGCAATCGGCATCTTTGGCGTGTTCGACCACGCCACGGTGTTGGGTAAAGGCACGTCGTGCTGCAAGCGAATGTTGGGAGCGGTGACGATGGTCTGCGAATGGTTGTCGGCTTCCGGCGGCACGGAGATGATGGGTTGTGCAGATAACTCCGGATCGGCTTTCTGCGCATGCTCCGATGTCGGCTGGCGCGTGTCCAGCGGAGGCAGATACTCCGACGGCGTGTAGTAGATGACGTCGGCATGGGTGAACGTGGGTTGCAGCGTTGCACGGGGTTGGAGGGCCAGAAATCGTGCGCCTGCCCAGATCAGCATCAGCGCGAGAATGTGGTATCCGCCTGACTGGAAGAATCGTCCCCACGGAAGACGTCGGTCGACGAAAACATCGGGCCAGAAATCCGCAGGGGCAGACTCGAGATCCAGCCCAGTCGCCTTGCGCTCAAACAGGCCGAGAAGATTCTGAACAAAAACGCGAGGCCAGGGGTCGGTAATTATCAGCAGGCGCAACTCTGGAGCCGGTGATTCCACCTCTTCCAGCACTTGTCCCGGCGTTGGGCACATCGTTCTATCTTAGATGAATCAGGGCTCGGCGGGTGGACTTCGCTCGGAATTCGGAATAGTGGAAAGGGCACGAGGCCGGTATTGCGGCGAAGGTAGTACGATGGATGGAAGTAGGAGATTTCCCATGACCAATGCCCGCACCGTTTTCGCGGTCGTAGTTTTTTTCGCGATCGCAGGGGCCTCGGCGTCGGCGCAGGACTCCAAACCCACCTCTCCGGAAAAGGCCCAAACAACTCCCGCGCAGCAACCCTCGAAAGGACATGAATATTCCGGGATGTACAGCTTTCGCAAGGACGGAGAGTTTGTTCAAATCACCGTGGAAGATGAAGGACGAGTTACGGGATTTGTTTCCCGCTACGGCGAAGGAGAAAGCGACAAGGGCGCGTTTCTCGATCAATATTTCCGCAGCGCCAAGCTGGACGGTACTTCGCTGATGTTCACCACCGAAACAGTGCACGCGGTGTGGTTCGAGTTCAATGGCACCGTGGAACGAGGTGAAGGCAAGAATCCCGGAGACGAGGCCTACTACATTTTAAAGGGAACGCTCACGGACAATACCAGCGATGCGCAAAAGAAAATTACGGCGCATTCGCACGACGTCGTATTCAGGATGTTTCCAGCGGAAGCCTCGCCGGTGCCGTCCGCAAGAAACTAGTACCGAGTGAAGCAGCTTGGATATCTTATTTCCTCGGAGCCCGGCACTAGCAACCCGGTACTGGAAAGCGCTACTGGCCGGCGCGAGCAGGTGAGATCATAAGCCGCCCTGGAGATTTCTTCTTGTTGCTGTCCGTTTTTTCCTGCGCGTAAACCAGATCCAATCCGCCTTCAGCGGTGGGAGAAGCATCGGCCAAAGCCGCGGCCAGGGCCCGGAACGAGCGGCTGACTTCCTGACTTTCCTGCAGCACCACCGGAGTGCCGTGATCAATGGCCGGTGAGATCGCCTGATACGCGTTGGGAATCTTCCACAGAACCTTGCAACGAGTGGAATGTTCGACGTCTTCGTCGGTAAAGCCCGGAATTTTCTTGTGGCGGTTGAGAACAATGCGCAGCCGGTTGCGGCCCGCGCCTTCCTCGAGGAAAGCGTGGATCCGGCCCGCGCTCCACAAAGACACTACATCCGTTTGCGCGACCATCAGCACGGCATTCGAAAGATCGGAGAGCAGGCGCGTAGTGGAATCGAGGCGGCTCGAAGCATCGACGACCACGTAGCGATAGTGATTTGCCAGCAGGTCGAAGAGCCGGGCCAATTCCGCCGGAGTGGGCACGGAAGGATAGGGCTGCTGTGGGCCAGCGAGAAGATGCAAGCCATCTTTGCCAGTGGTCATCAGCCCCTCGAGCAGGGAAGCGTCGAGGCGATGCAGGTTTTCCAAAGCGTCGGGCACTCCGAAGCTGGGGCGCAAATTGAGATGAAGTTGGGCATTACCGACGGGAGCAAAATCCACCAGAACCACATCACCATAAGCCTGTTGCAGCGCTACCGCGGTATTGACCGCAGCTGTGGTGGCTCCCGCACCGCCCTTGGCACTGAGAAATGTGAAGATGCGAGCCCGGCCCGCGCCGCCGCGCGTGCGGGTGCGATTGGAACTGAAACGCGTCAGAGCTTCGAGAAGGGCTTCGGCGCCAGCGCTGTCGTCCAGGTATTCGCCGGCCCCAGCGCGCATGCTGGCCACAATCGTTGTGGGCTGCTTCATGCTGCCGTTTGCAAAAATCGCCAGTTGGAGGGTATTGGCTTGCAGAAGCTCAATCGCGCGGATGGCAGGTTGAGGGTTCTCCGCGGAAATATCCACGACCACGACCTCGACGCGCAAATCCTGAATCTGGCGGAGGACGGGATCCGTCGGGCCGGTAGGGAAGCCGACATTACTAAACACGGCCCGCGCCAGACTCGTAGACTCCACCCTGCGCTGCAGTTCCGATAAATGTTCGCGGTCTTCGGTCAGGAGCGCTACGGCGATCCCATGCATGGCGCGGTTCTCGCTGATTTCTCTTGGTGTCTGCATGTTAGAAAGAGAAAGTACTCTTCGCCAAGTGACCTAGGTAACTAGCCGAAAGTGTCTGCCCAAGAATGCGCAGAGATGGAAAGGCAGCGATCCGCAACGCAGAAGAAAACACGACAGGCGCACAGCTGGATTACTGACTCCCCAAACCCAATCCGCACTCGTGCCGACTATTCTAAGCCAAGGCGGGAGGATTGAAAAGAACTGAAACGCGTGCAAAGAACTAAAGTATTTTTGTCGTAGTGAGCGGAATAGCTGTTTCGCTCCTTTTTTTCGCTTGAATCACGGCAGCACCTCATGGGTCGCGTCCCGTGGACTGGGCGGGGCCGATGCGGCGTTCCGTTCTGGCTCAACTGGACTGTGCAGGGCTGAAATCCGCCGGAAATCGGCTGAATTGTCTTCCACTTCAGGAAGATACTCATAGCCCTTCAAGCAGACTGCTACTCCGATCTTGGTTTCTGCCGATTTGATCTCGCCCAGCGTGGCTTTCCAGTTTTTATCCGAGCGCTTGACGATGCGCAGAACGCTTCCCCGGCAGCGAACCCGCATATTTTCGCCGAGCGTGATTTCGCTGGGCATCCTTAATGTGAGTTGCACTTCGGCACCTTCGCTCAGCGCCATGTCGGTGAACAAAAACGCTCCACGGGAGCTGAGATCCTGAGTGAATCCCAAGCCTTCCGCGGAAGTTGCGATGTCAAGCAACGAGACTGGAAGGTTAAACGCGAAACGTTGTCCAATACGGCGTTCAACACCAACCGGGGGATTCGTCATGGCCGTCTGCCTTCCTTAGGGAATCGGCGAGAAGAAAGCAAGTGCCACTGTAGCGCAGTCCGGACGCTCTGGGAAGTCAAAAACGAGCGACCGCTAGGACAATCGAAGTAGTCCAAAGTGACATCGGGATGGGCTGCAAGGAAACATTGCACTGTGGTCGTATTCCGTCGATCAAAGAACCCGAAACGGTATTCAAGTTATATTTGGTCTAAAGGGTGGCATTTCGTCATCCAAAGAAAAGCAAAGTGTCTGAGTCAAGGAACCCAACCGAAACGATCCCTGCCGGAAGCGCGGGCGAGGTGGCGGCCGCGCGAGGCTCGCGGTGGCAAGTCGCCCTTCGTGCCCTGCGTCATCGCAATTTCCAGCTGTTCTTCAGTGGGCAACTTATCTCGCTCATCGGCACGTGGATGCAGAGTGTCGCGCAGTCGTGGCTGGTCTATCGCTTGACGGGCTCAGCATTGCTGCTGGGGTCGGTAGGATTCGCCAGCCAGATTCCGGTGTTCTTGTTCGCGCCGATAGGCGGGATCACGGCCGATCGCTTGAACCGGCGCCACATTGTCATTGGAACTCAAGTGGCGTCGATGCTGCTGGCCTTCGTGCTGGCCGCGCTTACCCTGCTGCACCGGATTCAGGTCTGGCAAATATTTGTGCTGGCGAGTCTGCTGGGCGTGGTGAATGCCTTCGACATTCCTGGGCGACAATCGTTTCTTGTGGATATGGTGGGCAAGGACGACCTGATGAATGCCATCGCCCTGAACTCTTCCATGTTCAATGGCGCACGCGTCATCGGTCCGGCAATTGCGGGGATTTTAGTGGCGAAGATCGGCGAAGGCTGGTGCTTTTTCGCCAACGCCGTGAGCTACATCGCGGTCATCGTTGGATTGCTGCTGATGAAGGTTCAGAGCCCCAGTAGGGCCTCGATGGCATCGCCGCTGGAACACATGATGGAAGGATTCCGTTTTGTGAACCGCACTGCGCCGATTCGGGCACTCCTGATGCTGCTCGGTCTGGTGAGTCTGGTGGGGATGCCATATGTGGTGTTGATGCCGATTTTTGCCGACAAGATTTTGCACGGCGGCGCGCGAGGATTGGGCATCCTCATGGGCGCAACCGGAGTGGGAGCCCTGTTGGGAGCGCTTACGCTCGCGTTTCGCGAAGGGGTGAAGGGTTTGGGCCGTTTGGTGGCGCTGTGCTGCGCAGGCTTTGGATTAAGTCTGGTCGTGTTTTCGCTGTCGCACAGCTTCTGGATTTCCGTGATCCTGCTGTTGCCCGTGGGCTACGCAATGATGCTGCAGATGGCTTGTTCGAACACGCTGATCCAGGTAATGGTCCCAGACGCGCTGCGCGGGCGGGTGATGGCCGTGTATTCCATGATGTTCATGGGAATGGCTCCGATTGGCGCGCTGTTTGGCGGTGCCCTGGCCGACCGCTTAGGAGCCCAGGTTACCGTGGCGATCGGAGGTACGGCGTCGATAGCGGGCGCATGCTGGTTCTGGTGGCAACTCCCGAAGATTCGCGTGGAAGCGCGGCGCTTGATTGTAGCTCAGGCGATTGCTGGCGGTGAGCCGTCAGAGATGACCGCGCAGGCCGTCGAAGATTAAGTTCATCCATTCAAAATTTTCATCTGCCGCATTCCTACCGACGGGCTCTGCAGCCCACGCGTATATTCCTTGAACAACCGCCGAGAATCGTGATATATCCGCGTACTATCTCTTGGCGTAGTCGTGCCGCCCGTCGGTCCGCCATTTCGTTCGGGCGAGTGAGCCACAGACAATCGTTCAACTGGAGGACAAGATGAGTTCATTTCGGAAGATGATGGCATCGGGTCTTTTCATGGCGGTTCTCACTGGGACGATGTTTGCGCAAGGAGGAGCCACGGGCGCCATCGGTGGCGTGGTGCAAGACGCAACGGGCGCCATCATTGCGAACGCTAAGGTCAGCGTAACGAGCGAGGCCACCGGGGAGGTGGTGCGTCAGATAACCACCGATGCGTCCGGCTCATTCGTGGCTACGCTTTTGCCTGTGGGCACTTATACGGTGGAAGTGAAGGTGGCGGGTTTTCCTGACACTAAGTTTGCCGGCATCGTGGTGCGCATCACGGAAACGACGCGCATGACGGCGATCATGAAAGTGGGCGTGGTGTCGGCCGTGGTGGAAGTCCAATCCCAGGTGGAACAGGTGGATACTACGGACGCAACGACTGGTCAATCGCTGGGAGCCCAGACAATTACGGATCTTCCCCTGGCGACGCGAAACTTTCAGCAATTGCTGACACTCTCTGCGGGCGCTTCTTCTGACCTGAATGGCGCCGCGCAGCTGGGCCGCGGCCAGGTTTATATGCACGTTAACGGCGGCAGAGAGGACAATAACAATTACTTGATCGACGGCATCACCGTGGCGGACTATGCCTTCGGCGAATTGACTTACACGCCGCTGCCCAGTCCGGATGCGATCCAGGAATTCAAAGTCAGCACCAGTCTTTACGACGCTACTCAGGGGCGTAATGGAGGCGGCAATATTAATGCCTCCCTCAAGAGCGGAACCAATCACTACCACGGAGATCTGTGGGAATATTTCCGCAATACGGCGCTGGATGCGAACGATTACTTTCTAGGTAAGGTAGTCGTTAAGCAAAATATTTTCGGAGGCGACATCGGCGGCCCGATCGGGCCCGCAGCCAAGCTTGGCTTCTTCTATTTCAACCTGCAGGGTACGCGGCAGCGCAGCGGGGATTCGCCGGGGACTTACATTAACACCAGCATTCCCTACGTTCCCCTGGTCGATCGCCAATCGGCCAGCGCGATGGCGACGGATTGTGGAGTTACCACGACCGTCGATCCCGTCGCGTTCAACCTGCTCGCCTTCAAGAGCAATCAGTTCGGAGCGGGAGCTGGAGGTTACCTATTTCCGCTTCCCACCAATGCGCCGACGAGCACACCGTGCGGTACCGACGTGCCCTTCCTGGTCACGCAGCCCGGCAAATTCAGCGACAACCAGTTCACCGCGAACTGGGATCGTGAATTTCGCGCCGGCAAGGATCGCTTTTCTGAGCGCTTCTTCTGGTCCAACTCCACTACCTTTCAGCCTTTCGGAGCCGATTCCTACGGCATTCAAACTGGCGGGCAGCCGGGCACGAACAACCTGAACTTCCCGTTGGATATTCCCCTGCACAGCCGGTTCGGCAGCGTCACCGAAACCCACATTTTCACCAATACCCTGATCAACGAATTCCGCTTCGGAGTCAACATTATCAGTGACCGGCTGAACAACCAGCCGCCCGTGACCAATGCGCAGGTTGGCATCAACCTGCCGACGGCCGTCGGCGTAAACGGACAATCCGGCGATCCCAATATTTACCGGCTTCAGTTTGACACCTTCGGTTTTGGCGCCTATCCCACCCAGCTGCAATCCGCACTGTCCGACAACTACACCTGGGTCGACACCGTGAGCTGGACGCACGGCCCGCACCAATTGCGCTTCGGCGGGGAGATCGACCGCGTGGCCATGCGCCGCAGCCTGCCGATTGCCGATAATGGGCTAATATTTTTCGTTTCCGGTGCGAGTGGATTTGGATCGGACTTTCAGAGTTTTCTGGCTGGAGCCCCGCTCCTGGGGGAGGGCGGAGGCGGTCTGGGCAATCATGATTACCGGATTCCTGGCTACGCCTGGTTCGCGCAGGACGATTATCGCGCCAGCAAGACGCTCACTCTTAACCTCGGTTTCCGCAACGAATTTCTCGGCGCGCCTTACGACACGCTTTGCCACACAGGCAACACCGATCCCAGCCTGGCGATATCGACCGGGCAGCCTTATATCTACCCAAAGTGCATCAGTAAGTTCGGCCTTTCCGGAATCACCGGAACGCTGAATCCCGCCGGTCTCAACAACGAGTACGCGACCGTCTGGGAGCCGCGTATCGGTTTTGCCTATGACGTTGGCGGACATCACACCACGTCGATTCGCGGCGGCTATGGGATTTACAGCGTCCGCGAAGACCTCGGCGCCGTCGACAACCTCGCCATCGTTCCTCCGACCTATCCTTTCCTTGTAGGGTTCCTTCCCGGGGCACACAGCCTGACGAACTTGTTTGCCTCGAGTGCTGCCTTTCCCAACGGTGTCCCCGCGCTGGGGGCCAATCCAACCCAAACTTATGTGCCCACTGCCGCGATTTTGCAGAGCGTGAACACCACCGCGGGTACTCCCTGCAAATTGGGGAATCAATTGCCCGGTGTGGGTACGGCCTGCGGCGGGACTTTCAGCGGCAACGTAAACGGCCTGATTCAACTCGCAGTGCCGCTGCACTGGGTGGTGGGAACCACGCAGCAGTGGAACTTCACCATTCAGCGTGAGCTGGGGCGGGACTGGTTTGTGGAACTCGGCTATGTCGGCACAAAAGGCAGCCGCTTGCGCTCGACCTACGATCCCGATGAGGCCACGCTGGCCAGCGCGCAGAATCCGGTTGTCGTTCCCGGACAAGGCTGCGCCAATATACAAGCCCAGGGGTTTTCCTGCACGATCACCGATACCACCACGGAGAATGCTTCTCTCCGCGCCCCTTACATCGGTATCGCTCCCGGAGACTTCGAGGACTTCGCGCCCAACTCCGATTCGCATTACAGTGCGCTGCAGGCCACTTTGGCCCACCACTTCGGCCACGGGGTTTATTTCCAGAGCGCCTACACCTGGGCGAAGTCCATTGATGATGTTTCTACGGCTTCCGTGGCCTTCCTGACACGGGTGAACGATCAAAACGACGCTCGCGCTTCCCGCGGCCTTTCTGACTTCGACCGGCGGCAGCGCTTCGTGACCAGTGCGGTTTATCAGTTGCCCTTCTTCGCCAACTCGAGTGGGGGCACAAAAGCGGCGCTCGGTGGCTGGGAGGCTAGCGGCGTAATCGTCCTGCAAACGGGAGCCCCGATCACGGTTTACGACCCTGCCGGCGGCACGGCTTACGCGCTGGCGAGCACACCCTCGTCCACCGCGACGTTCACTCCGGGCTTCGGCTGCGCTAATGCGCCCAGCCACGGCAGCCCGGAAGCGCGTTTAGCCAACTGGGTGAATCCTGCGGCGTACACACCCGATCCATTGGCCCCAACGCTTTCCAACGGCTCGCCAAGTGACGCGACGGTCTACGGCGACACGCCGCGCAACTGCATCATTGGCCCGCCGCAGAAGAATGTGGATTTCACGCTGGATAAGACGTTCAAGCTCGGCGAACGACAGAACGTGCGATTCCGCGCCGATTTCTTTAACCTGTTCAATCATCCGTCATTCCAGATTCCAGCCTTGGCGGCAGTCTCATCTGCCGGCGGATCGGCGCCGATCACCTCAACCGTGGGAACGCCGCGGCTGATTCAGTTCTCGTTGAAATATGGGTTCTAAGCTCTGATCGGGTGAGCTACCCGTAGGCTTGCGGCGGCAGACCGGTGATGCGGATGCCGCCGTGGCCTTTGTGGCGGATGTTCAAGCCGATGAGCAATGCGGTGATCTGCTCGAGGATTCGTGCGTTCTCCAGTTTGCCGCCGTCAAGAGCACGCACGCCGGGAATCCTGGCTGCGAGCGAGCGCGTGAGTTGGAGCGCGTTCGGATCGTCGCTGCACACGATGACGTCGCAGTCGATCGGCTCGTCTCCGTTGAGCATATCTGCCGAAAGATTGTGGAACGCGGCGGCTACGCTGACTCCTTTAGGTACGAGCTCGGCGGCTTGTTGGGCGGCTGATCCTTGCCAGACGCTGAGCGTGCGTGAAGCGCGTCCGCCGACTGATGCGGCAAGCGCGACGGTGGCATCGATCAAAATGCTGCCGGGGCGGATCGCCGGCTTGAGTTGTTTGAGCAGCGCGGCTTGGCCTTCAAACGGTACGGTCAGGATAAGAATCTCCGCAGCCGCACAAGCGGCGCTATTCTCCATGCCCGAGACTCTTGCCTGGCTTCCAGCTTTCTGTTTGATTTTGTCGGCTGCTTCCTGTGCACGGTGAGCGTCGCGAGATCCGATGAGGATTGTTTCCCCGGCGCGCGCCCACCGCAGGGCGAGGCCCGTGCCTGCGGGGCCCGTTCCGCCCAGGATGGCGATGGGTCGCGCGGCTTCACTCATGCAAATTCCGGCTCCAGCATTTCTTGCGCGGTGAACTCTTCCAAAGGGAGCTTGATGTTGATGCGCGTGTACGTCGTGTTGCGCTCGGCTGGAATGCGTCCGGTCTCCAGAATGAGCGACTGAAAGTTTTCCGGGCTGGTGTATTGGCCGGCAGTGGCTCCAGCTTCGCGCGAAATATTTTCTTCCATCAGCGTGCCGCCGTAATCGCTCGCTCCCGCATGCAGGCATAGCTGCGAAAGACGGCGGTTCAACTTCACCCACGAAACCTGGATATTGTTGATGGAGCCGGCGAGCAACAATCGTGCGAGAGCGTGAACTTTCAGATGCTCGGCCAGTGTGGGCCCGCTGCGTGCCAGGCCCTGATGAAACAGCAAAGTGTTCTGGTGAACAAATCCTAGCGGAACGAATTCGGTAAAGCCGCCAGTCTCCCGTTGAATGTCGCGCAGCAAGAGCATCTGGTGCACCCAGTGCTCGGGCGTTTCCGTATGTCCGTACATCATCGTCGAAGTGGATCGGATGCCGCGGCGGTGAGCAGTGCGAATGACCTCGATCCATTGAGCGGTGGTGAGCTTGTTGGCTGACAGAATATGGCGGATCTCGTCATCGAGAATTTCGGCGGCGGTGCCGGGGAGCGTGCCCAGGCCGTTATCGCGCAACATTGAGAGATAGTCGGCCAGCGGCATGCCCGTGAGTTCGACGCCATAGATAATTTCCATCGGCGAGAAGGCGTGGATGTGCATTCCTGGGATTGCGTTCTTCACCGCACGCAGAATGTCACGATAGTAAAACGGAGGCAGACCGTGCGGCAGGCCGCCCTGTATGCAGACTTCCGTGGCGCCGAGTTGTGAGGCCTCAATGGCCTTTAGCGCGACTTCCTCCGGGCTCAAGAAGTACGTGTCAGACTCGCGCGGGCCGCGGCTGAAGGCGCAGAACTTGCATCCGACAAAACAAATGTTGGTGAAATTAATATTACGATTCACGACGTACGTGACGATATTGCCGGAGAGTTCGGCCCGGAGCAAGTTGGCTACCGCAAGCATGCCAAGCAGATCGTCGCCTTCGGCCCGAGCCAGTTCGTAAGCGTCTTCCCGCGCGATGGCATCGCCGTTTTGACTCTCGAGAATCTTCTCCAGCGTAGAGCGAATACCCGGCGCGACTTGAGAAGCAATGTCAGACCAATCGAGTGCAGGAAAATTTTCCAGTTCCACGAGCGAAAGTCGGCGGGCCACGAGTGCCTCCAAATGTGCTGGTATTCCAAATTACTACCAGAGACTCCCTTTTGGCGAGGGCCTAGCGGAATAAGTCGTTGGCTGCGGGGCGAAGCAGGTCTCTCACGCACCCGCGGGCTTTTTCGTACGAATAGCCTCGAATGATGCAGGCTGGAGTTCGGTTGAGCTTGCCACAAACGAGCCCAGCGGCGGCTGCAAGTTCGTCGGCGACCGCTTCCAGGCTGGCGTGCAGTGTGTATCCATGAGGATCACGGAGTCCCCGATCATCGCGCAGAGCCTTCATCCCGGCGATGCCAATGCAGACGTCGACGAGCCCTTCTCGCCAGGGACGTCCGAATGAATCCGTGATCAAAACCGGAATGGAAAGTTTGGCGCACTTCTTCAACGCGCGATGAAGTTCGCGGGCGGACCGGTCGGGATCGCCGGGCAGGAGTACAGCGTGACGTCCGCCATCGACGTTGGAGACATCGACGCCGCAGTTCGCGCAGATGAACCCGTGATGCGTCTCGGTGATCAGCACGCCGTTCTTACGCCGAATGACGGTGCGGCTTCCACGCAGAGCAAGCTCGATGACGCGGGCGTCGAGGCTGTATTTCTTGGCCCACGCAACGGATTCGGCAGACGGTTTGATCGTCGCCAGGTCGACGACGCACCCCTCCGACTTGGAAACGATTTTATGTTTGACCACGAGAATGTCACCCGGCTCGAATACAATCCTCTGCCGGTTCAGGGCTCGCAGCAATTCCTCCGCGAGCGCATCGCCAGCTTTGATCTCCTCAGTTAGAACAATCGGGATTAGACAGAGTTCGGTATAGGTTGGGTTCGAGCTGCGTTTTTTCCGGTGCATGGTGGCCGGTTTGCGGGCTGGACGACGAGCACTGCTCACAGCCCCTCTGTTCCTGTAGCCGGACTGCGGTCGAGTCCCCAACGGCGAAGCAGTTCTTGCGTGTGGGTTTCGCCGGGATGCGCGAGAAGTTGCTGCAAGTCCGCTGGATTGTCGACATCAACCGCGATGCCCGGGAGTTGCAGCACAATACAAGTCTTGCCGGTGGCCTTGGCCGCGGCGAGATGAGGCTTGAAGCTGTCGTTTCCGAAGCGGAGAGGAAACAGATTCGCGGGTCGGCGAAAGGCAGCGTTGGTTCCACGTCCATCAGCTGCGGGCGCCAGCACCGAGCCTTCGGCGGGAGCATTCGCAAAAATCTGCTCGATCTCGCTCGCCTGAATCAACGGAATGTCTGCCGGGATGACGAGCGCGCTGTCGACGCCGCGCGCTACGCAAAGCTGCGTGGCCATTTCTATGGCCCCGGTTTCGCCTGGATTCGAGAGGTCAGGAATAATTTCGAAATCATAACTTCGCGCCAATTCGAGGGCGAACGGATCGCTGGTCACCAGCGCGCAGTCTGGCCGCGCGGGCCAAGCGGCGAGTGCTTCCACAACATCATGCAACATCGCCTGAGCCAATCCGGTTCGCGCTGGCTGATCTAGCACGGCCGCAAGCCGCTGCTTGGCAGCCGATAGATTCTTTACCGGGATCAGGATCACGGCTGCTCGGAGCCGGCACGCGCTGCCGCCTCGCCAGAAACGGGTTTGTCGGCAAGCAGTCCGCTTATCGTGTGGGAGAGCACGGCTCTCGCGAGCGCGATTTTATCTTCGGCATTGCGCATAACGGATTGTGTGCACTGTACCCGCAATCCATTTCCGCGAAGAGTTTCCGCCGCACGGGCATCGCGCGTGTCGCAAATGAGGAGATCGAGAAAATCTTCGTATGCCTTGGCGATTCCTGCGATCGAACAAGGCAGTCCTTGCGCGGTCATCAGAATGCCTGCCGGTCCGGCAACCGGCGCGTTACCCACAATTGGGCTCACGGCCGCAACTTTGCCACGGGCGCGAACCAGCGCATCGCGGACTCCCGGTACGGCCAGAATCGGCCCGATGCTCGTAATCGGATTGCTGGGAGCGATCAGAACGGCGTCGGCGGAAGTAATGGCCTCGATGACTCCCGGCGCGGGCTCAGCGTCGGAGGCACCGGCAAAACGTACAGATTTCACGGGATCCTGATACCAGCGCTGCACGAAATATTCTTCGAAACTAAGCTCGCCTGAGGGCGTATCCACACGAGTCTCGACGCGCGAATCGCTCATCGGCAAAATGTGAGCTTTGACGCCAAGCTTGTCGCAGATCGTGGTTGTGGCCTCGGAGAGCGTTTTACCTTCGGCCAAGAGCCGGGAGCGCAGCAGGTGAACGGCGAGGTCGCGGTCGCCGGTGTGGAACCACGTGGGTTCGCCGAGTTGTCCCATGGCTTGCAGGCAAAGAAAAGTATCGCCCTTCACGCCCCAGCCCCGTTCGCGGCTCAGCAAGCCAGAGAGCACATAAGTGATGGAATCGATATCGGGCGAAACGTACAGTCCCCACCACAGCAAGTCATCGCCGGTGTTAACGATCAACGTGATTTCTTCCGGCGGGATCACCTGGCGCAGACCGTCGACGAACTTGGCGCCTCCCGTGCCGCCGGTGAGTACACAGATCATGCGGCCCTCGTTTCTTTAGACAGGCCTTCCCGGTCGCGGGCGGCTTCAAGTTTTTGGGCAACCAATCCCGGTCTCGACACGACGGTTGGTAGGAACTCGGGATACACGGGCAAACGCTGGCGCAACTGAAATCCCTTGCTCTCGGTGCACAGGCGCAGTTGCTCCAGATGAGGCCAAGGCTTCTCGGGATTGATGTAGTCGGGCGTCAGCGGCGAAATTCCTCCCCAGTCGTTGATGCCAGCGTCCAGCAACTCCTCATAATACGGCGCATTCAGGTTGGGAGGCGCTTGAATATTGACGTTGGGCATTAACAATCGAGTTACTGCCACGGTGCGCAGCATCTCGCCCTGGCTGGGCTCGGGTACTTTGGCCATTGGAATGTTTGGCTTGGCACGGAAGTTCTGGACGATGACTTCCTGAATGTGGCCGTAGCGCTCATGCAGATCCCGGATTGCGAGCACTGTCTCGACGCGGTCTTCAGGCGATTCACCGATGCCGATCAACAGGCCCGTAGTAAACGGAACCCGCTGCTTACCGGCCTCTTCGATGGTCCGCAAACGTTTGGCTGGAACTTTGTCGGGAGCATTGTCGTGGGCTGCACCGGGCGCCAGGAGCGCACTGTTTGTGGTTTCGAGCATGAGGCCCATGCTGGGCGAGACCGCGGCCAGACGGGCGATCCATTTGGCGCTCAGCAGGCCGGGATTGGGATGAGGCAGCAAACTGGTCTCGCGCAGCACGAGTTCACACATGGCTTCGAGATAATGCAGCGTGGACTTGTAGCCCAAATGGCGCAGCGTGTCACGCATCTCGGGGAAGATCAACTCCGGCTTATCGCCCAGGCTAAAAAGAGCTTCGGTGCATCCGAGTTTTTCTCCGGCGCGGGCAACGGCGAGAACTTCCTCCGGGGTCATCGTATGCGCGCCAGGCTCGCCAGCATCACGGCGGAAGGTGCAGTATCCGCAGTAGTCGCGACAGAGATTCGTCAGCGGAAGAAAAACTTTCCGGGAATAGGTGATCACGCCAGGTTTGAAGTTTTCTTTGGCGGCGCGGGCGGCGGCGAGCAGGTCCGGGAGGTCGTCGTCACTGCAGCGGATCAGGCTCACGGCAAGTTCGCGGGAGATGGGCTGGCCGGGGTGCAGGTTGTCCAAATCTGCCGCACACGATAAACCCTGTTCTGGAAAAGCCGTCCTGATAGCGATCTGAGTGGCCATCCTGGATTCCGCAAGCTTGTTGATGCACTGAATCATACAACAGCGGTCAGCGGCCACTGACCGTCAATAGAAACTTGCTCGTCGGCTGAACACTGACCTCCCGCTCGGGCGCGGGCAAATGAGTGCTATCGCGAAGTTTCAACAGTTACAAGCTCGTTACTGAATGGCGATCTTTCGGCGTCCGCATTTCCAAAGGTATAGACACTCGGCAGAACGATATCTTGAGTGTTCTTGTGCCCAAGCCAAGGTGCAGGCGTCTGGGCAGACGCACGTGAGTGGACCCGACACCAGGATGTGGTCCTCCGACTGAGACACTTGGGACGTAGGAGCTTTGTAGGCTGTTGAACCGGGTTTCTCCGAACAACAACATGGGTCGGGGTCCACGTCTCGTGACGGTTTGAAGGAGTAAGTAAAAGTACGACTCACATCCAACTCACCACACCCTTTGCACTCGAATTGTGACTGTTTCGCGCTATCTAAAGCTGCCTGCACCGACAACGGTGGTCCATCAATCGGTGTAACTGAGCCGATGCTTCCATCCGGATGAACGGAGACTTTGAGGTGGACATCTCCGGCAATGAGGGCCTGTCGTGCGAGTGGCGGATACACCGGTGGAAACAACTTGTTCAAAACGACCTGCGGTTTGACCTCTTCATTGTTGGTTATACCTTGTGCCATAAGGTCGCGAGAGCACATCGGCAACCCCATAACGCTCGCAAGGACTAGCGCGACACCAACCCTGAGGGACTCGACATCCATGGGAACATTATAGGACCGCAAAGGCCAACTGTCGTAAACAGGCGATTGCGCTCATTGACCCCGGCTGTCCACTGCCGTGCTAATGTAGGCAGTCGCGCCATCAAAACTCCGGGTCAAGCATGAGCCTCAGTGCACTCGAATTCCGCAGAGCGATGGGAGCCTTTGCCACGGGCGTGACGATCATCACCGTGGATCTCGATGGCGAGGTCCATGGCATGACGGCCAACGCGCTTGCGTCGGTGTCACTGGCTCCGTTCTTGCTGCTGGTATGCGTGGATCATAGCGCGAGCACCCATGCCCATCTTCACGCCAAAAGGCGCTTCGGCGTCAACATCCTGGCGGAGAACCAGCGCGTGATTTCTGAATATTATGCGCGGCCAGACCGCTCTCACGAGCAAGCCGAGAGGGAGGCTGGCGTGCGCTTCGATCGCACCGCGCACGGCACCCCGGTCTTACGAGGCGCGTTGGCCTATCTGGAATGCCGGCTGAAATCGGCGCAAGACGCCGGCGACCACACGATCTTCATTGCCGAAGTGGAGGACGTCGTGGTGCGCGAAGGCGAACCATTGCTCTTTTTCCGCGGCGAATATCATCAGATCGGAAACGAAGTGGCGGACTGAGCGTTAAAAGGCCCGGCTCCTCTGAGGGGAGGCCGGGCCTGAGGGACTCGCAGACGTTTCGCTATATTTGTCTCTGGACTGCCTTGAGGGCAAGGTCAGATGTCACAAGCGGCCTGTGTAAAACCGGGAGTCGCCACTTTTCCTCCCGTTCAACATCTAATCTCCAGATAAGTCTGTGGCAGGTATACCGATTTGGGAGCAAACATGGCAGAAAAGATCGCTAAGAGCGAATCAGAGTGGAAACAAAAGCTCACTCCTGAGCAATATCACGTGACCCGCGAGGCGGGTACCGAACCGGCATTTACCGGTAAGTACTGGAAAACGAAGGACGCGGGAACTTATCACTGCGTTTGCTGCGGGGAGCCGTTGTTTGATTCCTCGACGAAGTTCGATTCCGGGACGGGCTGGCCCAGCTTCTTCAAGCCAGCGGGCGAGGGCAAGGTCGAAGAGCACAAAGACCGCAGTTACGGGATGGTGCGCACCGAGGCTCGCTGTGCCCGGTGTGGCGCGCATCTGGGGCACGTTTTTGAAGACGGTCCCACGCCGACCGGGCTGCGCTATTGCATGAACTCGGCAGCGCTCGACCTTAAGCCTAAGGAAACAAAGTAAAACTGGATCGGGGCCGCGCCTTGGCAGTCGCGGCATGAACTCAAACGAAAAAGGGCACACGCTGGTGTGCCCTTTCCTATGCCAATAGATTCTGCCGTCTTTATGCTCCGGCGGTGGCTGTCAGAGCTTTTTGTGGTTCGACGACCGCGGGCTTCGGTGCTTCCGCGGGTTTTGCCTGAGGTTGCGCCTGATTCTGCTGCTTTTGTTCGCCGCTCTTTACCTGGATACCACCCTTCAGCACCGCGCCGTCCTCGACGCTGATCCGGATGGTGGAAACATTGCCGTTGACCACGCCTTCACTACGAATATCCACGCGGTCGCTGCATTCGATGTTGCCGGTTACTTTGCCCATCACCACAACTTCGCGAGCGGTGATGTCGGCCTGCACGCTGCCGTTGCGGCCGATGGTGACGCGATTCTCCGCGAGCGTGATCTTGCCTTCGATCCGGCCGTCAATGTAAAGCGCTTCGGCGCCGGTGATCTCGCCCTTGATGACAAGCGTCCGGCCAATGGTGGCTTGCTCGATGGGCGCGGTGGTGGTTTTGACCGGGTTGTAAGAGTTAGGGTTGGAGGCGGGTGAGGTGGACCTCACGCCGTACGAGTTCTCTGAGGACTGGAGCATGCGACCTTCCTTTATCCCGGGCGGCGCGTCCCTGGCGGCGCCGATCCATACGGGCGGTCTGGGAATCTTGGGCCTTCGGCTGGTTCGTGTCCCTTTGGCCATCCTGACTATCGCACAGAGGTAAGTCATCCTCCGAGATTACGGAAGAGAGTGTACGACCGCGGCAGAAGCCAGGAAAAAGACCTAGTCGGATTCCTGAAGAGATTGGCTGAGCTCTTCCCATTCTGTGAGAAAGGCGCCGTGAGCGGCTTTGCGCCGGTTGAGTTCTTCGGACTGGCTCTGACTTTCTTCCGCGCTGACAAAATTCTGCAGCGCCGTTTCGCACTGCGCGATCGCTGCCTCAGCGCGGTTGATCTCCGCTTCCAGTTCGCGGATGCGATCTTCCATTTTCTTGCGCCTGATGGGATTTAAGCGCTTCGCCTTGGCGGCTGGTGGAGTGGCGTCGACCGGGGCATGATTGCCGTTTGCCGGCGCCTCTGGAACGGGCTCGACGGCTTTCAGTTGCTGGCGGATGGTCTCATCTTGCTTCGCGCTGCCGCCCTGTTTCCGCCAGAGATAATCTTCGTAATTGCCGGGATAGACTTCAACCTTCCCCTCTCCAATTTCGAAAACTCGTGTGGCCAGTTTGTCGATGAAAGTACCGGTCGTGCGAGACGAAGACGACGGTGCCGGAGTAATCCATAAGAGCGTCGAGCAGGACATCTTTAGCGCGCAAGTCGAGATGATTGGTGGGCTCGTCAAGCAGCAGGAAATTCGCCGGATGCAACAGAAGACGCAGCAACGCATAGCGTCCGCGTTCGCCGCCGGAGAGCACTCCGATCTTCTTGAACACGTCGTCTTCAGAAAACAGAAAGCAGCCGAGAAGGCTGCGCAGTTCCGTCTGCGTGGAGCGCGGAGATGCCGCGCCGAGATCGTCGATCATCCGCGCATCCGGATCGAGTTCCTTGTATTGATCCTGCGCGAAGTAATCGGCCTGCACGTTATGGCCGAGCCGGAATTCTCCTTGCGTGGGCAGCTCCGTGCCCGCTAGCAACTTGATCAAGGTTGACTTTCCCGCCCCGTTCACGCCAACCAACGCGATGCGGTCGCCCTTCTCAATCAGAAAGTTCACATCACGGAAAACTTCTTTTTCACCGCTGTTCACTCCCGCGGAATTCTTTCCCGGGTAAACCTTTGCCACGCCCTCGAACTCAACCACGATGCGGCCGCTGGGTTTGGGCTGCGGGAATGAAAAGTGAATCGTCTTCTCTTCCGGCGGAACCTCGATGCGCTCGATTTTGTCCAGTTCTTTAATTCGGCTCTGCACTTGCTTGGCCTTCGTCGCCTGGTAGCGGAAGCGATTGATGAATACTTCCAGTTGCTCGATGCGGTCGCGCTGGTTGCGGTAAGCGGCTTGCAACTGTTCGTTGCGCTGCGTCTTCTGGGTCAGGAACTTGTCGTAGTTTCCGGTATAGAACCAAAAGCGCTTGTTCCAGATCTCCGCAATCTTGTTGACCGTCACATCGAGGAAGTAGCGGTCGTGCGAGATCAGCACGAAGGCGTGCGGATAATCGTGGAGATATTCTTCCAGCCAGTTGCGGGCTTCGAGGTCAAGATGGTTGGTAGGCTCGTCCAGCAGCAGCAAGTTTGGTTTCTGCAGCAGCAACTTGGCCAGTGCCAGCCGCATCTGCCAGCCACCGGAAAACTCATCCGTCTGCCGCTCCCAGTCTTCTTTACGAAAACCCAACCCCATCAATACGCGTCCCACGTCCGCTTCGATCGAGTAGCCATCGCGGGTGCGGAATTCGTGCTCCAGGCTGTGGTAACGGTCAGCAACGTCGGCATACTCCGCACTCGTGTGATCGAGTTCGGAGATGCGGTGAGTCAGAGTTTCGAGTTCTCGCTCCATGGCATGAAGTTCGGTGAACACAGCCATGCATTCTGCAAAAACGGTGCGGCCGGAGAGCGAGAGTCCATCCTGCGGCAGATAGCCTGCGGTAGTTCCTTTGGCGACGATGAGCGAGCCGTAGTCGAGCGTGTCCAACCCGGCAAGAATCTTCATCAATGTGGATTTGCCGGTACCGTTGGCGCCGACCAGGCCGACGCGGTCGCGCGGCGTGATGAGCCAGTCGGTGTTTTCGAAAAGAAGTTTGTGGCCGAAACGTTTTCCGGCGCCAGAAAGCTGAATCATGGGCTGGAATCATCGTCTCACAAAAGACGAGTACCGAGTACCGAGTCGCGAGCTACGAATCAGGAATGCGCGACAGCGCGGCCGTTGCGCGATCCGGGATACGCGCCCCACAATTCGCTGTGGAACTGAATGCGCTCCAGTGCGCGATCGATGACGGCTTCCATTTCGCGCGCGTACTTCACTTCGCGGCCCTTAGCCAGCCGCCGTCGCGCCTCTTCCGGAAGGAACCAGGTGGGATGGCGCATCGGTTCGTCAGGCCGGCGCAACTCGTGGATTTCCATCAGGAAGGCCTTGACCACAAATTCCTGCACACCGCCGGGCTGCCAGAACACGCCTTTGGAGTGGATGTAAAGATGAAAGTGTCGCGGCTCGATGGTTCCCAGAGCACCGGCCTCTTCTGCCGCTTCGCGCTCTGCGGCCTGGCTATGGGAGAGGCGCGCCTCGGGAGATCCTTTGGGGAAGGTCCACTTGTTTCCGCCGTTGGTGTTCACCAGCAGAAACTCAACAATCGCGTTCCGCCTGCGGAAGCAGACCGCGGCCACCTGCAGTGGCAGCGACTTTGAAACGCGTGGCGAACCCATGGGGCGCCCTCCTGCCTTAATCGTAGATGCACGACATTGCAGCAATGTTAACGTGCAACAGAAATTGTGCAGGTAGGGTGGTTACTGTAGTTACCAAAATGGAACGCCAATCTCTAAAGTCCCCGCCCGTACACAGGAATCGCGGCTCCAGTGACGTCTTTGCCGGCGTCCCCTGTTAACCAGAGGATCAAGCTGGCCACCGAGGCAGGCTGCACCCATTCGGAAATGTCCGCGCCTGGCATCTCTTTTCGGTTGGCCGCTGTGTCCATGGTTCCGGGGAGAATTACGTTCGCGGTAATGCCAGCGTCTTTATTTTCCAGCGCGACCGTTCTGATGAGCGATACCAGCGCCGCCTTCGATGCACTGTAGGCTCCGACCTTGGGGCCGGGATTTTCGGCAGCCCGGCTGCCAATCGCGATGATGCGCCCTCCTCCAGCCTTGCGCATTTGTGGAATCACCGCGCGCAGGACGTGAAAGGCGCTGTTCAGATTCGCGTCGAACATGTGTTGCCAGGTAGCGTCGTCCGTTTCCGCGATAGTCTGCCCGCCCGCGAAGGCGCCGACTAAATGAGCGAGCACGTCGACCTTCTTATGCGTGCGATCAGGGTGTCTACAGCTTTCTTCGCCGCTTCAAGACTTGTGATCTGATCCGGAAGCGCAACGAAACTCGGATGGTCGAAGTCAGATTGTCGGATGCTCGGAGATACTCCGACAACCGTGAAGCTCGAGCTGAGGAAGGCTTTCGTTACGTGCGCGCCGAGGCCGCCGTTAGCTCCGGTGATCAATGCGATTTTTTCAGCCATTGAATTCAGACCTCGCAGGTTGTTAGCAGGCTGTTAATAGATGCTCGATTCGTGCGGTTCGGAGACATGCCTAGACGAGTTTGCCCTGCAGCGCCTTCCGGTCCAATTCGTTTTCCCACAGCGCCACGACGAGCGTCGCGACGCCGTTCCCGATCATGTTTACCAGTCCGCGGAACATGCTCATGAAGCGGTCGACGCCGAGGATGAGCGCCATTCCGGCCACCGGGATCGTGGGAATTACTGACAGAGTAGCGACCAGCGCAATGAAAGACGCTCCCTGCACGCCGCTCGCGCCTTTTGACGTGAGCGTGGCAACTGAGAAAATCGTGAGCTGTTCCAGAAGCGTTAAATGCGTATTGGTAGCCTGGGCTACGAACAGCGCCGCCAGCGTCATATAAAGACTGCTGCCGTCCGTGTTGAACGTATATCCAGTAGGAACCACCAGGCCCACCAGAGATCGCGAGCAGCCCAGCTTTTCTAGTTTCTCCATCAGCGTGGGGATCGCGGTTTCCGACGAACTGGTGGCCAGCACCAGCAGGATTTCTTCCTTTATATGCAGCAGAAACTTCACGATGCTGAATCCCGCGACCCGGCAAATAGCACCGAGCACGATGAGCACGAACAGAATTGAGGTCAAGTAAAACGTTGCGATCAACTTGACCAGTGGCCCCAGCGAGGCGAGTCCATACTTGCCGATGGTGAAGGCCATGGCGCCAAAAGCACCGATCGGCGCGAAGATCATCAGAATGTTCACCACGCGAAACACAACGTGGGTCAGCGACTCCAGCAGTGCCACAATTGGTTTCGCTCGCGGCCCCGCCGATGACAAGCCAAAGCCAAACAGAATCGAGACAAATACCACCTGCAGGATGTCCCCCTTGGCAAATGCATCCGTCACCGTGGTGGGGATGATGTGCATCAGGAATTCCGTGACACCCTGTGCCTTGGCCTGCCCCGCGTAGTCGGCGACGGCTTTCGCATCGAGCGACGCCGCATTGATATTGAAGCCGCTTCCGGGATGAACTACGTTGCCGACAACGAGCCCAACCACGAGCGCGATTGTAGAAACGATTTCAAAGTAGAGCAGCGCCTTGCCGCCGACCCGACCGACCTTCTTCAAGTCCTGCATGCCGGCGATCCCGGTGACCACCGTGCAGAAGATGAGCACGGTGATGATCATGGTGATCATGCGAATGAAGGCGTCGCCCAACGGCTTCATCGCGATTGCGCGGACGGGACTCACATACCCCAGCACCACGGCTATCACCATAGCGATGAGAACCTGCACCCACAGAGATGAGTAGAACGGCTTACGCCGCGGCTCAGTGGACTCGGTTGGCGAGGTTTCGATTAGAGTAGACATGGCTGGCTCGGAGTCTTCTTTCACAGGGCTTGTTCAGCCACGTTAATTCGCCGGAGCCTCGAGAGTTTTTACCAGCCACGGAATAATTACCTTCTTGAAGATCAGGGGGTCGGGCCACACTCCCACTTGCCGGCCAAGGTGTCCACCGTGAGGATTGATCCAGGCTTCTTTCGGAACATCGCCTTTGCTCAACAGCAGGTATTCGTCATCGATCGGCACCTGTGTGTCGAGAACTCCAGCAAGAATAAGCATCGGCGCCATCGGCTTGCCCAACAAGCCCTCCTGCACTAGCGACAGCTTGGGCAGAAAGTCGCCCATTTCATCCAGCGTGTGAACGCCTTCGAGAATGCTCATCAGCGCCGGCACCTGGTCGAACAAGTATTCGCGATTGCCCAACAGCGAGTTCATCAGAAAATCTTTCTGAAAGAACTTGTCCACTGGCGGAGATTGCGCACTGCAGCCACGCAGCCGGGCCTTTTCGACAATGGCCATCTTTGTCGCCCAATACGCACCCCAGCTGACGCCGTGCATGGCGATGCGGTTCTTGTCGATCTCCGGCCGCGACTGCGCATAATCAATCACGCGGGATAACATGCGATCCGCCGTCTCACTCACCTTGATCGGATTCTGTCCGGTTCCCGGGCCATCCACCGCGAGATAGCCAATTCCAAATGGAAGAATTGCGCTGAAGCTCTCCGTCAGATCTTCCTTGCGGCTGTCCAGACCGTTCACTGCAATCACCAGCGGCACTGGGCCTCTCGCATTCTTCGGCAGGCGCAGATAGCCGATAATTTCTTTCCCTTCGAAAGGAATGCGCACAACCTCGAGCGGCGGATCCATGAAGCGTGCGTGCGCCAGAAATGCCTCGAGAGCTTTCTCATACGAGCGTTGCTTGCCCGGTGACGCGGGAATCGGCCAGCGGCCAAACGAATACAGTCGCCATGCCCGGATGTAATCCGCATTCGCTTTCGTAGGATCCGTCTTCTCCAGCGACTTTGCTTCATTGAAGTAACGATCGGCCACATGCATGAATCCAGCGGCCCATTCGTCTTTGTCGGCGGTGTGGATGTTTTCGAAAGCCTCCTTCACATCACCGGGATCGAGACCGATCAGCGGGTACTGGCCGACTTCGGCGCGGTGAATAGCCTCGACTCTAACCTCGTCGATCGTGCGTTCGCGGCGTTCTTCTTTCTGCCCGAAAGCGCCGACTGAAATGAATGCGAGCAGCACAAACAAGAGAGATGCGGAATAGACAGTACCTTCTATTTTCATGCCTCGGCCCTTTTCTTCTTGCTCGCGATCTGGCGAGCAGTCTAAGAAAGAAGGCCGGACGGAATTGCGTCCGGCCTTCTTCCAATCCCTGACCTGACCACAACTAAAAGATGAACTTCAATCCGAGCTGCACGGAGCGGCTCCCGCCTGAACCGATCATCAGGTTGGCTGCGGCAACGTCCGGTGTAGCGCACCCACAACCAAACGGGCGTGCGGAGGGGTCGTTCAAACCGAAACCATTCTGACCGCCGTAAGGATTTGCGAAATTTGGATGGTTGAAAATGTTGAAGAACTCAGCCCGGAACTGAGCATGCAGACGTTCACCGAAGTGCCAGTTCTTGGCGACTGAGAGATCGAAGTCCCTGAAGCCAGAGTCGGGGAACATGTTCCGCGACATATTGCCGAACTGACCGAGCGGCGGCGGGATCATGATCGAGCCGCCCTGGGCATAACAGCCGAAACAGGCTGAGCGACGCGGTCGATGGGCCAGCTGGGGAACCTCCGTCTACGGCCAGAGCCTGCGCTTGCAGGCGCATTGTTAGCTGAGTTAGTCGGGCTGTTGCTTCCGGGAAAATACGGAATCGGATTCGGGCCTGACTTGAAGTCGGAGGGCTTGCCATAAAAGCTCCAACGAATTGGCTCGTTGGCGGAGGGCTGACGGGAAGCGGACCGACGCCTGCAGCGTCAGTTCCAAGATCGATGGGGCCCCAAGGCTGCGAGGATTGCAGGGTCACGATGGAGTTGAGTTCCCACCCTTCCAACATCTGCCCAAAGCCGGCTGCGTCCGGGGATGGCGTAAGTGAGTGACAACGTGAAGCGCTGTCGCATGTCGAAGTCGCTATTCGCGTATTCGCGCCCAACATTGTAAGAGTCCTGGGGCAGGCCTGCGCCGTAGCCGAAGTCCCAGTTCGCGCCGACGTCATCGAGAGCGTGAGCGAAGGTGTAGCCGGCCACCATGCTCAGGCCGTGATAGTTTCGCGAGTTCAACGTGACCTGCAAACCGTCGTAGTTCGATCGGTAAACGTTTGCCATGTTGAAGATATTGCTCAAGTAGGGGAACTTTGTCGCGAATGGCTGCGCGGCTGCCTCGTTCCCCGAGTCGACGTTGCAATTGTTGTACACAGGAGCGCTGGCGAGACAGGCGGTAAGGGAGCCGACGCCCGTGCCAGCGGTCGTCCAGCCCGATCCCACCGGGGCCTGGTTGATATCCCGAATGCCAGTCAGATTCGTTCCGTGATTGCCCACGTAGGCAACTTCAAGAGAGAGATTCGGCGAAAAGCGTGTTGCACATTCAGATGTCCAGTTCCAGACATAAGGAGTAGTGATGTTGCGATTCACGCTCATGATGGGGCACGGACTCGCGAAGCAATTGATGGTTGCGCTGCCGTAGAGAGGCGTGGCGCTATCCCATTGAGGAAGGATCGGTGGAACGGATACATTGCCAGCCGTGATCGTGCCGCCCGCAGTGTCGCCTGCTGCATCGATGACGCCGCCGGTGGGAACGTTGGAAAGGCCAAAGGCGTTGTTGAAGGCGAGCAACGATTCCCAGTTGATGGTTTCGTACACTAGCCCTACTCCGCCCCTCACCACCGTATCTCCTTTGCCGGTAATATCCCAGGCGAAGCCGAGGCGTGGAGCGAAGTTTGTATGATCGGGATTGTAAACGACCACTGACGCCGTTCATTCCTTCCTGGATCAATCCGGTCGGCGAATTGGGGTCGAAATTGCCCAGCAGGTTGTGGGCTTCCTTGATTACTGAACTAAATTCATAGCGCACCCCAGCATTCAGTGTCAGATTCTTGGTGGCGCGCCAATCATCCTGCGCGAATAATCCGTAGGCCCAGTTGTGGATCTGTCGACGGGGATCGCCCACTTGCACCGATGCCTTGAAGGGGTCGCCGGCGAAAAAATCTTCCAACGCAGTTGAGGCAGGCAATGCCACGCCGCCCAGGAAAGTGATGCTGCCTCGGGCGTTTCCGAAAGCGCCGCCATTCACGTCGTTCCGGTGCAATTCGCCGCCAAACTTGAAAGAATGTTTTCCTACCGTGTAGGAAGCGTGATCGATGAATTGAGTGATCGAGTCTGGACCCTGGAACTTCGGCCACTTGAAGCCGCCGAGGCCGGGGACGAACGCTCCGGCAAAGCCGATGCGAGGCAATCCTCCGGTGAACGGTCCGCTAACGCCCGTATCGAGGCCGTATGCTGACGCCGGAGTATTCAAATCACCCGGGAGGGTAGGTTGGTAGAGGCGGTTATAGCCGACTCGCGCTTCATTCACCCAGTTCGCATTCGGAGTCCAAATCCAGTTTCCTCCGACCACCTGCGCCCGGGTGTGGATGTCGGACAGCCATTTCTGTTGCAACTCCGGAAAATCCTCTACTGTTCCCGTGTTATTGCCGAAGAAGTACATGCCGCTGACGCTGTTACGCTGATTGATGTTGTAATCCACTTTTCCAATCGCGTTGTCGACGCTTACATTGTTCGGGAGGCCCTGCACGACGTTAATGCTCGGAGTGTTATTGATAGGAAATCCCGTGCCATTGCAAGTTACGGCGCCAGTTGCCGAGACCGTGCAACCCGAGATCAACTGGCTGGCGTGGCTGATCATTGATGGCGTGAAGCCGTTTGCGAGAAGATCCGCGATCGCGTTGGGAATGCTCGCGCTGCAATCAACCGAAGCGAGAGCAGGAGAAGTACAGGTCGGGGCCGATCCGGCGGTAAGCGGTACAGCCACCATGGATGGAGTCGTGACGCTATAAGAGTTTCCGACATCGTAGCGCTGGCCTTCATAAGCTCCAAAGTAGAAAAGCTTGTCTTTGATAATCGAGCCGCCAAAACTCCCACCAAACTGTTCCAAGGTTCGGGAAGTTTTCGCCGCCGGAGCAACGTTGAAATAATTGCGCGCGTCCATCACTCCATCGCGGCCAAAAGCGAAAGCCGTTCCATGCAGGGTATTCGTTCCCGACTTCAATCCAACATTAATGACCGCCCCCGGCTTCCATCCGTACTCGGCCGGAGGATTCTCTTGAACGTTGAATTCCTGAATCGCATCGATCGGCAGAATGGTCGCTGAATCTCCCGCGATACCTGCGCCGTTGATGATGCCTTGACCGGAAAAAGGCTCGCTGTTGAATAAGCCTTCGACGAAGTAGGCGTTGTCTTCGGCGCGCAATCCGTCGGTGCTCGTGGTGGAGAACCCGCCGCCGGGATAGCGCATCACGCCCGGGCGAAGCTGCAGCAAATTCTCGTAGTTGCGGCCGTTTAGCGGCAGGTCATTGATTTCCTGGTTGCTCAGCGTTCCTCCGAGGGTGGCGGAGGTGGTGTTTACCAGCGGCACTTCTTCCTGCACCACCACGGTTTCCGTGACTTGCCCGGGTTGCAGGGCGAAATCAGCGCGGACGTCGGTTGCGACCTCGATGACCACATTCGGCCGCTCGGCGGACTTGAACCCTCTCGCTTCCACGTGGATCTTGTAAGTGCCCGGCGCAAGGTCGGGGGCAGCGTAGGCGCCGGCCTCGTCCGTGGTGAGCGCGCGGGAGGTGCCACGCTCCACGCTGGTGACGACGACGGTCGCGCCCGTAACCGCCGCGCCGCTCTGGTCGGAAACGCTGCCCAGGATGCGGCCGGTGGTCGATTGAGCTAGACCGGGCACGCCCAAAGTACAAATCGTCAGTACGATGAGGAGCATTCCGCTGGCTACACTGGCAACCTGACCCGCGGACATGGCGGTGCATCGGAATTTCATCGAAGCCTCCGAATTCTGGTCCGACAGCCATACCATTGCCCGTCGAATGAAGTCAAGGAAATTCGTTTTGCCGATACCTCGATCTGCTCCCGATGAGCCTGATTGATCACGGTGAGCTCCGCCCGATTGCCGCCATATTGTCTTGAAATAAGAGCGGAATTCTGGAAAGGCTTGCGTGTTGGCTTGGACGGTGCTACTGTGTATGGTCATACCACCATACCTAAGAACCGCTTATGATCGCGACATCCTCCAAAGCCGTAGAATCGCAGCCACAGCCGTTGGAGCTGCGGTATAGTAGCCGGACCATCGCCAGTTCCCCCAAACTGGTTCGTGCGGGAGCCAATCCTGTGTACAAAGTTGTTCGCACCTCTCGACTGTATGAACAGATCGTGCAGCAAATCGAAGAGTCGGTTCTCAACGGAACCCTGAAGCCGGGCGATCAGCTTCCTGCTGAACGCGAGTTGGCGCAGCGTCTTGGAGTCAGCCGCACCGCCGTGCGGGAGGCGGTAAAAACGCTTCGGGAAAAAGGCTTGGTCGAAGCCTACTCCGGCCGCGGAACATTTATCACCGACGGAACTTCGCAAGCTGCGCGCCAATCTTTCGATCTCATGGTGAAAATCGGGCAGCAGGAAGGCTCGCCGCATCTCGCGGAGCTCCGCCTGATTCTCGAGCCCGGCATTGCCGCACTGGCTGCGGTACGAGCCAAGGAAGAAGACGTCACGGCGATGCGCGAAGCGGTGGTGGTGATGGACCGCGCGCAGAAAGATCCCGAAGCCTACATTGAAGCGGATCTCGATTTTCATTTAGCGCTGGCCGAGGCGGTCGCGAATCCACTCATCCTTTCTTTGATCGACTCCATTGTCGGATTGCTGCGCGAGCAGCGCATGAAAATTTTCAATGTGGAAGGCGGACCGCAGCGCGGACAGATTCATCACAAGCGCATTCTCGAGGCGGTCGAGCGGCGAGATCCCGAGATGGCTCGGGGCGCGATGCGCTCCCATCTCGAGCAGGTACGCGAAGATTCGAAAGCACCTGCCGGCATCCCGTCTTCTTCGTCACACAGAAAGCACGCGCCAGCAGGTTCCAAAATCACTTCGTAAATTAGGTTGGAGAATCGTTGCATTAGACTTCGGAGGTTCGGGGCGGATGGCGAAACTCGGGTTCATCGGTCTGGGAGTCATGGGCAGCCAGATGGTCAACCGGCTGCTCAGCAAGGGTCACAGCGTGACCGGATACAACCGCACGCGTGCCAAGGGACAGTGGCTAGTTGAAAAAGGGATGAAATGGGCGGACTCGCCGCGTGAGGTCGCCAACTCTTCCGATTTTGCTTTCGCCATGGTGACGAACTCCGCCGCCATTCAGGCCGTCACCGAGGGCCCGGATGGCCTTCTCGCAGGCCTGAGTGCGGGCAAGACCTTCATCGACATGAGCACCGTGGCTCCCAGCGTGAGCCGCGCGCTGGCGGCGAAAGTGCGTGAAAAGGGCGCGGACATGGTCGACTCGCCTGTCTCCGGCAGCGTGATCACGCTACAGGAAGGGAAGCTTTCGGTGATGGTCGGGGGACGCCAAGAAACGTTTGAGAAAGTGAAACCACTGTTGCTCGATATCGGACCAAAAGTGACTCATGTTGGCGATAACGGGCTGGCGCTGTCCATGAAGATCGCCATCAACCTGAGTCTTGCGGTGCAGATGCTCGCATTTTCTGAAGGCGTCTTACTGGCCGAGAAAAGCGGCATTGCACGCGAAACTGCCGTCGATGTCCTTACTCACAGCGCGGTGGCTTCGCCCATGATTCAGTACCGCGGGCCGTTCGTCCTGCAACAGCCGGAGGAGGCCTGGTTCGACGTCAACATGATGCAGAAGGATATGGTCCTTGCCATGGATTTGGGACGCCAGCTGGATGTGCCTCTTCCTTCAACCGCAGTCAGCAATGAGATTCTCACGGCGGCGCGCGGCATGGGTTGGACGAACTACGATTTCGCCTGCATGTTCGACGTGCTGGCCGCGATGTCGGGAGTGACGACGCCCGTCACGAAGGGAGGCAAGAAGATATGACGACTGCTACCTCCAAGCCGGACGTGGGGCGCGAAACATCCACCGAAAAAGAAAAGTGGCTCCATGCCTACCGCCAGATGGTGAGCATTCGCTTGTTTGAGGAGCAAGTGAACGAAGTCTACACGCGTGCGCTGATGCCGGGACTAGCACACTTGTACAGCGGTGAAGAAGCCGTTGCTGTCGGAATCTGCGAAGCCGTGCGCATTGACGACTACATCACCAGCACGCACCGCGGCCACGGCCACTGCCTCGCCAAAGGTGCATCGCCAGATCGCATGTTTGCCGAGCTGTTGGGGAAGGAAGCCGGCTACTGCCGCGGCAAGGGCGGATCGATGCACATTGCCGATCCCGCAACCGGCAACCTCGGCGCCAACGCGATCGTTGGCGGCAGCGTGGGTATCGCGACCGGTGCGGCCTTTGCTGCCAAAAACCTGGGCACAGATCGTGTGGCAATCTGTTTCTTCGGAGAGGGCGCGCTGGGTCAGGGATCGCTCTACGAAGTGATGAACCTGGCGCAGTTGTGGAAGCTGCCCGTCATCTACGTTTGCGAAAATAATCTATACAACGAATACACGCACTACACGGAAACCACCGCCGGCACGATCCCGGGCCGCGCCGCCGCTTTCGGTATTGAGACTGCGAGCGTGGACGGACAGGATGTGCGCGCTGTCAACGAAGTTGCTGAGCACCTCGTTAAACGGTCCCGCGCCGGCGGCGGACCCGCATTCCTTCAATGCGACACCTATCGTTATAGCGGGCATCACGTCGGTGATATCAATCGCGAATACTACCGCTCCAAACAGGAAGAACAGCAATGGAAGACGGAGCGCGATCCCATTCTTGTATTGGCGAAGTGGTTGATCGACCGTGGTTATGCGGACGCGGCATACCTGGATGGAATAAGAAATGAGATTCGAGCCACCATGGAAGCGGCGGTGAAGTTCGCCATCGCTGCGCCCTATCCGAGCGTCGATGAAGTGGAGAAGCACGTCTATGCCTGATCGCGAAATTACATTTGCGCAGGCGGTGCGCGAGGCGCTGGCCGAGGAAATGCGCCGCGACTCGCGCGTCTGCATCATCGGCGAAGATGTTGCGGAGGCGGGTACACCCTTCAAAGTTCTCTCTGGACTGGTAGAAGAATTTGGCGCGAAGCGGGTCGTAGACACGCCGATCTCCGAAGCTGGTTTTACAGGAGTCGCTGTAGGCGCAGCGATGACCGGTTTACGTCCCGTGGTCGACATTATGTTTGGCGACTTCATCACTTTGACCATGGATCAGATGGTCAACCAGGCAGCGAAAGCCCACTACATGTCGGGTGGCCACTGGAAAGTGCCGATGGTGATGCGCACCACACTTGGAGCAACGCGGCGCTCGGCCGCGCAACACTCGCAATCTCTGCACGCGTGGTTCAGTCACGTGCCGGGATTGAAAGTGGTTTTGCCCTCGACGCCCTATGACGCGAAAGGTTTGCTGAAAGCGGCGATCCGGGATGAGAATCCCGTAGTCTTCTTCGAAGATAAGATGATGTACAAGCTCAAGGGCCCTGTTCCGGAAGACGATTACACGATTCCTCTCGGCGTTGCCGATGTGAAACGGGCCGGCGACGATATCACTCTGGTCGCGACCAGCAGCATGGTGCAAGTCGCGCTGGGCGCCGCGATCATGCTCGAGAAGGAAGGCATCAGCGCAGAAGTGGTTGATCCTCGCACAACCTGGCCGCTCGATGAAAAGACCTTGATCGACTCGGCCAAGAAGACGTCGCGCGTGATCGTGCTGGATGAAGGTTATGGTCGCTACGGCGTAACGGCTGAGCTTGCAGCCGTCATCGCTGAAGGCGCATTCTACGATCTGGATGCGCCGGTGAAACGAATGGGCGCGATGCACGTGCCGATCCCGTTTTCTCCGCCATTGGAAGATGTGACGGTGCCGACGGAACAGACGGTGTTCGATGCAGCGAAATCGATGTGCAAGCCGTCTTGACAGCGCACGCAATGGATTAGGTTCAAGCTAAGAACTATTAGCTTAGGAGCTGAATTATGGCATTGAAAACTCATGGAACGATGGCGGTCGATTGGGAAAACCGAATTGACTTTGACCGCTTGCGCCGCGAGCGTCTGGCGAAGGCCAAGGCTCTGCTGGCCAAGTCTGAAATGGGCGCGCTGCTCTGCTTCGACATGAATAATGTTCGTTACCTGACCGCGACGCACATCGGTACATGGGCGCAGGACAAGGCTAACCGCTTCACGTTGCTGCCGCAAAATGACGAACCTATCCTGTGGGACTTCGGCTCGGCTGCCAAGCATCACCAACTGAATTGCCCATGGCTCGGAGAGCGCTCGCGCCCAGGAATCTCCATGCTGCGCGGCACCATGTCGCCGGAGCATGGACGCGCCGAAGACGTCGCCAAGAAAATTCGCATCGAGCTCGAAATGCGCGGCCTGCACAAAGAGCCGGTCGGCATCGACATCATCGAGCTTCCCGTACTTTTTGCCCTGCAACGCGAAGGCATTAAGGTTGTCGATGGCCAGGAACTCATGTCCAACGCGCGCGTCATTAAGACGCAGGATGAAATCTCGCTGCTCAACACTTCCGCGATGATGGTGGATGCCGCTTATGACGAACTCTATCGCGCCATGAAACCAGGAATGCGCGAGAACGAAGCGGTAGGTCTTGTGAGTAAGGTTCTCTACGATCTCGGTTCGGAATACGTGGAAGCCGTGAATGCGATTTCCGGCGAGCGCTGCAATCCGCACCCGCATGTGTTTTCCGATCGCGTGCTGCGCCCGGGCGATCCCGTTTATTACGACATTCTGCATTCCTACATGGGATACCGCACCTGCTACTACCGCTGTTTCACCGTCGGCTACGGTTCGCACGCCATGGTGGATGCGTATAAACGCTGCCGCGATTACCTGGATGCAGCCATCGAGTTGATTCGTCCCGGACGCAACACCGCGGAAATCGCAGCCGTGTGGCCTAAGGCGCAGGAGTTTGGTTTCCCCAACGAAGAAGCCGCCTTCGCCCTGCAATATGGCCACGGCATCGGGCTGGCGATTTGGGAGAAGCCCGTAATCTCGCGTCTGGTTTCGCTCGATCATCCGCAGACGCTTGAACCCGGCATGGTCTTCGCCCTCGAAACTTTCTGGCCCTCGACCGACGGCTGGAGTGCGGCGCGCATTGAAGAAGAAATAGTGGTTACGCCGACGGGACATGAGGTGATCACGCGCTTCCCGGCGGAAGAACTTCTGGTGGCGGGCGCACATTATTTCACCGTGAATGGACCGCTGCCGACTACTCGCGAGACTGAAGCTCCGCCCAGCGCTCACGTGCTGGACATGATCGAAGCCAGCGCGAAGACTGAGCGGGTAGGAGTTTCGGACTGAAGGCCATCGTGCAAGCCTTCCCCAAATAAAACACTATGGCCTTCAGCGTGGTGATGCCCGCTCTTGAGATGGCGCAGGAAACCGGTAAGCTCATTGCCTGGCGGAAGCAGGAGGGCGACCGCGTCACCAAGGGGGAACCGCTCCTCGAAATCGAAACCGATAAGGCTGTGATGGAGGTTGAAGCGCCTGCCGACGGGATCCTCGCCGGAATTACCGGTCAAGTCGGGACCGATATTCAGGTCGGAAGGACGATCGCTTGGATTGTGGCTCCGGGCGAAAAGCCTCCTGCAGAAAACGAATCTGCCGCTAGCGCGCACACGGCGCGGGCTGGATCGCAGAGTAAGACCGCAGCGCCGGTTCCGGCTGCTGCCGGTGTTCCTGAGCCGTCTCCGACGCAGAGCGCGAGAATTTCGCCGAAGGCTCGGCGTCTTGCGAAAGAGCTTGGCGTGGATATCAGCGCGCTGCGGGGTACTGGCCCGGGCGGCGAGATTCTGGCATCGGACGTCCAGGCTGCGGGTGCTGCCTCTGCCTCTGGCGGCGCCACAACCGAGAAAAAATCCGATGGCCTTGAGGTACACAGCACTCTCGGCCGGCTCATGGCCGAACGCACCACACAAAGCTGGACTACCGTTCCTCACTTCTTCGTTACGCGTGAAATCGATGCCAGTGCTCTTAACGAATATCGAGAGAAGCTTGTTGGCGAGGTCGAGCGCTCGCACAACATCCGCATTACGCATACGGATCTGTTAGTGGCGCTGGTGGCGCGTGTGTTGCTCAAGCACCCGCGATTGAATTCAAGTTGGACTCCGGAAGGCATCCGTCTTCATGACCGCGTGAACATGGGCGTGGCCATCGCGGTGAACGACGGCGTGGTCGCCGCGGTTATTCCAAACGCGCACACGGCGTCGCTCGCGGAGATTGCCACGCAGCGCCGCGACGTTGCCGAGCGCGCACGGGCAGGAAAGCTGCGTCCCGCCGACATCGCCGATGCAACCTTCACCATCAGCAACCTCGGCATGTATTACGTGGACCAGTTCACCGCGATCATCACTCCGCCCCAAGCGGCGATTCTCGCTGTGAGCCGCATCTCCGATCGCGTGGTCGCCGTAGAAGGCAAGCCTGCAGTTCGTCCGATGATGACCCTGACTCTCTCTTCCGATCACCGCACCGCCGACGGTGCACGAGCCGCAATGTTTCTAAACGATCTGGCACAAGCGGTTCGCGAACCCAAAAAGTGGTTGGCGTGACCGCGCTGTTTTCCCTGCCCACGTAACTCCACATAAGACAAAGGAAGTTGTTGAGTGCGATGAATCTTGGGCGGTATCCTGTGGTTGACGCCACATCCGGTTGCACAAACTCGTTTAGTGGGCCAAAGCTTTGATAGCCGCCATCCTAAGAACCGCAAAACACCCTCTTCAGATTGAGGAGACTCCCAAGCCTAATCGTGCCGCCGGTCAGGTTCTCCTTCGCGTTCGTGCATGCGGCGTCTGCCGTACTGACCTTCACATTGTCGAGGGCGAATTACCGCCCCTGAAACAACCACTCGTGCCTGGCCACCAAATCGTAGGAGACATCGTTGGGGGCGCTACACCGGAACTGCCGCTCGGTACGCGCGTGGGCGTTTCATGGATGGGCGGAATCGACGGAAGCTGCCCGTACTGCCGTCGAGGGCTTGAGAATCTCTGTGATTCGCCCGTCTTCACCGGATACACCGTTGATGGCGGCTATGCGGAGTATGCGGCTGCTCGCAGCGATTTTGTTTTTGAGCTCCCACCACAACTTGATGACCTGCACGCCGCGCCTCTGTTGTGCGCTGGCATCATCGGTTTTCGCAGCCTGCGCGTGGCTGGCGTGGAACCGGGCGATCGAGTGGGATTATTCGGCTTTGGTTCTTCCGCGCATCTGGCGATTGCCGTGCTGCGCTCATGGAACTGCGAAGTGTATGTCTCGACCCGCGGTGCATCGCACCGCAAGTTGGCGGAGTCTCTAGGCGCGAAGTGGGTGGGCTCTGAAACCGACAAGCCACCCGTGGCACTCGACCGTGCAGTCACTTTCGCTCCCAGCGGTGACGTGGTGATCGCCGCTCTCGCGAGCCTGCGTAAAGGCGGTGTGGTTGCTATCAACGCGATCCATCTCGACCGCATTCCTGAGTTCGACTATGACAGCCTTCTCTGGGGCGAACGCCAAATCCGCAGTGTGGCCAACATGACGCGATCCGACGCGCGCGACTTTCTGAAAATCGCCGCTGATATCTGCCTGCAGCCTAAAGTGACTGTATTTTCTCTGGAACACGCCAATGAAGCGCTGGCTGCGGTCAAAGGTGACGCCGTCGATGGAGCGGCTGTCATCGTTCCCTAGGACTTTCAGCCGGTGGCGGAAGGGGAAAACGGACAAAGGAAAAATCGGTCGGAAAAAGAAAAAGCGGACGCCCCGTAAGGGGCGTCCGCGGTCGGTTAAACCCGTTTTCGCACGACTGAACGGTTACTTGGGAAGGACGCTCGTTCCCTCAGCAACCACGGCGCTAAGGGATGAAGGACTGAGGCCCAAGGTTTGGAGGATGGTAGGCGCGACCTGGACGGTCCCCACCGCAGCGCGAATCGTCTCGGAATGGTAGGTCGGATTCGACAACAGGAGAATCACATTCGTATCGTCATGGGCGAAGCCCCCGTGCTCGGCCAGCTTCGCTGTGCTGCCGGAGTAGGTCACCCCAACGTTCGGGGTCACGATGATGTCCGGAGTGCGCGGGTCCACGGTTGGGTCGTTGTAGTTAAGCACAAGCGAAGGGCCGTAGTAGATCTGCCCCAGTTCGATTCCGGCAGGGGAGGCATTCGCTTCAAGAATATTGACGGCGGCTAGAGTATCGGCGGAGTTCGACAGCCAGATCAGCGAGACGTCATCTTCCGTCGGCCCAATGCCAGTGGGGTTGTTGGTGGATTCCGAGAACGGAATATAGCCCGCGTTCGACAGCAGCGTGGCAGGCGAGGCGCCGTTGATGAGCTGAGACACGTAGCGGCTGGGGTCGATGGGCGACTGGCCGTGCTTGGCAGTGATCACGATCAGAGTCGAATCGTATAGACCTTGTGCTTTCAGCTCGTTGACGAATGCCCCGATCGAGGCGTCAACGAACTGGAATTCGCTGAGCAGCGCCGCGCCTGGGGTGCCGGCCGCATCCAGATACCCACCCGTTGTGCTGTTGCTCTTCTCGATGAGCTTCTGGCCCACGCTCAGCGCCTGGAAGTTCATGCCGAAGATGGTGGGAACCTGGGTCTGCTTAGTGCCGAGGTGATTCTTGCCATCGATCTCGTTGAGGATCGCATTGACCTTCAAAGTGTCGTAGCACTGAATGTTCTGGAAGCTGTTGGTCCAGGCCGTCAGGTCTGCGCCTGTATCGCGGATTGGATCGCAGGATGCGCCGAGGGGCGTTACCACGTGCGGAAGCGCGATCACGTTCGAGTTGATTTCAGGCCCGTAGAAATCATCGAGGGCAGTTGGCCCCAGACCAGCAGCTACTGCGGAGTAGGCTGGGTGCTTGTCGGACCATGCCGCGTATCCGCCAGCCTGGTGAATGACGCTGAAGATGGTGTTGGCGCGAACGAAATCCCATGGCCATACCGGGTTACAGCCATTATTTGGGTCGCGGATTAATCGCTTCGAGTCGATCGAGGCGATGCCGCCATCGGTCAGCGACGCGCCCGGCGCACCGCCATTCAACTTGGCCTGGTCGATGTCGATGCCTTCTTCGTACTCGCTGGTGGTTCCTGTCGGCGCCGCGAAAGGAGTGCAGGGGCCAGCCGCCAGGCCGTTGCCGGTGGTTTTCGCGGGAGCGTCATAATTCCGCGCATACGCCACGTCATAGTAGATGCCGGTGTAGGCAGGGCTTCCGCCGGTCACGATCCCGATCAGACCAGGGAACGAATCCGAAGTTTTTGTGGTGCTGGCGGCGACATAGTTGATGCCGGTCTTACCCAGGGCAGCCAGCGCCGGGCAAAAGGGTTGGCCATTATTAATGGTGCTGATGCCGTTGGAGCAGTTCAGGAAATCGACTGCGTGCATACCGTCCACGCTGATCAGGAGAACACGCTTGATGTTGCCTTTCAGGAAGTTGTTATTGGTTTGGGCGATGGCGGTACCCATCAAACAGGCAGCCGCGAGGGAGAGTAAAGCAAGTGTCCTTTTCATCGTGACCTCCGACAATAATGTACCAACGCCGTTTCGCCGGAGTGTTACGGAGAGTTTAATTTTTCATTTGTCAAAAAATTGTCATCTTGTAGCCTTGCCCGCCTCTCAGAACCTCTTTCTAGAACTCGAATTTCGTGGCGATCTGGACCAGACGTGGAGCGGCCGCGCTTACGATTTGTCCGAAATGGGGATCATTATTCACTTCACCGTCCACCGATGCGGGCCCGTAGAACTGTGCGTGATTGAATACGTTAAATCCCTCAACCCGGAACTCGAACGATTTCGACTCGGTTACTCGCAGCCGTTTGGTCAACGTCATGTCAAAGTTGTTGATTCCGGGACCATGGAAAAATCGTCGAGGCACGTTTCCTAGTTGCCCCAGCGCTTCTGTAGTGAAGGCGGCCGGTGAATTATTGAACGCAGGCCGTCCATTCCTCGGATTTGTGTTGATATCGAGCGGTGCCCCGTGGTATTCGGGCGTATCCAGAAGATAGTTGTTTATGCCGTTTCCTAGCGTTCCCAGCAACGAATTATCCGAGTCATCGTACAGCGTGACAGGAAAGCCCGTGCTGAAGCGCGTAGTGCCCGCGATGCTCCAATCATCTGTCAAGCGACCGGATCGCTTAAAAAGCAGATCAATGGGCAGGTTGACCCTGTAGCTTGCCACAAAATTGTGCCTCATATCCCAGGCGGAAATCGCTCGCGTTGCCGCGTAGTTCAAGGGATTGAGCTGTTCGCCCAGGTTCGAACCTTGATCGATGGATTTGCCATAGGTGTAGCCAAGCAGGAAATTGGATCTGTGTCCAACGTAGCGCAGATTCGTCTCCAGCGCGTTGTAGCTCGAATTCTCAATTGTTTTCTGCCATGTATTCTCCTGGTAGTTTGAGCCGATGCCATCTCGCGTTCCGTGATACACGTGGCCACTCGCGCTGGTGATAACAGCATCTTCGCCGAAAGGGCCACAGGTGGGGCTGCTGGACGCCACCTCACTGGTTTGACTGACGCTGAGGCAAAGAGCCTGGTTACTGGGGTTGTTAGAGACCACCGAGAGAATGTGGTGCCCCTCATTTCCCACATAACTCATGGTGAGCAATGTACTTGTCGTGAGCTGCCGCTCGAATGAAAGCATGTAATTCTCGGTGTAGGGAACGGCATTGCGATAGTAAAAGGAGACGTCGGCGGAGATGGGAATTACACTGGCAAAACTTTGCGTGTCGGGATTCTTCGCTGAGACGTTGTGCGGGGGGAACATGAGGGGAAACGGATTGGGGTTCTGGCTGCCATCGCTGGCGTTGATGAAGGGCGTCGCAAACAACGGCGGCTCGGGACTAAGGTAGTTGTAACCAAAGGGAGGAACGCCATACATGATCCCGGTCGAGAGTCCTGGGAAAGCGGTATAGAAGATCCCATAGCTCGCGCGAATGCTACTCCTGCCGCTGTCTCCGAAAATTCCTTTCAGAATTCCGTCATCAAATCTTGGGGCATAGGCGAAGCCGATTCGCGGAGCAAAGTTGTCTGGCTTCGACGGCGCAATCGTACTTGGGATTCCCGGATCGCCGGGAACCACCAGGTCGCCGGGCAACCCCGGGTAGAGGACAGATTGCCTCCCCGGGATGATGGTCTGAATGTTGTTGTACTTCTCCCAGAACGGCATGATGTAATCCCAGCGCAGACCGACGTTGATCGTTAGGTCAGTTCGCGCCCGCCAACTGTCTTGAGCAAATAGCCCCGCATACCGGTTTCGCAGGTAAAAAGGCTGGCCCGAGGATTGAGTGAAATTGCTCGGCACACCGATGAGGAAATCGGCAAAGGCGGAGCCGGTTTCAGTTCCGTCTATGTTGAAGGTCCCGTTGAACGTCGCATTGGGATGCTCGTTTACTTGATCCCAATGAAATTGAGTGCCGAATTTTAGGGTATGCGCCCCAACCACCTTTGAGAGTGTGTCGCTCAAATACAGTGTGTTGTTGATCTGCCTTTCATTGGTGATCGGAACTCCCATGACGAACGAAGGAAAAACAATATTTTCCACGCCTTCAAACTGCGGCGCCTGCAGTACGAAGCCTGGAAGCCCATTCGTGACGAAGCCCTGAGCGGCCAGGCTCACGCCCAGTCCGCCGCGCGGTTGCCCAATCACATTGGCGTTACGGAGATAACCGCTGTGGAATTCGTTGACTGTGCCAGTGCCGAAAACCTTTGTGTCCCCCAAGCTGAGCAGCTGAGCACGTCCGAATGTCAGCGCATCAAAGCCCGGTATGCTCGCTCCACCCTGCTGCCCCGGGTAAGGATTGTCGAGGCGGTAATCGTCAAGGAAATAGTATGCGGAGAGCTGGCCCCAGCGACCGCCGTTGGCATCGATTCGAACGGAAGCCTTATCGTCGCGTACCGTCTGTGCATAAGCAGAAGTCGAAAATTGATTGGTGTCAAAGTTGGGTGAGGGAATGTATTGCAGCAAAGCGAGGGCTGGCGCTGACCATGCCTTTGTGGGAACCACGGCGTTGGGGAATACTTGGGAATAGGGCTCCCCAGCCGAAACTCCATAACCGAGCTTCGCCGAGAGGAGGTTCGCGATGTTGTTCCCGCTCACTTTTCCTGTCAAAGAACTAGCTATGTCTGAGAGATTGCCCGAGCGATCCTGGATCGACGGAACGGAGATATCCCCCGTCTCGACACCTTCGTCGGTCCGCGTGCCTTGATAATCTCCAAAGAAATAAATTTTCTGCCGCTTCATCGGACCGCCGAGTGTACCGCCGAACTGATTCTGCCGGAAGACGGGACGGCTGGGATCGAAGTAGCCGCGGGCATCCAACGCTGTGTTGCGCAAGAATTCGAACACATTGCCGTGGAATGAATCGCTTCCCGACTTGGTGATGACCGTCACCATGCCGCCGTTGTAGTTGCCATACTCGGGATCGAAATTGTTGGTCAGAACACGGAATTCGTCGATCGAATCCAGGTTCGCGACGATGGATGTTCCGCCATTCATGTGCTCCTGCACATCAATTCCGTTCACCAGGAAGCCGTTCGATGATTCTCTCTGGCCGTCGATCGACAGATTTCCTGGATTCAAATCGCCTGAGGGAGAAAGACCTCCCGTCACTCCCGCCATGATCACCGAGTTGGGCAATAACGTTGATACCGGGGCGACTCCAGGCTGAATCGGCAAAAGATCGGTATAGCTCCGTCCGTTCAATGGAAGCGCCGTCATTTGCGAGCCGGTTAAGAGTTCACCCAAATGAGTTGCCACGGTATCAACTTGAACCTCGAGGGCCGTTCCTGTTCCTTCGACAGTCACACTTTCCGAATTCTTGGCCAATGCCAGCACCGCGTCTACCGTGAAGGCCGCATCCGTATCGACCGCCAAGTTAGTTTCGGTCTGGACCTGAAACCCGGTGGCTTCAATTTTCAGTTCGTAGTGACCGACCGGAAGAATCGGGAAGGAATAAAATCCCTGCCCGTCCGAAACGGCTTTGTATTCCGACTTCAGCGCGGTGTTGACCAACGTGAGCGTCGCCCCAGGAACAACTGCGCCACTCGGATCATTCAGGGTTCCCGAGACGCTGCCGTTGGCTGCCGCCACTGCCGCGACGGGCGAAGCGACCAGAATTACGCTCGCCACGAGACTCAGAAGCAAAAAGAAAATGATATTTATCCTGTACATATGACCTTGCACTTGTTCTGGAGGCGGCTGCTGTGTATGTGAAGCCAAGAAGAACCCCGACCCCCGGTCCAACTGAAATTGAATTTCATTTTCATAATGCCTGCGGCCGATTTTCAGGTCCGTGATTTGGGTCACACCGCAATGTGCGCCCGACCTCTCAAGGTAAGGTTCCCCCGGCAATGGTTTTCATCGATAGGGTGATATCTCGGGCGTGGCTAAGCAGCTTTTCGTCCCGAACGCCGACTGTTAAGGCGGTCTCGATCTGTTTGCGAGCTTCCGCGTCCTGACCATTGACGTGCAAGGCCCACGCGTAAGCATCCAGCGTGTATACGTCATGACGCCATGCGAACTCGCGCTGTGCCACTTCGAGCGCCTTGGCCGCCTGATGCGCGTGGTCGGCATAGTAGAAGATGAGTTCGCGGTTAGAGTTATTCATCCCGCTCGACTCCGCCAGTGCTTTGGTTTCGAAATCACCAAATGCTTTCTTCGCTTCGCCATCGCGTCCCGCCAGTTGGAGCGCCTCGGCCAAGTCATATAGGTTTGCGGCTCTTGGTTCCGACTGATAGCGTTGCTCCAAGAGAACTACTGCCTCTGCGTAACGCTTCTGCGCGATGCGAACTTGGGCAAGATTTCCCAGTGCGGAAGGATAGTTGGGGAGCAACGTCAACGCTTGCTGGAAGAGTCCTTCCGCCGCCTCGGTATTACCGGAAGCCGATCGAAGATGGCCCATCTGCGTGAGTATCCCTGCGCGTTCCCCGGTTTCAGTCGGTGGGGTCGATTGATACGCCAAGTCGAGTAGCTCGAGCGCGCCTTCGCCATCGCCGAAGAGTTCGCGCAAACGGGCCGCCCGGGTCAAAGCGGGCAGATTCCCGGGACGAAGATTAAGCATCCACTGCGCGGATACTTCCGCATTCTTATAGTTGCCGAGTTCCACATTCGCGTCTGTTAGCAAGCCGTAAACCATGACGTCGTCGGGAACTCGCTTGTTCAGTGTTTTGGCAACTTCCAGCGCGACAGGGTATTCATGTTCGCCGAGGAGAATCGAAACTCGTATTTTCTGAGTGTCGAAATTGTCTGGAGCCAATTCCAAAGATTTCTTTACCGCGTCCTCTGCTTGAGCGTAAAACCCGGCATCGGAAGTCTCCTGCGCGCGGCGAACCAGTGCAGTTGCGAGAAGGTTGTAACCCGCGAATTCAAGGGGCTTTTGCGCGATCGCCTGGCGGGCTCCTAAGATGCTCTGTTCCGTCGGTGAGAGTCCCGTGTTGCTAGCCGCACTTGCTATCTGAGCGATGGCGACGAGCGAGCCGGCCATCATCACGATCGCTAAACACAGGGCAGGAATAATTTTTTTCATCGCATTCCTCATCTTCTTGTTTTCGATTCGAATTCTGAAGATAAAATCGTGGCCGCCGTTCCGACCGGCGGCCACAAGGTTTACTACTCCACAGGGCAGATGCCGCCGGGTTGTCCGGTGCAGCCTGCCTGTCCCGGTCCGGTGTGCGCGCTGTTGCGGCCACTGTTTGCGGGCATTACGTAAGGGAAGGAATTATTGAAGCCTTCGGTCTTCGTGTTGACTCCGTCTCCGAGCGCCAAGCCGAACTTCGTGGAATCGACCAGGATTCCCTCGATGGCGCGGAGAGAGATGTCAAACACATCGTCGATCGGTCGGCGTCCGTTGGGATAGCCAGCTACGTCGCCTGCGATGAAGCCGAGCCGCAGCTGCTTGCCCACCGGAGTTGGCGGGATGCCGGTGTTGAGCCGCAGCAGATCGGCTACCGGTCCCGCATCACTGGGCCCGCACCCCGGACAGATGGGAGGCTGGTACTGCGCCAGAATCAGCAGGTCCGTGCGTGGATTGGGTGGAACCGGAACGCCCAGGGAACTGAGCACACCGGCCGCCACCGGATCCAAAACGAAGTTCGCGAACTGCGAGTCGTTGACGGGAAAATCCATGCTGAAGCGGTCCTTAAAACCGGTGCCGATGATCGCCTCGTTAATCAACGAATTGCCTTCGCGGTTCACCTGCTGGAACGCGCCGTAGTTCTGGTCTGGGTTGGGTGAGCGCCGCACCGTGATGTGGCTGCGCGACGTGCTGCCATAGGTTCCGATGACGGCTCGCTTGTCAGAGGCCGGGTGGATCTTGCCGTCCACCGTCAACAGCCGGATGGGAACCTCCAACACAATGGAGTTGACGTTGTAGCCGCCCACGGCGTCGGGCGCGTAGTTGTGGGTGTTGTCGGCATCGATGGCCGGCGAAAGGATCGGACCAACTCCGTTGCGGAAATTAACCGAGTCAAAGAAGGCTCCGAGATCGATAAAGAATGGATCGTCGGCGGTTCCCGCCCATACTCTGATTCCATCGCCCAGGCTCTGAATTCCCTGGTTGAACAGCGTTTGGTAGTCCGGCATGGTCTTTGGACCCACGTTCGACGGAACTGCGAAAAGGGTCTGTCCGTTGTTCAGAAGGGTGGGTTTGCCGTCCTTGACCATGGTCACGGTATAAGTCTGCACTAGGCTCAAGCCCTCAGCGCCGGGACCCCTCAGCGAAGTAATCGGCGGAATTCCGGCTAGGCCGCCAGCGAATCCAGTAAACAAGTTGGGCTGGAGGATCTGGGTTGTGAATCGGAACTGGAAGACCACGTCTGGAATTCCATCCTGGTTGTTGTCGATCAACATCTCGTAAAGCACGTTGGGATCGAAAGGGAAGTAGTTTGGCCCGTTGGCCGGTTCAAGGAGCGGGTCAACGTTCAAGATGAAGGTGACGTTGTTAGGGTTGTCGTAGCTGACAAAGGCGTACCAGTCCGTGACATCCGCGGAACGGTCCAATGCCGTAATGGGCGCTTCGCGATGGCTCGAGGCGAACAGGCTGCCAGGTGCCAGCATGAACAGCGATATCGCAAGCGCCAAGATTGGCCTTAGCTTTTTCATGGGTTCTTTCCCGGTTTAAGAATTCGTGGATGTTCCCGTCGCGAATCAGGATCCAGTAGCGGTGCAGGGGCTACCGTAGAGGAGGACGACGAGATCCATCTACGTGACTCAGGTACGGTTGTAACTTCCAATTGGATTGACTGTGTCCAACTTATTCGCCACAGGACGGATGATCTCGATTGGTTGAAATTATGCGAGGATCTTCAACCTGAATCGGAAGCAGGGAAGATCCTCGCACGCGTTTTCAGCGCGAGGCGAAGGTGGATTACGTGCGTCGGTTACTGTGGGATCCAGTTGACGTGCGCAGTGAACAGTCCGTGCACAAAGCCGATCTGATACACCAGAAACATGCCGAAAGCCACGCTGGCCAGACCTGAAACGAAGGTCAGATGCTGAGTCATTTTGAAAAATTTGTTTCCCGCATAAATCACAGGAACTGAGATGGCGGCGGTCATCAGCATCATCCCCGCCATCGTGCCGAAACCAAACACCAGAAGATACGCCGTTGACCAGAGTGGACTCTTGATGGTGGAAAGTACCAAGAGGGCGACGGCAGCCGAACCGGCCAAACCGTGCACCAGGCCTACGACCAGGGGACGCATGGTCTGATAAAGACCTATTCTGCCAACCGTCTTGTTGATGAGAAATTTAACTCGGGGAAAGACTTTTGCACTTTTCCTGCCGGTGGGTTGGGTGTGACGAGAGAAATCTCGCACTTGCGAACTTGCCGCCACCATGCGTTTTGCGGGAGTCAGACGATCCGTAACCCAACTCATCATCCCCGTCAAATTCAACACGCCCAGCAGTATGAGCATCAACGCCACACAGAACTCCATCGATAATCCCAGCCGTGGCGGGATAACGACGCCGAAAACAATGATTGCCGATCCTACGAAGAAAATTGTCAGGGTGTGTCCCAATCCCCAAAGTAATCCAATCGTCGCCGAGCTTCTGACCGAACCTTGACGGCTCACGATGGTCGACACTGCAACCACATGATCGGCATCGGTGGAATGGCGCATCCCCAGGAACAAGCCCAGCAGAACGACGGTCGCGAACGGAACTATTTTGTTGCGGGAAAGAAGATGCGAGCCGAGATGCATGGATCCTACCGCCGACGCGGTAATCGCCACGCCCAGCACGACCATGAATGCAGATGACAGCAAGGGAAGATATCGCAGCACCCTGCTGCCACCGTTCACACGCGTGGACATAAAGCGCTTGGTATAGACCATTCCCAGCCCAACCATCACCAATACCGCCGCCAGGCCAAAACTAAATGCGGTGATCAAGAACAGCCCGAAACCGATGCGATGCAGGGAGAACGCACTCAAGAGCACCACCAGCGCCGCTGGACATGGCACAATGCCACCCGTGATTCCCAGCATGCACAGTTCTCGGGAAGAAAGAGCGCGCTCGGTTGGCGCCGCTTCACCGCGGGTCGCATCGCCGTTCGCCGCGTCCACGGGAGTGGCTGGCTTGAACATCGAGAGGAACCAGTGCGAATGCCCCTCCCCGGCGGCGTGCGAATGCTCTCCGGTTTCTCCCGTCCAGCGTTTTAGAAAAATGAAGATACCGAGTCCGGCAACGCTGAGGCCGGAGATCACTCCAAGCCAGGGATAGAGCTGCTCCGGAACGATGTACCTTGAGGCATAGAGCGTGACAGCACCTAACAGGAACACGCCCGCCGTGTGCGCGGCTGTAACCACGATGCCAAGCAGCACGGCATGCCTCGCTGTCCCACGCGAACCGACAAGATAGGCTGCGACGATGGTCTTGCCGTGTCCCGGTTCGAGTGCATGCAACGCGCCCAGACCAGCAGCGATGAACGCCGCCGAAAGCAGAACCCCCAGACTCAACTTCCCCTGAGTTGAGATGAGTTCTGTGAAGCGACTGCGCGGCGTATTCAATGCGTGAACGCGAGATGACACCGGAAGAACGCTGGACGTCGCAACGAAGCCAGGAACGGACTGAGCGTTGATCGAGTGAGGCGATGTGCTGGCAACTGAATTAGCAACAAGTGAATTGGCCGTAGGATGAACCGTAGGCAAGGTTGGCCGCCCCTTTTGCCGAAGAGCCACGAATCCATATGCCGGATGTGCTGACTTCCTTCCCTGAGAGACCATGCCTAGCGAAGATGTCTGAATTGAAGCATCGCTCGCAGCTTCTTCGAGTGAACTCTTGAAATCGGCCAATGCGGACACTTGCTGCGGCGGGCTGTTCAGCGCATCGCTTGAGTAATTGGTTAGTTCATGGCTGCGGTCGGTGTTCGGAGCGGAGCTGTCCACAATCACAACTCCATCGCCAAGCACCATAATCTCTTTCCAGCCTGACCGCCCGGGAAAGTTGTTATCGGAGTAAGAGAGCTTGTGAGAACCCGTGGCGGGCCCAAGTTTGCCCCTGAATACGAACCCGAGCTTCATCGTAGGTAGGCCGCCAGCGCCGTCAGCAAAAGTCAGCTGGCGCGACTGCGCATCCAACCGGACAGGTTGTCCGTCGCTCAGCAAGGACAGTCCTTCCTTCAAGAGTCGCTCTTGCCTATCCAGGTAGCGGGAGTCTCGCGGATCATCAACCGCACGAGAAATGTCGAATTGCCGAGTCTCCTGAAAAGTGGGAATTTCGGCCATGTCGATCAGATAAAGCACTTCCACTGAGCCCTGTTTGATGGTGACTCTCGAATAATGATTAATGCTGAAATTTCCCATGGGATGGGCGAACGACGGCGCGCAGCTCAAAAGCAGCACAAACAGCAACAAG
>CAWALR010000016.1:2500-107153 GCA_963782835.1 uncultured Acidobacteriaceae bacterium | reverse complement strand
AAACTTCGAGGCCCAGGCAACTGCGGAACGGAATCACTTTGTGAAATGTCTCGTAGTTTCGGACGAACCACGGAGAGACTACCAGCGCTACCGCCAACACCGCCCCCGCTCCAGGAGCGAGCCATCGATTCCCACGTTTAAACAGCCGGTAACACGCCCATGCCCCGAGAAACGGCGCCGCTGACATCACGACCGGGTCAGTCAGGCCTCCAAGACCGCACAGTGCACCAAAGCCTGCCCAGTGCCAAAGAGAAGAAGAACTTTCGAGATGAAGCGACCAAAGAAAGATAAGGCTTACTAAGAAGGTGGTTAGCGTCGTCGCCCAAATGAAATCTGCTGAAAAGAAAATCGCGTAGGGAAAGAACGCCCAAATCCATCCCGCCCAGACGGCCGCATCCTCGCCAAAGTTCTTGCTAGCAATGAAATAAATAGGAATGCAGGTCAACGCGGAAAAAGAGCAGTCCAAAGCCAGGGCTGCAATCGCTGACGCCCTACTATAGATCCCGAATATTTTGAAAATCCCCGCCAGTAGATATGGAAATACTGGCGCAAGCCAGGCGGTTGGCCCGGTCTTTCCGAACAAGGGATTGCTGAAGCCTTCCCCCTGCGCTATGGATCGGGCGATTCTGCCCGCTTCTCCTCCGCAGCGCCAGTGGTCGCGGTTCGGGTCGGTTCGCTCTGGATACAAGTAGGACATCACTACCAGCCGCAGCGCCAGGGCGACCAGCACCATCCAAAAAAGCGAACTCCTTACGTTTCCCCCCACCTTCGGTTCGCGCAAGTCCTGTTCAGAAGCTGTTTTTTGAGGAAACGCCATTCGCTCCAATCGATCCCGAACTCCCAAGAAGCTTCTACTTTGCCACAATAAACATCGGAAATCTGTCTTTCTTACAGTTCTTTACCTTCTTTCTTTGCGCGCAGTCACGACTTGGGTCCCCCGAGCTTGCGAGTCTGCGTTCCCCTACGTAGCATCTAGATATCACAATGGCTGCAGCCCTGATGCCCGAGCGCCTCCGGCCCAACATGGCCATCGGCGAAATCATCGCCTTCGCCTATGACACATTCTGCAGCAACAAAGTGCGCTTCATTTTGACGGCACTGGGGATGGTCATTGGCACGGCATCTCTCATCCTCGTCGTGACCATCGGCATGACTGGCCGTCAATTTGTCCTCAACCAGATCCAGGCCATCGGCACAAATGAAATCTGGGCCGAATACCTCGGCGGCGCGCCGCATATCAGCAACTCGAACCCCGACCCCCTCACCGTCGACGACCTCCACGCCGTCCAGGAAGTCGTACCCGGCATAGTCGCTTCTTCTCCCGTGACCCAACTCTCGGACCGCGTCCCTGTGGGCAACGGCAGGGAGAGAGATGTGACCATTTTGGGCGTCAATCCCGAGTACGTCATCGTGCGCAATCTGGTGATCCCTTCGGGACGATTCTTTGATCACGAAGATTCCCAAGCCCACAATAAGGTTGGCGTGATCACCGAGAAAATGGCGATAGAGGTTTACGGTTCGCCGCAAGCGGCCGTTGGTAAAGTGATCAAACTCACTGGACTGCCCTTCACCATCATTGGGACTTTCAAGGAACGGGTAGAGACCTTCGGCCAGTCGGAGATCGTCGACAACACGATGCTGATCCCCTACTCGGTCAGCCGGTATTTCATGGAGACCCCCGGCGTCAAACTTTTGTATTTTTCTATGGAAGATCCCTCCATGGTGATTCCGGCGTCGGCGCAGATTAAGCGTGTCCTGCAGTCGCGGCACCGCTCAGAGTCCGTCTACGATGTCTCCAATCTCACTGCGCTGCTCTCCATGGCGGACCGCATCGCTACCGGCCTGACGTGGGTTCTGCTTCTGATTTCGATGGTGACCCTGCTGGTAAGCGGCATCGGCATCATGAACATCATGCTGGCGACGGTGACCTCGCGCATTCGCGAGATCGGTATCCGTAAAGCTGTCGGTGCCACCAACCGTGAAATCCGCTTTCAGTTTCTTGCTGAGGCGATCCTGATCTCCCTCATTGGAGGCTTCGCTGGCGTCGTGATCGGCCTCGCGATTCCTTACTCCGTCCGCTTCCTCACCGAGTACCGCATACCTATCTCAGGCTTGTCGGCCATCATTGCGATTGTCGTCTCTTCGGTGGTTGGCGTGATCTTTGGCACCGTTCCCGCTGCCCGCGCAGCCCACCTGGATCCGGTGGAGAGCCTCCGCTACGAGTGATTCACTTGTGGTGTTAGGCGGACTTCAGTTGACCTGAAAAACTACCCCGCAGCCGTTCCCGCCGCAGCCAGTGCCACCACCCGCATAGGTTGTCCCGTAGATATTGCCTTTCGAGTCCAAAGTCACACCGACATCGGAGCGGCTCCCATCCTGGCCTCCGGTAAAGGCATGCAACAGGGTTTGGTTCCACGAGCCGCCCGTTTCGGGAGAGAGCTCAAAAACGGAGCCCATGAGCGAAACGCCCCCATCGAGGGTTGTGCCATAAAGATTGCCCTCAGAGTCAAACACGAGAGTCGATTCGGGCGCTTCCCCAACCGTCGACAGAGTAGTCTCGCTCCACTCCCCATCGGACTTGGGGGTCAATTCAAACACGAGGTCGTCAAATGTGGTCCCATACAAATTGCCCTTCGCATCGAAAATCAGCCCACCAACGGAACCGGCTCCACTGAAGTTATAGAGGATGCTCTCATCCCACGGGCCGCTCGGCTTAGGGATCAACCTAAAAACCACTCCGGCGTTGTTGGCGCCTCCGATCCAGGTGGTGCCGTAAGCGTTTCCCTCCGAATCGACAATGACTCCGGCATATGGATTCGCTCCGTCGGATCCAGCCGCAAAAGTATGCAGCGTTTTGGATACCCATCCGCCCTTGCCATTCGGCGAAAGCTCCCAAACCGTCCCCTTGCCGTACTTTCCGCCATAGAACGTTGTTCCATACAGGTTTCCGTCCTTGTCGAAGACGATATTTCCTTGGGGAGTTTTTCCGACACTGCCGAAATTGTGCACGACCGTCTCTTTCCAAACGCCCTTGGTGGAGAGCTTCAACTCATACACCGTGCCCGACCCATGTGCTCCACCGAAAGCCGTCGTGCCGTAAATGTTGCCCTGTGCGTCGAAGATGACACCGCTGTATGGACCGTCTCCATCCTTCCCGTCGAAGCTGAACAGCACCGTCTCTTTCCATCCGTCAGCACCGGGCGAGAGTTCGTACACGGTCCCCGCCGCGTTGGCGCCGCCATTGAATGTTGTGCCGTAGAGATTTCCCAAGCTATCCAAAGTCAGAGTGGAATAGGGAGTTCCACCATCCGATCCTCCGCTAAAGGCATAGAGAATCGACACGGTTTGAGCTGAAGATCTGGTGCCGAACAAAAACACCGTTATCAGAGCTGCGACTGCAATGTGAAACTTCATGAGGAATTCTCCCGTACGCAGGATCAAAAGGTAACTCAAGGGGGAGAAACAGATTAAGCGAGCAGAATATACCCCAAACTGCGACCACCGGCAACCCCTAGACGCTGTACGGAGAGAGAACTCTTCCGACGAGGCAAAATCCTCAGCGATGCTGCTTGCTACAAAAAAGTTGCATTTTCCACTGAAACGGAAGTAATATGACTTACGGGGCTTGACTGTTGGCTACCCAGTGTTTTCAGACCCTGTACCGCTAAGTAAACTTCCAGACTTGCAGTTCAGCTTTTGCAAAACAACATAAAAGAGGTGGCTGGTCCGCCTCCGTCCCGGTTCGGAGAGTTCAATATGTCTTGGTACGCTTACTGCCTTACCGAGCACCAGACCCTTCCCAACGGCACCCGTTCCCGACGCCCTTTTGTAATCGAAAACGTCCAAGGCGTGAACGGAGCCCCAGTCCTCAGCTATCCCAGCGGCGAGTTTGCTGTGATTGTGAGCGAGTACGACCCTAATGGTCCAGAACTTGACCAGAAGGCGGCCATCGACCACGCCCGCGTGGTTAGCGGCTGCTTCCGAAACTCCACCGTTTTGCCCTTCCGCTTCGGAACCATCTTTGAGAGCGACGACGCCCTCCGTCAGGCGGTCCGGGTCAACCGGCGCGCCTTCGGAGTCAGCGTAGCCAAGCTCCGAGGCAAGTCCGAAATGCACATCAAGCTGACGGTCAGCGATGGCTCGTTGCGCGAGGCCATGATCGACGTCGTTCTGCCCGACACTGTAGGCGGAGACTATCTTTCCAAGCTGCGCGTCAAGGCGTCCCGGGAGCGTGAGCGACAGACCAAGGCCCGTGCACTTTCTGTGCAGGTCCACAAGCTCTTCAATCCGCTGGAAGAAGAGGTGAGCTGCAAGAAGGTTGCTCCCCAAGGCATGCTCATCGACATCGCCCATCTCATCGATTCCAAGTCGGTCGAGAAGTACCAGAACCGCTACACGACGGCCGCCAAGCAGCTAAAGAACTGCCAGGTAGCCATCAGTGGACCGTGGCCGCCTTACCACTTCCTGCCGGGGAAGCTGCGTACCGTGGCCGGAAACAGCTAAGTTGTTAAGTCCTTACGGGCCGCTGGCTTCGCTGGCGGTCCGTGTCGATCCTTACTCGAACCATCGGACGTGCAGCGAATGTGCACGCGTCTGCACCATGGAATCGTTCTTCCCTCCCCACACATTCCGGATCGGCTCCCGCTACGTCGAATTAAACCTATACCAATCAATCACTTACATCTAAAATTATTTTGCAGCCGCGTCCTATCGCTTTGGCTCAGCAAGTGCTTCTTCCTCATGTAACTAAGAGGCCGCATCCAAAAGTATGACCCTCACTCTCTTCTCTTCGAAACATTTCCCGAAGTTCCGTTCCCACTGGCGGGACGACAACTTGCTTAGCCTTTCCTGAAATCGCCCACCACTTTGCCTCTTTGAAACGTGGCCCCAGAAATGGGGCCATTTTTTCATTCGAAAACAAGCTAGAAAACCCTCCACACAAAATGCGCCAGCAGCGCCGCCAGCGACAGCATAAACACCCCGCCCACCCAGATTAGGAAGTTCAAGGTCATCTTGGGATCGTTAATCTGTTTCTTGTCCATGCCTCACGCTAGTCCGCTCGCGAAGAACGGCACATCGGGTGCGCACCGTAGAGTAAAAATATGTCGGGCCGAGAATTAGGATCGGCTTTCCCAGGTAGGGCCCGTCGGATACACTGCCTTCATCTATGACCAAGCTCCTCCACTTCTCCATCGCGTCCTGCTTCGCACTTCTCCTGCTATGTGACCCCGTCGGAGCTCAGAACCCGCCACAGCCGCAAGCCATTCCTTCCTGGACCGCTGCGCTGCAAGCCTCTAAGGCCGACCAGCACAATTTCCCGCCGCTGCTTCTGCAGCAGCTCTCCGCCATCAAGGCCGCCGCGTTGAATGACGACTACGCCTACCACCAGCTCTCCCACCTCACTGAGAACATCGGACCGCGACCCAGCGGCTCACCCCAGGCCCATGCCGCCGCCGAATACGTTGCCGCGGAACTTCGCCAGCTGGGTCTCGATGTTCGCCTCCAGCCTGTGACCGTGCCCCACTGGGTCCGCGGAGCCGAAACCGCCGCCCTCATCGAGTATCCCGGAATGGTTCCTGGCACCGCACAAAAAATCGTGCTCACCGCTCTCGGCGGCAGCTCCGCCACTCCCGCAGACGGCCTGACCGCGGACGTCGTAACCGTCAGCACTTTCGAAGAGCTCCAGGCCCTCGGCCGCGATAAAGTTGCCGGCAAGATCGTCCTGTTCAACGAACTGTTCGATAAGCAGAAGGCCGCGGCCGGACTCGGCTTCGCCGCCTATGGCGACGCTGTCCGTTATCGCGGGGCTGGACCCAAAGCGGCCACCGATCTTGGCGCAGTAGCTGCCTTAGTCCGTTCGGTCGGCAGCGCGGATTACCGTCTTCCCCACACTGGGTTCAGCTTCCCCGCCGGAATTCCCGCTGGCGCCGTAACTGCCGAAGACGCCGACCTCATCGTCCACCTGGCCTCACAAGGCAAGGTCCGCATGCATCTCACACTTACTCCGCAAAAACTACCCGATGAAACCGGCTACAACGTCATCGCCGATCTCAAAGGCTCCGAACATCCCGAGCAAGTTGTCATTGTCTCCGGCCATCTCGATTCCTGGGACCTCGGCACCGGAGCGATCGACGACGGAGCCGGTGTCGTCATTGCGATGGAGACGGCCGAAATTTTCCAGCGCCTGCACCTCCGCCCCTCACGCACCCTCCGCGTGATCGCGTGGATGGATGAGGAAACGGGAGGCGCCGGCAGCAAAGCCTATTCCACGGAATATGCTTCTGATTTCGCCCATCACATTGCCGCCATCGAAAGTGACTCCGGCGCTGCCCATCCTCTCGGCTTTGACGTCAGGGTCACTCCCGCCGCCATCGACGCTCTACGTCCCGTACAATCCGTTCTTGTCAGCATCGGTACCACAGTCTTCCAGCCGAGCACATATCCTCCGGGCGCCGACATAGCGGAAATGTCCGACGCTGGAGTCCCTGCCTTTGGCGTGATGCAAGATGGCCGCACTTATTTTTGCTATCACCACTCTGCCGCCGACACTCTGGACAAAGTCGTTCCCACCGAGCTCCGCGAAAATGCAGCCGCCATGGCAGTTCTGGCCTACGCCCTGGCCAACATGAAAGATCCTCTGCCGCGCTAGAGATCAGAATTGCAGTGCCGATGGCTCCCTCCCGTCTCTGCATTTCTTCATCAGCGCTCAGTACAGCATGAACTGTATAGGGCACCTGCACTGGCACCCGTAGAATTCGCTAAGTTCTGCCCGCAGGCTCCCGAGCTTAACTAGGAAGAAGTTGTCGGTCACTTGCGATCACCGAACTGAAAACTGAAAGGGGATATTCTTGAATCCACGATTCGGAAAAACAGCAGTCGCAGGATTAGTGGTATGGGCACTTTTGTTCTTTGTAACAGCACCCCGCGCGCACGCCGATGAACGTTCGCACTGCCAACATGCCATCGAAAAAGCGGAGGCCAACCTCGACAGAGCCATCCATGACCATGGCGACCACAGCCCTCAGGCCGAGAACCGCCGCCGGGATCTGAACGCCGAACGTCAACGTTGCTGGGATCAGTACCACCAATGGTGGAATGGAAAAGACCATCGTTGGGAGACCGAGCAGAACTGGGATAACGATCACGATCATCACTAAGCGCATCGCTGCGTCGCGCGCCTATCAAACGGTCCAGTTGAAATGTCGCTGCAATGTTTCGGCTGGTCCGTTTGATCCGTTGTCGAGTCGGCCCGCATCGCTTGCTACAATACCCTCGGTCTTCGAGCGATGCGGTTCGTCAGTCCACTCCTCAAGCACGCGGTCTATCCAGCGCTGCATCGCATGGGATGTCTGACCCGCATCACTCCGCCCGCGGGCTACGCAGTCGTGAACTACCATGGCATCCTGCCGGTCGATTATTCCAGCAGTGACAAGTTTCTCGACGGGAACCTGGTAGAAGCCGAGGTATTTCGCAAGCAGCTCCAATTCTTGAAGGCTCACTATCGCATCGCCCACCCCGAAGAATTTCGGGCCGCGATTGATCACGCCCAGCAGCTTCCTCCGCGCACCGTTTTGCTGACCTGCGACGATGGCCTTCTCAACACGCTCACCGACTTGCTTCCGATTCTCCAGAGCGAGCATGTTCCATGTCTTTTCTTCGTGACGGCAGCGTCCTGCAAGAATGACTCGAACATGCTCTGGTACGAAGAGCTCTATCACGCAATCCGAATTAGGCCATTGAATGGACTAGCCTCCCAACTCCCCGTTGATCCGATCTCTAACCCGCCGCGAGCAGAAACTTTTCAGAGCGGTTGGTGGAACATTGTGAGAAGAGCCTCGCAACTGGATGCAGAGGCACGAGCGGATTGGATGGCCCAGGTCCGCGTTCACGCCGGCGCGACAGACGCGACCTCCTCGGAAAAACGCTGGCGTCTCTTGCGTCTTCCCGAGCTCAAGCAGCTATCCGAGTCAGGAATGACGATCGGAGCGCACACCCGGACTCATCCCGTTCTATCTTTGTGCACAGACGAGGAAGCACGCCGCGAGATTCAGGAAGGCAAGCGCGAGATAGAACGCGCTCTGGAAAAACCGATCTGGGCCTTCGCTTATCCTTTCGGAAACCCTGCCACGATGGGCGACCGCGAATTCCGCCTGGCCCGAGAAGCCGGCTTCTCCTGCGCGTTCCTCAACGTCGAGCACTGGGCAGCACAACAATCCAGCCCATTGGCCGTTCCTCGCAGTCACGTAACTTCGGATATGACGCTGGCCGAGTTCGCCGCCCATCTCAGTGGTTTTCACGCTCGCCTCCAGCGGTTCATGGGAGGCTAGCTCAGCGCTCGCTTGCGCCTCCAGCCAGAATGCGGCATTCTTGAAGACGCCAATCTCTTCTTATGAACTCAGTGCGTCAAAAATTGTGCGCGTAAGTGTCTTGAAAGAAATTCCGGAGGATCCCGACCTCTCTGCCGCGTGGAACACTCTGGTTCTCGCTATGGAGAATCCGGAGGTTTTTTTCACCTACCAATGGGCGTTAGCCGCCAGCCGCGGCTTTCAGGGGCACCTGTCTACCTTGCTTTTTCTGATGTACGACGGCGACCAACTCGTCGGCGTCGCTGCGCTGGCCATCGATCCCAAAGCCCCACGAGCCGCCTTTTTCTTGACCTCAAGTACCGCGGATTATTGCGACATCATAAGCACGCCGGCGAATCGCCGAGCCGTCATCCTCGCTCTTCTGGAGGAAATCCAGAAGCTTGGCCTCCACGATCTCGTTCTGGCCAACGTGCCGGCAAATTCAGCCACGCTGCAGGAGCTTCCCAGCGTAGCCAGCTCACGCCGCTTTTATGTCACCTCGCGCGCTGCCTACAATTGCGGCGTCGTCCAGCTTGGAGGGGAAGGTCAGCGGGAAACACTCGTCCGATCGTTAGCCGGCAAGAGTCGCGAGAAGCGCGCGTTGAAGCGGCTTACCAGTCTCGGTTCAGTCAAAGTCATACATCTCACCGAGCCGGAGCAGATCGGCACAAGCCTTGAATCCATCGTCTCCGCACAGATTTCACGTTTCCTCGCCAGTGACCGCGTCAGCCCGCTGGTTGGACCTGAGCGCCGCGCCTTTTTGCAGCAGTTGAGCGATCTTTTATCTCAGTCCGGTTGGCTCAAGATCAGCCAACTGGAGATCGATGGCCGGCCTGTGGCCTGGAACTACGGCTTTCGCTTTGGCGGAAGCTGGTTCTGGTACCTACCCACCTTCGAGATGGAGTACGCCCACGTCTCTCCGGGTTCCTGCCTGCTTCGTCTTCTCGTGGAAGAGGGAGCCAAAGACACTTCTTTGCGATGGCTCGACCTCGGTCTCGGTGAAGAGTCTTACAAAGAACGCTATGCCAACGAAATGCGGCAGACTCGCTATGTCCAGGTCTCTCGCGGGCTCCCCAGGCACGTTGCCCGGGTCGGGCGCCAGATGCTCAGTACCACTGCCGCCCGCTTTCCGCAATTCGGAGACAAACTTCGCGAAGCCAGAGCTTCTTATCAATCCGTGGCAAATCGCATCCACGAGACCGGATTCACTGCCACCGCCCGCCACTCCATGCAAAGAGCGGTCCACTCGATTGCCTCGCAAGACGAGGTGTTGATTTTTGAGGCGCCTGAATGTCGCCCTGGGGAACCACCAGACGAGACATGCGCCGAACTGTTACCCCTTACGAGGGAACATCTGGTCGAGGGCTCGATCACCAATGCCGGAGACTCAACTACCCTCCGCTACTTGATGCGTTGCTCCCATCGTCTGGCGCAACCCGGCGCATCCGGCTTTCTCTTGCAAGATGAGACCGGTCGTCCCGCGCATTTCTTGTGGATCGGAAACTACGATGGTTTCTACTTGGCGGAGATTGACCACATCATCGAGCCCTTTGCGGAGAATGCGTCGATGATCTTCGACTGCTGGACTCCACTTGCCAACCGCGGCCGCGGTCACTATGCCACTGCTATTGGTCTGGCCGCAGCCAGCCTCCGAAAACAGGGACGAATCGGACGCATTTTCAGCGGCGCAACCAATTCCTATTCTCTGCGCGGAATCCTGAAGGCCGGCTTTCAATATCGCTTTTCGTTCCTCCGCCGCACCAAACTCGGCCGCTCCGTCATCACTCGGCGGGAAACCACAAGTGCCATCTGAGCTTGCTTTCTGCCGAGGGCTGCTGCCTCGAGTTTTCCCAGATTTGCGCGCATTTCGCTGGAAATAGCCTGCATAACGTTCCAGCCGGAACATTCGCCTCAATGTCCGGCTGGAAGTATGGCCGTGGAAAAGGACGCCCCCCCGAGCGTCCTCTCCAGGTCGCGAGATGGGCCCACGAAGCGACAAGCCCTCCCCCGCATCCCGCTCGCCTTTCTATTCCGAGATGCCGTGAAACAAATCCGCACCCGAAATCGTCCAACGTGCGGATCAATCCAGTCACAGGATTCACGTCGACAAAATCGTTGGACACCGCAACGCTCCAAGCTTGTGCAGCGATTTCTAATAGACACTTCAGGGCGGACTGAGGTGGCGAGCGTTAGACTTGCTGCCGGAAAAAAGGGTTGCCTTGGAAGTGCCCGCCAACACTTGGACAGCCGACGGGCCTGTTGACGCATCTCAATTTTGACGCTTATCATCGTCGTTTGGCCTTTACCTTACGAGCGGCTCCGTTGCCGCAGGACTTTAGAAGTGACACTATGGATAAGAAGAAGTTAGAAGCATTCAAAAAGCGGCTTGAGACCCGGCAGCAGGAGTTGCGCCGCACTGTCTCCCGCACGCAGGCCGACGGCCGTTCGGCCGACGAAGACACAGCACAGGATATTGCCGACCGCGCCGCGAGTTCCTACACCAAAGAATTCCTCTTCAGCCAGAGCAACAACGAGCGGCAACTCCTCCAAATGGTAGAAAGAGCGCTGGCACGCATCCGCGAAGGTAGCTTCGGCGAATGTATCCACTGCGGCAAAGAGATCAATGCCAAGCGTCTTGAGGCTGTGCCCTGGACGCGCCACTGCATCGAGTGCCAGGAGAAACTCGAACAGGGATTGCTGGAGGAAGCTCCCCGCTAAGCCGAGACGATTCGCCTTTGACGGTCCCATTTTCCGGCTGATAAACTAGAACATTGTCCCACCGAGACCGAAGCTCATCGAGAACGAGATTGGAAGGTAGTTGTGCGCGCAGAGACACGCCATCAGCTTAAACAGGACGCATTCAGCCGGGTAACCATCGGCGCTGCCGAGAAGACCGCTCACTGGAGTGTCGAACACAGGAAAACTCTGACCCTTGCTGGCATTGTGGTTGCAGCAATCGTCGCCGTGGTAGCGGGCGGATGGTTTTACCTGAGCTCGCAGAATGAGAAGGCCAGCCTTGATATGACCCAGGCGGTCCGGACTCTCGAAGCCCAGCTTCGTCCTGCCGGAGCGCCCGCGCAGCCCGGCATTCCCAGTTTCGCTTCCTCCAAAGAGCGCGCCGAAACTGCTAAGAAGCAATTCCAGGCAATCATCGACAAGTACCCCCACACGCGCTCCGCGGACATGGCGCGCTACTTTCTCGGAGTGACTTCCGCGACTGAGGGAGATAACGCTACCGCGGAAGCCGATTTCAAGGGCGTAGCCTCTGCTGGTAGTAAAGACATGGCCGCTATCGCGAAACTCGCACTGGCCTCCCTCTACGGCAATACCAACCGCACGAAGGACGCAGTCGCTCTCTACCAGGAATTAATCAATAAGCCCACCACTACCGTGAGCAAAGTCACGGCGCAGCTTCAACTGGCCGATCTTTACCAGAGTAGCAATCAGCCGCTCGATGCCAAGCGCCTCTACGAGCAGATCAAGAAAGAAAACCCCAGCACAGAAGCGGGGCAGATGGCGACACAGAAGCTGGCGGAGCTGAAGTAGCCCGATCAGCCTCTTCTAGAGAAATCAGCAATCCGTCGTCCCCTTTTGTCCACTTACCTTCGTAAGTTCAATCCAGACTTTTACAGTGAGTTGCCGTCCAGGCTCAAGCAGAATTGACGGAAGGCATTCTCCGTTTCTGAGCGAGGGCTGATGAAGATATCCTGGCGGCGCTGCGTCTTTCTTGGAATCTGCTTCCTCCCCAACTGGTGTGTCCTCTTCGCATTCTGTCAGCAGGCGGACTCGGGACAGAGCCTGGGCGATGTGGCGCGCAAGCTCCGCAAAGACACCACCAACGAAGTCAAGATGACGGATGCAGATACAAAGAAGCTGTTCACGTCGGTCGACAGGATCTTCGCCTTCGCAGCGGAGGACACAGGCATGCCGAAGCATGCGGCGGTGAAGCGCCGGCTGGTGAGCAAGGCTGACGTGGAAAATGACACCACCCGGCAACTGGCGAAAGAAGAATTCGCCAAGAGTTTCGCGCAGGAAGAGCTAAGCATGAAAAAAATGGGCTTCCTTCCTCGCGACTTCAACTTGAAGGAATTTCTGGTCAAATCCACCGGGCAGGAGATTGCCGCTTATTACGACGACGAAACTAAAACCATCTCCATGCTGAACTGGGTGCCTTTCGACCAGCAGGAGCCGATTCTGGCCCACGAACTGACGCATGCGCTGCAGGATCAGAACTACGACTTGGCGAAGTGGATGAAGGCTGCGCCCAAACCTGAGGGAAATCCGGCGGGCGCTACGCTCAAAATTAACGGCGACAGCCAAATCGCTCGCAAGGCAGTCGTGGAAGGTCAGGCCATGGTGGTGTACATGGATTACCTGCTCAAGCCCCTGGGGCGGAGCGTAGAAGACACGCCCGAACTGATCTACCAAATGGAAGACCCAGCAGTAAAGGCGGTGATCGATTCTCAGCTCATGCACGATGCCCCGATGATCCTGCGCGAAATGGGCACGTTCGCGTATCGCGGTGGCCTGATCTTCGAAGGCGAGTTGCTGCACAAGGGCGGAAAGAAGATGGCATTTGCGGGGGCGTTCGCTCGTCCGCCGCGGAACTCGCACGAGGTCTTGCAGCCTGAGGCTTATATCCGCGGGGAAAAGCTGCCGCCTCTGCGCATTCCCGACCTTGAGGAAGTGCTGAAAAATGAGTACGACACCTACGACTCCGGCGGAATCGGGGAACTGGATGTGCGCGCACTATTGAAGCAGTATGGCGAACGCAAGGTTTCTGATGAAGTCTCTTCAGAGTGGCAAGGCGGAGCCTATGCAACCTTCCGGCGGAAGGGTAAGGCGGTCGCGGATGTTCCTCCCGGCACGGCAGATCTGGCGCTGCTGTACATTTCGCGATGGAAGACCGCAGGAGTAGCTGAGTGGTTTGCTGGCTTTTATGCTCGTACCGTGTCGGAGCGCTATCACAATGCAACCGCGCAACCCGTACCAGCATGTTCTGGAGCGGACTGCCCGGTATCAATCGTCCAGATTGAGACCGAGGAAGGTCCGGTGATCGTCGAGCACCGGAAGGATAACAGCGTTGTCGTCTCGGAAAGCTTTGACTCGGCGACCGCAACCAAGCTACGTTCGGCGCTGCGGGATGGATCGGGGACGGCCCAAGCACAGAGTTTGCCGCAGGAGGAAATAGGATCGAAGCTGTTGGAACTCCCGGCGTTTCGAGCCTTTGCGGATCAGGTTGGGGAGCGGATCGTGGAAGAGATGAATCGAGAGTCCAGGCGCTAGGTTGATTCCTGCAACGCTCCGTCGCAGGAAAGAAACAACAAAAACGTAAGTGTTCACCGCGCACGTCTCAGCGACTGTTCAAGCTTAAGGTGTCGGCAGGTGGCCTGAATGATCTCATGCGCGGAATGGGATTCAACGAACTGGAAGCCATAGCGAAAAGCGTTTCGTTGACGAACGGTGGCATACACCCTGACTGGGCCAAACGGAAGCGTAAACTGCAACTCCACAAACTCGCCCAGCGGAACCTCGAGCTTCAGCATGGCTGCGATTCCGGATTCGCTGATGTCCACGGTCCGTCCCATCACCACGCCGGACGCGCGGGAATCAATTCTTATATCAACATCCACCCGGAAGCGGGGATCGCGCCGTGCGTCGGCCATGCCTTGGCGAAAAGTTTCCACGGGCTGGTTCTCAGCGTCCAAGCTTCCATCCCTCAAGACACTTATCGGCAGCGCGGCATCGAAGCTTTAGGCGGGACGCTTCGTCCCGGCCCATTTCACTTTTCCCGCTGCTTCAGTAGGATGATTGTACAGGTTGCAATGTGCCGGACTGTGCAACACAATTTATGCAGCGACCAAGAAGAGAGTCCGGGCACTCCCGATTCTGAGCTGACAACATGAAATTTTTCAGGATCGTGCGCTCGGTTGCGCCACTGATTTTTCTTGCCATCCTCGCTTCGAGTTTTCTACCAGCCCAGACCTCCGGAAGCGCCTCCACCATCTCACCCGTTGTCACCTCACGGGCGGCGCGGCTACGGCATGGCATCAACGCCAGTAACTGGTTCGCGCAGGTTTATGACAAACGCGGCTATACGAAGGAACACTTTCTGGACTGGACCACGGCGGAAGACATCGCTCTGATCAAATCGTTGGGATTCGATCATGTGCGGCTGAGCGTGAATCCGCAACCGATGATGATCAGCCACCGGCCCGACGAGATTCCTGCGGAATATCTTGGCTATCTGGACTCCGCGGTGAAAACGATTCTGGATCAGGGGATGGCGGTGGTCATCGATCTACATCCAGAGAGCGACTTTAAGGCGAAGCTCGCGAAGGATGACAGCTTCGTGCAGGAGTTCTCCGACTTCTGGCGCGCGCTGGCGCGACATTATTCCACCTGGGATGCGGAGCGCGTATTTTTTGAAATTTTGAACGAGCCGGAGTTTTCCGATCGATATCGCTGGTACGGTGTGGAGGCGAAGTTGGTAACGGCGATTCGCGAAGGCGCCCCGCAGAACACCATCATCGCCGCGGGCGCGCGCTGGTCCGACGATGACGAACTGGTCTTCATTGAGCCGCTGCGCGATCCCAACATAATTTACAACTTCCATTTTTATTCGCCTCATCTCTTCACCCACCAGGGCGCAACCTGGGGCACATATTCATGGCATTGGGTGAAGGGGCTGCGTTATCCATCGTCGCCAGAGTCGGCTGCGAAAGTTGCGCCCACCATGCCAGATTCGGTGGACCGGCTGGCGGTGATCCGCTACGGACAGGATCATTGGGATGCCGTGCGTATCGATGCTGAAATTACGCAGGTCGCGGACTGGGCTCGCCTGCGCGGCGTTCCGGTGGTGTGCAATGAGTTCGGCGTCTACCGCGATTTCGCTGACCCGCGGGATCGTGCGGCCTGGATTTACGATGTGCGCACCACGCTGGAACGGCATGGCATAGGATGGGCGATGTGGGATTATTCGGGCAGCTTCGGCGTAGTCACGAAAAAAGATGGCCGGAGCGTCCCCGATGAAGTCACTCTGCGCGCGCTGGGGCTGAAGCCTGTGGCGTCGAAGTGAGTTGTGTTTCCGGAGCAGCTTCAGGCATCGGCTGGCCTACCGTCAGCTTGAAGATTTTGATGTTGTCGCCGAACGACTCGAAGTGCAGACCATGAAACTCCGCGTAGTGCTTGCGTAAGTCTTCGGGAAGCGCCACTCCCCATCCTGACTGAAAAATCCAGACCGCGTCTCCGGGCTTGAGTTTGTAGGTTTGCACGAGTCGCAGCCAATGCTTGGGGAAATTGTCCGCCCAGAATTGCCATTCCGTTTTGTAGTCTGTCGAAACAACGCGGTAGCCGGCGCACGAGAATTGCTCGAAGTCCGCGGGAGCAGGATCGAGGACAATCGGACGCTGCTGGCAGAGATAGTGACCAAGAATAAGATCGGTCTGGTAGTCGACGAAGATGAGATTGGATGGATCGACATTTTGCCGGACGAAATCGATGGCGGCCGCCATGTTCGCCTGGCTTTGATCGGCGCGCTCCATTTTCGGCGGGCGCGTCTTCCCGAAGGCGATGCAGGCCACGAGCACGATGGATGCAATCGCCACTGCGCGAACCCATCTTCCGGCTGCCAGACAGGCCATGGCCACACTAACACCGGCCACCCCCGGCATGATCAGAAAGGCTACATGACGCGTGCCACCGTAGGGATAAACGTGCGCCAAACTGGCACCGCCGGCAATCGTAAACGGAAGGAGTAGGAATATCCCTAGCTGGCGCGAGGACTTTCGATCTTCTGACAAGCCCTTCCCGCCCAGAAGCAGCACTACTCCCACTACGAACAAAATCCCGATTACGTCGCCCACGGCAAGCTGTCCAAAGAAATATTGAAAGACTCCGAAGGAGTGTCCCAGCAGGAAGAGGACTGGATTGTCGCGAGTGGAATCGAAGTAGGACCGGCGCAGAAAAAATTCGCTCATCCAGCCCTGCAGCACCGTTCTTGACTCACCCACTCCCAGTTTTGAAATGTGTGTTTTGTACAGAACAATCGCGAGCGCCAGTGCGCCGATCTGGCCGATAGCCCAAACTGAAATAAGGCGAAAGCCGGGGCGCGAAGTAAAGAACCTCAGTAGTGCATAAATGCCCAGGGCAGCCGCGAATAAGAAGGCCGAGTAATGAGACAGCATCGCTAGATACAGGCACAGGGTAAAAGCGGTCATCCGCGCGGAAGAATTTTTCGCGAAGGCTTCATCCTGGAAGTACAAAGCGCTCGCCAGAAATGCCAGCAGCAGAGGGTATTGCCGTATTTCCGTGGAGAGCAGGACAATCGGCGGAAGGAATGCGACGAAAAGAACTCCGATGAAACCCGCCAGCTTACTAGCCGCGTTGGTTAGCCATTTGTAAAACATCCAACAAAAAACGACGCTCGCGAGCACTAATGGCAAACGCAGCCAGAGTTCGGATGTGCCGAGCGTGCGCCAAAAATAAAGCACCACGGTGAGCAGCGGAGGGTGGGAAGCGGTGAGGCTTTGCTGGTATGCGAGACGCAGTGAAGGCTGATTGGCCAGACGAAAATGCAGCGCCTCGTCAGGATTGAGAAACGTTCCCGAGGCGGTCCAAAGCCGGGCGACGAATCCGAGCAGCGTGACGGCGACTGCGGCCGCGCGGGCGTGGCTGTCGAACCACGCATTTTTATTTTCTTGTGAATTCACCATGAATCCTGATCGTCAAAAGGAGCCCAGCCACTTTACAGGAAGACGGGCAGCCAGTGCATTTGCCAGACGTTCATCCGCGGTGATCATCTCGACCTTAAATTGAATCGCCAAGGCCACATAGAGACAGTCATAAACAGTGCGGTCATGGACAAAGGCAATTTGAAGAGCTTCAGCTAGCAGGAAGTGGGAGGAAACAGTGAACAGATTCCGACCCCTCATCTCGGACGCGGCGACTTCAGCGAAAGTCTGCGGCCACCTGTGCTGGCGGACGCCCTTCCATAGCACATTGCCGACCTCGGCCCAGAAGATGTCGGGGACGATGAGGTCGATTTCACCATCCACATAGCCCTTCAGGAGTTGCAGAGATTCGGCGCTGAGAGTTTCGTTGGCCGGCGGGATCAACCATTTCACCGCCACACTGGCGTCAACCACATAGGCGGTCAACGATCCCGATCCTCGCGGATCATCTGCTCAGCTGATGGAAACGTGGCAGCGGCATCCGCCTGACGAGCACGGAGTTTACTAATCCGGTCATAGAATTCACGACGGCTCTGCAACTCCTTGGCAGTTGGTATGTTGCGCTGCAGCAGGGAGATCACTTCCGCAGCAATCGATTTTCGATTCTCGCGGGCGCGTTTGCGAAGAGCTTGATATAGCTCAGTCGGGACGTTTTCGACATAAAGCGTTGGCATAGGGAATCCCTATGAATATTATAGCATTGTCATTGGTGATGTCGCAGCATGGCACTGTCTTAAACGTTGTGTTAATCCACTGCGTTAGGGCAGCACTACGTTTGATTAGGACACTACCCGCAGCGTCCCCGCCTTGACACCTCTTTCTCCCTCCCTTTATGCTTGATTCTTGTTCCTTGCGGTACTTGCGCCTTCTTGGCGTGCTTCCGCGGGCTTGATGCGGCCACAGAACGCGTCGCGGAGGTTTCCGATGTTCTTCGAAATCAAAGACTTGGAACTTCATCCGATTGAGTTTGCGGAGAAGTTCGAGCCGGGCGCGATTGATCTGGGATCGGATTACCGCCAGATCTCTCCCGTCGATAGCAGCGGCCGGGCGGATCTGGTCGAAGAGCATCACGGCAAGCACAAGATCATCCAAGATATACGGATTCGGGGCCGGTTGACGACCAGCCTGGAGTCGAATTGCGCGCGTTGCCTGGAACCTCTGACCCAGGATGTGAAACGCGAGTTCGATCTCCTCTATCGTCCGCTAGGGGCAGACGCCGGGCGTGACGAGATCTCAGTGACCGACGCCGAGGCTGAGATCAGCTATTATGAAGGCGGGGGAATTCTTCTGGACGATGTTGTCCGCGAGCAGATATTGCTGGCCGTCCCGTTAAAAGTCACTTGCCGCGAGGATTGCAAGGGATTGTGCCCGCACTGCGGGAAGAACCTGAACCAGGAACAGTGTTCGTGCGCGGTAACTCTGGAAGAACCACGGTGGGCCGCGTTGAAGGAAATCCGCGGCAAGTTGGCGCACTAAGTTTGGAATCTCGAGAGGAATTTTTAGACCATGCCGAATCCGAAACGCAGACATTCTCAGAAACGCACCTCGACCCGGCGGGCCCATGATGCCCTGAAGAGCCATTCGCTCTCCGAGTGTCCGAACTGCCACGAAAAGAAGATGCCGCATCGCGCCTGCGCCAAATGCGGTTACTACAAAGGCCGCGAAGTTTTGGAAGTTGAGGAAGCCAGCTAACCCCTGCCACCATGCCTAGCGTGATCGCGCTGGATGCGATGGGTTCGGACCGGGCCCCCAAGCCTGAAATCGAAGGCGCTATTCACGCAGCTCGTCAATACGGCGTGCGCGTGTTGCTGGTCGGGCCGGAAGCCACCATCAAAGCAGAACTCGATCGTCATCCCTCCGCATTGCGGCTGCCCCTCGAAATCGTCCACGCCAGCGAGGTGATTACCATGGAGGATAAGGCGGTACAGGCGGTGCGTTCCAAGCGCGATTCCTCCATGCACGTTGGGCTGCGGCTGGTTCGCGAGGGACAAGCGGCGGGCTTTGTGACGGCGGGCAATACCGGCGCCGCGATGGCTTCGGCAAAGATGGTGCTCGGTGCACTGCAGGGCGTGGACCGTCCGGCGCTGGCGGCGGTTTTTCCTACGGCTCCGGGTACGGCCGCGATTCTGCTCGACGTCGGCGCCAATGTGGATTGCAAGCCGCATAACCTCGAGCAGTTTGCTGTGATGGGCGAGATTTATTTCCGCGCCATGTTTGGCAACCCCAAGCTCGGCCGTTCGGGCTTCGGTGCCGGTCGTTCGCCGCGGGTGGGTCTGCTTTCCATCGGCGAAGAGGAAACCAAGGGCAACGAACTGACGCGAGAGTCGTTCCAGTTGTTGAAACGCCTGCCTCTGAACTTTGTGGGTAACGTAGAGGGCCGCGACCTGTTCAGCGGCCACGTCGACGTGATTGTCGCCGACGGCTTTGTGGGGAACGTGGCGCTTAAGATTTCCGAAGGTGTGGCAAACCTGGTGCGCACGGTTTTGAAAGAGTCGCTGAAAACTACCATCACGCGGCAGGTCGGTTATCTGCTGTCGCGCAGCGCCTTTTCCGATTTCAAAAAACGCATCGATCACACCGAATACGGTGGCGCGCCGCTGTTAGGACTCAAAGGTGTTTGCATTATCACGCACGGTTCCTCGAACGCGAACGCCATCAAGAATGCGGTGCGGGTCGCGGCCGAGTTCTCCGAACGACGTATAAATGAGTCGATTGAGCAGGGGTTAGCCGCGCTTCGCCCCGCGCTAGCGGAAGCAGAAGCTGCTCCGGCTCAATAGATTTTCCAGCACATCATGATGGAATCGAAAGACGTTCCCCAGACCAACACAGCAAAGACTGCCGCAGCAAAAATCGCATTCATTTTTCCGGGCCAGGGCTCCCAGGCCGTGGGCATGGGCAAAGAGCTAGCCGAGAAGTATCCCATTGCGCAGCAGACTTTTGAAGAAGCCGATGAAGCGCTCGGCTATAGATTGTCGCAAGTCTGCTTCGACGGACCGGAAGAGCAGTTGCGACTAACTGAGATCACCCAGCCGGCCATTCTCACGGTATCGATCGCAGCGCTCCGGGTTCTTGAGGGACGCGTGCCCAAGCCCTACTTTGTCGCAGGGCACAGCCTGGGGGAGTATTCGGCGCATGTGGCTTCGGGGACGATGACTTTCGCAGACGCGGTACGCACCGTACGCAATCGCGGAAAGTACATGCAGGAGGCAGTTCCGCTCGGCGTCGGAGCGATGGCGGCCATCCTCGGCATGGAATTAGAAAAAGTTTCCACGATCTGCGAGGAAGTGGCGCAAGGCGAGGTCTGTTCTCCAGCGAATATTAACTCTCCAGAGCAGATTGTGATCTCCGGCAACATCGCAGCCGTGGAACGCGGCGCCGAACTCGCCGACGAGCGTGGCGCGAAACGCGCGAAATTGTTGCCCGTAAGCGCGCCCTTCCACTGTTCGCTCATGAAGCCCGCGCAAGACCGTCTGGAAGCGGATCTGAATGCTCTGAAGATGCAGAAGCCCGTCTACCCTGTCGTTTGCAATGTAGAAGCATCTTTGGTTTGCGATGAACAGCGGGCGCGCGAAACGCTGTTGGCCCAGGTGACGGGCTCTGTGAAGTGGGAGCCCAGCATGCGTCTGCTGATTGAAAAAGGAGTAGAAACTTTCATTGAGATCGGCCCGGGGAAAGTCCTATGTGGTCTGATGCGGCAGATTGATCGGTCAAAGACTTGTCTGAATGTTAGCGACGAGGCGTCGCTCAACAAAACACTGGGGCAGTTCGGAAGTTAGCGAAATACCTGCACGCGACGTTTCTTAACGAAATTCCAGATCGCAGGGTGGCGAGCTGATCGTCTTATCGCTCTTGTCCACGTATAACTGGGCGTGTTGCGCGCGGTCGTTCACGATCAGATCGATCACCACGCCGGTTCCACCACCAGGACAGTTGCTTGTGCCATAAACTTTGAAGCTCTTGACGACGCCCCACTGGCCTCCCGGTCCCCAATCCTGCCAGAATTCGTTGAAGGGATACTGCGCGTGATTCTGTGGATGCTGCTTCCATCCGGGATCGGCGTAGTAGATGCCGTAGGCAGCTTCGAAATCCTTTTTTTGCAGCGCAGAAAAGAATTTGTTGGCAACGCGCTCCTCCGGCCAGAAGCGATTCCACCAGCCCACAAAAGCCAGGATCAGAACCAAGACGACGATCGAAACAATCCGCGTCTTCTTCTTTCGTTCTTTTTCCGGATGGTACTCTTTGGCGTCCAGTAGAGTCATCACTCTCTAGAATAACGGACGCGGACGGTAAATCAAAAGTTCCAGTGGAAATCGGGCGATCTGCGATCGGTTCATTAGGTGATTTTTCTGACCCCATCACCGGATGACCCAATTCTTCTTACAGCGTGCGCTTGAACAGCGGAATCGCGATCCCAAGAGTGATAATGGCGAAGATCGACAGGAAAAGCATGTCTCCCCACACCGCGGCCAGGGTCGTCTGCTTCAACAGCAAACATTTGAAGCCATCCACCGCGTAGGTGAAGGGATCAACTTTGGCGATGGCCCGCAACCACGGCGGAAACGCCTGGATCGGATAAATCGATCCGCTGGGAAAAAACAGCAGTGTATTCAGAATTCCGAACATGGCGCGCGGCACCAGCGGATCTTCGATGCGTACCATCAACAGAAACATCATGGTGTTGAAAGCCAGCGAGGTCAGCACGATCATGATTAACAGTCCAAACATCGTGAGCGGATTGAAAATCGTGCTCACTCCCGAAATCAGCGCGCCAATCACACAGATGATCACACCCGTCATCACCGCTTTGATCGCGCCCGCCAGGTTAAGACCGAGCACCAGTTCGAGCTTGGTAATTGGCGTAACCAGGTAGCCTTCGTGCACGCCTCGTGCCTTATCGTCGATATACAACATTCCGCCGCCGATCATTACCGAGACAAACATTGCAAGCGTGAGCGACCCTGGCAGCAGATATTTCATGTACTCGATGTAAGGGTAGAGTTCGACAATATCGAGGGCGGTCTGTTGCAGGATGCGGGGCTCGACTGTCGGCTGATTCAGCGAGGTGACCAGGTCGGTCATCTCGGACTCCAGCGCAGAGCTCATGAAGTTGTCGCTGTTATCTACGACCAGTGCGACCTGCGGATGGTTGTCTTCGTAAACGCGGCGCGAAAACTGTGGCGGGATGATTACTGCACCGTCGAGCTTCCCGTTGCGGACATCCTCCATGGCCCGTTTTTCGTTGTCATAATAAATGGGAACGAAAGTGCGAATGTTGGCCCGCACGGAGTCAAAGGCTTCGCGAATCCGCAGCGCTTGTGTGCCCCCGTCCTGGTCGACAATGGCCATCTTGGCATCGCGGATCTTGCCCCCGAAGGCGTTGCCCAAAATGATCAGCTGCACGAGCGGCATGATCATCGACGCCATCATGAGCGCAGGAGAACGGAAGAACTTGCGCATTTCGCGCTCGACAATCGCCATCATTCGGTTCATAACTTCATCCCCGCTCGGCTCATGGTTGCAGCCCGCGCTGCGGCATGGTGAAGGCATAGGCCTTCTGCAGTTCGTCGCGCAACTGCCGGCCCGTGTAATGCACGAACACGTCATCGAGTGTCGTGTTCTGCACCGAGAGCGACTTCACCGCAACCCCCGCTCCGACTGCCATCTCCACCAGTTCAGTGGTGGTACGTGAGCCGTTGCCCGTAAGAACTCGATACATGCCGGCGCCTTCATGCTGCACTGAGGTGACATCGTCGAGCGTGTGCAGGCGCTGCTCCCAATCGTCTGGAGGGTTCTCGAACTGCGCTTCAATCACGTTCGATCCCGGCACGCTCGCCTTCAGCGCCATCGGCGCATCCAGGGCAACCAGTTTGCCGTGATCGACGATGGCGATGCGATCACATAGACGGTCCGCCTCGTCCATGTAGTGCGTCGTGATCAAGATCGTCAGCTTCCTTTGGCTCTTGATGTTGCCCAGCATTTCCCATACTGCGACGCGCGATACCGGATCCAGCCCGGTGGTAGGTTCGTCGAGGAAAAATATCTTCGGGTGATGCACTAGGCCGCGCGCAATCTCCAGCCGGCGCCGCATGCCCCCAGAGAGTGTTTTAGTCTGCGCGTCGCGCCACTTCGTCAGATCCACTAACCCAAGCAATTCGTCGATGGACCGTTTTCTCTCTTTCGCCGGCACGTCATAGAGCTTGGCGTAGATGTTCAGATTTTCTTCCACTGTAAGATCAAGATCGCTGGTCAGCGCCTGCGGAATCACTCCAATCATCCGCCGTGCCGCGTTTGGCTCTTTGGCGACATCGTGTCCCGCGATCAAGGCTCTGCCTGAAGTAATCGGGATCAGCGTGGTCATCATGCGGATCAAGGTTGATTTCCCCGCGCCGTTCGGACCGAGAAGACCGAAGATCTCACCCTCCTTGACGTTGAAGGAAACATTGTCGACCGCGGTGAAATCTCCATACTTCTTTACGATGTTCTGCACTTCGATCGCGTAGGGCATTTCAGCCGCGCTCGTAGAAGTGCTACCGCCATTCGCTTTTGCGCTCAGGTCAGGCATCACTGCTGCCCCGCTGCGGCCGCGCTTTGCGAATTGCTTTCACCCTTCATCTGCTGTGGCGAAACCAACACTTCGGCGGTCATTCCCGGCACAAACGCGCCTTTCGGGTTGTCGAGCCGGACTTTCAGAATGATGGTCCTGATATCTCGTTTCATCCGGCTTACATCCCGTTGCGTAGCGAAGTCGCCTTCCACTCCCTTGAAGAAAACTTTGCCGCTGGTAATCATTCCGCCCGGCATTCGAACTCGCATTACATCGCCGTAGCCGATATGGTCCGCGTAAGTCTCTGGAATCGCTACCCGAGCCCAGGTGTCGGTCAGATCGACAATGGTGACGATTGGAGCGCCGATGTTGACTACTTCTCCCTGCCGCGCCGCGCGGACCGAAACTGTGCCGGTAACCGGCGCGTAGACATTGGTGTATCCGAGCCGCACCGCAGCCTGATTCTTTTGCGCGATGGCATTCTTAAGATCAGCCTCCGTCGACTGCACCGTGCTCTTCGCCGCGTTGGCTTGCTGCGTGCGCGCGATGGCGGAGGTCAAGTCTGCTTCCGCCGCCTTTACCAACTCCTGCTGCGCCTGTACGGTCGCCTGAGCGGCCTGCAAATTAGTTTCCGCCTGAACGCGGTCTTGATCTGACTGCACCCCGGCCTTGGCCAGTTCGATCATGCGCCGGCTGTCGCTCTCGGTGCGATCGAGTGTTGCCTTTGCCTGCAGAAGCTGCGCCTTGGCCGAATCAAGCTTGGCCCGCGCATTGGCCACATCGCTGGAGGTCGAGCCAGAAGTGGAACGTTCGGTATGCTCCATCTCGGCTACTTTGTTTTGCAGGCTCGTGATATTGGCCGACGCTGCGGCTTCCTGCGTCTGCAATTCGGAGGGATCGAGTACCGCGATCAGGTCGCCCGCTTTCACCGGAGTGCCTTCATCCACCAGCAATCTCTGAATGCGGCCTTCCACCTGTGCGCTGACGATGACCTGATTCGAATCGACCGTACCGATGAGCACCAGATCCTTCGAGTGGTCGGTGGAAAAATAGTAGTAAGCCGCGGCAATCACAAAGATGACGCCAAGAAGAATGGAAAATTTGTTGCGAGCACTCATGAACGTACTCCTGATTTTCGAAACGACGGGGTCGTATGGATATGAGGCAGAAAAAGCGCAGCTGAAATGAAATCCAGAACGGCGGCCCGGCGCTCGGCAATGCGCTGTGGCGTAAGCGGGTCAAAGCGCACGATCCGCCGCATCACGGGAGCGCTGCTGAAATAGAAAACGATCATTGAGATCATCGAAGGAACAAAGTGTGCAGGGTCCACTTTGCGAAATTCGCCCTCCGCGATTCCTTTGTGCAACAGTTCTCCCACTCGCCGGTAGATCGGCTTGAAGTAAGTCTTGACCAGTCGGTCGATATGAACCGAGTCACCCTCGCGTGCTCGCATCATCTCGCGCTGCATCAGCTTGGGATAAATCTGGTTCGAGGCAATGAAATCGAAATACGCACCCACGTAGGCGAGAATCTTCTCGCGTGGCGGCAAGTTGCTGTCGAGCACCCGGAACACGCTGGCCCTCATTCCGGTAAATGCGTGGTCCAACACTGCACCGTAGAGAGTTTCCTTGTCCTGGAAGTAGTAATAGAGCAGCGCCTTGTTCACCTTTGCGGCGCGCGCGATAGCATCCGTTCTGGCGCCAGCAATGCCATGCTCGGCAAACTCCTGCGCCGCCGCCTGCAGAATGGCGGCGCGGCTCTCCTCCGGCTGCCCGCGGGAGCCCATGCGTCGACGAGAGGGATGAAGGTGAAAAAGGCGCGCCATAAGTAATTCGTACGATTAATTAACTGGTTAGTTATATGTTACCATGAAAAGCCAAACCCCGGGAAGGGTTCCTGATATCCGCATCTACAAAAATTTACGATCGAGCGAGTTCAGTCGTGGGATACTGTGGCTGTCGGCTGCTCCAACGCAGTCCTCTGTACTTAGTTAGGTCCCTGGCCGCGATTTTGGCGCGTCCTAATGCTTCGCCGATCGCGCCGGAAGTTGAGGACGTTATGAGTACACTCGCACCCCTTTTGAGACGCGCCTCTGCGTTGCCCCCGCGATTTTTAGTTTCAGCTTTGATCCTCACAGCAGTTTCCTTAACGTCTGGTTGCGGCTCGGGCTCCAGCGGGAGTCAGCCTGCACCAGCCGGCAACACCCAGGTTACGGTGATGGTGTCCGGCACGGCCAACGATCAGCTAGCCGAGTTCGATCTCGGTTTTCAAAGCATCACCTTGACCAGCCAGTCAGGCAAGACGGCTACGTTGCTCTCTTTGCCGACATCTGGGCCGCCGCTGGGGGCCGAATTCATGCATATAAATGGCACCGCCGAACCCCTGGTGACGGCCACTATTCCCCAGGATGTTTACACCAGCGCAACCGTGGGCCTCACTGAGGGTCAATTCGTTTGCATCGCTCTTGGTTCGGTGGATGAGGAAGGTACGCTGAGTTCGGCTTTTTATAGCCTCTTGCCTCCCCCTTCTGGCGTCACGGTGGCTTTACCCTCGCCGATTACGGTAGCTGGCACAAGTATGGCTCTGTCCCTCAATCTGCTAGTCTCGCAATCGGCAAGCATCGGGGATTGTCTGAATGTTGACGGATTCGAGGGGTTTTCGATGGCACCGACATTCAGTCTTGCGCCCCTCACCTTGTCTGCCTCGCCGACGAACGCCGCAAATGGCAAGGTAACGGGGCTCGATGGGCAGATCACGGTGATGGGAACCACCGGGAACAGCTTCACGCTATCGGTGCAGAGTGCCGGAGGGGCAAGAACACTTTCCATCGGTTCCGGGGACAATACGGTTTATCAGGGTATTCGCAACTTTTCCGCGCTTGCGGTTGGCACCTTCGTGAATATTGATGGGGCAATCCAGTCGGATGGATCCGTGTTGGCGACACGCATGGCAGTGGAAGATGCGTCTGCCGCCGATGTGTTCCGCGGTCCATTGATGGAGGTGACTCCCTCCGCGTCGGTTGTTCTCATGCATGCGCGCGAGCAGCAGGGAAAGGATCTACCCGGGTATATCGGCGGCTTCGGAGGCCTCGGTTACGACGGCGCGTCGTTTCAGATTTCTGGCCAGCTCACGAACTTGGGGAATTTGCCCTTTGTGCCGAGTTTCACCGCCTCGAACATGGTACCCGGCCAGGAGGTCTACACCTCCATTGCCTCGTTCTCCGTCGATGTCCCCTACGCAGCGGCGACCACGATGACCTTGATGCCGCAGATCATCGACGGAACTGTCGTCGGCTCCGCGACCAGCGGCAGCTTTACTGACTACACGGTCACACTTGCGCCTTACGATTTGTTTCCTATGCTGGCCGTCCAGCCCGGTCAAATCACAGTGGAAAACAATCCAAGCCAGGTCGAAGTGTACGTCGATAGCAACACGCAGATGCTCAACACGCAGGCTCTGGCCGCGGGCAGCACGCTACGCTTCTATGGATTGGTGTTCAACGATAATGGCACGCTGCGCATGGATTGCGCGCAGGTCAACGATGGCGTGGCCTTCACGGCGCCGGCATCAGCGTCGGAACAAAGTCACACGGATTCAGGTGCGGTCCGGCAAGCACGCGTCACGAGCGCCGCACCGCTGCAACGTACGTTCACTGTAATCACGCGTCAGCCGTAGCGAGGCCCACAGACTGGCGGGAAGCTAGTTTGTTCCGCCCGCGATCGACGGCACGAGGAGAACTTCGTCACCATCCTGGAACGCATAGCCAGGCCCGCCCAGGAAGCGAATATCTTCTTCGTTCACATAAATGTTGAGGAAGCGGCGGAGCTGTCCCGCTTCGTCGCGCAGGTGCGGCTTCAAATCGGGAAACTTCTCATCGAGAACCGATAAAAGCTCTCCCAAATTCGTGGGGGCACATGCAATCGAACTTACTCCTGCCGTGTGCCGTCGCAGCGCAGTCGGAATTTGTACCGTGATCGCCATCTTTTCCTCCACTTACGCGCTCACCGCGTCCGCCGCTTCGTTCGCGACCTCAATCGTGTCCAGCGTTTCGTTCAGATACTTTTCGAATTCGGCCAGCTTCGGCGCGATCGGCCTTTCGATTTCATAGACGCCAGCCAGCACGTCGGTCGTCTTCAAACCATTTCCGGTGATGCACAGCACCGTCGTTTCCTCGGGCAGAATGCGGTCTTGGCGATAGAGCTTGCCTGCCGTACCGACGGTCACTCCACCAGCGGTTTCCGTGAAGATGCCTTCGGTTTCCGCCAGCAGGCGGATCGAATCGATCACTTCCGGATCGCTCACGTCCTCGCTCCATCCGCCGCTGTGCTTGATGGTCTTGATGGCATAATGCCCATCGGCGGGATTGCCGATAGCCAGCGACCGAGCGATCGTAGCTGGCTTCTGCGGATCGATCTCTGCGCTGCCAGTCTTCACCGCGGTCGAAATCGGAGAGCATCCAGTCGCCTGCGCCCCGAAAAATTTCACTGGCTTATCCTCGACCAACTCGAGCTTGATCAGTTCGTCGAACGCCTTCTTGACCTTGGTGATTAACGATCCGCCGGCCATGGGGATCACAACGTTGTCTGGCAGACGCCAGCCTAGTTGCTCAGCAATTTCGAAGCCTACGGTTTTCGATCCCTCAGCGTAATAAGGCCGCAGGTTTACGTTGACGAAGCCCCAACGCCGCTCCTCGGCAATCTGCGAGCACAAGCGGTTCACCTGATCGTAGTTGCCGGCAATCCGCACCACATTCGCGCCGAAGACTTGTGTGCCGAGAATCTTCGCGGGCTCGAGATCGGAGGGAATGAAGATCCACGCTTTCAAGCCAAGTCGCGCCGCATGTGCCGCCACCGCGTTAGCAAGGTTTCCGGTGGAAGAACACGCCACGGTATCAAAGCCAAAAGCTTGCGCCTGGGCCAACGCCACGGCCACCACGCGGTCCTTGAAGCTCAACGTAGGCAAGCAAACGGCGTCATTCTTGATATAGAGATTCTGCGCGGCAGCGTTTCCGTCACGGTGACTGCCAGCGAGCCGAGCTGCCAGACGCGGCGCCTGGAAGAGCGGCGTGAAGCCGACCGGCAACCGGGGCTCAAATCCGGCAGGTAGCGGCAGCAACTCGGAGTAGCGCCACATGTTCGGCGGACGCTGCGAAATCCGCTCCCGGCTGAAGGCTCCCTGGGCAATCGAAGCCCGGATCGCGTCATAGTCGTAAGTAATTTCGAGAGGAGAGAAACACTCGTCGCAGATGGAGCGGGGCTGGTTTCCCCAGGTTCGTCCGCATTCCCGGCAGCGCAATTCGTAGTGAGCTTGACCGTCGTATTTCGACATCGGGCTACTCGCTTTCTTCTTAGCGAATAGCTGGGGACGAGCCGGGAAAAAGCACCCTAAAACTGAAAGGCCCCTTTTCCAGGAAATAGGAAAAGAGGTTATCGGAATGCAAATACAAATAAGCTTCGCATCCGAATCTCATGTTCCCCGTTTCCGGGCGGGAGTTGGCACCTGGCGGTCGGCATATATGATACCGATCCGGTTGCCGTGGCGTCACAGGGCTCGTCCCTCAGCCACTCTGCATGAAATTCCGTTTACCCCGAAGGGCAAACTTATCTTTATGATCCTACACAGCCGGAAAGAGGTTCGTCAAGAGGTCCGCTATCGGACAAGAGTACGTCGCGATCATCCAATCGCCGCCAGGACGAAACGCACCCGCTCCTCGACCGAGTCGAACGGAAGCGGAACGAGGTCGTAGCCCAAGGCCGAATAGGTTTCCAGCATCGCCTCGTAAGTCGCTTGCGCCTCCCTGAAGCTCTGCTTGCGTTCCGCATCGATCCCGAAGATCTCCGGCCATGGCGGCGCGATGAAGACTCGCGGATGATAGCGAAACATCTGCGCCGCGCGCTCTACATGAGACGGGACAGGCAGTTCACTCAAACGCAAATAGCCGAGCACATCGGGCACGCCGCGATCGAAAAACACGGGACCGCTCAGTCTCACAGCCTCCCGATAGGATCGCATCTCCCAACTCAGCATGAGTTCCGCGAATGCACGCCGATCGGACCAAGGCAAAGCCTCGCCGTCAATGGCTACCTGATCCTGAATGATGGCGCGACCGGCCTCCGGCATAGTACGGAAGCCGCGTCCTGCCAGCGCTTCGATCAGCGTGCTCTTTCCCGAACCCGGACCGCCGGTAATAACGAACAGACGTTCGAAATTCACGCCCTCCATTTCTTTCTCCTTAGGACTCGTGCATTCGCGAGCTAGCTGCCAGTTGTCCCGAACGCTCTCCATCAGTACACTCTTCATTCGCGAGGTGAGCATGAGGAAACTGAAAATGAGTTTTGATTTCAGCGCAAAGAATTCGTGGTCTAAGATTTTCCGGTTCCGCAGCGTAGTTGTTCCCGCCATTATCGTCAGCGTTCTCTTTTCCGTCATCCCGTGTTTTGCCCAGTCCGGCGCATCGGCCGATCTGCCCAGTGAAACGCCGGCCATGTTCACGCCGGTGGAGACCGGCTTCGACTACGTCAAGCGCGACGTGATGATCCCCATGCGCGACGGCGTAAGATTGCACACCGTCATCGTTCTTCCCAAAGGCGCGAAGCATGCGCCGATGCTGCTCACGCGCACGCCATACAGTGCCACGGCACAAACCAGCCACGCCGAGAGCTCACACCTCGGACCGATCCTGAGCGGCTATGACAACGCCACCGATGTGATCGTCGAAGGCGGCTACATCCGCGTGGTGCAGGATGTTCGTGGCAAGTATGGCTCCGAGGGCGACTACGTAATGACGCGCCCGCTGCACGGCCCGCTGAACCCAACCCCGGTCGATCACTCTACTGACACTTACGACACCATCGACTGGCTGGTGAAAAATGTTCCCGAGAGCAACGGCAAAGTCGGCATCCTCGGTATTTCCTATGATGGATTCACCACGCTCATGGCGCTTGTCAATCCGCATCCCGCGCTGAAGGTCGCAGTGCCCATGAATCCCATGGTCGATGGCTGGATCGGCGACGACTGGTTCCACAACGGCGCCTTTCGCGAACAGAATATGAATTACATCTACGATCAGGAGGCGACGCGCTCGTCAGACGAAAAATGGTGGACCGACCACTTTGACGACTACGACATGTTCATGGAAGCAGGCTCGGCTGGTGAACTCGGACGCCGCCACGGCCTCGATCAAGTCGGCTTCTGGCGCAAGCTTCTCGCGCACCCGAGTTACGATTCCTGGTGGCAGGAGCAGGCGATGGACCGCATCCTCGCCGCGCAGCCTCTGAAAGTTCCTACCATGCTGGTCGATAGCCTGTGGGATCAGGAAGATATTTACGGCGCGCCCGCCGCTTACAAAGCGCTCAAAGCCAAGGAAGCGAACAAGGACAAATTATTCCTTGTGCTCGGCCCCTGGCATCACGGTCAGGAAATCGGCGATGGCAGTTCCCTCGGCGCAATCAAGTTTAACAGCGATACCGGTCGTTATTTCCGGCAGGAAATTCTGCGGCCTTTCCTGGATAAATATCTCAAAGACGGCGCGCCCCAGGCCGACATTGCGCCGGTCATGGCTTTTGAAACTGGAACGAACACGTGGCGTCGTCTGCCCACATGGCCGGCTGGCTGCGCGAGTGGCTGCTCAGTGCAGCCGACTCCGCTCTACCTCGACTCCGGTCTAAAGCTTAGCTTGGCCGCTCCCAAGGACGGCGATGCCGCGTTCGACGAATATATCTCTGACCCGGCGAAGCCTGTGCCTTTCCGTGCTCGTCCCATTCAACCCGTAGGATACGGCGGTCGCTTCACCTGGCCCGAGTGGCTGGTCGACGACCAGCGTGAAGCCTCCGGGCGTCCCGATGTTGCCGTGTTCACCTCTGACGTCCTGACCGCTCCCATGAAGATCAGCGGACTGCCGGTCGCCAATCTGGTGGCTTCGACCAGCGGGACGGACTCCGATTGGGTGGTTAAATTGATCGACGTATATCCCGATGAAGTAGCCGGGGATGAGGGAATGGGCGGCTATCAGTTAATGATTTCCGCCGACATCTTCCGCGGACGCTATCGCGAAAGTCTGGAGACCGCAAAGCCCATCGCGACCGGCCAGCCCCTGCTCTATCGCTTCAACCTGCCCACGGCGAACCACGTCTTTCTACCTGGCCACCGCATCATGGTGCAGATTCAATCCAGCTGGTTCCCACTGTATGATCGAAATCCGCAAACGTTCGTGCCCAACATTTTCTGGGCGAAGCCGGACGACTACCGTAGAGCTACACAGCGCATTTACCATGCTCCCGGCCAGGCGAGCTTTATCGAACTGCCTCTCGTGGTCTCGCCGTAATTTGGGGAATGGAGGTTTGACTTGGTGCAGCTCTATTTTTCGTGACGGTCACGCAACGTCATCTCGCGGGCCAATTCCTTGGAAGTCACTCGCAGCCGCTGGGCCAGGATCACCGCCAACAAGAGATAGAACCGTGACGCCAGGCCGGGGAAAGCTTCGAAGATCGCGCGTAACTCCCGTGCTCCGACTTCGTCGACTTCCACCTCTTGTTCGCTCGCAACCACCGCCGCCGTAGCCCTGCCCTGTTCCAGAAAAGCCATCTCGCCGCAAATATCATCCGGCCCTAGCGAAGCCACAATCGTTCGGGTACCAGTTCCGGCAAGCTCCACGGAAGCTTGCCCACGACGAATAATAAAGATCGTGTCACCCCAGCCACCCTCCTGAATGATCTCTTCTCCCAGCTTGAAGGTGCGCCGTGCCGCCTTCGCCTGAAGACCCAATCATTCCGAGTCAGATATTGCAGGCGATTACTCGACATACCTTTGCATCGGCAAAAATAGCCCGGTCGTGCAGTTACTTCTGGTTGGTTCGATTGGTGACTCTTAGCGAACTCCGGAGCGGGCCTACCGGCTATATTGATTCCGTTTTTTCTCTGCGTGCCGTTCCAGTCCGAACTGGATCAGTCTGCCGATAAGCTCCGAATACTCCAGCCCAGAAGCCGCCCACAGTTTGGGATACATGCTGATCGCCGTGAAGCCCGGCATGGTGTTGATCTCGTTCAAATAGATCTTGCGCGTTTGCGGATCCATCAGAAAATCGACCCGTGCCAGCCCCGAGCAATCCACGGCTTTGAAGGATCGTATGGCCAGTTCTTGCACTTTCTTCGTTTCCGCTTTGGTGAGCTTCGCTGGAATAATCAGTTCGGAACCTTCATCAAGATACTTTGCGTTGTAATCGTAGAATTCTTTGACCGGGACAATCTCGCCCGGAAGCGAAGCCACCGGCTCGTCGTTGCCCAGCACCGAACACTCGATCTCGCGCGCCTTATTTTTCTTTCCGCCCACCCCTTGCTCAATCACGATCTTGCGATCGAATTTCGCCGCTTCCTCAACGGCAGGCCCAAGCTCCTTGCTGTTGTGCGCCTTGCTGATTCCCACCGACGATCCCAGATTCGCCGGCTTCACAAAAACCGGATACCTGAGCTTGCTCTCCACAAGTTTCTGAACTTTCTTCGGCTCCTTCTCCCACGCGCTGCGTAGAATCGTGACGTGCTTCACGATCGGAATCCCTGCTGCTATAAACAAGGACTTCATGATGTCTTTGTCCATGCCGGCGGCCGAGCCCAGCACGCCCGCGCCCACATAGGCGATGTCCGCCAGTTCGAGCAGCCCCTGAATGGTCCCATCCTCGCCGAACGTGCCATGCAGAACAGGAAAGATGATATCGACGTTAATCGCGCGATCGCTGGCGCGCCGCGTGAGCCCGGCATCCGTCTGAAACGGTACCAGCCCGCTCTGCCGGTGCACCGGCTCCGGCGGAACTACCACCGCTTCGCCCCGCGCCAGCACAGCTGCGGCCTGCGTGGTTTCAGGATCGCCTGCACGCAGATGGCGCGGCTCGATCACCAGTTTGCCTTGCAACAGATTCTCGGCATCGGCCGCAGTCAGCCAGTGGCCTTCTTTAGTGATGCCGATGGGCACAACCTCATATTTGTCTTTGTCGATGGCCTGCAGAACGGATGCAGCCGAGAGCAACGAAACCTCATGCTCTCCACTGCGCCCTCCGAAAAGAATTCCAACTCGCAGCTTTTTCATAATCGTTCACAAAATCTTTTTCCCGAACGCGGACAACGCCAACTCCACTGCCAGGTCAGCGGTTTGGTTGTGCTCATCGATCACAGGATTCACCTCGACGATCTCGAAGCTCAGCATACGACCGTGATCGGCAATGATTTCCATCGCCAGATGCGCTTCGCGATAGGTAGCGCCGCCGCGCACCGGAGTGCCTACGCCGGGCGCGTCCTCGGGATCGATCCAGTCCATATCCAGTGAAATGTGATAACCGGCCGTCCCGCGTCCGGCCATGCGCAGAGCCTCTTCCATCACGGTCCGCATGCCGCGCTCATCAATGTCGCGCATGGTAAAGACTCCAATGCCGGCGCGTCGCACATTCTCTTTTTCAATCGAATCGATATCGCGCACTCCCACCAGCACGCAGTTCTCCGGCTTTACCTTCGGGGAAAAATCAAAAATATGCGACAGTTCTTCGGGGCCCAGCCCCATCAGCGCCGCCAGCGGCATGCCATGCACATTGCCGCTGGGCGAACTCTCGGGCGTATTGATGTCGGTGTGCGCATCGATCCAGATCAACCCGATGTGCTGGTTTTGACGCCGATAAAATTCGGCCACGCCGGAAACCGTACCCGCCGCCATCGAATGATCCCCACCCAGCGCCAGTGGAATTTTCCCGGCTTCGAGCGTCTTTACCACCAGCTCCGCATGTTTGGTACACGTCGCTGTGATTTCCTTTAAATACTTGGCGTGGGTGTCGCCTTCTTTTTTCTGCTCCGGGATGGCAACAGCAACGTTGCCGCCATCTTCCACTTCGTGTCCTAGCGCCTCCAGTCGCGCTTCAAGCCCGGCCACGCGGACGGCCGAAGGCCCCATATCGACGCCGCGGCGCGACTGCCCCAGATCCAGTGGCACTCCAATCACGCGAATCTTCTTGGGAGCGATGTTGGTAGTGCTGATGGTTGTCATAGAGATTTTGTCATCGTGCGGTCGGGCGATTTGGCAATTGAAGATCAACGGGCAGCATATCTACTGGAAATTGCCCAATCACCCGATTGCCCGATCGCTCGATTTTTATGGGTAAAGCCGGTGCAGCATCCTCGGGAACGGAATCGTCTCCCGCACGTGTTCTAGTCCGCAGATCCATGCAACGGCGCGTTCAATGCCCATGCCAAATCCGCCATGCGGCACGCTGCCGTACTTGCGTAAATCCAGATACCACTTGAATGCCTCTTCCGGCAATCCGTGCTCGTGGATGCGCTGCACCAGCAATTCGTGCGATGCCATACGCTGCGACCCGCCAATGATTTCGCCATAACCTTCTGGAGCTAGCACATCCACGCACAAAGCCAATTCCGGACGCTGCGGATCGGGCTCCATATAAAAGGCCTTCACCTTCGCCGGGTAGCGATGCACCATCACTGGCTTGTCGAACTGCGCCGAAAGATAAGTTTCGTCGGGCGAGCCCAGATCACCGCCCCACTCAAAGTTCGCTTCCAGCGCGCCCTTGGCGTACCCTTCCTGCAGATTCTTCACCGCATCGTCATAACTGATCCGGGGAAAAGGCGGCACAATCTTTTCCAGTTTGGAAATGTCCCGGCCAATCGCCTGCAAGTCGATACGCCGTCGCTCCACGCAGCGTTGCACCACGAAACTGATCAATCCCTCGGCCAGTTCCATCAGGTCTTCGAGTTCCGCGTAGGCAACCTCCGGCTCGACCATCCAGAATTCGGTGAGGTGACGCCGCGTTTTCGATTTCTCCGCGCGAAATGTCGGACCGAACGAATACACTTTGCCTAGCGCCATCGCCGTCGCCTCGATGTAAAGCTGGCCGGATTGCGTGAGATAGGCTTGCTCGTCGAAATAGTCGACTGGAAAAAGTGTGCTCGTGCCTTCGCACGCCGCCGGAGTGAGAATCGGTGGGTCGGTGAGGGTGAAGCCGTGCTCGTCAAAGAAATCGCGCACCGCTTTCACGATCTCCGCCCGCACCCGTAAAATCGACGCCTGCCGCTGCGAGCGCACCCACAGATGGCGGTGCTCCATCAAGAATTCTGTGCCGTGTTCCTTCGGAGTAATGGGATACGGATCCGATTCCGGCACTCGCTGCACCACCTGCACGTTCGTCACATCCAGTTCGTATCCGCCCGGCGCACGCTTATCGGCGCGGACTTTGCCTTCGACGATTACACTCGACTCTTGCGTCAGCGTCTTGATCGCCTCAAATACCTCTGGGGCGACCGCGTTCTTCGGCACCACGCCCTGAATCACGCCCGAGCCGTCACGAAACTGCGGGAACAAAAGCTTGCCGCTCTCGCGCAAGTTATACAGCCAGCCGCGCAAGGTCACGGACTGCCCCTCATGCTTCCCAATCTCAGCAATCGTAGTTACTGGTGATGACATAGTCTTCAGACTCGTTTGCCGCCGAGCACGCCGAGGCCACCAAGAGAATGAAGAATTTGACGTTCTTCACTCGGCGTTGTCTGCGCTCTCGGCGGTGAAAGCTCTTAAGCCGTTTCCAGCTTCTCGAACGTTGCCTTCAGCCTTTCCAGCGGATTCACCTTCTGGTCCTCTGCCAGCTCGAGCAGTAAAGCCGGCGTTTGCGGCGCGGATCGTAACAGCTCCATCGCTTCCTTCCAGTCAATGGTTCCTTGTCCCGGCCATAAATGTGAATCCTGAACCTTGGCATTGTCGTGAACATGCGTCGAGCAGATCAGTTTCCGCACGATCTCAAAAGCCTCGCTCACCGAGCCCATCATGTGAGCATGTCCGAAATCAAAGCAAATTCCCACATCGTCAAAATGAGCTGCGTGAATCATCTCCACTAATTTGTCCGGCGTGGAAAGCTCGTTCGGAATATTTTCCAGCAGAATACGCACGCCCAGCGGCTTGGCGAAGGCTCGCAAGTGCTCGATCGCGGTCATTGCCGATTCAAACTTCTTTTCGCTGAAAGCCTCGTTGGGTACGCCAAGATGCTGCACCAGAAAGCGAAACGGAATCTGTTCCGCAATCTCGAGCGCCCGCTTCACTTCATCCATTGCCTCAACCAGCCCGGCGCGATCGGTGGATGCAATATTCACCGGCGGCGCTCCCGCGCGTCCCCACTCGTAGTCCGCATAGAGCGGCGAGTGCACGGAGTTCAACGGCACCCCGTTTCCGCGAAACCACTCCGCAATTTCTTTCACATGGGCCTTGCGGTTGGCATAGTCGAGGTGCTGCCGCGCCGCGAAAATCTCGACCGCCTGCACACCGCTGCGCGCCAGCCCATCCAGAATTCCCGGATGCAGCCTCTCCTTCACATATAAATAGGTTGATACGGCTTTTACCATGCCCGGTCCTTGATCAAGAATTGCGGAACAAGTTTTCTAGTAACCCACTGCCCTTCCATTCGTCCTGTAATCGCTCGCGCCCAGCCGCTCGCCCGTCTTCGGGTCGATGGCGATACACTCCGCTTCACTCCAGTAAGGAGAAACGTCCTCACCATCATGCAAGCCGAACTCCACGTTATATCCCATCTTCTGCAACACCTGCACGGTATCCGGTGAGAACCATTGCTCCACGTTCAGCACGTCGGGCAGCCACTGATTGTGGAAACGCGGAGCATCCACCGCCTCCTGAATATTCATTCCATAATCCACAACCCCCATCAGAACATTCGCTACGGTGGTAATAATCTTCGAACTGCCGGGTGACCCCAAAACCAGGAATGTTTTCCCAGCATGCACCACAATGGTAGGCGTCATCGACGAGAGAGGCCGTTTTCCCGGCCCAATGGCATTGGCCGCTCCTTGAATCAGGCCGTCGGCATTCGGCACGCCGGGTTTGGCGGAAAAATCATCCATCTCGTCGTTCATCAAGAACCCCAATCCATCCGCTGTAACCCGCGATCCGAACCAGTCATTGATCGTGGTTGTCACTGCGACCGCATTCCCTTCCGCATCCACCACTGAATAGTGCGTGGTGTGCGGCGATTCATGAAAGCCCAGCGGCTGCGGATGCACCATCGCGTACTGCTCCAGTTCGGTGAAAATCGCAGGGCGCCTTAGGTCCCTGCTGGCCGTGGCGCGTGCATTGCCGATGGAGTCCCGCCATGCCGCACCATATTTCTTGTCGATGAGCTGTGCCACCGGAATTTTCGCGAAGTCCGGATCCCCCAGGAATTCCGCGCGATCGAAGAACGCCCGCCGGAACGCCTCTGTCGTAAAGTGAATCGATTCCGCCGACCGGTCTCCAAGCTTCGCCAGATCGTATCCCTCAAGAATATTCAGCGACTCCAGCAGAACCGTTCCGCCCGAGGAGGGCGGGGGCGCGCTGATCACTTCATACCCGCGATACGTTCCGCGAATTGGCTCGCGTTCCTTCACTTCATAGTGAGCCAGATCGTCTACCGTGATCAGGCCCCCACCTTTCTGCATGGCAGCAGCCAGCTCTTGCGCTAGGCGTCCATGATAAAAATCGTCGGGCTTCGCGACTATCCGCTCCAGGGTGCGAGCCAACTCCGGCTGGCGAAAAATCTCCCCCAGCTGGTAATAGTTGCCATCGCGCTGAAAGATTCGCCGAGACTCTGCGAACTCAGCCAAATGCTTATCATGCAGATCGCGGGCCTCGCCCCAGCTCAGCGCATATCCTTCGCGCGCCAGCCGGATCGCCGGAGCCATCACCTGCTTCAGCGTCAGCTTTCCGAATTTCTCCTCGGCATAAACCATTCCCGCAACCGAATCCCGGCACTCCGATCGACTTGTATCCGTACTCGCTGGCGCCTTCCACCACGTTGCCCTGCGCATCCAGATACATATCCGCGCGTGGCCGCCGCCGGAGCCTTCTCCCGGTAGTCGAGGAAATGCGTCTTGCCATCGGCCAGGCGAATCAGCATGAATCCGCCACCGCCCAGATTTCCCGCAGCCGGATGCACCACCGCCAGCGCAAATCCCGTAGCTACCGCGGCATCCACGGCATTGCCGCCGGCTTGCATGATCTCGACCCCCGCCCGGGTAGCCAGCTCATGCGCGCTGACCACGATTCCGTGCGGTGCGTGAACCGGCTGCATGGACGCGAAGGCGGGAATAATCCCGAAAGCTGCCGCAGTCGCCATCAGCAGCAAAATCAATGATTTATGCCGGAGTCGCATGAAGACTTTAAGGTTGTCCAGGAATGGGCGGACTCTTGAGGCTAGCCGACCTCGCCAAGCTGAGTCAAATTACTGGCGATCAATCCGGGGTTGGCAATCCTGCCCGCTGAACCCACTGCAGAATCTCAAACCCTCTTCTTTCTCTTCGGATGTGCCAGCCGAGAGACGCTTCCCTTTTTCTTGACCGTCTTTTTCTTGACTTTTCCGGGCGCCTTGGCCACCACCATCTCATAGGACTCGCGAATCAGTTCGCGCAATTCATCCCAGCGCACTGCATCCAGCCGATCCAGCATCGCCCACTTGTAGCGCCCCACATACGGCGCTGGGCGAATATCCTCGCGTTCAATCAGCTCCCCAAAACTCTCGGGCGTGCACTTGAGACAAAGCCGCGGATTGTCCAGTCCAAGCATCAAAAAGATCTTCCCGCCAACTTTGAAGCAAAGCTCGTCGCCCCACTGCAAGTTCTCCGTAGCCGCAGGAAACGCCAGACAATATTCCCGAATCGCATCAATTTTCATAGCGTCTCGATTGTGAATCGGATCATCTAGGCAGTAAATCAAACTTTATTAAGGAGATTTGAAATGCAAACCCGCAAACTTGGCAACTCCGATCTGCATATTACCCCGGTAGGCTACGGAGCCTGGGCCGTCGGCGGTTCCGGCTGGCAGTTCGCCTGGGGATCGCAGGACGACAACGACTCCATCGCCGCCATTCACCGCGCTCTCGAACTCGGCGTCAATTGGATCGACACCGCCGCTGTCTACGGCCTCGGGCACTCCGAGGAAGTGGTCGCTCGCGCCCTCAAGAGCTGGCAAGGCCCCAAGCCTTATGTCTTTACCAAGTGCGGCCTGCGCTGGGATGCTCAGGGGAATGTCCAGAAAGTGTTGAGCACCGATTCGATCCGCGGCGAGGTGGAAGACAGTCTCCGCCGTCTTTCCGTTGATGTGATCGATCTCTACCAGATCCACTGGCCTCCGGATCCCGATTCTCCGGCGCTGGAAGAAGGTTGGTCCACCCTGGCCGACCTGAAGAGAGAGGGGAAAGTACGCTGGGTGGGAGTTTCGAACTTCAATGTGAAGCAACTAAAACGCGCCAAGGCCATCGCTCCCGTAACTTCTCTTCAGCCTCCATACTCTCTGGTGCATCGCGAAGTCGAAGAGGACATCCTGCCCTATTGTCTGCGCGAAGGCATTGGAGTGATTGTTTATTCGCCGATGGCTTCTGGTCTTCTGACCGGCGCTATGACTCGCGAGCGCGCAGCCAGACTCCCACAAGATGACTGGCGCAAGAACAATCCTGACTTCACGGAGCCAAACCTCACTCGCAATCTGGAGCTAGTGGATCGTCTGCGGGAGATTGCCCAACGTCACAACCGCACTGTCGGCGAAGTCGCGATTTCATGGACGCTGCGCAACCCTACCGTCAGCGGCGCGATCGTCGGAGCTCGCAATGCGAGGCAGGCTGATGGCGTGATGCGCGCCGGTGACCTGCACCTCAACGATAAAGAAGTCGGCGAAATCGAAGGTTTCCTCGCTGAGGCGGCAGCGTAAGGAGGGGTGGAGGATTTTTAACACGGAGGCACGCGCTCACGGAAAGAGTAGTTCGCCTCCGTGTCTCCGTGGTGAAATCACCTGGACCTGCGCCACTTCCTTGGCTATCGTCACCTTGTTCCAGACACTCGAAATCCCAGCCGCTCGTCAGTGGCGCTGCGAATCACAAGTCGTCTTCTCACACCTGTTCTCTGGCTTCGCCAAGAGCCACGCTCACATCCATCTTTTTCTTGTTGCGATAGATCGTCACTTTCACCGTATCGCCAGCGCGGTGATTGTTCATCGTTTCGGACAGAGTTTGCTCGTCCTCAATTTTTTCGCCGTCGATCGCGACGATCAAATCTCCTCCAAGCATGATGGGGATATTCCCAAGGTAGGCTCTCTCGGTGCCGCCGCGCAGCCCAGCCTGATCTGCCGCGCTACCGGGGATGACTTGCACAATGAGCAAACCGTAATCGGCGGGCAGGCCCATTTCACCGGCCAGTTCCGCGCTGATGGGAATCGTGCGGACTCCCAAAGCCGGACGCCGCACGCGCCCTACGGTCATCAAATCGTTGAGCACAGCTTTTGCGGTATTAATCGGAATGGCGAAGCCGATACCCGCGTTCTGGCCCGAACTCGAAAGAATCATTGTGTTGATGCCTATCACTTCTCCATGGCCATTCATCATGGGGCCGCCGGAATTCCCCGGGTTGATCGCGGCATCAGTTTGAATGGCATCCTCAATGGTCGCTCCGCTGGGCTCGCGTACCGGGCGAATTGAACTGACGATCCCGCGCGTCATAGTTCCCGCCATACCAAACGGGTTCCCGATCGCGTAGACCTTTTGCCCTACCTGCAGGTTGCGCGAATCCCCGAGCACCGCCGGAACCAGATCCGGCGCCTTGATTTGAATCACCGCTAGGTCATGCGCGGGATCGGCACCCACAATCGTCGCCTTGTATTTCTTGCGGTTATGCAGTGTTACTTCCACTTGCTGCGCATCTTCTATGACGTGGTAGTTGGTCAGGATGTGCCCGTCCTTGTCGATCACAAATCCCGAACCTTGCCCTTCCTGCGGAACCGGCCCGTAAAAGAAATCAAACTTCATGGCTCGCGACGTGACGTTCACTACCGAGGGAATATTCTTGCGATAGACGAGAATGTTGTTCTGCTCTTCGTTGTCCAGGCTCTCGTTGCCGGCCGCTTCCGTAATTTCTACCTGGGCGGGATGAGTTAACCAATCCGTGGGATGAAGAAGGCTCGAAGGCGAGTTCGAGCGCCAAGTCGTGAAGTAAAAGAACGCACCGGCGAATGCCAGCGCAAAGACTGCGGGTCGTATGAGTTTCATAACTGCAAGCCCTATCGGACGCCGAGCCGACCAATCCTGATCGATCGAGTCCTAATCTGTCGAAGATCCATATTCGATTCTAAACAATGTTTCGCCGCGAGGCACACCTCACCCGGCTCTAACGCCTGGTCGTCGCTTCGGCGCTTAGCTGTTGCCACACCTGCTGCACCTGCTCTCGCGTCCGATCGAGCAAGCCGGAGTTGTCGATCACGAAGTCGGCGGCTTTTATTTTGTTCGCTTCAGGTAGTTGCGCTGCCATGCGGCGTGCCACCTCTTTACCGGCGGCCTCGAGCGACAATTTTTGCCGGGCCGCAAAGCGGGCGACCCGTTGCTCGTCGCTGCAGGTCACTACCACCAGGCGGTCGAAGCGTTTCGCAGCGCCGGCCTCGAGAATCAGCGCAGCCTCCACAATAGCCACAGCATTTGGATCCTGGCTTCCCATCTCTTCCATCCATTCTTCCTGGCTGCGAATCACCGCAGGATGCACGATGCGGTTCAACTCCTCAACCCTGGAGGGGATGTGACCTGCAGAGGAAGCTTCTACTGCAGGTGAGGATGAAGCACCGAAGGCAGCTTCTGCAAGCTTGGAACGGTTGACGCTGAGATCGGGATTGAGAATGCTGCCGCCGAAGTGGCGTACCACTTCGTTGTAGACGGGTTGGCCCGGACGCATCAGTTCATGCGCGATCCGGTCGGCCTGGACCAGATGGGCGCCCAACGCGACAAACATTTCGCCGACCACCGACTTGCCCGACGCGATGCCCCCAGTGAGGCCAACTTTCAGCATAAATTCAGTGGCCAGTGATCAATAAGCAGTGGCCAGTAATAAGCACAGCGCTTCAGTCTGCCCGCTCCGGTCACTGAACACTGGCCACTGACCACTGGCTTGGGCGCATTTTGGCGGCTTTCACCGTGTTATACATCAGCATGGCGATGGTCAGCGGGCCCACGCCGCCGGGGACTGGCGTCAAGGCTCCGGCCACTTCGGCCACTTCGGGATGCACGTCGCCAATCAAGGTCGATCCCTTCGCGCGGAAGGTTTGTTCGCGCTGCGCATTGCCGGCGAACAGTCGTTGAAATTCAGCGGGATCCGTCACCTTGTTCATGCCGACGTCGATCACGGTGGCGCCTGGCTTTACGAAATCTCGTGTGATCATCCCGGCACGGCCAATCGCGGCCACCAGAATATCGGCGCGGCGGCAAACTGCTGGCAGGTCATGTGTCTTCGAGTGGCAAACGGTGACGGTCGCATTCGCGTTGATCAGCAGCATGGCGGCGGGTTTGCCAACGATGTCGCTCCGTCCCACGACGACCGCTTCCTGGCTGGCGATCGGAATCTGGCTTCGCTTCAAAATCTCCAAAACCCCGGCCGGCGTGCACGGGACCAGCCCCGGACGCTGCGTGGATAGGAAACCTACGTTGACAGGATGGAACCCGTCAACATCCTTCGCGGGATCAACGGCCATCAGCACCCGCTTCGCGTCCACTTGTCCGGGCAAGGGCAGTTGCACCAGAATGCCGTCGATTTCCTCGCGGCGGTTCAGGTTGTCGATCAGGGCCAGCAATTCGGCAGTCGTTGCCGTTTCCGGCGGAGTGTGCTGTTCGCTATAGACCCCAACCTGCTCGCAGGCTTTAACTTTCCCTCGAACATAAATTTCAGACGCCGGATTGTGCCCGACCAGCACCACCGCCAAGCCGGGACGGATTCCGGCCGCAGCCATGTTCTTCACTTCTGCCGCGACCTCGTCGCGGATGTCGCTGGCGATTTTTGTACCGTCAAGAATTCGAGCTGGCATATTCGATTCCGTTGAGATTCTACCGTATGCGGGCCAGCCAGAGAGTTGCGAGTACCGCGTACCGAGAGAAACATCCTTCAGCTCGGGACTCGGTACCTGGTACTCGGTACTCCTGTCTCTCTCTGTGGTGACTTGATTTTGTCTTGCGGTACAATCTGACTCATGATCGCCAGGGAGTTGCTGGAAATACTGGTCTGTCCGGCGTGCAAGCAGGCTCTCGTGTACCGGGAGAAACCAGAAAGCTTGAAGTGCACGCAGTGCCACCGAGTGTATGCGGTGAAAGACGACATTCCCATCATGTTGGTGGATGAGGCAACGATCGAGATCGCCTGATTCCAATTCCCTGATCAGGAAATCCCGGAGGCTGGCCACAACTCCGCGTTTCATCGCCTTCAATTTTCATATCCCTTTCACATCCTCGACACATTCCCTCGGGTATCTTCGTTCTTCGGCTCCGATGACGCGAGCGAGGTCTGCCGACTTGTCGTATTCCCGACCGAAATGACACTTCGTGTCAGTTTTGAGACATTCTAGGGTACCAAGGACACCTTACGAGGGTTCGGCAGGCCTGCTAGGTTCGCTGCAACTTCTCATATTCAGAAGGGTTTATGAATCTAAATCGGCTTGCTCTACGTATTTGGAACTAGAGGGCAGCTGCGGCAGTTGAATTGCATGCAACTTCAATGGCTGCCGATGAGTCTAATAGCTAAAAGTGGTAGGTAGGTCGGAATCGGAGGTGATGACGGCCATGTTGGAAAACGTGACGAACCAGAGAGTCAACAACGATAAGGACAGATTTACGGCAACTGAACTTGCGGCCTTGCGCAGCGATCTGATGCAAGGAGGCATGATTGATTCTTACGAGGCCGCCGAATTGCTCCAGGTGTTCCTGATGGGCCGGGGATACGGGGTTTCGCCCAAAGCGGCGCTCGATGCGGCTGGCCGCGTCGAGATGGCTGGGTGCGCGATGCCCGTGCTGCAGTATGAACTGGAAAACCTGGCGCTGGTCATGTAGGCGGCTGCTCCTGCGGGCCGGTGAACCCGCAGAATCGAGACTTTATGCCCCAGGGCGGACGACGAGTGAAAGCGCTAAAGTTCGCAGAAGCACTGAGCACGAAGTCTCAAGTCTGGCAGCGTTTCGGGAATTTTTGACATTCTGGATCGGTGGATCGAAACAAGATTAACCGAACCAGTTCCACGTGAAGAGAGCCGGGCCAACCAGCCCGGCTTTGTGGTGTCTGGGGTGGCAGGAAAGCGGTCTTGAACAACGTCAAATCCTGATAAAACCTCCCGATACAGACCACGCTACTTTTTCTTCGCCACCGCCACTGCCCTCGCGGCCCGTTCCTGCAGTGCTAGCGTCACTACCTGCAGCATGTCGTCCTGGGGGGCGGGCTTCCCGGTCCAGATTTCGAACTGACGGGCGGCCTGGTGGACGAACATTTCTATACCCGGAATGACCTGCGCGCCTCGTTCCTTTGCCAGTTGCAGCAAACGTGTTTCGGCGGGATCGTAAATCATGTCAAAAACGTAGCGCGCGTTGATTTCCTTCTCCTGCAGCGGAGTTTCTCGTGTGTTGCCCATACCGACTGGCGTGGCATTGATGATCACATCAAAGGCGTACTTCTTCAGGTCAGCCCGTTTCACCGAGCGCGCATGGGCCCGCCGGGCAAGTTTTTGAGCAGGAGCCGCACTTCGGTTCAGGATGAAGACTTCCGCGCCGCGTTCCTTCAGACCAAAAACTGCGGCTCGAGCTGCGCCTCCCGCGCCGAGAACCAGGATCTTGGCATCCTGTAGCGTGCTCAGCCGGCGCTCCAGCGGGCGCACCACTCCTGACGTGTCCGTGTTGAAGCCGTAAAGTTTTCCATCCTGCGCGCGAACCACGGTGTTGCAGGCGCCGATCTTCGTGGTGTGCGAATCGGTGTTATCGAGGAAGGGAAGAATCGCTTCCTTATACGGCATAGTGATGCTGAGGCCGTGAATGGGAATCTCGCGCACGCAGTTGAGGAGATCTTTGAGAGTCTTGGCGTGCAGAGCGAGATAGACGGCATTGACGTTCTCGCGACGGAAGGCGGCATTCATTATGGCGGGCGAAAGCGAGTGCGACACCGGATCGCCGGCAACGCCGTAGACTCGCGTGGCCACATCCACCTGTTCAATGCGGTAGACGCCGCGCAACTCCTGCGCCGTAACTTGTCCGGGAGCGGTTTCTTCCCCGGGACTGACCGCCGCAAAGGTGAACACGCTGCCGGCGCGGACTCCCAACACACGGCTGATGATGCCTTGTTCGCCCATGCACAGGCCGATGATGGAATGGTTATCGCTTTCGCGTCCCAGGAACTGGATCATGGAAACGTTGTCGGAGAGCGTGGTCGCCGTGCCGACTACCTTGTAGAAGTCGGCGGGAAAATGGCGCATCTTCTCCAAAGTTTCGTCGAGCTTCTTCGTCCCGCGAAAATCGTGGAAGGAAAGAATTAAGGCGGCACGGCCTCGAAGTTTCTGTAATTGCTCGGGCTTGCACTTCTGGGCAGTCTGCAATTCCACGTCGACCAATTGACAGCCAGCGGCTGCAGCCTTCCCCAGGATATCCAGTTGCGAGGCGATCGAGCCGCGAAACTTGCCCCCGCTGGCTACCCGGCGGCAGGTGGCGATCAGAGTGACGCCCGAGTGAGTTTCTAGAAAATGCTTGATCTTCGGAAGCGCCAAGGCCGGCTTTGAAATGTGGTCTAACCGAAACTCCAGAAAGGGGTTGTCCCGAATCAAGCCCTCAGCCTTTTCCACCAGTTCACTAGGGTCGGAGGCCGATACCGCAACACAAACCCGCGGCAGCCGCAAGGGCAAGAGGCGGGGCGAGTAGCTTCTAGGAGCAGAAATCATCTTGAATCAACAGGTTCGCATTAAAACAATAGGGTCGGCGCGAATCTTACAGGGGTCGAATTCCAGATGCAACAGGGATTCGCAAAATTGTCCCGAAAAACTGTTTTCACATTCCGTCTGACACCCTCGTAACCTTGACCCCCTCTTACCCCCTTGTTACCTTCCATCTGGAGTAATGCTTTCAATGGGATGGGATTGTGGAAGGGTACCGACGGGTGCCGCTTCTGGGAGGTAACATGAAGAAAATAGGAGTTTTATTGTTATTGGCCGCGACGGCCACATGGGCTCAGTCGGCCACCGACACCGGTGCAGCAGACTCCACCGCGCCGCAAGGCGTGATTGTGACCACGGCCAATTTTCCTGTGCAGCGGGTGCAAATGCCCACTTACGCCGATATTTACTGCGCTGGTTTCATCAACCGCCAGACCCTGCCCGATGTGAACTTCGTGGCCGGTGGACTGGAGACTCCTGGAACCACCAAGTTTGTTCGCGGCGACATCGTCTTCCTGGAAGGCTCAGGCTACACGCCCGGCGCGGAGTATGAGATCATCCGCGCTCTGCGCGACATTGACGAATATGAAGTGTTTCCCGGGCAGCGCAAGCTGATGAAGGAGACCGGACAGCCGTACGCCGAAATCGGCCGCGTGCGCATCCTTGATACCCGCAGCCGGACCGCCGTCGCCCAGATCGAGTACGCTTGTGACCCCGTCAATCCCGGCGACACCGCAATTCCTTTTGCCGAGAAATCGATGGTGGCCTTCCATGCGCCGCTGCGTTTCGATCTCTTTCTGCCCACCGGCAGCAAAGTCTCAGGACGCATCGTCATGGGAAGAGACTTTGACTCGGTGCTCGGCACGGGCCAGAAAGTTTATATGAACGTTGGCACAAACCAGGGCGTGAAGGTCGGCGACTATTTCCGCGCCGTGCGCTCCTATTTGGCCGATCTCAATGATCCCGTCGATTCGCTCTCCTTCAAGGCTGCCATCAGTGAAGACACGCAGATGAAGCAGCCTTCCTTCGATCCCCAGATGTTCACCAAGGGCAACGGCCCGGTGATCCACGTCCGCGATCTGCCCCGGCGCGCCGTAGGCGAGATTGTCGTCATCGGAACCACACCAACCACAGCGACCGGAATGATCGTGTTCGCCATGGAAGATGTTCACGCCGGCGACGGAGTGGAACTGGACGAACTGACGCAAGCTCAGGCACAGCAGCAATAACGCTCGGAAGCAATAAGTAAAGTCAAACTGGGGACGGGCGACCGTCCCCGGTTTTGTTTTGCTTGCTGCGTTCCTGCATTTGCGGCCGATTGTTTCGGACAAACTCATGACAAAATAGCCTTATGTCCGCCCTGCAACCATCCGTTCCCGGTTTTCTCTACGGCACCGCCTGGAAGGAAGAACGCACTCCGGCCCTCGTCGAGCTGGCGCTGAGCGCGGGTTTTCGCGGCATCGATACGGCTAACCAGCGGCGCCATTATTTCGAAGAAGGAGTCGGCCAGGGACTAGCCGCCGCCTATCGCGCCGGCGTGGTCACGCGTGCTGATCTTTTTCTGCAAACGAAATTCACCTACCGCCCGGGCCAGGACCATCGTCTTCCCTACGATCCCGCCGCCAGCCTTTCGGATCAGGTGGCGCAATCGCTGGCCAGTTCGCTCGAACATCTCGGCACTGACCACGTCGATAGCTTCGTGTTGCACGGCCCTTCATCGGGATATGGCTGGACCGACGCTGACGCTGAAGTCTGGGAAGCGATGCGAAAGGAGCGCGATGCTGGCCGCACTCGTATGCTCGGAGTGAGCAATGTTTCCTTGGACCATCTCGATCAGATGATCGCGCTCCATGGAGAAGCTCCCTATTTCGTACAAAACCGCTGCTACGCCCGCCTCGGCTGGGACCGTGAAATCCGCCAATTTTGCCGCACACACAAAATCATTTATCAGGGATTCTCGTTGCTTACAGCGAATATGGAAATCCTCCACCATCCGCTTGTCGCCCACGTCGCCAAGAACGCGAACGTCACTCCGGCACAGATTATTTTCGCCTTCGCCCGCTCGGTGGGCATGTTGCCGCTGACCGGGACATCCAGCCTCCAGCACATGCAGCAGGACCTTGCCAGCCTCTCACTCGATCTCCCAACACAGGCGATCCACGTAATCGAGGCATTGGACCGGATTATGCCACGCTGACCAACTGCGATTTACTTTAATCCAGTCACCACGTAAGCCTCGGACAAGGTTCGCACGTAGACGTACGCATACGCTCTCCCGTCGCTGGAAAAATGAGGCGCACCCGTTGATGTAACCCCCGCGCCAGCCTCTCCTCCGAATGTTTTCCACAAGTCCATTTTCCCGGTCTGCGTATTGACCCGATAGACCTTGGCAATCTTCGCGCTCCGGCTGGAGGCCGCATAGAGCGATATTCCGTCCGGAAACCAACCAGCAACATAGTAATTCGAGTCCAGCCCGGGAATCGGATGAACGCCGCTCCCATCCAGGGGCCAGATTCCCCATTTCCCGTCTGGCTGCAGCACCGCGGTGCTCCTGCCGTCTGGTGCAAGGTGCGTCCCGGAAACGCCTTCCGGCGTAATGGGTTTGGAATCGCCATTACTTAGATCAATCAGGTAGTCGCGCCGGCCATGTCCGTTTTCAATTCCGCTGGCCAGTAGATGTCTGCCATCAGGGAAGAAGCGAACTGCTCCGTAATCAACCGCGTCATGCGTCAAAGTCTTTGACTCACCTGCGCCGGTAGGGACCAGGCTCAGGGGTCCGCCTTTCGCCGGTCTCGTGATCACCCATTTCCCATCCGGAGAAATGGCTCCCGCCAGCCCCTCGCCGATCTTCGCGGGAGGCGACCCGTCCGTATCGCGAAGGAACACGGTGTAGTTTGGCCCACCGCCATTACCTTCTTCTTCAAACAGAACTTTCCGGCCGTCTTGGCTGATGTCGCGAGGAAGCGACCATCCGAACCAACCCAGTTCGCGCTCCTCTTTCCCTCCCGGTTCCAGCCCTCGTATTCCAATACGCTCCTGATGCCTCACCATCAGCGCCGTCCCATTCCTCATGTCTTCCAGCCAAACGCCACCGGGAACGTTCGTGATCGTTCTCACCTTGCCCGAGAGGGTTACCGCCCGAGGGTTCAAAGCACTTCCGCTATCGCTTGATGTGAACCAGATCTCATCGCCAGTTGGGGACCATAGAACACCTTCCACAGATTCCCACCCGGAAGAAAGCTTTTTCTCTTTCTCTTTGCCATCGGCGCCTATTATCGCTACCGAACCTTCGTCGTCTCCCCCCTGATTCTCATGATCAGCGAAGGCCACCCACTTGCCGTCCGGAGAAATCTTGGGATCGCTGATCCAGCCAATGCTGTCAAACAGCACCTTGCCTATGGGATATTCCAGGCGCCAATGACTATTTTCCCGAACGTAACGGACCACCGCCATGCTATCGCCGCTGGGGGACCAGTCCGCGTCCTGCACGTTATCTAACACCTCCCGTGGCGTGCCTCCGCTCAGTGGCAGGCGCGCCAGCGTTCCACTCCTCGCATAGCCACCGTAATGCACCGTATTCAGGCGAATTGCGAGCTCTCCACTCTTCGAAATCGATAGCAGCTCGGCATCTTTTAGACCAAGCTCCCGCGCCCCCGGATCATCGGTGCGAGATAAATAAAGCTGATCGTCGCCGCCATCCCAGGATGCGCTGTAAACGATGCTGCCGTCGGGCGTGAATCTGGCATTCCCCATCGAACCCGTGCGAAACGTGATCTGCTTATACTCAGCCTGAGGCGAAGCGCCGCTGCCTCGGCCAAGCCACCAACCGAGAGCGAGCATCGCCAGCGCGATTGCCGCCACCCCCGCGATCGGAAGCAAGAGCCTGCTCCGTGGCGGCGCACTCGCTACCGCCGTCACCCTCGTGCTCGTGCCCGAAATTCCCGTGAGATGTTCCAGGTCGAACGCGATATCGCTCGCGGAATGGAATCTCTGCTCCGGATTCTTCTCCAGGCAATGCTGCACAATGCGCTCAAGCGCTGGGGAAACGTTGCGATTCGTCTCGCTCAAATCCGCGGGATCTTCCTTCAGAATTGCGCTCATCGTATCCGCCGCCGTCTCCCGATGGAAAGCGCGTTTGCCAGAGATCATCTCGTAGAGAATCGCCCCAAAGCTAAAAATGTCAGAGCGCGCATCCACGGCAACGCCGCGCACCTGTTCCGGCGACATATAGCCCGCAGTCCCCATCACCACGCCCGCTTCCGTGGCGTGCGTCATGGTAGGCAGGGAAGTGTGGGCGCCGGCTCCATCCTTGTTCAGATCGGGTTGGGTCAGCTTCGCCAGACCGAAGTCCAAAATCTTGACGCGCCCATCCTTCGTGAGGAATATATTCTCCGGCTTCAGATCGCGATGGATGATGCCTTTCGCATGAGCCGCGCCCAGTCCATGCGCAATTTGCAGCGCATAATCCAAAGTCTTGCGCACCGCAACTGCCCCGCTGCGCAGCCGCTCGCGCAGCGTCTCGCCCTCAAGCAATTCGGAGACGACGTAAGGCGCACCTTCATGCGTCCCGATATCGAATACCGCCAGAATGTTGGGATGATTCAGGGCCGCAGTAGCCAGCGCCTCTTGTTCAAAACGGCGGAGCCGGTCGGCATCGAGGGAGAGTGCTTGCGGCAAAACCTTGACCGCGACATCCCGCTTCAGACGCGAGTCGCGGGCTCGATACACCTCGCCCATGCCTCCCGCGCCTAACAAGCTGACGATTTCGTATGGCCCTAGTTTCGTGCCAGAGGTAAGGTTCATCGGTGGGGCGGATTATAACCTACGAGCGAATGGCGGACAGGCTATTTCGCAGTGATTCAGCAGCGCGAGGGCTTCGTCCGTCGTTAGGAATCTCGCTCCGAGCGCCATGCAGTTCAGCCACAGTCCGCTGGCCCTCTTCCACCTTCAGACGTCTCGATGGCATCCTGAACCACGGAGACGCGGCGCCCGCGATCCAGCAACCCCTTCGCGGCAAAACGAACGCAATATTCCGTCACGACGCCAAAGACTACAAATTCAATATCGTCTCCGAATTGCTTCAGCAGTTTTGCGGCGTGCCGGCTTTCAAAGATGTCGAGGGTTTGTTTTTCCAGAAGAATCTGTTGGTATTGTGAAAGATCGCGCGGCAGCGTTGCCGAAGCCTCGTTCGGGACGGTGACAACTTTGTCGGTCAATGCTTCCGGAACCAGTGCGGAACCTGGGGTGCCTTTGATGCAATGCGGCGGGAACGTCTGGAATTCAGGATCGTCCTTCGTGTGGTAGCAGCCATGCGAAACAAGGAAGACACGGCCCTCTCGCGCGGCATCCGTCAGCTTTCGAATATTTGGCAGCAGCCGTTCAGCGCCCGGCACATAAAGATTTCCACCGGGCAGCATGAAGTCCGCCTGCGTATCAACTTCCCAGAAAACAACTTTGCGAGAAACCATGCTCTCCGCCGGATTCGTTTCCTAGGAGCAAGCTTATAACAAAGTTTGCCAGCGATGGGTGCCGTCAGGCTTTTGACTTTTTCGGCCTAAAGCCCCGGAGGCGTCGCCCCTTCGGTGGAAGAGATCCGGATAGTGTCAGTTCACAAAGACCTTCCACGAATTCCGGCGTCAAACTATCGTGGCGAATCAGAAACCGCATGTAGATTGGGCCGTAGAGCGAATCGAGAAGCAGATCCATGTCGATATTCCTGCGAAGTTGCCCCCGCTGGATGCCGCGCCGAAGTGTCGCATATGCTTCCCGGCGGCGTGGCATCATGAAGCGTTCCCGAAAAGCAGCAATGACATTTCTGTCACTCTGGCCGGCGGCAAGGATAGCGGAAACAATGCGGCCGCGGCGGCTGCGAAATATCTTGATCAGCTGGCGCATCTGCTGACTCATGTCAGTACGCACGGAGCCGGTATCCGGAAAGTGAAGTTTCCGCTTCGTGCTGCAGGCAAAGGCGTCGGCGATGAGAGCGGCCTTATCGGGCCACCAGCGGTAAACGGTTGCCTTGCCAACCCCTGCATGGTCCGCCACGGATTCGATCGTCAGATCCGAAAAGCCCTTCTCCGCAAGGAGTTTCAGCGTGCTGCGCAGGATGGCCAAGCGAGCCTGTTCACTCCGAGGACGCCCCGGAGGGCGCTTTTTTCTCGCCGGGGCACCACCCTTTTGAGCAGTTGGCTTCTGGCGCATGGTGTTACCCTATCATATAATCCTCCTATGGCTTTAGAATCCAATACGGGCAGTATCGAATCTAGAGCTAATCGATGGGTTCGCTCCGCATCCATGCAGGGACCCCTCTTCTTTAATTTATTCGAAATTTGCATTTGAACTCCGGTGCCTAACCGATGTGGATTGTTGCGTTAGCTCTAAGACGTCCCTACACCTTTATCGTGATGGCGCTCGTCATTATTATTCTGACGCCGATCACGATTTTACGAACGCCTACTGACATTTTCCCCGATATCGATATTCCGGTGGTTTCGGTGGTTTGGTTCTACACGGGCATGTCGCCGCAAGACATGGCCGACCGCATCGTGGCCAATTCCGAGCGCGGCATTACTACCACCGTTAACGACATCGAGCACATGGAATCGCAGTCGGTGTACGGCTTGGGTATCATCAAGGTTTTTTTCCGCCCGGGCACGAACGTGCAAGGAGCCATTGCGCAAATCACCGCCATCGGGCAAACCACGGTGCGCAGTCTGCCGATTGGCACCACGCCTCCGCTGATCATTTCTTATAGCGCCTCGACCACGCCCATCATTCAGCTTGGCCTGAGCAGTAAGACTTTGCCCGAGCAACAGCTTTTCGATCTTGGTCAGAACTTCTTGCGCAACTATCTGGCCACGGTGCCCGGAGCCGCCACGCCTTATCCCTACGGCGGCAAGATTCGTCAGATCCAAGTGGATCTGGATTTGCCAAGGCTGCAATCTTACGGTCTTCAACCCAATGACATCGTGAATGCCGTCAACGCGCAGAACCTTGTTCTGCCGAGCGGCACTATCAAGCTCGGCCCTCTGGAATACAACGTAGAGATGAATGGAACGCCGCAGACCATCGCGGAGTTGAACGACTTGCCAGTGAAAACCGTCAACGGTTCCACTTTATACATGCGGGATGTCGCGCACATTCGTGACGGCTTTTCGCCGCAGACGAACATCGTGCGTGCAGACGGGAACCGCGGCGCGCTGATGTCGATTTATAAGAACGGCAACGCGTCCACGCTGCAGATCGTCTCCGGGGTTAAGAATATTGTTCAACAGGCAGCGCAGGCGTTGCCGCCGGCTCTTAAGATCACATCGCTGTTTGACCAGTCCTTGTTCGTGCGCGCATCGATTGAGGGTGTGCTCCGGGAAGGCCTGATTGCGGCTGCTCTCACCGCTGTGATGATCCTTATCTTTCTCGGCGATTGGCGTCCCACCATCGTCATTTCCATTTCGATTCCACTTTCGATTTTCGTGTCGATTATCCTCCTGGGCGCGATTGGGCAGACCATCAACATCATGACGCTAGGAGGATTGGCGCTCGCGGTCGGAATCCTGGTCGATGACGCGACCGTGGAGATTGAAAACATTGAGCGCAATCTGGCCATGGGCAAGGAGATGAAGCAGGCGATTCTTGACGGCGCGCAGCAGATCGCCGTGCCCGCGTTCGTCTCCACGCTTTCCATCTGCATCGTGTTCGTACCGATGTTCTTTTTGACCGGCGTGGCGAAGTTTCTATTTGTGCCGCTGGCAGAAGCCGTGAGCTTCGCCATGCTGGCAAGTTACCTGCTCTCGCGAACTCTTATTCCGACGCTGGTCATGTACATCATGCGGGGACATGAACATCGCGCCGAAGCACCCAAGTCCTTCCTCGGTCGCTTCCAGCGCGGCTTCGAGCGGAAGTTTGAAGATTTTCGCCGTGGCTACGAACAGTTACTTGAGACGACACTCGAACACCGCGGCATCTTCGTGCTTTGCTTCTTGGCTTTCTGTCTACTATCCCTCGGACTGTTTTTTTTCCTCGGGCAAGACTTCTTCCCGCAAGTGGACGCTGGCCTGTTGCGGCTGCATGTGCGGGCTCGGCCCGGCTTGCGCGTGGAAGAAACTGCGCGCCTGTGTGACGAAATCGAAGCTACGCTGCGGCAGGAGATTCCGAAAGGCCAATTGCAAACGATTCTGGATAACATCGGACTGCCGAATTCAGGAATCAATCAATCTTACAGCTCGAACGGAACCATTGGCAGCAGCGATGCCGAGATTCTCATCGCGCTCGACCCGGAACATCACCTGCCCACCGCCGGGCTTACGAGGCATCTGCGCGAAGTTTTGCCGCGGCGCTTCCCCGGAACGGAGTTCTTCTTTCAGCCCGCCGATATCGTTACCCAAATTCTGAACTTCGGTTTACCGGCGCCGATTGATGTCCAGATTATCGGCACCGACATGCAAAGCAGTTACGCGATCGCGCAGCAGATTGCCAACAAAATGCGCCATATTCCCGGCACCGCCGATGTGCACGTCCAGCAGTTGCTCTCTCTGCCCACGCTCCACATGGATATTGACCGTACGCGTGCCACGCAAGTCGGCATCACAGCGGGCAATGTGGCGCAGAGCGTTTTGGTTTCGCTGAGCGGCAGCTTTCAGACTTCACCAAATTTTTGGCTGAATCCGAAAAACGAAGTTACCTACCAGATGGCTGTGCAGGCGCCGCAATACCGCATGACGAGCATGCAGGACCTGATGACGATTCCGGTAACCTCGCCGCAGGGGCCGCAATTGCTGAGCAACCTGGTGCAGGTCTATCCGGTATCGCGGGCGGCCACGGTAAATCACTGGAACGTCGCGCCTGTGATCGATGTCTACGCCAGCACCCAGGATCGCGATCTAGGCGCCGTGGCTGCGGATACGGACAAAGTACTGCAAACCTTCGATGGTCATTTGCCGCGCGGCACGCGCATCGTCGTGCGCGGGCAGGTGGCCACCATGCGCTCGTCATTTTTCGGTCTCGGTGTAGGGTTGGTTGGCGCGATTCTTCTGGTTTATTTGCTCATCGTCATCAACTTTCAGTCCTGGCTCGATCCTTTCATCATCATCGCCGCTCTGCCGGGAGCGCTGGCGGGAATTTGCTGGTTCCTGCTGCTGACGCGAACTACCCTGAGTGTGCCCTCGCTCACCGGAGCGGTCATGTGCATGGGCGTGGCCACGGCGAATTCCATCTTGATGGTCAGTTTTGCGCGGGAGCAACTCGATGAAGGCATTCCCGCCGCAAAAGCCGCTGTGGCTGCGGGATACACGCGTATGCGTCCAGTGCTGATGACGGCGCTGGCTATGATCATCGGTATGGTGCCGATGGCGCTTGGTTTTGGAGAAGGTGGTGAGCAGAACGCTCCGCTGGGCCGAGCCGTCATCGGCGGATTGCTTTTTGCCACCGTTGCCACTTTGTTTTTCGTGCCTAGCGTATTCGCCATCTTCCATGGCCGCCGGGAGGCGAAGCGGGCACGCGAACAGGCTTGAAGTTTTCGGGAGAATCGGAGTCGAGCATGACTGCAGAAGGCAAGTCTAATTCTATGGCGGATGAACAGCGGCCCTCACCGGACGCCAGAGCTCAACAATCGCCGCAAGAACAAGGCGAAGAGCATTATGCTCTAGGCACTCAAGCTCAGCGGGATGAGGAGATCGAAGCGATCCGGCAGCATTCCCGGCATCAGCCGCCCGGAATTCAGAAACCGCCTGAGCTTCCACCCGCGCCGCCGCGCAAGGCTTTAACGCTGGTGGGAATCGCGCTGCTGGTGCTGCTGGCCGCCGGCGGTTTCACCATGTTGTCGCGGATGAGTCACGAGCGCGCTCTGGCCAACGAAACCGAGCGCGAGACGGTGCCCACGGTCGCCGTGGTAAATCCTGTGTCGGAAAAGCCGGACGAAGATTTGATCCTCCCAGGCTCGCTGTTGGCATATGAAGAGTCTCCCATCTATGCCCGCACCAGCGGCTACCTGGTGCGCTGGTACAAGGACATCGGCAGCCGCGTAACCAAAGGCGAATTGCTAGCCAGGATCGACACGCCTGAGGTTGATCAGGAATTGAACCAGAGCCGGGCGGCGCGTCAGCAGATTGTCGCTCAAATGGAATTGGCGAAAATTACCGCTGACCGCTGGCAAAACCTTCTCAAGACTGACTCCGTCTCCGCTCAGGAAGTGGACCAGAATACAAGCGGCTACAAGCAGGCGCAGGCCAACCTGGCTGCCGCCGACGCCAACGTGCGCCGCCTCGAACAGCTCGAAGGATTCAAAGAGGTCTACGCGCCGTTTACCGGCGTGCTCACCAGGCGCAATGTCGATCCCGGTGCTCTGATCAACGCCGGTGCTCAGGCCGCGGGCCGCGAGCTCTTTGACATTGCACGCGTCGATCCTCTGAGGGTTTACACCAGTGTTCCGCAGGCCTACGCGCCTTTTATAAAAGTCGGGGCCAAGACGTTTGTCACACTGCAGGAATTCCCCGGTCAGAAATTTGTCGCAATCGTAGCGCGAACCGCGGAGGCGATCGATCCCGCCACTCGCACGCTGCTCACCGAAGTGGATGTACCGAACAAGGATGGACGGTTGCTGCCGGGCTCGTTCGGCGAAGTACACTTCGCAGTCGGCAACGGCGTGAACAAGGTGACGATTCCGGTGAACGCAATGCTGTTTCGCGCCGAAGGTCCGCGCGTCGCGGTCGTCGGCCCCGACAACAAGGTGCAGTTGCGCCCCATCAACATTGGACGCGACTACGGCACCACGCTGGAAGTTCTCGGCGGCGTCTCCCCCACAGACCAAATCGTGATCAATCCAGCCGACTCGCTGGAGGATGGCCAGCAGGTCAACGTGGCACAACCGCAACAGCAGCCTGGGCAAGCACAGCCAGCTCAACCGAAGGGCGGGGCGTCGTGAAGCGAACCGCACTTTTGGGCGCTCTGGTTCTGGCGGCGTTTACGGCGGGATGCACCGTTGGTCCACGATATAGCCGGCCCGCGGCTCCAACCCCTGCGCCGGATGCGTGGAAGACGCAACCACCGTGGCAGCAGGCTGCACCCAAGGACACCATCCCCAAGGGGGAGTGGTGGAAAATTTTTAACGACGCCGAACTCAACACCTACGAGCAACAATTGCTGCAGGCGAACCAGTCCCTGGAGGCGGCTCGCGATCGCTTGAATCAAGCTCGTTCCTTGGCGCGTGTAGCCACCGCTGATTTTTTTCCTCAACTCTCGACGGATCCTTCGGCGCTGCGGGAGCGCGGTTCCGGCAATCGTCCGCTGAACGGCGAGCAGCCGGTCATTGTCAAGGGCGTGACGCAAGCCGTTCCGCCCTATACCCAGAGTGTCTACACCATTCCGTTCTCCATAAATTATGAGCCCGATCTCTTCGGACGTGTGCGCCATAACGTGGAAGCGGCCAATGCCTCTCTTCAATCCACAGCGGCCGATCTTCAAAACGTGCAGTTGGTGCTCACCGCCGAACTCGCGGCTGACTACTTCAGCTTGCGCGAGTTGGATGCGGAGTTCAATGTGGTGCAGGAATCCGTGGGCGTTCAGCGCAAGGAACTGGATCTGGTGAACCACCGTCACGATGGCGGCATTGCCAACGGACTCGAAGTGGCACAGCAAGCGGCGCTGCTCGATTCAACGTTATCGCAGCTTTCGCTGGTGCAGCAAACGCGCGCGCAATATGAGCACGCTATCGCCGTTCTGCTCGGACAATCGGCCTCCGCTCTCACCGTACCGGTGGCGCCGTTGCAGGCCACGCCCCCGCCGGTCCCGCTTGGAGTTCCTTCGGACGTGCTCGAGCGGCGACCGGATATCTCCACTGCCGAACGGCAAATGGCCTACCAGAATGCCCAGGTGGGCATCGCGCGTACGGCCTTCTATCCCAACATTACCCTCAGTGGCTCCGGAGGCTGGCAGAGTACCGAACTGGGGCCGCTATTGAACGCGCCCAGCCTTTTCTGGTCGCTAGGGATGGACGCTCTGGAGCCGATCCTCGAGGGGGGACGCAATCGCGCCAATCTGGCGGCAGCGCGTGCAGCCTACGACCAATCTGTGGCGAACTACCGCCAAGCGGTATTGACTGCTTTCCAGCAAGTTGAGGACGGCATCAGCAACTTGAGCACGCTTTCGCAGGCTCTCACCACGCAAGGCGCAGCGGTCGAGGATGCGCGCCGCGCCCTCACCATCGCCAACAATCGCTACATCGGCGGAGTCACCAGTTACCTCGATGTCATCACCGCCCAGACCACCCTGCTGAGCAGCCAGCGCCTCGAAACACAGCTACTCGGCCAGCAGATGATTAGCTCTGTCTATCTTGTAAAGGCTCTCGGCGGTGGCTGGGACGCCAGCCAGATCAAGGATCAACAGGTTCATCCCCAGGCAATTCAGGTACTGCAGCCATGACCTCTTAACTAGTTGACAAACACCTTCGGCAAGCCTAAAATTACTACTAGTTCTTAATCTCCTCTTATTTTCTTTTCTTACGGCTATTCAGAAGTAAGACCGGTCAATCATAGCCTTATCGTACTCAGCGACTTCTGAGGGGAACGACGCTAGCTCGATCTTAACTTGGGATATTTTCGATCGTATCCCGGTTGTTTGGTCTGCGGTTACCAACCTGAGCCAAAAGGGAGCCCATGAAAAATACAAAGTTTCTCGTCAAGGTGAATCGCGGCGGTGCGCGTGCCGCGGAATACGTTCTGCGAATTGATCGTAGCCCCATCCAGACCACTACCAACAAAAAGCTGGCCTTGGCCATGGGAAGATTCACCGCCGAAGATGCCGTCAAACTGATGCAGAATTCCCGCTGCACTCCGGAACTGATCTCCGTGCAGGTGTAACGCTGGCTTGCCGGTTCCGAACACCACTCGACACAGCCGAAACTTATCTTGAAGTTGCCCGTGGCTAGCCGCGCTAGCTATGGGCGTGGCGTTCGCTGTTTGGCTTGGAACCGCTCAGCGCAAAGAACAAGATATAGAGGTAACAGACCACCGGAAGGAAGAACGCGTGGTGAATTCCGATCCGGTCTGCGATCGCGCCCTGCACCAGCGGAATAATCGCTCCGCCAACAATCGCCATAATCATGATTCCGGAGCCGTCCCCCGTCAGCGGGCCGAGCTCCGCCACGCCCAGAGTGAAAATGCTGGGGAACATGATGGAATTGAAGAAACCAACCAGGATGATGCTCCACATTGCAAGATGACCGTTGGTGAGCATCGAGATTGCTACTAGTGCACTCGTGGAGATGGCGCAAATTCCCAGCAACACTCCCGTATTTGCAGTGGCCGCGCCTCCTCGCAGCATCGCCACCAGGGCGATCGTGGCTGCCGCGATCGCAACCAGAGTGAACAACGGACGCCCTGCGACCACCAGCCATGCAAGCCATGTTAGATTCGGCACTCCCGGCTGATATCCTGGCGGCATGTGCGATTCAATCGGATAGGAGAGCAGGATTAACGCGATGCTGATGGCTGTCACCAGGCCCATGTATTTAGCCTTCGCGCCTCCCAGGAAATTCGACCCAATGAATCGTCCTAGCATAGCTCCACCCCAATAGAACGCAACAAAGCTGGCCGCCACCTTTTCGGTCAGTCCGCCGATTTCTGGCTGGGTGAAATAGTTCACCAGGAAGCTTCCGATCGCAACCTCGGCGCCCACGTATACGAAGATTGCGATTGCCCCAAAAACCAAGTTCGGGTGCCTCCAGATAGAGTCATTCACTTTTTCCCCAACTTTGTGCTGGGCGTGGGGGATCTTCGGCAACTTGAAACTGCCGATGGCGATGGCCAACACCACCAGCGTAATTCCCAATCCTACGTAAGGCGTCTTCACCGTTGCCGCTTCATGCAAGCGGTAGGCCTGCAGCGCATCCGGAGCCATGGCGCGAATCTCCTCCATGGATTTCGGCGCGGCACTCAGAATCAGCAGACTGCCAAAAAATGGCGCCAGGAAGGTGCCCAGCGAATTGAACGCCTGGGTCAGATTCAATCGACTGGAAGCGGTTTGAGGCTTGCCCAGCACCGTCACGTAAGGATTGGCCGCGACCTGCAAACACGTGATCCCGGCCGCAAGCACGATCAGCGCTATCAGGAACAACGGGTACGACGGAACGCTGGCCGCCGGCACGAAAAGAAACGCGCCCGCGCCCATGGTGAGCAAGCCGAGCACCATCGAGTGCTGGTAGCCGATCCAGTCAATGATCTTCGCCGAGGGTATGGAGAAGAGAAAATATGCTCCAAAGAAGGCAAACTGGATCAGCATTATCTCTGCGTAATTGAGATCGAAAATCGGCTTCAGGTGGGGAACCAGAATATCATTGAGACAAGTCAGAAAGCCCCACATGAAAAATAACGTCGTCACAACCGCGAGTGGCACGGTATAGGAAGACGATGATTCAGGAGAAACTGCAGTGGAGCTGCTAGGAGCGCTGATCGACATAGTTGTAGGGTCCGCACGGCATCATAGCACCGTGAGACGCGACGAAGCATTTCCCCGCGCCGAATTCCTGGTCGACGGACTCTAGAGAGTCACACCGTATTCCCGCTCAGGTCCTGCAACTTCACCAGCCAGTTCGGGGGCTCGGGCAGAATGGCAAACGTAGGAAGCTTGCCGCGCACCATCGCGACCTCATCGCATTGATGAAATCTGGGACAGACATGACAGTCCTTGTAGATTTTGTCAGGAAGGTCTTCGCGCTGCGCGATCTGGAATCCCTGCCGCGCAAAAAACTCGGGAGCCCGCGTGAACAGGCAGATGCAATCCACTTGATGCCGTTTCGCTTCCGCCATCAAAGCCTTCATCAGCCGGCTGCCTCCGCCCTTGCCCTGCGTACGCGGCGAAACGGTGATCGAACGGATCTCCGCCAGGTGCGTACCATAAAGGTGGAGCGCGCCGCACCCGATGATGCTTCCTTCCTCTTCCAGGACGACAAAGTCTCTGACGTTCTCGCAAATCTCCGCCAGCGTCCGCGGCAGCAAAGTGCCGTCACCGGAATAGGACGAGATCAGATCATGGATGTGCTGAGCATCCGGCAAAATGGCTTTACGCGTGCGCATGAAAGTTGATCTCCTCGCGCAGGCACTCAATCTTCTTTTTCTCCGCCGCAATCCCCTGCCGCACCCGGGCTGGCGCTGTACCGCCAACCACATCGTGGATCGCCAACACCGCCGCCGGCTTCAGACCGTCATAGAAGCTCTCGTCGAACACGGGGTGCAAACCATGCAAATCATCCAACGTCAGATCTTGCAGCTGGCAGTTTTTTTCCAGACACAGCTTCACCGCTTTGCCGATCTGCTCATGCGCCAACCGCGACGGAACGCCGCGATTCACCAAATAGGTTGCTGCCGCCCACGCGTTCATAAATCCCGCCTGCGCCGCCTGGTTCATCCGAGCATGGTCGAACTCGATCGCTTTCATGAAACCGGCAACCAGCGGCAACAGGCCAAGGGCAGTATCAGCGGCATCAAACAACGACTGCTGCGTCTCCTGCAAGTCTTTGTTGTAAGCAAGAGGCAAACCTTTCAACGTCACCATCAGTGCTGTTGCACTTCCGATGACGCGGCCGGTTTTGCCCCGCACCAGTTCCAGCAGGTCAGGATTCTTCTTCTGCGGCATGGCGCTGCTGCCCGTGGAATAAACCTCCGGCAAGTGCACAAAACCGAATTCCTGCGAAGAGAAAAGAATCATCTCCTCAGCCCACCGGCTCAAGTGCAGGCTCAGCAGCGAAAGCACATTGACGAACTCAAGAATGAAATCGCGATCGCTGGTGGCATCGATACTGTTCGCCGTGGGTCCGGCAAAGTCGAGTTCCTCGGCCATGAAAGCCCGGTCGAGCGGTAGAGTGGCGCCAGCTACAGCGCCCGAACCCAGCGGACACAGGTTCACTCGCTTGCGGCAATCGGCCAGCCGATCTGCATCTCGTAAAAACATCTCGACGTAAGCCAGCAACCAATGCGCCACCAGAACCGGCTCAGCATGTTGCAAGTGGGTATAAGCAGGCATCGCGGCATTCCCAGCCGCTTCGGCACGAGCTGTGAACGCCGCGCACACTTCAGCCAATTCCTTTCGCAGCTCATCGATCGCCGCCCGCACATAAAGACGCAGGTCAGTGGCGATCTGCTCGTTCCGACTGCGCCCGCTGTGCAGCTTGTATCCGACTTCTCCGATCCGCGCGGCCAGCTGCTTCTCCACGAAATGATGCACGTCCTCGGCTTCGTCGTCTTCGACAAATCCTTTGGCGGCAGCGGCCATTTCTCCGATCTGCTGCAGTCCTTCCAGAATGCTGATGAGTTCATCCGCAGACAGGACTCCGGCATTCTTCAAGGCGCGCGCATGCGCTCCGCTGGCCGCAAGCTCGTAGCTGAGCAGCCGGCGGTCGAAATCGAATGACCGCTGCCAACGCTCGAACTGCGGATCCAGCGGCTGCCGGAACCGGCCCGACCACATCTTCATCGTGCCACCTCCTGACGTGCGCGAGCCCGTGTGCGCGACGGCAGGCCGAGAATTCGGATAAATCCAGCCGCATCCTTCTGGTCGTAACTGTCTCCCATGGTGAATGACGAGAGATCGGTGCGGTAAAGCGAGTGCTCCGACTGGCGGCTCACTACCGAAACGTTTCCTTTGTACAACGAAAGCGTCACACTTCCCGTCATCTCTGCCTGCGTGCTGGTGACGAACGCGTCCAGCGCCTCGCGCAGAGGTGTGAACCACAAACCGAAATAAACCAATTCCGCATATTTCAGTCCGACGTGCTGTTTGAAGTGCGCCACTTCCCGCTCCAGACACAACGCTTCCAGCTCGCGATGCGCCGCGATCAACAATGTTCCGCCGGGCGTTTCATAACATCCACGTGACTTCATTCCCACGAAGCGATTCTCCACCAGGTCCACGCGGCCAATAGCATTGCGCGCGCCGATTTCGTTCAGCAACTCAACCAGCGACACTGGATCAAGCTTCATCCCATCGACTGCGACAGGAATTCCTTTCTCGAAACCAATCGTCACCTGCTCATCCTTGTCCGGAGCCTCCTGCGGCGAGCGCGTCATCTGCCAGGTTGTCGCGAGCGGCGCATTCGCCGCGTCCTCCAACTCTCCGCCTTCATGGCTGAGGTGCCAAAGGTTCCGGTCGCGGCTGTGAATTTTAGTGCGGCTTGCCTCCACCGGGATGCCGTGCTGCTCGGCATAATCCAGGCAATCTTCGCGGGATTTCAACGTCCACTCCCGCCATGGCGCAACCACTTTCAACTCCGGTGCCAACGCCTGGTAGGTCAACTCAAAGCGAACCTGATCGTTGCCTTTTCCCGTGCAGCCATGCGCTACGGCCGTCGCGCCCTCGCGCAAAGCAACTTCCACCTGCCGTTTTGCAATCACCGGGCGAGCCAGCGATGTGCCCAGCAAATATTTGTGCTCATATACCGCACCGGCTTGCAGGGCAGGAAAAACATATCCCGTCAGAAACTCCTCGCGAAGATCCTCCACGACCACCTTGCTTGCGCCCGTGGCGTAGGCCTTCTCAACGACTGCTTCTATGTCATCGCCCTGGCCGACATCGCCCACCATCGCGATCACGCTGTACGAGTAATTTTCCTTGAGCCACGGAATGATGATGGAGGTGTCGAGTCCCCCGGAGTATGCAAGAACAATTTTTTCAGACATGAGCACTCCTTGCGGGCAAACGATCACCGCCGCCCATTAACAAGTAAAGAATCGCTTTCTGCACGTGCAGGCGATTCTCCGCCTGCTCGAAAATCAGAGACTGCTCCGAATCCATGACCGCATCCGTCACTTCCAATCCACGATGCGCCGGCAGGCAGTGCATGAAAACCGCATGCGGCGCGGCTTCCGCCATCAGTTCCTCATTCACCTGATACGGCGGGAAAATCCTCGATCGTTCGTCCGTTTCCCGCTCTTGCCCCATGCTGACCCACGCGTCGGTGTAAATCGCATCCGCTCCTGCAACCGCATCGTGCGGGTCAGTGAGCAATTCAATCTCCGCTCCCGTCTCGCCCGCAATTTCCTTCGCCGCGGCTACGATCTGCGGATTCGGTTCATAACCCGCAGGAGTCGCAATTCGTATCGACGATCCCAGGCACGCGCACGTAAGCAGCAGCGAATGCGCCACATTGTTCCCGTCGCCTACGTACGCCAGCTTGCGATTCTTCAAATCGCCGAAGCGCTCCAGCAGCGTGAAATAGTCAGCCAGTGCCTGGCACGGATGCTCGAGATCACTGAGTGCGTTGATCACCGGGATACGCGCATGCTGCGCTATGCCTTCGATGGTCTCCTGGGAGAACGTGCGCAACACAATCACATCCACCCAGCGTTCCAGGTTATGCGCTACGTCGCTCAAAGTTTCGCGCGCGCCGAGGCGTTCCTGCGTCTGGTCGACGAACATCGCCGACCCGCCCAGCGCCGTCATGCCCGCCTCGAACGTCAAACGCGTTCGCAGGGAAGCTTTTTCAAAGAACATCACCATCTGCTTGCCGGTGAGGGCCTTGCGAAAATCGGCCGGGCGTGACTTCATAATTCCCGCAAGATTCAAAACTGCGTCGACGCCTGCAGGTCCGAGGTCGCGAGTCGAGACCAGATCCGGGCACCAGAACGCTTGCGGCGCTCTGGTTGCGGCAACCGCGGCCCTGCCTTGCACATGACTATTCAACTTTGACTCCTTCTTCTGCGCTTGCGCATCTGCCGGTTGCAATTTGTAACCGGCAGCAATTGATGGACTCATGAATACGTGACCTCCGTACCGCACGACAGCTTGGTCAGATAAAACTGCGGTAGCGCTTCCACCTCAGTCGCTGGCAAAATCCTCACGCGACCCACTCCGTGTTTCAGCGCCAGCCCGCAAGCTTGCAACTTGGGCAACATCCCTCCGCTAATCACTGAATGTGCCGCCAGTTCCGCGGCCTGCTTTGTGGTCAGCCAGGGCATCACGCTCCCCGACGCATCTTTCACGCCGGGCACGTCAGTGAGAAATATCAAAGTATCAGCGTGGCACGCCGCGGCGCAGGATGCAGCCATTTCGTCGGCGTTCACGTTGTAGTACTCGCCATCGGCGCCCAATGCCAGCGAAGCCATCACCGGAATTCCTCCCTGCTGCCATAGAGCTTCAATCCAGCACGGTTCGGCAAAACAAATCTCGCCCACAAAACCCAGATCGCGCCCATGCACATATTTCTTCCGCGCGCGGAACGTCATCCCATCGCCGCCGCAAAATCCAATTGCCGGCATACCCGTCGCCTGAATCGCTGCCACTAAATTCTTGTTAACGATTCCCGCCAATACCATCAGCGCCGTATCCCGAGTCTCCGCATCGGTCACACGCAGCCCGTCCACAAACTCGCTCTTCTTTCCAAGTCGCTCCAACATACGAGTCAGCGCCCCGCCACCACCGTGAACTACGGCTACGCGGTGGCCGTCCCGCGCCAACTCCGCGATCGACTGGGCGCACCTGCGCAGCATGCCAGCATCTTCAATCGCCGCTCCGCCAATCTTCACGACAATCGTCACTGCAGACCCTCCCGCTCTTCCCACTCGTACATCAGATTCATGTTCTGCACCGCTTGCCCCGCTGCGCCTTTCATCAGATTGTCCACACAAGAAACCAGCACCAAGCGCCGCCCATCCTCCGCCAGGCAGAATCCAAGATCGCAGTAATTCGTGTGCAGCGAAAACTGCAGCTGCGGCAATTTCGGTGTCGCAAATACCCGAACCCAATGCTTGCCGCCATAGAAATCGCGCAGACACGATTCCACTTCCTCGCCCTTCATCGCCCGCTTCAGCCGCACGTAGATGGTCGACAGAATTCCCCGCGGAATCGGCAGCAAATGCGGCGTGAACGTAAGATCCGCATCGTCCAGACCCAACTGCTCCACAATTTCTCCCAAATGCCGGTGATTGAACACCGCGTAAGCAGAGAGATTGTCTGCCACTGAAACAAAATGAGTACGAGGCGTGGCCCCCTTGCCCGCTCCGGACACTCCCGACTTCGAATCAGAAATAATTCCGTGCGCCCGGTCGATCAGCTCGGCCTTCAGCAGTGGTGCCAAAGCCAGAATCACTGACGTCGCATAGCACCCCGGATTCGCGACTAGCTGCGCCGGAGCAATGCGATCGCTGTTCAGCTCCGGCAGGCCATACACCGCCTTCGCCGTCAACTCCGCAGCGGTGACTGCATCCGCATCCTCGAACGAGTAGATGGTGCGGTGCCGCGCCTGCTTCAGACGCCATGCCCCGCTCAGGTCAATCACGCGCAATCCCTGCGCGATCGCCTCAGGCACGAGAGACCGCGAAGCTTCATGCGGCGTCGCCAGAAAAAGCAACTGCACCCCTTGGTGCTTCAACTCAGGCCACGACAGCGTTCGCAGCGGATAACCTCCGTTACCCGAGAGCTCGGGAAACACCTCCGCCAAATCCATCGCACCATCGCTGCTGCCTTCGCGCCGCAGCAACACGGGCTTCTCCAACCGCGGATGGCGCTCCAGCAGCCGCGTCAATTCCAGTCCGGAATACCCGCTCGCTCCGAGCACCGCACTTTTCAGCTTCGCCGCCATCAGCCCAGCATCTCCTCGATCCGTATCGCGACCTTCTTCGCGATGTCTTTGTCCGGACAAACGATCAGAATGGTGTCGTCCCCCGCAATCGTTCCAACCATTTCCTCCCATTCCTGTTCGTCTAGCGCCGCCGCTACAGGCTGCGCGCTGCCCACAATGGTTTTCAGCACCAGCAGGTTCTGCGCTGTTCGCACATCCAGCACAAACTCCCGGACCAGTCTTTGCACCGGCGGCAGAGCCTGGCCTGCAGCGCCTTCGCTTTGCGGCAGCGCGTAACCCGAACCTGTCTTGCTGAGATTCAGCTCGTGAATATCTCGCGAGAGCGTTGCCTGCCCCACCTTGAACCCCCGCTTGCGCAACGCCCGCTGCAGATCTTCCTGGTTCGCTACTGGCCCGTGCTTCAACGCTTCCAAAACCGCTCTCTGACGAAGCACTTTATTCATTATGAATATTTATTCATAAGTATGAATAAATATTCTCTTATCTTACAGTTCGTGCCAGCCCTGTCAAGGAAAAACCTTCGTCGGCTCTTGCACTGTTGGTAACCCCGGTTCGCGGTGCGGTGCGCGCTTCTGTCAGGGGGAAAGCGAAAACACAATCTGAAATCCTTGCTAGACTACTCGCGGCTTGGTAGCTCGCCGCGACTCAAGCCTGGAAGCAGCACCGAATGAACAAGAGCCCGACTTTGGTTGCCGAGCTGATAGCCGAGTTCCTCGGAACCTTCGTCTTGATGCTTTTCGGAAACGGTGTAGTCGCCATGGTGATCCTGTTTCCGTCAAGTGCTCCCTCAACCGCTCACGGAGGCTATACCAACATCACTCTTGGTTGGGGACTGGCGGTCACCATGGGCATTTACGTTGCAGGGAAAGTTTCAGGCGGCCATCTCAACCCAGCGGTGACCCTCACTCTGGCCGTGTTTCGCGGCTTTCCCTGGCGTAAAGTACTGCCGTATTTCTTCGCGCAAACTGCAGGAGCATTCCTTGCCGCATCGCTCGTCTACCGAAACTATCTGCCTGCCTTTCGACAGTTCGACCCGCTCCTGGAAAAAACCGCCGGGGTGTTCACAACTTTTCCTGCCTTCCCGGCGCTTCTACAAGCTGGATTCCTCGATCAGGTGATCGGCACCGCGCTGCTTCTGCTGATGGTGCTGGCCATCACGGACGAGTTGAATGTCCCTCCCGGAGCCAACCTAGCGCCCCTGATGATCGGGTTGGTGGTTGTCGCCATTGGCATGAGTTTCGGCGGGATGCACGGATACGCGATTAATCCGGCTCGCGATTTTGGGCCGCGCCTTTTCACCGCCGTCGCTGGATTTAAGAACAACGGACTCACTGACGGAACTCGCGTATGGTGGGTGCCAGTGTTTGCTCCGCTGCTCGGCGGGCTGCTCGGCGCTGCGGTCTACGATTTTGGTATTCGACGTTTCTTGCGCGCGTCTCCGCCCTCGTCCTGATCTTGCGCTGGAACCGCCGGCAAAAACAGGAGGCTCTTTGCCCTACATTCTCTCTCTCGATCAAGGCACCACCAGTTCGCGCGCGCTCTTGTTTGACCACGATGGCGTCGTCCGATCGGTCGCTCAGCGCGAGTTCACGCAAAACTTTCCCCAGCCCGGATGGGTTGAGCACGATCCCGAAGAAATCGCGGCGTCGCAAATCGCGGTCGTATTAGAAGCGCTAGCCAAAGTCAACTTGCAGGCCAAGGACGTAGCCGCAATCGGCATCACCAACCAGCGGGAAACAACGATCGTCTGGGATCGCACGACTGGCAAGCCCGTCTGCAATGCGATTGTCTGGCAGGACCGTCGCACCTCGGAATTTTGCGAGCGGCTAAAGGCGCAAGGCCACGAAAAAGTGATCCAGCAGCGTACAGGCCTTTTAATCGACGCCTATTTTTCCGGCAGCAAAATTTCCTGGATTCTCGAACACGTGCCAAACGCTCGCCAACTCGCCGAAGCTGGCCGATTAGCCTTCGGCACCGTCGATACTTGGCTCCTCTGGAGAATGACCGGCGGCCGAGTCCACGTTACTGACGCCAGCAACGCCTCCCGCACCATGCTCTTCAACCTTCACTCCGGAACTTGGGACAGCGAATTGCTCGATCTCTTCCAAGTCCCCGCCTCGATGCTGCCCACAGTCCGGCCTTCCAGCGAAAATTATAGCGAGGTGAGTTCCGTCCCGGGGCTCAACGGAATACCGATCGCAGGAATCGCCGGCGATCAGCAGGCTGCGCTCTTCGGCCAACGATGCATCACGCCCGGTCTCACCAAGAATACCTATGGCACAGGTTGCTTCATGCTGCAGAGCACGGGCAATCGCGCGGTCGCATCGAAAAATCGCTTGCTCACAACCGTAGCCTGGCGCATCGGTGACACCACGAACTACGCGCTCGAAGGCAGCGTATTCGTGGGCGGAGCCGTGGTCCAGTGGCTGCGCGATGGCTTGGGGATCATCCGCACGTCGGCCGAAGTCGAGGCTCTGGCGAATTCTGTCTCCGATAACGGCGGAGTCTATTTCGTACCCGCGTTCGTGGGCCTCGGCGCTCCGCATTGGGATTCCTACGCCCGCGGGGCGATCTTCGGCCTCACTCGCGGCAGCACCGCAGGCCACATCGCGCGAGCCGCCGTGGAAAGTATTGTTTATCAGGTCGCCGATCTCATGGACGCAGTACAAACCGATACCAACACCCCCCTGGTCGAGTTGCGCGTAGACGGTGGCGCCTCCGCCAACGACGCTCTCATGCAATTTCAGGCGGACGTTCTCGGAGTGCCCATCGTACGCCCAGCGATGACGGAGACAACCGCGCTAGGCGCTGCATTTCTAGCTGGTCTGGCCGTTGGCTTCTGGAAAGACCCGCAGACGATCTCCAGCTTGCCGCAGCGGGAGGGCCGCTTCGATCCGCGCATGCCTCGCTCCCAAGTGAACGAATTGCGTGAGCGATGGAATGAAGCCGTCTCCCGCACAAAAGGCTGGAGCGCCTGAGCCGCAGCGGCTACAAAATTAGCGCCGAAACCCAATCATCGACGGCTTCCTTTTGATCCCTGAATACATCCTATTTTTTGTCTCTGAGATCTTGAAGGAGTCTTATGAAAAAAGCGGTTTCGGCATTTCAAATGGTAACCACGGTAATGGGAGCAGCCGGCTTGGTCTATGCGGGATACATTTTTCTCACCGCGATCCCAGATCTGCGCCGCTATATCAGAATCAGCACGATGTGACGTCTGAATCCGTATTCCGGAGTCTACTTGCTTAGCTCGCCGATGAAGACTCCGAAAGGCTGCAGCGAAATTTCGTCTCCGTGAACCGCCGACTGCTCGGCGGCGAGCAGTTCCTTGACGGACGCAAAACCGTTGCCCTTCAGGTCCACGGTCACTTTCCGCGGCGCGTCCGACATATTTAATGCCACCACCACCGCCTGGTCTTTATAGACGCGCAGGTAGGAAAGCACGTTCGCATCCCCTTCGTTGATCGCCTTGTACCTTCCGTCGAGCAGGACTTGATTGCTATGCCGCAGCTTCAGGACACTTCTATAGAACTCCAACACGGAATCTGGATCTTTCGATTCGTCCTCCACGTTGTGCGTTTTGTAAGTCGGAGGAACTGGAAGCCACGGCGTGGCTTTCGAAAAACCGGCATTGACGCTATCATCCCACTGCATCGGAGTACGCTCGCCGTCGCGCCCTTTTTCCTTCGGCCATCCCTTGCGTCCGATGGGATCCTTCACATCTTCCTCGCGCGTCGGAGGAGTCGTCTTCATTCCAATCTCTTCTCCGTAATACATGATCGGAGATCCACGCAGAGTCAGGTACAGAGCCGCCATGACTTTCGCAATCTGGTCGTTGTGCTTGCCGTCTCCGTAACGATCGTAGGACCGGGCGATGTCGTGGTTGCTGATAACAAACGTGGGCCATCCGGAAGCCGCGTCCACTGCCGCAATCTGCTTGCGGAACTCTGCTGGCGACAGCTTGTTCACCATGGTGAAAAGAAAGTCCATGGGCAACTGCAGTTCGTTATTCCCCTTGCCGTAATACTGGTTGAGCTCCGCTACATTCGCCGTCCAGGTCTCGCCGATCAATACTGCGTCATATTCATCCGCCACCTGGCGCAACCCGCGCAACACATCGTGGACTTCGGGCAGCTTTCCGTTGTATTTGTTCTCCTCGAATGGATCTCCAAAAGCATTCTTGCCCGGCTTCAGGATCGGATTGTCTCGTAGATTTGGATCTTCAAACAACGTGTCCACCGCATCCAACCGGAAGCCCGAGACTCCGCGCCTGTACCACCACCGCGTCACATCGAACATGGCGTCTTTTACCGCCGGATTGCGCCAGTTCAAATCCGGCTGCTCGGGATAGAAAAAATGGTAGTAGTACTGATTGGTCGTTGAGTCGAACTTCCACGCCGACCCTCCAAAAGTCGAGACCCAGTTGTTCGGAGGCTCTCCTGGCCCCTTTCCATCCCGCCAGATATACCAATCGCGATAGGGCGACGTTCGCGACGACTTCGACGCCAGGAACCACTTGTGCTGATCCGACGTGTGATTGACGACAAAGTCGAGGATGATGTGGATGTTCCGTTTATTCGCCTCACTCGCCAGGAAATCAAAGTCGCCCAGCGTCCCGTACATGGGATCGATATTCTCGTAGTCGGAAACGTCGTAGCCGAAGTCGACCTGCGGTGAAGGGAAGCACGGCGAGATCCAGATCGCATCCACGCCGAGATCTTTCAAATAATCGAGCCTCGACGCGATCCCCCGCAGATCGCCGACACCATCATTATTGCTGTCGGCAAAGCTCCGCGGATAAATCTCATAAAAGACAGCGTGCTGCCACCAGGGATGACTTCCATCCGCACGACCAGAGGAGGCCTGTGCCACAGCCATTGATGCTGCTAAGCAAGCTCCGGCCAGCAGCGCAACCAGCCGCAAACTAATTTTTTTCATGCCAGACCTTTCCAAAACTAGTGTAGCCGTACGGTCTCGCCCTCTCAGCCCCCCAACCAGCACTGCTACGGAATAACTGGCGCCTCCGCCACTCCCACGTTTGTATCCGCGCCGCCATAGTAAAACAGATACCGCTTTCCTCGCTGCACCATGCCTTCGACGAACACCACGTTAGGCACCTGTCCCACCTTCTCCCACGGCTTCTCTGGCGCAAAAACTGGCGTATCCGTCCGCGCGATCAGCCTGCGCGGGTCATTCCTATCGAACATAGCAACGCCGGTGCGGTACACAAGCTTGTCATCAGCGCCGTTGTAGATGAGAACAATTCCTTTCGAAGTAACGATTGGCGCCGGCCCCGGCTCCGCGACGCGAGCATCAAACATTCCCGCACGGACCGGCAGGACCGGCGCATCAGTCTCTTCCGTCCAATGCAACAAATCCGTGGAAGAGGCCAGCCCAACCTGATCATTGTTGTCCTTGGCCGTTCCCAGAAAATACATCCAGTACTTGCCGGCAATCTTTTCCGGCACAATCGCTCCAGATTTCGTCCAGCGAATGTTCCAGCGTCCTTTGTAAGCAGGAAGAATCACGCCTCTGCGCTCCCAGTGCAGGAGGTCCTTGGAAGTCGCAAGGCAAAGTTGCGCATCTTTCTTGTTGTACCCGGTATAGGTCAGATAATAGAGGTCGCCGAACTGAACCAGTCGCGGGTCTTCCACGCCGCCGTCCCTTTCATAGTCTTTCTCCGGCGAAAATACGGGATCGCTCCGCCGCGTAAAGTGCACTCCATCGGTGCTCTCCGCGTATCCCAGCCGCGAAGTGCCGCCCTTGTCCTGCGCCCGATAAAGCATAACGATTTTGCCGTCGCGCAGAACTACCGAAGGATTGAATGTGCCTGCCGACTCCCACGCGTCTCCCTGTGGTGAAATCACCGGCGTTTCGGAAAGCCGCTGCCACGCCCCAAAAGGCCAACTTGCGCTATCCTGTGAAGCCAGCGCCAGAACCAGCGCCAGGACTTTTGCCCAGCCTTTGATAGGAATCAGATGGTTCATTGTTATTGTGCCCCTTGACGTCCAATGTTTTTGCGTCGATCAGTCCTATGCCGCGACTGCAATGTGTGCGAACCGATTCTCTGCCACTTAACTCGTTCCTGCAACCTTCACCCGCGTCGGTGAATTTTCCATGTCGAACACGAAAAACACGATCGTCGGTCTAGGCGAGTTGCTTTGGGATATGTTCCCCGCCGGAAAGCAATTGGGTGGCGCTCCAGCCAACTTCGCCTACATCACCTCTCTACTCGGTGACAACGGAATCCCGGCCAGCCGCCTAGGCGAGGATCCCCTGGGCCTTGAAGCAATCCATCGTATCGGAGAGCTTGGGCTCTCAACCGAGTTCATTCAGCGGGATGTGGCTCATCCTACCGGGACCGTGAAGGTCGAAGTGGATGATGCCGGTCAGGCACAGTTTAAAATCGCTAAGCCCGTGGCGTGGGATTTTTTCGATTGGACTCTGCAGTGGCAACAGTTGGCGCAACGGGCCGATGCGATTTGCTTCGGCACTCTGGCACAGCGGTCGGAACAGAGTTGCACCACCGTGCGCAGTTTTCTGCTCGGCACTCGCCCGAGTGCCTTACGAGTTTGCGACATCAATCTTCGGCAGTCTTTCTTTACCGCACACGTGGTAGCGGAATCGATGAAGCTGGCAAGCATCATAAAACTGAATCACGAAGAACTTCCCAGAGTGATGCGATTAGTTGAGTTAGAGCATCGGGGAGAAGAAGATTCGGCGCGCCGCTTGCTTGCTTCTTATGATCTCAAGCTCGTCTGCATCACTCGCGGCACCAACGGCAGCTTGCTCGTCTCCGCAGACGAATGCTCAGAGCATCCCGGCTTCAGAGTCAAGGTCGCAGATACCGTAGGCGCAGGGGACGCATTCACCGCGGCCTTGGTGCATGGATATCTGCGGGGCATATCCCTTGATGCAATCAACGAAACCGCGAACCGCGTCGGCGCCTGGGTCGCCAGTCAGCCGGGAGGAACGCCGGCGCCAAAGGGTGGCGACCTGAATCAAAGCCTTGCTGAGATCGGCTAATAACGAAACAATTTGTTTCGCATCAGCGTTTGTTTAGACATTCGCAACAAAAATAAAATCAATGCACCGAAAAGTTTCTCGAAAATGAAAATAAACAGTCCGCCTCTTCCCCATCACTGCAATTTTTAGTTTAATCTGTCAGGTTTGGCTTTTGGTGTCTGAGGGGGCCCAAGTGACCATGCCGCAAGTAGTCCTTCGTCTGCTCGTTTGCGTTTCGGTTTTCTTGCCGATCGCATCGAGCAGCGCGCAGCAGATTCCCGAGAACACTTATCAGGAGCTGCATTGGCGAATGATCGGCCCGTTTCGCGGCGGCCGCACGCGTGCCGCGACTGGTGTTCCCAGCCAGCCGAACGTGTTCTATATGGGTCAGGTCAATGGGGGAGTCTGGAAATCCGACGACTACGGCCGCACCTGGAATCCCATCTTCGATCACGAGTCCACGCAATCCATCGGCGCGATCGCCGTTGCTCCTTCCAATCCCAACATTATTTATGTCGCCAGTGGCGAAGGCCTGCATCGCCCCGATCTCTCCGTCGGCAACGGAATTTACAAATCAACCAACGCCGGAAAAACCTGGACTCATCTCGGCCTGCGCGATGGCCAGCAAATCCCCGCGCTTGCCGTCGACCCTCGCGATCCCAACCGTGTTTTCGCCGCTGTGCTCGGCCATCCCTACGGCCCAAATGAAGAGCGCGGCCTTTTCCGTTCCACTGACGGCGGCCAGACCTGGCAGAAAATTATTTACAAAGACGCGAACACCGGTGCCTCCGATGTCGAGATTGATCCTTCGAATCCTGACGTTATCTACGCGTCAATGTGGGAAGTCCGTGAAGGTCCATGGGAAGATAACAATGAGGTCAACGGCACCGGCGGCGGGTTATTCAAGTCCACAGATGGCGGGAACACCTGGCATCCCTTAACCAACGGACTCCCAAAAGATCTCTCTCAGATTTATGTTGCGATCGCTCCCCGCGATCCGCGCCGTCTCTATGCCACGCTCGGAATGGCCTCGGGCGCACTCGCCGTTTATCGCTCTGACGACGCCGGAGAAAGCTGGACCAAAATCACTGACGATCCACGCCCCGCTGGACGCATCGGCGGCGGAGATCTTGCCATTCCCCGCGTCGATTCCAAGAATCCAGATGTCGTCTACACCGCCAGCACCGTCACCATGAAGTCCACCGATGGCGGCAAGACCTGGTTCGGGTTCCGCGGCGCTCCCGGCGGAGACGACTATCAGAATCTCTGGATCAATCCCAACGATCCCAACATTATTCTTCTCGTCAGCGATCAAGGAGCCCTCGTCACCGTCAACGGCGGAGCCTCCTGGAGTTCCTGGTACAACCAGCCAACCGCGCAGATTTATCACGTCTCCATCGCGCCAACTTTTCCTTACCGCGTTTGCGGCGGCCAGCAGGAGAGCGGTTCCGTCTGCATTTCCAGCCGCGGCAACGACGGCGCGATCACCTACCGCGAATGGCATCCCGTCGGCGTGATCGAATACGGCTACGTGGCCCCCGATCCGCTTGACGCTGACATTATCTATGGAGGCGGCCGGAGCGAAGTTTCGAAGTTTCACTGGTCCACCGGCCAGGTCCAAGACATCACGCCGATCCCGCTTCGCGACGCGAAATACCGCACCGACCGCACCGAGCCCACGATGTTCTCACCGATCGACCCGCACACTCTTTATTTCGCCAGCAATTTCTTGTTCAAAACTACCGACGGCGGCAACTCCTGGCAGACCATCAGCCCCGATCTCACTCGCGAAAATCCAGGAGTTCCCGCGAGCGTCGGCACTCTCGTCCCCAAAGGCGCCGACAAACAGCGCGGAGTCATTTATGCTCTCGCGCCATCGTTCAAAAACATCAACTCTCTGTGGGCTGGCACCGACGACGGCCTCATTTGGCAGACTCGCGACGGTGGCAAGAAATGGACCGACATCACTCCCAAAGAGCTGACGCCCTGGAGCAAGGTCACGCAGATCAGCGCCTCCCACTTCGATAACGACACGGCCTACGCCTCGGTGAGCCGTTTTCGCATCAATGACGAGCATCCCTATATCTACCGTACTCACGATGGCGGCAAGACGTGGCGCCTGATCACGGCCGGCCTTCCCGACTTCGGTCCCGTCGACACGGTGCGCGAAGATCCCGTTCGCAAAGGCCTGTTGTTTGCTGGCACGGAAAATTCCGTATGGGTTTCCTTCGACGATGGCGATCACTGGCAATCTCTGCAACTGAATTTGCCGCAGACCTCCATGCGCGATCTCTGGATTCACGACGACGATCTCATCGTCGCCACTCACGGCCGCTCCTTCTGGATACTCGACGACATCGCTCCGCTACGGGAAGTCGCGAACCTACCGGCCAGCGAGGCGCATCTCTTCACTCCAGCGCCCGCCTTCCGCATCCAGCGTGATACCTACACTGACACGCCGCTTCCACCCGACGAACCTTTTGCTGCGAACCCGCCCGACGGCGCGGTGGTCGACTACTATCTGCCGCAAGCTGCCTCAGCTCCCGTCACGCTCGAAATTCTCGACGCCCGCGGCGAACTCGTTCGCAAATTCTCCAGCATCGATAAACCACCGGTTACGGAAGAGGACTTGAACAAGCAACTTATTCCTCTCTATTGGCTGCGCCCCTTCCGTTCTCTGCCATCCGATGCCGGCATGCACCGCTGGGTGTGGGATCTGCACTATCCCACACCCGAGGCCACACGCCATGATTACCCCATCTCCGCGATTCCCGGCGACACGCCTCGCCTACCGCTCGGTCCAACCGCTTTGCCCGGCACGTACACTGTGAAACTCACCGCAGACGGCAAAAGCTATACCGCTTCCTTTGCCGTGAAGATGGATCCTCGCGTAAAGACCCCCGCTGGCGCCCTCGAAAAAAAGTTCGAGTTCGAGACCCGGCTGGCGTCGTTGTTGAGCGAGACGTCTCAAGCCGTACTGCAGGCAGGATCGATTCGCGAGCCGCTTCAAAAGCTGAGCGAGCAATCGACCGGGCCGGTTCGCGATTCTGTGCGAGCATTCCAGAACAAGTTGGCAGCGGTTCTGGGAGCGCCTGCTGGTTTCGCCGTTCCGCCTTCCAACGAAATCACGCTGTCCCGAGTCAACGGGCAGATCGCGATCTTATACGGTCAAGTGTGGCAGGTGGATGCCGAACCGACGACTTCACAATCAGAAGCCGCTGCGACGATCGATCACGACGCGTCCGATGTGATGAAACGCTGGGAAGCGCTCCGCACTACCGATCTTTCCGCTCTCAACCGCGCCCTCGGCGGCGCAAATCTGCCAGAAGTAAAAATCGACTCGGACCCTCATCAGCAAGAAACGAATATGGACGAAGAATAAAACTCGCCGCTTGAGGTCGTATCCTTCCGCGACTATAAAGCTTCTACAGCGCTTTGCAGCTGCCTCGCGATCTCCGCAGGATTGCTGTCAACCGCAAATCGTATCGTCCGCCCAATGCGCACGCTGAGCTTCCGGGGTCGCGCAAATTTTCTACCCGCTTGCTTCACTTCAAACAATCCTACAATTCGCATCGGCAGCACAGGAATGTCCAGATTCTTCGCCAGCAGCCCAATCCCCGCGCGAAACGGATTCATCTTTCCATCCACCGTATGCCGCCCCTCGGGAAACACCAGCACGCTGTATCCCCGATCCACCGCCTGACCCGCGTATGCAAAGCTCTGGCGGAACCCAGCTTCGCGCGGCAGCGGAAACAGATTCAGCAGAGAAACGCCCAGCACCCACTGGATCCGATCATAGATTCTTCCAAAGAAGCTTCTGTCCGCCGCAGGAGATCTTAGCTTCTCCAACGCCTCGCCTCCGGTCGCAGTTGCAATCCGATGCCGCAATCGCGGTGGCAGCGCCGTCTGCACGAATCCCACATCCACATCGTCAATATGATTGCAGACCACCAGAAGCGGTCCGTTCACTCCTCGCAAATTTTCTCGCCCTTCGATCCGCGGCCAGCCCAGCAGCATCACGGCCGGCATCATCAACAAATACTGCGCCAGCGATCGCACCCAGGTTACCGGCCAGCGCAACACCCAGTCTGGATAGTGATATTCCGCCCGCGGCCGCGCTTCTCCACTCAACATCCTCTCCACATCGCCAACCGTGCGCGCCGCGCTGAAGCGAGTCTCGCTCAAATCCACTTGATACCGATCTTCCAGTGCGCTGATCAATTCCACACGATCCAGCGAACTCAGCCCTAAGGTCGGAATCGAAAGATCAGATTCGCGCTTGGCCTGGCCTGCTACGCCTCGTCCCGTGATCCGCCCAATCAACTCCATCACAGGACTATCACTCGTCACATCTTTCTCCACCGTGTGCAGAACCTGTCTCGCCGCAAATTCTGCGATCACATTCCGCCGTGGCTTCTGCGTACTCGTTCGCGGAAAATCTTCTTGTGGCCACTGCACCCACATCCGCATCCGCTGAAATTCCGCCAGGGACTGATTTGCACGTTCCACCACTTCCTGCGCGCGCGCATCGTCTCGCAGAATCATCACTGCGCACGGTTCCGCATTTCCCGCCCGCTCAATTCCCACTACCACACAATCTTTCACCTCTGGCTGCCGCCGCAACGCCGCCTCCAGATCTTCCGGGTAAATATTCAACCCCGCCGGCGTCACGATCACTTCTTTCTTACGTCCCTTGAAATAAAGATTCCCGGCCTCATCGAGCGCGCCCACATCTCCGGTGCGATACCAACCGTCTTTATCCGTAACCTCGTCAGCATCCGCAACCTTGTCAGCGGCCTTCTCGGAATGCTTCGCTCCCCAATATCCCGCCGCCACTCCGCCCCCGCGGACCAGGATCTCGCCATCTTCCGCCAGCTTTATTTCCCGCCCCGGCAGCACCTTCCCAATCGACCCCTTCCCCAGCTTGAATGGATGGTTCACGCTAATCAGCGATGTCGTCTCCGTCAGCCCATATCCTTGAATCGCAGCGTAACCCAGCCGTCCCCAGAATTCTTCCGTCTCCGCATCCAGAGCCGCGCCTCCGGAAATGAAAGCCCAGAACTTCCAGCCAAACTGCCGGTGAACGTCGCGGAAGATCCACCAGCGATGCAGGAAATGTTTCCCTTCCGAAGATTTGAATCGCCACCGAAAACCCTCTAGCTTTCCCCCATCCTCCAGATCTCGTTCGATCTTCTGCTTGAGCGATTGCAAAACTCTCGGCACGCTCACCAACACTGACACACGCTCTCGCCGGATCGTGCTCACAATTTCCGACGGCTTCAGCTCCTCCTGAAAAATCACGGTCCCGCCGAGCAAAGGCGGCAAGAACATTCCCAGGAATTGCCCGAACACATGGCTCAGCGGCAGCAAATTCAAAAACCGCACCGGATGCACCCACCGCTCATATTTCAAATACCGCTGCATCTCGTGCTCGAGCGGAGCGACGTTCGCCAGCACATTCCCATGTGTGATCACCACACCCTTAGGCTCAGCGGTAGTCCCGGAAGTAAAAACAATCTGCAGCGTATCCTCACGCCCGGCGGACAGTCCCAGGGTGCCCCGTCCTTGTCGCGTTTGTTGCGACAGGGCGGGGATTTTGACTTCCTCGAGTACCACCACGGGCGCCGCCGCGCCTACCGCATCCAAATCCGCCGCGTGCCTTCGCGAACAAACCCAAAGCTTAGCCTCAACCTGCCCCGCAACCCGCGCCGCAAAATCCCCCGTCGCCCCATCATCCATGGGAACCACAACCACGCCGTACATTGCGCATCCAAAGAACACCGCTACCCACTCGGCACAGTTCTCGGCCCACAGCATCACCCGCTCGCCCTTGCCGATTCCTCGTGCCTTCAATTCGGCGGCAAACCAAAAAGCCATCTCCAACACCTGCCCATAGGTGAACCACTCCATGCGGTATCCACGCCGCTGCCCGTACGCACGCTCATCGTGGTGCGCCTGAAAGTTCGTCAGGAAAAAGTCTGCTAAGGATTCAGCCATGGAAGTGAAGAGTGGAGGTGGCAGCGAAATAAAAGCCGAAGCCTCGCCTCTAAGCAAGTTTAGTAGCAGAGCGACGGTGGTTACGACAAGAATCCCGCGGATTTCCGCGCTCGACAGAAACTCAAAACACCCCGAAATTGCCTGGTTGGGAATGACCTACGTGAATGACGAGTTTCCTGCCAAGAGCGGAGGCCAGCGGGCAGGTGCTACGCCTGGTTCTTAACAGACATGGGTCGATTTTGCAGGAAGCTAACAATCAGCGCGCGATTTATTTGCAAGCCGCCGTTGTAGCTGACCAATCCCTTCTTCCTGAACCCGCTCATAAATTTGCTTACCCTCGCGCGGGTGGTACCAACCATCTCTGCCAAAGTTGATTGGCTTACCTTCAGGGGGTTCTCCGGCTTTGATTCCCTGCTTATTTCCCCAAACAGCAAAAGGACCCGCGCCAGCCGCCTTTCGCTGAAATTGAAGAATTGATCTACCAGGTCTTCCTCGATTCGAATAATCCGGGAAAGCAGATATTCCACAAATACCGCTGCAAATTGAGAATCGTGCTTGAGCGTGCGAATCGCGCTGTCCTTTCGCAGTCGAGCGATACTAGACGGCCCAATTGACCTCGCCGTGTAAATCCGTAGAGATTGCCCTGCCAGACAGCCTTCGCCAAAAAAGCTACCTCGCTGCAGGAAGGCGACTATAGCCTTTTTGTGACGCGAGGAGACCGCCGTGAGCTTTACCGTGCCACTCTGAACGTAGAAAACAGCATCAGCTGTTTCCCCTTGAGAAAAAACGATCTCTTTGTCGCGGTAGTCGCGAAGAGTCATTCCACCACGGAACTTTTTAAGGAGAACTGCGGCGCTGAATCCGGGAGTACGTTTAATTGCCATTCGGGCAAGGGCAATCGTACCCACCAAGAGCCAAAGCCGTCTAGATGTTCAAAATTGAACATCACCAGCGTAAATGCTGGACGAAGTGCCGGCACTCGAAACCTTTTCGGCAAGATTTCACCCCCGCCCGACCCCCAACGCATCCGCCACCCGATTAATGTAGTTGAACCATGACGCAATCAGCGTGACCTGCAATATCCCGCGATCGTCAAATCCCGCCGCCCGCAGCCCCTCAATGTCATCCTTCCAAACGCGCGTCGCGTCCTTGGTCAGCTTGACCACGTAGTCCACCATCACGCGCTCCTGCGGCGTAATGGGCGCGGTCGTGTAGTCCTTTTCCAGCGCCTCCACCAATTCCTTATCCAGCGTCACCCTGCGCAGAAACTCTGCGTGCGATTCGATTCAATACTTGCAGCGGTTCGTCACCGAGACCATGGTCGCGATCATTTCATGATGCCGCCGGCTCAGCGGTAGCTCCGGCGACATCAGCGCCCCAAACGTTCCGAACGCGTGATAGAGGGCCTCCGGAATCAGCGTGTGCGACCCCACAATCGTCGACCCACCCGATTCGTCCGGATGCACCGGCGTGGCATACTCCACGGGGTACAATGCCCGCTGCCCCTCCATCGCCTGCCGCAGCTTCTCATCGACTTCCGACAGCCGTACGGTTTTAATCCAAGTCATAGATGCGCTTGCCCTTCCCCAATAAATTCTCGCAACTTCGCACCGGGAAGATTACACGCTTGTTAATGCCCGCCACATACCGCATTTGTATTAGAGGCGCGCCCTGTCACAGAGCGATTCTGGCCCTCCCCGGCAGTTCCACCCCCTGATTCCCTTCGTAACCCTTTCGTACACTCCCTTTTGGTAACCCTTGGTAACCATGCGATTCACACCGTCCAGCCGTACAATTGCTCTTGTCCAACTGGCCATCTCCGAAAATGGAGTTTGGCCACGTGACGTTTCCCCGGGTAACACTTCCCAGGAGCCGTCATCAGGTTCGCGGTGCAGAAGTTTCTCGGTTCAGGCTGTCTTGGTGCAGACCAGGGGCTGGAGTTCGTAACCTTATGGCGTTCGGTTTCGGGTTCAACAAACAAAAAGTTCTCAGCGCTGCGGAGAAGTATGTCCAGCAGGGCAAGATTCAAAATGCCATCGCTGAGTACGAAAAAGTCACCAAGGCCGATCCTAAAGATCTCACCGTCACCAACACCATCGGCGACCTTTACTCCCGTCTCGGCGAAGCCGATAAAGCCACCGAATGCTTCAAGACCGTAGGCGATGCCTATGCCGCGCAAGGTTTCACGGTCAAAGCCATCGCGATGTACAAGAAGATCAGCAAGCTCAAGCCTTCTCTCGAGAGCGTGCTGAAGTTGGCTGAACTTTACACCCAGCAGGGCCTGTTCAATGACGCCCGCGCTCAATATCTGCAAGTGGCCGAAGAGTTCCTGAAATCCAACGAGCTCGATAATGCCGTCCGCATCTTCCAGAAGATTCTGGAAATGGATCCGGAAAACACCACCATGCGCGTCCGCCTGGCGGAAGTTTACATCCGCCTCGGCAAAAAGAATGATGCTTGGCAGATTTTTTCCGCAGCCGCCGAAACTCTCCGCGCCAAGGGCTCACTCAGCGCCGCCGAAGAAGTTCTGCAGCGCATGCTCACGCTCGATCCCGGTAATGGCTACGCGCTGCTCATGCAGGGACGTAACCTGCTCGAAGCCGGAGACTCCGACGGCGCGATCGAATGCCTGCAGAAAGTTTCCGATCTCGATTCCAACCCTGATGGCCTGCGCGATCTGCTCAAGGCATATTTAAAGAGTGGCCGCCTGTCCGATGCCGGAACGCTCGCCAGCAAGCTCCTTACCGTACACAACGATCTCGTTGCCATCTCCACTTTTGCCGATGCCCTCATGCAGGCCGGCCAGTACGAGAACGCGCTCCAGGTCTATGACCAGCATGCCGACCGCCTGCTGGCCGAAGATTCCAACAAAGTTTTAAAAAACCTGCATTCCATTATCGGCCACGTGCGCGATAATCCCGCCTCGCTCGAGAAACTTCTCGAGCTCTTCCAGAAGGCCGGAGAGTCTACCCACCTCACCGAAGTCATCGAGTTGTTGGCTCACGCCTCCGTCCAGTCCGGCGATCTGCCTCGCGCTCGCGATCTTTATCAAAAGCTTGCCACCATGGAGCCTGGCAACCCCCTGCACATGAATAATTACCAGCAGGTGGTCAGCCAGCTCGGTGGACCCTCCGCCGAAAAACTGATATCCGCGGAAGAAGCCGCCGTCATCGTCGACGAACTGGAAGCCACTTCTCCCTCGGTTCACCAACATTATTCCGACGCCATCGCGCTCGCCGTCCGTTCCGCTCTCACGGATGCGGAGCTTTTCATTTCCTACAACATGCCGGCCAAGGCTCTGGGCCCGCTGATGGCCGCGCTGCCGCAGGCGCCGAACGATCTCCGCCTGAATCAGCGCCTCGCCGCTCTGCACACTCGCGCCGCGCGCTTCGCCGAAGCGGGCGTCTGCTGTCGCACCCTGCAGAGCGTCTACTCCGAAGCCGGATATCCCGAGGAAGCCACTCGCTACGGCGAACTCGCCGATCGTTACGAATTGCGCTCAACCGCTTCCGCTTCGACGGATTCGATCGTCGAGTTGTCCACAGCCTCGGAAGAAGCCGTTTCCGAAGAGATTACGGTCGCCGATGAGCCCTCGGTTCCCTGGCCCGCGGCTCACGCCGAGACCACGGCAGACGCTGAATTCTCAGTTGTCGCTGAGCAGGACAACGCCCAAGACCAGGCGACTGATGAAGTCACCCAGGCCGTAACCGCGGCCGAGCCCGCCGCCGAACCAGACGCTTCCCCCGCGGAGATCGATCTCTCTTCTGAGTGGGATGATGCCATCACCATCGAAGCCGAGGAGCCGGCTGCGGAAACAGCGGAAACCGAAGTCGCCAACGCCGTTGGCGACCATGACGTTCCCGCCACGCACCCAGCGGAAAAGCCCGACGACGCAGAGTCCGGTCCGGAAAAGGTCGCCGAAACCATCGAGGAAGTCCGTTTCTACCTCGAGCATGGCATGCCCGAGCAGGCTGTCGCGGCCTTCGAAAAGCTTCAGGCTCTCACCAGCGACGAATCCATCTTGACCGCGCTCGAGGCCGAAATCCAGGCCGCCTCGCATCCCGCTGTGGAGGAAGCACCCGCCGTCGACGTTTCCTCTGAATTCACCCTTGAAGAACCGGTCGCCGAAATCACCGTCGATGAAATTCCAGCCGCCGCTTCCGAAGAGCCAGTCGCAGTGGAAGAGATTTCTGTCGAACCGCCAGTTCCAGCTGCACATGTCGAAGCCAGGCACGTAGAACCTCCTCCCGCGCACCACGTTGAACCTGTTAAGCCGCCCGTGGTTCAGCCACCAGTCGAGGCCCCCGGTGTCCTGCAGGAATTCGTCTCCGATCTCGAGTCTTCTCTGGGCGACAATTTCCTTCCCGGCACGGTCTCGCATGAAACCGAACCGGCGGTCGAGCACGCATCCGCAGCTTCCGCAACCGAACCCTCTCAGCCCGAACTTGAACCCGTCGGCAACGCTAAACCCACCACCTTCGGCGTACCACAAACCGAAGTCATGGGCGAGTTTGTGGCCGATCTCGAAGCTTCCCTTGGTGACGACTTCCTCAAGGGTGCTCCAGTCGCGGAACCCGCGCCCGCAGCGCCATCTCAGCCTGTGCTGGAAACCAAGCCGCCCGTTGCGGCGGCGCCAGCGCAACAGTGGCCTGCGCCAGCACCAGCGCCCGTTAAACCAGTCCAAGTGCCCGCCGCCAGCGCCGCTGCCGCTGCCGCATCCTCCGGTGCGCCTACAATTTCTTCCCAGACATCCGTCGCGCCGCCAAAGCAGTCTGCCGCCGCTCCCGCTGCTGCCGCTTCGCACATTTCCCCAATCGTTCCCGGCGCGCCCGCACCAGCCAAGTCGGCTGTCTTCGGTGAGGACGCCGGGGTGGATCTGGCAGAGATGTTCGGCGAGTTGAAACAGGATCTTGAATCCGGCACTACCGCCACCGAAGAAGATCCCGAGACCCATTACAACCTCGGTATCGCCTTCCGCGAAATGGGCCTGCTCGATGAGGCCATTGGTGAGTTGCAAAAGACCTGCCAGGCCGTCGACCGCGGACATCCTTTCCCGCAAGTCATGCAGACCTATACCTGGCTGGCGCAGTGCTTCCTCGACAAAGGCGTTCCCGAGGCCGCCATCCGCTGGTACCAAAAAGCCCTCGATTCCAAGGGCATCGACGAAGAGACGCGCACCGCTCTCCACTACGAAGTCGCGGCTGCCTATGAGACCGCCGGAGATAGACCCTCCGCACTCAAGCACTTCATGGAGGTCTACGGCCGCAACATCGATTATCGCGACGTCGCCGAGCGCATCAAGCCCTTGAAGTCGTAGAATAGCCCGATGGGTTTTGTCCCTCACTTTTTCGGGCAGGCATGCCCCGAACTTTCGCGCAGGATTCCGTGCCCTCGCCAGCGGAGCTCCCAGTGACCGCCGATCCCAAGCTTCCTGTCGAAAGCGGTCCCGTGCCCGTCCGCCCGGATGCCCAGCAAACCATTACCGGGCTCCTGGAACCGAAAGCATTGCATCCCGACGCTGCTCCGCACTCGGGGTTGCAACTCTGGCTACACCGCACCTCGGTCTTCCTGTTCGTGCTCATCAGTGCCGTCGCCGGAGTCCTGCTCGTAATTTTGCCCTGGACCCCGGAGTGGACCGACAACTATCTTCTGCTTTCCTATCCCTGGCTTCGTACCTTGATCTCAACCGGATTCTTTCGCGGCCTGTGCAGCGGCTTGGGTTTGCTCGATATTTGGATCGGCTTCTGGGAAGCCCTTCACTATCACGATCGTCAGTAGCTTCTGAGGTAGTGTGGTAGCCTGCACAATCGGCTCCTGGGTTAACAGTCATCAAAATCAGAACGTGAGTCTTCTACATGGTCGATAAGCTCAAATCCGCCCCGCTGGCCTACGAGAATCAACCCTTCATCAACAGTCCTGACGGACGCATTCTCCGCATTCTCGCGGAGTACCAGGAGCCGCTCGCGCGCTTCCGCCGCGAGCAGATTCAGGATACGGTCGTCTTTTTCGGCTCCGCCCGTTTCCAGGGAGGCGACACCGCCAAAAAAAATCTGGCTGCCGTGGAAAAAAGCGATTCGAAAACTGGCGCCGCAGAGCAACAAGACTGCCTCAAGCGCGCCCGTGCCGCTGTCGACATGGCCCGCTACTACGAAGACGCGCGCCGCCTCGCTTTTCTTCTGACCGAGTGGTCCATACAAATCCCCGCCCGCCGCCGCCGCTTCGTCGTCACCACGGGCGGTGGCCCCGGCATCATGGAAGCTGCCAACCTCGGCGCTCACGAAGCCGGAGGCAAAAGCATCGGCCTCAACATCAATCTGCCCTTCGAGCAGAGTCCCAACCAATACATCACGCCCTCGCTCAATTTCGAGTTCCACTATTTTTTCATGCGCAAATTCTGGTTCGCCTATCTCGCCAAAGCGCTGGTGATTTTTCCCGGCGGCTTCGGCACCATCGACGAACTTTTCGAAATCCTCACGCTCGCGCAAACCGACAAACTCGCCAAGAAAATTCTTGTCGTCATTTACGGCAGCGAATACTGGCACCGCATCATGAACTTCCAGGCCTTCGTCGACGCTGGTACCGTTGCTCCGCAAGATCTCAATCTGTTCAAGTTCGTCGACTCCCCGGAAGACGCCTTCAACTTTTTGCGTGACGGCCTCACCGAATACCACCTCGGCGGCCCTCCCAAGAAGGAAAAAGAACAAGAAGTCCTCCCCGAAATCGCCAAGACCAGACCGTGAACTCTCTAGCCTGTCATCCTGAGCGCAGCAAGATGATGCGAGAAGCGAATCGTCTTGCGCAGCCGAAGGATCCTTTCGCTCGCATCGTCCTGCCTGGAGGGGACACTTGTACCTGGTGTCCTACGTTCTTGCCTTAGACTGAGAGCTGATAGCTGATGGCTGAGAACTGCGTCCTCTACTACATCACCGACCGCACCGCCTTCCCCGGCGACGAGCGCGCTCGCCGCCTCCGTCTCCTCGACAAGATCGCCGAAGCCGCCAGCGCGGGCGTCAACTACATCCAACTCCGCGAAAAAGATCTCTCCATTCGCGATCTCGAATCGCTGGCCCGCGAAGCAGTTCGTATCATCCATCAACTGAGAACTGGGAACCGAGAACCGAGAACTGATTTACTGATCAATTCCCGCACCGACGTTGCCCTCGCCACCGCCGCCACCGGAGTTCATCTCCCCGCAAACGACGTTCCACCCGAAGAAATACGAAAAATATGGAAGTGTGCCGCGGGCGCTCCCGCCCGCGAAGTCTCACCAGAAAATCCGCGGATCTCGATCTCCTGTCACTCCCCAGAAGAAGTCACCCAGGCTGCCGCAATCGGCGCTAACTTGGCTCTCTTCGCTCCCGTCTTCGAAAAGAAAGATGGCACCGGAACCAGCCCAAAAGGCCTCGACGCTCTCCGCCAGGCCTGCCGCGCCAAAATTCCGGTCCTCGCCCTCGGGGGAATCACTCTCCAGAACGCCCAGTCCTGCCTGCGCGAAGGAGCAGCCGGCATCGCCGCCATCCGCCTCTTCCAGGAAAATGACATCGCCTCAATCGTGCGTACTTTGCGCAGATGTTAAATTGTCCGCTTCTCGTGCTTCGCCAGCGCTGCTAGACTTTATCCAGATCGCTCATATTCAGCAGATCCCGTAAACAAATGTCGGCAGCCCATTCGCACTTTCCGTCCGGCCACGCGGTCTACATCGAACCCAACTTGATTTCGATTCCTGCAGCCTGGTTCCTCATGGGCTCCGCCTCCGGTCAGGATTGCGAACGCCCTATCCATCGCGTCTGGGTTGACGCCTTCCAGCTTGCCACCACGCAAGTGACGAATGCCGAATACGCATATTTCCTGAGCTCCACCGGATCGCACCCTCCGCCGTTCTGGAGCGATAAGGATTTTAGCAATCCCCAGCAACCAGTCACCGGTGTCTCCTGGTTCGACGCCGACCATTACTGCCGCTGGCTCTCCTCGCAAACCGCCGGCACCTACCGTCTCCCCAGCGAGGCCGAATGGGAGCGCGCCGCCCGTGGCGATCTTGAACAACAAGATTTCCCTTGGGGCAACGATCCGGCGCAATCTCTTCCCAACTACGTCACGCGCTGGCAAACCGGACCCGAGCCCGTCGCTATCTACGCGCCCAACGCATTCGGTCTTTACAACATGTGCGACAACGTCCACGAATGGTGCAGCGACTGGTACGATCCAAACTATTACGCGATCTCGCCCGACCGTAACCCCCGCGGCCCAGAACTTGCTCAGCGCAAAGCTTCCCGCGGCGGATCATGGCGCCATCACGTGAAAGTCTCTCGCTGTTCCGCCCGCTCCAGCATCCCTCCCGACTTTCAGTATGCCGATTACGGCATGCGCGTAGCGTGTGATCCGTAGCACCGCATCCCCACATAATTTGTCATTCCGAACCGGTCTTCAGACCGGTGAGGAACCTGCTGTTTGCTAACATCTCCTCAGAATCGAGGCAAGCTCCCATGTTCAGCAGCGATCTTCTCCGCGACAAGCGCATCCTCATCACCGGCGGCGGCACCGGCCTCGGCAAAGCCATGGCCCACCGCTTCCTCGAACTCGGCGCCACCCTCCATATCTGCGGTCGCCGCGAAGATGTCATCGAACAAACCGCCGCCGAACTTGCCGCCGCTACAAAAGGCACCATCCACGCCCTTCCCTGCGATGTCCGCAATCTCGACGCCGTCGAAGCCATGATCGATTCCATCTGGGAAGAAGGTCCCATCGACGTTCTCGTCAACAACGCTGCCGGAAACTTCATCGCCCGCACCGAAGAACTCTCCCCGCGCGCCTTCGAATCCGTGATCGGCATCGTGCTCCTTGGCACACTCCACGCCACCATGGCCTGCGGACGCCGCTGGCTCAAATCCAACCTCCCCGGTACCGTGCTCAGCATCTCGGCGACTTACGCCCCAGTCGGCTCCGCTTATGTTGTTCCCTCCGCCATCTCGAAAGCCGGAGTCGAAGCCCTCACCCGCAGTCTCGCCGTCGAGTGGGGCAATCGCCGAATCCGCATGAACGCCATCGCCCCCGGCCCCATTCCCACGCAAGGGGCCTTCTCCCGCCTGCTGCCACGTCCCGAACTCGAGGCCCTGGCGCTTGACCGCAATCCGCTACACCGCTTTGGCACGACGGAAGAGTTGGCGAACCTCGCCGCCTTTCTGGTCAGCGACGGCTCCAGCTACATCAACGGTGAAGTCATTCGCATGGATGGCGGAGAATTCCTGCAAGGCGCCGGCGAATTCAGCAATTTGGGCCGCGCCCTCACCGAAGAAGATTGGAAGGCAATCAAGCCCCGGAAGTCAGCCCAAGAAGTCAGGCCAACCAAGGTTTGACGACGAATCGTGGCGAATTAGCGACCGTCCCTGGAAGGCATCACGATCCCTTTCAGGACCAGGTTGACCAGGCTCAACACGATCGCGCCCACAAATGCGGCAAAAAATCCGCGCACGTGAAAACTCGGGGAAAGTAGCGCAGACGCCAGTTCGAGCATCAGCGCATTAATCACAAACCAGAACAACCCGAGCGTCACAAGCGTCAAAGGAAACGTCAAAATTTTCAGCAACGCGCCGATGGTTGCATTGATGAACCCGATGACGAGCGCCGCGATCAACGCCTCCTTGATCCCGCTCACAGAAATTCCTGGCACCACTCGCGACACGATCCAAACCGCCAGCGCACTCAGCACCCAATTCAGCAGCATTCGCATAGTCGCTCCTCGCTCAACGCGTGACCACGAATAATCCTCGCAAGACTATACCAATTCCCAATCCCCTGTCCCCGGGTCATACCTTCACGATAAATTCACACTTCGCCTTCGCCGTCTTTACGCCCCATTGCGTTACACTACACAATTCAACTTGATCGCCAGGAGAAACTTCGCATGCCCGAACCCGCACTGAGCGGTTCCGAATTCAAAAAGCAGTTGCATCAAGGCACGCCCAAGATGGGTCTGTTCCTCAACTCGCACAGCCCCACCGTCGCCGAACAAATCGCCCACAGCGGATACGACTGGCTCCTCGTCGATACCCAGCACGGCCCCATGGACCACGAAAAACTTTCATACACGCTCTGCGCCATCGCCAGCGGCGGCGCCAAATCGATCGTCCGCGTCGGCGGCTACGACGACCGTCCCGGCATCCAGCAGGCTCTCGATCTCGGCGCCGACGGCGTTCTCATCCCCTACATCAACACCGCCGAAGAAGCCCGCCAGGCCATCAGTTGCACCAAGTATCCCACCGTCGGCACGCGCTCGGTTTATTTTCCGCAGCGCAGCATGAACAAGGCCGGGCTCCTCGGCTACGCTGGAAATTTCAATAAAGAAGGCATCATCTGCCTGCAAGTCGAGACCGCCTCCTGCATCGAAAACATCGCCGAGATCGCTGCCGTTCCCGGCGTCGACATTCTCTTCCTCGGGCAAAACGATCTCTGCATGTCCATGGGCCTCTACAACAAATACGAGTTCCCCCACATGTACACTTCGCCCGAACTCGATGCCGCCACAAAGAAATTGATCGAGCACGCTCACAAGAACAAAGTGATTCTCGGCATCTTCTTATTCGGCACGCCGCGCGTCGGCGAATTTCTTGAGAAGGGATTCACCTTCTTCAGCCTGGGCAACGACCTGCATCACCTCGTCACTCAAGTCGCAACCTACGTCAACGACGTGGAAAAAGTCTCCCAGGAAAAAGGCAAACCCTGGAAGCGCCGCCCCACCGCCCTTTTCTAGAAGACTACGGGTGCCCCATCCTTCTCGCGGTTTCTGCGAGAGGATAGGGCCTTTGACTTTCGAGGCGTTCTCGCACGAAAATCTCGGTCTATGCTCTTCGTCCTCACCGAAATCGAAGTTCGCGTTCTCGGCTCTCTGATTGAAAAAGACATCACCACTCCCGATTACTATCCCCTGTCTCTGAACGCTCTGGTCAACGCCTGCAATCAAAAAAATAACCGCGATCCGGTGATGACCTTCGAAGAAGACTCGGTCGCGGATGCGCTCGCGACGCTGCAGGAAAAGCGTCTCGCGGGCCCTGCTAGTGGCGCCGATAGCCGCGTCACCAAATATGAGCACCGCCTGCAGGAAGTTTTCAATTTCGATCGTCGCGAAATCGCCATCCTCTGCGTGCTTCTTCTCCGCGGCCCGCAAACTCCCGGTGAAGTCCGCGGCCGCACCGAACGCATGTATCACTTCGAGGCCCTCGACGATGTCGTCTCCACTCTCGACCGCCTCAGCCAGCGTCAGCCCCCGCTTGCCGCCGTGCTCCCGCGCCAGCCCGGAACCAAAGAATCGCGTTATATGCATCTGTTCTCCGGCGACGCGCCTCCTGCAGTCGATGTACCTGTGCCGCGTGCGACGTCCCCCGCGGACCACCCGAACCGCTCCCCCGACCGCCTTTCAAATCTCGAAAACGAAGTCGCGGATCTGAGAAGGGAAGTCGCGGAAATGCATCAGCAACTCGCCGCCTTCCGCAAACAATTCGAATAAGCACTATTCTCCGCTCCGCTCGTGGCCCCCTCTGCGTCTCTGCGTTAACATTTTGGTGTAATCTCATAGCAAGCGCGCCTTCAAATAGGAGCATTCTATGCATCGCCGCGAATTCCTCATTCGCTCGGCCACTGGCCTCAGCGCCGGCTGGCTCACCTCGAAAAACCTGCTGGCAGCTCTCGCCAATACAACCCTTCCTGCAAAATTTTCCGCCACCGACACCGTCACCCTGGGCAGCACCGGCATCAAAACCAGCCGCCTCGCCATGGGAACTGGCACGGTCGGCTCCGGCCATCATTCCAATCAAACCGCACTCGGGGTCAAAGGACTTTCCGATCTCCTGCTCAACGGCTACGATCACGGCCTCCGCTTCTTCGACGCCGCCGATTCCTACGGAAGTCATCCTCACGTCGCCGAAGCGCTCAAGCACGTTCAGCGCGACAAAGTCACCGTGCTCAGCAAAACCTGGGCTCGCGATCCCGCTACTGCCCGCGCTGATCTCGACCGCTTCCGCCGCGAACTCGGCACCGACTATCTCGACATCTGTCTCATGCACTGCCTCACCGAGGCCGATTGGGCCACTCGCTATCGCGGCGTCATGGATGTTTTCGAAGAAGCCAAGCAGAAGGGAATCATCCGCGCCCACGGCTGCTCCTGCCACAGCATCGAAGCCCTGCGCGCCGCCGCAAAATCCCCCTGGGTCGAAGTCGATTTCGCCCGCATCAATCCCATCGGCTCCCACATGGACGCCGACCCCGAAACCGTAGTTGGGGTTTTGAGAAGTATGAAAGCCGCCGGCAAAGCCGTGGTCGGCATGAAAATTCTCGGCCAGGGCGATCTCGCCCATCGCCAGGATGAAGCCATCAAGTACGCCCTATCCCTCGGGATACTTGACGCCTTCACCATCGGAGCCGAAAGCAAATCGGAACAAGAAGACCTGATCCGCCGGGTCGCCGCAGCATAGACCCCGTATGTTTACCTCGCGACCGATTGGCTATGTAACCAGCCCCTACAAAAACACAGGTGAGATTCCCAAAGGCCTCGGCGCAAAGCACGAGGCCGATGGCGTCCTCAACATCCTGCCCGGGTTCGAGCCCGGACTCACCGACATCGAAGGCTTCTCGCATCTCATCATTCTCTGGGAGTTCGACCGCTCCCAAGGCTTCGAGTTGCTCGGCACTCCTCCCTCCGACAATCGTCCACACGGAGTCTTCGCCACACGATCGCCGCGCCGCCCGAATCCCATCGGCCTGACCATCGTCGAACTGCTTCGCCGCAAAGGCACTGAACTCCACGTCCGCGGTGTCGACATGCTCGATGGAACCCCGATCCTCGATATCAAGCCGTACCTATCCAGCATCCCAACTGAAAAATTACGTCGCGGATGGCTCGCTGAAGCCGAGGTGCGCCAACGGAAATAACCAGAAGCAAATCAGCCCTCAGAAAGAAAACTCGAGGCCCCCCTTGCTGAAATCACGCCTAGCTTTTGGGTGGCGCAGCGCTTCAGCGCTGCGATCATGACTTGCTTAATTGGAACCGTCCCTCGGCGCACATTGAGATCCAAAACGTCATCTGATTCCCTGAAACTTCGAAACGACTTCGATCCCGCCCACAATATTTGAGTTCAGATCAGCCAGTTCTTCCGCTGGAATCCAATACTCTCGGTGGTTAGAACTCCCAACCACGTGGACCTCATATCGCCGAAGAAAATCTGCCTGCACATTGAACCGCAGCACGTACCCGGCAAAACCGGAGCGCTCATCCTTCGTATTCCAGTCACGTGCAATCTGCGTTGCGTATTCCTCGGTAAGTACGGGATAGAAAAACGGCTGCTCCGGCAATCGCGGAGGGAATTTTCGGAATTCGCTTGCCCGCACCAACTCGAACTCTGCTCGGCCTACGGGCCGGTAAAGAATTGTTAAGTCTGCATTCACGCCCTCAAGGATAGTCGAAAGTCAGTCCAGCCAAGCCTTCTTCTACAAATCCGTGTCCCCCGCCCCACACAGTGTCCCCGTCGCCACGTCCGCGCCCACCGCACCTCGCTCTAACCCCCGCAAAATCAACGTTCCGCCAACTGGCCCCTTCCATGCACTCTCCCTAAGCGCTGCTCAGCAGCAGGAGGTGACCAACCATGAACCGTATCAACCTGTTTCGCTCAACCCCATCCACTCAGAATTCAGTGACTTGGGGTAAGAAGGTTTTCGACCAAACCAGCCCGCTGATCTTCGCCGCGCTCCTGATCGTTTGTTCCGTAGCCGTCGGATGCTCCAGCGATAAACCTAAACCCGTTAGCTCTGAAACTCCAGTCGCGCAATCCATGCCACCTGTCACAACCAGTTCCACGCCGGCTCCGGTAATGCCCGTGCAGCAAGCCGCCGCCAAGCCTGTGCACAGAAAAATTGTCCACAAAGCTCCGCCGACTCTGACCTACGCCGATAAAACTTCCGGAGTCTCTTTCCAATATCCTCGCAAGTACGCGCTCAAGACCGGCGATGCCGCTACCGAACTCGTCTCCTCCGGTCCCATCCCCATGGATTTCGTACAGCCCGGCGGAGTTGCGCTGGCCGCGGTCTCCCTACCCGAGTCCACATATCCCAACTCGGACTTGGCCTCAGCCTTCTTCAACGTGAGCGTGAACAAAACTCTCACTGCTGACCAGTGCGGTGAATTCTCCGTCCCGCAGCCAAACCCCGCGGCCCCCGCGGATCCCACAGTTGAAGCCACCGCCCAGCTGGCGACTCCACCGATCTCTAAATTGATGATCGGCGACATGGAACTCCAGTCCAGCGAAACCACCGCCGGCGGCCAAACCGCCAACGGCCCTCGCGAAGAAGCGTCGAAGTATTACCACGTCTTCCAGAACGGAGCCTGCTACGAGTTCGCTCTGAAAGTCGCAACCACCGAACCCAGTTCCTCGCCGACGGCGGAGTCCACTACCAAGCCCGTCAACCGCGATGAAGTCTTCCAACGCCTCGAAAGAATTCTGGCCACGGTGAAGATCAGTCCGGTAATCACTCCCGAAGTGAACGCCGAAGTCAAAACCAGCGTTCCCCCAGCCCCCACCGAAACCCCAGCTCAGTAGTGAGAGAAAACTGTGTAAGTAAATCTTGTCATTCCGCACCGGGCGCAAACCCGGTGCGGAACCTGCTCTTCTCCTTCGTCAGGCCGATATCTGCCCTTCCGCGTGGAGCCCAAACGCGCCCTCCCTGCATCCAATCGTTCAATGGAGGTTCCTATGCATGTAATACTCGGAGCAAGCGGCAACACCGGCCACATCGTCGCTCAAACTCTTCTCGCCCGCGGCCAGAAAGTTCGCGCCGTCGGCAGAAATGCAACTCATCTGCAACCTCTCGCAAGCAATGGCGCGGAAATTTTCACCGCCGATCTCACCGACACATCCGCCCTCACCAAAGCTTTCCACGGCGCGGATTCTGCCTACGTCATGATTCCCCCCAACCTCACCAGCACTGACTATCGCGCTTTGCAGGATCGCACGAGCGACGCCATCGCCGCCGCGCTGCAGAAAAGCGGAGTTAAACACATTGTTTCGCTGAGCAGCCTCGGGGCTGACAAATCTTCCGGAACCGGCCCTGTGGTCGGCCTTCACAACCTCGAGCAGAAGCTCAACCAGATCGACGGCGCGAATGTTCTTCACCTGCGTCCCGGGGACTTTATGGAAAATACTCTGGGGCAAGCCGGTGCCATTCGTAGGATGGGCTCGGCGGTAGGACCGGTTCGTCCCGATCTCAAACTGCCCATGATTGCCGCTCGCGACATCGGAGCCGCAGCCGCCGACGCGCTTTCCGAACTCACCTTCAGCGGCAAACAAACTCAAGAACTCCATGGCCAGCGCGATCTCACCTACATCGAAGCAGCCAGCATCATCGGCAACGCCATCGGTAAACCCAAACTGGGTTACGTACAAGCGCCCGACGATCAGGTCCGCGCCGCCCTGGTTCAGATGGGAATGTCCGGCAACATGGCCGGCCTCATCCTCGAAATGGCCGCCGCACTCAACTCAGGACACATGCGCGCGCTCGAACCGCGCAACTTCCGTAACACCACACCCACTCCCTTTGAAACCTTCGTCGCCCAGGCGTTCGTTCCTGCATATCAACAACAAGCAGCAGCCTGACCGGAAACGAGAAGGCCACGCTGTATCCGAACGTGGCCTTTTCCAACACAAAAAATCGCGCTCGACCGTGGCTCCCTGCTATACTTCTGCCCGTCCTGAACTGGGCGGTCCTCCGCCGGAGACTGGCACGATGCCTCCACCCCCAGAGCGGCGCAGCGATCCTCGCGTCAAAGTGAAGGCGCCGGTCGAGATTTATCTCGAGGGCAACGACGTTCCCCTTCGCACGGCTACCTCCGACCTCGCTCTGCACGGCTGCTACATTGAGAGTTTTTCTCCCTTTCCCATCGGTACCGTCCTCGAACTCAAGCTGCAAGCCAGCAGCACACTCCTGATCGTGGGCACCGTCGTCACCAAGGACCCGCAAGTCGGCAATGGAATCCAATTCACCAGGATGCTTCCGGAAGACGTCGAAGAGCTGAAGACTTTCATCGCCGCGGCAGAAAAGGCCGACGCCGGGCACTCAAAGTAGCCGGGCAAAACTTCCTGCGCCCAAACTACAATGCTTGCGTGACGCACAAAACCAACGCAGTTCGCCTGCTCGATCAACTAGGAATTCACTACGAGTTGCGCGAGTACGAGGTCGACGAGAACGACTTGGCGGCGGAAAGCGTCGCCACTAAGATCGGACTCCCGCCCGGGCAGGTTTTCAAAACTCTGGTCGCGCGCGGCGACCGCAACGACGCATGCTTCGCTGTAGTTCCCGGCGACGCCGAGCTCGATCTGAAAGCCCTGGCTTCGGCTTCAGAAGACCGCAAAATCCAACTCGTTCCCGTCAAAGAGCTGCAAGCGCTCACCGGATATATCCGCGGAGGCGTTACCGCTCTGGCCGGCAAAAAAGATTATCCCGTGTACGTGGACGAAACCATCGAGCTCTTCGACGTTATTTCCATTTCAGCCGGCATTCGCGGCCTGCAAATTCTTCTCGCTCCATCCGACTATCTGACCGCGACCAAAGCCACGGTAGCCGCGCTGGCCCGCCCAAAACAGATGTGACTCTTCTGCGGAGTTTGGGTGCGGGACCTAATCGCAAATTTCTTCACATTGACAAACCCTCCCGCCGCGGACAAAATAGCCGCCACGCTTTCGAGGCCCGCAAGAGTCACGAACCCAACTCACCCAGTGCCAACAGGAGAAACTCTAATGTCCCAGATTTCTGGCTATCGCCTGACGGTAGCCATCTGCCTGCTCGCTTTCGCTGCTGTCGTTCCACTTAGCGCACAAGATTCCATTTCGCCAAAAACAGCAGTCGATTCCACTCTCTTCACCACCTATAGCGGAAATCTGACGAGCGTTAATTGGGTCGTCTGCGGATCCACGGCGGAAACCGAAGGTTGTTACGCATCGGGAAGCCTTGGGCCATTTGTCGGAGTTGGAGCCATGCTGGAAAGTAATCCGTCGGTGAAAGGCGATGTGGTCAAGCGCGAGATTTACGTCGTCGATTCGGGCAGTGCCGACAGCGTGAAGCTCTACGTCTACAAGAAAACTGATACGGTTATCGACCGAGAGCGATACCGTGGTGGTGACGTTAGCGAAGACCGTGACGCTCCCGCTAACGGGCGGCAGCACGGCGCTCTGCTCGATGGCCGCCAATAGCAAGTTCCTTTTCATTGGAACGAACCAGAGTAACCAAGCGGTAGAGGTTAAGAAGAGTACCTTCGCGATTGACGGAGATCGGAGGATTCTCTCCGCCGAGCGGCGTCACTTCGATCACTTCCGACCAATACGGCTATGTCACGGTCACGCAGGGAGACGCCTTTACCGTGCTCGGCCCCGACGGCTCGTTTCAGGAGGACGGGGGCGGAACCGACTTCATGCTGGGCACAACGCAAGCCGTCTCGTCCTCTGTGTTGCTCGGCTCCGGCGACGTGGCCACTCCGCAGCTCGGCGTCCGTCCGAAGGGATCGGGGCAGGCGGAGGCGAAGTAAAGCTGATTAGAAATCGGCTGCCAGAAAGATATTAGGAAGAAAGGAAAAAGGCCAATCTGATTTCTCGGACTCAGTCCACTTTCTCTTTCTTCTCAAAGTGACTGTCGAAGTAATAGATTCTGTGACGAGCTGTTTTCAGCTTCGTCGGATTCAGCGTCAAATCCGCGCTATCAAGGCGACGAACATCCGCATGAATTTTTTCCTGGTCATTGACCCATCCATCGGCCGACTCAAGACCCGAGACGGAGGTCGTTAAGCCGTTGAGAAAATAGTGGGACGGAATTACCGCCTTCGGATCATATTTCTGCAAGATTCGATCCACCTCTGCGCGCGTGAGTACGGTCTCGACTGGCAGAACGAGCACGTCAACATTTTTCAAATAGTGATCGAGAGAGGAATCAGGCTCCGCGCGATTGTCGCCCCAGATGGCAATCCGCAATCCCCCGGTCTGAATGACCTGAATCGCGTTGTCGAACCCGATCTCGTTGTTTGGCGGGCATGTCTTTGCCACTGAATCTGTGGAGCTGCGGTCGCATTGGTGCTTGTCGGCCAGCCCCGTGATTTCGATGTCGCCAAGCTTAAACTGCCCCACCAGACGTTCGAGCGCCACTAGCCCGTTCGGCCGATCAACGGCATCGTGATCGAAATGAGCGTGCGTCGAAAGAACGATGTCGACCCGAATGGCGGGAAATTCATTCGAGAACCACTTTGGGTAAGCGCCGGTTGAATCATTCCGCCAAGGGTCAGTCAGAACCGTCAAACCGGCTGGCGATGTAACCTTGAATGCATCGTGTCCATAGAACTCGATCTTGACATCGCCCGAGCGAGCCGGGTCTCCACCATTTTTCTGAACGGCGATTAGAGAATTGTCATTCCATGCTGGAGACGAATCCGCGGACGTCCCAGAGCGTTGTGCGGACGCACCGCAGGCCACAGCCAACAAAACGACTGGGACGAAGAGTTTGAGGCGCATGTCATCCTTTCGCGCTTTTGCGAATTACTCTATCAGGATGTCTAGCGTCTTCGTTGTAGTTCCAAGCAGTGGCACATTCCCGAGTTTGTAGAGATGGAGATACTGGTCGCGCGCGCAAAGCAAAATTCCTCAAATCGCAACGATCACGCGCCCCGCTTTCACCGGGTGTTCGACCATTTCATGAGCGCGTGCGATCTGCTCCAAGGGGACAACTTCGGCGATGTCGAGTCCCTGCCATCCCGCCTCGAATGCCTGATTGATATCGCGAGTGGCTTGGACCTTCGCTTCGGCTGGCACATCGTCACTGCCGACAAAGAAGATTCTGGCGTTCATGAACACGAGTTGCCAGAACGGAATCTCCGGCGTCGGAGCATTCGTGGCATAACTCGCAATGGAACCGCCCTGGGCCAGCACGGCCGCGTTGCTGTTGATGTTCGCTCCGAAAGCAACTTCGACGACGTGGTGAACTCCATCGGCAGCCAATGCGCGAATTCGTTCCACCAACTTTTCATCAGTCAGCAGAACATCGTCTGCTCCGGCTCGTGATGCGATTTCCTTGTCGCTTTCGGCGCGGCAGGTGGCGATGACTCGCGCCCCCGCCCGATGCGCGAGTTGAACGGCACAAGCTCCTACCGCACCCGCGCCGCCTTGCACGAGAACGGTTCGCCCCTGGACCGAGCCCGCAACATGAACCGCCCGGTGAGCTGTGATGCCGGGAATGCCGAGACAGGCACCCTGCTCGAGCGACACGCTCTTGGGAAGTTGAGCCACCTTCTGCACAGGGACCACGGTGAACTCGGCGGCGGTTCCGAAAGGACGGTAACTTTGAGCGCCGTAACACCACACTCGCCGCCCGATCCATTCCTGCGATACACCTTCGCCCACTGCATCCACCGTGCCCGAACCATCGCTGTGCGGAATAACGCGCGGGTAGGGCATTCCCAGGCCAAACGAATCTTGACGCTTCTTCACATCTCCCGGATTCACTCCTGAGAAAGCAACGCGAATCCGAACTTCGCCTGCGACTGGCTGAGGATCATCCATCTCACCAACGGTGAGGACATCACGCGGAGCGCCTTGCTTTTCATACCATGCGGCCTTCATGGTTTCGGATCATCCTTTGCAGATTATCGCACGGCAGCATGCACCGCTCCCAGAGAGTAAACAGCCTATTCCTCCTGTCTCGCTCTGCGCGCGCGTCGGAATGACAAAACTTTGGGTTCGCTGCGTAAAAGGAAAAGGCCAATCTGATTTCTCAGACTGGCCTTTATTTATGCCGGCAACGACCTACGCTCCCACACACTTGGCGCGTGCAGTACCATCGGCCCTGCGGGGCTTAACTTCCGTGTTCGGGATGGGAACGGGTGGATCCCCCGCGGTAAGATCACCGACAAGTCGTAGCTGTCAGCTATCAGCCGTCAGGTCTCAGCTCCTTGCCGAGGCGGACGTCTTTGTGCTGATGGACAGCAAACTTGGTGAATCCCAGTTATCCCTTTCGCGCCTCAGGAAAACTGAGAGCTGAAAGCTGACAGCTGAGAGCTAGCTTTCAAAGATCGTGAGGACGAAACCTCACAACTGAATAGATTGGGTGTGGCTTACTTTCTTGTTCTTTTGTTTCCGATTTCTGCCACCGTACTTCGGCTTTGCTTTCTTTTCAAAAGCGTCGGCGCAACAGTTATCAGTGTTGCATCTCAGTCATCCAGGTTCGAACGACTTCAACAACTTTGCTGGATATAGTTCAGGTTCTAACTAAGGCACGGCTGAAGCCACGCCCTACCCAACTGAGAACTGACAACTGTTTTCTGCACCGAGTAAATTTTATGGTCAAGCCGAACGGGCGATTAGTACTGGTAAGCTACATGCATTGCTGCACTTCCACCTCCAGCCTATCAACCAGGTAGTCTTCCTGGGCCCTTCTTATCCCTTACGGGTTGGGAGATCTCATCTTGAGGAGTGCTTCCCGCTTATATGCATTCAGCGGTTATCACTACCGAACTTCGCTACCGAGCGGTGCCATTGGCATGACAGCTCGAACACAAGAGGTTCGTCCATCCCGGTCCTCTCGTACTAAGGACAGGTCCTCTCAAATCTCCTGCGCCCACAACAGATAGGGACCGAACTGTCTCGCGACGTTCTGAACCCAGCTCACGTACCGCTTTAATAGGCGAACAGCCTAACCCTTGGAACCTTCTACAGCTCCAGGATGCGATGAGCCGACATCGAGGTGCCAAACCGGAGCGTCGATATGAACTCTTGGCTCCGATCAGCCTGTTATCCCCGGCGTACCTTTTATCCGTTGAGCGATGGCCCTTCCATGCAGAACCACCGGATCACTAAAGCCTACTTTCGTACCTGCTCGACTTGTTGGTCTCGCAGTCAACCACGCTTATACTTTTGCATTCAACGGCTGATTTCCAAACAGCCTGAGCGTAGCTTCGCGCGCCTCCGTTACCGTTTAGGAGGCGACCGCCCCAGTCAAACTACCCGCCTTAGTATGTCCTTCTCCCGGATTACGGGAGTAAGTTAGAACCACAGATCTCGCAGGGTGGTATCTCACCGTTGGCTCCTCCAAGCCCGAGAGCCTGGAATCAAAGCCTCCCACCTATCCTGCGCAGCAAGGGCCATAGTTCATACTAAAGGTATAGTAAAGGTGCACGGGGTCTTTCCGTCTAGTTGCGGGCAACCGGCATCTTCACCGGCACTACAAGTTCGCCGTGTCAGTCGGCAAGACAGTCGCACTTTCGTTACGCCATTCGTGCAGGTCGGAACTTACCCGACAAGGAATTTCGCTCTTATCTCTCACTCTGTTTCCAGAGAAGCTGGACTTTATCTTTCACATCCGGTGTTCATTGTCGCGGTGATGGCCCGAATCTTCTCGATGCCTTCGATCGCGAGATGTTCTCCCTTTGACATCAGTTGCAGCACGTTCCTGAACTTAAATCTAGCTTCTTAGATTGAAGGGAATGTATTTCTTCTGTCAAATTTGCATTTCCGATGCATCGCTTATTTTTTCCAAATTTTTCCAGGAGGTGACTGATAGTCTCTGAGGATTTCAATGGTGAGCTTCTTCCTGCGGACCTTTCCTTCGGATTTTCTGCTCTCAAAAATGACATGCGATCTACTGATTCACGTAGCGTGGACTACTGAGAGTTTCCCGCATATAGTTCAGCTTTTACTAAGGCTAGCGAATCTAACCTTAGGACCGTTATAGTTACGGCCGCCGTTCACCGGGGCTTCAGTTCGAAGCTTCGCTTGCGCTGACCTCTCCCTTTAACCTTCCGGCACCGGGCAGGCGTCAGCCCCTATACGTCGTTTTCGACTTTGCAGAGACCTGTGTTTTTGTTAAACAGTCGCAGTGCGCATTTCGCTGCGGCCCCCTCGAGCTTGCACTCTACCGGGGCACCCCTTCTCCCGAAGTTACGGGGTTATATTGCCGAGTTCCTTACCAACTGTTCTCACGAGCGCCTTTGGATATTCTCCTCGTCTACCTGTGTCGGTTTGAGGTACGGTTCCCTTACTTTCTCCTTAGAGGTTTTTCTTGGCAGCGTGGAATCGGCAGCTTTCACCCATACGGGTTACTGCTTTGCGCCTCAGTGATAACTCTCTCGCGGATTTGCCTACGAAAGACACCTTACGCGCATCGACCGTCATAGCCATAGGACGGCCTGCTTATCCTCCTGCGTCACCCCATCGTGATAACGAAAACAAGGGAGGTCCGGAATATTAACCGGATGTCCATCGGCTACGCCTTTCGGCCTCGCCTTAGGGACCGCCTGACCCTGAGCGGATTAACCTTTCTCAGGAAACCTTAGACTTTCGGCGCGGAGGGTTCCCACCTCCGTTATCGCTACTTATGCCGGCAGGGTCTCTTCTCAACCGTCCAGCAGTCCTTTCGGTCTACCTTCAAACTGTTGAGAATGCTCTCCTACCACGCACCACACTTAAGTGATGCATTCGCTGCTTCGGTAATCAGCTTAAGCCCCGTTAAATTGTCGGCACCGGACCGCTTGACCAGTGAGCTATTACGCTTTCTTTAAAGGATGGCTGCTTCTAAGCCAACCTCCTGGCTGTCTGGGCGTTCCGACTTCCTTTCCCACTTAGCTGATATTTTGGGACCTTAGCAGGCGATCTGGACTGTTTTCCTCTCGACGACGAAGCTTAGCCCCCGCCGTCTGACTCCCGTATTGGTTGTTCTATGGCATTCGAAGTTTGATTGGATTCAGTAAGCTGGAAAGCCCCCTAGTCCATTCAGTTCTCTACCACCACGACAAATCATACGAGGCTAGCCCTAAAGCTATTTCGGAGAGAACGAGCAATCACGGAATTTGATTAGCCTTTCACCCCTACCCTCAGCTCATCGGAGCTTTTTTCAACAAACACCCGTTCGGCCCTCCAGTGGATGTTACTCCACTTTCAGCCTGGCCAAGGGTAGATCATCCCGCTTCGCGTCTATTCCTGCCAACTGATTCGCCCTATTAGGACTCGCTTTCGCTGCGGCTCGCTTTCGCTTAACCTTGCTGACAAGAATAACTAGCCGGCTCATTATGCAATAGGCACGCGGTCAGACTTTCGGCTTGCGCCGCATAGTCCTCCCACCGTTTGTAGGCACACGGTTTCAGGTACTATTTCACTCCCCTCGCAGGGGTTCTTTTCGCCTTTCCCTCACGGTACTGGTTCACTATCGGTCAGAAGCTAGTATTTAGCCTTACGGGATGGTCCCCGTAGCTTCCCGCAAAGTTTCTCGTGCTCCGCGGTACTCAGGTATCGACTTCGAGTTTGGTCCGTTTTCATCTACGTGGCTATCACACTCTATGGCCCCTCTTTCCAGAGGGCTTCGATTAACGGCCAAATTGGTAACTCTACTGTTGTCGACCCTACAACCCCGGTCACACCCGAAGGTGGGACTGGTTTAGGCTGTTGCGATTTCGCTCGCCACTACTTTCGCAATCGAGGTTTCTTTCTTTTCCTCCAGGTACTGAGATGGTTCACTTCCCTGGGTTTGCTCGTGCCCGACTATGGATTCATCGGGCCGTACGGAGGGTTTACCTCCGTGGGTTTCCCCATTCGGAAATCCCCGGATCAATGCCTGCTTGCGGCTCCCCGAGGCTTATCGCAGCTTGCCACGTCCTTCATCGCCTGCTTCTGCCAAGGCATCCACCATGCGCCCTTAGTAGCTTGACCACAAAATTTACTCAGCACACTGAGGCAAGCTCTTAGCTCTTAGCTTTTGGCTCTTAGCTAAAAACAAAACCTCAACACACCGCTTAAACTCTATGGGCCTTTGTGCTGCTCATCGCGCGCTTAACGCCTATCAACGTTTACGCGTACCAGCAGCGTCTCTCAGGCACTCATAAAAATTTACAACGCCTTGTATTTTGCCCAATCTATTCAGTTGTCAAATATCGTCCTCATCAGCTCGCTGGTTCACAGCGAAACTGATTTACCCCGCGTCGGCGGGTATGGGTCTTGCTCAGTTCGGGGTGTGCAAACCCCTTACTTCCTCCAACCCAATGTTCGGCGTCAAAACGACTTTCATTGAACCGTGAACTGATTTACGGTTGTCGCGTTTGACGCCCAACATCGGGCTGACTTTCTAACTTCGCGGTGGAGCATCGGGATCAATGCCGCGTTCGATCTTGGCGATACGCTCCTGGTGGCGGATAACCATTGCTGTAATCGCGATCGCACCGCCTACGATAATCGCGGAGATCGGAACCAGCAACCCGCCTAAACCAAAGATGGAATCGATCAGTCTATTCATCTGCCGCGCCCCCTCACTTAGCAACAGGAGTGATATCTGGTGGAGCTGACCGGGATCGAACCGGTGGCCTCCTGGTTGCAAACCAGGCGCTCTCCCAGCTGAGCTACAGCCCCAATTCAGCTATCAGCTTTCAGCTATCAGTAACTAAACTAAGAGCTGACAGCTAATGGCTGACAGCTGATTCTGGTGGGCCTGGATAGACTTGAACTATCGACCTCACCCTTATCAGGGGTGCGCTCTAGCCACCTGAGCTACAGGCCCGGTCTTGCAATTTTGATTCTGCAATTGTAACCCGGAGCCTTGCACTTTCTCTTCTTCGATCTCTTCGGCTCCCAGCTTTCTAGCCGCTAGCTTCCAGCCAAATCAAAACCTTGATTCAGCCAGGAGCTAGAAGCTAGTAGCCAGAAGCTCAAAATTTAATTCGAGGACAAGGTTGAACGTGCGCCCCAGCTAA
>CAWALR010000015.1:0-25124 GCA_963782835.1 uncultured Acidobacteriaceae bacterium | reverse complement strand
CTATCTGGGTATACTGCTGCGTTTGCGACTTATGCCTGCGGTGGATTTCCGCCCGATTGTGGTTGGGAACAGCCAGGAGCGCATGGACGATAACGTCGGCGTGTATCTCGAAAGTCTTCCATTCGCTCGAAGATTTTGTTCCATCTACATGAAGTGGCTTTACTTTCCTTTCTTCGATCACCACATTGCCAACTCCGAATACACCGCGGCCGAACTGAAGCCTGCCGCGCAAGGGCAGTTGGTTCCCAGAGGCACCTGGATCCGCTCAATGGGCGTTGACTTGGCGCATCTGTCGCCGCAGCGCAGGTCCGCGGGATTGCGCCGCCGCTTGTTACAGAATTTTGGCGCATCGGAGGAGAGCGTCCTTCTTCTTTACGCCGGCCGTCTCGCGCCGGAGAAAAATTTACCCCTGTTGTTCAACCTGTTGGCTCACCTCGGCAAGGATCGCGATCGAGATTACCGGTTGCTGGTCGTGGGTGACGGCATCGAACGCAGCCAGTGGGAGCAGAAATGTTCTCGGGAGATGCAGGGGCGAGCATTCTTCCTTGGGCACATCAAAGATAAAAATGTGTTGGCCGATCTTTATGCCAACTGCGACGTTTTTGTGCACCCGAATCCGCGTGAACCCTTCGGCATAGCACCGTTAGAGGCGATGGCTTCAGGCCTTCCACTTGTCGCTCCGAACATTGGCGGCGTCTCTTCCTACGCGAATCTCGAGAACGCATGGACCGTAAACGGTGATGTCATAAGCTTTGCCGAAGCCATCCAGGAAATCACCACCAACCGTCAACTCCTAATTGAAAAAACCAGGAAGGCGCTGGCGATTGCTGAGCGGTACCGCTGGGAAATCGTAGCCGCATCCTTTTTGGATTTCTATGAGTCGCTTGGTGGAATGATCGAGGCCTCACCTGGTCCTCTTCCTGGGGCGGCCTTCTATTCGACATCCGCCGCAGGCCTGCAAGCCGCCATTTTCAACGGAGTCTCGCAACTGGGCGCAACAGGCTTTCGTTTGGCCGCGAGATTTGCGAGGGAGCCGCGCTCGCGCCCTCGCCCGCGAGTAACGGAAAATCCAATGGCCTCTTCGAATAAAGTGACCGCAACCGGTCCGCTGCGCTCGTAGAGTTCGCTCCGCTTGTCGTAAGGATATATAAGCAATGTGTGTCTCGTTAAGCTTCACCAATTTCATCGGATACTTCGCGGCAGGTTGCACGACGTTGTCATTCGTTCCACAACTGGTGAAGATTCGCAAACAAGGCGGCGCAGGCCTTCCTACTCAATGCTGTCCATTTATCTGGCGGGACTGATGATGTGGCTTATTTACGGAGTCCTGCTGAAAGCCACTGCAGTCGTAGTCGCGAATGCCGCTTCGGCCGCCCTCGTGGCGGCGGCAATTGCAATGAAAGCAACGATCCGAGCGCGGGATCTGCAGGAATCGAGTGGAGAATCTTCGCAAATCGTGATCCGACCTGCGCCGCGCGCAACCTCAAAGTGCAAAGATCAGACCGGCGGTCATCAGCCCTTCGTCGCAGCTAGTTCCGTGATCGCCCGGTACGCCTGGTCAATCGCCGCATCGGTGTAAGCCGAAGCTCCTGCGTCGGAGTTGGCAATCGCGATCTGGCCAAAAGGCTTGCGCCCGACCACCCACGGCTTCTCGTCTTCCGTCCAGTCGGGATCAAACAGAGAATTGTAGGAGTACGCGTAACCGTGTGCCCACCGGTTCACGGTAAGGCCATCAATGTCGCGCGCGGGATCGAAGCCCGCGCTGCCCAGCATCCGCCCCAACTGGTCGCGCACATTGCGTTCGAACGTAGAGAATGGTGTGCCCATTAACTCGGCTCGCCCCACCCGATTTTGATCGCGCATAGGCAATCCGGGACTGCAGGGCGTTCGAAGCATGAACAGAACCATGGGGTCGTCCGGTTTGCTGGGGAAAGCGTAATCTCCCATGCTCACTGGAAAATCGAGCGCGGTGTAAACGTGATAGCTTCCCGGCGACTCGATCTGCCGTACGCCGAGCTTCTCAAACGATGTCCAATTTCGGATGGCAACGTGCGTATACACCAGCGGCGCCTTTACCAGGTACGCGAGTGCTTCTTTCTGCTTATCCGGCAACTCCGGACAGACATAGGGGATCATCCCGTTGTAACAGGCGAGAACACAGCGCTTGGCTCTGACGCTTTGTAGCTTGTTCCCACGAACATACGACACCAAAACTTCCTTTGCTGCCCCGGTGCTTCCGTGTTTCACATTCACAACCGTACTGTTGAGCCGGATGCGAACAGCGGATCCATCGCGGTCCAGCCGGCTGTAGTCCGCGCGCGCCGTCACCACATCCTCCATCGTGTGCCCGGGGATCGACCCTGGTATCAGAGTTCGCACCAGCAAGCGCGCAATGGAAGCATTTCCATCTGGAAAGTGAAAGATGTACGGTTCTTCTTTTTCTTCTTCGCCCAGCTTCATTCCCTGGAAGCCGGCGTAGCTGATGCCACCGTAATCGTCGCCGGCCATATAGCACTGGATCGCCGGCACCGCATCAATCCCCACTGCAAACAAATCGTGAGTGTAACTCTGAAAAAACTTTAGCGCGTCGGGATGGACGTCGCACATCTTGGTGAGGAAATCCGCATAACTAATCTTCGACAACTTTGCGATCTTCTGCTCCCGCGACAGCCTAGGCAGGTAATCCACTTTTTCCGTGTACACGCGCGCAATGTCCCGCCGTGCCTCTGCGGTCAGCGGCGTCTTCGCCAACCACTCCGGCCAGGGTGTGGTCCCCAAACCCGCGACCAGCCGGTCTTCCCCGAACGTCTCCTTATCGAAGAAACAACCGGTGCCCAGCTTCCGCGACTCGTACAGCTTCCGGTCGTAAGCTTTGTAAAACTTTTGTGTGTCGATGCCTAACTCTACGAGCAGTCTCTTCGCTTCGACGCTATATGCTCCTGGGCTTTCGATTGACTGCGTTCCCCCGTAGCCGAGCAACATCCGGCCGCCCGCATGGAACTCGTTTCGTTTGGCGTGTCCGCCAAAATCGTCGTGGTTGTCGATCACCAGCACGCGTGCCTTTTCACCGGCGCTCTTACGGAAGAAATAAGCTGCCGCCAGCCCGCTGATTCCGCCCCCGACCACAACCAGATCGTAGATTTCACCGGTTGACTGCGGACCTCCATCGGCGTCCCAAGCCTCGCCATCGCGCAGACGATGGGCATACGTGTACGTGCCATCGTGGTTTCCACGCATTCCGGTGAGCGCCGGAGGATAATAATCCGCCGCCTTCTCCGGCGCGAACGGCTCCGCATTCGCCTGCAGCGCGAACTCGGCCGGAGCGAGAGCGGCCAGCGCGCGGTGACTGGCCAAAACTCCCCCGATCCCGATCGCCGCTCCGTTCAGGAAATCCCTCCGCGAAATCGGGTGCCCCATCCCCAATTCACGGTCCCGCTTTTCGTCACCCATTCGCGAATGCCTCCCGGAAACGAAGCGATTATAAAGAAAAGAGAGGAAAGACTTATCTCGCGGCGTACGCGCCTCAGGCCCAACCCTTCGCCATGCAACCCGCGACAAATCTTGTGCAACTAATTTACTAGTTGACAATCCAATACCCTGTACGTCTAATACAACAGGTGGAGGAGGATGGCATTTGCCCCCGAGAAAGTCCCCAACTCTTACGGAAGCGGAATTGCGCCTGATGGAAGTGCTGTGGCAGAAGGGCTCTTCGACCGTCCAGCAGGTGCAGGAGCTCCTTCCCGAGGAGGAGCCGCTAGCCTACAACTCCGTGTTGACCACGATCCGGATTCTGGAAAAAAAGGGCTACGTGAAGCATGTGAAGGACGGTCGCGCCTTCGTTTACTCGCCGCTAGTCGGGCGCCAGGAGGCTACCCGCTCCGAGATCGGGCGTTTGGTCAACCGTTTTTTCGGGAACTCCCACGAATTACTCGTTCTTAACATTCTTGAAGACCGGGGTATGGATGCCGCTGAGCTGAAGCGTCTGCGAAAGATGCTGGAAGGGAGCGAGTGACCGATGGCGCTAGTAGAACACTGGCAAGCCTTGGCTGAGATTTTTGCCGGGAGAGTGCTGAACAGCACGGCAGAAGGAATCGTCATTGCCCTGTCCATCTGGATAATGATGCTGGCCCTGAGGCGGCAGAATTCCAGTACTCGCTTCGCGATGTGGTTTTCAGGCTTGGCGGCCGTGGCCCTTCTGCCTCTCATCGAGAGCATAGGATCCAATCCAGCCAGCGCGGCCGCCGTGGCGTCCCATTTCACTTTCCGTTTGCCGGGCTCTTGGGCGATCGATGCTTTGGCTGTGTGGGCCGTCATCGCTGCTATAGGCTTGGCGAAAATCGGCATAAGTTTTTGGCAGCTGGGTAGGTTGCGCCAAAGTTGTGCGGCCATCGATTCCGCCACTTTGCATCCGGTTCTTCGTGAAACTCTGAACGAATTCGGTTCTGCGCGGCGTGTGACTCTCTGCACCTCCGATCGGGTGCGCGTGCCCACGGCGATCGGTTTTCTCAAGCCAGCCGTCGTGATTCCCGCGTGGGCGCTTAGAGAACTGTCTCCCGTCGAACTCAATGCGATTCTCCTTCACGAATTGGCGCATCTGCGACGCTGGGACGATTGGACCAATCTAGCGCAGCGAATCCTAAGCGCGCTTCTGTTTTTTCATCCCGCCATTTGGTGGATCGGCGATCGGCTCTCGCGCGAGCGGGAGATGGCCTGCGATGACTTCGTCCTGGCCGCCACCTCGAATCCGCGCGGATACGCGCAATGCCTCGTCACCGTCGCAGAGAAGAGTTTCTTGCGTCGCAGTGTGGCGTTAGCCCAGGCAGCAGTCGGAAGAATGCAACAGACCGCGCACCGCGTCGCGCGAATTCTTGATGCCGACCGTCCGAAGGCCACCAAGGTCTGGAAGCCGGCGCTCGGATTGGTCTCCGCAGTGTCGGTGGCATGCTTGATTTCGATGCCCCATGCACCGCTGTTAGTCGCATTTGGCGGCACAGGCCCCGGCCTTTCGCAATCCGCTAGCAGGCTAACTCCCGCGCTGTCGGATACTGCTGGCATCCGAGCGCGAGTGATTCCGGCATCGCTCCAGGTTTCGAGCTCGCTCGTCCGAAGAGATGTTCGCGCGCGAACTGTGAAGGCCCAAAATCGAAAGCACGGCGCACTGTCAATGGCGGCGGCCGTCGCGCCGGCGAAAGTCGCGCTGCCTCAAACCAGAATGATCAACGCGAGTGCGAAGAGCTCTCGCGATGACGGTGAGCCGAATTCTCTCTTGCTCGTGATGCACACCCAGCAAATGGACGAGTATGGTCAGGTCTGGAACATTTGCGTTTGGCGCTTGACCGTTTTGTATCCCGTGGATCGCGAAGTTCACAAAGCAATCACTCCAAAATCCACTTAACCAGGATTGATGAAAGTAGAGCATTTGTTCGTCTTTAGAAACTAAATAATTAGTTGTTGCACAAGGAGAAAAATCGAATGAAAACCTGGGTTACTAAGACCCTCCTGACCCGCCGCCTGATTGTTCCCGTCATGGCAATCGCGCTGGCGTTGTCGTTAACCACTTACGAATTCATCAAGCCGGCTTACGCCAAGGGAGCGGCTGCATCTCCGACCGCGACGCCGCTCGATGACAACAGCGTCAGCGCTCTGCTCTCGCTCGACCAGGCAATGGAGACGCTGGCCGCCCGCGTCACACCCGCGGTCGTGAACGTAGCCGTCACATCCCATTCGAAAACCGAAGTGGCGGATAACGAAACGCCGGACATGCCCCAGGGCCTGCCGCCGATGTTCGCGCCGTTCTTCAACCATCCGGGAAGGCAGCAGTCGCAGATTGAACACGGCATCGGCAGCGGCGTGCTGATCTCGCCCGATGGGTACATCGTGACCAACAATCACGTCATCGATGGCGCCGTCGATATTCGCGTCACGCTCAAGGATCGTCGCATTATGACGGCCAAGCTGATCGGAGCCGACCCGCTCACCGATCTCGCCGTGATCAAGGTAGACGGAACCAATCTCCCGAATGCCCCCTGGGGCAATTCAACTTCATTGCGCCCGGGACAGACCGTGCTAGCCTTCGGCAATCCCTTCGGTTTCCGCTTCACCGTCACCCGCGGAATTGTCAGCGGCCTGAACCGTCCGAATCCGTTCTCACGCAACGGCCGAGCTCCGGGAAGCTTCATCCAGACTGACGCAGCCATTAATCCAGGAAACTCCGGCGGTCCGCTGGTGGATGCTCGCGGTGAAGTGATCGGCATCAACACCTTCCTCGTATCGAACTCGGATAGTTTCTCGGGCATGGGTTTTGCAATTCCCAGCCAGATCGTCCGTCCCACCGTGGATGCTCTGATTCGTAGCGGCAAAGTGCATCATGGTTACATGGGCATCGGAATCAGCGATGTGACGCCGGAGAATGCGAAGTTCTTCCACGTCGAGAACAACGAAGGTGCCGTAGTCACGCAGGTGGAAGATGGCTCACCCGCGGCGAAGGCCGGTTTGAAAGTCGGAGATGTCATCACCGAACTTGATGGCCAACAAGTGAGTGATGCCAGCCAACTGCAGATCGAAGTCGGACAGAAGGAGCCCGGTTCGAGCATCAAGCTGGGAATTCTGCGCGATGGCAAGAACATCAACGTGCCGGTAACAGTCGAGGAAATGGGCAGCCGTGACCATGAAGGCAAGGAGGTCGGCAGCAACAGCAACGGCAAGCCGCGCTGGGGCCTCGGTCTCACGGACATGACTCCAGAGCTGCGCGAGCAACTGCAGGCATCCAGTGACCTCCGTGGCGCGGTCGTAGAGCAAGTCCAACCTGGCAGCGCCGCCGACAACGCTGGTCTGCAACAGGGGGACGTGATCGTCGAAGTCGATCGCCATCCCGTGCAGAATGCTGCGGACGTTCAGAAGGCATTGTCCGCAGTGCCCAAGGGACAAGACGCGCTGGTGCTGGTCTGGTCGAACGGGGGTAGCACTTTCCGCGTGCTGCACTCAACTGAAACAGCGCCGGGCATGTAGCAGTTGGTAAGAAAGCGCTGGTGCGCAAGTCCCGCGTTCGACGGCAATCATGCCAGTCTATGCATGATGGTTTTCGGGCGCGGGACTTGGGGGCACGATGCGCCAACTTTTCAGAAAAAACGATGCACTTGGCGCGAATGCGTTACGGTTCGCAGGCGTCCCGGACGTATCATAGGTCGAGGAGTTCGGAGCCGTGACCACCTGTCCAGATAAGGTTCCTCGACCCAAGTTTCGTCAACCCGAGGTTAACAGTCAACTCGGTCGGACCGCGGTCCGGATCTTCGCTGCCAACGATCGCATAAACCAGTTCCTCATCGAGAATCTCGACCCCGCGGCCTGGACAGCAAAACCGCCGGGCGACACCCGCACCATTGCGGCAATCTTCACGCACATGCACAATGTCCGGACTAAGTGGATCAGGCTTACAGCTCCGCACCTGAAAGTTCCACCCCAGCTCAGCCGCGTGCACTGCACGCCGCAGCAGGCCCGCGCGGGATTGGCCGAAAGCTCCGCTCGCTGTGCGGAGATGCTCGCGGAAGCGCTCGGCGGGGGTGAAGGCCGCGTCCAGAACTTTCTCAGAGACGGCTGGGCTCGGCCCTGGCCGGTTGGCGTGGAAATGCTGTGCTACATGCTTTCTCACGAAGCTCACCATCGCGGGCAGGTGTGTATGCTCACGCATCAGCTGGGATTCCCGCTGCCGAACGAAGTGACCTCCGGCATGTGGAATTGGGAGAGGCTCTGGAAAGAGTGCGGCTCGCCTCGCGGTCCCGGCCACGATTCTTAATTAACGTACGAAATCAGGCGATAGCATTGATGGGATGCCGATCGCAGCCGGCGCTCGATGTTATCCTAGTTGAGATTCATCCCTGATGAGGCAGTAACCCTTTCATGCCGAATTTAACCATTCCCAAGCAAGATATTCCTGAAGCGCAATCCGCCACCGAAGCTACGGAATCCTTTAGCGACATGCTCTCGCAGTATGAGAAGAGCCACGTACGCCAGCGAGAAGACGGCAGCAAACAAATCCAGGGAACCGTAATCAGCGTCTCTGCCGACTCTGTATTTCTCGACATCGGATTCAAGAGCGAGGGTGTTCTGCCTCTCGCTGATTTCCAGAACGCCGGAGAAACTCCAAAGCCCGGCGATAAGGTGCCGGTTTCGGTCAAAGGTCGCGATCCGGAAGGCTATTACCAACTCACGCGCGCGAAAGTCGAGCGCCCGAAAGACTGGTCGGCACTGGAGAAGGCGTTCGCGGAGAAGGCAACGATCGTCGGCACTGTGATCGGCATGATCAAAGGTGGACTCAGCGTCGATGTAGGAGTGCGCGCGTTCATGCCCGCTTCGCGCAGCGGAGCGCACGACGCCACAGAGATGGAGAAGTTGGTCGAGCAGGAGATTCTCTGCCGCATCATCAAGCTCGATGTCGCCGACGAGGATGTCGTGGTCGATCGCCGCGCTATCGTCGAGGAAGAAGAGCGCTCGGCCAAAGACCGTCGCTACTCGGAGATGAAAGAAGGCGACCTCGTAAGCGGCACCGTCCGCAGCCTTACCGACTACGGAGCCTTCGTCGATCTCGGCGGCGTAGATGCATTGCTCCACGTAAGCGATATCGCTTGGAGCCGCGTCAGCAAGCCTGCCGACGTGCTTTCCGTCGGCCAACAGGTCGAAGCGAAAGTGCTCAAGATCTCGACTGACGCGGACAAGCGTCGAATTTCTATTGGCACGAAGCAATTGCTGCCGCATCCCTGGGATGCGGTCGCCGAAAAATACAAAGTTGGCGAGCGGATTCGCGGCACCGTAAGTCGCGTTGCCGAGTTCGGCGCCTTCGTGGAACTGGAGCCCGGTATCGAAGGCCTGATCCATGTCTCGGAAATGTCGTGGGGTAAGAAGTTGAGAAGCGCTAGTACGTTGGTAAAGCCCGGCGAAACCGTGGACGCAGTAATCCTGGGAGTGAACGCGGCCGAGCGGCGAATGTCGCTGGGACTGAAGCAGGCTCTAGGCGATCCCTGGGTCGATGCCGCCCAGAAATTTGCCGCCGGTTCAGTGGTCGAAGGTCCGGTCGTCAGCCTCACCAAATTTGGCGCTTTTGTGCAGCTTGCCGAAGGTGTGGAGGGAATGATCCACATCAGTGACTTGGGCGCAGAGAAGCGCATCAATCATCCCCAGGAAGTAGTGAAAGTCGGACAGATAGTAAAGGCTCAGGTACTGGCCGTCGATACGGAGAAGCGCCAGTTACGCTTGGGAATCAAACAACTGGTTCCGAGCGGCCTGGATGAATACATCGCCGAGCACAAAGAGGGGGATGTGGTTACGGGCCGCATGATGGAAGTTTCGGATGGACACGCGCGCGTGGAACTGGGGGAAGGCATTCAGGCGTCGTGCCGAATGAACGAATCGGAGCAGCCAGAGGGAACGAAAAAGCCAGCCGGATCGGAGCCGCCAAAGCCCAGTCCGAAGCCGGACTTGTCTTCGCTGGGCTCGATGTTGCAGGCGCGGTGGAAGGGCGCAACGCCCTCAGTTGATTCGAAACCGGAACCGGTTCGCACTGGACAGATTCGCAAGTTCCGGATTGCGAAGCTCGATCCAGCTACCAAGAAGATTGAATTGGAATTGGCCTAGCCGCGATCAGGAATCTAAAGTCCTGCTCGCCAGCCTCAATCCATCTCCCGCATCTGTCCTTCTTCCCGCCGCATCCCCGCACCCGCAGCCGCGGAAGATTCGTCTCTCTTTTTCCGCCATTCGGCTTCGGCCAGCACGCTGATCGCTTCCAGTTTCTTCTTCTTCAACCCGGCATTGATCGCCGCGAGTTGTTTCTGCGTCAGTTTCTGGAAGTCATCAATCACGTCTTGCAGTTCGTGACCCAGCGACTCAGTCCTCGCTACCTGGTAGTCCGTTGGCTTGCCGTCGTATCCTGTGACCGCGCCGTAAAGCTGGCCAAGGTGTTCGCGGATTCGTTCCTCACCGGTAATCATGCCGCCTTCCTTGGTCGCCACAATCTTGCCGCGCAGCGTGTCACAATCCACGGAGAGTTGCTGCAGTTGTTTGCGCAGAGGATCTTTCTCCGTCAGCTTGGCAGCGCGTGCCTTGGCGGCATCGCGCACCCCCTCGATCGCCTCCACTCCGTAGGTCATATGTTCGAGTTCTTTGTAAACCTTCATCGAGAGATCGAACTGTGCCTTGCGCTCCTCGATCGAATATTTCGCGCGCGGATCCATCGCAACGTCCAGTTCTTCGGTGTAAGTGTGATCTCCTTTGGTTAGCTTCACCGTGTACTTACCGGGCAAAACCCGCGGTCCCTGCGCCGCCTCAAACAAGGCCGAGGCTGCAGGTGCAACCGCCGGCGGCTTCACATGCATTCCCCACCCGGCGCGGTTCAATCCTCGATGCTTGCTGCCGGCCACCGTGTCCACGAGTTTTCCATCCTGATCGAAGATTTCGATTTTCAAATCGCCGAAGATGTGGCGGCCTTTCTGGTAGTAAGTAATTTGCGCATCCGTAGGCCGGTTGCGTCCGTGGAAGGTTTCGTCCCCCTCCGGCCAGCCACCACTCACATCGAAATACTGAATCGACGGTCGACCCGGCAGCAGGGTGGCCTCCTTGGCCATCACATCTGGAGTCAGCGTGCGCAGCGGCGAAATATCATCCACAATCCATATGCCACGTCCGTGCGTTGCCAGCACCAGATCGGATTCGCGCGCCTGCAAAGCGATGTCATCCACCGGAGCGGAAGGGAAGTCTGTTCCCTTATATTGTGCCCAGCGTTGACCGCCATCGACCGAAATGTAAAGCCCGAATTCGGTGCCCAGGAAAAGTACGTTACGATCGACCGTGTCTTCCTTGATCACATGAGCAAATCCGCGCACGCCGCTTTCCTGGGCTGGAAGCGCCGTCCACGTCTGTCCGTAGTCGGTGGTCTTGTACACATAGGGCTTCATATCCCCGAAGGTGTGCCGGTCGAACGTGGCGTAAGCGGTCGCTTCGTCGAAGCGGCTGGCCTCGATGGTGGAGACCCACGAATTCTTTCCCAGGCCGCCGACATTCCCAACTACATTCGTCCAAGTTTTCGCGCCGTCTCGGGTTATCTGCACATTCCCGTCATCCGTGCCGACCCAGATAATCTGCCCATTCTTCGGCGATTCCGAGATCGAGTAGATCGTCGTATGCATTTCCGCAGAAGAATTGTCGATGGTCACGCCCCCGGATTCTTCCTGCTTCTGCTTATCGGGATCGTTCGTCGTCAGATCGGGAGAAATGCGATCCCACGATTGCCCGTGATCGCGAGAACGGAATAGGAACTGCGCCCCGATGTAAATCGTTCCTTTCTCATTGGGGCTCATATGAATCGGCGTGTTCCAGTTGAAGCGCAGTTTCTTCTCGCCGTAATTCGGCCAAGGATGGATGTCGCGACCTTCGTGCGTGTAACGATTGACCCGACCAATCTCCCCGCCCTGGGCCTCTGCGTAAATGTAGTCCGGATCGGAGGTGTCTTCGAACATCCAGAAACCGTCGCCGCCGTACATATTTTCCCAGCGCGAGTTGGTTACCCCGCCCGGATAGGAAGAATCGCCCACCCACGAACTGTTGTCCTGCAAGCCGCCGTATACGTGATACGGATCCGCGCTATCCACGCTCACGTGATAGAACTGCGAAACCGGCAGGTTCATCTGGTGTTTCCAGCGATTGCCGCCGTCTTCGCTGCGCCACAAGCCGCCGTCGTCGCCCGCAATCACAATGTTGGTGTTCTTCGGATTGATCCACACGTCGTGGAAATCGCCGTGCGCCGCACTCGAAACCACGTTGAAAGTCTTGCCACCATCGTTGCTGAGCAGCAGAATCAGATCCGGCTTGAAAATTTTGTTCTCATCCTTGGGATCGACGATTAAGTTTCCAAAATAAAATGGACGCCAGACCATGTAATTGCTGGCATCGAGTTTGGTCCAAGTCTCACCAGCGTCATCGGACCGATAGAGTCCTCTTCCCTTTTCCGCCTCGATGTTGGCATAGACAACGTTGGGCTTCGACTCAGCCACCTGCACGGCGATTCGTCCGTAGGGCTTCGGAGGCAGGCCTTTCGCGTTGGTTTCGTTGATTTCCTTCCAGGTCGCGCCACCATCGATCGACTTGAACAATCCACTGCCGGGACCGCCAGAGCGGAATGTCCAACCCTGCCGCCGGAAATCCCACATGGCCGCGTAGACCGTTTTGGGTTCCTGCTTGCTGCGCGCGATCATGGCGCAGCCGCTCGAGCCGTTTACCCCGGCCAAAACTTTTTTCCAACTCTTACCCCCGTCGCTCGTCTGGTAAACTCCGCGCTCGTCGTTGTCATCCCAAAGATGTCCAGTGGCACAGGCCAGCACGTCATTGCTGTCTTTCGGGTCCACCAGGATCTTGGCGATGTGCTCGCTATCCTTCAGGCCAACATTGGACCAATTCTCGCCACCGTCAGTCGACTTATATACACCGTCGCCCACCGATACGCTGTTGCGCAACCACGCCTCGCCTGTGCCCACCCACACGATCTTCGAATTTGAAGGGTCAATCGCGACCGCGCCAATCGATTGCACGTCTTCGCGATCGAATACCGGCTTGTAGGTGGTGCCGCCGTTCACCGACTTCCACACGCCGCCGCTGGCCGCGCCCACAAACACAGTGATGCGGCCGTTTTCTTCCACCGCATCCAGTGCGGCAATGCGTCCGCTCATGGTGGCCGAACCAATGTTGCGTGCCGGCAATCCTGAGATCGTCGCTGAGTCAAACCGGTACGGAGCCTGTGCCTCAGCCTGCACGGCTGCGAAGGCCAACACGGCTAGGATGAACCTTGCACTCAGCTTTGATATGAACCGTGACTTATGAGCCGATGCTTTCATGTTTACGAATCCTCATATTTGCAGATGATTTTTCGGCGTGACTTTCAACCAGTTCGATCAATGAATCCCAACCAGGCCGGACTTCTTCTCCTCGGTCCTCAGCGAAGCCGGAAGCGCAAAATCCGCGGGATCGATCGTGACGTTGGCTTCCATCTTTTGTACGGTCGTCGTCTGGTCGTCAGGGTGACTCTTCGGTCCTTGCGAAATGGAGAAGGGATACATCACTCCAGCTACCGGCTTGTAGGAGCCGAGTCCCACCACGCGATCCCGCACCGAGCCGCGGATAAACTGCTGAATCTCCTTGCGAATCTCGATAAAAGTGTCGGGATCGAGGTAGTCATAGATGATGTCGCCATTCTTCAGCGTGATCTTCAAGCGCAGGGCATCGTCGCCATCCACCACATCGTGTCCGAGATATTCCACCGTGCTGCCCTTCTCTTTGTAATCCACGAGCGGTCCGTCAAAATCGGCATCCAGCAGCAGGTCGCGCAGGTCATCCTCGCCCATGAGTTCGGGATCCTTTTTCCCGCTAAAGGGCTGGATCTGCCAACCTGTGCTGCCGTCATAAGCCTGCACCGCGGTCATTCCTTGCAGAGAAAACGTTTCACGAACCAGGTCGGGACGTTCGTTCTCCTGGCCTAACGCCGCGGTGAACCCTCCACCGCCCTCGAACTTGCCGGTCATGCGCATGGTTTTGATGGCCTTCATCTTTTCCAGTCCACCCCGGGCCTGGATGTTCTTGGCAATCAATTCATCCGCGGTTTGAGAGACGGAAAACGTTCCGCAGCAGCAGACAGCAATCAGCACTATCACGGCGTGACGCATCGAGCAGACTCCTGTTGGCGAGGGACTTAAAGAACCCGAAAACGGAAGACAGTACTCTACCCGGTAGTAGACGAGTTGTTCAAGTGTTGGTGAGCAATAAAAGCCCGCAGGATGGATGCCCCGGATTGATCGTAAACACGCAAAGCCGCCCGTGCGGGCGGCTCTTCGAATCGCGCTTACTGAATGGTGGCTAGTGGGCGAACGAGAAGTTCAGCCCGGTGGTAAAGATTACGTCATTATCCTTGGTGCCGATGGGCGGGTTCGATACATAAAGGTCGTTAAACTGATTCTGCCAGCCCAGCCATTTGCTGATCTTCGTCACCGTACCCAAGTCGAACTCTCCGCGATATTGGCCACTATATCCGCTCGACAGGTCTGGATAGATATAGAGTTTCTCCGTGATCACGGTCGTCTTTCCAGCCTTGTGCATCAGTTCCTCGCCCAGGGTGAGCGCAGCGAATTTGTTCGTTACTCCGTAGGAGACGTATGTTGGAGGAACCGTCGCCGGCGTATTTACGGCTCCATTCGAATAGGTCTCGTGGGTGTAGTTCAAGCCGGCCAGCAGGTCGAATGTAGTATTGTCGGACTTGATCGCGTGGTAGCCCAAACCGCCCCCGTACGCGCCGCGCAGATCCAGGTCCTGCAGAGCGTTGCTCATGAAATCAGCGCCCACGAAGCCGAACATGCGCGGGTTGATATTGCGATCATAGCGAATTCCACCGGTGACCAGGTTGGCTACCGTACTAGGAGTCGCTAACTCGTTCTTGGTCTCGATGGAGGTCGTATAGATCGTGATCTTGTCATTCAACGTTGCGTGGATGGCGTTGATTGCCAATGCCAGGTTGGTGGTTTGGCTATTGCCGCGGGCCAGCGAGAAGCCGACGTTGGCTCCGCCATTCCATCCATGCAGCAAGCCGGGATGCAATGACTTATCGTAAGCCGCCTGCTCGGCGTCGTTGCGGATCAACGCGACGTTTCCGGTCGGCACTTCCACCGTGCCGCCAGTCTTGGTGGCGACCTCAATTTTGCCGTCGCTGGTGGTGACGGGGCCAACCACGGTTTTCTTGTCCGATGTGGTTACGTGCAATTCCTTGTCAGTCGTAATCTGCGTGATGGCCTTAAAGTCGACCGTCACGTCGCCAGCGTAATCGGTGTGCAGCACCAGAGTCTTGCCGTCCGACTTCACGACGGTACCGGTTAAATGATCACCATTCTTCAACGTGATCTGATCGGCAAAAACCGCTGAACTCAATCCAAAAAACGCAATTAGAACCACAAATTCGACTTTACGCACCTCGACCTACCTCCTGCTTTCAAGAGTCAATTTTCACAGCTCAAGCGCTTAATGGCCCGGAATATCTGGAACAAATCGGACAGGAAACAGCACAAAGCGGCGATTGAATCAAAGAAGATTACTGCCCGCGAAGCAAACTCGCTTAGCCCTTGGTTTCTTTGGATTCGGTGCTTTTGCTCTGCTCGGTCGACGGTGGCGTGGCCGGAGTATCCTTCATGCCCTCTTTCAAGGCACGAATCCCCTCACCCAGCCCCTTGCCCAGTTCGGGCAGCTTTTTCGGACCGAAAACCAGCAGGGCAATCGCGAAAATGATAATCAGATGCGTCGGTTGAAATAAACCCTCAAACATCGGAACCTCCAAGGACCACACTACAACCTACTAATACGCTACCGGATGGGGAAGGGGAAGTCAAACCTCTCCCGGCACAGGTCCTGAAATCTGTGCTGCATCCACCCTTCATTTGATACTCTGCTATCCGACGGGGCGATGCTGTGATCAAACTCACACTGCGCCGTGACGGTCCGAACCTGCGGTAAGGCTTGCAGCCATTTCGCGGGCACCGTCCAAATTTCCAAACGTGGCCAACCGATTCCTCCATGTTACTTCCGTGACCTTACCTCCGGTTCAGCGGGCAGGCTAATGTGAATCAGCGGCTGGAGATCGCCGCGAAAACGGCGCGGCAAGACGCGCTGTGGTTAGCGCAACCTAGCAAGCCAACCGACTCCGGAGAATCGCGTGAAGCGCAAGGGCCTCGCAGTCTTTTTCTTTCTTCTTTTGGCGGCCCTCGCCGCCCGGTCCAGCGAAAGCCAGCCCGTGACTTCCGTCCAGTTGATGGCTTGGCTCATGGCAGGCGTTCCCAGCAACCGCCTGGTCCGCATCATTCAAGAGCGTAGTATCGCAAGCGTCGCCGGCAAGGATCAGATTCGTCAATTCGAAGCCGCTGGTGCCGATGAGAATCTGCTTCGCACCTTGACCGGTCTGAAATCTCCCACTCCTGGAGCCTCCGAAATACCCGCGCCTCTGTTGAAAGCTGCCGCCGATGCCAAAGCTCAGCGCTTCCATGAAGCCGAACTTGATTTGCGCCCGGCCGTACTTGCTGATCCTCAGAACTCCGCGCTGCACTTCGCGCTTGGCGGTATGCTGATCCGCCAGGAGCGATGGGACGACGCCTATGACGAGGTCACCTTAGCCGCGCAACTCATGCCCGATCTCCCCGAGAACCACAGCAGCCTGGCGTACATTTTTTATCGCCTGGATGATGGTCCAAATGCGATTGCGGAAGCCCGCACCGCCCTCAGCATGGACCCTCAGAATGCGGAGGCTTACCAGTTCCTCGGCCTGGCTCTTTATTCCAACGGACAATACGCCGCTGCCGTCCATGCCTTCGAGGAGTCACTGGCTCGTGATGCCGCGAACCCGGATACTTACTACGATCTGGGGATCACCCTGAATGCTGCGGGAAATCTGGCCGCCGCTGTCACCGCTTACCACCAGGCCATTCATCTAAATCCATCATTTTGGGAAGCCCATTCCAACCTTGCAGTGGTCTTGCACGAAGAAAATAAGCTGGACGAGGCCATCAGTGAATATCGTGAAGCCAAGCGTCTGGCGCCCGAAGAAGCTTCGGTCCGTAATAATCTGGGCAACACCTATTGCGACAAGGGTGAGTTCGATGCCGCCATGCTCGAACTGCGAGAGCTTTACCGCCAGCATCCGGAGTGGCAGCAGGGCCATGGCTGCCTGGCCCGCGCTTACCTGTCAAAGAAGGATTACGGGAACGCCATCCAGGAATTGCAACTGGCGATTCGCCAAAATCCTACCAGCGCCGCCGAACACCGCATGCTTGGGGAGGTTTTTGTCCTTAACGACAAGTTGGAGGAGGGTGTGCGCGAGTTGCGCCTTGCGGTTACTCTCAATCCCGATTCCGAAAGTGCCCACCATGTCCTTGGCACGGCGCTGTTTCAGCAGCAACAACTAGAAGCGGCGGAAAAGGAATTCCGCGAGGCTCTTCGTCTTAGTGGCTCCCCGGATAACCACTACTCGCTTGCCGCCTGCCTCATGACCATGGATCGCTACCAGGAGGCTCTGGCCGAACTCGATGCCGCTGCGCGCCTTGATCCCGACCGCACCCTTTACCGCGCCCGCCGCGAAGAGCTGCTGAAACTGATGAAACAAGTGAACTCCCGGTAACCACGGGACAGTGCCGGTTGTGTACTCTCGGCAGTTTCGCAGGGGTCTTGGAGTTCCATACACTGGTTATCTGGAGCTTTTGATTCATGGATGTGACGCGATCGGCACAAGCCGCAGCCGCAAAACCGGCGCGCTCCGAGCATCCAAATTCCGCATCGCCGGACCGGCGCGCCTTTGCGGCTCCGGGCGACGCCGTCCACAAGTCCTCGGGCTACGGCTTGCCCTGCGCGAAGTGCCGTCTTTACTATCCCGCGAATCTCGACGTTTGTCCCACTTGCAATGCCAAAGAACGAGTTTCTCCCAACGTTGTTCCAGCCGTTCCGAAGTCGCAAACCGCGGCTGAGCCGGCGCCCGACAATGCGATCGTCGAGCAGGAGCGGGAAGCATTTCTGAAAGAGTTCAAGTCCCAGCTTTTCGCGGCGCATGCGGAGGTCGCAAATGCGCCTGCAGTCTGCTCTCTGGGTGAGTATCATATTCAAGAGGCCGAGGTCGCTTCTATCTGCAAGCCCTGCTATGACCGTCTGCAGGAGCGGGTGGACGTTTGCGAAGCGGCTCTGCACATGGACGTGAAGGACGCCGCTCAAATCGTGTACGACGCCGTCTGGGCCGATCCTTCCGATCCGAGCAAAACCTATACGAATGCGGCCAGCGCGCTCCTCGCTGAATTACGCAAGCGTGCCGGCGTCTCCAGCATGATAGGACCCTTCCAACCTCTGGGCAATTAAGCCTCATCAATCAGAATGCGCTACTCAGGTTTTACCGCGACCCACTTCCTTCCGGCATATAGTTTGTATACTCCGCCATCCTCGACGAACTTCAGAGGAACGGGCCGCTTCAATGAAGCGTCTGTTTGGAAAGGGACGCCGAGCAAGTCTTCGTTCACCACGTTCATGATCACGAACTTATTCGCCTCAAACCCGAAGCCATAAGCTCCCGGAGCCAGTTCGGATCCTCCAATATTCAGCTTGGACTCGGTGACAAACAAACCTTGATACTTCTGCTGTACCGCCGTGGAGTATCCCGAGGTGTCGACCAGAGCCGCAAATACTACTTTTCCCTCCGCCGGTTGAAATCCCGTTGCGTTGCGCATCTGCGTGGCCGCCTTCTGTCCGGCAAAGAAAAACTCTGCGGGCACCATCTTTTTCAGTTCGTCGGCGCTCAGCAGGTGTTGCGCCGGCTTCTGCGCCAGGCTCGAGGTCAGTAGTATCGCTACCAGAATCCCAATCCCCGCGAAACGTATGTTTTTCATGGATTTATCCTCAATCTTTTTATCTGCCTAGAGTCAACACGAAATCTAGTCGTTTCCAGAGATGAGCGCAAATTTCTTTTGCCCGCAAGAATCGGATAGTCCGTTCCCGGCATCTGCTCAATACTCGTTTCTATTATGACTTCCACGAACATGACTTTCGCTGGCGCGACTGCTGATGCCATACTGGCAGACGACGCAACCATGCCCACGGATACTCCCAACGCCAACGCGGCACAACCTGAAAGCACTCAGCCGGGAGCTTCCCGGCTCGACGACGATCAATTCTGGGAAGCCGTGATCGCGCGCGACTCGCGCCGAGACGGACAATTTGTTTTTGCCGTGGCCACGACTGGCGTTTACTGCCGGCCCTCGTGTGCGGCGCGCCGTCCGCGGCGCGAGAATGTTACGTTCTTCTCGCGTCCTGAGCAGGCGGAGAAAGCCGGATTTCGCGCCTGCCTGCGCTGCCGGCCGAAAGAGTTCAGCGGCAATCCGCAATCGGATACGGTCAAAGCCATCTGCCGCTATATCGAGCAGCACCTCGACGAGTCCATCACGCTCGAGCGTCTTGGCAAAGTATTTCGGCAAAGTCCCTTCCATCTGCAGCGCCGCTTCAAGGCTGTGCTCGGAATCACGCCGCGGGAGTACGCCGATTCCTGCCGCCTGCGCCAACTGAAACGCAACTTGCAGTCCGGTGACAATGTGACCCGCGCCATGTACGACGCGGGCTACGGCTCCAGCAGCCGCCTCTACGAGAAGACCGCTTCGCAACTGGGAATGACGCCCGACAAATATCGCCGGGGCGCGATCGCAGCCACCATTCGCTACGCTATTGCCGATTCGCCTCTGGGACGCATGTTGATCGCGGCCACAGACCGTGGCGTCTGCGCAATTCAGTTCGCGCGTTCCGATCCCGAATTGATCGAAGGCCTGAGGCACGAATTTCCTTTTGCCGTGCGCAAGGTGGACGAGAGTGGATTGCAGGTGTGGATCGAAGCCTTGCTATCGAAGATGACGGGAAGGGAACTGAACGCTTCGCTTCCATTGGATATTCGCTCCACGGCTTTTCAGCGGCGAGTGTGGACTTATCTGCAGTCGATTCCGTTCGGCGCGACGCGCTCTTACAGCGAGGTGGCGAAGGCGATCGGTCAACCCACCGCCAGCCGGGCTGTAGCGCGCGCCTGCGCCACCAATCCCGTCGCGGTGGCAATTCCATGCCACCGCGTGGTCCGTGAAGACGGCAACATCAGCGGCTATCGCTGGGGCGTGGAGCGCAAGAAGGCGCTGCTGGAAATAGAACAGCGGGAAGTGTGAGGAGTTCGCTCCTCCGTATCAGCCGGCGGCGCTTCTTCGGGCCACCATGGCCCAGTTCACGAACGCGAGCGCGATGGTTCCAGCCAGAATCAGCGACTGGCCGAAGTCCACGCGCGTTACCAGAATTACGCATAAGATCACACCTACCAACGCGAAGAAATTTCCTGCCGGCAGGTGAAACATCGGGTCCGCCCCTTCCGGCTGCTTGCGCCGCAGTATAGGCAGGGCCGCGCAGCCGACGCCGTAATAAAGAAGCCGCGCCACGGCGGAGAGCGTCACATTCCACTTGAAGTCGCCAATCAGCGATAACCCCCAGACCATGGCCGCAAACACGAGAATCGAAACATAGGGTGTGTGAAAGCGGCGATGCACGGCGGCGAACGCTTTGGGGAAGTCCCCTAGCTCCGCGAGCGCGAAAGGCACGCGGGGCATCGCAAGAATTTTCGCACTAAGATATCCGTAGAAAGAGATAAGCGCGCCGACCGCAACCAAAGCTGCTCCTACGGGACCAACCGAGATACGCGCCACATCAGCAAGGGGGCGCTGGCTGTGCATGGCATCGGGCAGGACTCCAACGACCACCCATTGGATAGAAGCGTAAATCCCAGTGCAGAGCACCAGAGCCGTGAAGAGCGCAAAAGGGGCGTCGCGGCGAGGATTTTTCGCTTCGCCCATCGGCGCCAGAGCGGTCTCGAATCCGCCATAGGCAAAGATGAGAAGCAACACAGCTTTCATCCACTGATCCACGCTGGCCGATCCGGTGGACGGGTTTGCTATGGCCCAGTGATGCCTGTGAAGCACGAACAGCCCTAAAATGATCACGGCAAACAGCGGCAAGAGTTTCGCCGCTGTGAACAGGTTACTTACCTGCGCTCCCGCGCGCACGCCGCGAATGTTGATGAAAGTCAGAAGACCAACCAAGGCGGTGAGAACCAACGCCCGGGGGATCGGGTCTTTGGCGCGCGGAAAGAACTCCCCCAAGTAAATTACAAACAAATTCGCATTTGCGGCAGGTGCTGCCACTTGGCCGAGCCAGAGCATCCATGCGGTTTGAATGCCCATAAAGCGTCCGAAGGCGACCCGGGAGTAGAGATACGGACCGCCCGCCTGCTGGAAGCGCGACGCGACCTCGGCGAAGCAGCCCATGATTACGCTTATCCCGAGGCCGGCCGCAATCACCGCGTACGGACTATAGTTGCCGATCAGGCCCGCGACCGTCGAGGGCAATCCGAAGATACCGCTGCCGATGATCGAGTTCACGACCAGCGCAACCAGGCTCCAGCGGCCGATGGCACGGATCAGTTCATGGCGAGGGGCGTTAGCGGCAGAGAGTTGGAGTTCCATTAACGCTGGTTTGTATCACAAACCGGCGCTACTAAGGCAACAGTTGCGACTTGAGCGTTGTCCCGCGGTGCACAAAATCTACGCCGCACTTGTTACGCCGGTGCGCGGGGGTGGTGACTTTGGAGCAGATTGTGACTGCACTATTGGCGATAGAGCTGAGCCAGAAGTGGAAGGCGAAGCTCCGCGCGAGACGAAAGATCCTCGGGCGATACGCCTGAAAAGCCTTGCCGGAAGCCGATTTCGCCCCACACCGACGCCGGACGGGAACTATCAGACCAAAGTAATTGTCTGAATTACGAAAGCGCATGATCGTGGGACATCTATCCGCTCGGCGCTGCCGATGAGATGTTCTAACGGCACAACTTAAACGCCACCAATGGCCTCGGGAATCGATCCACAGATGGACGACCTTCATACACGGATGATGCGAGTTACCGAAGACCTGCGTGTGATTCAGCGCGAGCTGAACTGCGCTGCCATGCAGGCGCCCAGCGATCCGGAGTTGATGGAGGCGCTGAGTGCTCTGCCCGAGACCGAAGCAATTCAGGTGTTGTGCAAGTCACTCGACCAGATGCGGCACTTTCTGTGGTTCTACACCCAGGTCATGAGCAACGATCCGGAACTCGGGGACAAACTACGCCAGTCGAATGCGTCGAAGACCGTCGAAGACAGCAACGTGGATACATCTTTCCTCGATCAGCTTACCCGCGCCGATGAGGCCGTGCTCTTGCGCTACCTGGCAGAAGCAAAAGAGCGCAAGCCGAATTAACTAACACGCCCGCGAACGATCGTTCTCTTCACGTCTCCATCTGGACTTAGTACTACAAGGTTGGCTTCTGCTCCGGGCATCAGCCGCCCGTGTTGCGAGAGGCCCGTCGCGCCTGCCGGATTCAGCGTAGCGGCACGCACCGCATCGCGCAGGCTCCAGGTGGAGAACCGCATTACGTTGCGCACGGCGCGATCCATCGTCAGGACGCTGCCAGCAAGCGTGCCATTGGAAGTACACCGGCCATCTTTGACTTCGACTTGGATAGGGCCGAGTTGATAGGTGCCATCGGGCATGCCTGTTGCAGCCATCGCGTCGGTGATGAGCACCGCGCGCTCGATGCCCTTAGCCTGCAAAAACAGTTTCACGATTTCCGGGGCGAGGTGAATTCCATCCACAATAATGTCGGCAGTGAGTTGGTCGCTCGTCAGCACTTCCCCGAGGATGCCGGGCTCGCGATGATCGAGCGGACGCATGGCGTTGAAGGTGTGCGTAGCGTGAGTGGCTCCGGCTTTCACCGCGTCGCGGGCGGCGTCGATCAAAGCGTCCGAATGGCCGATGCTCACGCAAACCTTGCGCCGCGCCGCTTCCGTAATCACCTCCATCGCTCCCAGCAACTCAGGCGCGATGGTCATCATGCGCACATGCCCACGCGCCGCTTGCCAGAGGCGCTCAAAAATCTCCAGCGTGGGCTCGAGCAGATTTTCCGGGGGATGAACGCCGCGGCGCTTGTGACTGAGAAACGGACCCTCCAGATGAATGCCGAGTGGCCGAGCCTGAACCGCATCACCATTGGCGGAACGGAAATCTTGAGATCCTTCGATGGCGTCGGCAAGCCCCTCCAGCGCAGCGCAGGTCTGATCCAGCGGTGCTGCAACGGTGGTCGGGAAGTAACCAGTTACGCCGTGGGTAGTCAGGAATTTGTTCAGTCTCGGGAGATCCCCGGCCGATGCCCGCATCAAATCGAGCCCGGCGCCGCCGTGCATGTGGATGTCAACAAAACCGGGAGCCAGAATGGCATCGGGAAGATCGCGCGAGAAATCGATCACTGTCGCATTCTTCGGAACTTCCCGCTCGGCGCGCGACGAGATGCCGGAAATGAGTCCGTCCTCAATAAACACGAGCGGGTTCACCAGCTCTTCTCGCGGTGTGTAGAGACGATGAGCGCAGAGCACGACCATGTTGCGTTCGTTCATGAAAATGATTGCAGCGAATGCGCCACCAGTGTAACGCGAAAAATGTATCTCTACGGCCGGGAACCAGCCAAGCGCCGCGGTGCTATAATTTGTATGCCTATCGAGAAGTAATACGCGCTGGTGCGGAGGCCTTCCCGGCTACCGCCCGCAGCGCCGCGGGGGAGTGGCTCAGCCGGGTAGTGACTTGGTTCGGCACACTGCAGACTCTACAGGATCTCGAATCTAGCCTATTCATTCGGCGTTGCTTCAGCACAGAGATCCCAGCGGAAACCCACTGAGGCTAGTCCCAATATTTAGTCCCAAATGCTGTGGCATCCTCCTGTGTCTGATAGCCCGCCTCTATAAGTAATTGGGAGATCCTTTTGACCCCTACTGCGGCATCTTCGCCGGCAGCAGTCTCATGAGCACACTCCCGATCATTAAGGGCTGGTGCTCCCCCGCATTTTCCGACAATGTGTATGACCGCTCAAACCCATTCGGTCCCCAGACCTTCATTTCCCAACCGTCACTCTCCCGAGAACCAGCGATCGACACTCCCCAATCTCCCGGTCTGTCGCCCAGGTGGTGCTCAACTAGCGCCTGAATTTCATCCCTGATCCTTGGATCACCGGTATTACGCAGCTCGAGTGAGACAGCCATTTTGTCTATTGTACTGACCGAGCCGAACGGTTCGGCCAGCCTTCAGGCTCCCAAAGTCACAGTTTGCTTCGCCTCGATCACCCTGGCAGCCTCCGCCACCCTCCGGTACGATTGCAGCCGGTCCTCATGCTCGTAGGTATCAGTCACAACGATGACCTCGTCGGCTCCCGTGTCACCCACCAACTTCTCGAGACCAGCTTTCATCGTCGCATTCGATCCCACAATCGCCGCACGCAGTCTGCTCTCAACGGCTGCCCGCTCCCCGTCGTTCTGCCACAGCCTCTCCATTGAATCCACCGGTGGCAACAATTCCACAGGTTGGTTTCTTATCAGTCGCAAAAAACGCTGCTGCGGGGTCGTGAACAATCGCCGAGCTGCTGCGTCCGTCTCCGCCGCAATCATCTGCACCGCCACCATCAGGTAGGGTTTCCCCAGCACTTCGCTCGGCTGAAACCTCTCGCGATAGAGCTGCGCTGCTGCGTACAAGTACTCGGGAGCAAAGTGCGCTGCGAATGCAAAGGGCAACCCTAGCATCCCCGCCAGTTGCGCGCTGAAGCCGCTCGATCCCAACAATGTGATGGGCACATTGCTCCCTTGTCCGGGAATCGCCTTGACCGCTTGTCCCGGCTCCTCGGGTCCCAAGTATGTCCGCAGTTCCTCCAACAACAACGGGAAATCGTCCCCGCTCTGCTGCGAATCCCTCCGCAGCGCCCGCATGGTTTGAAAGTCGCCGCCCGGAGCGCGACCCAGTCCCAGATCGATTCGCCCGGGATACAAAGCCTCCAGCGTACCAAACTGCTCCGCCACCACGAGAGGTGCATGGTTCGGCAGCATCACTCCACCACTGCCGACCCGAATCGTCTTAGTCGCACCTGCCACATGGCCGATCAGCACCGGTGTCGCTGAGCAAGCCAATCCAGAAATGGAGTGATGTTCCGCCAACCAGTAGCGCTCGTATCCCCACTGCTCCACGTGTTGCGCCAGGTCCACCGAACGGGCGATTGCACTACCGGCGGACTCCCCTGCCCGCATGCCCACAAGATCAAGAACTGAGACCGCCAATCCGTTGCCCATGCCCATTGGATGAGACGAAGAGGAAAGCGATGCGAAGGACCGGCGGCGCCACACGGCCGAGTCTCGATGCTCAAGGCCAACGGGATGCCGGGAGATCTCCTGCTGGAGCGAGTCGGACACTCGAACCTGAAAACCATGTCGACGATGCAGTCCGTCAGCGAATGGCGCGGTTCAAGGACTGTTCTCGCAGGAGCATGGTCCGAACGGTCCCAAGTTTCCGGATTTTCCGAGCACAGCGCGTTTGATGTAACGTGTAGTAGAATGAAAGGACTAACCTCAGTCGGGGAGTGGCTCAGCCTGGTAGAGCACCTGGTTCGGGACCAGGGGGTCGGAGGTTCAAATCCTCTCTCCCCGACCATA
>CAWALR010000014.1:0-135612 GCA_963782835.1 uncultured Acidobacteriaceae bacterium | reverse complement strand
GGCCGAGCGCCACTCACGCCGAGATCGTCGAGGCTGCCCACCTTGCCAATGCCGACGAATTTATCGCCCGCATGCCCCACGGATACGACACGGTGGTCGGGGAGCGAGGCCTGACTCTCTCTGGAGGCCAGCGACAGCGCATCGGCATCGCTCGCGTGATTGTGCGGAACAATCCCATCCTCCTTCTCGATGAGCCCACCGCTGCTCTCGATGCTGAGTCGGAGAGGTTGGTAATGGATGCACTGGAGCGACTCATGCGGGGACGCACGGTTCTTACCATCGCACACCGCCTGGCGACGATTCGCGATGCTGATCAGATTGTCGTGATTGCAGCAGGCGTGGTCGCTGAAAACGGCACCCACCAACAGTTAGTCGCCCGGAATGGCATTTACGCGGCGTTGTACCGCACGCAGTTCGGGAACGAAACGGACAAAATCGACTCGCGGTTGCGCCTCGTTCCACAGGCAACGCTTGCATAAAAAGGAGAAAACACAATGTCGCGATATCTGATTGCTTTCCCCGATGATTCGGTGCGCCCCATTCTCGACGCGATCGATGGTGCCTCAGCTTCTGTGCGAGTCAAGATGTTCGTCTTTTCCGACTCGCGCATTTTGGGGTCGGTGATCAAGGCACACCACCGCGGCGTGCGGGTGCGTATCATGCTGAATCCGACGCGGCGCAATGGCCAGACGGAGAACCAGCAAACGCGCAAGCTGCTCGAAAACGCCGGTATCGAAGTCATGGACAGCACGCCGGATTTTGAAGTGACCCACGAAAAATCCATGGTGGTCGATGAGAAATCGGCCTGGATCATGTCGCTCAACTGGGAAACGGAGAATCTGATCGAAACCCGCGACTATGCCGTCGTGACTTCTCATGCGCACGAAGTGCGGGAGATCGTCGAGTGTTTCGAGGCGGACTGGGCGCGGAAACCGTTCCATCCCGGCGACCACTCGCACATGATCTGGTGTGTAGGAAACGCGCGGCAGCGGCTGTCGCAATTTATCGACGAAGCTAAGCACTCGCTCTGGGTGCAGAACGAGCGCTATCAGGATCCGCTGATTATTGAGCACCTCGTCCGCGCCAGCCGCCGCGGGGTCAAGGTGCACATCATGGCGCGCCCGCCGCATACGCTAAAGGAAGAAAAGCTTATCGAAGGAGTCGCTGGCTTGCGCATCCTCGACGATGTCGGGGTAAAGGTCCACAAGGTGCACGGCCTGAAACTTCACGCCAAGTTAATGTACGCGGACGGGGCGCGCGCCATCGTCGGCTCGATCAACTTAGCCCCCGGTAGCTTCAACAGCCGGCGCGAGCTGGCCATCGAAGTACGCGACCAGGAGGTTGTCGACCGCATTCACAAGCTGGTCCATCACGACTGGAAGAACTCACGCCCGATGGATTTGTCCGATGACGGGTTGATCGCCGATCTGGGTGAGAAGGGCAGAGAAATTGTTTCTTCCGTCTAGTGATGTTGACGTCCGGCGTATGTTTCGCTGAGTTCACCCGTTGCGCCGTCTCCATTCGCACCATCTCCGAAAATCTTGGGATCGGTCCTCCGTTCGCCAGCGACACGAGCGCGCCTCCCGGATTCTCGGAAAATCCCGAACGCAACTGCATCGCGGCTCCCCTTAAGTCATTGCCTTTGTAAGGAAACAGATTGGTCGCTGCCATGCATTACCGATTGATATTGGGGCTGCTCGATGCGGCCAAAACTCTTTCAAGAAAGGTTGACGGAAATGAAACTACACAAGATCGCTCTCGCAATATTCCTCGGAGCGGCTTCGATGGCCGCCTCCGCTGCCGATAACTCTACTTCGCAAAGTCCCGTTGCCCCGGGGGGCCTATCCTCGGCTCACAACGCGAACAAGAGGTCCGATGCGCTCCAGATCGTGGAGCCTAAATACGGCAATATCATCACCGACAAAACCACGGTGAAAGCCATTGTGCGCGTGGGCGACGGGATTCGTCCCAAGTCTCTCCGCATTACATTGAACGGAACGAATGTTACCCGTCATGCCCAAGAAGAGAATTGCGGGCCCGACTCTTGCCGATGGACCGTGGAACTCAGCAAAAGGGACCGGCTGCTGAGCGGTGCGAACCGGCTCGTGGCATTTGCGCGCGGCTCCGACAACAGTATAAAGATCGAGCGAGCAGAATTCTTTTATGACTACGGTCTGGGGGCTGGGCAAAATAAGCCACAGTGGGAAGCTCCTAGTCTGGGGCTTTCGCTAAATCCGGGCGGCGCCCAGCCTTGGGTGACTTTGACCACAGGCTGGCCCGCCAATATGCAGGACAACCTCGACCCCACACAGTACTCGCTTCCCTATCGGGATATGACGTTCCCCAGCTCTGGCGAAACTCCGTGTACAAACCGCTATCAAGTCGTGGTTCTGAATCGTCAGAACCCGGCGCAACAAGATGGCTACATTTGTGCCGCCGACGGAGCCACACTCAAGAGCGATCTTGCGGGCCTGGCGAAAGGTACGGAAATCGTACTGGTGGGGACCACGCTGTACAACAACGCTGACTCCACCCTCGACACAACCGGCATCGGCGGCACGAACTATTCGTCCCCGAATGTTATGCAGCCAATGGGATACGCTGCGATTGGAATATCGGGAGCAGCGCCCGGAAGTGCTTACGAGAGCTACTACGTTTCGACTGACATTGGCAAACCTTACATGAGGACTCCCTTTGCCAATGGACTGCTGGCTATGGACCAGAACGACAACTACAACTTCCACGCCGGCGACAATATCCAGTTCGAGGTTTACCCGAACAATCCGAACAACGGCACCAGTAACGTCTTTATCAGCTACAGCGGCGACGTTCATGGTTGGGAGCCGCCATTTGGGTCAACGAATGGGTTCTGGCTTCTGACACTGGACCGTGTAACGCTGCTGCCGATCGATGCAAATACGGCCAGCGGCAGCCCCTGTCAACCGCAGGGATTCGCCCAAAATTGCGGGCAGTTTTTCCCCACTGGCAGCACGGACCCGAACGTTGCGTCCGCCGCAGCGGATAGTCTGGCAGATGCGCTCTCTGGGGTAACACCACGTCAGTTGGCAGTCGTCACCACATTCGGCCAACCATTCCAGAGTGCGTCGTCAGTAACCGCCAAGTTGGCAAATGAATTTCTCCAATTTGGAGGCTCTCTTTACACGTTGCAGTCGCTCACCCAGAGCACCTCGACCTATACCCTGATTGCTAAGGGCTTGCCCACGAACACATCAAACGGCACCTTGTCGGCAGGTGTGGTCAATTCTTCATCGGCATTCAGTCAGCAGGGGCAAACTGGATTTGTGCGTGGCGTAATGGCTCGCGACAACAACAGCCAGTATCTCCCTTCAGTCACTTCTCAGGAAGACGGAAAAATGAATGGAAATAACGCGACCAGCCTTAGCATCGATTACGACTTTTACACGATCAGCTCGCAAGCCCCGATCGATTGGCCGTTGACGGACACACCGGGACACGTGGCGGCTTATCATTGGGCGAGCCAGCAGTTCCTTTTTAACCATTACGGCAAATCGCAGCCACCCGACCCACTCAGTGCGGATGTGCGCTACTGGTATCACAGTCCCACACGCGCCTCGGATATGGGAACGTACAACACAGATTTCCAGTGTCCGAATACCGTAGCAAATTCACCATGCAGCTACCCCGGCAATGGGGTTTCATTCACCGAGCAAGACCTCACGGATGTGGATGCAGAGTTATACACCGAACTCACGGCACTCCACGATACAGATCTCTATCTTGGCTCGAACGGGATCGGAGGGCTGATTCAGCAGAGTGACGGCAGTGGTGGTGTGCTGTCCGACCAGGTTATTGCTGCGGCTTATGAAGTGCTGAAGGATCAGGTCATGCCGGTAACAAATAGTACAGGCGTGAACGGCGCAGTTTACGACTGGTTGAACCTGGCAGCGGGCATGACTTCGATTCTTGGTACCGCCCTGGGCCCGGCGGACTTTCCTGTAGCCGCCGCGGCGATGGGGGTTACCAGTGGCGCGCTTTGGACTGGTTCAGCGTTTGGGCCCTTTGCCACCAACGATCCGGTCACGCCTCCAAGCTATGAAAGCAGTTTTGATACAACCCTGGGACAGATGCAGGAACAGGCATCAACGTACGCTGCGAATCTAGCTTTGTCCTACGACACATCCCTCGACAACATCTACAGCGATTGGGGCAGGCTATCGGCAACAGGAGCCAAGACCGCGAATTCGTCGACGGGATGGTACTTTGACAGCAATGTGTCGGAGCAAGGCCTGACCAACCAACTAGCAGGCGGGGTACGGCGGTCGATCTACCTTCAGCTGATCCCTCAATTCTATGCGGCCGATACCTACTACCAGCAACCGGTGGCGAGCATCGATCGACTCGGTCTCTTTTACTTCAATAATCCTGGCCCCGGCAACGAAACTCCGCCTGTCGATACGTGCACTGCAGCCTATCCATCGGCCATCACGTCAAACGAGTACGGCTACAGAGTCTATTCGGCGTACGGCAGCAGTGGAAAGACCGACATGTTTGTCCTCGGTGGGGCGATTAACAACCAGGGCACCCCGAATGTGACGGAATCCCTGCCCAGTGCGGATCTGCTGAACATATTGTTCGGTGCACCTCCGGAGATTGATCCGCCTGCCACGGCTCCCTTGAATATTCAGCAGGATCTCTTATACGCATCAGTGCCGCGCAGGGGGGGGCCGTACATGTTCGATTGGCCCGGCTTTACCCTTTGCTACAAGCCGGGATGCACGGATAACGCAGGGGAACCCCAATGGAGCAGCTGTGTCGGTCCGTAGCCGGATAATCTAACTAATTGCCCGAAGACCATGACCCTCCGGCGAACCTGCCGGAGGGCCATTCATTTTCGTCTGACAGCCGAGCGCTCGCATTGAGTGGTCTCTAGCTCCTTCGCGGCAGAGTCCCTCCGCAACAATCTCGATCACGGAATGTCGTGAAGATTGGTCGAATCGTATGTACACGAACTTAGGAAAGACGTTTCATTGCATCGCAACTGCGTTGGCATCGAAGTTGCAACTCCGAGTGACAAATTTGCAATCCCTGGCAACCGGGATTGGGAAACTAAATAAGGTGCGGAACAATTCATGTGGAGAGCTAAACGGATTGAAACAGGGAATCAAATTGTCTTAAGACTCAGCGGCCGGTTGGATCGTGAACAGCTGTCAGAACTGAAAGATGCACTCGCATCACATGCACCTATTCACCATCTGATCCTCGACCTGACGGACGTAAAACTCGTGGATCAGGATACGGTCTACTTTCTTGCCGACTGCGAGGCCGCCGGAGCCCGCTTGTGGAATTGTCCCGCCTATATTCGCGAATGGATTGCCGACTGTAGAGCGGCCAGAAAATCCATCTCCGACTAATTCTTGATTTCCCCTGGCTGCTCCTGAAGTTTCGTGAATTCGCGAGCCTGCTGGAAGTTAAGACTCCCGCAAGTCCAGTCTAATCATCAATCTAGTTTTGGTTCGCAGGTTGCATTACTCCCTCTGAGAAGAGGCTGGTCACATGATGAAATCAGAGGATTTTGCACGACGCGTGAAAACAGCAGTCCGACTTAACAATTTCGCCAACGGATTTGAAGCGAGGCTTCCACGAACGATGTTCGCGACAATGGCTGCGCTCTTGTTTGGCCTTTTGGGCTTTAGCGCTCCCGCGTTAGCTCAGGACCAGCCAGCGGCTGCGACTGCACCCGCGTGTGGGGAGGAAATGAGTCTTCTCTCCCAGAGCGGCGCCCAAAATCTTAGCTTCGGTACTCTCGCTGTGCCAGGCGCCACCGACCCTGAGGGAGCTCCAGCCGGCCGCTATACGCTTTTTCCGGATCAAGAGGTACTCGCATTCCAGCCTTATGCCGCTCGAATAAACGCAGAGGAGTTGACCACGGATCAAGGTGGCACAAATCCCCCAGTTGCCTCGTATCCGCTGGATGCCTGGGATCCCAACGGTTGGGGCCCCACGCCCTACTTCCCGTCAGCCGCACATTTCCTGAAGCCTTCAAGCGAAGACGCTCTCTGGGCCGCCCGCAACGGCAGGCCGACCGACCCGCAGGCTGGAGTAGACGTCACTTTCTTCGGCGGATCAGACGGCGGTTTCTTCAAGACGTTCTCGGCGACTCTTCCGGGCACTCTGCTGCCACGTCAATCCGGCTTCACGGACTTTATCGCGATAGCAGCCGGCGACCTCGACAATGCCACAGGCTCCGATGGGAATCTACATGACAAGGTCGTGGTCGCGCGCGTGAATACCGAAGATCCTCAATTCTACGGTTACGACGTCGATGTCGTGGATTACGAGTCGGGAAACATTCAGTCTCCTGCTATAGCCGTTTCGCATTTTGCTGAGGTCAAGCCCAAGTTTCAGACAAAACCACAAACCTCAATCGGTGGCCTTCTCCCCAGCGACAACATTCTGGCGGTGGTAACCGGCGACTTCCTGGGTACTGGCAAGAAAGAGGTCGCTGTGCTGGCCCTGGGCGATAGCACGCTGCTGCTTTACACATTCCAGTACGACACGGCGGACGGAAGCCATACGCTCAAGTTGCAACGGGCGCAATACTTTGCTTTACCTTATGTTGGCCCCGAACCTTGGAGATCCAGGCCGATTGTGGGCACCATTGCGGCCACCGCGGGTGACTTCGATGGTGACGGCACGGACGAACTTGCGGTCGCTTACGCGCGATGGGGCGAATCACTGAATAACAAGAATTATGGCGGCTACGGTATCGGCATGCTGATCTTGAAATACGACTCATCTTTCAACGCCACGCTGAAAAATGACACGGTGATGTTCTCCGCGGGAGGATTGGGAGACAAAACGTTTCCGCTCTCGACCAGGCCAATCGTCGATATCACCTCGGGACAGTTCCTTCTGGATCCGCAAAACGGAATTTCGTACGGCAGAAGACAGATTGTTCTTGGCTGGAAAGATACCGGGTATGCTGCCGGGTCTTCCCCCAAGCCGGCCAATATTCAATTGCAGGCTTATTCCGTATCTAGCAACTTAGCCACGGTCGCCCCCATGGGCTCGAAGTTGACAATCTCTGCAGATTTCTTCGCTAACATCAAATTCTCCATCGCTGCAGGTGGATTTGAGGGTGCCTCTGGCAAGCTGCCAATTTATCAACTGGCTGTAAACTCTTGGTTTGGCGCGGGCGAGCTCGGTACGTTCACTGAATTGACCACCTATCGGGTGAGCGGGGCAGGGATTTCGCTATGGCAGCGAAAACCTGCGCAGAGCACCGGAGTCTTGGCGGATACCAGGATGCGGGTGCCGGTGATCGCCTACGACGGTCACGGCAACTCCAGATATCTGGGGAATCCCGTTCATCTAATTGCTTACAGTTCTCCTACAACCGACTTCATCATGCAGGAGCCTCCCAAGCACGCATACTGGGACGAGCGAGACCATGTGCTCAAGAACTATTCGCGGTTCGACGGAAATTACGTACACCTTTTCCGGGGCAACACTGCGAGCTTCTCAACAGAGACGAAAAGTGAGTCATCCCGCGATACGGGCGGCTCGGTTGCAATCAGCGCTGGCGCCACGGTGTCAACAGGCGCCGATTTGGGAATTGTTAAGTCCGGCGCTGAAGTCAGTGTCGACGTAACCGTGAAGGGAAGCTACGACTATAACGAACACAAGGAATGGTTCAACTCTCAGTACAAGGAGCGGACCGTCGCGAGCGAAGGTCAGACCGATCGGGACGACTACTTGAAAGGGCAGATGCAAAGTTTCGATATATGGCGGTACCGCGTGTATGGAGCTCCTAATGGCGGCAGCTCCCTGAATGCGTTCTACGAGTTGGTTTTTCCGGGTCAGTCAATAACATTTGACGGCGGCGGGATGAACTTCTACTGGTATCAGCCCATTCACGAAAATGGCAACATCCTTTCCTATCCGTCGCGGCTCGGCGCAAATGCCGGCAGCCCCTATATACCTGCGGACATCGGCTCCTTTACTTTGCCCAACGGTCAGACCAAACAGAACGAGCCGGTGGTGCCGCCCAGTGAGCAACGCTTCGATGCGACTTCGGGAAGCATCCTGCTCGAATTTAGCCAGGACATCGCCCAAAGCGGTTCTTTCAGCTACTCACACAAGATTGGAGAAAACTTCGATACGCGGATATCCTTCACCGGCGAAGCCAAAGGGTTTGGCGGCACAGGGGTCGAATTTCGATCCTGCGGATCCTTCGAGTTTCACAATAACAATAGCTGGGGCGGAAACGACACCAGTACATCAACCACCAAGGACCAGACGAAGGTCGTGCTTAACCGTGCCAGGGGCACCCCGACCTGGGCGTATCCCTTCTTTCCAGTGGTTTACAACACCAAGGATGGGACTCTGAAGATGTCGTTTGGCATGCCGAATCCCGCGAACTCTTCGACAAATCAATCGGGTTATCAAACGTATGCCGGACTCTATGGTGCATTGCCCGATCCAGCTCTGAACCTGCCGTTGCGCTTTCTGTCTCGGTCTGCCGGATCGGGAGAGTTGGAATCATGGGAGCCCAACCATGAAACATCACGCAAGAAGATGCGTGGCTTGTTCTTCCGCCACGCTCAGATAGATCCAGCCGCAAACACGTACTTGCAATGGGCTTTCAATCCCAAACCTGGCGACATCGTTCGCATCGAGCCCCGCGTCTACAACTACAGCACGGCAGTGACGGCAGTCAACACCGTCGTCGAGTTCCAGGTCATTCAGTACGACAGTGCTCGGGACAGCGAGATCTGCGACGCTCCCATCAACGGGGCGCCCACGAAAAGGACCGGGTTGGTATGCCCACGCTCCGCACGGACAACGATCGGAAAGGCTACGGTCAGCCAGCTGAAGCCGCTTCAGTTCACCTGCATCTCGGGTTATGACGACCCAGCCAGCACGGGTTGCGCACCATCGGTATTTCTTGACTGGGATACTGCGAACTTCGCTCCCGATTTCGGGACCTACGATTATCGCGTCTACATAGTCCTGAACCCCGGTAGTCGAGCGGGTAGTGAGATCTACGGCCTGGAACCAGCTTCTCTAAACATCACAAACCTCGAGAACACCACGCCGATGGTGGTTACGGCTCCGGGAAGTGATCTGGAAACCGGTGAGTACGTCATCATCGGAGATGTTCAGGGTCTCGACAAGGCCAATGGCACGTTCATCATCACGCGGATCTCGAATGACCAATTCGAACTCAACGGCTCTGTCTCCAGCCGAGGAAGCTATACCGGCGGCGGCACGGTCTCGTTGCTCGATCCCGGTCAGAACAACGAAGGTTATGGAACGATAAGCATTACGAATATTCCGGCTCTGACTGCGGGCGCGGACCCGATCCCACATGACTATCTGGAGGCAAATTCGCTCGAGGGTTTGAGCGAGGACGCCTCCTCCCAGCTGGTGGATTCGGCTCTCACCGCGGTTCAGGGCGAGCCCCTAGAGCTACGTTTCACCGCGTACAGCTCCATGCTGCACGCCGATGGCGGACACATGCTTCTGTTCGATGGCGATCCCGCCGAAGGAAACCCGGCCATTGCCGATCAAGTCATCCATCCCGGAGCTCACGGCTCCGATGGAACAAGCATCTGGTTCACCTGGACTCCGACGACCAGCGGGCAGCACCATCTGTACGCGGCTCTGATCGAGGAACCGGGACAACAACTGCCGGCCGCGGAGGTGAACGTCAAGGTCATCGCTCCCCAACACAGATAGGGCAAAACTTCGGTGGTGCTCTTTCTTCTCGCTGCTCTTGCCCGAACCCTAACAGCAGGGCATTGTCACAGCCACGACTAAAGTCGCAACCGTAATGCAATCGCGGTCCCGCTCGGGGGTTTGTCAAAGGCCTGGCGTCCGAAACGCCCACAGCAATGCCGCCCCCTGTGGTCTGGGACTGACATTCGAGGACTTACATTCACCCCAGCCTGAGGTGGTCCAGCAGGATTCAGCATGCGTGCCACTTCGGCAAATCTTCGGGGACATTCCGATGCAAGAGTAACAATATCTCTTGCTCCGAATATTAAGCTACCGATACACAATCGGCAGTTCACGCGGCGAGCCCATCCTCGACTGACGTCGATCATTCAAACAGTCGATTTTTTGACGATTATTAAGGTGCATTCACGGCGGTCTTTGGCCAAATGCTCGAAGTCATTTTTCCACTTTTCCACTCGTCGGGTACATGTTAAGAAATTCCTGCGTTCATGAAAGTGCTAGTCCAAATTTCACGATATGGGGGCAGAACACGAGGGAAATTTCAGCTTTTGCGCCGTTCGGATTTCGGGTTTTTCGGACCGCTAAGACCTAACTCCTTGAATCGTCACGCTCGTGAATTTCACTTTTCGGGCACACGCACATTCGCGGGAAAGCGCCTGCTCTGAGCTTGTCGAAGGCGTGGCCGCACTACACAACCTCGCCTCGAAGAATTCTTCCACCCTACCGAGAATCTCCACCGCGCTCTTCGACTCGTAGATTGCCTTCCGCAGCCCCGCTCCACCCGGCACGCCGTGCGTGAACCATGACGCGAACTGCTTCATCTTGCCAACTGCGTCCGGCAGTTCCTCTTCGATCAGCATCTGGAAGTAGGTGCGGATCATCTGGTAGCGATCGGCCGCGTCGTCGGGCTAGCCGCTCCCTCGATCACCGCGAGAGGTTCCATCCCGCGCAATACTGCTGAATCTGCCGGAAGATCCAAGGATTCGACGGTGCACTCCGCCCAATCATCACCGCATCGCAACCAGTCTGCGTGACCATGGCGCAGGCGTCCTCCGGCGTGCGAATATCGCCATTCCCGACCACAGGAATCTTCACCGCATCCTTGACGGCAGCAATCCACTCCCAGCGCGCGTTGCCGCTGTAACCCATTTCGCGAGTGCGCGCGTGCAGCGCAACCGCCGCCAGTCCGCAGGATTCCGCCATCCGAGCCAGTTCCACGCAGACGATTTCCTCATCATTCCATCCCGCGCGGAACTTCACGGTGAAAGGAATTTTCACAGCCGCACGCACGGCTTCGAAAATCCTTCCAATCGCCGGCAAATCACGCAGTAAGCCCGAGCCTCCGTTGCACTTCACAACTTTTTTCGCTGGACAGCCCAGGTTCAAATCCACCAGATCGAAGCCAAGCCCCTCGACCATGCGCGCCGCCTCGGCCATCACCTGCGGGTCGCTGCCGAAAAGCTGCGCCGAAATGGGATGCTCGTCTTCGTAGAAGTGAAGATAGCGCTTGGCCTTCTGATCTTTTTTCCGGAGCACGCCGTCCGCCGAGGTGAACTCGGTCATGATCAGCCCGCAGCCGCCCAGGTTTCGAATGAAGCGCCGGAAAACTGTGTCGGTGACCCCAGCCATGGGCGCAAGTACGGTTGCGGGAGCGATTTCCACACTTCCGATAGACACCGAACGCGGGACTGCGCGCGTCGTGCGGGCGCTCTGATCCGCATCCCCCTTGCCAGCATCCGCAGAACTGTCCCAGAACTTCCTCACGCCGCTATTCTACTTCCTTCCGCAGTTTTCACCGCTATGCGACAATGCCGACGGCCTGGAGTTTCCCATGCGCACAATCCGCCAGATTTTGCTGACCGAATACATTGGTGCCATCGTCGTAGGCGTGCTGATCGCAGACTCCTTCTCTGCGCTCCTTGCGACGGCAGCCGAGCAGATTGCCTATCATGTCTATTCAACCGACCCTAGCTTCCCGCGCGACGGTCACCGGCTTTCGATCACTTACTCAATCCTCGCAACTTTGACACGAGTCGCTCTTTACCTGATTTCCGCATATCTGCTGGCCCGTTGGCTCTATCCCGCGAAGGCGAAAACCGCCGAAGCTAGAGAGCTTCCCCACGATCAGGAACCCGGGGAACGAATATGACCGAGCCAGACACAATTCCGCCGGTCGGCCCGCTGATTCGACGGTGGGCGCCCCCGATAATCGCCGCGTGGCTGTTGCACATGGGTGTGTGGATGTTCATTGTTTCGGTCGCAGAGCCCCCTGTTCTATCGATGTTTACCAAGATTGTGAATTGGTTTATCGAACTTTTCACTGCCCGAGCTTGGCCCATCGAAGAACTCTCCTGGTCCTCGCGATTCACCGCATACCAGACGGCGGAGAGCCTTATCCCGATCTTCGTCGGCCTGCTGATTGGATGGTGGGTACTCCGTCGGAATACAGGAATTCGCCAGCAATCGCGATAAATCCTTTCTAAACCGAAAGCCCCCGCCACATGGGCGAGGGCTGAATTTCCTTCTAATCCGTGCAAATCCGTGGCAGACGTTAGTTCTTGGAAGCCTCGGGCTTGCCAGGAGCCGCGTTCTTCGCATACTTCCGGCGGAAGCGCTCGACGCGGCCGGCTGTGTCCATCAGCTTCTGCTTACCGGTGAAAAATGGATGGCACGCCGAGCAAATTTCAACACTGATATCGCCCTTATGCGTCGATCGGGTGACAAAGGCATTTCCACACGCGCAATGCACGCGAATTTCGTTATAAGCGGGATGAATGGCTGCTTTCATGGCGTTTCAGACCTCGATTCGAATCATTAGATTCTACCGGAATCGCCCTGGATTCAGCAAACCGGCCCGCCCGGCCAACCCTTTTCAGAATCGGAATAAATACGACACTTTCACGAAAAATTGCCGGCTGTCGTTGATGTATCCCTTCGCCGTGTATAGCCCCGCCGCACCCTCGGGACCCGGCGTAAATTCGTGATCCAGATTCTGCAGGTCGCTGTTGTACCCGACATAAATCGCGGTCCCCGGATGCACCAGATACGTGAGCAGGATATCCGCATTGAACTCCTTCTCCGTTGGCAAATAGGTGTACGGATAAACCGAGTTGCCGGGCGTGTTGGCCAGCAATCCGTTGTACTGCAGAATCACGCGCAGCGAGAGTTGCGGTGTGAACTGCCAATTCCATTTACTGCGCACAATGTGGTCGTTGAAAATGCCTTGCCCAATGTGGCTGCCGGGCATCTGTGAGAGCGCCAGAGCGTAAGTGCTCCCGGTGGTCCGCAGGCGCTCGAAGAGATACGTATTTTCAATCTTCAAGGGCTTCATGGGCCGCAGCGTCAGCGTCCCGGTGGCCGTATCCTGGCGCGCGAGAAACGGCTGGTCCAAAGGCGCCGGCGCGGTCGGCGATGCCACGAAGTTCGCTCCATCTCCCCAGTGATAACTCGCTCCCACGGTAACCTTCGGCAAAATGCTGGTCTGCACCGAGGCTCCGCTATTGTGTTCGTGGTAATCCTGGTTCGCAATCGGAGGCTGGCACGAGAATCCCAGAAAACAGAAATCCTGCGGCCGCAGCCGCTCTCTCAATTCCTCGTAGGGAAACAGATAGATAAAGGTTTGACCGCGCCCCTGGATCGCGAGATACGGCTGGTAATCCGTGTCGAGCCGATTGCCTTCATGGTCGAAAACGTAGCGCTGGTTCAGCGAAGGGCCCCAGTCAACGATCCAGCCTTTCTTCGGGCGGAAGCGGTACCCAATCACTTGATAGAGTTCGCGAATATCAACGCGGTTCACGAAGCCCGGCACGGTTACAAATCCCGGGCTGATGTCGTCGTAAATTCCCTCGTAGGAAAAATGCAGACCATCGCGCTTCAGGTCGAGCTTGTCCGCCGGACCAGCGTAGTGATTATTATCTCCAGCATTGCCCGAACTGAAGGGATAAAGGTTATATTCGCAAGTCGTCTCTAGATTGCCCGTGTTCAGGCCCTGCAAGTTGCTCGAACTCGCCACGGCCTGCCCATCCAAAGACCAGTTGGCGTTGAACTTCAGCCGCGTATCGACTCCTCCGACGCGGTTGTACTCCCCGGTTGTCGGACACTCCCAGTCGGTGTAAACCGCACCCACACTCGATTCCTTCGAGATGTCTCGGCTCACCCGCGCAATCGTGAAGTACGAACGAATCCCAGAGAGACTGTTCGAACAAATTGGCGACGTAGCCGGGCAGTAGTCTGGCACCGCAAGTCCCGGTGCGCGATCATCGGTGGCCATCAGGCCCACGGAATATGGTCCTTCTTTTCCCGTCAGACGGATTCCTGCCGATGGGTCTTGAATATTCCGCGTGAAAAATAAATCGAGCGGCGTGCGGAAGTAATCCTCGTTCTCCAAAAAGAATGGACGCTTCTCGGGAAAATACACTTCAAAGCGCTGGTTCACCGTAATCTGCGGATCCTCTGACTCCACCTGGCTAAAGTCCGGATTGGCGGTCAGATCTAAAACAAAGTGGTCGTGGATGACGAACTTCGCGTCCATGCCCGCCTGCCCCTGCGCCACCGCATCCTGAAAATAGGGATTGTAGGGATCGCGCTCATCTAGCGCCCGGAAGCCGCGCATGATTCCGTAGGGAATCAGATCGATACTGCGCCCCGGCGAGATTCCTTCCAGCCCATACAGCGTTGCGGCCTGTCCCAGCCTGCCCGCCACCTTGTAAGAAACTTGCGGCCAAAATGAGTCTTCGTTCTTGCGAACAATTCCGCGGTACAAAATGATTCCCCACTCTTGCTCTTTCGTCGAAGGAAATCGCAGGCTCTTGAATGGAATGGCCATCAACACTACGAAGCCTCGGCTGGTGACCTTGCCTTTGGAATCCCAGACCGTGTCGAACGACGTGTCGAAATTTCCCGCGATCTCTTCGCGCGTGGCCTCGCTCCAGATCGCATCCCACTGCACGCCCAGGGGAGTGGTCTGGAAGGCGTAAGCCCTCCGGCGATCGTGAAACGTGTCCAGCATGATTTCGACGTTGTCATCGTCATAAATATCTTCGCGCCGCGACATGCGGGCCCGCACTTTTTTCGGATCGTCGAAGCACACGAATACTACGTAAAGATTTTTCTGGTCATAGCCCAGATAAGCGGCGGTCTCTTCCGAAACTTTCTCGCCGTCATGCGGATTGCGTTGCACAAAGCCGGTGACCTTCGCCATCCGAAGCGCTGTCTCGCCCTGTGGCTTCATGCTGAGAAAATCCTCCAGCATCGGCGCTCGGGACAATCGCGGAATGGTCAGCGCCGGAGGCGCTATCGCGGCCCTCGCCGCGGGGCGTACTTCCGGATTCTTGATGCTGGGTTCCGGCTCCTGCGCCGATGGCGGAGGATTTTGCGGGGAAGGCGGAGGCTTCTCCCCCGGCGGAGCCGGATTGTCCTCAGGAGGCGCAGGAGGATTCTGCGGCGTGGTCTGTGGATTCTTCCCGGCCGCATTCTGCGGCGCTGCTATCGCTCCACCGACCGATGCAGCCGCCTGCGGCAGCGGCGCGCACCATCCACATTCCACCGAGGCCAGCAGCATCAGCACTGCCGCTGGCGGGAATCGCACACACCATTTCACTGGAAAATCTGAGAATCGCCCCAACCGCAAAGTGCCCTCGCCTCTCTCGATGACCGCGCGAAGAGGAATCAAGCAAGATACACTATGAACGCATCTCACAGAACAAGAAACGATTGTTGTAAGGTTTTGCGAACACGCGGGATTACTGCTGTGGGTATCCAGACTCTGCGATTTTTAGAATGGCCCACTTAGAACGTGGCTAGAAAAGCGAACTCTGTCTGCGGCTCGGCGTGATCTTGAAGTGCTCGTAGGCCAACTGCGTGGCCACTCGCCCGCGCGGCGTGCGGTTCAGAAATCCAATCTGCATCAGGAACGGTTCGTAGACTTCTTCGATCGCGTCCGGTTCTTCGGCGAGTACTGCGGCCAGCGTATTCAATCCCACCGGACCGCCCTGATATTTTTCAATAATCGTAAGCAGCAGCTTGCGGTCGACTTCGTCAAAGCCGTATTTATCCACTTCCAGCATCTGCAGGGCGGCCTGCGCCGTGGGTAAGTCGATTTTTCCCGCCCCGCGCACCTGCGCGTAGTCTCGCACCCGGCGCAGCAACCGGTTCGCAATTCGCGGCGTCCCGCGCGACCGGCTGGCAATCTCGATCGCTCCCGCGTCATCCACTTGCACGCCCAGGATTTCCGCCGACCGCTCCACGATCACTCGCAAATCTTCCGGAGTGTAAAATTCCAGCCGCAGCACAATCCCAAATCGCGACCGTAGCGGCGCTGAAATCAATCCCGCCCGCGTCGTCGCCCCGACAAACGTGAACGGCTTCACTTCCAGCGTGTGCGTCCGCGCTGAAGGTCCTTGCCCAATAATGATGTCCAGCTTGTAATCTTCCAGCGCTGAGTAGAGCAACTCTTCCAGCACGGGCTGCAGCCGGTGAATCTCGTCGATGAACAGGACTTGCCGGTCCTGCATGTTGGTGATGATCGCCGTCAGATCGCCCTTGATCTGCAGCAAGGGCGCCGCCGTCGGCTGGAAGTGCACTCCCAGCTCGTTGGCAATGATGTTGGCCAGCGTCGTCTTCCCCAGCCCCGGCGGCCCATACAGCAGCACGTGATCCATGGCCTCGCCACGCGAGCGCGCCGCCTCGATCGCCACCGCCAGATTTTCTTTGACCTTGGCCTGCCCGATGAACTCGCCCAGCCGTTGCGGCCGCAGCTTCAACTCAAACGAAGAATCATCCTCCACCGGCGCGGCCGAGACCAGCCGCTCGGGGTTGTAATTCAAATTGTTCTTGGCGGTGGCCACTGGCCGGATGTTACCACGAACTGTATAGGAGAATTCCGCCTCTTACTTCGGATACCAATCCAGAACTCGTACCTCAATCCCTGTCCCTTCCAACCCTTTCTGAAATACGGCGAGATCCGATCCGCGATAGTGATAAGGGATGACAATCTTCGGATGAAAGGCCTTTACCGCGTCCGCCGCCTCTTCCGGCGGCATGGTGTAGGGCAGGTTCATGCACACAAACGCCACATCGATGTTCTTCAGCGCGCGCATCTCCGGAATGCCCTCGGTATCGCCGGAGAAATAAAAACGCTTCCCGCCATAAGTGAGGACGTAGCCATTCCCCCGTCCCTTGTCGTGAAACAATTTTCCCGGCTCCGGTCCCCGCTTCAGGTTGTATGCGGCAATCGCCTCAATGGTCCACCCCTGCCAGCTTTTCGTTTCCCCGTTGGCGATCGGTTTGGCGCTGGTGACGGTCGCAACCACCGCCGGCGCCGCCAGAATTTCCGTTCCCGCCTTGCTGATCTGCTTGATCGAATCCGGATCCATGTGGTCCTGGTGAATGTCGGTAATCAAAATGAGGTCCGCTTTCGGAAGTCCCGACAATTTAGCAGGCTTGGCCGGATCGAGATAAATCGTCTTCCCTCCCGCCTCAATCAACGTGCTCGCATGATAGATCGGCGTAATCTTCACCGGTCCCGCCGACGTTGAAAACACCTGCGTCTCGGCGGCATTCGCGACCGACGCCGGGAAGAAAACCGCCAAAGAAGACAACAATAGGAGAAGAATCGATAGCCGTTTCATTGATGACCTCAATGTCCCAAGCTCAGTTTGGAGTTTGGGGGTGGTGCAGTTTTGAAAACTTAGCGATCATAATCTATCTGCATCATCCCGAAGTCCCGCGTTTTCACCAGCGGGACGAGGGATCTCCCTCTGCACACACGTTTGGGCCAAACTAGGCCAAACTATAAGTGTTTGGCCTTGTGACACATAATGTGTCACAATGTTACATGCCTTCGGTAAATCTACGCCAACTCCGTGACACCCGTCGCCTTAAGGCTTGGCTCCGTGCCGGAAACACCGTCGAACTCCGCGAGCGCGACCGCGTTATCGCCAAGATCGTGCCGGAAAGTGACCCGCCCAAAAAGCCGGTGAAGTGGCCCGACTTTAAAGCCCGCCGCAAAGCCATGTTCGGTGACCGCATCTTCCCCAACGTCATTTTGGAAGATCGGGGTCGCTATTGACGACCTACGCTGACACCAGCTTTCTGGCTTCACTCTATCTCGGAGACAGCCATTCTCATACCGCCGACGAAATGCTGCGGGCCTCGACCGAGTGCTTCCTGACTCCGCTTCATCGGGCCGAGTGGTTCCACGCCATCGCGCAGCACGTTTTTCGCGGCGCCATCACGGAACTGAAAGCTGGAGAACTGCATTCGCTCTTTGAGCGGGACACTAAGACTGGGCCGTGGCGGGAAGTGACCTTCCCTGAAAACGCCTTTGACCTTTGTGCCAACCTAGCCCGACGCTATGCCCCGAAATTCGGCATGCGAACGCTCGATACCCTTCATGTGGCCTGCGCGCTGGAACTCAAGGCGGAACGATTCTGGACGTTTGACGAGCGGCAGGCGAAGCTGGCGAAGGCGCGGGGGTTGAAGACTTCATGAGCCATCTTCCTGACAAGCTGCCTTTCACCCTGCCCGCTCTTCACGTTGTTCTTTTCCTTACGACGGAAGCTCTAGCTACCGGAGGCAACCCGCTTTTCTGCGTCAACCTTCCGGTTTCCTTACCGCTAGTCGCAAGCGACAGCAGTGCGACGGTCGTCATCGTCGGCATTCTGGCAACAGCGTGGTGGTACTTTGTTGGGAAGATCGCGTGTGAAGCCTGGCGGGGGAAAGTCAGCCGTATGATTTCGGTGGCAGGCGCCCTCCTGCTGTTTCTTCTCGGGGCTATCGGCTCGTTCGCGATGATCAGCGAATTTCGATTAATCTCGCAGGAGCCGAATTTCGGAAGCAAGGATGTTGTCATCTACGTGCTCGCCGTCACACTCTTGCTTGGAAACTTTGTCGGCGCGGGGTACGCAATACTCTCCGGACTTCGACCCAGCCGCAAGACAACCTGAGTGCCTTACTCTTCCTCTTCCTTCACGTCGCCCCGCGCCGCCTTCGCCTTCTCAATAATCTTCTCCTGCAGCTGTCCCGGCACCGTGTCGTAATGATGCATCTCCATATTGAACGAACCGCGCCCTTGCGTCATTGACGTGAGATCGACGCCATAAGTCAGCATCTCCGCCATCGGCACTTCGGCCCTCACTACAGTGTTGCCGGCTTTGTTGTCCATGCCCTGTATGCGTCCGCGCCGGCTGTTCAAATCGCCCATGATCGAGCCCGCAAACTCGTCCGGCACTGTAATTTCGACGGTCATCACCGGCTCCAGGATGGTTGGCTTCGCCTGCTCCATGGCCTTTCTGAAGGCGATGCGCCCCGCCATCTGGAACGACATATCGTTCGAATCCACATCGTGATACGACCCGTCATATAAAATCACACGAAAATCCACCACTGGATATCCCGCAAGATATCCGCGCGCCGCCGCATCTTTGATCCCCTTTTCGATGGCCGGAATATAGTTCTTGGGAATTGCCCCGCCGAAAATATCGTTCACGAACTCGAATTGTCCGCCGCGTGGCATGGGCTCCATCTTGATTTTGCAATCCCCGTACTGCCCGTGCCCGCCCGTCTGTTTCTTATGCCGCCCCTGGACATCCGCTTTTCCGCGAATCGTCTCTCGGTAAGGCACCTTGGGGGCTTTCAAAATCACTTCCGTGTGATACCGCTTCTTCAGTTTCGACACGATCACTTCAATATGCTGCTGCCCTGTACCCGCGATCAGAAATTCCTGCGTCTGCGGATCGCGGAAGAATCGCAGCATCGCATCCTCTTCTATCAGTTTGTGGATCCCCGGCCCCAGCTTGTCTTCATCGGCGCGGCTCTTTGGCTCAATGGCAAACGTAATCGCCGGCTCTGGCAGCTTCACTCGCGGATACAGAATCGGCGCCGCTTTATCTCCCAGCGTGTCTCCGGTCAGCGTGTCCTTTAATTTCGCTACCGCGCCAATATCTCCAGCATGCAACTCCGTCACCGGCACCGCTGTCTTCCCTTGCATGATGGAAATATGCGACAACTTTTCCGCCGATCCGCGCGAGAAATTCTGCACCGTCGCTTCATTCTTCAGCACGCCGGAGAACACTTTGAAATAAGAGATTCTTCCCGCAAACGCATCCGAAATTGTTTTGAACACATACAGCGACATCGGCTCCGCATCGGTTTCATGCCGCTTCGGCGCGTCTCCGTTCCCTGAAGCCGCCGGTTCGCCCTGTACCCACTCATGCTCGGAAGGCGCCGGAGTGTAGTCCACAATGAAATCCATCACCCGGTCCGCACCAATGTTCCCCAGCCCCGACGCAAACACCACCGGAAATAGTTTGTCCTCGCGAATCGCATTGTGCAGCGCGGGAATCAGATCTTCTTCCGGCAGCGTCCCCGCCTCGAAAAATTTCTCCATCAACTTGTCGTCGCCCTCGGCAATGAGTTCGACCAGTTGCTCGTGCGACTCCTGCACCTGCGCCCGCATGTTCGCCGGGATCTCCGTCTCTTTTCCCCTGCCATTTCCACCCAGCTCGTAGGTGTAGGCCTTCATCCGCACCAGGTCGACCACGCCCGTCAGATTCTTTTCGCTCCCAATCGGCAGCTCGATCGGAATCACATTTCGTCCAAATGCGCTGATCAATGACTCCAACACGCGCTCCGCATTTGCCCGGTCGCGGTCCATGCGGTTCACCACAATCAGCCGGGGGGTCTTATATTCTTCGCAATCGTTCCATACCCGCTGCGTCACCACTTCCACGCCCGCCACTCCGTCTACTACCACAATGGCCGCATCCACCACGGGCAGAACCATCCGCGCTTCGTGGACGAACATATTGAACCCCGGCGTATCAATCACGTTGATCTTCGTCTTGCCCCACTCCACATACGCCGCCGACGCCGCAATCGACATCTTGCGGGCGATCTCCTCTTCGTCGTAATCGGTGATCGACGACCCGTCGTCCACCCGCCCCAGCCGCGGCGTTGCCCCCGCGGTATACAGCATGGCCGAGAGCAGCGAGGTTTTCCCCGCATGCCCGTGCCCCACAATCGCAACATTACGAATGTTTTCTCCGGTATAAACTTTCACGAGTAGGCTCCTTCGCAGGCGTGCAGACAGAGAAGGCCCAGAAGAGATTAGCGCAGTAGACAGGCCAGCCCAACATCACCCGCCAAAACTTAGGATGCTACCACGCGGGAAGCGGAAGCCTCAACCTGCGGCCGCCAGTGCAAAGATCTGGCCGCCGTTGTATGATCCCTTCGCCATGTTAGGCAACCGCACCAACGAGCAGTGGATCGCCCAATATTCCTCCAGCCACCAGCACCCGGTGAACCGGGCCTGCCACACGCTGGGGATTCCGACCATCCTGCTCTCCGTCCTGATTTTTCTCGCCAGCATCTTTATGCATGGTTTGTGGCCGTATGCACTCGCGCTGTTTGTCCTGGGATGGATTTTTCAATTCGTCGGTCATGCCTTCGAGGGCAAGCCGCCGGAGTTTTTCAGCGACTGGCGATTCCTCTTCGTCGGCGTCCGCTGGTGGTGGGCGAAGATTCACGGCAAAGCCTGACCTCTCACTACGACCTTCTTCCACGCTGATGAACCTCGTCATCGCTTTCACCGACGGTGGCGCTTACGTTCTGATGCGACAGCCGTCTATTACCCACCGTTCGCTTGCGCCGGTTTGCGATTCTGTTCTATGCTAGCCGCACTTGGGGTTCGGATTCGCACAGAAAGCCATGCACCGCCTGACTGCCAGATTGCTGTTGCTGTTCGCGCTTCTGGGAAGTGTTGCGCCCATAGCGTTCGCGGTTACAGCTCCGCCGCCGCATGCCTGCTGCCTCCGCAAGGGCGTTCACCACTGCCACGAGTCGCCGGGTTCGGAATCTGATCAGCCCGTAATCCAGGATGCCAGTTGCTGTCACGGGGATTGCGCCCGCGCCGTCACCACCGCGCAGTGGGCCCACCCCCAACCAAAACTTGCAGCCTTTTTCTTGCAAGCCAACAATGTGCGTCTCGCCGCATGCCGGCCGCACTCCCCGACCGCTGCCTCCGTCGAATTCCAGTCCTCTCGTGCCCCGCCCGCCTGCTGAAAGCTGTCTTCAGCTTCACTTAATCCTTTTGCGCAACGCATGCTTACGTTCTTAGCTGGAACGTCTCGCCGCGCGTCGCAAAGTCGAGAGTAGCCACGGGCCTGCGGCACAGCCTTCCCTGGAGGCTGCGCCGGGAACACTTCCACGGAGATATCTTTTTATGAGACAAGTTATCGGCTGGACCGCCGTCATTTTCTTGTTGAGTGCCACCGCGTTGGCCACGATTTTCGGCTCCGTTCGCGGCATCGTTCACGATCCGCAGCACCGCCCCGTGCAAGGGGCCATGATCATGCTGAAGGCGCAAAACTCAGATTGGATGCAGTCCCAAAACTCCAACGATCGAGGAGAATTTGAATTCACTTCCGTACCGATCGGGGATTACACCATCACAGTCTCGTCGCCGGGCTTCCGGCAAACGCGACAAAGCGCGATTGTGCAGTCTGACACCAGCCCGGTGCTGCATTTCCCATTGGCGGTCGCGGGCGGGAAGGAAACCGTCTCCGTCTCGGGAACTCCCGTGGAAGCGACCACCGACAGTGTCACGCCGACGACGATGGTGAACCGTGAAGACATCCAGGAAACTCCCGGAGCCGACCGCACCAACGCCCTGCAGATGATCACCGACTACGTGCCGGCTGCCTACGTCACGCACGACATGCTGCATATGCGCGGCGGACACCAGGTCGAGTGGCTGATCGACGGCGTCCCCATCCCCAACACGAACATTGCCACCAATCTGGGCCCACAGATTGATCCGAAGGACATCGACTACCTCGAAGTTCAGCGAGGCAGCTACGGTGCCGACTACGGAGACCGCACCTACGGAATCTTCAATGTGGCGCCGCGCACCGGTTTTGAGCGCGACCGCGAATGCGACCTCATGATCAGCGCTGGAAATTTTTATCAAAGCAACGATCAGATCAGTTGCGGAGGACATACCCAGCGATTTGCCTACTATGCCAGCTTGAACGGCAACCGCAGCAATTACGGACTTCAAACCCCGGTCGCACAGGTTGTTCACGATGCGGCCAACGGCTACGGCGGATTCGCCTCGTTCATCTTCAATCCCGATGCGAAAAATCAATTTCGGCTGGTCGGATCCTTGCGGCAGGATTACTACCAGATTCCCATCGACCCTAATCCCAACTCCATTGGAAATTCAGTTTATCCCAGCTACGGCCTGCGGGACGCCGAGCGCGAGCCCGATGGCTACGTTACCTTCTCGTGGGTACACACATTCAATCCAAACATGCTGCTCACGGTTTCTCCGTTTTATCACTACAACGGCGCCGATTACAAAAGCAGCCCCAATGATTTTCCCGTCGGCTCCACCGTAAATCAAGACGCCAATTATGGCGGCGCGCAAGTGGCCTTCAACGCCACCCTCTGGAAAAACGACCTGCAAGCCGGCATCTATGGATTCGGCCAGCACCAGCACAACTATTTCGATAACGTATTCAACGACGGCGAACAGAATTTTCCAGCGTCCTCCATCGGCGTCAATGGAGGGGTGACTGCGCTATTCATCAACGACAAATTCAAAGTGGCTCCGTGGTTGACGTTGATCGCCGGGCTTCGCCAAACGGAATTCGATTCTTCCCTCTCGGAGAGCGCGACCGACCCGCGCTTTGGTGTCGCGGTCAGAGTTCCGCACCTGAATTGGGTCTTCCGCGGCTTCTACGGCTACTTCTACCAGGCCCCGCCGCTCGTGACGGCCACTGGCGCGCTGCTCGATCTGGCCAACAGCCAGAATTTCACTTTCTCTCCTCTAAAGGGCGAGCGCGATATCGAATGGCAATACGGCGTCACCATCCCCTTTCGTGGCTGGAACCTCAGCGCCGATAATTACGAAACACGCGCCGAGAACTGGCTCGACCACAATAACATCGGAGACTCTAATCTCTTCTGGCCGATCACCTGGCAATACGCGCTGATTCAAGGCTGGGAACTCACACTGCGCTCGCCCAACCTCTGGCATCACAGCCAATTTCACCTCGCCTACGCCAATCAAATTGCACGGGCCACTTCGCCCATCACCGGTGGTTTGATCTGTCCCACGCCCGTAACTTCAGCCTGCGGACTCGACATTCCCCCCGGACTTTCCCCCGTCGATCACGATCAGCGAAACACCTTGAACGTCGGCCTCAACACAAATCTCCCCTGGCATGCCTATGCTTCAACGAATGTCTACTACGGCTCGGGATTTACCAATGGGCAGCCCGGTCTGCAGTATCCGGGGAACTATTTGCCCGGACATACCACCATCGATTTTGCTCTCGGCAAAACCTTCGCCGAAAAATACACCTTTTCCGTGGACGCGCTGAATGTCGCCAACCGCCGCGTGCAACTGGATAACAGTCTTACCTTTGGTGGATTTCACTGGAACGACCCCCGTCAGATTTATGCGGAGTTTCGCTACCGCTTTCACTACTGAAGCCGTGGGCAACCTGCACCCGTGCTTGTAATCATCACGATCGGAGATAATCATGATCGGAGATAAGAAAGACTGAATATGCCCATCTCATTCCAATTGCATTCATCGTCACCCCGGTTTGCATTACTCTGCCTCTGCGCTCTGCTCGCATTCTCCGTCGCCTGCAACCGCGGAAAATCGCAGCCTCAATCCACCGCAGCTTCATCCTCGGCGAAACGCTACGCCCTCAAGGGGAAAGTTATGTCGGTGGATAAAAATTCCGGCATGGCCAACATCGACAACGAACCCATCGCCGGTTTTATGGATCCCATGGTGATGCCGTACTCCTTCAAGCCGCCGGCCCAGATCAATCAGCTCCAGGCCGGCGATTCCATCTCCGCCGATGTCGTCGTCGATACCGGCCAGTACTGGCTGGAGAACGTCAAAGTCACCGGCCATTCTTCACCTCCCGCAGACAAGCCCACATCGACCCTGCACATTCCCGCTCCCGGCGACGACGTTCCAGACTTTAAGCTGGTCAATCAGAGCGGCAAGCAAGTTTCGCTGCGTCAATATCGCGGCCAGACTCTGCTTCTCACTCTCATCTACACACGCTGTCCCTTTCCCGATTTCTGCCCGCGCGTCAGCCACGAATTTTCCGCGATCGATCAGCAAGTCCGCGCCGATCCCGCTCGCTATGGCAAAACTCACCTGCTCAGCATCAGCTTCGATCCTGCTCACGACACGCCCAAGGTTCTGCGCGCCTATGGTTTCTCCTGTGCCGGAAGCAAGGATCCCACGCTCTTCACCCACTGGGAATTTTCCGCGATCCCTCAAGCCGAACTCCCCGCCTTCGCCGATTATTTCGCTCTGACGTACAAGGAAGAAGGCGGCCTGATCACTCACACCCTCAGCACCGCCGTCATTTCTCCCGACGGGAAAATTTTCAAGTGGTATCACGGCGCCGACTGGCAAGCCTCCGACCTGCTGCAAGATATCGCCGCCGCCGCGCATCCCGCTGCCTGATCGTATGAGAGCGGATCGTGTGACAATGTGTCAGAGAGCGTGTCGTGAAAATGGTTGGGTAGGGCACGGCTTTAGCCCTTGGTTTCCGTAACGGTTGGGTAGGGCACGGCTTCAGCCGTGCCGCCAGGCGCCCAAAACAATCGGGGCTTTAGCCCCTGGGGTGACGTGGAAAGTCGCTCAAGGAATATTCCGAAAATAATGAGGAAAAGCACATGCGGTACATCCTGATTCTTCTGGCGGTCCTCGGCATCGTCGTCTCCGCGCTCGCTCTGCGCGAGCACTACCGCACCGACACTTCCCCCTGCAGCATCAACGAGCGCTGGGACTGCGGTATCGTCAATCACAGCCCCTACGCCATGCTGGCCGGAATTCCCGTGGCCATCCTCGGCATCGCCGGATACCTGCTCATGGGCGCACTCGCCGCCCGCCGCGCCTGGCGCTTGCTCCTGCTGGCGGCGCTCATCGGCTTGGCTTTCTCTCTTTATCTGGCCCACATCGAGGCCCGCGTCCTCGGCGTCTGGTGCATCTACTGCGTCATCTCGCTCGCGGATATCTCGCTCATGACGTTGCTGGCGTTAGGAACCACAGTCGCAATGCTATTCCGCGGGTCATCAACCCCCTCTAGTTCCTGATTCAGCCACTCGTTGACGAACCCCCACGATTCGCCTAAGATGGCTCGGATTTCGGTTCGTCCGTGGCTGGGGTTCGTCTTCCGCTCGTCGTAACGAAACAAACATGATCGGCCAGACTGTCTCTCACTACCGCATCCTCGAGCTTCTTGGTGGCGGAGGGATGGGTGTTGTCTACAAGGCCGAAGACACGCAGCTCGGCCGCTTTGTCGCTCTCAAATTTCTTCCCGACGATTCTTCCCAGGATCCCCAGGCTCTCGAGCGCTTCCGCCGCGAGGCCCGCGCCGCCTCTTCGCTGAATCACGCCAACATCTGCACCATCCACGAAATCGGCCAGCACGAAGGACATCTTTTCATCGTGATGGAGTGTCTCAGCGGCCAGACGTTGAAGCATCTGATCAACGGCAAGCCGATGGAGTTCGATCGCCTCCTCACTCTCGCGATCGAAGTAGCCGACGCGCTCGATGCCGCGCACAGCAAGGGAATCGTCCATCGCGACATCAAGCCCGCTAACATTTTTGTCACCGACCGCGGCCACGCCAAGATTCTCGATTTCGGCCTGGCAAAAATAGCGCGCGCCGCCCGCCCCACCAGCGGCGATTCGCAAACCATGGCCGACGCCACCAGTCTCGAGCTCACCAGTCCCGGCACTGCCGTCGGCACCGTGGCTTACATGTCGCCGGAACAGTTGCGCGGCAAGGAACTCGACGGGCGCACCGACCTCTTCTCCTTCGGCGTGGTTCTCTACGAGATGGCCACCGGCATCCTGCCCTTCCGCGGAGAAACTTCCGCCGTGGTCACCGAGGCCATTCTCAATCGTCATCCCACCGCCGCTCATCAACTGGTTCCCCAGCTTCCTCCCAAGCTCGAGGAGATCATCAACAAGGCTCTGGAAAAAGATCGCGACATGCGCTGCCAGACCGCAGCCGAACTCCGCGCCGATCTCAAGCGCCTCAAGCGTTCCATCGATTCCTCTCGCACCTCGGTCGTCTCCGACACCGCGCCATCATCCTCGTCGGCCGCGAGCGTACCCTCGTCGGCCGCCCTGCCCCCAGCGCGCAAGAAGTCTGCTGCGATTCTGATTTTTGCCCTTGGCCTGCTCGTGGCTGCAGCCGTCGGCCTCTACGCCGGAAAATTATTTTTCGCCGCCGCTCCCATCGAGCCTCCTCTCTACCGTCAGCTCACCTTCCGCCGCGGCAGTATCCGCGCCGCCCGTTTTGCCCCCGACGGCCAAACCATTCTCTATAGCGCCGCCTGGCAGGGAAATCCCGTCGACGTCTTCACCGCTCGTCCGGAAGCTCCCGAGTCCCGCTCCATGGGCCTTAGCCGCACCCAGCTCATGTCTATCTCTCCCACTTCCGAAATGGCCGTCCTGCTCGACAGCAAGGCCGTCGGCGCCTGGGTGAGCATGGGCACGCTGGCGCGCGCGCCTCTCTCTGGCGGAGCCCCGCGCGAAATGCTCGAGCAGGTGCAGTGGGCCGATTGGTCTCCCGACGGCAGCAACCTCGCCGTAGTTCGCGACATGGGCGGCCGCAACCGCCTCGAACTTCCCATCGGAAAGCCGCTCTACCAAACCGGCGGCTGGATCGGCCATCCCCGCGTCTCGCCCAAAGGAGATCTGATCGCGTTCGCCGACCACCCTTTGCAAGGAGACGACAGCGGCTCCCTCGCGGTCGTCGATCTGGCCGGCAACAAGCGTATGCTCTCCAGCCAGTGGTTCACCATCCAAGGTCTGGCTTGGGCTCCCAACGGCAAAGAAATCTGGTTCACCGCCAGCAAATCGGGCACGGACCGCACTCTCTACGCCACATCGCTCGACGGCAAGCAGCGCATCGTCGCCCGCCTCCCCGGCGCGCTGATGCTGCTCGACATCGCCAAAGACGGCCGCGTCCTGCTGGTTCGCGCCACCTGGCGCCGTGAATTGCTCGGTGTCTTCTCCAACGATCCCAAGCAGCACGAGCTTTCCTGGCTCGACTACACTTATCCCTCCGACCTTTCCGCCGACGGCAAGACTTTATTGTTTGACGAAGAAGGCGGTGGCGGCGCGCTTGACTACTCCAAGTCCGGCGGCCTTACCTACGCCGTCTACATTCGCAAAACCGATGGCTCGCCTGCGGTCTTGCTCGGAGAAGGCGGCGCGGTCGCTCTATCGCCCGACACGAAATGGGTGATCGCGCAGACGCAGGAATCGCCCTCGCAGTTTCGCCTCTTGCCCACCGGCGCCGGCGAACCCCGGGATCTGACGAAGGATAATGTCAACCACAGTTGGGCGCACTGGTTTCCCGACGGAAAACGCATTCTCTTCTCCGCCGACGAACCCGGCAAGGGAGTCCGCTTCTACGTCTACGATCTCGCGTCCGGCAAGAGCCAAGTCATCTCGCAGGAAGGCGTGAACGGAACCGCCTTCGCTCTCTCGCCCGACTCGCAGCAGATCGCCGCCATCGGCCCCGACCAGAAGGGATATCTCTATCCCGTTGCCGGTGGCGATCCGCAACTCATCAACGGCATCAATCAAGGCGAGCAGCCCATCACCTGGGCCGCCGACGGCCACTCGCTCTACATTTATCAACCCGGCGAGTTGCCCGCCCGCGTCTACCGCCTCGATATCAAGACCGGCCAGCGCACTCTCTGGAAGGAACTCATGCCCTCCGATCCCGCCGGCGTCGAAAACATCGGCCCCATCTACATGACCCCCGACGCCAAAACCTGCGTCTTCGGCTACCACCGCATGCTGGCCGATCTATATCTGGTCGAAGGCCTGAAGTAGAAACAACTCCATCCCTTGGAACGCACGGGAAGGGCACGACTTCAGTCGTGCCGAAAATCGGACAAAGAAAGTGCGGCTTTAGCCGCTGAGGTTGATTTTGGGTGGCGCAGCGCTTCAGCGCTGCGATAAAGCCCGTAGGGAATGAGGGCTTTAGCCCCTGAGGTCACGTAAAGCACCGGAATTATTAGATATCCAGATTCTTCACATCCAGCGCATTCTCTTCAATAAACTTCCGCCGCGCCTCCACGTCCTCGCCCATCAGCGTAGTGAAGATGGTCTCGCATTCGGCAATATCTTCCAGCTTCACCGAGAGCAGAGTCCTCCGCTCCGGATCCATGGTCGTCTCCCACAACTGCGGAGCCGTCATCTCCCCCAGACCTTTATAGCGCTGGATGATGTAGCCTTTCTTTCCCTGTTCCAGCACGTAATCGAAAAGCTCGCGCAGCGTAGCGTTATCGAACGCATTCTCGGAATCGTTGACCAGTTCTTTCACCGCGGGCGCGTTCGCATCTTCCTCTTCATCGGCCGCCGTCTCAGCCGCTCCCTTCTTGGCCTGCGGCTTCACCTCGACCACATACGGTGGCTCCAGGTATTGCTCGATCAGCTTGAACTTCGCCGTGAGCTGCCGGCATTCCGGAGTCGACGCCAGCTCCCAGTTAATGATGTGCTCGGCGCCCTGCGAGTCAACGAATCTCACCTCCCACAAATTGTGATCTTCGTCGAACCGGCTCTCAACTTCTTTGAGAGCGTGCCTCGAACTGTGCTCGCCATCCATCCGGCTCGCCCCCGCTGCGGGTTTCTCTTTCTGCAACTTGGTCAGTTCTTTTTCCAGCTTCTCGATCTTCTTCGGAGGCGTTTTCTTGTCGCCTTCGAAGTCGGTGTGCTTCGAAAAATCGAGCCGCGGCAGCATCTCGGTGATTCGCTCGTCGCGCAGCCGCTTGTTCAGCTTGTCAAAGAAACTCAGATACTCCTTCAGCACGCTCATAAAGCGCGTCAGGTTCGCGCCCTCCAGCTTGGCCGCGCCTTCGCCATAACGCACCACCAGCCCATCCGCCGCGCGTTTCAACATGACTTTGTCGAAGGCATCGTCGTCCTTGATGTACTGCATCGACTTGCCCTTCTTGATCGAGTACAGCGGCGGCTGCGCAATATAAACGTTGTTGCGCTTGATCAGCTCCTGCATATGCCGGAAAAAAAATGTCAGCAGTAGCGTGCGGATGTGCGATCCGTCCACGTCGGCGTCGGTCATCAGAATAATTTTCCCGTAGCGAACTTTCGTCGGATCGAAATCATCCTTCGCGATGCCCGTGCCCAGCGCCGTGATCATGGCGCGAATTTCCTCGTGCGCCAGCATCTTGTCGTAGCGCGCCTTTTCGACGTTGAGAATCTTGCCCTTCAAAGGCAAAATCGCCTGGAAGCGCCGATCGCGCCCCTGCTTCGCCGTCCCACCTGCCGATTCGCCCTCCACCAGAAATAATTCGCAACGGTTCGGATCGCGCTCCGAGCAATCCGCCAGCTTGCCCGGCAGACCGCCGGAATCGAGCGCGCCTTTGCGCCGCGTCAAATCCCGTGCCTTTCGCGCCGCCTCGCGCGCCCGCGCCGCGTCCACTGCCTTATTGATAATCTTCCGCGCCACGGTCGAATTCTGTTCGAAGAACGCGCCCAGCCGCTCGTTGATGAACGCCTGCACAATGCCGGCGATATCAGAATTCAGCTTGCCCTTGGTCTGCCCTTCAAACTGAGGCTGCGGCAGCTTCACGCTGATTACGGCGACCAGCCCTTCGCGCACGTCGTCGCCCGTCAGATTTTCTTTTACATCCTTGAACAGGCCCATCTGCTGCCCGGCGTAATTAATGGTGCGGGTCAGCGCCATGCGGAAACCGGAAAGATGCGTGCCGCCGTCGATGGTGTTGATGTTGTTCGCGAAGCTGAACACCGACTCCGAATATCCGTCGTTGTACTGCAGCCCAATTTCCATGGCCACGCCGCTGCGCTCCGCTTCCATGTAGATCGGCTTGTCGTGCAGAACCTGCTTGCCGCGATTCAAATGCTTGATGAATTCCGCGATGCCGCCGTTGTACTTGAAGTCCGTGTGCTTGGCCTCGCCCGTCTTCGCGTCGGTCGAGCGCTCATCGGTCAACGTGATCAGCAATCCCTTGTTCAGGAATGCCAGCTCTCGCAGCCGCTGCGCCAGCGTGTCGTAGTTATATTCTGTCGCGGTAAAAATGCTGCGATCCGGCAGGAAGTGAACTTTCGTCCCGCGACGCTTGGCCGCGCCCGCCTTCTTCATCTTGCTGGTGGGTTCGCCCTTCGAGTACGTCTGCTCCCAGGTCGCACCATCGCGCCAGATTTCCAGCTCGAGCTCTTCGCTCAACGCGTTCACGCACGAAACGCCCACCCCGTGCAGTCCGCCGGAAACCTTATAAGTCGACGAATCAAATTTCCCGCCCGCATGCAACGTGGTCATCACCACTTGCGCCGCGGAAACTTTCTCGCCGTCGATGTCCATATCGTCCACGGGAATGCCGCGCCCGTCATCGATCACGGTGATCGAGTTGTCGATGTGGATCGTGACTTCAATCTTGGTCGCGAATCCGGCCAGCGCTTCGTCCACCGAATTGTCCACCACCTCATACACCAGGTGATGCAATCCCAGATCGCCCGTCGATCCGATGTACATTGCGGGACGCTTGCGCACCGCTTCCATCCCGCCGAGCACTTTGATCGAGTCGGCGTTATAGTCATTCTTCGCTCCACCGTTGTTGCCAACGATCGGCGTCACGACTCCGTTTTTTGTTTTTGTTTCTACGATGGGAGTATTGATCTCTTTGGTAGCCATTCAGCTCCGTCGAGCACGTCGATTTGTCACGCAGATTTCAGTTGAGCAATCCTGCTAACCCACTGGCCGGATCGCGTTTCAGCAGGCCCATGTCCCGTACCCGCCAAACCTACCTCAAGTGATTGAAATTCCGTGTACTTAGGTTCGTTTACTGACTATCAAATTATACCACGAAATCGCCCCTGCATCGACCCCGAATCCCCTCGGTAAATGCTGGCTTTTCAATGAATTCTGCCGCCGATTTTCGATCGGATTCCGTTATCGCAAGCGACGACGCCGATGTCTTGCTTCCGCCGTTTCTTTTCCGGCACCCCTTCCCACTTCCCGACCATCTAACCAACCCGAGCCTGCTAAAATAAGCAACAGGAGTTCCCGACTCAGAATGGCCGTCCCCGTATCCCAGATGTGGACCGTATCGAGCTATGTTCTGAAACAGAAGCTCGCCGGTCGCAAGCAGTACCCGCTCGTGCTCATGCTCGAGCCCTTGTTCCGCTGCAACCTCGCTTGCGCCGGATGCGGCAAGATCCAATATCCCGCCCACATTCTGAAAAAAGATCTCTCCCCGGAAGAATGTTTCCGCGCCGTCGACGAATGCGGCGCCCCTATGGTCTCCATCCCCGGTGGCGAGCCGCTCATGCACCCGCAGATCGGCGAGATCGTGGAGGGCCTGGTCGCCCGCAAGAAATATATTTATCTCTGCACTAACGCCCTGCTGCTGAAAGAAAAAATCCATCTCTTCAAGCCCAGCAAATACCTGACCTTCAGCGTTCACCTCGACGGCCAGCGAGAGGAGCACGACCTCGCCGTCTGCCGCGAAGGTGGTTACGATATCGCCGTCGACGCCATCAAGGAAGCCCTCCGCCTCGGCTTCCGCGTCACCACCAACACAACGCTGTTCGACGGCGCCGATCCCAAATCTGTTCGCGCCTTCTTCGATAGCATGATGGACCTCGGCCTCGAAGGCATGATGCTTTCGCCCGGCTATTCTTACGACAAGGCTCCCGATCAGAAACATTTCCTCGGCCGCGCCCGCACCCGCCGCATGTTCCGCGCGATTCTGTCGAACCGTAAGAAAAACTGGCGCTTCAATCTCTCACCGCTCTTTTTGGAATTTCTGATGGGCAAACGCACGTATCCTTGCACGCCGTGGGGCATGCCCACTTACAACGTTTTCGGATGGCAGAAGCCCTGCTACCTGCTTCAGGATGGCTACGCCGAAACTTTCGCCGAGCTTCTTTCGACCACGAACTGGGCCAACTACGGCACTGAGTCCGGCAATCCCGCCTGCGCCAATTGCATGGTCCACAGCGGCTATGAAGCCTCTGCGGTCAACGCTACCTTCAGCTCTCTCGGCGGATTTTTGGCCACGGTGAAAGCTACGCTGTTTACAACTTACCGGGATGAAGAAGCGCTCCGCCTGCTCGACGAACCGCAGGCTCCGGTTCACCCGCTAGTTCAGATCGCGCCGACCAGCGATTCTCTGCAAGAAACCCGCGCCTAAGTTATGACAGGCAAAGAATCCGGTCACATCGATCACGAAGCCGCGCAAGCCGTTCCGCACACCGCCGCCAATCCTGACGCCCTCGAACTCGCTCCCGGCACCGTCCACGAAAAACTCGAAGGCTGGATTCCGCAACTCGCCAGCGACGAAGAAATCCGCATCGCTCTCGAAAAAGCCTTCGACTACCGGGGCGACGTCACCATCACCCGTAAAGACGGCACCAAAATCGAAGGCTACCTCTTCGACCGCCGTACCGCGGCCACGCTGAAAGATTCCGTCGTCCGCCTCTTCCCGAAAACCGCCAACGAAAAAATCTCCATCTCCTACGCCGACATCGCCGCCCTCGCCTTTACGGGACGCGACACCGCCGCCGGAAAAAGCTGGGAGGCCTGGATGAAAAAATACGCCCAGAAAAAAGCCGCCGGCGAAACCAACATCGCCCTCGAACCCGAGCCCCTCGACTAGCTTTCGCCCTCACTGAAACCTTGTCATTCCGAGCGCTGCCCGGCGCGAACGCAAAAGCAAGTCGAGGATCTTCCTGACTCTGTCATTCCGACGCGCGAGCGTAGCGAGACAGGAGGAATCTTCTTTTCCCGACCATCCCCCTGAATCCTTTTCCCAAAACTCCCGCTCTTCCCCTGTAGGAGGAAATCTTGAGCCCGACCATAACTGTCGCAGAACTACGAACTCACTCATCCACTCCGACCCTGCTCGTGGACGTGCGTTCCGCCTCCGAATTCGCTTCCGGTCACATTCCCGGAGCCGTCAACATCCCCATGGATCAAATCGAGGCCCGCCTCGACGACCTCACTGCCAATATCCCCATCATCCTGACTTGCCAGACCGGCATGCGCGCCCGCATGACCGCCAGACTGCTTGAACCCTGCCAGCGGCAAATCACCGTTCTCGAGGGCGGCACTAAAGCATGGATCGATGCTGGCCTGCCCGTCGTCTCCAACGTAAAAACGCGCTGGTCTCTCGAGCGCCAGGTCCGTCTGGGCGCGGGTTTGCTGGTGCTCACAGGCGCCGTCCTGGCTCTGGCCGTCAATCCTTACTGGGTCTGGCTCTGCGGATTCATCGGTCTGGGCCTCACCTTCGCTGGACTCACCGACCTCTGCCCGATGGCCTTGATGCTCGGAAAAATGCCTTGGAATCGACAGCCCCATTGCGGGATCGGAGTTCCTCATTCGCAATCATCCGCGCCAATTCGGTAACCGTATGTCGCGCATTGGAGACTCCGCGGTGCCACAATGGATCCATGAACTTCGACACACTGGCGCGCCAGCACAAAGACGCCGTCTATCGCCAGATGATCCGCGTATGCGGCAATCGCGAAGATGCCGAAGACGTGCTCATCGAGGCCTTGCTCAAGGCCTACCGCCATCTCGATCAGTTGCGCGAGTCCGCAGCTTTCCGCGCCTGGCTCGCGCAAATCGCAAAACGTGTCTGCTGGCAATTGAAGGAGCGCGAATCCCTGCTTCCGCTCCTACAACTTTCTGCGCTGGAGGACGAAGGCCGCGAAGTCGCCGGATCGGAGCCCCCTCCGGACGCGCAACTCGCGCAGCGGGAAATGAAGCAACTATTGAAAGAAGCCATCGACGCGCTGCCCTCACTCTATCGCCCGGTTTACCAGTTATGCGATGTCGAAGATTTGCGCGGCGAGGAGGTCGCGCAGAGACTAGACATCTCGCTGGCCGCAATGAAATCGCGCCTTCACCGCGCCCGCGATCTGGTGAGGAGCCACCTCGACGCCGCCCTCACTCGTCAAGTTTTGAAGTAAAAGGTTGCCACATTTTGGTTCGGGAAGGGCACGGCTTCAGCCGTGCCACTTGCCACTATCACTGATAAAGGAAGGGCTTTAGCCCCTGAGGTTCACTCATGATGGAAGTCACCGTGGAACATCTCGGAGCAATGCAGTTTGAAATCAAAGCGCGCCAGCACACTGTCTTAAGCGACCAGCCGCCGGAAAACGCTGGTCACGACGAAGGCATGACACCGCCGGAACTCTTGCTCGCCTCCCTCGGCTCATGCGCCGGTTTCTACGCGGCGCAATATCTGCGCAAACACAAATTGGCGACGGAAGGCACGCGCGTCCGCGTCACTGCCGAAAAAGTGAAAGACCCCGCTCGCGTCGATAATTTTCGCATTTCCATCGAAGCACCCGCGGCCCTCACCGAACAACATCGCGCCGGAGTCGAGAACGCTGTGCATCATTGCCTGATTCACAACACGCTTCTGCATCCGCCCAGCATCGTTCTCGAAATCACGCATCCCGTGTCAGTAGAGCCCTAAGCGGGACTTCGCCGATAGAAAACGCAGTCGCCGTGATCGGGCAGGCAACTCATCTCCCCGAAGTTCTGCCCGCCCCAAAACTCAGCCCTTGCACCAAGTCTTCCACCTCATCCTCGTTGCCCCCGAGGAATGTTAACGACACCACATACCCGCGCTCTAAAATCACCAGCGTAGATTGCCACATCATTCGCGTCCCCACATCTCTCTGAAAATCCGATCGCACCACCCTCTTCGCGCCGACCGCAAATTCATACGGCTCGTTGATCACCTCAAACCCTTGCTCCTTCGCGACCTCCGTCACCGGCCCAAAATATTGCGCCGCCTCTTTCAGCCCCGGATACGACTCCGCACTCTCCGCCGCAATTAAGATGGACGAATTCACGTCCTCGCCCCGCGCCTCCGGAGGCCGCGAAAACGACGCCAGCAGCACGCGCTCCGCTTTGCCCGAAGCCGCCGCTGATTTGTCTGCAGTTGATTTCGCGTCGTCAGTCTCCGCCGCGTTCATCTCCTCCGTCCGCAACACCCAGCCCACCGGAATCTTGCACGCAAAGCCGAAACTTGGATTCCGGTAAACTCCATTGATGACGGATCCTGCATCCAGACGAGCCACCGCCGCAGGTTTCTGCGCATGCATCGTGGATGAGGGCGAGCTGCTGGAAGAAGAATTACTGGAAGAAGTCGATTGCCCCTGCGCCGCATGCTGAGCCCCGAATGCAGGAGACACCAGGAGTATCCCAGCCAGCGCAACGAGAAATACGAAATGAAGGCGGGAATCCATCGTCCCTCGATGTTACAGAAGCACTGTCGCGGAGTGGATGGCTTTCGGTGCAGTTACGGCAACGTGCGCCGCGCAGATTTCCCACCCGCCGGCTTGTAGTCTGCCGGGTAGAGCACCACGCACCGGTCGCGGCCTTCGCCATCGCTCTCCGTCCGCAGATCAGCCTCGTCGCGCAGAGCGAGGTGCACCATGCGGCGCTCCCGTGACGACATCGGCGCAAAGTGAAACGGCGTTCCCGTTTGCCGGACTTTCTCCGCCGCCACGCTCGCGGCCATTCTTAGTTCCTGCAACCGCAGCGATCGCTGGTTCTTGCAGTCGAACGCCAGCTTTTCATGCTCACCCGAAGGCAGTCGCAAAATCTCGAACGCCAGCAACTCCAGCGCGCGCAGAAGTTCGCCGCCACGATCCAGCAGCAGCGTTGAATCGGGCCCCGAGAAGTCCACGAAGATCTCCGGCTTCTCCCAGTCGCTCAGCGCCGGCGGATCGACAACAATCCGGTATTTAAGGTGAAGGCCGCCGTGAGTGACGACAGCCTGCAAGAATTCGTTGACTCTATTCGCAGCCGCAACTTTGTCCATAATAGCTACTGCTTCTAGCTCCTAAGCTTCTAGCTTGCGCATCTTTAAGAGTGCGAAGGCGCCCGCAGTTCGAGCGCCAGGAGCTAGCAGCCAGAAGCTAGAAGCTATTTCTCCTTCTTCCTCGCCCGCTTTTCCATCATCTCGCGCATCTCGCGGCCCAGCTTGGTGCGGTTCATGATGGCCTGTTGCGCAATCGAGATCAAATTGCTCTCCGTGTAATACAGGTTCAACCCCGCGGCCAGATTGAAGAAGATGAAGCCCATCATCAGCGGCATCATCACCGTCATCATCCTCTGCTGCGCCGGATCCATCCCCGTTTGCGGCGTCATGCGCTGCATTAAGAACATGCTGACCACCATGATGATCGGCAGCAGGAAATACGGATCTCTGGCCGACAAATCGCTGATCCACAACCAGTGCGCGTGGCGCAGATCCAGAGCAATCCCCAGCATCCGGTAATACGCGATCAGGAAGGGAAACTGAATCAGCAGCGGCAGGCAGCCGCCCGCCGGATTCACTCCTTCTTTTTTATACAGCGCGCTGATCTCTTCGTTCATCGCCGCCTTGCGCGGGTCGCGCAGGCTGTACTTCTTATATTTTTCCTGGATCGATTTGATCTGCGGAGCGATGCGCTGCATCTTCAGCATCGACTTCATCTGCGTGATCCGCAGCGGCAACAGCGCCACCGTGATAATCAGGGTCTGTATGACAATCGCCCATCCCCAGTTCGGATAGACATGTTTGTAGGTCCACTTCAGCCATAGGAACAGCGGCCGCGAGATCAGTCCCCACCACCCGAAATCCACCGTGCCACGCAAATCCGGATCGCCATTCCGTATGGTCGGCACACTCACCGCTTCCAGCGACGACAACTCCTTCGGCCCCACGTACACGCGCTCACTGGTCACGCCGCGCAGGTCGCCCACGGCCGCGCCCACCACATCCACGTTGGTGGTTTCTTTCGCATCCGGCTTTTGCGGATCGCGCGGTACTTGCAGCGCGTTGCGCAACGTCACCATCGCTGCAGCGTTCGGATCGTCCGGGATAAACAGCGCCGTGAAATATTGATCGCCCGGGCCGGCCCACTCGAACGGCCCTTTGATCGTATTGCCGCCGCTAATGCTCTTGCCCGCCAGGCGCAAAACGAAATTAGGGAAGACCAACGCCGTGCGGTCGGTGGAGATGTCGTTGTGATAGTCGATGCGCGAGGCCGTATAAGAAGCCGGTGTCGCCTGATCGCCGAATCCCGATGGCCACGCCGGCGCGGCAAAAATTTCCGCGCCCTTATAGACCACCGAAGTCTCCACATTCAACACGTACGTATGATCGAAGCGAAAACTCTTGCGAACTACAACGTCCTGATCCGCGTACTCGAACGTGATCGCGGCCGGCGCCGAGAGGTGCCCCTCATTCGAAGCAACATACAGCGCCGAGCTCAGCTTGTTACGCAGCGTCTCGTCATAGGTCCACAGCGAGAGCGGATAGCCGTATTTTTGCGCCGCCGCCTCATTTACCAGATCCAGCGGCCCGTTCTGCGCGTCGTTATCGAACTTTTTCAGAATCCATGATTTCACCTGCGCGCCGCGATTGCTGAACGTGATCTTATACAGATCGTTCTCGATCACAATTTCCGCTTCGCTCGAGGCCTGTTTGTTCGCGATAGCGACGGGAGCCTTCGCCGATGGCACCGACGGAGTCGATGCCGCGGACACCGCCGATGCTCCAGTAGTGGGCGCGGTCGCTGCCGTTTGCTGTGGTGCAGATTGTTTTTGCGGCGGTGCAGCCGGCTGCGGCATGTACTTCTTCAGCAGCGGCTGGAAAATTACCAGGACGACAAAAGTCAGAAGGAATACGAGAAGCAGCCGCTTCTCCGCGCCAGGTTCTTGTTGAGGATTTTGAAAGTCGGCCAAAGTTTGCTTATCGCCTCAGATTCCTCATGCGCCGGTAATGGAGACGTGCGCGCTTACGCCGCAGTGCTCCACAGGCTGCTCGTCCGTTGCCCTTCGCACCACCGGGTCATATCCGGCCCCGGCAAACGGATGACAGCGCAGCACGCGCCCTAACGCCATCCACCCCCCGCGCAGCGCCCCGTAGCGTTCCACCGCTTCCATGGCATATTCCGAGCAGGTCGGCACGTAGCGGCAGGCTGCCGGTAACATGGGCGAGATCGCCCACTTGTACCCCCGCAGCAATTGCAGCGTGACGAATTTGGCGCTCAGCTTCAACTCTCGTGTGGCGCGGACACTCTTGTCCGCGTTCCCAATAACTTTTGCTCGATCACCGCGAAGGCGCGTTGCACTTCCTTCAGCACATCGCTGAACTCCGCCGTTAGCAATGACTTCTTCGGATTGATCACCACGTCCGCCTCAACCGGCGCCGGACGCGACAGACGCACCGCCTCCCGCAAACGCCGCTTCATGCGGTTGCGCTCCACCGCTCCACCCAGCACGCGTCCCACCGTGAATCCAATTCGCAGCCCGTGCGGCTGTGCATGTGGCGCGGACACTCTTGTCCTCGTTCTCTCCACTATCTCGGCCGTCGCATCTATCTCCGGCCTCGGCCAATAAAAAACCGTCATCGACGCGGAGAAATGCCGCCGCCCTTGTTTGTAGACGCGCTCGAAATCGGCATGGCGCAACAGCCGTGCCGTCCGCGGAAATCCTGCTGCCTTTTTCGCTGGCATGGTATCCGGTCGAGTTCCCAGCGCGGCATTCGCCATCATGCCCTCTTGCTGCAACACGTCGCCGAGGGTCCTTACTGGGGAAGTGAGCGGCACCTGAAAAGCTACTCGCGGAATCCGGGCTTCACGGATACCCGCTTCCGCCCCTTGGCGCGGCGGCGGGAAATTACCTTCTTGCCGCCCTGGGTCTTCATGCGCGTGCGAAATCCGTGCTTCTTGCTTCGCTTGCGCCGGTTAGGTTGGAATGTACGCTTGGGCATGAAAAATAGCTGCTCCTGATTCCGTCAACTGTGTTAGGGCAAACGATGAGTATAAATGACCAAGTGCCATCAGGGCAAAGGGCGATGCTTCCCCGCACTCGTGTCCTCTCACAAACACTGCAGAATATTCAACGCACAGCTCAATGGCTTCACGCACCCGCTGCACCGCGCTCGTTGCAGTTATATCCTCGACACTTGACACGCGCCCTTCTTCGGTTCTGAATGAGTTGAATCGGAAAAATTTTCGCCAAGATTTTTGTGCGACGAAAAAAATTTCGTGCTACCATGCGGCACTGTTCAAGTTTAAGAAAATCTCTTTCACCATGACAACCGCGCAGGGTACAACAGGCGCATTCCGCAGTACACTAAGTGTTCCAGCAGCAAGTCGGTAAACAGCATTGTTAACAGGCGCCCTCAGCCAGCCGCCGGGACGCCGCGGCGGGTATTTCATATTATGTCAGTCACAAGCACAACCCTTTCCCCCAATCCGTGGATGCGCATTCTCGACGCGCTGGAAAAAAAGATCAACCGGCACTCTTACGACACCTGGCTGAAGCCCACACGCTACAGCCATTCCAGTGGCGGAATTTTATTCGTAAGCGTGCCGACTGCAGAGTTTCGTCACGCCGGCGACAAGTACGCCGACCTCATCCAGGAAGCCATCGACAATCTCGGCCTCGAGTTCAACGACGTAAAGTTCGTCACTCCCGAGGACGATCCCGCTGCGACCACTGTGCGGCACAACGGCGGTCTCTCCGCAACTCCGCCAGCCTCGGCTCCCGCGCAGGCCCGCTTCGATTGGGATGGCGCGGCGCAATTGAATCCGCGCTACACCTTCGACGCCTTTGTTATCGGCTCCGGCAACCAGTTCGCTCACGCCGCCTGCCAGGCCGTCGCCGAGCGTCCTTCCAAGGCCTACAACCCGCTGTTCCTCTACGGCGGCGTTGGCATGGGCAAGACGCACCTCATGCAGGCCATCGGACACGAAGTCAAACGCCGTCAGCCGCAAGCCGCCATCTGCTATGTCTCCAGCGAGAAGTTCACCAATGACATGATTAACTCGCTGCGCTATGACAAGATGACCAGCTTCCGCGATAAGTTCCGCGGCGTCGATGTCCTCCTCGTCGATGACATCCAATTTCTCGCCGGCAAGGAGCGCACCCAGGAAGAGTTCTTCCACACCTTCAACGCTCTGCACGACACCATGAAGCAGATCGTCATCGCCAGCGATCGTTCGCCCAAGGAGCTCGCTGAGATTGAAGACCGTCTGCGTAGCCGCTTCGAATGGGGATTGATTGCCGACATTCAGCCTCCGGATCTCGAAACCAAAGTTGCCATTCTTCAGAAAAAAGCCGAGCAGGAAAAAGTAACGCTTCCCACGGAAGTGGCTCTCTACGTCGCGCAGAATATTCGCTCGAACGTTCGCGAGCTTGAAGGCGCGCTCATTCGTTTAGTCGCTCACTCATCTCTCATCGGCGCTGAGATCACCCTCCCCTACGCGCAACAAGTGCTGAAAAACTTCATCGACTCGCAAGCTCGCAAGGTCACCATCGAGTCCATCCAGAAGATGGTCGCCGAGCAGTTCGGCCTGCGCTTGGTCGAAATCAAAGCCAAAGATAATTCGCGCGCCATCGTCTATCCGCGCCAGATCGCAATGTATCTCGCCAAGCACATGACCGAAGCGTCGCTGCCGGAAATCGGACGCCAGTTCGGCGGAAAGCATCACACCACCGTTCTGCACTCCGTCGAGAAAATAGAAGAGGTTCGCAAGAACGACAAGGATTTGAACAGGCTGCTCAATAAATTGACTGAGCAATTGGGCGGATAATCGCGGCGAGTTTTACGTTTTGCACTCTGCAGCGCATTCTTCCTTTTACAAGTCTGTGAATGACATGTGGAATCTGTGCAAGGCCCGGGCACAATCAGAAAAGCGGAAATCTTATCGTAGGGTCTCCGCCAAGTTCGGGACCGATTTCTCACACGAAGGGCTGATCCCCAAAGTGGTGACAATAGGCCGGTTCACAAAGTTTTCCACTTCTCCGACCTGCCTACTGTTACTGCTGGTTTTATAGGTTTTGTATTTGATATAAGGGAAGTACTAAAAGTAGCAGTAGCAGATTAGTTCTTAGGCAGCTTAAGGTTTTGGTAGAGCCGGTTTTGGGTCAGCGGGTTTTCTGGCTACATTTTGGGTGGGGCAGGGCTTGGGTAGGGCACGGCTTTAGCCGTGCCGCTAAAGCGGCTTTAAGAGATGGGCTTTAGCCCCTGAGGTTATGTTGCGCGGGAGATAAATATGCCGGTGGAAGCGGCCGTTGCGGTAGGAACCATGGAGATCACGGTCAGCAAATCAGAGTTGCTGCGGGAATTGACCGCCACGCAGGGCGTGGTCGAGCGCAAGACCACGATTCCCATTTTATCCAATTATTTATTCGAGGCCGCTGAAGGAAAACTATCCCTCACCGCCACCGACCTCGATCTCAGCCTGCGCACGTCGTGTAATGCCAAAGTAAAAAAAGAAGGCTCCTGCACCATCCCCGCCCGTAAGCTTCACGACTACGTAAAGCTCCTGCCCGACGCCGATATCACCATCAAACTGCTCGACAATCACTGGGTCAGTATCCGCTGCGGCCGCTCCAACACCAAGATGGTTGGCATGGCGAAATCAAACTTTCCCAGCCTTCCAGCATTTCCCACTGCCGGAGTCGTCAAGATTCCCGGCCAGGTTTTGCGCGGTCTGATTGCCCGCACCGGCTTCGCCATCTCCAGCGAGGAATCGCGCTACACGCTGAACGGCGCATTAATGCTGCTCAAGCCTGAATCGATCACCATGGTCGCCACCGACGGGCACCGCCTGGCACACTGCGAGCGCAGCGGGGAAAAATTCGAAGGCATCTCCGGCGAGATGAAAACCCTGGTCCCGAAAAAAGCGATGGACGAACTAAAGTCCCTCCTCGATTCTTCCGACGCCGAAACTGTCGAGTTCGCCAAGGACGACTCCACTCTTTTCTTCCGCATCGGTTCGCGCTTGCTCACCTCGCGCCAACTCACCGGGCAGTTCCCCAACTTCGAAGCCGTCCTGCCCAAGGACAACAACAAGAGCATCACGCTGAACAGCTCGGATCTCAATTCCGCCATCCTCCGCGTCGCCCAGTTCGCCGACGAACGCTCGCGCGCCGTCCGCCTGAAGCTCGAAAAAGGTGAAGTAAAGATTTCCGCATCCTCCACCGAAGCCGGTGAGTCCGAGGATTCCATCGAAGCTCCTTACGACGGTGAAACTCTCACCATCGGCTTCAACGCAGTCTACCTCGTCGACTTCCTCAAAGCCGCCGGTACTGACGAAGTCCGCCTCGAACTGAAAGATTCCCAATCCGCCGGCCAGCTCCGCCCCGCCGAAGGCGACGATTACAAGTACCGCTACATCGTCATGCCGATGAGAATCTGACGGACTGCTGGCAGTGACGTGGAAGAGCGGCGCTTCAGCGCCGCGTTCAGCGGTTCACGATTAATGCGGGCTTTAGCCCCCTTGTGAAGTTATCCCCAACTCTCCTTCGCTTTCTACCTCAACTGCGTTTTCTGGATACCTCCAATTGCGCTCTTTGGCTTGACCTGCCGCCCCTCCTGTCATAAATTGGCGCAACTCGGTTTTGGAGGTCTTTGCATGCTTGACGGTTTTAAGAAGTTCATCCTGCGGGGCAATGTAGTAGACATGGCGGTCGGCATCGTCATCGGCGCGGCTTTCGGCGACTGTAGTGGGGGAGTTTACCAAAGACTTGCTGACGCCATTGATTCGGCCGCCGTGGGCAAGGGGGAACAGTTCGCCAAACTCAGCTTCACCATTCACGGAACGGCGTTTTCTACTCGGTGATTTCATCAATGCCTGCCATCTCGTTCTTCCTGATTGCAGCAGCGGTCTATTTCTTGTGGTCATTCCGGTCAACGCGCTGGTTGCCCGCATGCATCGCGCCGAGAAGCCGCCCGATCCCACTACAAAGAAATGCCCCGAATGCCTCAGCGAGATTCCCATTGACGCTCGCCGCTGCGCCCACTGCACCCAGCCCGTCCTGGGACGCGCCGCATAGCCGCACCGCTTTGGGGTGGCGCAGCGCTTCCAGCGCTGCGATGAAAGCTCCGCCATCGACCGGGCTTTAGCCGCTGAGGTATGGCTCTGTTGGCGAAGATTGGAAGAATGGCAATACAAAAGGGCGGCCTCCCGGCCGCCCTTGCTAATTCCCACTCTCTGTTACGACAATCCCTCATCCGCCGACGGCCCGTACACCGAAGGCACCGGCACTCCATTCAGCCGCAGATAAACTCCCAGCTGCGCCCGATGATGGATCATATGATTCATCATCATCCGCCGGATCGCCCCAAGCTTCGGACCGTCGTAGATCTTCTTATCGCCCGCCGAAAGCGTCCAGTTTTTCGCGAAATCCGCATCGCTGACTCCAGCCAGTGCAGCCCGCAACTCTGCCGCCTTCCCATCAAAAACTTCCAGCACATGCTTCTGCGACTCCGCCACCGTCGGCTTTTGCCCCGGCTGCCGGTTCGCCACATTGAACGAATCCGTCTGCATCATCATCACGCCAAATCCCGGCAACTCGGCCAAATGTCCTGCCAGCCGCCCCAGTGCCATCGACTTCTCATGCGGCTTCCATGTCAGCTTGTCTTCCGGAATCCTTTCCAGCGTCCTCCTCGTGCTCGCCAGCTCTAGATCCAGTTCCTTGGCCAATCCTTCGCTCACTCCCATTTTCATAACCTCCTCAGGAATTTAATTTTAATGTGCAGGGGTCCAACACTCTGTGGGGACAGCCGCCCTCGCTTGCCCTGAGCGAAGCCGAAGGGGTTGTCCTCGGCGCACAGCTTCGCTCCTTTTATTCAGCCCCTTGGATGTGCTCTGGCTCCATTTCGCTTCTCTAAGTTTCTCCACCAGTGTTCCAATTGCCAGAGCGTCCTCTGGAACGCCGCTCGACCTCCCACTTTTGCGCTAGCTAGCGAGTTGCGCGCGTTCCCTTGCATCCACAACATATGCACAGGGCCCATGGGCCGTTCCACTCTTACTAACTCGATTCGCGCAGCTTTGGTCACGCCTCCGCGAACCAAATTCCCACTTTTTCGGAAACGTACCCTTCGCCGATTACAGTCGATACCTTGCTGAATCGTCGGCTCCCACGCATTAACTCGCAAGATTCGTGCTCACCAGGATTCACTCTCACCTCCCTGTGAATAAATTCTACCCAAAAAGAAAGGCGGCCCGTAAAGGCCGCCCATCCAACTGTGAGAACTGAGAACTGAGAACTGAGAACTGAGAACCGAGAACTGAGAAGCTATCCCTACCGCCCCGCCGCCGCTCCCGCCGCCATCATCCCCGCGATCTGCATCCCTTCAATCCGTGCCAGCACGTTTTCCAGGCTCGCCCCAGTGTCCGTGCACGCATCCACATAAGGATGCCGGCTTCCATCGGCGTGCATCACCAGCACCGCCGCCTCCGGCTGTACTTTTTTCACCATGTAAGGCAGATGATGCCGGTCATTCCGCGTCAGGCTCGGGCCCAGCACCACCAGGTCGAACCGCCCCTTGTTCAGCGCCTCCACCACGGCCTTGCGTCCCACGGCCTTTTCCACCGTATGCCCAGCTTTCTCAAATGCCGCCGCTGGGACTACCTGCTCCTCCGCATCCCCTTCGCCATAAAGAATCTTTACCTTCGCTGCTTTCGCCATTGCTCCCCATCCTTGCGGGCACGAGATCCTCCCTACCCGCAAGCCAACGGTAGCAACCCCCCTACCCCGTGAGAACGTCACCGAAGACCAGCGACGATCGACATGATCTTTCGTTCAACCTCCCGCGCATTCGATTTTCGGCGCGGCCCCTCAGCGCCGTGAAATTCCGCGTTGTGGACAGGCCTTTCGCCCCTAAGCCGGACGGGGCTCTCCCGATCTCTCCCAGCAAAAAATCAGCAATCTAAAACCTCTTCCCCTCAACTCATTTCGGCGCTACACTTTTGTACCCATAGGGGGTCTCCCATGCTCCGCGCGCAATTCGTCATCGCTATCTTTTTCCTGCTGGCCGCCACCAGCCTGGCGCAGCAAGCCGAGCCTTCGTCCACCGCCAGTTGTAATCTCGATGATGGACGCCAGGTTTACATTCGCTACAATCCCGTCACCGCCAAGAACGACAAACTTTCTAACGGCAAGCCCTGGACGCCCGGTGGTATGCCGATGACTCTCTTTACCGAAGCCCAGCTCACCTTCGGTGGTTCCACCATCCCGGTCGGGGCCTATACCGTCTATCCCATTCCCGCCAAAGACAAGTGGACTCTCGTCGTCAACAAAAACGTCACACCCGGCGCTGCCTACGACGAGAAGCAGGATATCGCCCGTGCCGCCATCGAGACCGATCAAGTCAGCGAGTCCGCCGACTCACTTGAGGTCGCCTTCGCCCACGTCGGAGAAAAATGCACACTCCGCATCTACATCGGCAAGAGCGCATCCTTCGCTCCCTTCACCGCGAGGTAGCCGCGGTTGCGTGCCGAATTCGGGTCTGTCATCCACTCAGGACTGTCATCAATTCATGATTGTCATCCTGGGCGAAGCGAAGGACGTATGCAGCTCGCCGCCACCACCGCAGCTGCCCCGGTCATTGCATTCCTCCTCCAGAGATCCTAGACTTCCTCGCATGAAGACCCTGCTCTCTGTCTTCTTCGCTCTGCTTCTTGCAACCACCGCCCTCGCCCAACCCGCGCGCCAAACTCAAACCTCCAACACCACGGAAAATCTTCGCGGCATCAGCGCCGTCTCCCGGCAAATCGCCTGGGCCTCCGGTACACACGGCACCTACCTTCGCACCACCGACGCTGGCCGCACCTGGATCCCCGCCCAGGTCCCCGACGCCGCCAATCTCGATTTCCGCGGTGTTGTCGCCTTCTCCGCTGACGAAGCTTTCCTCATGTCTGCCGGACCGGGCGACCAGTCCCGCATCTACCACACCATCGACGCCGGTCAGCACTGGAACCTCCAGTTCACCAGCACCAATCCCAAAGCCTTTTTCGACTCCGTCGCTTTCTGGGATCCCACTCACGGCATCGTCCTCGGCGATCCCCTCCCCGACGATTCCGGCCAACTCAGATTCCAACTCCTCATCACCACCGACGGCCAATCCTGGACTCCTATCCCACCCTCGCAACTCCCGCCCGCCCTCGAAGGTGAAGGCGCCTTCGCCGCCAGCAACACCTGTCTTGCCATCCTTCCCGTAGGCACAGATCGGGAAGGGCACGACTTCAGTCGTGCCACAAAGGACTCGGAAAAAACCGGGGCTTCAGCCCCTGACGCAAACGATCCCAACATCTGGTTCGCCACCGGCGGTAAAGCCGCCCGCGTCTTCCACTCCTCCGATCGTGGCCACACCTGGCAGGTCTTCAGTACTCCCATCGCCCACGGCCCCGATTCCGCCGGCATCTTCTCCATCGCCTTCCGCGACGCCAATCATGGTGTCATCGCCGGCGGCGACTACAAACACCCCGACCAGGACGGCCCCAACCTCGCTTTCACTTCTGACGGCGGCAAGACCTGGACCGTTTCCAAGATTTTCCCCCAATCCTATTACTCCGCCGTAGCCTACGATCGCAAATCCTTAACTCCCGCCGCGAAAGACAAGGATGAAGACCAGGCCCACGTCCGTCTCTTGATCGCCGCCCCAAAATTCATCTTCGATTTCCGCCCGCCCAAAGACCCTACCCGTATCAGCCCACCGAAAAAATCCGGCATCGAATTCAACGCCCTCAGCCCCTACCTCACCGGCGGCGCAATCTTCGTCGGCCCCAAAGGCTCCATCGCCACCCTCCCCTGAGCTCTTCTTGTCATCCTGAGCGCGCTCTTTGCGCGAAGGACCTATGCAGCTTGCCTGCGGCTCGCAGTCCCATCCCCACACTTTTCCCGCACCCTCCCCTCCCATTCCGACATCCAACCTTCCGACCATGCTCCAAAGTACCTCGATCCCGTCGCCCGCCATCCTGCGTTTTGGAGTACACTCCTAGGAACGTTGCCCCAGTTATGTTCAGTCCGCACCCCAACCTAGCCGATGACGTCAACCACGCCATCGTCCAGTCCGAAATCGAAGGGGGCGTCTTCCTGCACGATCTCCCGCCCTCCACCATCCTCGAGATTCAAACTCTTCACCACTGCTACACCGCCGTTCTTCTGGGCGGCAGCGACGCCCTCATCTCCGGTCATCCCGAGTTCTGCCCCAGCCCCGTGCAGGTTGCCATCGCCGGTTCCACCTGGGGAGGCTCCATGCTCAAGCTCCAATACGTTGGCCGCGGCATGCACCTCGAATTCCGTCACCCTGAATACGACACTCCCATCGTCACCTCGCCCATCCAGGAAATCCGCGACTCCCAACCCATCCCCGCCACTCTTTAGCCTTTTGTCATCCTGAGCGAAGCGAAGGATCTCAGTCTTTCCGCATGCCGACCTTGGGCGACGCTTTCCCTGCCTCCGTGGTAGATTGATTTAATTCCGAGTACAATCAATCGGCCCGATGTCCATGACCAACATCACCACCCGCGAAGTCAGCCATGTCACCATCGTCGACATTCGCGGCCGCATCACTCTCGGCGACGAAACCGGCAACCTTCGCGACACCGTTCGCAAACTCATCTCTGACGGCAAGAAAAAAATCGTTCTCAACCTCGCCCACGTCGATTACATCGACTCCTCCGGCGTCGGCGAACTGGTCAGCAGCTTCACCGCCGTCCGCAACTCCGGCGGCGAACTTAAACTCCTCAGCCTCACCAAGAAAGTCCAAGACATCCTCAACGTCACCAAGCTCTACACCGTCTTCGATATCAAAGACGACGAATTCACCGCCGTAAAATCCTTCGACTACTTCTTCGCCAAGTAGTTCCCGTGATTTCTTGTGTCATCAGTGCGAGGATTTGATGTAGGGACAGCAGCCCTCGCCTGTCCGCGGAGCGAAACTCCGCCGCCGCGGCTCGCTTGAGGGCGTTGGGTGGCTCACCTCGTCGTTATTCCGGCCCGAGGCGAATGAACAACAAAGATCGACGGACGAAACAAAGGCTGGCATGACCGTGGAAGAGCAGCGCTTGAGCGCCGCGTAAGATGTGAAAAAAGATTAGGGCTTCAGCCCCTGAGGCAGCCGAGTCAAAAGCATGACCGGAGATGTCGGCGAGAAGACGCACAACGCGGTACTCGCTGCTCGCTACTTCCCGTACTCCCTTACTTCACCATCCACCGACACCGCCAAATACCTATTCGTCTCCACGTCCCGAAACTGCACCACCTGATGCTTCTCCCGCGCCAGCTTCCCCCACCGGCTTGGCTTGTCGCGATTCTGCTCAATCGCGTCGATCACCCGCCCATTCATCCGGAACTGCACCATCCTTAGCCGCCCGCTCCCCACGCGCCGCACCTTGATCTTCTGATCCTCCACCACCACTTCCTCCCCATTCATCAACTGCGCCGCCACCGATCCCAGGATTTTCTCCGTCTCATTCACGCGCATCTCCCACTTTCTTCGGGAATTCCCGCCAATGCGCCAATCATAGACGCAATTCTCCCCTCCGCCTCCCACCGATTTACTATCTCAATTCCTCAATCTCGCCGTCGCGCAAACTTTTTCCACTCCAACTACCCTCAATCCTTGTCATCCTGAGCGCGTCGTCCTGCGCGAAGGACCTGTGCAACTCAGCCGTCATGCAATTCATCGCCGTTACGAATCAAGTTAGTTAACACCACGCCCAATCTCCCACTGGAGCAGCGATTCACCACGCGCTTCAGCTTCCCGCATCGTTCTAGCCCCGCCCGGAGCGCCGCCCCGTCCCACGCAATTACTACCCTGATTCCGCCTTCTGGCCCGCACCCCGACTCGGGATGCCCCATCCCCCTCAGGATTCTGACAGCACCCGAACCCGAACCCCGCATCCAACTATCGAATTACTCCCCATCCCGAATCCGCGCTAAAATCACGCCGCAGTGACAACTGCCGAGCTCCTGGAGATCGGGGGCGGAGGTACGAATGGAACGGCCATATTCAAAATTGGCGTTTTACTCAGGGAGAAGCCAAAAGACTGGAGTCAGAAGGAACTTCTGGCTGCGAAAAAGATCGATTATCCCCGCTTCGCCGCCGATGCTACCTTCAAGAAGGTGTCTTGGTTCAGCCTGAAATGGAGAAGCGACGTTCTCCGTTAGTGAGTATTCCGCCCTTCGGGCGGGGATTTTCAAGGCATGGGGGTCTTTCGATCCGATGGAGGTTGGGCGGCGCAAGAACGAGTCCTCACGCCCCCGTTCATCGTCTCGATGAGCCCACCGGGATATCCCTCGGCATGGTTGCGTCCCCGCAGTGCCCGCTTCCGTTTCGCCCGGCAAGACTCATTGTAGCTCCCCAATGACCTGCCGTTTCTCAACATCCCTTTGGCCCGTGATTCCGCCAGATCCCAGACCGGCCAGACCCGAATCGTGAGTGTAAGGGCCTGCTTACAACAGACACGGTTTTAGAATCGCGGCACGGGGAAGAAGTTGACCTGCGGGCCGAACCATGAGCACCCAGCCGCGCAACAAGACAGGGGTTAGCATCTCTCCGATATTCAGCGCGATTGCGATATAAAATGGTGCTTAGAATGGGAGCGGCGGCCAACACGAAGGCGTTTCACGATTGTTCCCGGAAAACGGGACTGCTTCTGTTGTTCGCATTGGCAAGCTGCACTTTGGGTGGATTAAGCGCTCAACAGGCCTCCTCCCCTCCTGTCAAGCCACACCAGCAGATCATCGTGAAAATTCGGAATGGCAAAACGGGAAGGCCCATATGGATCGCTTCACCGTATGTATTCCTCGGTAAGACCGATCCTCAGAACTTCGAGGACTCCTACAGACGCACGAAATTCTGGGGAGATGCTCGCGTCGATGTTTCAGCAACGCAGCCTAGGGAAGTAAGAGTGTGGGTTGACTTCATTGAACGTGATTGCCGATACGGAGACGATTCCAAGCAGTTTTTGGTATTCGATTATGCTGGCAAAACTCTCCGCAACACAGAGGTGTATGACATAGACAGGGTACTTTCCACCGGAATCGTCACCCGCAATCTCTGTAGCAGCAAGACTCAGCGGCCAGAGCCTGGAGTTCTGACTATCTACGTCATTCCAGAGACGTTCAAAGAGCTGTGGAATGACTGAGTCGGCTTTCCTTGGCTGTCCGACATCGCGGTGGCTGGCCGCTTGGCTCTTCACGCGGCTTGCCGCCGGCGAAACTGCCGTAGTTGCCGGGCTTGTTCCAACTTGCGGTCGCGTTCCCCGTGGATCTCCTGCTGACGCCCCGCCAGCACGTCCTTCGGCGTGATGTAGCCGGTGGCACTGTTGAGGCGGACGTTGTTGTAATGCTCCACGTAGCTCTCGACCAGACGCCGCGCATCTTCTAGCGACAGCGGCGTTCCCGGCCGAATGCACTCCGTTTTTAGCGACTTGTGCCAGCGCTCAATCTTGCCGTTCGACTGTGGATAATAAGGGGACGTTCGGACGTGCGTCATGCCCGAGATGCGAATGAACTCCTTGAAGTCGCGAGCAATGAACTGCGGGCCGTTGTCGGAGATGATTCGCGGCTTCGCTTCCGGGTACTTCTCCTTGGCTCGCTGCAGGATCACTTCGACATCAGCTTCTCGCATGGATTCACGCAGATCCCAATGCACGAGGAAACGACTGAACCCATCCAGAATGCTGCACAAGTAATAGAACGTGCCGCATAGGTTGATGTAGGAAACGTCGATATGCCAGTGCTGATGCGGCTGCAGCGGCTGCTCGAAACCGGTACCCTTGCGCGAAGGTTTGCTCTTCCACCGGGATAATAATCCAGCTTGCTTCAACACTCGCCGGACTAACCGCCACAACGTCAGCGTCGAGCATCATGAACGTCAGCCGCCGATAACCTTCCAGCGGGTTCTTCAGATGGAACTCGATGATTGCTTCTTTCTCCCACGGTTCCAACCAGAAATCACGGGGAACCCAACCGTTGTGCTCGTTGACGCACCCGTACCGCTGCCGCCAGTTATAGAACTTGCTGGCGGTCACGCCCAGCCATGGGATGAACCGTCCGACGCCGATCTCGGCCTTCTCCGACCAGCGTCGGACGAAATCCACGACTAGATCCCTAACATCATGCGGCACCCAGATACCGGTTAGAGTTCCCCAAGACTTTTTTTTAGCGCGATGTGCTCCGCCATCAGCTCAGCCAGGACCTCGTCCTTCGTCTGCACCTTCTTCTCCAAGAACTCGATCCGTTTCTGCTTCTCCTCCACTTGGCGTTGGGGACGCTCCTGAGACTGAAAAGCGGCAGCTCCGTTCTCGAACAGTTCTTTCTGCCAGCGGTAGAACACTGTTGGCCGCAGGCCTAGTTCTTCACACAGCTCCGAGACGGGAACTTTGTCCACAAGATGCCGCCTCAGGATGGCTACTTTTTCTTCTGGAGTGAAATGCTTCCGTTCCTTCCTCATACGCTCGCTCCGTTATCTTAACGGACGAACGCTTTCTCCATTTCCAACTGAGGCAGGACAAAGGCCCCTAAGTCCCGCCCCGCCGCCGAAAAGAAACTCAAACTCCCCTTTGAGCAAGACAATACCGATGCCCCCGAGGACCCTTTCTGACTAAAACTGAGAACTGAGAACCGAGAACCGAGAACTGAGAACTGAGAACTGAGAACCGAGAACCGGTTCCCCTACGCCGCCCGCGTCGACGCAATCAGTCCGTTCAACATCCGGCCGACCTCGGCTGTCTTGTCCAACAGAGCCTTACCTTGCTGAAGCGACAGATAACCGAGATTTCCTGCGATCATGATCTGGGTCTCAATCTCCACCAACGATCCTCTTGCGTGACCTAGAAACCGATGAAATTCCTTCTGAGAAAAGCGCGCCTGCCCTTCCGCAATATTGCTGGGCACCGAAACCGCCGCCCTCCGCAGTTGACTCGTCAACCCGTAGACCTCATCCCGCGGAAACAAGCGAGTGGCCCGGTAAATCTCAGTAACCAGCTCCATCCCCTTGCGCCAAACCTTCAGATCTCGATAAGACTCGCCCATGTATAGAACGTCGCACGATCTTGGCAACTCACAGTGTGACATCTGAACATATATTGGGAATAATGAGCCCCAAAATTCCCACCCGAGAACCGGGAACCGAGAACTGAGAACCGAGAACTGGGAACTGAGAACCGAGAACTGGGAACTGAGAACCGAGAACTGGGAACCGAGAACTGAGAACTGTTTTTCTACTTCCCCTTCAGCATCTCCACCACCCGCTCATAATCATCTACCGTCGCATACTCAATCACAATCTTCCCCTTGCCGTTCCGATCCTTAATTCTCACGCGCATCCCCAAGAATCCGCTCCATGGCCAGTTGCGCTGCTCGCACATTTGGATCCATCCACCGCGCCGCCCTGCTTTTTTTCAGCGGCGCCTCTCCCGGCATTGTCTGTCCCGGCAGCATGGCCAGGAATCCGTTCACCCGCGCCACCCGATCTTCAATCTCGTCCCACTTCAAATGCTTCGTCACCACTTCTCTCGCGATCTCGAGGATGTGCTCTTCCTTCTCCAGCGCCAGCAGCTCTCTGCAATCGCTGAATGTCAGCCGCCCCGAGATTAGATATTCCATCACTTCCCGCGGCAGCCGCAGCAGCCGCATGTAATTCGATACCGTCTCCCGCGACACTCCCAGTCGCTCCGCAATCTGTACCTGCGTCAGCTGGAATTCCTTGCTCAACACGCGAAATGCCTCGGCCTGCTCCAGCGGATTCAAATCCTCGCGCTGCACATTCTCGAGCACGGTCATCTCCGCCGCCTGCTGCGGCGAAAGCCGGCGCACGATCGCCGGAATCGTTCGCTGTCCCGCGATTTTCGACGCGCGCAGCCGCCGCTCACCCAGCACCAGGATGAATCGTCCTTCTTCCTCCGCCGGACGCACCACCACTGGCTGCACCACCCCGTTCTCTTTGATCGAATCCGCCAGCTCCTGCAGTTGCTCCTCATCAAACACATACCGCGTCTGGTAGGGATTCTTCTCGATCAGCTCCACCGCGAGCGGCGACACCATGTGATGATTCACCGCCTGCGCCTGAATCGAAATTACTTCGGACGGCGGCTCCTCAACTGCGAGTGCGCCATGCTTCGCGTCCGTTGTAGACGGAGGGATCTCCTGCTCGGGGCTCGGTACTCGCGGCTCGGTACTGGCAACCACTCGCGGCCCCGGCAACAAAGATGCCAGGCCTCGCCCCAAAGCCTTTCGCTTCTCCGGCTTTTCGTCATGCTTCTCTACCGCCACTGTCGTCATAGATTCTTTCCCCTGACGCCGAATATGTATACATTTACATCGATATATACATAGACGTACATCGATGTATTATTTAGGCGCTCTTCGCCGGCTCGGTCTCGCCCACGGCCGCCATATGCCGCCCCAGCAGCTCCTTCGCCAGCCGTATGTAGCTCTCTGCCCCCTTCGATCGCGGATCGTACATCAGTGCCGGCTTCCCATGGCTGGGCGCCTCCGCCAGCCGTATGTTCCGCGGCACAGTCGCCGCACACAGTTTCTCCCCAAAAAATTTCTTCAGCTCAGCGATCACCTGCTGCGCCAGATTGGTCCGCTCATCCAGCATGGTGAGCACTACACCTTCGATTTCAAGTCCCGGATTCAGCTCCGCGCGGATTCGCTCTACTGTATCCAGGAGCTCGCTGATGCCTTCCAGCGCAAAATATTCCGCCTGCATCGGAATGAGAACCGAGTCGGCTGCCACTAGCGCGTTGAGCGTGAGCAAGTCGAGGGCTGGCGGGCAATCCAGGACGATGTACTGGAAGCGATCGCGCAGTGGCGCGATCGCTTCTTTCAATCGATACTCGCGGCGCTCGGCCTCGACCAGCTCAATATTTGCGCCGATGAGATTCTTGTGCGAAGGAATGATCCAGAGCTGCTCGAGCTCTGTCACGGCGAGCGCCTCCTCGCCAGAGGCTGCGCCCATCAGGAGGTGATACGTTGAGATGCGTTCCGGATCTTTCACCAGGCCAAGTCCACTTGATGCATTCGATTGCGGATCACAATCAATGAGTAGAGTATTCACTTCGGCAGCCGCGAAGGACGCGGCTAGATTGATGGCGGTCGTAGTCTTGCCCACGCCGCCCTTCTGATTGGCAACAGCGATGACGCGTCCCATATAAATTGTCGAGGAGCCAGAGCTGTTCGCAGAATAGAGCGGTTCGTATTTCGAATGCAAGGTCAGATGTTGTGCATTACACGAAATGATTGTGCAAAACCGCACTTAATGTTCCAGCTGGAACGTCGGAGCACGTCATCGCTTGGATTTGACGTTCCGATCGGAACATTAGAACGAGTTGCGCAAAGCAAGTTGCCCGTAGGATCAAGTTCTTAGTGTTCCGACTGGAACGTTCGAAAACATGCCGTACGGGAAATTCCCATCGGAACATACTCTCTAATGTTCCGATTGGAACACTATGCGATTTTATCGGAATAAACTGCGGTCAGGAATCGTCTCATTATGAGACCATCCCACTTTTATGCAATATTATCCACGATGGCATCAGCAAACGGTTGCAAACTGAAGCTCCATCCCACTTGTTTACACTGCTGGTGCCACTGTGCCCATGAGGAGTATGCGGGATTGGGAGTGAGGCACGGGGACGGGTGTTTGCCAGGCGGACCGAGGCAAGGTGGAGTGGGCCTCGTCTACCTGCGAGGAGCCGATCAGGAGAGCCAGGCGGCCTGTGGGAGTCGTGAGCCGAGCAGCGACGCGCAGAGCGTCTCCGAAATGCTCGACGGCACGGAGGGTGACCGCGTCGTAGGTTTGCGTGATGGATTCGGCACGTGCGTTTTGTATATCGACGTCCGTCAATGTAAGAGAGCGCACGACTTCGCGGAGGAAGGTGGCTTTTTTGTGGTTGGACTCGATGAGGGTGAGGGCGATTCTGGGGGCCCAGAGTTTGATCGGTATTCCGGGAAAGCCGGCGCCGGAGCCGAGGTCGGCGAGGCGGATGCGAACCTCAGGGGCTAAAGCCCCATTCTGTCGCGAATCTGCATTGGCACGACTGAAGTCGTGTCCTTCCCGGGCATGCCCTTGGAGAAAGTTTTTTTCTGGGAAGAGGTGACGTGCAGCGAAGAAGGATTCGCCGAAGTGGCGGGTGACGATTTCTTCTGGCTCGCGGATGGCGGTGAGGTTGATGCGAGAATTCCAGTGGATCAGTAGATCGATGTACGTCGATATACGATCGAGCTGCGAGGATGACAGAACAGCAGGTTCCTCACCGGGCCCTCGGCCCGATTCGGAATGACAAGAGTTTGAGAGGAAGGGCTCGAGCAATTCGGCGATGCGAGCGGGGCGCATGGAGGTTCCGATTGTAGATTGTTTGAGATTAAATCCTAAAGTCCGGTCGAGCTGGAGCTGGTTACGGAATTTGCATGGTCCTTCGTTGGGATTCGTCCGCATTCGCTGACGAATCCGCGGCCTCAGGATGACAATGCTCTGCCAGTCAGATTGGGGCGAGGGCGGACTCGGCGTTTTGGCGCAGAGGGGTGAGGCGCGTCTGCTCCAGGTCGTCGCGGTAGAAGAGGTTGTAGGTGTCGAAGGGGATGAGGCGGCCGTCGGGATGGACGATGTGGACGCAGGTTTTCTTGACGCTGCGGACGTCGAAGGAGTGGGCGTCGATGAATTGCATGATGATGATGCGGAAAATGTTTTCGTAGGTGATGTTGTCGGGGACGAAAACTTTGGGAAGGCAACAGAGAAGTTCGCGGAGGGTGCCGGCTCCGCTGCGCGGCGAGTGGTTGGTGGCGAAGAGTTTGAAGAGATTGGTGCGGACGGCGGGATCTTGTTCGTAGAGGATGGTGTTGGCGGCGCCGTTGATGAGGACTTCGGGCGGGATCATGCTGGTTAAGGGAATGACTTTGCCGTTTAGCTTTAAGGCATAGGCCATGGCGAGGGAGTCGGGATGACAGGGGACGGGGATGACGTCCTCGGGGCGGAAGACATTGGTTTGTTCGAGAATTTTGCGGCGGACTCCGGTGAGGGTGAGGCGGTCGGTGGCGGGATTGAAGTTGCGGACGAACTTGCCAGCGCGGGCGTCCCCCTTCTCGTCGTCCGTGGCAATCGAGGGGAAGTCAACATCCCCACCCTGTCGCGAAGTGCGCGACAAGGGTGGGGCACCCCCGATATCTACAGTCGCATCAGGGATCCAGGACTCGAGGCGGCCGGCGTCTTGGATGGGCTGGAAGGTGACGCCGCGGATACAGGGCTGCTGCAGGGCGAAGTCGATCGTCTTGCCGATCTCGTGATCGTTGAGACCTTTCTTCAGCGTCACGACTAAATTGGTGGAGATGTTGTAGCGGTTCAGTTTTTCGAGGGCGTCTTCGCGAATGCGGCGAAGATCGGCGCCGCGGAGTTGCATTAATGGCTCGCGCTCGAAGGAATCGAACTGGAGATAAACTTCGAAATCTTCGCGTACGTCGGCGAGGCGCTTCACGAAATCTTCTTCCTGCGCGATGCGAACTCCGTTCGTGTTCACCATCAGATGTTTGATAGGGCGAGCCTTGGCCATTTCGACAATGGTGAAGAAATCGGGATGCATGGTGGGCTCGCCGCCGGAGAGCTGGACTACGTCAGGATGGCCTTCATTGCGAACGACGGCGTCCAGCATCTTCTCGATTTGCGGGAGGGTGCGGAACTGCTGGCGCTCGGGGCCGCTGGCGGCATAGCAGACGGGACAGCGAAGATTGCAGTAGTCGCAGATCTCGACGAGGGTGAGGCAGGAGTGCTGCTCGTGGTCGGTGCAGAGGCCGCAATCATAGGGGCATCCCCATTTGACGGGAGTGTTGTAGACCTGGGGCATCTCGGGAGGCTTGATGAAGACTTCGCGGCAGCGGCGATAGTAATCGATATCATCGGCGATGAGGACGCGCTCGGAGCCGTGCTGAGGGCAGCGTTTGAGGAGATAGACGTTGTCGTCCTGAAAAACGGTTTTGGCTTCGACCTTGCGGTAGCAGGTGGAGCAGATAGAGAGAGCGACATCGTAGAAGAGGTAAGGGCGGGTTTTCGGCATAGGCTAAACCTTACTTTCGAGGTGCTGGCGAGTTTAATGCTTGCGGGTGAGTTTTCCAACAGAGGACGGAAAACTGAGTTGCCGTTTGGCGAATCCCGCTTCTCGCGAAAAAGGCGAGAAGTGGGGCACCCTGAAGACTGGGACTCAGTGATGGAAATAGTTCAGGACGAATACGAGAGCTGGGAGCAGGCTGGTGTAGAGGAAGATTACGACGGCGGCGACGATGAGGCGGGAAGGATCGGGCTCGATTCCGGTTTGGCGGATGGCTTTCCAGGCGAGATAGAGAATGAGCATGTCGAGAATCCACGGGATGATGGAGAGAAGGGGCGCGGCGATTTGGCCAGGACGGAGAACGAAGGCGAGGAAAGCCGAGTGACCGAAGAGTCCGAAGAAAATATGGATGGAGGGAATGACCAGAGCGTAGGCGAAGGTGGTGCGTCCGGGACGGCGGGCGAGAGCGTACAAAAGGACAAGGTGAGGAGCGATGGCGGCCAGGCCCCACGCCATGAAACCGAACTGGTAGAGAGGGAATGGCGCCTTGGGCGAGCCGAGAGCTCCGTTCCATCCGACCAGGCCGAGCGCAACTTCGGCAGCGATTTTGGCCGCGATGGCGGCAGCCAGTCGTTGAATGGTGGCGGCGCTGGCGGGAGAGAGATGAGTAGCGACATCTGGGACGGCGCGGGCTTGGGGAGTGGTGACGTTTGGCGGGGTGACATGGGGCGAGGCTGGTTTTGGTGGAGAGGTGCTGGGCAGGAGTGGGTAGGGCGCGACGAGAGCCTGAGCATCTCCATCTTTATTTTTGTTGCTGCGAATAAGGCTGCGCGTCATGGCGGCGATGCCGACCACGCCGCCGGTCACGAGGAAGGCGTCGATGACGATCGCGGCGTAGAAAATCGCCGTACCCGTGGGATCGTAGTGTTCGCGACCTCCGGCGTTGGCGAGCGCGCGAAAGCAGAGGCCAATGAAAAGCACAAGCAGAGAACCAACGATGACGAAGACAGCTACGCCGATGATGGCGAGGGTGCGGAAGGTGTTGGAGGCGAAACGATCCATGAAAATTTTCGTTAGCGCGGGGTGGAATCGCGGCCAGCCCGAGGTCTGGAGAATAGTAAAGCAAGGCTGCAAGTGAGAGCAGTCAATTTCTGCACGCGGCCCGCTCCGGCGGCGCGAGATTCAAAATTTCCAGTAGTGCAGAAGTAAGAGAAGAACCGGCAGCAGGGCGTAGTAGGCGACGACGACCACGGCGGCGACGAGGATGCGGGCGGGGTTGGGAAAGATTCCAGTAAGGCGGATTGCTTTCCAGGCGAGATAGAGAATGAGTGCATGGAGAAGCCAAGGGACCAGCATCAGGAAGGAGGCGAGAGAGTGGGTCATGCGGAGGACATAAAAAATCGTGACCGAGCTGCCGAAAATTCCGGAAAGAAGGAGGAGAGATGGAATAGCAAGGGAATAGGCGAAGGCGCGGCGGCTGGGTCGGAAAAGAAGGCTAACGAGGAGCACGAGATAAGGGAGATTTGTCGCCAAGGCCATTAGGAACGTGGTCAGCAGAGCTTGATGGTAGGCCGGCACGGTCCGGAGAGCCCAGCGCCATCCCAAGACGACGGGCACCACTTGCGTGGCGACTTGCACGGCGATGGCGAGGACGAGTTGCTGAATCGCACGCCGGCTGGCGGGCGAAAGATGCGTGACGACGTCGATGGTGGAGGGTTGGGGTATCGGTGAGGCAGGGAGGGTTGATGGGATTGCTGGCGTTGGTGCGGGCGGAGGTTGCGGAATCGTCGGTTGAGCTTGGGGCGCAGGAGACGCGTCGACCGGGGCATGAGAGTGAGGATCACCGGGAACGTTCCAGCGGAGCGGGGGAACGGTCGACTCGCGGATGATGCCCTTGGCTAATTTTGCGACGCCGAAGACGCCGAAGGTGATGAGAAGAGCGGCGGCGGCCAGCGCAACGATCACGAGGTTTACGGCTTGAGGATCGTGATGGCCACTGCCTCCGAGGTTGCCCAACATTCCGAAACACAGGGCGAGGAGCAGCAGCCCGAGAGAGCCGATGATCACGACAATCGAGATGGCGACGATGGCGAGAGTGCGGAGCGTGTTGGAGGCGTGACGGTCCATGAAAGGCTAAGGCTCTTTGTTCAGCTTAGCGATTGCCCATATAGCCGCGACCACAAAGGCGAGCGAGACTATGGCGCAGAGCACGTAGGACCCACGGTCCTTGGTGCCGTTCAGGCCACCGCCGTAGGCGCACAGCGTCGAGAGCACGAGAACCAGCGAAGCCACGATTGCGACCAGCGAGAGGAAGATGGTCCTGAGCGTTTTCACACTTCTGCCTTCATCAAGCTAGTAGGCCGAGCGCAACCAACGGACGATGTCGCGAGAATAGTACAGCAGGGTGAGGAGGCAGGCCCACTGAATTCCTCCGAGGCCGAGGAAGATGCGCGGATAGGGTTTGATGAAGTCGCAGAGGAGGCGGAAGGATAAGTAGGAGACCATGAAAAACTTGAAGGCGTCGCCGGGGAGGAAGCAGTGGCTCGGGGTGAGGGCGAGAATCTTGTAGAGGATCGGTACTAAGGCGAGAAGAAAAACGATTTCGTAGAGTTGCGTGGGGTGGCGCGGGATGCCGTCGCCGAAGTTAACCGCCCAGGGGAGCGTGGTGGGGGTGCCGTAGGTGTTATCGGAAAGGCCGGTGAGAAAGCAACCGATGCGGCCGATGGCGATGCCCAGGGCGAGGGGGATGGCGTAGAGATCGCCGGTGGACTGGCGGAGTCCGATGTAGCGCTTGATGAGCTCGACGGTAATCAGGCCGAAGACGAGGGCGCCAACGATGGTCTTGCCACCCATGAGATATGCGGGGTTGCGCAGGTTGTGCGCGGTGAGTGCGGGATCTTCGAGCCAGAAGACAAGCTTGGAGCCGAATGCAGCTCCGGCGACGGCGGCTGCGATCACGGCCCAACGGATGGGAGTGGAGATGGGATCGCCGAGGCGGCGGCGGAGCGAGAGGTAGACGCGGAAGGCAATGAAGTAAGCGAGAGTTTCGAAGAAGATGTGAGGGTGGATGATGTAGCGGCCGAAGTGGAGATAGACGGGGAAGTTTGCGGAGGCGAGATGGAGTGAGAGAGAGATGGGGAATTATAGCGGGGCTGGGCCAGTTGCCCTCGCCGTGCCGCTCAGCTCGACAAAGCGGATTTCTCCTGTCTCGCTGGCGCTCGCGCGTCGGAATGACAAATCTTCTTTAGGGGAATTCCAGGGTTACGAATTTGGCGAGATGGGTGCCTGTGTTGGTGATGGTGTGCGAGTAGTTGCCGGGCAGCCATTTGGACTCGCCGGATTTGAAGTGGCCGGGCATGGCGCCCATACCAACGACGTCGCTGCGGATATCGAGGTCGGTGACGGCGACCAGGAGGTGCGGCCCATTGTGGTGGTACATGGGGACAATTCCGCCGGGCTGGACTTCGAATTCCGAGGCGCGAATTCCGTCTTTGACGAAAAGAATTTCCTGCGTGCCACCGTGGAAGGTTTCGAGGCCGCGGTCTTCCTCCCAGTGAGCGGTGGAGTGGCGGAGGGATTCGTCTTCGAGGATTTCGATGGTGACGTTGCGGAAGGTCTGGTCGGTAAGATTGCGCGCGATGTGGGCGAAGGTGGCGGGCGAGAAGTGGGTTTCGCCGTCGCGAAGCTTGACGGTGACGGGAGGTTTGTCTTTGACGGCGTTGACGACTTCGGTGTCGCCGAGGGTGACGTAGATGTAGTCGTGGCGATGCCAGTGCATGAGGGTGTCGGTGTGGGGAGGAACGTCGACGTTGAAGACGCGGACGGATTTGTTTTCAAGTGCGAGGTGGTGATGCGGCTCGGCGGTGATTTCAACTTCGGGAGCGACCGCCTGGACGGCGAGGATCGCGAGGCAGAGGAAGAAACAGCGGTGCATGCGAGGGATTGTAGCACTCGGGTTAGAAAGGGCAGGGCTGAGGGTCCTGGGTGCCAACCTAGGGTTTTGGGATTCGGGAGAGAGGACCTCGCGCCCAGGCTATTCGAGTCAATCAGTGTAATCGCGATATTATGCCAACGATCAGTTCAGGATCGTTCCGCCTCAAGCCTCCGGCGAAGACGAGCAAGGCCTTTCATGACGTCGTTCCGGTTTTTGGAGGCAGTCATCCAACGGGGAAGGATTGCATGTAATGCGCTGCTCCCACCGAGCTCATCTTCTCGGACATCGGCCCCGATGAACTCTTCCAGCCACTTTAGATGGGAGTCATTCAAGGCCCAGAGGTTTTTGCCTCGGTGGTTCGTCGAAAGCCACAGCGGGAGTGAATTGTAGGTATATGGCAGACGCCACGTCTTTCCGCAATGGTGACAGGAAGCTGTAGCCGCCCGTGTCGTGGGAATAGTGTCTAGGGTCTCGATTCGATGGATCGTCGCGCACTTGCCGCAACTGCCGCACTCAATCAAGACGCCTTGCTGCTCAAACAATTCCAGCCGAGCAATGTTCTTGTCGGATGTCTGAAAGCGGACTTTGGCAGCCACGGTAAACCCGCACACCGAGATTAGAGCGCCGAATCATCACACATCGGACCTGCGCCCGAAAACACTATACGCGAACGGACCGCGACATAGCTGACGAGAACAGGCGATTTCACTCATTGAGAATCCAACTCAGCCCTGGTCGAGGTCAATGAGTGTAATCGCGATTTTGCGCCAATTGAGGTGTGTCAGTTCTGTTCGGTTGAAAGGTCCAGTTTCCGAAACTTCCGGCACGGCGTGCAAGGTGTGGGCGTCGGAGCCGGGAATTGTGCATGTTCGATCTTTTGGGGCGCGGACTCCGACTGTCCGATCAGAACACTAACACCTTCGTTGCTTCCTCTGTCCAAGCGCGAAGGTCGTCCAGGGTGCGGCGCTTGATGCCAGCGACGAGCGAGGCATCGTCAATCCCACGCGCCTCCAAACAAGTGCGGCAGGCACCGATTGAGACACCTTGCGCAGCCAAAAGCCGCAGCATTTCCTGAACGTTATAGGACCCGTCTGCCGGGGATTGCATCCGCAATCCGCTGACCACCCCGTCGCCCAATAAGAAAATGGAGACTTCCATGGTTGCGCCCTTCGCCAGAGCGCCGGCCAAGCGGAGTGCGTTGTAGGTACGCTGACTTCCGTATGGTGAATCGTTCAGGACAAGTAGATACTCCATCATTCCTCCGACGCCACGGTGCCAGGGTCTTGTCGTGAAGTATACGAGAAGGAACTGATTGTGAGTGTAATCGGGATTTTTCAACAAATGAATGAGGGGAGTGAGCGTTTTTGGAACGCTACGTTCGTTCTGAATTTTCGGGCGCTGGCTTTCGCCTTACGAAAGATCGCGCGATATACAAGCCGACGCCTGCACCAAGCCACCAATCCGAAGTCCGCGCTTGCGGAAGCCAGACCATCAGTTCCAAAACGGAAAACATCCACAATGCAGCCACAATTCTTGCCCATGCCCATAAAGGACTGACTCGTCTTTGCGGCCAAGCCAATCCTATTGGAATCAGCCAAGCTCCCAATAGACAACCGAGAAGGATTTTCTCCCCAAGATTCACAAAGCCATCATAATTCTCGGAACTGGCGTTTGACGCACTGCGGAGATGACTGACGTAATCAGGCGATTACACTCATTGAGATTGGCCGCTCCCCGTTCAGATCACTGAGTGTAATGGAGATGTTACGGCAGTTATCCTATGTTACGACTCCCCACACCGTGCCAAACGTGTACAAAAACCGACTATTGACAGGATTTCCTCCGAAGCCGATAATTTGTGCCGGGTCGGCGGTTATAGCCCAACTCTCCAGGCATTTCCCCCAAAAACCGAGCGGCCACTCCTAGTGGGTGAGCTATTTACTTTTGCGTAAGCACGCAGACCGAAAGAATCCATTATGAATAAACTTAGCTCATGGAAAATGGCTTGTATCGCCGTGGCGTTTTGTATGGCGACGGTGATCGGATCTCCCGCGCAGGCCACCTTCTCCAGTTTGTTAAGCTTCGATGAAACGAACGGCGACGTCCCGCTGGGCGGCTTAGTCCAAGGCACCGACGGCGATTTTTATGGGACAACCACCTACGGCGGAGCCCAATTCATCGGCACGGTTTTCAAAATCGGCCCAAGTGGCAAGCTCACAACACTCTACAGTTTTTGTTCTCAAGCGAACTGCGCTGACGGCAGCTACCCAGAAGCGGGACTGTTGCAAGCCAGTGACGGGAATTTCTACGGGACCACGTCCGTGGGCGGGGCATATGGCACGGTCTTTAGAATCACTTCCGCCGGCAGTCTAACCACGCTGCACAGTTTTGACGTTACAGATGGAGACTCTCCTGAGGCAGGACTACTGCAGGCGACCAACGGGAACTTTTACGGCACCACGGGTTACGGTGGAAGCGGCAACGGTGGGACGGTTTTCAAAATCACCCCTGCCGGAAAGTTCACATCTCTGTATAGCTTCTGCACTCAGGCTACCTGCCCCGACGGCGCCTACCCATCTGGCCTGATCCAGGGCAGTGATGGCAACTTCTACGGGACAACCGCGAACGGCGGGGCGAGCGGTGCCGGGACAGTCTTCAAGATCACTTCTGCGGGCAGATTAACCACGCTGCACAGTTTTGACACTACAGATGGGGCCACTCCTAGGGGAGGACTGGTTCAGGCAACGAACGGAATCCTTTATGGGACCACGGGTTACGGTGGAAGCGGGGACGGCGGCACAGCTTTTGAAATTACCCCCGCTGGGGAGTTTACTTCGTTGTACAGTTTTTGCACCCAGCCTGGCTGCCCTGACGGCACCCTACCTTATTCAACATTGATCCAAGCGACCGACGGGAACTTCTACGGGACAACCTACGCCAGCGCTGGAGAGAGCGGTTCCGGAACAGTCTTCGAAATCACTCCCGCGGGCCAACTAACCACGCTGCACGGTTTCGACTACACCGACGGGAGCAATCCCTCTGGCGCTCTTCTTCAAGCTACGAACGGTACTTTCTACGGGACGACAACCAACGGCGGCGCGAATCGCGATGGCACAATCTTCAGTCTTGCTACGGGGCTGGAGCCGTTTGTGAAAACGCTGCCCATGTCGGGCCGGGTCGGGGCTAAGGTCATCGTCCTGGGAACAAGTCTGACCGGAGCCACCATCGTCAGCTTCGGCGGCACCGCCGCAACGTTCAAGGTCGCCTCTAGCTCGGAAATTACCGCCACAGTTCCCGCGGGCGCGACAACAGGTGCAGTCACGGTCACAACGCCTGGCACTACTTTGTCGAGTAATGCCGCTTTCCTAGTAATTCCTCAAATAAAGAGCTTCGCCCCGCCGAGCGGGCCAGTCGGCACTCAGGTAACAATCACGGGCGTCAGCCTGACGCAGACCACGTCGGTCACGTTTGCTGGTGCGACTGCGACCACAGTCGCTGTTGATTCCGACACTCAGGTGACCGCCACCGTCCCGGCCAATGCCAAGACTGGCAAGATCCAGATCACTACTCCCGGCGGAACTGTGACCACTACCACTAGTTTCACCGTGACAACACCGTGAGTCACTTGGAAACGGTCAACTAAGCCGCCTTTCGCCGGCGACTTTTCTTTTTGGCTTCCGGCCGAGTTGCGAAGTAACTGTTGCTACCAGGCAATTTCACTCAACATCCCATTCTTGGAAAACGCACTCCGGAAACGGCTCCTATCGCCGGAAGCGGCTGATCAGATACAGCACAAGGGAAAGCACGACGCTTACTAGCAGCGATGTGGCGAGGGGAAAGTAGACGGTCGTGTTCTTGCCGCGGTAGAAGATGTCGCCGGGCAAGCGGCCGAGGGGAACGTGGGTGCGGCCGAGCAGGATAAGGACGATGCCGGCCACGACGAGGACCAGACCCAGGAGCACCAGCAGTTTTCCGAAATCGGCCATGGGCGCTCTTGTCCTTCCAGATGTGGACTGGATGTACTAACGAGGTCTTTCCAACCGCGCGCGCTTTGCCAATAATGGCAACACCCTGAGCGCTACAGGGAAGACTCGAAAAATATTACATCTTCCCGCGATTGCGTTTGTACCCGTTTCCGCAACTAACTACCACGCTTCACAACTTCGGCGCGGCTCCGCGCCGAAGAGGTCCTATATCCCGAGGAGGTTCGTCGTGACGTCCCCCAAAGTTTCGGTGCTCCGGTTTGTTCTGTCCTCGTTTTTCGTCGCCTGCATGGTCCCAGCCGCATTCTCGCAAAACGTTCTTACCTATCACAACAATAACGCGCGTACCGGGCTGAATGCGGCGGAGACGACGCTGACGCTCAGCAATGTGAACTCCGCTTCGTTTGGGAAGCTGTTTGAGGTGACGGTAGATGGGCTGGTGGATGGCGAACCTTTGTATTTGTCGGCGGTGCCGATCCCGGGCAGCGGCACGCACAACCTACTGATTGTGGTGACGGAAAACGATTCGGTTTATGCATTCGACGCCGATACGGGCGGTGGGATCTGGAACATCAGCACGCTCGGGGCGGGAGAAACACCTTCGGACGATCGGGGCTGCAGCCAGGTCACGCCACAAGATCGGGATCACGTCGACGCCTGTGATCCGACGGCCAACGGGATCGAATGGCGTGATTTATACGGTGGCCATGTCGAAAAATTCTTCGGGCGATTATTTTCAGCGGCTGCACGCACTGGATGCGACGACTGGCAAGGAGCTGTACAACGGTCCAGTCACGATTACGGCAAAATATCCCGGCACTGGCGACAACAGTTCCGGAGGGAATGTAGTGTTCGATCCAGCGCAATATAAGGAGCGTTCCGGGCTGTTGCTGGCAGGGGAAACGGTTTATCTGACGTGGGCATCGCATTGCGACATCCGGCCGTATACGGGCTGGGTGATGGGCTATAACGCAACGACGCTGGCGCAGAAAACGGTCATCAATGTAACGCCTAACGGAAACGAGGGTGCGATCTGGGGATCGGGCGCGGGGCTGACGGCGGACGGAAGCGGCAACATATTTTTCCTGGACGCGAACGGAGTGTTCGATACGACTTTGACTTCTGGCGGATTCCCTGACAGCGGTGACTACGGCAACGCGTTTATACGGCTCACAACTTCGGGTGGATTGGCGGTCGCGGACTATTTCGAGATGGATAACGGAGTGCAGGAAAGTAATGGCGATGTGGACCTGGGATCAGGCGGAGCGCTGTTGCTGCCACCGATGAAGGATGGTTCGGGCAACACGTGGAATCTGGCGGTGGGCGCGGGTAAAGATACCAACCTGTACATTGTGAATCGCGAATCCATGGGAAAGTTCAACCCGAAGAGCAATGGCAATTATCAGGAACTTTCTGGCGCGCTGCCGGGGGGAATCTGGTCGATGCCAGCATATGCGAATGGACGGCTTTATTACGGTCCGGTGGGTGAGCCGATTCTTGAATTCGAATTCAAGGATGCGAAGCTGTTGACGACTCCGGTGGCTAAGACGAACAACAGCTTCGGATATCCGGGAGCCACCCCCAGCATTTCGTCCAACAAAGGTTCGAATACGATCGTGTGGGCGGCCGAGAATACGAATCCCGCGGTGCTGCACGCCTACAACGCAAAAACCCTGGTGGAGATCTACAACACGAATCAGGCGGCGGGCGGGCGGGATCATTTTGGCGCGGGGAACAAGTACATCACGCCGATGATCATCAACGGCAAAGTGTATGTGGGTACGACGAATGGAGTGGGCGCGTTCGGGCTGCTTTCTGACAAAGCGGATGCGGGGCACGCTGCGCCGGCCGGGGCTGGTGCGGATAAGGCGACGGCGGCAATCGAAGAGACGGATTCGGCTTCGCAAAGACGGGCGATTCCGTAGGAACTGACGAGCGGCGCGGCTCCGGGCCGCGCCGTTCAGCTTCAGGGTACGGGGCGAATCAATTCAAGGGCAGAGTCAAAGGCAGGGGACAGGAGTGTCCGCTCCACACGGGCAATCTTCCATTAGACATCTCACCGGCACGAAATCTGTTCTAGACTCCTTGTAATCGGATGGTGACCAGGGATCAGCTCGGCTTGAAGTTTCAGCCGCCGGAGCGGCGGGTGTGGACTGTGCGCGGGCTGGTTGCGGCGGTTCGCGCGCACGTGGAGCGAGAGTATTCCGATGCGTGGGTGGAAGGTGAGATCTCGAATTTTCGCGCGCCCGATTCGGGGCATCTTTATTTCACGCTGAAAGATGGGAACGCGCAGATCCGCGTGGTGATGTTCCGGTCGGCGGCACGGCTGCTGCGGTTTCGTCCCGAGGATGGGATGCAGGTGGTGGTGCGCGGGCGCGTGACCATTTATGAAGATCGCGGCGAATTGCAGATTGCTGCGGAGTATCTGGAGCCGAAGGGCGCGGGCGGATTGCAGGTTGCGTTCGAGCAACTGAAGACGAAGCTGGAAGCGGAAGGATTGTTTGCGGCGGAGCGGAAGAAAGCGATTCCGACGTTGCCGGCGCGAATTGGAATTGTGACTTCGCCGCAGGCAGCGGCGCTGCGCGACATCCTGAACATTTTGCAGCGGCGACATCATACGGTGAACGCGGTGATTTATCCGGCGCAGGTGCAGGGCGATGCAGCGGCGGCCGAAGTGGCGGCGGGCGTGCGGTATTTCAACCAGAGCCGCAACGTGGAAGTGATTATCGTGGGGCGGGGCGGAGGGTCAGCGGAAGATTTGGCGGCTTTCAATGATGAAGCGTTGGCCCGGGCGGTAGCGGCGTCGGAGATTCCGGTGATTTCCGCGGTAGGGCATGAGACAGACTTCACCATTGTGGATTTTGTGGCTGACTTGCGGGCGCCTACACCTTCGGCGGCGGCGGAGTTGGTCATCCGGTCGCGAGTGGAAGTGGAGAACCAGGCAGAAGCCGTGCGGGAGCGGCTGGTGCGCGCGATGGAGCGCCGGCTTCTGGAAGCGCGGCATGCGCTGACCGAACGGGCACAGCATGGGGCGTTTGCGCGGATGATGGATTTGATCCGGCAGCGGCAACAGAAGTTAGATGATTTGACTTACCGGCTGGAACGCGGCGAGCGCCAACTGCTGGAGCGGTTGCGGCGTCGTTGGGAAGCGGTGGCAGCGGCGGTACGGCATTACGATGCGCGGCGAGTGCTGGGGGGAATGCGGGGAGAGCTGGAGGCGGCAACCGCGGCATTGGCGGCGGGGATGCGCAATCTGCTGCTGCAGTATCGAGTGCGCGCGGAGCGCATGGGCAGGGCGCTGGAGATGCTTTCCCCATTGGCGATTCTGGAGCGAGGGTATGCGCTGGTGTTTGATGGCGATGGGAACCTAGTGAAGGATGCGGAGCAAGTGAGACCGGGCAGTGAGATCAGGGCGCGGGTGGCGCGAGGGGAGATTCGGGCAACGGTGAACAAAGCCAGTGGAGATGCGGGGAAACAAAAGAGGCAATCATCGTGAAGTCGGAACTACAAAGTGAGGTAGCGAGACAAAAGCGTCTGGCTCAGGATGACAAGCCTCTCTAGTTCTTACTAGCATTAGAATGTAGGGTTCCAGGGTTCTAAATTCCTCGAATGGGGACGGAGCAGTGACGCAACTGACGGCGCCATGGTCGAGAGTATCGTTTACCGTGCTCGACATTCTGCTGGTGGCGTTGATCATTTACGAAGTGCTGGTGATGATCCGGGGAACGCGCGCGGCCCCGATGTTGGCCGGGTTGGCCGCGGTGGCAGTGGCATTTTACCTGGCGCGGATCGGCGAGCTGGTCACGTTGAACTGGCTGGTGAGCCATTTGCTGCCGTACGTGGTGTTCGCGCTGATCGTGGTTTTCCAATCGGAGATTCGGCATGTGCTCTCGGACGTGGGACGGCGGGTGAGCTTTCTGCGCGGGTCGACGGTGGAGGGGGATTCCTACGACGATATCGTGCTGGCGGCGAACTTATTTTCACAGCATCAGACGGGCGCGTTGATGGTGATTGAGCGCGAGATTGGATTGCGAACCTATATCGAGAGTGGCGTCGCGATGGACGCGAAGCTCTCTTACGATCTGCTGGCCACGATTTTCCGGCCGAGTGCGCCGTTGCACGATGGCGCGGTCATCATCCAGAAGGACCGGTTGGCGGCGGCGGCTTGTTTTCTGCCGCTGTCGATGAATCCGGTGCTCTCGACGCAGATGGGAACGCGGCACCGGGCGGGGATTGGAATTACGGAGGAGACGGACGCGATCGCGGTGATTGTATCGGAAGAGACGGGCGCGATCAGCATGGCGGTGGGCGGGAAAATTGAGCGGGATCTGACGGTGGAGCAATTGCGCGAGCACTTGAGCAGCGAGCTGCGGCGGTACATGTCACCGGTGACATTGCCGACGGTCGTGGCGCAAAATGAGGAATCGGATGGGGCAACGGAGACGCCGCTGCGGACAAGCGCGCAGATCAGCGCGGACGGAGAGTCGGATTCGGAATTGGAGCGGCCACTGTGATGGGCTTCCTGCGTCGCTGGGTGCTGCATAATTTCTGGCTGAAGATTCTGTCGCTGGTGATTGCGACGGGGCTCTGGCTGGCAATTTCGCCGGATCAGGAGTCAGCGGAAGTGGCCGTGCATGTACCCATAGAATTCCAGCATGTCCCGCCGCATCTGGAAATCAGTTCGATCACCATACCGGAGGCGCAGATTCGTGTTCGCGGGCCAGAGCGGATAATCCGGCAACTGACTGCGGCGGATATCCATGCGGAAATTGAGCTGGGAGACGCCAAGCCGGGCGAACGCACTTTCGATTTGACGGCGCAACAGATTCGGCATCAACGGGAGTTGCATGTGGTGCAAGTGGTGCCGGGGCAGGTGCACCTCAGCTTCGACATGCGGCTGACGCGCGATGTGGAGATTCGTCCGCGGGTTACAGGAAACTTCCTGGCGGGAGAACAGATTGTCAAGGTGCTGGTCGATCCGGAGAGGATCACGATCACCGGGCCGCAGCATCATGTGGAGACGATGGATGCGGCGACGACCGATCCTATTGACGCTTCTGGAACCACAACCCAGGCCACGTTCGTGACGAATGTGTACGTTGCGGATCCGCTGGTACAGGTGGTGCAGCCCACGGCGGTGCGGGTGACGGTGATCATGGGAAAAGCTGCGCCTGCGGAAAACGGGCATTGATCTTGTAGTTTCGCGATTGTCGTTTATCATCCTCGATTGAGTATTCTCAGGTCTTCGATTCGCACTGCAACGCTTCGCAGGAATTCGCACAATTTATGAGCAATCAGGGCAGGCAGTTGTTTGGCACCGACGGAATCCGGGGAGTCGCCGGGGAATTTCCGTTGACGGCGGAAAGCACGTATTTGATTGGGCGCGCGCTCGGGCACGATCTGGTGCGCAACACGTCGAAGGCGAAGGCGGTGATGGGGCAGGACACGCGTGAATCCAGCGGGTGGATTGCGGATCGTGTGGCTGCCGGGATGGCGGCGGTCGGTGTGGACATGCACAGCGCAGGCGTGATCACTACGCCGGGGGTGGCGTATCTGGCGCGAACGCGCGGGTTCTCGGCGGGGGTGGTGATTTCTGCCTCGCATAATCCGTGGACGGATAACGGGATCAAAGTTTTTTCCGGCGACGGATTTAAGCTCACCGATGAGCGGGAGCTGGCCATTGAAAAAGAAATCTTCGCGCTGCTGGCGAAGCCAGGCGCAGCGGATGACACTGCGCTTAGGATTGCCGGGCCCTCGCTGCCGGGCGAAACGGCGCTACGCAAGGCGTATATCGAGTCGCTGGCAGGAAGCGTGGGATCGGACCTGAGCGGGCTGCGCGTGCTGGTGGATTGCGCGAACGGAGCGGCCACGGCAGAGGCTCCGGAATTGTTTGCCAGCTTGCGAATCCAGGCAACGTTTACGCACGTGACGCCGGACGGAAGAAATATTAATGACGGGTGCGGGGCCCTTCATCCGGAGACGTTGGGTAAGGCGGTGGCAGAGTCTGGCGGGAAGTTTGATCTGGGCGTGACCTTTGATGGCGATGCGGACCGCGCTCTGTTTTGCGATGCTGCGGGCCGCGTAGTGAATGGAGATGGTGTGTTGCTGCTTACGGCGCGGGATCTGCAGGCTCGCGGGAAGTTAAACGGATCAACCGTGGTGGCAACGACGATGTCGAATATGGGAGTGGAGATCGCGCTGAAGAGGTCGGGCATTCAGATGTTACGGGCGAATGTGGGCGATAAGTACGTGCTGGAAGAGATGCTGAAGCTGGGTGCGACTCTGGGCGGGGAACAGTCGGGTCACATTATTTTTCGCGACGGCGACGCGACGACGGGCGACGGTCTGCTGACTGCGTTGCGGGTGATGGATGTGATTGTGCGTTCCGGGAAGACGCTCGCGGACTTGGTGAGCGACTTGAAAGTGTTTCCGCAGAAGATTCAGAATGTGCGAGTGCGGGAGAAGATTCCGTTTGCGAATGTGCCGGAGGTGCGGAGAGCCATTGAGGCTGCGGAGCGCGAGTTGGATGGAAACGGGCGTATCGTGGTGCGGTATTCCGGAACGGAGGCGCTGGCGCGGGTGATGGTGGAGGCGGAATCAGAGGAGAAGATGCGGTCGCTGACGGCGGGGATTGCAGGGGAGATTCAGAAGAGGCTCGGGGTGTAGAGCTGCGGCGCGGAGCCTGAACAGAGAAAACGCACTTGACTGAATCGCCTGTTACTCGCCCGCAGGACAAGGATCAGGTTTCACTCTCCGAGTTGGCGTTCGTTTTTCTGAAGTTGGGGATGATTGCGTTTGGTGGGCCGGCGGCGCACATCGCGATGATGGAAGATGAGTTCGTCCGCAAACGGCGTTGGATTACGGAAGAAGATTTTCTTGACCGCGTGGCCGCGGCCAGTTTGATTCCTGGGCCGAGTTCAACCGAAGTCGGCATTTTTATTGGCCGTTCGCTTCGGGGATGGAGCGGTCTGGTGATTGCGGGTTGTTGTTTCATTATTCCCGCGGCAATTTTGGTGTCGTTGATCGCGGCCGCGTACGTGCGTTTTGGTGCGCTGCCACAGGCGGAAGGAATCCTGCGCGCGATCAAGCCGGCAGTGATTGCGGTCATTCTGCAAGCACTCTGGAAGCTGGGGAAAACGGCTGCGAAAACTTGGGTGCTGGGTTTGATCGGTGTCGCATCGGCGGTGCTGAATTTTGTGGGCGTGAGCCCGCTGCTGGTGCTGGCGTTTGCGGGTGTCAGTTCGGGGATTGCGTGGTGGTGGCAGAAGAGTAAACGCAATCCGGTCGCGCTCTGCGGGATCGCTTTGACGAAGATGTTTTCGCCGGTGAGTCTGACAGCGCTCGCAGTTGCCGCGGTCGCGCCGATCCGCCTGGGACGTTTGTTCCTCTCCTTTCTGAAGATCGGTTCCGTCGTATTCGGGAGCGGCTATGTGCTGCTGGCATTCCTGCGATCAGAGTTTGTCGATCACCTGCATTGGTTGACGGAAAAACAACTGATCGATGCAGTGGCGGTCGGGCAATTTACACCGGGTCCGGTGTTCACTACAGCGACTTTTATTGGGTATCTAGTAAGTGGCTTGCCGGGCGCATTGCTTGCGACTCTCGGGATTTTTCTGCCGGGATTTGTGTTCGTCGCGATCAGCGGACCTGTGATTCCGAAGATCCGGCGATCGCCGGCGGCGGGAGCGGTGTTGGATGGAGTGGTGGTCGGGTCACTGGCTTTGATCGCGGTTGTTGCGTGGCAGTTGGGGAAGGCTTCGGTTACCGATTGGCTTACGGTTTCGATTCTGGTTGTCAGCGTGATTGCGATATTGCGGTTCAAGGTCAATTCGGCGTGGTTGATTTTGGGGGCGGGAGTGGTGGGGTGGGTCGCGGGGGGCGGCTGAATTGATGAATTTCAGATCGTCGCCGTGCCTTTTGCTGACTCCGATCTGTGAGGACGGTCAAAATCCCCGCCCTGTCTCTGCAAAGAACGCAGAGACAAGGACGGGGCACCCGGTTAATCCAGATCTCTCCAGTTGGGGCCTACTTCCATTTCTACGAGGAGCGGGACGGCGAGCGCTTGGACTTTTTCCATTTGCTCGCGGACCAGGGATTTCATTTCTTCTATTTCTTCTTCCGGGACTTCGAAGACCAATTCGTCGTGGACTTGAAGGGTCATGCGAGACTTCAGGTTGCGTCCCTGCAGCGCTGCGTCAATGCTGATCATCGCTACTTTGATCAGGTCGGCGGCGGTGCCTTGGAGTGGCGTGTTGACCGCCGTGCGTTCGGCGAAGCCGCGCTGATTAGCGTTCTTGCTGTTGATATCGGGGATGGGGCGGACGCGTCCGTGGAGGGTTTTCACTTTCAGGTCGCGGCGGGCTTCTTCCAGCGTCTTGTCGATGAAGGCGCGGACGCCTTTGTACTTCTCGAAATAGTTGGCGATGAATTGCTTGGCTTCGGCGGGTTCGATGCCGAGATTTTGCGACAGGCCGAAGGGCGAGAGGCCGTAGACGATGCCGAAGTTGACGACCTTGGCGGCGCGGCGATGCTCGGGGGTGACCATCAGCGGTGGCACGCCAAAGACTTGCGAGGCGGTGAGGGTGTGGATGTCGTCGCCGCGGCGAAAGGCTTCGACGAGAAGTGGATCGCGCGAGAAGTGCGCGAGGAGGCGGAGTTCGATCTGCGAATAATCGGCGGTGAGCAGGACGTGGCCGGGCTCGGCGATGAAGGCGGCGCGAATGCCGCGTCCAAGCTCGGTGCGGATGGGAATGTTTTGCAGATTTGGATTCGCGGAAGAAAGGCGTCCGGTCGCGGTTCCGGTTTGGCCGAAGGTGGTGTGCAAGCGTCCGGTGGAGCGATTGATGAGCGCGGGCAGAGTGTCGACGTAAGTGGACTTTAATTTTGTGAGCTGGCGATAGTCGAGGACCATGCGGGCGATGGGATGATCCTCGGCGAGGGTTTCGAGAACGTCGACGGCTGTCGATATGACGCGGCCTTTACCATATTTCACGGGCTTGGCCAGATTCATCTTGTTGAACAGAACGTCGCCGAGTTGCTTGGGGGAACCGATGTTGAACTCCATGCCCGCGGCTTCGTAGATTTCTTTTGCCTTCACGTCGATTTCACGTTCGAGTTCAGACGACATTCTGGCGAGGGCGGCGGTGTCGATTTTTACCCCGGCCTGCTCCATGCGGGCGAGCACGGGGACGAGCGGCAGATCGATTTCTTCGTAGAGCCTCGTCAATCCTCCCTGTCTGACTTCCTCGCCGAGGGCAGTGGCGAGCCGGCCAGTGACGTCGGCGGCTTCGGCAAGATCGCCTCCGAGCTTGAGATTGAAGCGACGGAGCGCGACATCGGCGAGGCGGTGCGAGGAATAGGTGGGATCGAGCAGATAGGAATACAGCATGGGATCGTGCCGCACACCTTGCAGATGAATGCCGAGGGGATCGAGCGCGTGGATCGCGGCCTTGTAATCGTGAACTGTCTTGAGCGTGGAAGCGCTGGCAAGAATGGAACGGAGCGGAACGGCAGCGGGGGAATCGAGTTTCACGATGGCGGCTGAACCTGCGGTCCCGGAGATGGCGATGCGGCTCGAAGCGGGCTCGGGTGCCGAGGATGGCGAGCCATCGGTGAGAGGTAACATCGCTTCCTGGGGCTCTTCGACAGCGGCTTCGTCCTCGTCTTCGGTGAGCGATTTGGCCTGATCCAGTTCCACGGCGATTGCGAGTGCACCTTCAGAAGCGAGAGAACGAACGACGCTGTCGATATCGGCCGCGGAGTTGGCTTCGGTGTAATGAGTTTCCGTCACCTGAACCTGCGGCAAGATTTCTTTCAGCAGAGAAGTAAATTCGAGTTCGGTGAAGAGCTGGCGGAGGAGATCGAGATCGGGCTCGCCGGCACGCATAGCTTCAACGTTGAACTCTACGGGAACATTAGTGTCGATGGTGGCCATGCTTTTGCTGAAGAGAATGATGTCGCGATTGTTCAGTAAAGATTCGCGGTAGGTTTTCTTCTCGACTTCGGCGGCGCGGTCGAGGGCCTGCTCGACGGTGCCGAAGCGCTTGATGATTTCGACGGAGCCTTTATCGCCGATGCCGGGAGCGCCCGGAATATTGTCGATGGTATCGCCGCGCAGGGCCATGATATCGATGACGCGCTCGGGAGGGACGCCGAGAATTTCTTCGACCTTGGCGGCATCGCAGACGAGATTGTCTTTGGGAGGATTGAGAATCTGAACATCATCGCTGACGAGCTGCATCATGTCCTTGTCGCTGGAGACGACATAGACGCAGTACGAGGCGGCGGCCGCTTTGCGGGCGAGGGTGCCGATGACATCGTCGGCCTCAAAGCCGGCGAGTTCGAGAATGGGGATGCGGTAGGCTTCGAGAGCGCGGCGGATATAAGGAATCTGCTGCGCGAGATCCTCGGGCATGGCGGCGCGGTTGGCTTTGTAACCTTTGTATTCGATCTCGGTAAAGGTCTGAGTCTTGATATCGAACTTGCGAACTTTCGTGATGGCTTCGGCCTGAGTGTCGCGAAAAGTCTTGGCGGCGACATCGAAGACGGCCGCGAGATAGGCAGGAGAGAAATCGTCGCGCAGCTTGCGCAGCATGTTGACGAAGACGTAGACCGCGGCAGTGGGAAGGCCGGATTTTGTGGACATCGAGCGCTGCCGCGCCATGGCGTGATAGGCGCGGAAGATGAACGACATGGTGTCGATCAGGAAGATGCGGTCTTTGGTGGATGATGGCGCGGACTTGGGTGCTGCTGCAGCCGCGGCGGCGGGCTTCGGTTCCGGAGATTTTGTGCGAGGAGGCAAGGCAGTAGTTTAGCAGCCGGAACGCCTCGCTGCGCTCGACTGGACAGGCCCTTCGGCTTCGCTCAGGGCAAGCTGAGGCGGCTGTTCCTACATCAGCACTGAAGCTAGAAATCGACGCGGAAGTCGGCTTGCACTACTTTTTTTCCGGCATGACCGGGGCTATTGCGAAAGACAAGATAGTACTGGGCAGGCTTGTCGAAAGTAGCGGGAAGGCCGAAGGCGACGTCCTGCTCATGGGATGAGTCGACCGAGTAGACGACGTCGGAAGGATGGCCGCCGGCGAAGTCTGCGTATTGTTCGGCATTCATCAGCAGAAGATCGACATCCGCGCTGTCATCGCTGGATCGGCTTCCGGCCTGTTGCGTAAACGAGTGGTAAGTTCCATTCAGTTGTGGGCTGGCAGCGTGCGGTGGAACTTCAAAGGCAAATTTTGCGGCGGAAGTGATCGCGAAGGTTTTGTGCACGACGGCGCTACTGGTGCCCACAGGTGAGGAAGCGACAAGATGAGCATCCTGCGATTGCAATGCAACCTCCGGCGAGGGCACGGCGGCATGCGGCTTCGACTGCATAAAATGATCCTGATAGAAAGACAAGGCAACCCAAAAAGCGGCAATCCCCAGCAGCGCAGCCAACACCTGTTTCATGCAAACCTCTTGATGCAACTCTAGAGCCCAACTGTGTAAGTTACCGCCGGGAAGGGCGAGTGACCAAGGGTCTTTTAACGGCGCGGGTTACGTTCGTTTTCCGTATTGGGTCGTGTAGTGGAGCTGGATTTCGCCGCACGTGCCTTGCTCGGCGGAGTAAACGACGCAAGTGTCGAAGGGACGGGAGTAAACGTGCAGACTTACCGCGCGTTGATCGAATTCGCGGGGGTTAAAGACGCGGTGGACAGGTTCGAGGGGATCGACGGCGCAGGGGTGCAATGCATTCATCTCAACGATTTCCGTGGACTGGATGGTGCATTTGCCGAGAGCGATGTCCTGCTGCACGACATGAAAGTTTTCCACTAGCAACCGACCGACGGGTACGGACATCCAGCAGTTTTGATCGCGATGATTGTGCACGGAACTGGCTTGGCCAACTTCCCAGCAGATGGCGATCAACTCATAGAGAGGCGTTTTGTCGATGAGGTTGCGAGTGTAGTGCTGGCGGTCCCACGTGAGATAGGGAGCTAACGAGTCGGGATTGAGCTGGGTCTCCTGCAGGAATCTGCGGAGTTGCTCGGTTTGGTCGAACGCGGCCTCGGGAAACTTGCGGAGTTTGGCGACGAAGGTCTCGATGGAAACTTGTTTGACCGCGGTTGACATGGGCTGCTCCGGGAAAAGTATAGCGCAGCGGCACTTTATTCGATGAACATGCAGTCTCCGTAGGAATAGAAACGATAACGTTCGGAGACGGCGTGTTGGTAGGCGCGCAAAATGTTTTCCTTTCTGCCAAAGGCGCTAACCAGCATGAGCAAAGAAGACTGGGGCAGGTGGAAGTTCGTGAGCATGGCCTTGACAACCTTAAATTCGAAGCCTGGATAGATGAACAGGTCTGCGGCCGCGCCGCCGGCGAGGATAGTTCCAGAGCCGGCACGAACCGCGTGTTCGAGGGTGCGGACGGTGGTGGTGCCGATGGCGATGATGCGCCGCGATTCGCCGAGAGCGTGGTTGATGGCGGAAGCGGCAGCGGCGGAGATGGAATATGGTTCAGCGTGGAGTTTGTGATCTTCGACGCGCTCGACGCGAATGGGTTGAAAAGTTCCGAGGCCGACGTGAAGAGTGATCTGGGTGGTTTCGATTCCACGTTGGCGGATGCGCTCGAGAATTTCCGGGGTGAAGTGAAGGCCGGCGGTGGGAGCGGCGACGGAGCCGCGCGGATCGGCATAGACGGTTTGATAGCGCTCTCGATCACCGGACGAGTCCCCGCGAGAGATGTAGGGCGGGAGCGGGACGTGGCCGATACGGTCGAGGGTGGCGAAGAAATCTTCGACCGGCTGGAAGCGAATGCGGCGCTCACCAAATTCTGAGCGCGCCAGGACTTCCGCTTGCAGTTCGTCGGAGTCGCCGAAGAACAAGTGTTCGCCGACGCCGATTTTGCGGCCGGGACGGACCAGGCACTCCCAATCGTTGGGCCCGGTGGAGACTTGGCGAGTGAGCAGCACTTCGATGCGGCCGTGGAGAAAATCGCGGGCCGCCGGATTGTGAGGACTGACGGGTTGAGCGCGAGCTCCTGCGCGGCGACCATAAAGGCGGGCAGGGAAGACGCGGGTGTTGTTGAACACGACGAGGTCGCCGGGACGCAACAAATCCGGGAACTCGCGAAATTCGGAGTCAGACCACTTGCCGGTGGCGCGCTCGACACGGAGCATGCGGGAGGCGTCTCGTGCGGCAAGGGGTTCCTGGGCAATAAGTTCGTCGGGAAGATGAAAATGGAAGTCAGAAACCAACACGGGTTAAGATTACAGGAGGAGCAGGTGCTTCGAAGACAGGGCCAAGATATTCTGCCTGGTCTGGTAAATTTATTTGTCGGTTTCGCGCAAGGTGCGATACTATGCGGGGGTTGTAGCTTCTGCCCTTTCGCCACTCCCCTGAAGAGAGTATTCCATGGCCACTGAACGGAAACACAGGGAAGAGATTGTTCGCTACGGCCGCATGCTGCATGAGCGAGGGTTTGTAGCAGCGATGGATGGAAATTTGTCCGTACGGCTCGACCGCGGCCGAATTCTGGTAACGCCCACCTGCGTGAGCAAGGGGGCGATGCGACCGGCGGACATGGTGGTGGTGGATCAGGAAGGCACGCGGGTGGCGGGCAAGCGGAATGTAACCAGCGAGATCGGGATGCATCTGTTGATTTATCGCACGCGGCCTGATGTGCAAGCGATCGTGCACGCGCACCCGCCCACAGCAACGGGATTTGCGGCGGCGGGAATGGCGTTGACGGAACCTCTGGTTTGCGAAGTAGTGATGGGATTGGGGTGCATTCCGCTGGCGCGCTACGGAACGCCGGGAACCTCCGAGCTGGCGCAAACCCTCGAGCCTTATGTGCCGCATTATGATGCCATCCTGATGTCGAATCACGGCGTGGTCGCATACGGCGATACCATCGAGCACGCCTACATGAAGATGGAAACGGTGGAACACTTCGCGCAGATTGCGCTGGTCACGCATTTGCTGGGACGGCAGCAGCCGCTGACCGGAGTCGATATCGAAAAACTGTTGCTGGCGCGAACGAAATATTTCGGCGGCAAGATGAACGCGGCCATGCCGATGTCGATGGCCAGGCCTCCCGAGAAGGCAAGCTAAACAGGACAGCCGAGGGCGGCTGTCCCGTCGCAAATCAGTTTGCTCTACATCCGTCCATTCCTGACTTACTCTCCTCCAACGCGGAAGCGCACTCCGGCCCGGAAGTTTGCGCGGAGTGCTGGATAGCCGGTCACTTCTTCGTAGAAGTGATCAAGCACGTTTTCAGCATTGGCGTAGAGGGTCACGCGGGAATTGACTTTGTACCAGCCGCCCGCGTCCAAAAGAAAATATCCCGGGGTGTGAGTGATGCCGAAACCGTCGAAGTCGGAATCGGGGCGCGGGCCCACGAAACTGCCTCCAAGATTTCCTCCCCAGCGCGGGCCAAGGTAGGTAAGCAAGGTGGAGGCCGTGTGGCGAGGCCGGCGGAGAAGAGGATCTCCCTGGGCATAGGGCGGAGAACTGCCCGGCGGGGCCAGCAGAATCTCGGTGGAAGTGTAAGTGTAAGAGGTGTTCCAGGAGAGCCGCTGCGTGAGCCGGCTTTGCAGTTCGGCCTCCGCGCCCTGGGCGAACGATTTTTCCAGATTGACGTACTCGCCTACGAAAGTATTCGGGTTGACGGTGATGAACTCGATTTGATCGTGAAATAAGTTGTTGAAATAGTTGGCGACGAAGATAAAGCGGGTCAACAAGTTTTGCTGAAAACCGGCTTCGAAGGCGCGGTTGCGCTCGGCCTTCAAGTTGAGATTGGGAAGCTGATACTGACTGCTGACGAAGGTTTCTTCGAAGCGGGGCTCCTTGATTCCCGTCGCGTAGGAAAAATTCAGCCGCGTTCCCGAAAACAGATGGCCACCGTGGAAAACTTTGAATCCGAGGGCGACACGTGGAACACCGGTGTTACCGAAGGTGGTGTTGTGAACGAAGCGACCGCCGGCGATCACCGTGAGCCGTCCGAGGGTGAGCGCCTGTTGAGCGTAAGCGGCTTCGTTCAGGCGCAATCCGTGGCCGCCGCTGGCAAAATCGGCGGGGATGGGATCGTTAACCGAACCGTTTTCATCCTCGAACTCGTAACCGATGGTGGTTTCTGCCCAGTTGCGCTCAACATAATTGCCCTGGTAATCGAAGCCGGCGCGGTTGACGTTGACCAAGGCCTCGAAGGGAGTGTTGAGCGTGCCGAAGGGAGTGTTCTCGGGCGAAATGCCGCTATCCAGGTTGGTGGTTTTCAGGTTGTATTCGAAGCCGGTGAAGTGATGCGTCCAGTTTGATCCGGTTTTCACTGCGAGATCGAGGCTGGCGAGCAAGTTGTTCTGCCGGGCACGCGCGCCGAGATCGGGAGAGAGGACGTAAGTTGTGCCAAAGACATTGAACACATTGTTTCCGTTGAAATCCCACGCACCCGGGGTTCCAGTGACACTATTGTCATGGCGGGCGCGCAGGCGCAGGGAAATCTTGTCATTCAACAAGAAGCCCACATTCGCGCCTTCGAGAGAGTTGGAGTAATCGTCATTGGGGCCGGAGCCGCTGGTATTGAACTGGTTGCCGAAGAGGTTGTAATCGAAGCGGCCGTGGGATCCGGCGAGGGAAGCGTAGCCGCTCTCCGTACCGTAGTTGCCGGCATCGGCGCCAAAGCGAAGTTCGGGGATGGGCGTGTTGCCGGTACGAGTCCAAACCTGGACCACGCTGGTCATCGCGTCCGAGCCATAGAGCGTGCTCTGCGCGCCGCGCAAAAATTCCAGGCGATCGGCTTCGGCAAGAGAGAGAGTGCCGAAGTCAATCGTTCCCCCCGGCTCGGTTACGCTTACGCCATCGACGATCACCTTGTTGTAGTTGGAATCGCCGCCGCGAACGAAGAGCGATGATAGGCCTCCGCGCTGGCCCGCCGTGTTTACCACTGCTCCGGGAAGAAAACGGAGGGCGTCATCGGCCGCGACTGGATTCATGACTTGCAACTGCTCGCCACTTAGAGCTGCCACGTCGGCACCGGCGGAGCTGGCCTCCACGGGTGTGCGGGTTGCGGTTACGACCACAGTTTGCGATGTGGGAGCGAGGCGAAGCTGGATGGTGACGGAATCGGCGGTGTCGGAGAGCGCCATGCTATCGACCGCGAAGCCGGGAGCGAGGACGCGAATCTGGTGAGGGCCGGCTGCGATTTCGCGAAAAACGGCTACTCCGTCGGAGGAGGTAAGCTCCACCTGGGGATGCGAGGCAGTTTTATCTTCGAGTAATAAAACTTGAGCGCCGGGAACAGCGGCTGATTGAGGGTCGACGACTTTGACCTTGAGATCGGCGGCGGATGCGGCCGCGAGAAAAACGAAAACCAAAAACGAAGCGCATAGAGCGCGCATAACCATCCTCCTTTTCACGCGAAAGGGGTTAAGGTGGACGGTTTACGCCGGTCTCCTGGCTTTGCGAGTGAGGATGGGTGAACGTTTAGCATCTCAGGTTCAAGAGCATCCGGATTCTGCAGACGGGCTTCCCGGGAACTCTCCCAGTGACCGGCTGCGATTTTCTCGCTTACAGTTGCGCGGCAGCGCGGGAATTGCACCCGCTTCCCTGTCTTCGCTATGGGGCGAAGACGCGCAAACCGAAGGACATTTCAAAGAACGGAAAATAAGTGGTGTGAGAAATTTACCGGGCGGCAGCGGTGGAAGTCAACCTGCCGAGACTGATTTGGAGGTAGGGTCCGCTTCGTTGGCCGGCGATCTTCCAGAAATCGCCGGATCCGTTGACTCGCGGATGCCGCGTCCGTAAGATGAAGCGGCTCGCAAACCGACGCAACTCATTGTGATCGACCAGACCATCTCGCACTACCGCATCATCGAGAAGCTCGGTGGTGGCGGCATGGGTGTAGTTTACAAGGCCGAGGACACTCGCCTGCACCGGTTCGTCGCTTTGAAGTTCCTGCCTGACGAAGTGGCTCACGACCCACAGACACTTGCCCGCTTCCGACGCGAGGCACAGGCCGCCTCCGCCCTCAATCATCCCAACATCTGCACCGTCTACGACATCGGCGAGCAAGGTGCGCAAGCATTCATCGCGATGGAGTTTCTGGATGGTCAAACGCTGAAGCACAAGGTCGAGAACCGTCCGCTCAAGATAGAAGAGTTGTTGGAGCTTAGCATTCAGATTGCCGACGCACTGGACGCTGCCCACAGCCGCGGGATTGTGCATCGTGACATCAAGCCGGCCAATATCTTCATCACGAGTCGCGGACAGGCGAAAATTCTCGACTTCGGACTTGCCAAGCTTAGCGCCAGCCGAAACCTTACCGCCTCAATGACCGGCTCAACAATTGCCGATGTCAGGGACGAACAACTCACAAGTCCCGGCAGTACCGTGGGCACAGTCGCCTATATGTCCCCCGAGCAGGCTCGTGGAGAAGAACTCGACACCCGTACGGATCTCTTTTCGTTCGGCGCCGTCATGTACGAGATGTGTACTGGCACAGTAGCCTTCGGCGGCAGTACTTCCGCCGTCATCTTCGATGCCATCCTCAACCGCGTCCCCACGCCGCCGCCACAGCTTAATCCCATCTTGCCTCCCGATCTCAACCGAATCATTGGACGGGCGCTGGAAAAGGATCGCGAGCTGCGATATCAGACGGCCTCTGAAATACGCGCCGAATTGAAGCGCTTGAAACGCGACTTGGAATCAAACCGGAATGCGTCGTCACAGAGTTCGGTTTCAGCGAAGGAAGCCGCAGTTGTGGTGGCGGCGACGGCCTCGACTAGAAAGCCACGTTCCATCCGATCCATGGGATTGATCGCCTGCGCGGCCCTCGTTCTGGGAGCAGGTGCGGGCTGGTTTCTCCGCGCCTCTTGGATGCCGACGTCGCAGCCCCTCTACCATCAGCTCACCTTTCGCAGAGGTACCATTCGGTCCGCGCATTTTACGCCTAACGGACAGTCGGTCGTTTACGGAGCATCCTGGGAGGGATCTCCGATTGATCTATTCATTACCAGCCCCGAAAGTCCGCAATCGCGGTCACTTAATCTTACTGGAACTGCGCTCTTGGCGATCTCTTCTTCGGGCGAAATTGCGGTATCGATGGATAGCCGCCCATCCGGAGTTTATGCCCAGGTAGGCACGCTGGCCCGTGTGCCACTCAACGGTGGATCTCCACGCCCCGTACTGGAAAACGTGCAGTGGGCAGATTGGTCACCGGATGGCATCAACCTGGCGATCGTTCGGGATGTGAATGGTCGAAACCGGCTGGAGTTCCCCATCGGGAAAGTGCTCTACGAAACCTCAGGCTGGATCAGCCATCCACGGGTTTCCAGAAAAGGCGATCTCGTGGCATTCCTGGACCATCCTCTACCGGGTGACGATGGAGGTTCTCTCCGCGTCGTAGACCTGAGCGGAAGCGTTAAGACTTTGGCTACGGACCTCCAAACCATACAGGGGCTGGCGTGGTCTGCTGACGGTCGCGAAGTATGGTTCACGGCGGACCGGCTCGGGCTGAAGCGCGCCATCTACGGTGCCACCTTAGGCGGGCGCGATCGGCTCATTGCTCGCGTTCCTGACACTCTGTCACTACAGGATATTTGGCAGGATGGGCGCGTACTACTTTCCCGAGATACCTGGCGACGGGAACTAATTGGTCTCGCCTCTGGTGAAAGCAAGGAACGTGATCTGTCATGGTTCGACTACTCGTACCCGTCAGACATCTCGTCGGATGGGAAGGAGTTGCTCTTCACCGAGGCGGGCGAAGGCGGAGGTCCCAACTACTCGGTTTATCAGCGAAAGATCGGTGACACCTCGGCCGTCCGCTTGGGGGACGGCCTTGCTATCGCCGTGTCGCCGGATGGCAAATGGGTGATTGCCAGTCCGCCCACCCCGCCCGCCCAACTCGTTCTTCTTCCCACCGGGCCGGGCGAGGCCAAGCCTCTCACTCACGACTCCATCAATCACAGCCGGGCGAGATGGCTTCCAGATGGCCGGCGCTTCATTTTCTCCGGCAAGGAACCAGGTCACGCTGCCCGCATTTATCTCCAGAATTCCTCCGAAGAAAAGCCCCTGCCGATCTCGCCCGAGGGAATCGATCCTCTCGTTCTGGTCCTTTCTCCAGACGGTCAACAGGTGGTTGGCGTTGGGCCGGATGAAAAGGCGTATTTCTACCCGGTCGCCGGCGGAGATGCGAAAGCCGTTCCGGGCATTGAGATGGGAGAGCAACCGATTCAATGGAGTGATGACGCCAAAGCAATCTATTTCTACAAGCCGGGAGATCTGCCCGCCAAAGTCTATCGGCTGGATTTGTCGACGGGACACAAGACGCTGTGGAAGGAACTCATGCCTTCCGATTCAGCAGGCGTAAGCCGCATTGGTCCCATCCTGATCACTCCGGACGCCAAGTCATGCTTATACGGCTATCACCGTATTCTGTCAGACCTCTATCTCGTCGAAGGATTGAAATAAAGGTCCTCCTTATCCGTTCGGATGACCGTCAAACCGGAAACTGGCGCTTCAAGTTCGGTCGTAGGGAAACTCCGCAGTCCCGACCTTCGTTACGTTCTCCTCGGCGAATTCGCAGACGCGGTCGAGAGAGGCCTGCAGTTCTGCGGTGTAGCGCTCAAGCTCTTCGTCACTGACATCCGCCGGGACCGGGATGAGTTTGCCGAAGCGCACCAGCACGCGGGAAAACGGCTTGGGGATGATCAGGCGGTCCCAGGTATTCAGAACCCAGGCGCGCTCGACGGCCAAGTGAAACATGCTCAGGGGAACGCCGGCAGAGCGTGCGAGGGTGGCGGGACCGGGCTTTACTTTGCGGCGCGGGCCTCGGGGGCCGTCGAGGGTGAAGGCGACGGTCCAACCGTCCTGAAGGGCGCGGCGCAGGCCGAGCAGGGCGCGCACGGCGTTACGGCTGCTGGAGCCTTTGACGGCGACGAATCCGAATCTGTGGATAATGCGTCCCATGTATTCGCCGTCGTAGCTGTTGCTGCTCATCACGCGCACGCCGATATCGCGACACACATAGGTTGCCGGAATCTGGCAGGCGTGCCACAGGGAAACGATCAGCGGACGCTGGTCAATGGTTTGCTGCGCGCCTTCCTCGCGGGAGACGCACACGCGCAGGGTGGGGCCGATCAGACGGATGAACCAGTAGCCGGCAGCGATGATGATGCGGAGTACGATTCGTTGGCGGAGGGTGAAGCGGTGAGGACCCGGCACAAATTCGGTTGCGGCAGGCGCTTCGGGGGTGCTGGCTTCCGTCACGAAGCTATTGTAATGGTGTCGCGGAGGGCGCGCCTCGCCTTGCGACGCTGGACAGCCCCTTCGGCTTCGCTCAGGGCAAGCTTGGCGGCCGTCCCCACATGGGATGCTGTTATGGTGACCCGTTTAGCTTTCCAGGTAAGCGTCGATCCACTCTTTGACTTTTTGTCGCCGGTCGTCCGTGGGATCGAAGCGCAGGCCAAAGGATTTAGTCTTGCGCCAGGTCACGACTGCACGAACGTTCACGCGTGACAGTGTGAGCAGGGAAAAGGAAATTTCCACGTTGGTTCCGGCAGCCATATCTTCGGAGCTCTTCAGCGACATGCCACCGGAGCTGACATCGATGCTGGACGCGGTGAGACGGTTACTGTCGGAACTGACGACGGTGACTTCGGTCATGATGGGGATGCGCGCGTAGCGGCGAAATTCATGGCGCACCAGCATGTGGGTAGCGCGCACCAGTTTGAGCGCGGAAGGACGCTCCAGGGGCGCCTGGAAGACGGCGTTAATCCCGTACTTGGAGTAGCGCATCGCTTCCTGCGCGTTGCCGCCGACTGCATAGAGGATGAGACGGCTGTTGGAAGGAGAAGTTCGGGCAGCCTCCATAACGGCTTCAGCGCCGGGCCCCAGGTTAGTGACGCAGGCTTCAAACTTCTCCTGATGCAGGCGCTGGGCTGCGATCAAAGACACGGGTGTAGTCTCGATGCCAAATTGCCGGAAACATTCGGTTAGCAAGGAGCTGGAAGGTTCGTCGAGGTCGACCAAGGCGGCTCGAGCGGCTGCCTTTTTGGTGGGTAGAACCGGTGCCAGGGCGGTGCCAAAGGCTTTTTGCATAAGGGCTTGAGGATGATTTCCAGTACGAAAGTTTATTGTGGCGTGCCGGGGAGGGAATTCAAAGAACCCTAAGGGGTAACGCGCGAACTATAAAAGGGTCATTATCGGGGAGTGGACTGCCGAGTAGGAACAAGCCAAGAGTACTGGAAATTCAGGTGGTTTGGTGGCTCGGTGAGAGGATTCGCTACGACTCGGACCAGCGGCGAAACAGCAACGCGCCATTGGTGCCGCCGAAGCCGAAGGAATTCGACATGGCATATTCAAGCTTGGCTTTGCGGGCGTGGTTGGGGACGAAATCCATGGCGTTGGTTTCCGGGTCTTGATGGAAGAGGTTGATGGTCGGGGGCAGAATTTGGTCGCGCAGGGCAAGGACGGTGATTCCTGCCTCGAGGCCACCGGCGCCGCCGAGGAGATGGCCGGTCATCGATTTGGTGGAGCTGACGGGAATCTTGCGCGGGCCAAAGAAATTGCGGATGGCGTGCGCCTCCAGCGTGTCGCCGATGGGGGTGGAAGTTCCGTGGGCGTTGACGTAGTCGACTTTGTCGGGGCTGACACCGGCATCGCGAACGGCATTGCGCATGACGCGGAAGCCGCCTTCGTGCTCGGGAGCGGGCTGAGTCATGTGATAGGCATCGCCGGACATGCCGTAGCCCGCAACTTCGGCGAGGATGGTCGCGCCGCGCTTCTTCGCATACTCGAGTTCTTCGAGCACCAGGATGCCGGCGCCCTCGCCCATCACAAAGCCATCGCGATCCTGGTCCCAGGGACGGCTGGCTTTTTCCGGGTCGTCATTGCGGGTGGAGAGCGCGCGCATGGCGGCGAATCCACCGACGCCCATCGCGGTGATGGCGGCCTCAGATCCGCCGGCGATCATCACATCGGCGTCGTTGTGCTGAATGATGCGGAAAGAATCTCCGATGGAATGGGCGCTGGTGGTGCAGGCGGTCGCCGTGGCCTCGTTCGGTCCCTTGGCGCCGAAGCGCATGGAGACGTGCCCGGCGGCAAGATTGACGATGGCGGCGGGAATAAAGAAGGGAGAAATCTTGCGCGGTCCACCTTCGAGCAGAGCGGCGTGTTCGCGTTCGATGATATCGAATCCGCCGATGCCGGAGCCGATGTGCACGCCGACGCGCTCGGCATTTTCGGGCGTGATCTTCAGGCCCGACATTTTGAACGCTTCATCCGCGGCGGCGAGCGCCAGGTGGATGAAGCGTCCCATCTTCTTGACTTCTTTTTTTTCGATGAAATTGAGCGGATCGAAGTTCTTGACCTCGGCGGCGATCTGGCAGGCGAAGTTGCTGCAGTCGAATTGAGTGATGCGGGCCACGCCGCTCTTGCCGGCGAGCACGGCCTGCCACACTTCTCCGGTGGTGTTGCCCACGCCACAGATCAGGCCGATGCCGGTAACTACGACCCTGCGTCCCAAACTACTTGCCGCCTTTCGAATGCTTGGAGATGTAATCGATAGCGTCCTGAACGGTGCGGATTTTTTCGGCGTCTTCGTCCGGAATTTCGATGTCGAAACCTTCTTCGAAAGCCATGACCAGTTCGACGGTGTCCAACGAATCCGCGCCCAGGTCATCCACGAACGAAGCGCTGGAAGTGACTTCGCCTTCATCCACACCCAATTGCTCCACGATAATCTGCTTTACTTTCTCGTCAACGGCTGCCATGTTTCTCCTCGCTTAAACTCGATTAGATTTTAAATTCGATATCCTGGACTCACGATCGCCCAAGCCAGACTAAGATCGCCGCCTTCTCTTTTCGGCCAGCGTGTCAGATGCCACTGCAACGGAAAAAGGCGAACGTGTAGTGTAACGGTCCCGGCAAATGGCTGTAAAGGAAGCGCCGGACTTATCAGGCCGAAGCTGTGGTATACCTTCAGCATCCTAAACGTGGCCGCTCGTAACGGTCAAACCACATGCGTGCAGTTGTGCAGCGAGTCAGTCGCGCCCAAGTTACGGTGAACTCAGAGATTACAGGCGAGATTGCCCTCGGACTGCTGGTTTTGCTGGGCGTGGGCCGAGACGATACCGAAGCCGACGCTATTTACCTGGCAGAAAAAATATGTGGCTTACGAGTGTTTGAAGACGATCTGGGAAAGATGAACCGCAGCGTGCAGGAGGTTGGCGGGAACGTGCTGGCAGTTTCGCAGTTCACGTTGTACGGTGACGTGAGGCGAGGCAAGAGGCCTTCGTTCGATGCCGCCGCGCCGCCGGGAAAAGCGCGACAGCTCTATGAGTTCTTCGTCGAGCAAGTTCGCGCGAACGGATTGCGCTGCGAGACTGGACGCTTTCAGGAGATGATGAAGGTAGAGTTGGTGAACCAGGGGCCGGTGACGATTCTGCTGGATTCGGAGAAAGCCTTCTAAAGATCAACGAGCCTACGCCCCGCTCGTTTCCAGTAGCGGATCGGCCTCTTCCCGGGCCAGATCGGCCAGCTCCAATTGAAGATTGCCGGGATTGGTGGCATAAGCCAGTCCGGTGTCGAGATCGAGGACGCCTTCGCGGATCAGTCGATCGATCTCGCCGTCGAAGTGCTGCATGCCATCCTGGCTGCCGACGCGCATCGCGTCCAGCAACGTCTTGCCTTCGCCTTCGCCTTTTTCCACGTACTCGCGAGTGCGTAGCGTGGACTTCAGGACTTCAATGGCCGCCACGCGTCCGTGTCCATCCTTACGAGGGATAAGTCTCTGAGAAACAATGTAGCGGAAACTTTTTGCAAGGCGGTTTCGAACCGTGTGTTGTTCCGCCATAGGAAAAACTCCGGCGATTCTTTCCACGGTCTTCGAGGCGTCGATGGTGTGCAAGGTGGAGAGGACCAGGTGACCCGTTTCCGCCGCCTCCATGGCGATCTCTATGGTCTCGCGGTCGCGCATCTCGCCCACCAGGATCACCTTCGGAGCCTGGCGCAGCGCGGCTCTTAAGGCGAGAGCAAAGCTGGGAGTATCGGCGTGCAATTCGCGTTGATGAACAATACAGTTTTTGTGAGGATGCAGGAACTCGATGGGATCCTCGATGGTGAGCACGTGATAGAACTGCTCTTTATTAATTTTGTCGATGATGGCGGCCAGGGTGGACGATTTGCCCGAGCCAGTCGGTCCCGTCACTAACACAATTCCGTTGCGCAGATCCACAATCTTCGCCAATTCGGAAGGCAAGTTCAGTGATTCGAAGTCCGGTACCTTGCCGGGAATCACCCTCATCACAACGGCGCAGGTGCCGCGCTGCATGAAGACATTAACTCGAAATCGATTGGAACCCGGCAAACTGTAGGAGACATCGCAAGAGCCGAGTTGCTTCAAGTTCTCGGTTGCGTGCTGATTGTTACCGATCAAATCAGTCGCAATGCGCCGGGTATCCTCGGTGGTAAGAGGACGTGACGCTCCGGCGGGCGCCAATTTCCCATTGATTTCCACCAGCGGAGGTTTTCCGGGGGAAAAGAAAAGATCGCTCACCTTCGCCGAAGTTTTCAGCATCGAGGCCAGTAGCGCGGGAGTTGAAAACGGCTCCACAGCGGGGGCGGCTGCGGCAGCGCCAGCCCGCGGAATCACTGGGGCAGCGGCAGGTCGCGCGGCAGAAGGAACGACATTCGGTGGATTACTTCCGGCAGAAGACATAGAGGAGGTCCAAATTTCCCAACAGTTTTCCGATCCTATAACAATCCTGGAGAAGTTGAAGGAGAATGCGGGCTCACCTGCGTTACCGAGGTCATGCCGCTATCAAGAATGGATTGAATCCAGACATCTGCCGGCGAAAGCGCGATTTGGGAAGCTAGAAGCAGTAACTCAGGGTTGCGCGTAATATCCGGTGCGGGTGCGAGCCGTGACCCCGGGTTTATCGACATTGATACCGATGGCATGATATTCGTTCGCCCGGTCGGCTCGAGCGGCGTTGAACGAGAGGACATAAAAAGAAGTGGCATCGGCGGCGCACTTTGCGATCTCGGTGGTGAGGTCATTGCTCGAGTTCAGCACGCGGCCGCCGGTTTGAACAGCCAGCACCTGGAGGCTCAGGTTGCCCACGTTGAGCTTGGAAGGCGAGGTTACGCCTTTTAAGAATTCCTGATAGTAGCTAATCCGGATTCCACCTGCATCGGCCAAACCGAGTGGATCAACGGTGTAGACAGTAATGCGAGAGTCCCGCAGGCCCGTCGAGAGCCCCACGACCGTGTTGAACAGCTGCTCAGATTCTTTATAGGTCAGCTGAACGTTTGGTCCGGAGAGCAGGGGCCATCCGGGACTGAACCAAACCATCAGCTTTCTGCCCGGCTGCGTGTGCTCGTATTCGATGAGTTGCTTCATGGTCTTGATCGAGAGGTCAAACCGCTCGGTTGCGCCGTAGAAGCCCTGAGAACGATTGAGAATCCGCAGGCCGGTTTCGTATTGGTCGTAGAGCGCTGCCAAGGCGTTGCCATCGCGCGAAGAACCCTGCTGCATCTTGGCCCCAGTGTCGGTAAAGACCACGAGCGACACGGGCTGGGCAAGTTTGCCGCCATTTTGCAGCAAGAACTTCTTGAGTTCGCCTCGCGCGTAAGAGATCGAGTTATAGCCGGTATTGACGGCATCCACTACCAAAACAACCTGAACCGGATCGGTGGTCGAATCCCCTCCATTGTCGACGGCGTGAAAGGAAACAATATTCTGCGGTCGCTTGTCGTCGAGAACGGCGAAGTCTTGTTGCTGCAGACCCCGGACCGGCGCCCCAGATTTATCCGTGACCTGCACATCGAGTGAGATTTCGCGATCTGGGCCGCTCGGCTTCGCCGGCTCGGCGGTGCGAGGTTGAAGCTGGGGCTGGGGGTTGTTTTGCCCGGATGCGGCGGAGAGAAAGAGAAGCAGGAGTGGAACTAGAGGGGAACGAAGAAGTCGACGCATGGTAACTCACCTCAATCTGGAACCCTCCCGGGCGGCAGAGGGGCAGTGCCTGATGATCAATTCACAAGAGTTTAGGCGCAGGTTGGCTGGAAATCAAACGGCGTGAGTCGATGATCCGGTCAGCGGGCGCTCAGGCTGAACCGCAGCCGACTAGAACAATTGCCGTGAAAGATTTTGCTGTATGTATTTCTTGCTGTCGAATTTTTTCCCGGTGCTGGCGCCGGACATATAGCGAATCTGGCCGAAGATGGGGCGTTCAAACCAGGGACGATCGAACTTGCCTACGATGGACCAGGCGATGCCGGCGTAACCGTTGGGATCGCGGCCGTCGAGTTCATACTTGTCGTTGAGTAGAACGGCGATGCGGAAAGCCTCCGCGGGGGACGGACTCCACTCCAGAATTTTCTTCGCCCAGTACATGCGCATGTAGTTGTGCATCCAGCCGGTGTTGGCCATCTGCATTTGAGCGGCATTCCAGAGCGGGTCGTGAGTTTCTGCATTTTGCAATTGCGCTTCGGTGTAAAGGACGGGCCGGGGATCTTTGGCATGCTTGGCGAGCGTGCGATGCGCCCACGGCTCGCCGCACTCGAAATTGTCATAGTCCGGATTGAAGCGCACAAGGTTGATGGCGAGTTCGCGCCAGGTGATGAGCTGATCCAGGAAAGCCACTTTGTCCACTTGGGGCGCTGCGGAATTCTTGACGGCGAGCTCTATGGTGAGTGGGCCGATGTGTCCGAAGTGAAGATAAGGAGACAGGCGGCTGGTATGGTCGTTTTCGGGCTTGTTGCGGCCGATGGCGTAACCGGAAAGCTTGTGGTCGATGAAATCCCGGAGCCGGCGCAGGGCCTCTTGGCTTCCTCCGCGCCACTGGGAGACAGGGGCGACTGAGCGATCGAGTTGCCAATCTTGTGTGATATCGAAATCGGGCGCGAGCGAGGAGAGGTTCCTGGGTCTTTTCCAGGGGACGCGCGCCGCTGGATTTTCCGGGGCTACGAGGAACTGCTGCAGTTTCTCTCGCAGCCGGGGCCGGATAATATGCGAGGCATATTGCGCTTTCCCCAATAGTTTTGATGGGACGATCACATCGGCATCGACGGTCCAGAGGGGCACGCGCAATTTTCTGGCAGCTTTGAGACGCCATGCTTCCGGCTGGCGCATGGGATTCTCGTCGCCGACCACCAGCGCTGGTTTTACTTCGTCGCAAAATCGCAGCAGGCCGGATTCGGGGAAGCAGCGCAGCACGAAGCCGATGTTTCGTTTCTTCAGTGATTCGGCGATGTCGGGAATGCCGTCCGCCAGAAAACGGTAGTGGCGAAAATTTGCATTCGGATAGAAGGGAACAGGCGCGAAGAACACGACCACCGGCTTGCGCAGTTCGTTGCCGGCCGCAACTGCCGCATCCAGAGCTGGATTGTCGACACCGCGCTGGGCGCGTTGCATCCAATAGACGACGCAGGTGCCTTCCGGATCGGGCGCACCGGCGCGGCGTACGGTGACTCGCGGGTTCCCGGTGAGTTTTTGCAGATCGGACATTTGATTCAGCGAAACAATTCCCGGCGACCAACTTTAATGAGAGGCGAGGATGGCGTCAGTCACCCGCGCCGCTTCGACTGCAGCCTTCACGTCGTGCGTGCGCAGGATGTGCGCGCCTTTCAGGATCAGAACCGTGTGAGCGGCAAGATTTCCGTAGAGCCGGTCCGGCAGGGGCTGCGTCGTTCCCTTCCTTAGCCAGCATGCGGCCGATAAATGATTTTCTCGATGTGCCTGCCAACAGAGGGAATCCCAACGACTGCAGTTCCTGAAAGCGCGCCAGCAGGGGGTAGTTCTGCTCGAAGTTTTTTCCGAAGCCGAAGCCGGGATCGAGCACGATTCTTTCCCGTCGCACGCCCGCCAGGATAGCGGCTTCTGCCCACTCGCGCAGTTCGCGTTTCACCTGGAGAACGATATCGACAGGCGGAGGCAGAGTGCGCCACTCTTCGGGGCGCCCACGCATGTGCATCAGGATGGCGCCACACTTCAATTCGGCGAGCGTACTGGCCATCTGCGGATCCCAGCGGAGGCCGCTGACATCGTTGACGATTTCGGCGCCCGCGGCGGCGGCAGCCCGCGCCACGCTGGCTTTGTAGGTATCGATGGAGATGACTACATCGGGGCGGAGTTTTTTTATCTCGGCGATCACCGGCAGCACGCGGCGCAATTCTTCTTCAACCGTCACGGAGACCTTTGGCGTACGACCTTCCTGCTTTAGTTTTGCTTCCTGATTTCGATTTTCCGCTGACGGAGATGTGACGGCGACGCTGGCGCCGGGACGGGTCGATTCTCCGCCAATGTCAAGGATGTCGGCGCCTTCCTCGAGCTGCTGCATGGCGTGGGCAGAGGCTTTTGCAGAGTCCAGATATAAGCCACCATCGGAAAAAGAGTCGGGGGTCACATTGACGACGCCCATGATCAGCGTGCGCTTTCCAAGTTCGAGCGCGCGCTTACCCAGGCTCCATTGAAAGACTGTCCTCATGCGGCGATTCTAAATGTAAGGTTCCGCGCCAGCGGTGGCAACCTCTAACGGCGTCGAACCGCCGCGTCGCGCAGGCGCGCCGATCGAAGCGCGGCTGGCCCGGTACCGGTGGGAGGCTTGCGCATTCCGTCGAGCAAATCCTTGAGCACGGTCGCATTGTTGTGAGTTTCGTTCTTCGACGCAAACAGAAGCGTGAGGCGCTTTCTTTTGTGGGCGAGACGATAAAGCGTCAGCAAATCTTTTTCGGCTTCTGGACGCGCCAACTCCTTCAGATAACGCTTGCGAAAAAGTTGCCAGTTTTCCGGCTGGGCGTGGAACCATTTGCGGAGTTCATTGGAGGGAGCGAGATCTCGCAGCCACTCGATGGCGGCGACGTCGGACTTGCGCAGGCCGCGCGGCCACAACCGGTCGACCAGGACGCGTGCGCCATCCGAGGGTGTTACGGCTGCGTAAACTCGCTTCACGGCGACTGGCATGACTATGCTCTATGATTGTAAGTGGAGCGACAGGGCGATGGCTGTGGGAAAACCAGGCGAAAATAACTATGAGCGTACGGAAACGAAAAAATTGCGAATGACTGAACCGCGCCAAAGGCCCAGGCTCAGTGTCGTCTGGCTGTTCGTCGCGACTTTTAGCGCATGGCTGGCCTTCGCATCGTTGACGGGTTGCGATATCGAGCGCCGTAAATCAGACGCCGAACTCGGCCTCAATCCGCAGCAGGCCGCGGGACGCAAGATTTACGACAACTACTGCGACCGCTGTCACCGGCCTTATTCCACGAAGGGCAAGAAGGGGCCCGGCCTGAAGGGGATATTTCAGCATCAGTATCTTTCGCTTAGCGGACTGCCCGCGAATGACGACCGTGTCAGCGACATCATTCGCAACGGCCGTCCGGATATGCCGGGCTATGGCCAAACGCTGAGCCAGCAGGACATTCAGGATTTGCTCGCGTATCTGCATACGCTGTGATGAGGTGAATCATGATGCGTGGCCGATTCCTTCATGGGATAATCCTCCGGTGAAAAATGCCGCGCGGTCAGAGCTTTTTCGCAGGCTGCCTTCGGTCGATGATGTGCTGCGCAGTCCCGCGCTCATGGCGCTTGCGGAGAACTACGGCCATGATCCCGTGGCGGATGCTACGCGCGCCGTGCTGACCAGGTTACGGCAAGAAATCACATCCGGATTACTGGACGACGATGCGCTGGAGCTTGCACTCACGGGTCTGACGGAAGCGGTGGAGAACGAACTGCGTAAGGCGATGGGCTACTCCCTGCGGGCGCTGATCAACGCCACCGGCGTAATTCTGCATACCAACCTTGGCCGTGCTCCGTTGGGGGATGCGGCTATCGAGCACATTCGTGAAACGGCGGCAAATTATTCCAACCTGGAGTTCGATGTTGCCGCGGGTGCGCGTGGAAAGCGTGATGTGCATGTGGACCGGCTGTTGCGGCAGTTGTTGAGCGAAGAGGTAGAAGCAAAGAGTGGACAGGCAGTTTCCACGATTGTGGTCAACAATAATGCGGCCGCGGTGCTGCTCGCGCTGAACACGTTGGCGGAGGGCCAAGAAGTTGTCGTCTCGCGCGGCGAGCTGGTGGAGATCGGCGGCTCGTTCCGCATTCCGGATGTGATGGCGAAGTCAGGCGCGATACTGCGCGAAGTTGGGACAACGAACCGCACGCGCGCTTCTGACTATGAACAGGCCATCAGCGAACGGACGCGGCTGCTGCTGCGCGTACACCGCTCGAACTTCGAGATCACAGGATTTACCGAGCAAGCTTCCACGGCGGAACTGGTGGCGCTGGCCCACAAGTATGGTGTTCCACTGATGGAGGATCTGGGCAGTGGCGCACTTATCGACCTGGCCACGGTCGGAATTGAAGGGGAGGCGGGTATTCTGGATAGCCTGCGCGCGGGCGTGGACATCGTCACCTACAGCGGCGACAAGCTGCTCGGTGGTCCGCAGGCGGGGCTGATCAGCGGCGGCGCCGGGCTGATCGCGCGAATGCGGGCGAACTCTTTGTTTCGGGCCCTGCGCGTAGACAAGCTGATCTATGCCGCCTTGGAAGCAACTCTTCTTGCCTATGTCCGGCGCGATCACGATTCAATTCCCACGCTGCGCATGATGCGGCTTTCGAAGGAGGAAATCGGCAGTCGGGCAGAAGCTCTTGCGCGGCAAATTGCTGGCCAGAAGTTGAAAGTGGAAATCGTGGACGGTGAGTCGATCCTTGGCGGCGGCGCTGCTCCGTCTTCTGTTCTGCCGACGCGGCTTTTGGCGTTGACTTGCGAAGGGCTGAGTGCCGACGAACTCACTTCGCGCCTGCGGACTTCAGAGCCTTCTATCATTGCCCGGGTTGACGAAGGCCGCGTGTTGCTGGATCTGCGAACGGTTTTTCCGGAACAGGATTCCGCGATCGCCTTTGCATTGGCTCGCATCGCAGGGTGATGGTTTCGCATCGAAGCGGTATTGGCTATCCTTTACACCGTCGGACATTCGACTCGCCCGCTCGCCGAGTTGATCGAGACGCTTCAGGCGCACTCCATTCAAACCCTGGTGGACATCCGTGCCTTCCCCATGTCGCGGCGGCTGCCGCAATTCAATCGTGAAGCGCTGGAGAAGACTTTGCCGGAGGCTGGAATCCGTTACCTATGGATGGCGGCCCTCGGCGGGTATCGGAAGAAAATTCGCGAGGATTCGCCTCACATCGCTCTGCGTAATGACAGCTTCCGCAATTACGCCGACTACATGCTGACTGCGGAATTTGAAACCGCGATGGCGGAATTGGTTGCGCTAGCCGAGAGCTCACCCACGGCTTATATGTGCGCCGAGCGCGTATACTTCCGCTGCCACCGCATGCTGGTTTCGGACTGGTTGGTGGCGCATGGTCATCAGGTGATGCATATTGACGGGATGGGCCCGGTGAAACCTCATCGCCTTACCGCGGAGGCGCGCATGGTGGAGGGCGAAGTGATTTACCGCGGCGACCGCCTGTTGTAGGGGATCGATAATATAGCTCTACGTTAGAGATTTCGAAGCACATCAAAACCCCCGTCCTGTCTGTCCAAAAGGCGGAGAGATAAGGGACGGGGCGGCCTCAAACGAGTGAAATATGATCGTCGGCACAGGCATTGATATTGCGGAGGTTCCGCGTATACGGCAATCGATCGAACGCTTCGGCGATCGATTTCTGCAGCGCATCTACACGGCGGGGGAAATCCGGTATTGCGACTCCAAGGCCAATCGCGCGGAGCGCTACGCCGCCCGTTTCGCCGCCAAAGAAGCGGCCATGAAGGCCTTGGGCACGGGTTGGAGTCACGGTATTCGCTGGCGCGATTGCGAGGTGGTGCGCCTGCCGGGCGGTCGACCGAGCATTTCTTTTCATGGCAAGGCCGGGGAGTTTGCCGCCAAGCTGGGCGTCAAGAATGCCGCCTTGTCACTTTCCCATACGGCGGAGCAGGCGATTGCCCAGGTTATTCTCGAGAGCTAGGTAGCTCAAAAGCTAAGGTCCGACGGCGAAGCCTTCTGCTAGACTTTGTTTGTCCCACTCAATTTATGTCTGCCACGATTCAGGCTGCTGCCCCACCTCTATCGAAGGAAGTTTCTCAACCAATTTTGCTTGCTGGCCTGGGCTTGACGAGTCTCGCGGCCCTCCTGCTCGAACTGGCGCTGACGCGACTGTTTTCGGTTGTTCTGTTCTATCACTTCGCTTTCCTTGCCATCTCGATTGCATTGCTAGGACTGGGCGCGGGTGGAGTCTTCGCTTACATGCTGAAAGGCTGGCTGGCGCGATTCGAGACCCGCTCCCTGGCCGCCGGGCTTTGCCTGGTGAACTCGGTGACGGTTCTGGCGGTGCTGGAAACCGTGCTGCACGTTCCCGTGGCGCTCGAAGTGACAGGGATGAATTTTCTGCGGCTGACGGTTCTCTATCTCGCCGCCGCCATACCTTTCTTCCTGACTGGTGTGTTGTTTTCCGTGGTCTTTGCGCGCGAGGCTCGGCGGATTCCGCTGCTTTACGGTGCCGACTTGGGCGGCGGTGCCCTGGCTTGCCTGGCGGTGGTGCCACTTCTCAATTGGATTGGCGGGCCGAACACGATTCTGATGGCCAGTGTGGCGTTAACCGTGGCCGCTGCGGTTTGGGCGCCTACGCAAACTGGACGCAGGGTCGCCGGCGGTTTCCTGGCTGCTTTTCTCATCCTTATCGCCGGCAACCTTTCGGACCGCCTGATCGATGTGGTCTACGCCAAGGGAATCTTCCGCAACCCGGCCTTGGTGGAATTTGCCCGTTGGAACGCTCTTTCCCGGGTGGAGGTGGATATATGGGGGCAGTCGAAGGCGGTGGTGATTGACGCCGATGCGTCCACCTACATCATGAATGTAGAGCCCGAGCATGTGTCGGGCACGCCCTGGGAGGGCATTCTAATGTCCCGCGCGCCAGCCGTGGTGAATGTCCTGCGCCCCCGCGGAGAATTCGCCATCATCGGTCCGGGTGGCGGGATCGACGTGCTCAGTGCGCTGTTTGCCGGTAGCCCCAGCGTAACCGGGATCGAAATCAATCCCATCATCGCCGACACCATCATGCGCGGCCGCTACGCTACCTACTCCAAACATCTTTACCAGCGCCCCGATGTGCATCTGCACGTGACCGATGGCCGATCTTATCTGCGCTCAAGCCAGCAGCAGTTCGATGTGGTGCAGATGACCCTGGTGGATACATGGGCTTCTACCGCAGCCGGAGCTTTTGCCTTGAGCGAAAACAACCTATACACGGTAGAAGCCTTTCGCGAGTACTTCGAGCATCTCCGGCCGGATGGAATGATCGCCATCACGCGCTGGGAGTTTCACGAGCCGCGAGAAGCCTTGCGCGTGGTGGCCGTGGCCATGGACGCGCTGCATCGCTTGGGCGTCGCTAATCCCGCGCGCAATTTCATCGTAGTCTCTCAGGGAGCGCTCGATGAAGACGGTATCCCAGTGACGGTGCTGGCGAAGAAAACTGCTTTCACGGTTGAGGAAGAAGCGGAAGTGAAAACTCATTTTGCGCGATACCCCGGTCTGCGGCCGCTCTACCTTCCTTCGGAACACACGCGCAATCCGTTTGGCGATCTGATCGCCAGCAACGATCCTTATGCCTTTGCCCGGCAGTACGCCTACAATGTTTCGCCCGTCAATGACAATGCTCCGTTCTTCTTCTTCACGCTGAAACCCGGCCAGATTCTCGGACAACAGAATCTGCAGGCCGGCGTGGACTGGAAGGTCAACCTTGGAGTGCTGGTTCTGCTGCTGGTGCTGGTCATCTCTACGGTCGCCGTCGCGGTGTTCCTGATCCTGCCCCTTGCCTTGCACTCTGGCCGAATGCGCCACTCGGCGTTCCCCTTGCTCTATTTTGTTGCGGTTGGCCTCGGCTACATCCTGGTGGAGATCGCCTTCATTCAAAGGTTCGTACTCTTCCTGGGACATCCTACCTACGCGCTGACGGTGGTTATTTTTCTGCTGATGCTTTCGAGCGGCGCGGGCAGCTTGTTTTCCCGGAGCTGGCTGCCTCGCACCGAGATGGCCTGGATGCCAATCACGCTGGTCATCGTCGCACTTCTGCTGGATGTGGTTTTTCTGCCTCACTGGCTGGCGGCCTGGGTGGGATTAGGCTTTTACTATCGGCTTCTGGTAAGCGCAGTGTTATTAGCTCCACTCGGGTTTGTGATGGGAATGCCGTTTCCCACGGGCTTGCGCGCCCTGGCGGCGGGCCCGGACCTTGGCATCTCCACTGCCCCGGCCAACGACGACAATGCGGTGGAGTGGGCGTGGGCGATGAACGCGTCCGCCAGCGTGCTGGGTTCCGTACTGGCAATGGTCATCGCAATTCAGTTTGGTCTGACGGTGACCCTGGCCTGTGGGCTGGTCGCCTACCTCCTCGCTCTTGCGCTGCTGCCAGTTCTTCGCCCCCAACGGCCCTAACCGGCTCTGGTTTGTTATTATGCTGCGAGGGGCAGCCGGCGGCCGTGCTCAGGTCTGTTGCCTGAACCTCCGAGCAAATACTGGTTTGAGGGAGTCATTTGCCGAGTCAGAAGCAGCTCAAATGGTCGCAACTGCGGGTTGGCCTGACGGTAATTTTCGCCAGCTTGATTCTCGCGCTGCTTCTGTTCCTGATGTCCGGGACGGGCGGCTTCTTCTCGCACCGTATCACCTTGGTCTCCTTCTTCGACAATGCCAGTGGATTACGCATCGGCGCACCCGTCCGCCTCAGCGGCGTGGATATCGGCAACGTTGCGGCCATTCGCGTGGTGCCCGACAAAGATAAGCAGATTACTCCCGTCGAAATCATCATGAAGGTCAGCACCAAGTACGGCTTTAACCTTCGGCGCGATTCGGTGACTTCTCTCGATACGGCCGGAGTGCTCGGCGAGACTTACCTTGATATTGACAGCTCGCAGGCCGTCGGCCCACTGGCCAAAGACGGCGACACTCTTCCCACGCAGGTGCATCCTGACTTCAACGAGGTGGTGCGCTCCAGCCAGAGCACGCTGCAGAACATGGATGCGCTGCTCAAGCGCGCTGACCGCATCCTCGCCTTCGCCGAGAGCGGCAAGGGGTCGATTGGGAAATTGATTTACGATCCCACGCTTTATAACCGCTTGTCGGATACGGTGGCCGATTTTCAGGGAATCGTAAATCAGATTGCCAAGGGCCAAGGCAGCCTGGGCGCACTCATCAACAGCAACGATGCCTACAATAAGTTCCTTGCGACTCTCGACAAGATCAACGGAGTAGTCGACGACATTCAAGCTGGTAAAGGCACAGCGGGGAAATTCCTGAAAGATCCAACTCTTTACAACAATGCCAACGATACTATCGCGAACCTGAAGAAGGTGACCGAAGACATCAATGCCGGCAAGGGAACCCTGGGCAAGCTGACCAAGGACGAGGAGCTTGCCGACAAAATCAAGACGACGATCACGAAGCTGGCGGCGCTCACCAGCGATCTTGAGGCTGGGCGGGGGACCGCCGGGAAACTGTTCAAGGATGACACGCTGTATAACAACGCCAACCAGATGCTGGTCGAGTCTCAGGGGTTGATCAAAGCCATCCGCGAGAATCCCAAGAAATATCTGAGCATCAAGCTGCACATCTTCTGATTCTGAGAGCGTAGCCCGTCAGGAAGCGTTGACTAAACGATGCGCGGAACGGATGTGGACTCCGCCTGTTCGTGCGCATGATAACTGGAGCGCACCATGGGGCCGGACTCAACGTGGCGGAAGCCGAAACGCAGCGCCTCGTTTCGCAACTCGCGGAACTCTTCCGGCGTATAGAAGCGAGCGATCGGCAGATGATCGCGTGAGGGACGGAGATACTGGCCCACGGTGAGAATGTCCACGCCGCGAGTGCCGAGATCGCGGAACACTTCAATCAGTTCGTCGGTCGATTCGCCCAGTCCCACCATCACTCCACTTTTGGTCACCATTCCGGGGGAGAACTTCTTGGTATTTTCCAGCAGCGTGAGCGTGCGCTGATAGCGTGCTCCGGAACGCACGGCGCGATAAAGCCGCGGCACGGTCTCGGTGTTGTGATTGAGAACGTCTGGCCGCGCTTCGAGCACAATTTTCAACGGCTCTTCCAGGCCTTGAAAATCCGGGATCAACACCTCGATGCGGCAATCCGGAGTCAATTCGCGAATCTCGCGAATAGTCTCGGCAAAAATCTTGGCGCCACCAACGTTGTCATCGTCACGATTCACGCTGGTCACGACCGCGTGCTTCAGGCCCAGGGTGGCGACGGCCTCGGCCACGCGGCGCGGTTCGTCCCAATCGATGGGCTCGGGACGGCCTTTCGGTACAGCACAGAAGCCGCAGCGGCGGGTGCAGATATCGCCCAGCAGCATGAAGGTCGCGGTCTTGTGATTCCAGCACTCGCCGATGTTCGGACATTGGGCTGACTCGCAAACTGTGTGCAATCCCAACCCACGCGCCAGCTTTTTGAGATTGTGAAAATTGTCGCCGACGGGCGCTTTGGCGCGCAGCCAGTCCGGCTTCGGGACACGCAGCGGCGGGGCGAGTTCGATCTGAATGAGTTGGGAAGCACCTGCCATCTTCTCGATTCTACCAGTTTGACCCGCGAGCTTGAGCGACTGTCCGCTGCCTAATACAATGGAGCCCAACAGCTGAGGGCGGGCATCGATGAAGAGATTCTCAAGATGGCTGAGCCTGGGGTTGGTGGTTCTTGTAGTTGTTTTGGGTGTCGCCATCAGCCTGACTATCGGCTGGAGACCCTTTCTTGGTCCGCGGGCGCGAGCGCTCACCGGTCGGAAGTTCGAGGCTACGCCCGAACGCCTGGCGCGCGGCCGCTATCTGGCCAACAGCGTAATGGGATGTACCGACTGCCATTCGGACCACGACTGGAAGGCTCCGGGAGCGCCGGCGTTGGAACCCAAACTGGGAGGCGGTCAGATATTTCCTTCGGCCGGCTTGCCGGGAAGGGTGGTGGCTCCAAACCTCACCCCAGATCCCGATACCGGTGCAGGAACTTGGAGTGACGACGCACTTGCGCGTGCGATTCGCGAAGGTGTTGGCCATGACGGACGCGCCTTGTTCCCCCTCATGCCCTATGAGGATTACCACGTCTTGTCCGACGAAGACCTCGCTTCCATCGTGGTGTATCTGCGTTCGCTGCCGCCGGTCCGCAATCCGCTGCCCAGAACAGAAATCATCTTTCCGGTGAAGTACCTGATCCGCAGCGTGCCCCAGCCAATTACCGCACCCGTCCCGCCCCCCGATCAGTCGACGCCGGTAAGGCGAGGAGAATATCTGGTTCGACTCGCGTCCTGCCGGGACTGCCACACGCCGCAGCAGCGCGGAAAATACAATATGGCTCTGGCGTTCGCCGGTGGCTTTGAGTTCAAGGGCCCGTTGCCCACGGTAACCAGCACCAACATCACGCCGGATCCTTCGGGCATCTCGTATTACGACCAGAATCTTTTCGTCCAAGCGATGAGGACCGGCAAGGTTGGAGCTCGCGAATTGAGTGGGGTCATGCCGTGGATCGTATACGGCAACATGACCGACGAGGACCTCAAGGCTACGTTCGCTTACTTACGTACGCTGAGGCCGGTCCGCCACCGCGTGGACAACACCTTGCCTCCAACTGCATGCAAGATTTGCCGGGGCAAGCACGGGGCGGGCGATCAGAACTGACCGGACTTCCTAGCCCACTTCGACCAGCCCATAGGTATGCTGCCAGCGGGTGCGCAGGGCAACCAGCGCTCGGCTGATTTCGACCTGCGTGATTTCAGAATTGGGTCCGGCGATCACCGCGGCGGCCTCGCGCTTCGCCAGTTCCAGCAGCTGGCGATCGCGAATCAGGTTGGCCACGCGAAAACTCGGCATCCCGGCCTGCCGCGTGCCGAAAAATTCGCCCGGCCCGCGCAGTTCGAGATCGAGTTCGGCGATCTGGAATCCGTCATTGGTGCGGACCATGGCATCGAGACGGCGCTCGCCTTCTTCCGTAACTTTGCCACCAGTCATCAATATGCAAAAAGATTTTGCGGCTCCGCGTCCGATGCGCCCGCGCAGCTGGTGCAGTTGCGCCAAACCGAAACGTTCTGCGTGCTCAATCACCATCACGGTTGCGTTGGGCACATCGACGCCAACTTCAATGACGGTGGTCGCGACCAGAATCTGCAGTTCGCCTTTCTGGAACATGCGCATGACCTGATCTTTCAAATCGGCCTCCAGCCGGCCATGCAGCAGGCCAACTTTCAGGTCCGCGAAGATTTTTCCGCTGAGCTCGCGGTACATTTTGATCGCGGCTTTGAGTTCGGTCTCCTCGCTTTCGGCGATGACCGGATACACCACATACGCCTGATGCCCCGCCGCAACCTGCTTGCGCACAAAGTCCCACACTTTTGGCGATTCGTCATCGCTGATTCTTCGCGTGACGATGGGCGTGCGCCCGGGCGGCAGTTCATCGAGCACGCTGATGTCGAGGTCTCCATACAGCGTAAGCGCGAGCGTTCGCGGGATTGGCGTGGCCGTCATGACCAGAACGTCCGGCTCGGCTGGATTCTGCTGATCTGTACCCGTGCCTTCGCCGGATTTCTTCATCAACTTGAGGCGCTGCAAAACGCCGAAGCGGTGCTGCTCGTCGACGATGACCAGCCCCGGTTTCGCAAACTCAACTTTTTCTTCCAGCAAAGCATGCGTGCCGATAACCAGCTGCGCGTTGCCCTGCGCGATGTGGCGGCGGATTTCGCGCTTGCGGTCGGCCTCCAGAGACCCGGTCAGCAGAACGATGCGGTAGCCGGCATTTTCCAGAATTCGACGCGCAGAAAAATAATGCTGTTGCGCGAGAATTTCCGTGGGTGCCATGAGCGCGACCTGGTATCCGTTTTCGATGGCGATAACCGCGGCTTGAAAGCTGATAATGGTTTTTCCCGACCCTACATCCCCCTGCAGCAAACGCCGCATGGGATAAGGCTTTTGCATGTCGTCGGCGATTTCTTTCAGAACCCGTTTCTGTGCCGCCGTGGGGTGGAAGGGCAGAATTTTCTTGATCGCCTGACGCACGCGATCGTCCAGACTGAAAGCAATTCCGGTCTCCGTCTTCTGCTGGCGGCGCTTGAGTTCCAGTCCAAGCTCGATGAAAAATAATTCTTCAAAGATCAGGCGAATGTGTGCAGGAGTGCGCGAGGACTGCAAGTCCTCAAAGCTCTCGCCGGCCTCGGGCCAGTGAACCTTCCATAACGCTTCGCGCGGTGAAAGCAGTGCCAGACGCCCTCGCACGGCTGCGGGAATGGTTTCGGCGAGATCGGGAGTGAGATCGTCCAATGCTTTGCGAATGACTCGCCGGAACCAGCGCGCGGTCACGCGGCCTTGTCCTGCCGATTCGTAGATGGGTACGATGCGTCCCACTTCCAGCGATGCGGCGGCCTTATCGTCCGCGTCTTCCGCGGCGGCATCGCCCAGCATTTCAAACTGTGGCTGAATAATCTGCAGTTCGCCACTCTTTGGATCCTGCTCCACCTTGCCGTAGAGCGCGATCAACTCACCGGCCTTGAATTTATCCTGCAAATAGGTGGCGTTGAACCAGAGACAGCGCAGGCGCGATCGCCCTTGCCCCACAGTGAGCTGGAAGATAGGCATGCGGCGGGTCCGAAACAGGCCCGAGTTCCGAACTTCGGCAATCACGGTAGCCATTTCGCCGGGACGCAATTCCGCGATCCCGCGCGGATTCAGCCGGTCTTCATAACGAAAAGGCAGATAGCTCAGCAGGTCGCCAACCGTCGAGATGCCTTTGGTGGCAAGGATCTCCGCCAGCTTCGGACCGATTCCTTTGACGTATTGGACGGGCGTGGTGAGTTCGAGCATTGGAGACTACGAAGGAATGTTAGCAGCAAGTTGTCTGGTAAACGGAGGCACGTCGCTGAAGCCGGTGGACTGACCTAGAACATTTCGGAAGTCATTGGGCCTTAGGGATCTCTGACGGCGCAGTGTAGATCTTGAGCCCGAGGCTGCGGCCGACACGCACCATTTCGTCGGCACCGGCCGAGGGCCCTCCTACACGAAGCACAGCATCGCACTTCTCCAGAAGCCGGATCGCAATGGGATGAAAGATCTCGTTGAAGGCCTCATCGCCGATCTTTCTGGAGCCGGCGAGTTCCGCAAGCGGGAGGGCCAGCCACTCACCTAGAACAGGAATGTGCCCGGCGCGGAAGATGGGAACGGCGTAGGACTCCATATCTTGAACGTTTTTCCGGATCAAGGAAGGGTCGTCGTTCGTGCCTGAGCGGTAGGGCCCAGCGATCAGGATCATCATTGGCTTTGCCACGGTTGCGGTCACCATCGTCCTCTCGGCACTGGATACAAAATTATCTTAATCCACGTGTGGGTCGCCGGCCGGCTGGCCGTACAGGGCCAAACCGGCGTCTAATCTAGTTGTGCTGGTCAATTTCCTACAGGCTTTCTGCGCCGTCGTACTGGGAAACGTGGCCTATTTCCTGCTCGCGCCATCCCTTCACTTGCCGCGGCACAAGCCGTTTCAGCCCGATTGGGGGCTGATCGTGGACTTCTGGTTTTGTGCCGTGGCTTACGGATTGATCCGTACCGCCAGAAAGTGGAAGTAGGCGGACCCGATTTCAGGCGGAGCTCAGTTACTTTCGGAACCTGTGTAACCAGCGGCGCTCCATTACCATATCCCCTGAGTTATGAATAAAATCGCAGTCCTGTACGACGCCGGACAAGCGGTGCTCTCCACCTTCGATTTGGACGAGGTGTTGCAGCGCATCCTGGCGATCGCACGCGATTACTTTCATGTGCGCAATGTGGCGATTGTGCTGCTCGACGAGCAGTCGAAGGAGTTGTACGTCCGCTCGCAGATTGGCTGGGATGAAGGCCAGGACAAAATTCGACTGCCTCTCGGCCAGGGGATTACCGGAGTTGCGGCCCTCAAGAAACAGCCCGTGTATGCGCCCGATGTCAGCAAAGATCCGCGCTATTTCTGCTCCGCCAAATCCACTCGCTCCGAAATCGCCATTCCCTTGATGGTGCGGGATGGAGTGGTGGGCGTGCTCGATTGCCAAAGCGATTGCCTTGACCATTTCGATGCGGAGACCATCGATCTGCTGACGCTGTTCTCGACCCAGGCTTCGATCGCATTGCAGAACGCGCGGCTGTATTCGCTGGAGCAGCAACGTGCCCGCCAGCTACAGGCGATTAACGCGATTGCCCAACAAACGACCGCCGTGCTGGATCTGGAACAGTTACTGGGGAGAGTGTGTGGGCTGATTCAGGACGCATTCCGCGTGTCGCACGTCTCGCTTTTCCTGCGCGAAGATCACGACCTGGTGCTGCGGGCCCATCACGGGATACTCACGCCCTGCATTCCGGAAGGTGGCCGTTTTTCCGCCGATACCGAACCTTGGGCGAAGATTCTCGCTGACAGTTGTACCGCGACGGAATGCAATCTTTGCCAAGAGCCGGCCCGGGTAAAGTTCTTCGCGGAAACGGCTTCGCGTATGTGCATTCCTCTGATTTCGTTCGGACAAACGCTGGGAGTGCTCGCGCTGGATAGCGCGAATGCCGATGCTTTTCGCGACGGCGATCAGCAGTCGCTGGAATCGGTCGCGGATATTTGCGCCACTGCCATTCAGAACGCGCATTATGTCGACCGCGTGAAGCAGTTGGCCTACGTGGACGGTCTCACGGGTATTTTTAATCGGAGATTTTTCGAGATGCGCATCCTGGAGGAAATCGAACGTGCCCGCCGTTACGGTGCCGGGATGGCCGTCATTATGGCGGATATCGATCAGTTCAAGCGCTTGAATGACGAGTTCGGGCACGTGCTGGGAGACGAAGTTCTGCGGCAAACTTCCTCGTTATTTAACCAGCAGGTGCGCAAGATAGACGTTGTGTGTCGCTACGGCGGCGAGGAATTCGGAATCCTGCTGACGCAAGTCAACGCGCAGCAAGCGATGGGCGTCGCGGAAAAACTGCGGAAGATGGTGGAAAGCTGGCAGTTTCCGGGTGTGCCCCGAACCGTTACGATCAGCGCCGGCGCCGCTGCCTTGCCGGAACACGGCACCACGCGCGACGAATTGGTGAAGGCGGCTGACTCGGCACTCTACGCGGCGAAACAGGCGGGACGCAACGCTGTTCGCCTGGCGCAGGCAGTTCCAAAGCTCGCACGCGGCCACGCTGCAAGCTAGATATCGAGCCAACTTCCCTGCATCTGCTGGCGCAATCGTTCCATCTCCTGCTGGAGTTTCTCGCGGCACTTCTCCAGTTGCTGCTGGACTTGTTGATGGAGCTTCATCTTCTGCGCTTGCTCTAACATCTGCTTATGCTGGTCGCAAAGAGATTTTTGCATTTCCGTCGAGGCTTTGCGGACTTCTTGCTCTGCCAGCCGCATCTCCGGCCGAAGCTTGGCAACTTCGTCGCGAATTTCAGTTAATTCGTCCTGAGCATCAGCGTCGAGTTCCGGCACGTCGAAGCTTTCCTCAATCATCTCGCCGGATTCTCTACGGCTAGGCAAGGTAAGAGTAAGAGTGAGCTCTTTCCTGTCGCGGATCACGCGCACGCTCACCGATCCGGTACCGCGAGAATGCAGGGCATGACTGAAATCGCTGGTGTCATGGACCGGCTGATCAGCCACACGAGTAATTACGTCGCCAGCGCGCATCCCGGCCTTTTCCGCGCGGCTTCCTCGCTCTACGGACCGCACCAGCACGCCGTTTCCATCCTTCGCACCGAAAAATTCACCCAGCTGCGGCGTGAGATTCTCCACCATCAGGCCGCTTCGCGCCGAGGAGTGCGCATAAACCACGCTGATATTGGGAACGTCAAAATCCGGCATGCTTGGAATTGGCGGAACGCTGGGGATCGGTGGAATTTGGACATGGGTACCCTTCTCCATCGGCCATTCCTTACTGCGATCAGCCAGCTGTACCTTGATGGTCATGGGCTGCCCATCGCGGCTTAGACCCAGCGTGACTACACGTCCCGGCGGCGTTTCGTGGATCATCCGGTGCAACTGCGTCTTGCTTTCGACCGGTGTCCCGTTCATGGTGAGGATGACGTCGTGCTCCTTGATCCCGACTTTGCCGGCGGGAGCGTCCTGATCGACCATGGTGACTTCCACGCCTTTTTCTTCCTTCAGCTTCAGGGTGCCCAGCCGGTCGGAGGTTATATCCGCGATGTCCACGCCTAAGTAAGAACTCGCACCGGAATCTTCACTGGGGATGCCGAATGGTTCCGAAGACTCAACCGTCCATCTTTGCAAACTTTGCGCAGCATAGGACAAGCTGAGCAGCATCGGCAGTAAAGAAAGAGTGGTCAAAATCTGTCTGCGCATAGCCCCCTCCTCGATCGATCAATTTGCGCGCTTGAACCAGATATTGCCGGTGGTCGTCCGAACCTTCAGCACCGGACCACCTCCATTCAAACTACCTTCAGCAGTAAGCGATCTCGGACCCCACTGATCGCCTTCGCTGGCTACATGAATGTCAGGGAACTCGGACATAATGTGATGTCCATTGCCCAGATCGACGCTGGCGCGCACGGAAACGGCGACATCCGACGCAATGTAAACGGTAATGTCTCCGGCAGAAGTTTCAAGCCTGGAGTCAACGGCCGGAGCGCCGGTTTTTACCAGCTTCACGATGATGCCGCCAGCACTGGTCTCCACCCGGGCCGAGGGAACCCCGTAGAGTTCGATCCCGCCGCCACCAGTCTGGGCGTGTACATTGCCTTTGGCCGATGCGAGATGAATGCTGCCGCCACCGGTGTCAATTTCAGCTGGACCGCCAATGTCTCCCAGGTCAATGCTGCCGCCACCGGTTTGCGCCTTCACTTTGCCCGTGCACTGACGGACCTCAATGCTGCCCCCACCGGTCTCGATGCTGGCTTCCTGCGTGGCCGACATAATTTGGACGCTGCCGCCGCCGGTTTCCGCAATGATTTTTCCGTTGGCATGGTGCACCTCGATCGAGCCTCCTCCGGTGTGCAAGCCAATGTCGCCGCTAATGGTTCCCACATCGATGGAGCCGCCGCCCGTATCCACGCGCGCGCCCCCGCCAATGTCATCAAGATGCATACAGCCGCCACCGCTCTCGGCTTCCACGCGGCCGGCAATTCCGGTGGTGTCAATGTTGCCACCGTCGGTTTCGATCTTCACCAGGTTGATCTCGCGCGGTACTTTGATGACAAACTCGCCGGAGAACCTGTGGCCCGAGCCCTTTTCGATCCTTACGTACGCCCCGCCGACATGGATGCTGTGACCCTGCCACTCCCCGACCACCCAGGCCGTGTCCCCCTTTACGTAAGCACTTACTTTGTAGCCTTCAAACTGGCGGCGCGCATCTTGTTCCGAGGACGCTTGTGAATGCATATGAAACGTATAATCAATACCCGACTGCTGTGCGCCTCGTACCACCACCGAGCCCATGTCTAGCTTGACTCGCAGGTTCTTGACTCCCGCCAGCGATCCGGTGAGCACCTGGCCCCATGCCCCGCCTTCGTGCGATATTTGTGCTTCCTGAGCCAGCGCCAGGGGTGCAAGCATGGCCAGCACGCCCAGCAGGCCGACGAATTGTAGCGACCGTTTCAAATAAGCCACCTCAGTTTCTCTAGTTCTATCAATGCCTATAGCTCAATCAATCTCGGGTAACTGCGCCAGCATGGTGCGAGCTTGCGACTTGATGTACTGGCTTTGATCTTTCGCAGCCAGCGTCATCAACACGCCGCGCACGCTGCCATCGGCCTTTACCGGCTCGATCAGCCGCATCGCTTCGGTGCGCACGCCCGGATTCGAATCGCTCACCAACGCCTGCAGCACGGCGTCGCGTACCTGCACATCGTCCTTCACGAAGCTGCCGAGTCCGTCGAGGGCCTTCAGCCGAACTCCGGGATTGGTGTCATATTGTAGGGCGTAGATCAGGGCATCGCGCACCTGCAGAACATCCGGCTTTTTGGTCAGCAAATCCACGGAGTCCATGCGCACGCCGGAATTGTAGTTGTTGCGGGCGGCAAATAGCAGCAGCTGCTGGATGCGCTGATCGTTCAGTGATCCCTGCGTTTCCAGGGTGGAAACCGTGTTGTATTTGATGTCGATCTGATTGGTTCCCGGCTCTTGGGTGATGGACTGGATGCCGGTGATGGAAGCTTCGGCGGGAGAAGGAGTCTTGGTGGTGGCTACGGGAGCGCCCGGCTGATGATCGAACACTTTGTATGCTGTTCCCATGCCTCCGACGAAGCCGAGAATCAGAATTGCGGATGCCAGCGCCGGCGAGAAATTAACTTGCCGCAGCCAGTTCGCCGGATCGAAGGCCAGCCGCCGCCAGAACCCGCCCTGCTCGGCCGTTTCCAGCGCTTCCTGCAGCTTCATGCGCGAGGCAGCCAGCAGATTCGGTGTCGGCTCGGCCGACCGCTCCTGCGACAGGAGAGCGTGAAATTCCTGCTCCGCCTTCAGTTCCGCGGCGCAGTCGGCACAGCGCGCCACGTGCTGCTCCAGTTCATGACGAGCGTCATCGGCCAGCTCGCCATAAACGTGCAGCGTAATGTTTTCTCGTACCCATTCGCACTTCATAGTTCCACCTTTAAATCCTAAGACCTATCGCATATCCGCCAACTGGCCGCGCAATTTCTGCGTGGCGCGGAAGAGAGTGTTCTTGGCGGTCTCTTCCGTCGTATGCAAAATCTCGCCCACGGTTCGCAGCTTCAGCCCGTGGTAATGCTTCAACTCAAACACCATGCGCTCGCGCGGGGTTAACTTCTCCAGCGCACCGGAAATCCTGGCTCCCAGTTGCCGCCGCATCAAATCGCGTTCGGGATTGGCTCCGGCGCGCCCGTCGGGCACCTGATCGAGCAGGTCGTACTCTCCGCCGTCGCCATCTTTCACCACCGGAGCATCTTCCTTGCGCACATTCTTCTTGCGCAAGTGATCCAGGCAAAGATTGGTTACGATGCGGTAAATCCAGGTATAGAACGAGCACTCGAAGCGAAAACTTCCGATGTTCTTGTAGGCCTTGAGGAAGGCGTCCTGATAAACATCCTGCGCGTCGTGCTCGGTGCCGGTGAGATGCAGGGCCAGCCGCAACACCGCCTGATCGTAGTGACGCACCAGTTCCTCGAAGGCGGCACGGTTGCCGTGTTGCGCCTCACGGATGAGGATCGTATCGTCTATGCGGCGTTCTTGCCCAGCCATGCGGTCCCGCGTGGGGTCCCGGTTCTCGCCGACTCTCCCCACTCCGTCGCGCTCTGTTCTCGAGTGGGCTTGTGTACCAACCGCAAGTGTGACTGCCCAAACATCGGCCGGCATGTTCGTGTCGTTTTCCTGTACCGCCCGGTGTCAATGCCGTACCCGGGCTTGCATAGGAATAGACGGCGAATCGGTGGAACCGTGAGCAGAAATTATAGGCTGGATGGGAGAATTTATGGGGCCTAGGTGATTCTTTTGGAATGGGTTAGCAGGAAACAGAACAGCCGGTAACAAGGCACTCGCGCCAGTTTGGCAAGGGAAATGCCCTGTTTCTCATGCAAAGCCCGGCAAACCTCTGGGTAGCTAGCTTTCTGGGGCCCGGGGATCCGATCTTCTCTCATGACGGGTTGGCGACCCAGCGCCCACGACGTCTAAGCGGTATGAGACCACCCGCTTATCTGATGGCCATCGCTGTTGGACTCGTTTCCGTTTCCGCCCAAGAAGTTCCTCCTCGATCGCCCGACCTTTCCGCCATTCGTCGCGAGATACAGGCCAACGTCGCAGCCGGAAAAGTTCCGGCGATCTCAATCGCGGTAGCCAAGAACGGGAAGATACTTTGGGCAGAGGGCTTCGGCCTGGCCGACGTCGAAAAGAAAACGTACGCAACCGCAAATACGCGCTACTACATCGCGTCGGTAACGAAAACCATCACTGCCACAGCAATTATGCAGTTGCAGGAGCGCGGCAAGCTCCGCCTCGACAATGCGGTAAACGACTATCTCGGTTCGGCCAAGGTCCATAGCCCGATATGGAACGCGTCCGACGCAACCGTTCGTCGAGTGCTGAGCCACACTGCCGGCCTGACCACATTTGCCCGATCGTGTCGTGCTGGCGAGTCTGGCTGCGCGATCGATGAAGAGATCGACCGCTACGGAATTTTGTTTTGGCGTCCAGGAGAGAGGTTCGATTACTCCAACCTTGGCTATGGCATTCTAGGCGAGGTCATCGAACGGACTTCGGGAAGAAGTCTCGATTCTTATCTGCAGGGCGAATTGTTCGACCAGCTAGGGATGCACGATTGCGGATTCTCTGTCTCGCCATCAGCCTCACGTACGGCAGCCGCGCAATATGATGAGCACACGCACCAACCGTCTCCACTGCGAGTTTCCGGCCATCCTGCGGCGTCCGCGCTGCGGTGCAGTGCTCATGATCTCCTGCTGTTCGGCGGCTTCCATCTCAAAGACACGCCAAATACAGGATCGCTCCTCTCCTTCGCAGCAATTGACGAAATGCACCGGGCGCAGGCTAACACCGACGAAGGGCAATACGGACTGGGCTGGTGGATTAAGCAACAATCGGGCTATCGAATCCTATCCGCGCAAGGAGGCACTACCGATTCTTATGCCCTTTTGCAGCTGGTTCCGTCCGAGGATCTGGCAATCGTAGTCATCGCCAACTCGTACGCCGATTTTGTGAGCGGTCTGGCCAACAGGATTCTATCCGTGTTGCTTCCCAAGTCTGCGGCTCCGCCGGCGTCGCTCATTAAGGACCGAGTGTCCAACTCAAACAAGCCTGTTGCCCTGGCGGGCAGGTGGACGGGAACCGTTCTTACGCACAAGGGATCGATCCCAATCACGCTCGAGATCAGCAGTGACGGTTTAGCTCGTGGCCAAGTCGGCAAGCAGCCTATCGCCGACCTGGCAGATGCTTCATTGGAGCCGGCCGAGCTTTATGGCCGGCTAGTCGGAGATCCAAACATGGTCGACGCGCCGCCCTATAGGCACTTGTTGGAATTAGATTTGTTTCTTCGGGGCGATGATCTGCTAGGCGCGGCCACATCGCGTCCGCTTCCCGGGGAAGATGGAGATGAGCTGCCCCACTGGGTTAAGTTGACGCGTACGAAGTAGGTCGTAAGCCCAGGCATAGTCTTGGGCGTTTTATCCGACCGCAAACCGGACCGACCCCGCTTACTCGGCCACCGCTTCCTTCTCGATGACCACCTTCAGATGCGCGGTCACGTCCTTGTGCAGCTTCACCGAAACGGTGAACTCGCCCAGGGTCTTCAGCGGTTCGTGGAGCTGGATCTGCTTCCGGTCCAGGTTGATGCCTTTTTTCACGACGGCATCGGCGATGTCGCCCGAAGTGACCGATCCGAACAGCTGATCGTTTTCGCCTGAGCGGCGAGCGAAGGAAACCGCGAGCCCTCCAAACTGCTTGGCCAGCTCTTCGGCCTGCGACTTCTCCTTGGCGGAGCGGCGCACGGAGGCTGCCTTCATCTGTGCGACGACGGCCTTGTTGCCGGCATTGGCCTCGATGGCCAGCTTGCGCGGCAGGAGAAAGTTGCGTCCATATCCTTCGGCAACCTTCACCACGTCGCCGCGTGCGCCCAGCTTGCTCACATCTTCTTTGAGAATGACTTCCATGATTGCTCCTAGCTCTTAGCTTCTAGCTCCTAGCCAACCCTCGCTCCCCGCCCCGGTTTAGCTAGAGGCTGGAAGCTAGTAGCTAGAAGCTGCTTTCTTACGATGCTCGTCCGGCGAACGGCAGCAGGGCGATGTTGCGGGCCTGCTTGATGGCCGAGGCCAGCCGGTGTTGGTGCGGCGAACATACGCCGGTCAAACGCCGGGGGACGATCTTGCCGCTCTCTGCCACGAACTGGCCGAGCAAGCGGTAATCCTTGTAATTGATGTCGGCGATTTTTTCGGTGCAGAACTTGCAAACTTTCTTGCGCCGGAAAAACTTGCGTCCACCTTCGCGCGGAGGACCACCGGGGCCAGAACGCCCGCCGCCACCACCGCCGAATCGCGGACGATCTCCTCCAGAACGCGGCCCATCTCCGGAAGGCCGCGAGGGCCGCTCCGTCGTTGCTACAGGTGCTTTCGTCTCGTCAGCCATAACACTCCTTCATCCTGCATCTTGTTCAGTTCTCGGTTCTCAGTTCTCAGAAACGGCGCGCTTCGCCCAGCTAAACCGTTGCCGCCGGGACATCGGCAGCCGGCGCTTCCGCGCTTGCGGCAGGTGCTTCTTCCGCGGCCACGACGGCGGGTTGCGCGCTTACCTTCTTCTTCGCGTCGCGAAGCTTCTTGATCTTCTCCAGGCGCTTCTGTTCTTCATCGATGCGCACCGTGAGGAACTTGATCACCTGCTCGGTGACGCGCAGACGGCGCTCGAGTTCGTGGATCACCGTTCCGGCGCCCTCGATGGTCATCAAAATGTAGATGCCTTCGCGGAATTTGCGAACGGTGTAGGCGAGACGGCGCTTGCCCATGCGGTCCACACTTTTTACGCTACCGGCGGCCGAGGTCACGGTCGTCTCCAGATTCGAAACCAGCTTGTCCAGATCTTCGTCCGCCATATCCGGCCGGACAATAAACATCAACTCATACGTACGATTCATTTCAGTCTCCAAATCTTAAGCAGTGGCCAGTGATCGGTGATCAGTGGCCAGCAAAATCTCTCCTATACATCTGGCCACTGAACACTGGCCACTACTCTTCGTCTTTTTCTTTCCGGTTGAAGCGGTTCATCGCCGCCGCCGGACCTTCCGTCAAAATCACTTTCACTGCTTCTTCCGCGGTATCGAGCACTGCATCCAGCACCGCAAGATCTGCCTTGCGAAGCGGCGCTAGCAGGTAGCGTTGGCCGTCTTCGATTTTGTGCTCCGGAGCCACGCCAATCCGGATGCGCAAAAAATCCTGCGTGCCCAGCGCCCCGATGATCGACTCGATCCCGTTATGCCCCGCCGAACTCCGCCGCGTATGAATCCGCAACGTGCCCAGCGGAAAATCCAGCTCGTCCTGAATCACGATCAAATCTGATTCCGGCTTCGCCTCGTACTCCGCCACCAACTCCCGCACCGACATGCCGCTCAGGTTCATGTAGGTCTCGGGCTTGGCCAGCAGAACCGTCTCGCCGCCAATCACTGCCCGCGCGGTAAGCGCCCGGCAGTTCCGGTTTCGAACTTCAACGCCCAGGTTGCTGGCGATGCGATCCACCGCAAGAAAGCCTGCGTTATGCGGCGAAAACTGATACTCGATGCCAGGATTGCCAAGACCGACGATCAGTTTCACGCTGGAGATCCTTCGCTCCGCTCAGGATGACAGCGGCGGGCTCAGACGCCCGCCAAACGCTGTCACTTCTTCTCCTTCTTCTCGGCCTTCTTTTCCGGCTTCTCGGCGGCAGCTTCTGCGCCTTCTTCCTCGGTCTCCGCCTTGCCCTTCTTGATGACCTCGGGCTCGGCTGGTGCAGCTCCCGCCTCTGCCGCCACCGCTTCGGGCGCAGCCACCACTTCTTCCTTCACGCTGGTGACGTGAGCTACGGGCTGGTTCGCGTCCGATAGAAATTTCAGCTTTTCGCTGTGCGGCAAATCTGACACGCGCAGTACTTTGCCGAACGTCAGATGGCTGACATCGACATCGATGTGGCCGGGAATATCTCCGGGCAAGCACTCGATCTCAACCTCGCGCAACATCTGCTCGAGAATTCCGCCCTCGGTCTTCACACCTGCGGGCACGCCCTGCAGCACGACGGGAACGCTCACCCGCAACGCCTTATCCATGGCGATGCGCTTCAGATCGATGTGCAGCAAGTGGCCCTTGATGGGTTCATATTGCCAATCCACGATCATGGCCTTAGCAGTCTCGGCCTTGGCGTTCTCGCCGTCGCTGAGGGCAAGATCAAAAATGGTGTTGTGGCCGCTCTCCGAGCGGAGAATGCGCAACACATGCCGAGGATCGACGCTGACCGGCACGGCATCCTTGCCCGCGCCATATACTACGGCGGGAATTTTGCCTTCCCGCCGCACGCGACGCGCATGGTTCTTAGTGCCCGCTTCCCGCGTCTGCGCTTCCAAAACGTTTTGTTCCAATGTAGTTGCCATAATTTCAATTCCTGCCTTACATGAATAATTTGCTGACTGAAGTCTCTTCGTGAATGGACTGAATGGCCCGGCCAATCAATCCCGCAATCGAAAGCACCATAATCTTGGACTCACCCTGTGCCTCCGCGGTCAGCGGGATCGTGTTGGTGATCACCACGTGCTGGATGTCGGAGTTGTGAATATTCTCCACCGCCGGACCCGAAAGCACGGCATGCGATGCGCATGCATAAACCGAGGTCGCTCCATTTTCCAGGAGCGCCGTCGCCGTCTTTACCGTCGTGCCCGCTGTATCGATCAGGTCGTCAATGATCAAGCAGGAGCGGCCGTTCACGTCGCCGATCACATGCATGATTTCGGCCACGTTCATCTCCACGCGCCGTTTATCAACGATGGCCAGCGCCGCGTCCACCTTCTTCGCAAAAAATCGCGCCCGCTCCACGCCCCCTGCATCCGGTGAAACCACGGTCAGATTCGGCAAGTTCAACTTCTTAAAATGATCCACCAGCACCGGCGACGCAAACAGGTGATCCACCGGGATATTAAAAAATCCCTGTATCTGCGGCGTGTGTGGATCGACGATCAGCGCCCGGTCCGCACCTGCTGTGGTGAGCAAATCCGCCACCAGTTTCGCGGAGATCGGTACCCGCGGTTTATCCTTGCGATCCTGCCGCGCATAGCCAAAGTAAGGCATCACCGCCGTAATGCGCCGCGCCGACGCGCGCTTGAACGCGTCGATCATCAGCAGCAACTCCATCAGGTTTTCGTCCACCGGTCGGCAAGTCGGCTGCATCACAAAGACATCGCAGCCGCGTACGTTTTCCTGGATCTGTATGTACACTTCGCCGTCGGCAAAACGTTTCACCATCGCCTGGCCACGCGGCATGCCGAGAAAATTACAGACTTCATCGGCCAACGGCGCATTCGCCGTGCCGCTGAAAATCTTGAACTTCTCGTCTACCCGTGCACGCGGCTTGCGTTCCGGTTTCTCCTCGGGCATGGGGGGAGCCTGCTTCTCGGCTTTTTCCGTCTTTTCCGTGGGCGTCACCAAAGTGGCCATAGGCAGTTCTCGGTTCTCAGTTCTCAGGTTTGAGGTTTCAGTTCGAAACTGAGAACTGACAACCGGGAACTGAGAACTGTTTTTCTGGCTGGGCCGCTAGGATTCGAACCTAGACAAAGTGCTCCAAAGGCACTTGACCTACCATTAGTCGACGGCCCAGTACCGCTGCTTCAAGTTTCCGGTCTCCAGTTTCCCGCAAACCGAGTCGGGTGAAAGTGATCCCCTATTAAACAACCAAAAACTAGAAACTGGGAACAAGAAACTTTGCCCAATATTTCTGCCGGGTCAGGGTAACCGTGGCCTGTGTCGCCCACCCCCGCCTGCGTAGCTTTATCGCCGTCGTTCGCGCCGCCGCCTTCGAAGCGAACAGCCCGTATAACGTTGAGCCAGAGCCTGACATTGACGCGTACTTCGCGCCTGCGCGCTCCAGCGCACGTTTACCTTCACTCAGCTCGGGATACTCAGGAAAGACGACTTCTTCAAAGTCGTTCTTGATCCCGGCCCGGACAAGCGCGAGAAGCGGATTCTCGGCCCGGCCCCTTCGAAAAGGAGCACCGGAGTAACTTTCACTCAGCCACGCGGAAAACTCACGGCCAAGCTCAACCATTCTATCGGATGGCTCCGGGAGCGTCAATTCTCGCAGCTTGCCTTTGCGTGCGGCGGCAGATATTTCCATCAACGCGGAGGTTCCCGCGCCCTGCGTTCTTCGATCCCACTCCCCAAAAGCGTTGGGTGTGGAGACTCCCACGGCGGGTGTTACCACCACGCACGCCGTTTCTGGCAAGTCCTGGAGCGGATACACTTGCTCCCCGCGGCCTACTCCCAAGACGGTCCCTCCTACCAAGAACAAGGGCAGGTCTGAACCCACTTCCGCCGCAATCCGCATGCGCTCCTCGGCAGGCAAAGCTTTCTTCACTACCTTCTCTAATGCCAGCAAGGCGGCTACCGCGTTCGCCGAAGCCCCACCCATCCCGCCCTGCACCGGCAACCGCTTCTCGATCTCGATGAGAATTCGTCCCGTGGTCTTCAGCGCCCGCATCGCTTTCTCCACCACGCGATGGCACGTATTCGATTCATCCTTGGGAACTCTCGGGTCGGTGCACCGAATCTCGATCCCGCTGCCGCGGCTCAGACTCACGCGAATCAAGTCGTACAGCCCAATCGTCTGGTAGACCGTCAGCAGCTCATGAAAGCCGTCCGCCCGCGCCGCGCCAATGCGCAGCCCAAGATTGATCTTGGCGAACGATCGTACTTGTATGGCCATGGAAGGAAGATTGTAAGCCATCTCGCGCCGGAAGCGTCGCGCTTCCAGTTGTCTCTGGGAGCCGGCTCAAGTTCGAATTGACACAGCCTCCCCGCTCGGTCCCCCACCTTGGTAATCTCGACACATAGTTTCGATTAGCGCACCTTTAATTTTGTGAATTTGTGATTCCAATCACACGAACCGTCTAACCACGGTCCTCCCCGTTTTGGAATCGCGCACGGCCGCAAACACGAGTGCTCTTCCTGGCCAGGGGAATCCCTGAGAGCGCTGTCCTGCAAGTTGGATGAACGTCGTTGCCTGCGGAGGAAAATCGACCCAGATTAGATCGACCCAAATTTCGGCCCGCGTTCCATGTCGAGCGCCATTGGGCAGCCAGTAACTGGCGGTGGGCCATCAGGGGTTTGTATGCGCAATTCAATCTGTTCCCTTTTGCCGGCCCTGGTTGTGGTTACAACCCTGGCCGCGGCTCAAAGCAGCTATACAGTCATCCCCGTCTCTGACGGCGGATCCATCTCCGGTACCATCAAATGGTCCGGTCCTGTTCCTCACCAATTAGACTTCCCGGTCACCAAAGATCCTCAGATTTGCGATCCGGAAGGCAAGAAAAGCGTCAGCCTGGAGCGCCTGATCCTCGGTCCCGAGGGTGGCGTGGCAAATACTGTCGTCTATCTGAAGAACATCTCCGCCGGCAAGGCGATGGACCTGCCCGAGCAGAGACGGCACCTCGATCAGAAGCACTGCCACTACATCCCGCACATTCTCCTGGTGCCGCAGAACGCCGAACTCCAAATGCAAAGCTCCGACGCCACACTGCACACCATCCACATGGACGGCGCGGCCAGCTATAACTTGCCCTTCCCCTTCCCTAATCAAATCAGCTCCCGCAACATGGCCGCGCCCGGCCTGGTCAACCTGCGCTGCAATGGCGGCCACGTCTGGATGAATGCTGAAATGATGGTGGTGCAACATCCGTACTACGCCGTCACAGACGAGAGTGGACGCTTCGAATTCACCAGCGTCCCACCCGGCACCTATCAGATTGTCGCCTGGCATGAAGGCTGGGGACTGGCTGGCAAGGAACAGGCCTACGACGTCCTCACCGAGCACACTGTGCAGCGCCCCATCTTCACCGAACCGAAAACCTGGGAACGATCCGTCACCGTGGGCCCAAATGCTCCCAGCACCGTCAACTTTGTGATTGGAAATAAATAGGGGCCGGTTTAGAGAGTTCGGGACGAGGTGGCAGGAAGTTGAACCCGTGTTGACCCGTGGCAAAGATTTTCAGCTGCGGCGTTTGTACAACACCGCAAAGTCATACCCCGCGTTCGCGGGGAACAGCTCTGCTACTTTGCGCAACCGCTCGGCCAGCGCCGAAGGCGCCAGCAACGGATAGTCCCGCTCCCGCAGATCGTAGTAATCGACGTCGAGATATAAAGACAACAGATAAATCGAAATCGTATCGGCAAACGTGGCTTCAAAGTATTCGTTCTTGAAGCGCTCCGCATCCGGACCCCCGGCCAAGGCCAGCTTGCGCGCTTCCCACGCATCCAGCGACGTTTCTCCGCGCGTCCCCGCCTCCACTTGTTTCCACGCTAACTCGCTGAACTCCTTGGAAACGCCCGCCTCTTCCACCAGCGCATGTCCGACGTTGATATAGAACTCGAAGGCCACGGAAAACTTGTCGTCCATCAGCCGCGTGGAGATGAACACGCACTGCGAGTCGCCCAGGTTGAGGTTGCGATGACAGACTGCATTGTCGCTGAGCGCGACATCGTAGCGGTCGGCAATCAGGATCTCGTCGCCCTGCGTCACCGTCAGCGGGACAAAGTAATACGCTTTGCGCTTAAGAGCCGCCGCAGCCTTGGTTGGAACCGCAGCAATCATGCGCTCCAGGTCAAAGGAGCTCATGGAACTCTCGCCCGCTGCGGCGTAGCACACCCCGTTCGGCGCCTGTGAAACCGGCGTCATCCGGACCACATCCGCGGGGCTCCGCGTAATAGCTGGCGCTGCCTGCGACATAACTTTATCTTTTATACACTAGTGGCATGTGCGGGGCGGACACTCCCTTCGTCAAGCTCAGGGCAGGCTTTGTCCGCTGCCTTTGACCCAGCTCTTGTTTCCGATGCTAGCTCCCAGAGGCCTTCCACCCCATCCAATCGAGCATCCAACGCCATGTGACGTCATGATCGCGATGCGCCGGCGGCGCGGGCAAAGGCTGCGCAGGAAACGTCACACTCTTCCCTCGATACGCATCCGCGAGCTGTTTGAACACCCGGCCCTGTTCCTTGATCTTGCCATCATTCGTGAGCAGCCCCAGGCTGTACTCGAGAGAGTTGAATTCGAATTTGCGGTCCACGTCGTGGCTATCCCAATAGGTGAACCAGCTCACTCCCGAATCGATCGCGGCCAACACCGCTTTCTCCAGCCACTCCGCCTGCTGCTTTTCGTTCAGCGCTTCGATGCAGGTGTTGAATTCCTCCGCCCACACGGGTTTTCGCGGGTCGGCGGCGTATGACCGGATCAGGGTTGCGTTGGCCGCCATCAGTTTGATGCTCGGCGGATCCATCGCCCCACCAAACTTCAACGACCCCGACCAGTAGGGATAACAATGCATGGTCGGCATCGGCCGCGCCGCCAGCGCCCGTGGAGAAAATGTGGTCGATTCAAACCAAGGCATTTCGTCCACTCCATTCACGTGAATGCGATCGGGAGAAATGCTCTCCATCAGCGAAAACATCTTCTTCATCCAGGCATCGCCCACGCTCGGTTCCGCCGCCCAGCAGGTGTTGATCTCGTTTCCAAAATCGAAGCCGATGATGTTGTTCCTCCCATTCATCACTCCAGCCAACGCTCGAATGAAAATTTCCTGCGCGCTCCAGAGTGACTCGTCCGAATAGAAAGCCGATCCAGCTTTGTTGAATGGAGGAAGAAAGAACCATCCACTCAACTGCCCCGTAAGCGCCGTGACCACTGCGTCCAGATTGCGCTCACCCATGAGCGTGAGGAGTTGATTCAGCCGCTCCAGATGCAGCGGACTCACCCACTTTGGATTCGGTTGAAAGTAAGGCCAGATCAGCAGAATGCGCAGATGATCCGCGCCTAGAGCCGCGATGGCATCCAGGTCTCGCTTGATCGGGTCGGCATCCCATTCATTCCAGCAGAACCACCAATTCTTCGATGGCGTATAGTTCACGCCGAAACGATGTCGATCGAGCGCGAGACTCCGCGTCGGCGGAGCGGCATGCCGAGCAGCAATTCCTGTCACACCCATCGCATCAAGATTCAGCTGGTTCGAAATTACCGACGCTTTGGCAGCGAGCGGTCCCGCGACCGCAGCGCCCATCACGCTTGAAATGAAGCGGCGTCTATTCATAACTGACCGACTATACGCTTCCTCAAACCCCGTCATGTAGGAGCTTTCCCAGGCCTACAACGGCCATATCTAGCCTCTCCTTGATGCGATGCACTCCGCATTGCTAAAGGGCTCCCCGCCAGGACCGCGCAGTGATTGCACGGCGGTACATCGCAGCGCCTGGAGCTGGCTGGTTACCTTCGTGCCCCGAACATCCGTGCTGCCAACAGTGCACATCGGGGCCATTCCAGTTGGGTCGCGCTTGCGGCACACTGTTCCTGAGCAAAATTTCATGCGACAGAAAGTAAAAATCAACAGGCGTCAACAAAATCGCATTCAAGGAGTGCTGCCGGTGCGCGTGCGTGGAAGAGACGCGTCTGGCGCGCTGTTTGAAGAACTGGCACACACGCTCGACCTCACGGCAACGGGGGCGCGGCTGGGCGCGATTCGTCACGAACTGAAAACTCTGGACACCCTGGTCGTTCTCTTCCGGCAACGCCGCGTTGAGTTCAGTGTGGTGTGGACCAGGCTGGTCGATGAGCGTGGCGAACATCAGGTTGGGCTGGAACTGGTTACGCAGGAGAGCGATCCGTGGGGACTGGGCGTGAGTCATGCTGACATGCAGCCCGGTACGCAGGCCTCGGCGGTCTCCGGGGCGGCATAAATCAAGGGAGAACTATGAATAACTTTCTGAAAAAGCTTTGGGCAGACGAAGGGGGTCAGGACATCGCTGAGTATTCCGTGATGCTCGCCGTGATCCTTGTTATCGTGGTGGGCACGGTCCGGCTGATCGGATCGAACGCCAACAACGTTTTCTCCAACGTTGGCAGCGCGATTCAGTAGTTCAGTACTGCTCTAGCTGAACACCTGGCAGCGGCGAACTAAAGAGTCCAAATTTTCGTGCGCTAGTCATTCTGAGGCCCGCCTTTCTTGCGGGCCTGTTTCTTTTCAATAGCTCTGGGCAAATAAAGATTTCAGGTAGGCCCCGCCGGCGCGGCGAAACATTCAGGCCACGGGTCAGGGCTTCAGGGAGTTGCTCATCATTAAGGCAAACAAGAGAGGAAGATAGATGACCGTGGCTTGCAGAACATGGCGAGCCAGCATTTTGGATCGAGGGCTGTTCAGCGGCAGCTTCAGAAACGCGAGACGCGCGCCGAAGTAGAAAAGAGCAACTCCCAGGATGATTGCTCCCACCATATAAATCTTTCCCGCCATGCCGAAAACACTAGGCAAAACGCTGAGCGGGATCAGGATCAAGGAGTAAGCCACAATGCGGCGCGCCGTGGATCGTCCATCTTCTTCGACGACCGGCAACATGCGAATGCCACCCGCCGCGTAATCTTCGCGGTAGAGCCACGCGATGGAAAAGAAGTGAGGGAACTGCCATACGAACAGGATGCCGAACAGGATCAACGTGCTCCACTCCAGCCGGCCGCGGGCCGCTGTCCAGCCTAAAACTCCGGGCATAGCTCCAGGAAAAGCGCCAACGAAAGTGCAGATGGGCGAGACGCGTTTCAACGGCGTGTACGCGGCAAGATACACGACCGAGGTGAGGAAGGTCAGCAGACCGGTCAAGGGATTGGTAAAAATCGCCAGATAAATGGATCCGCCCAGCGTCGTGATCAGGCCCGCCATGGTGGCGTGAAGCAAACTCATGCGGCCGGTCGGCAACGGGCGTTGCGCGGTGCGCCGCATGTGCCCGTCCACTTTGTATTCCATCACTTCATTCAGCGCAGCCGTTCCACTGGAGACCAGTCCAATTCCCAGCAGCGCGTGAAAAAGTCCCCACGACAGCGACGACACGCCGGCTTTCTGCGCGCCGAAATAATAGCCACACCACGCGGTCATCACAATCAGCGTGGTGACGCGAGCTTTCATCAATTCGGCGTAATCCCGCAGCAGCGAACTGGCCTGCCTGCGAAGTAGCAATAGGGGTTGGGTCATCGCGCTCATGGCTATCAGTGGTGTAGTTGTCGTACCGCTCCTGCAGACGCTCTCTCGGCATTCCTATGCACTATCGAGAAAGGCTTAGCGAGACGAGCAAAAAGGGTGGACCCACAAGACCACCCAAGAATTGCATAGGTACTCTTTCAGCTTTCGAAAGTCAAGCCCAAACTCCGGCAGCCGCCGCGAGACGGCATCCGCTCTACTCAACTAAAACCCGCGTTACTGGCCACTCGCAGCCGCGGATTCCGTGAAGGTTTCCGGCGGATCAAAAAAACATTGATGCCACAGTGCCGCGTCCGACAACGTACCTGCCTTCCACTGTTGCAGGGTGGGAAGCGTGGCGGCGATCATGCCTCCGTCGGCGGAGTCAAAGATTACCACGATTCCGGCCAGTTCCTGGGATTTCTGCGCGACCTCTGCATAGTCCTTATCGAGAACCGACTTGACGAATTCCAGCCTGAGGCGCGGGCCAGAATCCTTGGCGTTTTCATCCGTTTGTTCCACCGAAACGATCTTTACTCGCTGTCCGCGAAGCGGAGCCCAATCACCGGGGAAAGGCGCGATTTCTTCCCGAGAGACGTGGAACACCTCAGCAGCGGTGGGCACAGCCGCCTCATTCGGGGGAGCATCGCTGTCCGGAACGCTGTCCGGCAATTCGAGGTTATCGCGCCAGATCCAGCCCCGCGACAAGCCGGAAATCCGCACGTGCACCCAATCCCGGTTGAAATCCAGCATCTCGAACTCATCGTGTGCGCTGGCGAGAAACAGAACCTTGGCGGTCAAACTCGCCTTCGCAACTACCGGAGTTCCAGACTTCTTCACGGCTACAAGATTCTTGGGGTGAGCCTGGTTCTTGAGAATCTCTTCCAGGCTCTCGGCTTCGGTTTGCAGCGGGCCGCCGTCCTTCTCCTGAACTTTTTTCGCGCCGCTTTGCGATGCGGCTTGTTCCTGCGCCGCCAGGCTCTGGGCCAAGGACGAGGAATAACTGCCGTTGACTTCCGGAAGCCTCGGGACCGGAGCGGAGATAGTTGCTTCCTCGGGTGCTGGCGCCGGCGCCTTCGGCTGTTTCGCCTCCGCCGTTACTGGAGCGCTCGGGCTCGCGTGGGGAGCAATGGCGGCCAGTTGATCTGAGAGTTGATCGAGCAGGTCCGACTCGAGACGGCCATTCGAGGGGAGCAATTGATATCCCGATTTCGTCGCTATCGGATCGGCATACCAAGCCGTAACCTGGACGCTCACGCGCACCACCGTTCCTCCAGAGGGCGCGGCGCTCACCTGGAACTTGGACTGGTAATAGCCGCGTCGATAGCGGTCCAGGGGATGATCCGCCGAAGTCGCATTGGCAAACCCGGCTAGCACCGGAAGGCGTCCCGCGGTCGCAGCTTGCATCTCGTTGAGAATTTTTTCGACCGCGGCTTTCGATTGCGGGAACGTGCGCTCGTATGCCGTCGCTTGCGCCTGACTGGCAACAGCGCAGCAACTGATCGCCAAGCCCAGCAGCACTGGCAACCATGCCCGCCGGCTCGAAGCGCGTCGAAATAGCGAAGCGCCTCGCTTCATGGCAGTTGCTCCAATTGATCACGCTGCATCCATCCGTGCTGTCCTGCGTGGGTTTCCACCCCGTACCAGTAAGGCGTGGAGATCACAATCAAGACTTCCGTGCCCGTACTCAACAATTGCAGAGTGCTGGCCGTATGGAATGGCGCCGACTTCAGCGGAGCCCCGGGTGATTTGACCAGGCGCTCCACCTGACTGCGCAAGTCCCTCACGCGCTGTTCCATTGTCTGTCCTGCGGGCCCCACGCTCGAGACGGCCGGTTCCTGCGGCGCTGGCGCCGGGGTTGGATCCGGCTCATTCACCACGGCTGACGGAATCGGCTGGGACGACGACTGCCCCGTGACCTCCGGCGGCGGCGCTTGACTATTCTGCATCGCCAGACTCTGCTTCTTCCGCAATCTTTCCAGGCGCTCTTCCGCGGCCTGGGCATTCTGGGCCTTCATGACCTCGATGGTGTCGAGGTGCTCCCGAATGTCCTTGTACTCGGCGCTTTCCACCGAGCCGTCGGACTGGTGCACGGTTTTGCGAAAGTCTTCTTCAAAAAGGGCATCGATACGCAACACCGTGTTCTTCTCGCCCTGCGGCTGCACCACGTATCGAACGGCCAGCGTCCCCACGTCGCCGCCGTCTTTGAAGTTGCGCGGGTCGATCGCTCCCATGCGGACTTTGTAGAAAACCTTTCCGCCCTGGTCCCAGGGTGGAAACAGATGCGAGGAATCGGCGGCCTTCGCGCCGGCGATGAATTCGTCCTTGTTGTATTCTCTGGTTCCCCGGATCAGGCCGTTCCCCGCCACGTCTTCCACTACTTGTTCGACTTCGCTTTCCGGCATCGGGATGTTGATGATGAGACCTTCGCCATACGTGAGTTTTTCTTTGGTCCGCGCCGGAAGGGAAACGGTGGCTGCCAACAGGAAGAGCAGGAGGGTTGTCAAAGCTGGCGCGACCGAGCCAACCCGCACAAATACAAGCCAATCGTGTCGAGCGACAACACGGTTATGAAAACTCTCAGACTGTATGGGCCACAAAATCAGCCGACGCCTTCGAAAACCCATCCGCCAAGCCACCTGGTCTCCGATTCCTGCACCGAGTCTCGTACGAGCGACACAAACCTGTCAACCCTGCACAGAGATTTCGCATCCGAGGGAAATTAGTTAGTTTTGACTTTGTAAAAAAAATGTAAAAAAAAAGATGGAAGCTACTTGAAATTTTCATAAAGGCCGTAGTAGCATTCATCCCCGGTACGGTGGTAGGACCGTAATTTTAAGTCTTACTTCGCAGGCGGAAACAAGAAAGGGGTTTCTTGTTGGCGCCTTTTTCATCTCGTATTATCTGCGCCTTATCGCTTTTTGTGGGAATGCGGTTCAACAAAAACTGATCTCGATTTGATGCCGAGGAGTCCGGCCATGCGCGTTACGAGGCGTTTGCAGATTCGAAACCTCGCTCACTTTGCCACGTCCCTGTCTGCTGTTTCCCTTCTTCTCGTTTTCCTCGTTGCTACTTGCAGCCAGCCTGCGAACGCGCTTCCCGCCTTCGCCCGTAAGTACGGCTTGCGCTGCTCGGCTTGCCACGAGTCGTGGCCGATGCTGAACTACTTTGGGCAAAAGTTCAAAGATAACGGCTATCAGCTGATGAACGACCGGGACGCTCCAATCTGGCAGAATCCCGGCTATTGGCCGGTTACGTTCCGCATCACGCCCATCTGGCACCGCGTAAGCACCGGCAAGGTGCTGGTGGATACTTATGCGGGTGGAGTGCTTACCGGACAGGCAGTCCAGCGCGTCGAGCAGTCCGGATTCGACCTAAGCGGCCTCGACTTTCACACCGGTGGAACGCTCGAAAAGAACATCTCGTTCTACGTGCTGCCATCTTCCGATCCGACCGCCTCCTTCCACTTTGAAACCGTCATGGCGCGCCTTGACAACCTGTTCAGCAGCCCTTGGCTGAACGTAAAGCTGGGTAAGTTCGAACTCGACAATTTGCTTTCCGAAAAGCGCATCCTGACACTTACCGGGAATGGCGGCATCTACCAGCTCTACCACTTCATCCCGCAGGGCGATGGCAACATCTTCGGCCAGATCGGCGACAACCAGCTCGGCGTCGAGGTCCTGGGCCATTCTTACAACGATCGTACTCGCTACTCCGCTGCTTTGTTGAGCTCGGTCGATGGACAAGTCGGCTTGCCCTATGGATCCAATGCCTACTCCGGCTTCTTCACTGGCAGCCAAGCCTTCGACGCTGGCAAGCTTGGAGTAGAGCGCATCGGCTTCTATGCCATGGTGGGCGAGGCTCCAACCACATGGCTCACCCAAACTGGCCCAAGCGGTTCGACCATCCTCCCCGGCTCCGGCATCGGCAACAAGACTTTCAGTCGCGAGGGCTTCGTGGGTCAGTTCTACTTCGGCCCGCATGTCGACCTTCAGGTTGTCACTCAGCACGGCTCGGATAGCGCCTGGTTCGGGCAGGGTTACGGCGATTTCATCGACGGCATCGCCAGCGGCAACAACACGACCGGGACCACTCTCCCCGCTGGCGCCCGAAACCCGACCTGGAACGGAGTCTTATTCGAGCCTCACTACGTTTACAGCCCGCAGCTCATCTTCATCGGACGATTTGAGACCATCCGGATGTCGCAACAGTCCACTCCGGGAACGGCTTCGAACTTCGGCAACATCTCCACCTACACCGTCGGCTACCGCTATAACCCGTTCATGACCAGCCGCGCTGGTTTTGCCTGGCACAACGAGTACAACTGGCTGCATCAGGATGGCACGGGTCCGACTCTGGGCCTGAATGCCGCCAACATCAACACCAGCGAACTGCTGATCGGATTCGACTTTGATTTCTAAGCTGTAATTTTGCGAGGGATCGATATGCGGACAGGATTGCAAAAGTGGTCGCTTTGGTTGGGTGCGGCTGCATTGTTGGCGCTCCCGCTGGCTTCATCGGCGCAGCTCTCCACCGATCAGCTGAAGGCGTGGGAGACTGCGCCGACCGCTGTCAGTCACATCGGCAATATCACCGGCCACGCCCAAGATGCCAAGGGCGACTACCGCCGGTATTGCGTCGGATGCCACGGCGAATTGGGCGACGGAAACGGCGAAGTGGCACAGTGGCTGGCACCGCCGATGTGGCCCAAGCCGCGCAACTTCCAGTTGGGCATCTTTAAGTGCCGTTCCACCCCGAGTGGGACTTTGCCCACCGATGAAGATCTTTTCGATACCATCGCCCGCGGCATGGACCGCTCTGCCATGCCGCAATGGAGCACTTTCACCAAGCAGGAACGCGCCGACTTGGTGGCCTGGGTGAAGCATTTCTCTCCGCGCTGGGCGAACGAAAAGCCCGGAGATGCCATCAAGATTCCTCCCGAGCCCGAAGTTACCCCCGAGCGCATCAAGGCCGGACGCGACGTCTTCGCCCGCGTCCAGTGCTGGAAGTGCCACGGCGTGCAGGGCATGGCCAACGGCCCTTCCGCCGCCACTCTGACCGACGACCTCGGTGCGCCCATTGCGGCCTTCAACTTTACTGAAGGTGCGCGGCCCAAGTGCGGAGATACGGATCAGGATATCTATCGCATCTTCATGACCGGCCTGGATGGCACTCCCATGCCCTCGTTCGCCGATAACATCAAACCCGATGAGGCTTGGGATTTGGTTTTCTATCTCCGAACCTTTATGCAGCAGCACAGCAAGGAAAGGGAGATGGCGAAGCAACTCAACCTCAAGCCAGTCGATCCCAATGCGCCGGCACCCTCGGGCCAACAGTGAGACTAGAATTGGCATCGCAGGAACGGTTTTCAGTTTGCTTCAAGGAGAAAGACTATGCGAAGTAGATACCAACTCGCTGCTGTACTATCGGCAGTAGTTCTGCTATGTTCTGGCGCACTGCTTCTGAATCCGAAGGTTAGCGCCGCTGGGGAAGGCAAAATTACCGGCACAGTGAAACTCGATGGCACCGCTCCTCACATGCGGGGCATCGACATGTCGAAGGATCCTTATTGTGTCAAGGCGAACCCGACGCCTCAGCACTTGGAAAACGTGGTGGTCGGCACCGGCGGTGGTTTGGAGCATGTGGTGCTCTACATTTCAGAAGGCCTGTCGGGTGGCGCGCTGACTGCGGTCGCCTCCGGCGAGCCCGTATTCGACCAAAAAAATTGTATGTACACGCCGCACGTGCTGGCCATGGACGTGAATCAGAAATTCAAAGTCGTAACCAGCGACCAGACCACGCATAACATCCACCCCAATCCCAACCCGATGACCGGGAACATTCCTTGGAACCAGTCGCAACCGCCCGGGGCAGCTCCGGTCGAAAAAAGCTGGAAGGCTCCCGAGTGGATTCCGGTGCAGTGCAACATCCATCCCTGGATGCACGGTTGGTTTGCAGTCGTCAAAGGTCCGTACGCAACCACCGATGACAGCGGAAACTACACCATTAACGATGTTCCACCGGGAAGCTACACGGTGACCGCGTGGCAGGAAGATCTAGGAACACAGACCGCGAAAGTAACGGTTGCCGCGGGAGCTGCCGGATCTGCAAATTTCACCTTCAAGGCGAAGTAAGCTTCGATTCTAGCGCTTCAGCTTGTTGCGTAAATCAACGAATCGCCGCAGTTAAAACTGCGGCGATTCCGACATAGGCCGGATTCAACCGGCAAAGGCGGGGAGCATGGCGAAAATCTTCGCGGTAGTCATTGTGCTGATTGCAATTGCTTCGGCAATTCCCATTATCATGCACACGTGGCCGTTGCCACAGGATATCTCCGTCCACGGTCATCTCATCGACGAGCAGTTTACCGACACGATGGCCGAGGCGGGAATTTCGTTCCTCGCCTCCCAAATTCTCCTGGCTTTTTTCATCTTCAAATTTTCCAGTCCCAAGCCCGGCGACAAGATTAAGAGCTTCCCCGGTGGGGCCGCTGGACTGGTGATCGCGGCCTTTCTGTTGGTAGGCACTGAGTGCCTGGCTTTGGGTGTGTTCGGCGTCAAGGCGTGGGCTAGCGTATACCTCACTCCGCCGGCCGCCGATGCCGTGCCGGTTCAGGTGCAGGCGGGACAGTTTGCTTTCTATTTCCGCTATCCGGGCCCGGATGGCAAGTTTGGTCCCATCCATCCCGACCAGATTAACGAAGCCAATGCGAACTTTTTCGGTATCGACACCACGCACGATCAGGACTCAAAAGACGATATCGTGACGGCGGAAATGGCGATCCCGGTGAACAAGGAAATTCACCTCTTGATGCACTCGAAGGATGTTGGACATTCCTTCTATGTTCCAGAGTTGCGGATCCAGCAGGATTTCGTTCCCGGACTCGATGTCTCGGTTCATTTCACCGCGACCAAGGTCGGCAAATATGAAATCGTTTGTACGCAGCTGTGCGGCCTCGGACACTACAACATGAAAGCCTATCTGGAAGTGAAGTCTCAGGACGATTACGACGCCTGGATCAAACAGCAGGCAGCATTGCAGTAGCTTATCGATACGTACGATTTGAGCGGATCAAGAAAACATCTGGTTTGAGGTGAGCACAATGCACGATATGTCAGCCCACGCAGCGCAGCACGGAGCTCCGACCAGCTTCATTCGGAAGCACGTCTTCAGCATTGACCACAAAGTGATCGGCAAGCAGTATTACGCGCTGGCTCTGGTCGCCGCGGTCGTGGGAATGTTTCTTTCCTGGCTCATGCGTATTCACCTCGGCTGGGGAAATTTCGCGATTCCGGGCCTGCATCTGCTCTCTAGCACCGGCGCTCCCGGCGACGTGATGACCCCCGAGTATTACCTGCAGCTGATGACCATGCATGGCACCATCATGGTCTTTTTTGTGCTCACCACTGCGCCCTTTGCGGCCTTCGGCAACTTCTTCCTGCCCATTCAAACTGGCGCCGAAGATATGCCCTTCCCGCACTTCAACATGATGTCGTTCTGGGTTACGTTCGTGGCCTTCGTGGTCATGGTCGCCGCATTCTTCGTGCCCGACGGTCCGACTCTCGGTGGCTGGACACAATATGCCCCGCTGAGCGCTGTAGGCGCAGTCGGTGGCCCGGGCCAAGGTCTTGGTGTCGTTCTTTGGGCGGCTTCGATTGGAATTTTCTGTATCGGCCAGCTGCTCGGCTCACTGAATTTCATTACCACCACGCTCGATATGCGATGTAAAGGCATGTCGCTGATGCGGCTTCCGCTCAGCGCCTGGGGATGGTTCATCACTTCCATCATGGGCTTGACCGCATTCGCGGTTCTCATGCCCGCCTGTATTCTCCTCATTCTCGATCACGTCGCCGGCACAAGCTTCTTCGTCCCATCGAATCTTGTAATCAACGGTCAGATCCTGCCGCACTCGGGTGGATCGACTCTGCTCTGGCAGCATCTCTTCTGGTTCTTCGGACACCCCGAGGTCTACATTGCGATCGTCCCCGGCATGGGCATCGTCTCCCACGTTCTGATCACCAACATGCGCCGGCCCATGCTCAGCCACCGAGTCCTGATTTACTCCATGGGCTCTCTCGCCGTTCTCAGCTACATGGTGTACGGCCATCACATGTTCGTCAGCGGGATGAATCCAGTTTCGTCGATCGCCTTTTCCTTCCCGACTCTGGTGATCACGATTCCGTCGACCATCGTCGTTCTGATCTGGCTGGGCAGCCTGTATGGCTCCAAGTTGCGAATCAATTCGGCGTCGTTGTTCGCTCTGGGCTTTATCTCCATGTTCATCAGCGGCGGGGTCAGCGGATTCTTCCTGGCGCAACCTTCGCTGGACATCATGTTGCACGCTACCTATTTCGTGGTTGGCCACTTCCACCTGGTCATGGGCGTTGCGGCGATGTTCGGCATCTTCGCCGGAACTTATTTCTGGTTCCCCAAGATGACCGGCCGCATGATGAATGAGACCTTGGGCAAGGCCCACTTCATCCTCAGCTTCATCGGCGCCTACTGCATCTTTATGCCATTCCATTATCTGGGCATGGCCGGTAATGTCCGCCGCTACCAGGCTTTCACGGACGATTACCTGATCCCGCTGATCCCGGTGCACAAGTTCATCACGATTGCTGCGCTCTTCACCGGTTTCGCCCAGCTAATCTTCATCTATAACCTGATCTACAGCCGATTCAAAGGCCCACACGCTCCGAACGACAACCCGTGGGAAGGCACTTCGCTTGAGTGGAGCACCGCCACGCCACCCCCGCATAACAACTTCGGCGACAAGATGCCGGTGGTTTATCACGATCCCTATCAGTACAGCGTCGAAGGCGCCAGCGCGGACTACATCATGCAAACCTCGCCGGAAAAAGTTTCCAGCCCGGACGAAGAGAAGTAAGAGTTTTTCGGTAGGGCACGTTTTAGGGTAGGGCACGGCTTTAGCCGTGCCATTAACCGCAAACAAGAAAAGGGGCTTTAGCCCCTGAGGACCTTAGCAGTATGGCGACAACAGTTCACGAACCGCCAAAAATTGACCTCGATCGCGTACCGAGCCAAGGCTCCGGCAACGGCGGCTGGCGAAATCTAGGTCCCGCGGGCGGAGATTTGCGGCGCGTCAAGCCCTCCTCTCCACCTCCGGCGAGCACTGGCATCTGGGTGGGCTTGGCAGCCATCACCATGACATTCGCCGCCTTCACCAGCGCCTTGATTGTTCGGCAGGGATCGGCTCAGGATTGGCAGCACTTCACGCTGCCTTCCATTCTTTATCTCAATTCGCTGATCATCATCGCCAGCAGCGTCACGCTGGAAATCTCGCGCCGCCAGATTGCCGCCTTCATGGGCCGCGAAGCCGCTCAAGGACCGGCTCCGTCGCGCTTCCTTTACCTGACGCTCGGTTTAGGACTTCTCTTTGTCGCGGGCCAGACGATTGCCTGGCTGCAGCTCCGATCCCAGGGATTCGGGCTCGCCACCAATATCAGCTACTCCTTCTTTTATGTGCTGACGGTGGCTCACGCCATCCATCTGCTCGGAGGGCTCGGTGGCCTGGTTCGAGTGATCGGAAAGCTGAACCATTCTGTTCTGCGACGGAGCACGTTGAATGCGACATCGCTCTATTGGCACTTTATGGGTGCGCTGTGGCTGTATCTGTTATTGCTGCTTTGGATGAAGCTCTAACCTAGTCAAAGGTAGGAGGCAAAGTGAGCCAAGCTGACCTTTCGATTCACGGGCAGGTGTCGCGAACGGGCGCGACGGAGATAATGACCGCGCCCACATTCTCGGTCGCCGCGAAAAAAATGGCGATGTGGCTGTTTATCATCGCAGACTCCGCGACGTTTGCGGGTTGTCTGGTGGCCTACGGATTCATCCGCAACGCCACGCCCGACTGGCCGCGGCCCTTCCACAGCATCACCAACGTCGCCATCATGACCTTCATCCTGCTGACCAGCAGCTTGACCATGCTGATTGGAATAAGATCCGCCGAGAAGGACGACAAGGCCGGCGCCTTCCGCTGGATGATGATTACTGCGGTTCTTGGAATCCTCTTTGCCGTGCTGCACATTCGTGAATGGTTGGGAATGATTGGCGAGGGCGCGACGCTCTTCCACAATCCATGGGGAACGCCGCTGTTTAGCTCGACCTTTTTCAGCATTACCGGTTTGCATTTGTTACACGTGACCGGCGGCGTGATTGCTCTGATCGCCGTGGCGATTCGCTACCAGGGCGGGCGCTACAACGCCGATGACATTGAAGTGACCGGTCTCTACTGGCACTTCGTCGATCTGGTTTGGATGTTCGTGGTTCCGCTGATTTATCTTATGAATTTGAGTCACTAGAATTAAGAACGAAAAGACGCAGGAGGAACTATGGCTGCAGCCGAAACGCACAACACCGGTGGAATCGGGAAAGACGTAGCGATCTACGTTCTGCTGCTCATTCTGGCCGGGATCCAGTTCGTCATCGCCTACCAGGACATCACCGCGTCGCAGATGTTCGTGCGTATGCTGTCCGTCGCGATCATCGAAGGCGGGATTGCGCTGCTGTTCTTTATGCACCTGTCCAAGAATCGCGGCCTTATGTGGTTCGTCCTGATTTTCACGGTGGCCGTACTCCTCGGCCTACAATACGGATGGACCGACAGCTACCGTCTGCTGGATGGCGTAAAGTGGTCGCACTAACATTAGCGTGGGAAGGGCACGAATTTAGTCGTGCCAATAAGATTCTGGATCAATGAAAGAGCTTTAGCCCCTGAGGGTCACCGCCGAGGAAGTTGAATATGAATTGGAAATCCATCTTGATACTGGTCCTTGCAATCGGCGCCCTCTTCCTGTTAACTCCCTCCGCCTCGGCTCAAAGTTGTGCGCTCTGCTACACCCAGGCCGCGTCCTCCGGCGCTCGCATGATTCAAGCCCTGAAGAGCGGCATCCTCATCCTGATCGCTCCCCCGACGTTGATGTCCGTTGGCGTAATCTTCGTCTGCTACCGCAAACGCAATCAGACCATGAAAGATAATGGCGACGAATCGGACCGCGATTGGAAGAACGACGATGACGCCGAAGATTCCAAGAAAGATTCCGACAAAGACTGGTAGAACAATAACAGCTTTGTCATCCGCCGCGGTTACTTCTTGTAAACCACCCCGCCCTTCATCACGAACGACACCTTCCCCAGCACGCTGATATCCTCAAGCGGATCCCCCGATACCGCGACTACATCGGCAAAATATCCGGGCTCCAGCGTGCCAATCTGACCTTCCCAGCCCAGTAGCTTGGCTCCATGAAGCAGATCCGCCTGCATCACCGCCAGCGGTGACATTCCGTATTTCACCATCAGGACAAATTCCCGCGCCTGTGTCCCGTGGGGAAAGGGCCCCACATCCGATCCCACCGCCATCGGCACTCCCGCCGCAACCTGCTTGCGGAAATCCTGCACCTTCGCATCGAGCATTTCGTGCTCATGCGCGGCCCGCGCC
>CAWALR010000013.1:0-36566 GCA_963782835.1 uncultured Acidobacteriaceae bacterium | reverse complement strand
TAGGCGACTCGCAACTTGTAAATTGCTCAGAACACAAGTTTAAGTGCTAGTTGGATCGAGCGCGGGCCGCCGATCTGATACAGCGGGTTGAGGCCGCCCCCCTGGCCGCCGCTTCCGAGGTAGGTGGCAAGCGTCTGCGTCGCTTGCCCGAAGAGCGGATTCGGCTGCCCTCCAGCAGTTAGATAGTTCTGCGGGGCTCCGAAATTCGGGTGGTTGAGGATGTTGAACAGATCGCCTCTTGCCTGAAGCGAGACGCGCTCTGTCAATCGGAACTGTCGGCGTAGCGTCAAATCGATCTGGGTGGCACCAAATCCGCGCAGAGCGTTTCGTCCCAGATCTCCTTGCCCCGTGGCGGGAATGCTGAATGCTGCTGCATTGATGACCTTTCCACCGGGTGCGGTCGACTCATCAAGATAGAACGGCAATCCGGGAACCACATTCGGCCGCGCTATGCCCATGGCTCCTGACAAGAACACCGTATTGAAAGGATCGTCTCCGGTTACGACATTCACCGGTATGGCGCTGCGAGCGTAAATGATCGAATCCGCTGACCAGTGTCCCAGGATCGACTTCCAAATTCCGCTGCCTGCCGCCGGTATGTCATAGGAAACAGCGCCTGCGAACGTCTGCCGGATGTCGTAGTCTGACGGACCACGATCCTGCCCCGGAGGTTCAACCCCCGGCGGCACATTTACGAAATAGATGTCGGAGGAAACATCGTCGATTGAGTGCGCCCATGTATAAGAGATGAGCGTTTGCAGACCGTGTGCTAAATGATGGCGAAATTGCGCTTGTAGCGCATTGTAACTAGAAGTCGCGCCATTTCTCATTAAGTCGAACTCGCCCGTGAATTGTGCCGGGTTCGGCGCGTTGTAAAGATCTTGCCGCATCAGCTTTCGCCCTCCCGCCCCAAGGTAGGTGAGTGTGTCATAGAGGAGCACCCCCAGCGACCACAGATCGCTCAGCCGATCACCCTTTTGCCCGCGCAAAACCTCCGGTGCCATGTACGGAAGAGTTCCCACCAGCTTGTTTTCCACGGAGGTATAAGAAAGTGTAGGCTCATCGATTCTGTCCTGGCCGAGCCGCGTGGCTAGCCCGAAATCCAGCACCTTCACACGTCCCTCGGGCGTTACCATCACGTTCGAGCCCTTCAGGTCGCGATGCACAATTCCACGGTCGTGGGCGTGGGCCAATGCATCCGCGATTTGCGTGCCGTAGCGGGTCAGTATTTCTATTGAGAGGCCTGTGGCTGGGATTAAATCGCTGAGCAACCGCCCTTCAATCAGTTCCATCACCACGTAGAAGTCGTCGCCGGTCTCTCCGACCTGGTGAATTGTGCAAATATTGGGATGACTCAGGGACGAAGCCGTCTGAGCTTCGCGAAGCAGATGGCCGGGGCTAACCTTGTCGACTGCTCCGTGAGCAAGCAGCTTCAGTGCCACATCTCGACCCAGTTTCGTGTCGGTGGCGCGGTACACCTCTCCCATGCCACCAGCCCCCAACAGCGACTGGATCTCGTAGATGTCGAGTTTCGTCCCTTGGGCGAGTGGCATGAGTGGCAGTAATTATATTGTGGCACCGTTTTGCGTGGCATTTCAGGATTCGGCCGATCATGCGTTTACGCGGACAAGTGAGGTCTCACCGAGCGCCCCAGAATGGGCTTCTGAGAAGGTCGGTGATAGAAGAGATAGCGGAGTCCTCGTAAGGACCTTAGGCCGCTGACGGGCAAGTGGGAATTTATCGGTTCCTAGCGACGGCGCGGTTTGACAGCCCGACTCGACAGGGAAGAGCACAGTTAGGTAGCAGTGCAGATTTTCGGATGGGCCGGCTTCGAGGGCATTCATCTTCATGATTGCCGTGTTCTTTGTGAAAACATCCTTCTGCTCGACGGTGACACGATTCGGTAGCGAAGAATCATCAAGAACGCCGCTGGAGTGAAGCATCGCTCGTGACTCTCGCCGATTAAATGCGTCATCGGCGAATCGGAGCGCGACCAATAATTATGGTCCATTAACAGTCCACGAATTGTTTCCGAACCTTACTAAAACGTTTCTGTAGCGCCATCCGTGCCGCGTGTTTTCTGTTAGTTACGAGTGAAATGGTCACTGTCACGGCAGCGATGCCACCCAACCAGTGCTTCGGCTAGGGTGCGAGCCAACAGGTGGAAATCAGACCTTCAAAACGTCGCAATCGGTACTGAGAAGTTGCGAGAAGTTCGGCGATCAGTTCTTGACGAAAAACTGTTCGCCATATGTGACGCACCCGATTTCGGAGGAGGAAGACAATCAGGAATTTCAAGAAAACGGACAACAAGTTTTCGGAAATGCATGGAAATGGCAGACACCGTGACAGGGCGAACAGATGTTGGTTCTAGTAAGTTGCTGATTTTTGAATCGCTTACATCATTGTGACGGTGAGAAAGGAGCGTTCTAACCAACTGAACTACGTCCCCAACTTGCTTTTCATACGGGTAGGGCCAAACCCGCATGTTTACTGTCTATTCTTGCTGTCAACAGTTTCGCCTGCTTCAATCCGTTACACCGAATATAACCAGTTTTCGGTCTGAAATGGACAGCATCAAAGACCGCCTGCAGGCTAGCGCGACGCCGAGCATCTGTCCATGCTCTGCGTTGAATTGTAACAGAGCATCGATTGATCCGTCAGGCTTTGACCCGAATCCGCACCAAGTTCTGGGCGATGTCCGCTAATCCCGGATCAAAAGGTCAAAATCTTCCGGCTGGAAATGGAGCGAGTTCTTTTTAGACATCAGGCGTGACCGGAAACTTTTTTGGAACCGCCGCCGTTTCTACCAATCCGAACTGCGGTGCCCCCGCGTTATCCTGAATCACTTAGAAACATCCAGGCCAAGACGAAGGTCGAAGGCCTAAGCGCCGATAATGATCGCCTCGGCTACCGAAAAAAATCCTGAAGGCCTCGTAGCGCCGACAAGCTTTATTCAAAATCTGAGCGAATTCCGGTTCGCGGTGCAGCTCACCTAACAGTGGATCTTTGGCAATGTACGGATAGCTGAAGAAACCAGACTCAACGCTCGTGTGCAGCGCACGCACCGATTGCTGCTCTTCATCGCGTGTCGCGTTCTCGGCGGTTCTGAACGAGCCGACGCCGTTATCGAAAACTGCTGGCTGAAGGCTTCTCGGAATCCGCCGCGCTTCGAATACGAGGGCGCGTTTCGCAGCTGGCTGCTTAGGGTCCTCATTGACGAAGCTTTGGCTGTTCTCCGGGCTGAGATGTTTACAAGAGCACCATCCTCCTATTGAAGGACTCTACTCAAGTCATTGTCTCTAAATAGGATAGAAGCTGGAAAAGGAAGTCCGAGAAATGGCTTGCTTTTTTACTAGTGATATAGTTAACTATAACACTAGTTAACAGATCATGTGAGTCCGGATGTGGGTTGGCCAGGAAAGCATTTAAGAAACTGCACCAAGAAAGCAGAGAGACTAAGGAGAACACAACATGAAATCACGCATCGCACTTTCGGTTCTATTTGTTCTGATCGCCGCCACCGCTTTTGCCCAGACCGACGCGCAAAAGTCCTTCGACAAATTGAAAACTCTAGCGGGCTCTTGGGAAGCCCATGTGACTACCATCCCGCCGCTACCCGACATGGGAGACGGGGCGCAAGCGGAGGTTACGATGCGCGTAACCTCCAGGGGAAACGCGCTGGTGCACGAAATGAAAGGAGCAGGAACGTCTGACGATCCGACAAAGTACGACCACCCGGTCACCATGTTCTACCTCGACAGCGATCGCCTGTATCTAACGCACTACTGTGACGCGGGGAACCGGCCTCGCATGGCAGCCCGAAGCTCGGCGGACGGAAAAACCGTGGAGTTTGACTTTGTCGATGTTGCCGGTAATTTACAGTACGGACACATGCAGCATGCGGTGTTCACCATCATCGACGCCAACCACCACACCGAGGACTGGACGTTCATGATGACAGGAGACAAGCTGGTCCGCGCGCACATGGACTTGCAGCGGACAAAATGACGAAGCGCATCTCGGATGAGGCTATCTGGAAAAACTGATGGACCGTGAGTGGAATGACAGTCAGCCGATTTACCGCCAGCTTCGCGACCGCGTCGTCGCTATGATCCTCGACGGCGTGTTGAAGGAAGGCGATCCGCTGCCATCCGTGCGCACCGTCGCGGCGGAGTATCGGGTCAATCCACTCACGGTTCTGAAGGGTTATCAGGAACTGGTCGACGAGCAACTGGTCGAGAGTAGACGAGGTCGCGGCATGTTCATCAATGCGGGCGCGCGTAATCTGCTGTTACAGGGTGAACGCCAGAAGTTTCTAGTCGAGGAATGGCCAAGAGTTCACGCAACCATTCAACGGCTGGGCCTGACAGAAGAAGAGCTTCTGCATGCTGCCGACGCCACGGCCCTCCCGCCGTCGAACCCTGCCGATAAGGGGAAGAAACCATGACCGTGATCGAAGCACGCGGCCTCAGCAAGGCCTTCGGTGCCACCATCGCACTGGACGGCGTGAATCTCCGCGTGGAAGAAGGCCGCATCATGGGACTGATCGGTCCCAATGGCGCAGGCAAGAGCACCGCGCTCAACGCGATCCTCGGCCTCACGCCATATGAGGGAGAACTGAAAGTACTCGGACGCAACCCCTGGACCGAGCGCGATCAACTCATGCGCGATGTCTGCTTCATCGCAGATGTTGCCGTGCTGCCCCGCTGGATGCGGGTTTCGCAGGCGCTCGACTTCTTGGCCGGCGTGCATCCGCGATTCGATCGCGCCAAGGCGGAAGGTTTTCTGGCCAAGACAAACATCCGGCACACCAGCAAGGTACGGGAACTGTCTAAGGGCATGGTGACCCAACTGCACCTCGCTCTGGTGATGGCCATTGATGCGAAACTGCTGGTGCTGGATGAGCCCACGCTTGGCCTCGACATCCTGTATCGCAAGCAGTTCTACGATTCCCTACTGAGCGATTACTTCGACCGGACTCGCACCATCGTCATCACCACCCATCAGGTGGAAGATGTGCAGCATGTCCTTACCGATCTCATGTTCATCAATCGCGGCCACATCGTGCTCGATTGCAGCATGGAAGAATTCGAGTCGCGTTATCTGGAAGTGACGGTGCATCCTGCGCAGCTTGCCGCCGCCCGGGAGCTCATGCCCATTCACGAGCGTCAGGTTCTTGGCCGCTGCATTCTGCTATTTGACTTGAAGACCATTCGCCCCGATCGGCGACAACTGGCCGCGCTCGGCGACACGCGCACGCCCAGCATCGCGGACCTGTTCGTTGCGCTCTTGGGCGACAAACGGGGCGATAAGCCAGGAAACAAGCCAAGCAATCCCGCCGGTGCGGCGCAAGGAGTAGCTCTATGAACACTCAATCGAACGCACAGTCGTTTGACGGGCAGCGAATCGCACCCAGAGCCTTGTCGGCCCCTCGGCCCTTCTACTGGTCGGTGCGCCACGAGTTGTGGGAGAACCGTTCCATCTATATCGCGCCTCTGATCGCCGCCGCTGTCTACCTGCTCGGCTACTTGATCAGCTTAATTTGGGTGCCGCACAGCATGCGGGCGCTGGCGGCGACTCACTCGACGCCTCAGATCGTCACTCTGGCCATGCCTTACGCCCACGCCGGAATGCTCTGCACCGCGATCGCGTTTATCGTTGGCATCTTCTACTCGCTCGACTCGCTCTACGGCGAACGCCGCGACCGCAGCATCCTGTTCTGGAAGTCCTTGCCCGTTTCCGATCGTACAACCGTGCTCTCCAAGGCCGTCATCCCTTTCGTAGTTCTGCCGATGGTCGTCTTCGCCATCACTGTCCCGCTGCAATTGATCATGCGCCTGCTAAGCATGGCTGGCGCGCTGCTCAGCGGCGGAAGTGCTACAGCTATCTGGAGACAGTTACCCCTATTCGAGATGCAGTTGGTTCTCCTCTATGGCCTGATCGTCCTGGCGCTCTGGCACGCGCCCATCTATGCGTGGCTGATCTTAGTCTCGGCCTATGCACGCCGAGCGCCCTTCCTCTGGGCCGTCTTACCACCGATCGCCATTGGCGTTTTCGAAAAGATTGCCCTCGACACTTCGCATGTTGGCTTGCTTATGCAAGATCGGTTTTTTGGATTCACGCAGGCCGCTTTCGATCTGAAAGACAAGAATGGCGTCCCGATCGACCCGCACTTCATTCCGCTAGTCCAACTCGCTCCCGGGAGATTCCTCAGCAACCCGGGTCTGTGGTTAGGGCTGCTCGTCGCCGCGGCACTGCTCGCGGCAGCGGTGCGATTGCGCCGTTACCAGGGACCGATTTAATCCGCACGATTCAAGAAATCCCCAAGGAGGAAAGGTCATGAGCGCAACAGTAACGGTGAAAAGAATCGCAGAAGCGTCACCGCGCTTCAGGGCCAGAATTACCGCTGCCTTCTACTTACTCACCATCCTGCTGGGAGGACTCGTCCTCCTCGTTCACGGCAGGTTCGCGTTGGCGGTCGATGTCATCGCATCCGCGTGCTATATCGCTGTGACGGCTCTCTTCTATGACTTGTCCAGGCGCGCCGTAGAACCTGGAGGTAAGGGTCCGCTCCGCCGATAACGATCGTCAAAAATCTGCAAAAGGTTCTTGAGCAGGTCCCATTGTGCTTTGTGCGTCAAGTTCTCCCCAAATTCGAAAGGCACAACCTCCTCATCGAAATCCGTTAGACATAGACACTCCTCTCCTTTTGATGTGATGGGACACCTCCGGTCGCAACGTAATCGCATACTCTGTTCACTTTATATAAACTTGCTTCTTGCCCTGCTAGAAACGGTAGGGATCGTGGCCGAGGAGGAACTTCCGTTGCCGCTGAATCAGGATGTGCTCTGGTACAAGGATGCAATCATCTACCAAGTGCACGTCCGTACGTTTTTCGACAGTAATGGCGACGGCATTGGAGACTTTCAAGGGCTCGAACAGAAGCTCGGATATCTTCAGGAACTGGGAATCAACGCGATCTGGTTGATGCCATTCTTTCCTTCTCCTCTGCGCGACGATGGTTACGACATAGCGGATTACAACGCCGTTCACTCCAGCTACGGAGTCTTGGAGGATTTCCGCAAGCTTCTGGATTCCGCCCACAGCCGGGGGATCAGAGTCATCATCGAAATGGTGCTGAATCACACCTCTGACCAGCATCCATGGTTCCAGGAGTCGCGAAGTTCTCGGGACAATCCCCGCCGTGACTGGTATGTCTGGAGCGACACCGACAATCGCTATAAAGGAACGCGCATCATTTTCCTGGACACCGAGAAATCTAACTGGGCGTGGGATCCGATTTCGAAATCTTACTACTGGCATCGGTTCTTCAGTCATCAACCCGATCTCAACTATGACAATCCCGCCGTCCTGGAACAGATGTGGAACGTAATGAAGTTTTGGCTGGAGATGGGCGTTGACGCGTTCCGGCTCGATGCCGTGCCGTACCTGGTGGAGCGGGAGGGAACAAATTGCGAGAACTTGCCGGAAACTCACGCGATCTTGAAGGATTTTCGGGGAAGGCTTGATGAACATTTCCCGGGCAGGATGTTGCTGGCGGAAGCCAACCAGTGGCCCGCAGATCTTCGTCCCTATTTCGGCGACGGAGATGAATTCCACATGGCGTTTCATTTTCCCTTGATGCCTAGAATGTTCATGGGGCTTAAGCTCGAAGATCGGAAGCCGATCACGGAGATTCTGCAGCAAACCCCGGAAATCCCGCCCACCTGCCAATGGTCATTGTTCTTGCGTAACCATGACGAATTGACCTTGGAAATGGTCACCGACATCGAACGTGATTACATGTACGACTCGTATGCTGAAAACAAAACGATGCGGCTGAACCTTGGAATTCGCCGCCGGCTGGCTCCGTTGCTCGATAATGACCGCAGGCGCATCGAGTTGATGAACGGAATGCTGATGTCGTTGCCAGGAACTCCCATCATCTATTACGGCGATGAGATCGGTATGGGCGATAACATTAATCTCGGGGACCGCAATGGAGTAAGAACTCCGATGCAGTGGAGCGGGGGATGGAACGGAGGGTTTTCCGCCGCCGAACCCGATAGACTCTATGCTCCTCTTATCCAGAACCCAGTCTATGGTTATCCGGCAGTGAACGTGGTATCGCAAGTCGGTAGCGGACATTCGCTATTACATTGGATGCAAAGCATCATTGGGGTGCGCAGGTCGACGGCTGTATTCGGCAGAGGATCGATTGAGTTTCTCCATCCGGCCAATCACAGAATATTGGCGTACGTTCGTCGACTGGGGAACGAGTCGGTTCTGGTTGTCAACAATCTTTCGGGTGCGGCACAAGCGGTCGAACTGGATTTGCGACGGTATAAGGGAAATATTCCGATCGAGATGTTCGGCAAAAATATATTTCCCCGGGTAGGAGAGTTGCCATACCTGCTGACCTTGGGGCCTTATCAGTTCTTTTGGTTTCGGTTGCGCCGGATCTAGCACCATTTTTATTTCGCAAAGGGCGTCGCGTGACGTATTTTCGCGCGCGCCACCAGTTCACACGGAGATGAAAATTGGCGGAAGATACATTTCTTACGGATGACTTTCTTCGTCAACTCATCAACGTGGGCGAGGTTGACATCCTTGTGGGGCTGCCGACTCACAACAATGCCAAGACGGTCGGTTCGATCGTCAAAACCATTCAGAGCGGCATTCTGCGCTGGTTTCCTCGAGAGCGAGCCGTCATTATCAACGCCGACGGTGGCTCGCGAGACGGCACTCCAGAATTAGTCACGAGCATCTCGATCGACGATGTTCGTCGTGGCCCGAATCCCTACGCGCTGCGGACTCTTCACTCCATTAGCACGAAGTACGCGACCACACCGGCTGCGCCAGCTGCATTCCGAACCATTTTAGCAGCGGCCGACTTACTGCAAGCCAAGGCTTGTGTCGTCATGTCTCCCGAATCCTGCAGCGTTGAAGACGAATGGATCTCGAAACTTTTGCGGCCGATTCTTAACGACGGCTTCGATCTGGTGACTCCGACTTATCGCCGGCACAAGTTCGAAGGTGTGCTGGTAACAAATCTGCTCTATCCAATGACTCGAGCACTCTACGGGTTAAGGCTTCGGGAGCCTTACGCGCAAGAGTTCGGATTCTCCGGCCGTCTTGGCGGCGAATTTCTCCCCCAGAATGTATGGGACGATGGAACTGCCGGGAGCGGAATTGAACTGCGCTTCACTCTGTCTGCCATCACGGCGCAACACCGCATTTGCCAGTGCTTCCTGGGTCAAAAAGATCACATCGAGCGGCGTGGCTCCGACCTGGTGCCGGCGCTCCGACAAACCGTCGGGCCATTGTTTTCCTCATTGGAGCCGGACTTTCCGTTCTGGAGTGCCGTCACCAGCTCGCAACCTTTGCTCACTATCGGCCCCGACCACGAGCTGCTTCTGGACCTGGTGCGAATCAATCGAAAACGCTTGCGCGAGATGTTCACCACTGGCGTTGCTGAATTGGCAACCGTCTTCGAGTCAATTCTTTCTCCAGATACTCTGGCGGAACTGCGGCGCGTCGCTCTCTTGGGAGAGAGCGATTTTGATTACCCTGCGGAATTATGGGTGAAAACGGTCTACGAGTTTGCCGTTTCCTATCACAAATCCGTCATCAGCCGCGACCACATCATTCAAGCTTTAGCGCCGCTTTTCCGCGGACGGGCCCTGGCGTTCCTCATGGAACAGCGCAGCGGTTCCGCAGAGGAAGTCGAGAACTGCATCGAACGTTTATGCCTCGAGTTTGAGCGATTGAAACCATATCTATTGCAGATGTGGAAATCGAGAGAGTGAGACAACTATGCGGGAAATGATCATCAGTGAATTGAGCCAGGCCGTGCAGGAACTGGCCAAAGGATTTGCCCACTACCTTCCTCGCCTCATCGTGATGCTGATCCTTGCGTTTGCGGGATGGGCGATAGCGTACATCGTGAAGATAGTTCTGCGGAGCATCCTGCGCCTCATCCAGTTCGACAAGCTTTCGGAGAATGCCGGCGCGGCTCAACTCCTGACCAAGGCCGCGCTGCCCTCGGCTACCGAAGTCGTGAGCCGGTTTGTGTTCTGGGTGGTGTGGCTAGGCTTCGTTCTGCTGGGAGTGAGCGTGCTCGGAATCCTGGGCCTGCAAGAGCAGATTGGAAAGTTCTTTTACTTTCTGCCGCGGCTGTTCGTTGCCATGTTCATCCTGTTTGTTGGATTATTGGCGGCCAGCTTCTTCTCCCGCGCCGCTTTGCTGGCTGCCGTCAATGCGAACGTGCCTTCGCCCAGAGTTCTGAGTCTCGCGGTCCGCAGCATCATTATTGTTTTTGTGTTGTCGATCGCTTTTGAAGAATTGGGAATCGCAGAACAGACGATGCTGGTTGCCTTCGGAATAGGGTTCGGAGCCCTGATGCTGGGCTTGGCAATTGCGTTCGGCATCGGGGGCAGAAACTTGGCCGCGCGTTTCCTGGAACAGAGATTCGTGCGCGCGAAGAAGGACGAGAGTGAAGACGAATTTTCCCCACTCTGATCTTTAGTCCGTCGCGAAAAAGACTGTTCACGAGAGGCAGTCTCGCGAGCTCAGCGATCATAGAGAAGCGTCAGTCTCTGTAGGCGTTCGCCTACATCCTTGGTCAAAGCATCCGACGTCAAGCGCCACTTCCAGTTTCCCGTCACCGTCCCCGGTAGATTCATCCGCGCTTCGGTGCCCAGGCCTAATACGTCTTGTAGAGGAACGATGGCGATCTCCGCCACGGATGCAAGAATTGCGCGAATGAATACCCAATTCACCGGCTCATTTTCGAATCCCAGATACGCACGAGTGAATTCGCGCTCCTTGCGGATGTCTTCTGCCGTGCGGATGCTCTCTCCGATGCCCGAACTTGTCCACCAGCCAACCGTTGTGTCGTTGTCGTGTCCGCCGGTGTAGGCCGCAAGTTCGCGAGAATAATTGTGCGGCCGGAAGCTGGGCCCTTGAGGATCGTTTCCAAAGGCAAACTGCAATAAGCTCATCCCAGGGAAACCAAACTCCTTGCGCATGTCTTCCACCTCGGGGGTTATTACGCCCAGGTTTTCCGCGACGAACGGCAGTACTTTTAATTCTGCCTTGACCGTACGGAAGAACTCCGCGCCAGGTCCTTTCACCCACCTGCCATTCTGCGCCGTCGAAGCAGCGGCTGGAATCTCCCAGTAAGCCTCGAACCCGCGGAAATGATCCAGCCGCACCACATCGAACATTCGCAGGGACGCGCGAAAGCGCTCAATCCACCAGCGGTGACCGGAAGCCGCCGACACGTCCCAGCGATAGAGCGGGTTCCCCCACAGTTGACCGGTGGCACTGAAATAGTCAGGTGGAACACCAGCGACTGCGGCAGGCCTGGAGTACTCATCCAAGCGGAATAACTCCGGATGACTCCATACATCCGCACTGTCATGAGCGACGTAGATGGGGACGTCCCCCATGATGCGTATGCCGTGCGTCTTGCAGCGAGCTTTGAGCTTCTCCCATTGTCGAAAGAATTCGTATTGTGCGAACTTATGAGTGTCAATCTGGGGGGCCAATCTCTCTTGCCGCTCCTTTAGCGCCGATAAATCCCTCCGCCGAATTCCCGAGTCCCAATCAGCCCAGACCGCATCCTTGTAAGTGCTTTTGCAGGCCATGAAGAGCGCATAGTCGTCGAGCCAATTAGCATTTTGGTCGCAAAAGGTATCGAAGGAATCGCGGTCCGTTCGAGCACGATCCGTAAAAAACGCTTCGGCTGCTTTACCGAGCAGGGCGTGCTTGACCTTAATTACGCGGCCGTACTCGACGCAGTCCTCGCGAAGACCTGAAGCAGATGTAAGATCTTGTCGCGACAACAATCCCTGTTCGCGAAGCGATTTCAACTCGATCAGCAGCGGATTGCCTGCGAACGCGGAGAAGAGCTGATACGGGGAGTCGCCGTATCCGGTAGGACCAAGTGGCAATACTTGCCAGATTTTTTGTCCTGCCTCGGCCAGAAATTCCACAAACTCATGCGCGGAATCTCCAAGGTCGCCGATCCCATGACCTCCAGGCAGAGACGTGACGTGAAGAAGGATTCCGCTACATCGAGGAAAGATCGCCGAATTCACTGTGTCTTTGAGTGTCAGCCCAGCAAGAGGGTTGCGACGCCTTCGAGAAATCCTGCGGGGGATGGACCATCGGCCAGAGTTGAACTTGGTGGGCAGTGCAGGACTCGAACCTGCGACCTCCTGCTTGTAAGGCAGGCGCTCTAACCAGCTGAGCTAACCGCCCCTGCTGCCTCTGCGAAACCAGATTGCTTCAGCTTAGCCTGGGCAAGCGCCGTACCAATCGCGAAACTTGATGATAGGTCCGCGCGCATCGCGCCTGAGCGAGTATATGCGACTAGTGAAAAAACGGTCAAACGATTGGCGCTGGCTCGCCAACCGCGCGTTCACGCTTGATTCAAGCCTGTGTCCTCGCCAGTCCCTACCCTAGGAGCAATCGTTCGCGTCATCTCCCTGCTAGACTGTTCGCGGTGCGGCGTCTGATCGTCAATGCCGATGACTTTGGCTTTACTGCGGGTGTGAATCGCGCCATCGCAGAAGCTCACGCCCGTGGAATCGTGACTTCCTCCACCCTGATGGCTCGCGGACCAGCCTTCGACGACGCTGTACGCCTCGCAAAACAGCTTCCGCGACTTAGTGTCGGCTGTCACGTCGTATTGATTGACGGCGAACCCGTACTGGACGCGGCTCACCTGCCCACCATCACTTCAGGAAATTCTGCCCCCCGCTTCCGCGATGGGCTGCTTTCTTTTGCGGCTCGCGCTTTGGCGGGTCGTCTGGATCCAGGCGAGATCGAAGCAGAGACGAGTGCACAGATTCGCAAAATCCAATCGGCGGGCATCACGGTCTCGCATGTGGATTCGCACAAACACACACACTTGTTTCCGGCGGTCCTGCGGCCGATGTTGCGCGCCGCACGGGCCTGCAACGTACGCGCGATTCGCAATCCGTTTGGCCCACGCAAGCCTTTGAAATCGGGAACATTGTTGGCGCGACCCAGCCTTTGGACGCGGTACGCGGAGGTACGAATTCTGGGCACTCTTGCGGGCAAGTTTCACGATGCAGCCAGTCGCGAGGGCTTGGCAACTCCCGATGGCACCTTGGGAGTTGTGGTGACCGGCGCGCTGGATGAAAAACTCTTCCGCGCCATCGCAGAAATTATCCCGGAAGGCACTTGGGAATTCGTTTGCCACCCGGGCTACAATGATGCGGACCTTCGGATGGCTAGCACGCGCCTCCACGAATCACGGGAGATCGAGTTGCACGTGCTGACCATGCCCGAGGTAAGGGAGTTGTTGTCGAACTTCGGCATCGACCTTATCTCGTACTGCGAATTGGTTACGGATAAGGCCGTCCCGTAGCACTTGGGATTCCGGTATAACTGCTCACTACCCCCGATCGGAATGACTTTGGTAATCTCAACAAGTTCCGGGCGAGAGTTATGATTGGATTAGTTTCGGCTCAGAAGACTCTTCAAGCTGGAGGGCGCTAATCATGTCTGCCTCCGGGGCAGCCCCGCGTACAACCTTGGACTTGCGCGTACGCGTGTGGGGAATGGGCGCCAACAACCAGCCTTTCCATCAGAACGCAGTCGCTCAGAATGTCAGCGCCACGGGAGCCTGCATCAACGGCCTCGAGCAGGATTTGAAAGTGGGCGACGTTATCGGCATCCAATACGAGACCAAGAAAGCTCGCTGCAAAGTGGTCTGGGTGATGGAGGCTGGAGGATTAAAGAAGTATCAAGTGGGCGTTCAGTTGGTGGTAGATCAGGAATGCCCGTGGCTTTCGCAGTTGCCGGCCGAGATCCGCGCCAACATGCCGACCGCCGCTCCTGACAATCGCCGGAAGTTTCAGCGTCATAAGATATCGTTCCCTCTCGAATTCCGCGACGAGCGCGTGAACACGCCCATGCGGGTAAACGCCACCGACATCAGCGGCAACGGATGTTATGTTGAGACCGTTATGCCGTTGCCGATCTCGACCGTGCTGCGGGTGGATATCTGGATCGACCAGGAGCACGTCTCGGCGACGGCAACGGTTCGCACGCGCGATCCCGGAGTAGGCATGGGGATCGAATTCACGGGTTTACCCGAAGATTCCAAGCGACGCTTCCAAGCCCATCTCGACAAGCTGGATCCTGGCATTTCTACGAAGGGACGTACCCCGTCCGAGTAGAATCTCGCGCTTCTCTCATATCTGCAGAACCAAACCCCGGTCGCTCCCTGTAGAATCTGCATCGTATCGTCTTTCCTGCAATCGAATGACAGGAACTTACCGATAAAAAGGGCGGACCTCGCGGAATGAAGATCGGAATCACTTGTTATCCCACCTACGGCGGCAGCGGCGTAGTGGCCACGGAACTGGGACTGGAGCTGGCTCAGCGTGGCCACGAGATTCACTTCATCTCCTACGCCCAGCCGATCCGGCTTCGCGGAGAAGAACCCAACATTCACTACCACGAAGTCGAAGTATCGCGATACCCACTGTTCGACTACCCGCCCTATGACCTAGCGCTCGCTACGCGGATGGCGGAGGTATCGCAGTTATACGACCTCGATCTCCTGCATGTTCACTATGCCATCCCTCACTCGGTGAGCGCGCTGCTGGCGCGCCAGATGCTGGCCGATAGCCCTCGAGGACGGCGCTTGCCGTTCGTCACCACACTGCACGGTACCGATATCACGCTGGTCGGGCTCGATCGATCCTACCTGCCGATTACGCGTTACTCGATTAACCAGAGCGACGGTGTGACTGCTGTCTCCAACTATTTGCGTGACCGTACCATGCGGATCTTCGACGTGAAGAAAGAAATCGAGGTCATTTATAACTCGGTCAATTGCGACGTCTACTGCAGGAGCAAGGACTCCTCCGAGCTCCGCAGAGAATATGCGCCTGACGGTGAGCGACTCTTGGTTCATCTGTCTAATTTCCGGCCGGTGAAGCGAGTGACAGATGTGATCGAGATCTTCGATCGCGTGCGAAAGAAGATACCCTCCAAGCTATTGTTGATCGGCGATGGTCCGGACCGTTCCGTTGCGGAATGGTTGACCGTGCAGAAAGGCATTCATGAAGACGTTCTTTTCCTCGGCAAGCAGGATCAGGTACAGGAAAAATTGGGAATTGCGGACATACTGCTGATGCCGAGCGAGTTGGAATCCTTCGGTCTGGCGGCGCTGGAGGCAATGGCCTGCGAAACCGTACCAATCGCGACCCGCACGGGCGGTGTGCCGGAAGTGATCGAGCACGGCGTCAGCGGATATATGGCTGACGTAGGCGACGTGGAGACGATGGCGCGCTATGCCATCGAACTGTTGAGCGACGAAAGCGCGCTGCGAGCCATGGCCAAGGCTTCGCGTGCAGTAGCACAGGCGCGCTTTTGCTCCAGCAGGATCGTTCCGCAATACGAAGCGTTTTACCGGCGGGTCATCGAACGCTCTTCGTAGAAGCCTTCCGGCACTGCCCCGGCCGTCTGCAAAAGCGGCAACCGGATTCGCACCAGCGTTCCCTTCCCCTCGTGGCTGTCAATCGTCATGCGCGCGGCGTCTCCGTACAAAACCTGCAGCCGCTCGGAAATGTTGGTTATACCGATGCCGGCGCCCCGCATACTCCCAGGTTCCGTCGACTGGGTCGCACCCATTCCGACGCCATCGTCTTCCACCTCGATGATCAGTCCCGAGCCGGACAAGCGGCTGCGCAGATGGATGCTGCCCCCTTCTACTTTCGACGCAAGGCCATGCTTGATCGAGTTCTCGAGTAGCGGCTGCAAGAGCATGCTGGGAACCATCACGTCCAGCGACTCAGCGGCGAGTTCCTTGACGACGCGAAGTTTGTCTTTTCCAAAGCGGACCACTTCGATGTCGAGATAGTTGTCGATGAATTCCACTTCTTCCCGCAGCGGCACGAACGAGTCCGTGCTGTTCAGCAGACGGCGGAGGATGGTCGCAAGTTTGGAAATCACTTCGCGCGCAGTATCCGGATCGAAGCGCACCAGCGAAGAAATCGAGTTCAGGGTGTTGAATAGAAAATGCGGATTGATCTGGTTCTGCAGCGCTTCCATGCGGGCGTGCAACAGTAGTCGTTCCTGCTCTTCCAGTTTGATCTGGATGCGCACGCTGTTAAACACCTTCAGTTCGATCCCGATGGCGGTGACCGAAGCGGCATAGATCGCGCCCCACACCCAATAGTTGTCGGGGCTCTCAATGCTGAAGATGGAATGGGGAAAATATCTTGCCAGTTCCGTTTGAACAAAACGCAGCAGCACGATGGTGGTGAAAAACATAATCTGCCAGTCAAACAAGCGCGGCCGGGGCAGATTCCGCCGGATCAGGCGAAAAATACTTTGATCGATAAATGGAGAAAACGACCAGATATCTTCTTTGTCCAGCGCCATAGCGCGGAGTTGGCCGGCGATAAAACCTGAAAGCACATCGAAGGGCATCGCCGCCCACTCCCCATGCAACAGGGCGGGAAACGCCATCAATACGCCGCCGAGCGATCCCGCCCAGCGGCCGCCGATCACGCCCAGCAAAAGCGCGGTTTCGAAACTCAAGTCGCCGGCGAGAAAGCTCTTCACCGAAAGCCGGATCCAGACGCCAATCGTGATGGGAAGGGCGATGCACAACACCAGGTAAAGCTTCTGCCGAAACGAGCGTTCTTCTCGAAACAACAGCGCCTTGAATTCCTTGGACCGCACCAGACTAGCCGAGACGGCGGCAGCCACGCCCAGCTTTAGCAGCAGATGGATCAGAATGAGTCGCGGTTCCATGGAATTCGGTCGAGCACAATTGCTCTCGAGAAAACTGTAGCACGAAGGCCACGACGGGAACTTCGAGAATGCCTACGGAGTCTAGCGAGGTAATATGGAGTGCATACGGCTGAAAATGCCGCCGCCACTGGAGGACGAGATGCGCCACATCTGCTGCATTCTCTTGGCCGGATTCGCTATCAATATTCCGCTGAAGGCGCAGACGCCAATTCCGGACCAGACGCCTCAGACCGCGCGCCAGGCATTGATCGAGATGTTCCTGGGCAAAAGCGCCGAGGATTTCACCAAACACTTGCCGGAAAATTCACTCCACTCTCTAATCCGAAAAGACGAGTCGCCAGAGACCTCAATTGTGCAAAGGATTTCCACGATCGGTCGTCAAATGACTGCGCAGGGCAGACACGTCGAGATCTTCGATGTGGGGCCAACCTTGCTCGTCTCGGAACAAGACGACCACGAGAAAGTGGAGGTGATCGTCGAACATGACAATCTGATGGGGGAGAACGACGAAATTGAGTTATCGATTCATGTCTACAGGAATGGAGAGCCTGAGTTTCTGCCAGTAATCCCGCGGCTGATCTTTTCGATGACCCAGGAGAAAGAAGTCTGGAAGCTGACCGAAGCGACGCTGGCAGCGCACGTTCCCCTTACGGATTCGGAGTACCTCAAGGGAATACGCAAGAAACAAAACGAGGCGAATGAAAACCTGGCCTCGGTCCGCGTGAGCATGATCGCTGCGGCCGAAGTGAATTATTCCTCTAAGAATCCTGGCCGAGGATATACCTGTGCGTTGACTGATTTATTCGGCAAGGACGAAGCGCTCGGCACTCCCGATCAGTTCACGGAGGCTTCCGCATCTGGCTTTGCCCCGGCTGACTCCAACGGATACCATTTCGCGATCTCTGGATGCGAGGGAAATCCTGCTTCGAGGTTCCAGGTCACCGCCGTGCCCCTCGAATCCGACTCGGAGATCAAGGCTTTCTGCACTGACGAATCGGGAACGGTGCGATTCGACGCTGGTGGAAGAGGTTCCGTCTGCTTAAACCGTGGACAAGTCCTTAACCAGGGCACGGCCAATTTCACCGGGCAGGTCGACTGAAGCCGTGGCCTCGACATCCGCGGGGGGTCCTCATTTTTTCTTCAGGAAGGCTCGCAGGTCTGTCCCGGTCATCTCTTTTGGCTCATCGACGCCGAGCATGCCCAGGATTGTCGGAGAGATATCGCGCAGAGAGCCGTTGGGTTTCAGTGTGTACTGTTTGGCATCTTCCGCGACCACGATGAAGGGTACTGGATTCGTCGTGTGCGCTGTGTGCGGGCCGCCGGTGGCTGGATCGATCATCATCTCGGCGTTGCCGTGATCGGCCGTGATCAACATGGCGCCGCCTTTGGCGCGAACGGCGGATTCGATGCGGCCCAGGCACGCATCGACGGTTTCAACGGCTTTTACCGTGGGCTCGATCTTGCCGGAGTGCCCGACCATATCGGCGTTGGCGAAGTTCACGATAATTACATCAAACGTGCCATCTTCGGTTGCCTTTACGACAGCGTCGGCGATTCCGGCGGCGCTCATTTCCGGCTTCAGATCGTAGGTCGCAACTTTCGGCGACTGCACCATGACGCGTTCTTCGCCGGGAAACGGCTGCTCCACGCCACCGTTGAAGAAGTAAGTGACGTGGGCGTACTTCTCGGTCTCGGCCACACGCAGGTTGCGCATGTTGAGACCGCCCATCACATTGGCCAGGATGTTCGCCATCGATTCCGGAGGAATCACAACCGGCAGGCCGAAGCTCTTGTCGTACTGCGTCATGCAGACATAGTGGAGATTCTTGGGAACGCGATCGCGAGCGATCGTTGCATCGAGATCGGCCGCACCCGGAAGATCGCTGCCACCTTTTGCATTCAGACCGCTGTTGCGCGCCAGGGCACGCGTGATCTGGCGAACGCGGTCGGCGCGAAAGTTAAAGCAGATACAAGCATCGTCATCGCGTATGGTAGCCAGTGGCTGACCGGATTTGTCAGTACATACAAATGGAATCACGAATTCGTCGGTCACGCCTCGGTTATAAGAATCCTTCATGCCCTGTACTGGATCCGCGCACTTCCCGCCTTCCGCGTCGCCAAAGACCATGGCATTGTAGGCCTTGGCGATGCGCTCCCAGCGCCGGTCGCGATCCATCGCATAGTAGCGGCCATTCACGCTGGCGATCTTGCCGGAGCTGAATTCGCGCATTTTCTGCTGGAGTTGTTCCAGATAACCGGCGCCGTTAGTGGGGAGCGTGTCGCGGCCATCCATGAAAGCATGAACAAAGACTCGATCTACTCCGTGCTGCTTCGCCATCTTCAGCAGGGCATAAAGATGAGCTTGCTGGGAATGGACGCCCCCATCAGAAAGCAGGCCGAAAAGATGCAGTCTGCGCTCACCCACGCGCGCGTGTTTCATCGCCGCGAGCAGCACAGGATGGGAGAAGAACTCGCCGTTCTGGATCATCAGATCGATCCGCGTGATGTCCATATGCACGATGCGGCCTGCGCCGATGTTGAGGTGTCCCACTTCGCTGTTGCCCATCTGACCTTCGGGCAGGCCGACAAAAGGCCCGCTGGTGTGGATCAGCGTGTTGGGATATTCGCGCAGAAGGCGGTCGTAGGTGGGCTTGCGGGCTAGCGCAATGGCGTTGGCTTTGGTTTCGGCGCGATAACCCCAGCCGTCGAGGATAGTCAGAACGAGCGGTTTTGGACGGGACATAACTGCAGCTTCTAGCTCCTGGCTTCTAGCTCTCGGGAAACGATGATCGAAGAGGGCACAAATCGTTGTACGCTCTCATTTCTGTGGCGAATCGGTTTTCGCCTCGGCTCGCTTGAGGGCCGCATCAACCTGGGCCTGAATTCGCGGGTAGACGGCCCGCATAGTTTCGGCTGTCACGGCGGGCATCTCGTGTAGGAACTTCTGACCCGGGGGAGAAGAATAGAAGGCAGTTAGCGAGTCGATGTCAGACTTCGAGAAGTGCCGCTGATAGACCGGGATCATATCGTTCAGCATTTCGTCCAAAGGAAAATTCTTGATGAGGTCCTCGGACTGCTGGTCCATACGCGTGAGGTCGGCTTCGGTAATTTCCGGACGCCTTTTCTTAATTTCTTCGCGGTTCAGCTTCTGCATCTGCGCGAATACTTGCTGCATCAACTGGCTCATCTGTTGACGGCTGGCCATGACGTCAAAGAGCTTCTTGACGTCTTCCTTGGAAGCCGCGTCCGGGGCGATCGAGACCGTAGTTTGGGCACCGGCGGACAGCGAGAAAGCAAGAAGACACGCAGACAGCAGTAACCTCATTTTCATAAATCACTCCCCACTCTTAAGATGGATACCCATCAGCGGTGATAGTTGAGCGCCTTCAATCCCAGGAACCGCGCCCCATCCCCCAATTCCGCTTCAATCCGCAACAACTGGTTGTACTTGGAAATGCGATCGGTGCGCGAGGCCGAGCCGGTCTTGATTTGGCCTACCCCGGTGGCTACGGCAAAGTCGGCGATAAAGGTGTCTTCCGTCTCGCCGGAGCGATGTGAAATCACGGATGTGTAGCCGTTGCGCCGTGCCAAATCGACGGCGTCAAAAGTCTCACTGACGGTCCCGATCTGATTCAATTTGATCAGGATCGAATTCGCGACGCCCTTATCGATTCCCTCCTGCAAGAATTCGATGTTGGTGACGAAGATGTCATCGCCCACCAGTTGAATCTTGCCGCCGAGTTCTTTGGTCAGGTTCTGCCAGCCGTCCCAATCGCCTTCAGCCAAACCGTCCTCCAGCGAAACGATGGGATAGTCTTTCACCCACTTGGCATAGAACTTGACCATGTCGTCGGAACTTTTGGCGGATTTGTCCGACTTCTTGAAAATATATTTTCCATCCTGATAGAACTCACTGGCCGCGGGATCGAGAGCGATCGCGATCTCGTCTCCGGGCTTGTAGCCAGCTTGTTGAATCGCTTCCAGCACGACCTCGATGGCTTCGACGTTGGACTTCACCGAAGGGGCAAACCCGCCTTCATCGCCGACTGCGGTGTTGTAGCCGCGCTTCTTCAACACGCCCTTCAGCGTATGGAAAACTTCGACGCCCCAGCGCAGGGCTTCTGAAAAGGAAGGCGCGCCCACGGGCGTCACCATGAACTCCTGGAAGTCGACATTATTGTCGGCGTGCGCTCCGCCGTTGAGGATGTTCATCATGGGCGTGGGCAAAGTGTTTGCACCTGCACCGCCGAGATAACGATAGAGCGGCAGACCGAATTCCGAAGCAGCCGCGCGGGCCGCCGCCATCGAGACGGCGAGAATGGCGTTCGCGCCCAGGCGGCCCTTGGTCTCGGTGCCGTCCAGTTCAATCATCTTCTGATCGAGCCCGCGCTGATCGGCGGCATCCCAATTCGCCAGCGCATCCGCGATCTCGCCGTTCACATTCTCTACAGCCTTTAGAACACCTTTCCCGAGAAAACGGGCGCTATCTCCGTCACGCAGTTCCACTGCTTCGTGCTCGCCGGTGGAGGCGCCGCTCGGAACGATGGCTCTTCCAATCGCTCCATCGACCAACTGCACTTCCGCTTCAACCGTAGGATTGCCGCGCGAATCCAGCACTTCGCGCCCGATAATTGCTCCAATATTCGTCATTCTGCGCTTACCATCCTTATCTGAATGAATTATTCGTGAATCGTCGGCCACTCGCACGGCGTTCGCGGGAAGGTCCGAATGAAAGCTCAGACGCCGGCCGGTGAGATAGCCGACGCCTCGATAGTTCTTCCCCATGGAGTAGTTACGGAACCCACGATTATAGCGGATGCAACATCACCGCATTGTGACAACGCTCACACGGTAGGCGTCCTGATTTCCCATGTCAGAACGATAGTCGCCCTTATCTTCGCTGGTTCCCTGGCAACTCCGGAGGTTGTTCGAGCCATCCGTCTCATCTAAAGTCAAAGCAATGATGGGGAGATTGAACGGCAGGAGATTTGTGGAGGAGTTATGACGAAGCGGACAGTTCTACCCTGCATGTTGCTACTGGCATGCCTTTACACAACTACGATGGCGGCGCAGGCCAATGCGCCCATACCCGCCGGCACCGCTCTGATGGTGAAGCTGGAAACTACTCTCGCCACATTCAGCAATAAACCCGGTGATCCTTTTCAGGCGCGGTTGACGCAGCCGGTGGTGCTGAACGGCAGAACACTGATTCCCACGGGGGCGGTGGTGGAAGGCCGCGTCACCAAAGTGGCCGAACCTCGACGAATCTCGGGCAAGCCTACGATCGGGATACTACCCGAAGCCCTCGTTTTGCCGACCGGCGAGAGGCTGTTTCTGGATGCCACTCTGGTCGATACCAACATCGGTGGCGGCACAGACGTAAACAACGAAGGCGAGTTCAAAGGATCCGGGCATGACCGCCGCGATGAAATCGAAACTGGCGGCGGAACCGCCGGCGGCATGCTGATCGGCGGCCTCATCGGCGGCCCTCCGGGAATCCTGATCGGCGGAGTGGTAGGCGCTGGATCAACTGGCGTGCACTGGCTCAGCAAGCACCGCTCGGCGACGCTGCCTGCTGGGACCGAACTTACGTTAGAACTGAATCGCCCGCTGGCGATGACCACCTCCGTGGCCAACGCGGGGCAGTAAGAGACTCTCATTTCTGTTATCGCCGGAGGCGCGCGCTTCCGGCGTTTTGTTTCTTCAAAGCAGCGCAGATTCTGCGGTTACATTCCCGCGGCCAATTCCCATTCGCTCAGCAGTTGCAGTTCGATCCAGCCTTCGACTGGCAAAGCGTCTACGGGCAAACGATTATGCCAAAGGCTAAAGCGCAACTTCAGCCGGCTGGTCGGCGCTATCGCTGCTGGACTTGAGGTAACGGCCTCGGCATGGGTGCCGCAGACGGGCTTCGCGAGCAGCGAACTCAAGGGCAATCGGAACTCGAAATTTCGTAGCAGCGCGACCTTGGGGCTCTCCTCACCCTTTGACGAAGAAGCAGAGGACGATCCTTCGAGCCCCTCAACTTTCCATTCCTTGAGCTTGCGTTCTTGCACCTTGGCATCGAGGCGGAGAGTGCGCCGTGGTCGCGCTTCTCCGCTCGCCCACGATTCCAGGTTCACCACCAGATCGAAATCCATATCCGGGACCGGACCGGCGAAATCCAACCGGCCGTAAACGAATGTGGTATCGATTCCGGCATAGACGGAATCCAGCAGGAACTGTTTTCCGTGCATGGCGCCGGCGCGCTGATCGGCGGTGAAAATAGCGGCGCCCATCCACTCGAAGTAGCGAATTTTGTCGCCTGACACACGGGGATGGATGTAGGCAGTTTGCGGCGTGAAGGCCGGACGCACCTCGCCAGCCGTAATGGGCTGCGCCAGATAATCCGGGGGCGACGCTCCCAGCGCTTGATAAATATTCGACAGATGTTTGCGGTACAGCTCGTCGAAATCGCGATCGTTCGCCGAATGGTGTTCGGGACCGTACCACCAATTCCAATCGCTGCCCTCCGCGATCAGGATTTCTTCAAAGGCCAGTTTTCTTTGCGCCTTACTGGCATGCGCTGCATGCTGCGCATAAAATTCGCGGGCGTGGTACAGATAGTCCCACGCGCGGTTGTCCTCCGGAGCGCCAATCCAGACGTTGAAGTTGGCGTTGATCCACGACCCGGGCACGAGAGACTTCAAAGGCGAGACGTTGTGATGACGAGCAATTGCTTCGGAAACAGTGGCTGCTTCGAGGCCTCCTTCGCGCTGCAAAGCATCATAAAATCGGCGCAAAAATTCGCGCCCTGACTTGGGGTAGTATTCCCAGGCATTCTCTCCATCGAGAATCACCGACACCACCGCATCGCGGCCTTGGGCCAGCACCGGCTGAGCGGCCTCTTTGATATTGCGCAGAAGATGTCCGGCAGCTTCCGCCGGATCCATTCCGGAATAGACGAAACCGATCAGATCGGAAATGGTGTGATCCCGGAACACCATGTGCATCGAGGTCTGGCCGTTCTCGTAGCGGTGGATGTTATAGAGCCGATCCGCCAAATGCGTGGGCAAACGGCCGTTTCCGTCGCGCTGAAAGAACACTCCTGTGCTGCGCCCGAGCACGCCTTCGTCGGTCGCCATCCATTTGATCCCGAGACTATGCGCAATCGCGAGCATCTCTTCAGAGACGCTGCCTTCCGACGGCCACACGCCCTGCGGGCGCACACCAAACACTTCCAGGTGAAGATCAAGTGCGCGGACCAGTTGTTCGCGCGCGTCTTCGGGATGACGAAAGCGGTTCTGGGGCAGCGGCAATCCGGGTGACGAGGCCGCTCCAGCATTCGTGTCGCAAACCAGCGGAAGAATGGGATGATAGAAAGGCGTTGCCGAAATCTCGATGGATTTTTTCTTTGCGGCGGCAGCATACGCCGGCAGAACTTTGGCCAGCAGTTCTCGCTCACGGGCAATGACAAAATTCTGATCTTCGAGCGAGTAGTCGCGCTCCTTCTTGATCAGTGCCGCGACGTCTTTTTCCTCGAGAAAAAATTCGTCGAACCATGCTATCTGCGATAGCACTTGCAGATCCGTGAAGTCCCGCGGCTGGAAATATTTTTCGGCCTTCTCCGGCGAAAACCCGTGCTCGCGGTAACGCTCCCATAGCTCGCGATAACGCGGATACCGCCCAATCACATTCGCCGGGTTCGCCTGAAAGAGATACTGCAGGGCAAAGAGCCGGTCCTTCAGCGCAAAGTCCCTGGCCGGCTTGGCCGCTACGCTCAGAAAAGGATCCTGCGCCGTTCCCGCCACGTAATCCTGAATTTGGGTAATCAGCGACGGCACCAGATTGAAGTTCTGGTGCACGTTGGGGAACTCATCCAGCAGTTTCACCATGCCGTAATAGTCCTTGAGCGCGTGGAGCCGCACCCAGGGTAAACGATATTCGCCGGTCACCAGGTCCTTGTAGAACGGCTGGTGCTGGTGCCAGAGAAGAATCAGACGCAGGGCGGGCATGGCTGGAAAAGCCAGTCTAGCACGGCGATTCCGCCGCGACAGTACACGAAAGAACGCGGCGTATGGTGCGCCAGAAAATCCCGGATCATCCTTTCAGAAGTCTGCCGCATCCCAGTCTCGGTGTGTCGCCGAGTACATCTTCCGGTACACTAAGAACGCGGAAAATGCCTGAAACTCCCATCGCCGCCGTTTCTGACTCTCCAACGCTGCTCTCCGATCAGGATCTCTACCTGTTCAACGAGGGTAGCAATTACCGTCTTTACGAGACCGTAGGCGCCCATCTGGTTGCGCGCGACGGAAAGACGGGCACGATGTTCAGCGTTTGGGCCCCGAATGCGCGCCTGGTCTCCGTGATCGGCAGCTTCAATTCCTGGAATCCGCGCACACATCTACTCACTCCTCGAGCTTCGTCAGGGATCTGGGAAGGGTTCATCCCGGACGTGGGCAAGGGTACGTTCTATAAATTTCACATTGAGTCGCGGAGCCACGGCTACCAGATTGACAAGGCCGATCCCATGGGTTTGTGGCACGAGAAGCCGCCACGAACCGCTTCGGTAGTGTGGGAGCTTGACTATCAGTGGAGCGATCGTGAGTGGATGGAGAAACGCGCCGTACGCAATTCCCTGCGCGCTCCCATCTCAGTCTACGAAGTGCATCTTGGCTCGTGGATGCGGGTTCCCGAGGAACATAACCGTCCGCTGACCTATCGCGAGACGGCGCCGCGGTTGGCAGAGTATATGGGCCGCATGGGCTTCACGCACGTGGAATTCCTGCCGGTCATGGAGCATCCCTTTTACGGCTCATGGGGATATCAGACCACCGGTTACTTTGCTCCGACTTCGCGCTATGGCACGCCGCAAGATTTCATGTACCTGGTGGATTATCTGCACCAGCATGGTATTGCCGTGATTCTCGACTGGGTGCCATCGCACTTCCCTTCTGACGCTCACGGCCTCGCGTATTTTGACGGAACACATCTATACGAGCATGCGGATTCGCGCCAAGGTTTCCATCCTGATTGGAAGACGCACATCTTCAACTATGGACGCACAGAAGTTCGCAGCTTTCTGATGTCGAGTGCGATGTTCTGGCTCGACAAATATCACATCGACGGCCTGCGCGTAGATGCGGTCGCTTCCATGCTCTACCTCGATTATTCCCGCCACGCCGGGGAGTGGATTCCCAACAAGTTTGGTGGACGAGAGAACCTAGAGGCCATCGATTTCCTCCGTCGCTTCAATCAGGAAGTCTACAAAGAGCATCCGGACGTTCAGACGATTGCGGAGGAGTCGACGTCCTGGCCCATGGTTTCGCGGCCAGTGTATCTTGGCGGTCTCGGCTTCGGCATGAAGTGGGACATGGGCTGGATGCACGACACGCTGGAGTACTTCAAACAGGATCCCATTCACCGCAAATATCATCACAGCAAGCTGACCTTCCGCATGCTGTATTCGTTCCAGGAAAATTTCGTGCTGCCGCTATCGCACGATGAGGTCGTGCACGGCAAGGGATCGTTGATCGGCAAGATGCCCGGAGACGAAAAGCAGCGCTTCGCCAATCTCCGGCTGCTCTTTGCCTACATGTATGCGCAGCCCGGCAAGAAACTGATGTTTATGGGCGACGAGTTCGGGCAGGTTCGCGAGTGGACGCACGACAGCAGCCTGGAGTGGCACGTGTTGCAATATCCGGTACATAGCGGCCTGCAGGAGTGGGTGGGACAGTTGAACCGGCTTTACCGTGCCGAGCCCGCACTGCACCTGCTCGATACGAATGCAGCCGGCTTCGAGTGGGTGGACTGCAACGACAATCTCACCAGCACGATTTCACTGTTGCGCAAGAGCGAGTCGGCCAAAGATACGGTGCTCGTCGTATGCAACTTCACACCGATCCCGCGCGTTGGTTATCGCATTGGCGTGCCCGAGGGCGGTTACTGGCGTGAACTGCTGAACAGTGACGCGGAGGCGTATGGAGGCACCGGAGTCGGCAACCTGGGCGGTGTTCATGCCGAAGAAGAAAAAGCACATGGGCGTCCGTACTCGCTGAAGCTGACATTGCCGCCACTGGGGGCGCTGTTTCTGAAGCTGGGATAGCAAGTCTATCTGCAGGGCCGGCAGCTCCAATCGTCCATGCTAGACTGCGATCAGACGCGTCTCCCATGCGGATTCTCACCCGCTACATACTCCGTGAAGTAACATCGCACGCCCTCATCGGCGCGGCCATCTTTACTTTCGTTCTGTTTACGCGCGACCTGGGACGCATTCTGGAACTTGTAGTGCGGGCCAGCGCCCCGCTGCCCAGCGTGGCCGAGATTTTCTTTTACACCGTGCCACTCGCCCTCACCTACACCATCCCCATGAGCGTGCTGGTGGGAATCCTCATTGGACTGAGCCGCCTTGCCGCCGATAGCGAAATCACCGCCATGCGAGCCAGCGGCATGGGTGTGTGGAACTTTGGGCGGGTGCTAGCGATTTTCGTCGTGGGTGCGTGGCTTCTCGCTCTTGGCAATGGACTTTATCTAGCGCCATGGTCGTTGGCTTCTTTAGGACATCTCGAAGATCAGCTCAAGGGCTCGCAGGTTTCCTATGAGGTGCAGCCTCGGGTTTTCTATGAAGGATTTCCGAAGTATGTGCTTTACGTGCAGGACGTACACAGCGCACAAGGCGGCGCGGTTTGGAAGGGTGTATTTCTTGCCGATATCACCGATCCCGCCAATCCAACCATCACATTGGCTCGCGAAGGTGTCCTCGTCCCCGAGGGCCAGGATCGCCTTCACCTGCATTTAATCGATGGGTCCACTCACGAAACGGATCCCCAACTGGCGGACCGCTACCAGATTTCCACTTTTCAGCAAACGGACATTCCCATCGAGCTTCCGACGGCGGAAAACAAGGCCGATGAGCAGGTCCCAGTCGGGTTAATCAGCACAGGTATGCTACGCGACTATGCCCATCGCGTCGATCCCATATCGGCGCGCTGGTACCTCATCGAGTTTCATCGCCGCTTTGCGTTGCCAACTGCCTGCCTGGTGCTGGCGATGGTTGGAATTCCCCTGGGGCTTTCGTCGAAGAAGAGCGGCAAGTCCGGAGGATTCGTCCTCACGATCGTACTGGTTTTCGTTTATTACTTCGTTTCGTTGATCGGAGTGTCGCTGGCGCGGCAAGGCAAGGTCGGGCCCATGTTCGGAGCGTGGCTGGCGAATATTGCGTTCTTTGTGGCTGGAGCGATTCTGCTGTGGCAGGCCGAACGCCGGCCCATCGCGCTTTCCGCCTTCCGTCTAGCGGGAAAACGGGCCGCGCCCCAAACCAACGGCCACGCGCCGACCTTCCGCCTGGGACGCAGAGATAGCGCCAACGCCTTCGAGCGTGCCTCCACCCGCCGCCGCGTTTTTAGCGCCAGCTTTCCCACGCTGCTCGACGACTACGTACTGCGCGATTTCTTTGTCTACCTGGGGATGATTCTCTCCGCATTCCTGGTTCTGCTTCTGGTTTTCACCCTGTTCGAACTGCTGGGCGACATTCTACGTAACCAGACGCCTGCCATCGTGGTCGCGGAATATCTTCTCAACGTCGCTCCCTACCTGCTCTACAGCGTGGCTCCGTTGATCATGCTGCTGGCGGTGCTCATCACGTTTGGCCTGATGAATCGCTCCAATGAGATCACCGCGATCAAAGCAACGGGCACCAGCATCTATCGCATCGTCACACCCGTGCTGGCCGCGGCCGCAGTGCTTGCGGCAGGATTATTTTTCGCGGACCAGTTCTATCTGCCTCACACCAACAAGCGCCAGGAAGCGCTGCACAACCAGATCAAGGGCAAGCCTGCGCAAACCTACTTGCGTCCTGACCGCAAGTGGATTTTCGGGCAGCACAATGACATCTACTACTACCAGTTCTTCGATCCGGATCGCGATCAGTTTGCCAATATCACGATTTATCAGATTGATCCCGCCAGCTTTGCCATTACGCAGCGCATCCATGCCGATCGCGCACACTGGGCTGATAATCTGGATCGCTGGATCTTCGAACGAGGCTGGCAGCGCTCTCTGCACGGCCCAGCTATTGCCGCCTTCCGCACTTTTGAAGTTTCCACCTTCCCGGAGCTCAGCGAGGCGCCGTCGTACTTCAAGAAGGAAGTAAAACAATATTCGGAGATGAACTACGAAGAGCTGCGCCGTTATATCCGCGATCTGCAGCAAAGCGGCTTCGACGTGGTACGGCTCCGGGTGCAGCTCAACAAGAAACTTTCGTTCCCGCTGATTACTCTGATTATGGCTGTGCTTGCCGTGCCATTTTCATTGTCGGCAGCCAAGAAAGGCGCGATTACTGGCGTCGCGGTTGCGGTGGGAATCGCCGTGGTCTACACGGTGGTGTCGCGATTGTTCGAGGCCATGGGAGATCTCAGCCAGCTTCCACCGGCTCTGGCGGCCTGGTCGCCGGATCTGATCTTCGCCTTGGTAGGCGCTTACTTGATTCTGAAAATTCCCACGTAACGTCAGGCCGCTCCGGCAAACTACTTCACCGCAACTCCCCAAGGAAAGTTGGCGTTGATCTCCACCGACGGTTGCGGCGTCAAAGCACCAGTCGCAGGAGTGATGGCGTATTCCGAAAGATTGGCAGAGTTAAGGTTGGTCACAAACAACCAACTATCGTCGCTGCGAATCGCCATCGAAGTTGGATATGAGTTGGTGGCAACCGGCGTCGGATTCAGCACGGTCAAAGTCCCAGTAGTGGTACTGACCCGAAAGGACGAAATTGCGTTCTGCCCCCTATCTATCACATACAAGAAACCGGCATAGGCATCCATCATCAAGGGCCCGGGGCTGTTACCCGCAGCAAACGGCGAGCCACTGACGGGAAGCAAACTGTAGTTCGCATCGGGACAACCGGGCAACGAAACAACCCGGCAAATTGTATAAGCACTGACCGTGTTATCGGGCTGCGAATTCGATACGTATACGAACCGATTGCAAGGATCGACTGTGACTCCGGACGGCACCGAACCCGTAGCACTCTCTGAAACAGCAGTGAGAGCGCCCGCAGATGAAACGGAATAGTTCAGCACTACGTAGTTCGTGGAATCGGTAACGTAAAGATGTTCCGTAGTTGGAGGCACGCTGCCCGAGCAAACCGCAAAGGCGGAAGGATAAACGGTTGGGCTTACCGCCAGCGCGGAAGGAAACGGTACGGCGTTGCGTGTGGCACCGCCCGGCAACTCCGTCACGGCAAATGGCGAACCCGCCACTTCTGTCAAACCGCCATTGCTTCCGATGGCCAGCACCGAAACGGCAGCCGGGGTGGAGTCCGCGACGAAAAGAAATTTCCCGGCCGAGTCGATCACCATGGCAACTGGCGCAACCCCGCCCTTCAAAATGGTCGTCGTCCCCGATCCCAATTTGCCGTCAGACGCGACCGGGAATACTTCAATTCCAGTGGCGCTGTCATTCACGATGGAACTTTGGGTGACCATCACATAGGCATACGTCCCGCTAGGGTCAAGAACCACGGTCGTGGGTTGTCCGTTCGTGGGTGGGCCGTCCGCATTGTTGATCTGCGCCACATTCCCATTCACCAGATCGAGGCTAAAGGTTTCCATGGCGCCATTGCCCTGCGTGGAGACGACTACCAGCCCATTGTTCGAAGATGAGTACTTCGTGCTGCATGCCACCAGAACCCCGATCGAAATCAGGACCGCTACTCCCAGCATCCAGGTAAACCTTCTCCGCATTCTTCGCTTTATCTCCTGTGAACGTCCTAATGCACTCCCCGGCAGCCACCCACCGGGCAGGAACACTTGATGAAGACGTGAATTGCCATCCATTTATGTATCAGGAATGGGCGGGAAGAGCAAACGCCCCAGGCAGATTGGAACCGGGCAGATGCCCGCGAGTTGCCTCTGGTACGCGAGAATGTAAGGAAAGCGACTAAAGCTTTGGCGAGATCAGGCTTCTTGTTCTGCCGGAACCGCTTCCGGCGGCTGTGCAGCTTTGTCGCTGGTTCGTAGCGGAAGGTGAATTTCGATCAAGAGCCCGCCCTCCGCCCGATTAAAGGCCGCAACGCGTCCACCATGAAACCGCACCGCTCTTTCCGTGATCGCCAGGCCCAAGCCAACCCCTCCGGTCTGCCGGCCCCGATCGTCATCCAACCGGTAGAACGGCTGAAATAACTTCTCCAGCGCGTCGGGTGGAACTCCCGATCCACAATCAGTAACACTCACCACTGCCTCCTCGCGGTCTGAAGTCTCTTTCCTCTCCAGGTGTATCTCAACCGTGGTGCCTTCGCGGGTGTAGCGGATGGCGTTACGAACTACATTCTCAATTGCGCTGTGTAACAGGGAAGCCTCTCCGCACACTCTCCAATCGCCGGCCGGAATATCGCTGCGGACGTGGCAATGGCGCGCTTGCGCTTCGAATTCCGCATCTTCCGCCACATTCAGCACCACTTCATCGAGCATCACAGGCGTGGGCGACACTCCTCGCTCGCCATCCTCCAGCCGCGCCAGCGTCAACAGGCGGCCAATAAGCTCGTTCAGACGGCTGGCTTCGAGTTCAATGCGCTCGAGCATGCTTGCAGTTTCGGGCCCGGAGCGCTGCCGCGCCAAACCAAGGGCGACATTCAGTCGCGCCAGAGGAGATCGCAACTCATGTGAAATGTCATTCAGCAGTCGCGACTGCGCTTTCACCAGCGTCTCCAACCGGCTGGCCATGGTGTCGAAATCACGCACCAGGCCTGCAATCTCATCGCGGCGTCTGCTCTGGGGATTGCCGGCCCGCGCCGTCAAGTCTCCAGCGGCGATTTGCTGGGTAGCCGCGCGCAAGCGTGTCACCGGCTTGGTCAGATACCAGGCAAGAAAATAGCAAACCAGTCCTGAAGACGTGACCGCAATAATCAAGCCCGGCATGGGGATACCCCACGGTCCGAAAAATACACGGGGCCCCGGAGGCAGCTCCATCGCGATGGTATAGAGATGCTGGCCATCGCCAGAAGCTTTCGACTCGGTCAAAATTTGCGGACGCGGAAAAACCATCCCCGGCCGCGGTGGCAGCGGCTGGCCCGCAGCCACATGTTCCGCCCAGCCCTGGCTGGAGCGCCCCGATATCTCTTTTCCCTGCTCATCGAAAACATAAGCCCGCACGTGGTGCGTGCGTTGCAGGGTTTCCAGGTAGTCATGCGCCTGCGGTGTTCCGCCATGCTCGTACGCAACGATCGCATCCGTGAGAGCGGTAGTACGCAGCGCGTCCCAGGTGGAATTACGTTGCGGACGAAAGGCCAGCATCACCAGCACCGCCAGCACCAGAAATAATGCCTGCGCTACCCAGAAAGAAAGAAAAATCTTGAGGAAGAGACTCTTCATGACGTGACCTTCGTCTTTTCCGCTACCTTCTCGCGCGGTCGGGCAAAGATATAACCCACGCCTCGAATCGTCTTGATGTGTTCGTCGTTATCGGTATCGCCAAGTTTTTTGCGAACTTTGCTGACGTGCATGTCGATGCTGCGATCGAACGGCGAAAACTTGCGGCTGAGCACCGCATTCACCAGACGTTCGCGCGGAACCACGCGTCCAGCCTCGCGCAGGAGTACTTCTAACAAGTTGAATTCTACTGAAGTCAGGTCGACGGGCTGGCCGTCGCGGCGTACGCTACGCGTAGCTGGATCAAGCTCGATCTCGCCAACCCGCACGATTTCGGGTGCGGCGGGAGACGCTTTGTCGCTGCGAGTGCGCCGCAGGATAGCTCGAATTCGCGCTACCAATTCGCGCGGGTTAAAAGGTTTTGGAAGATAATCGTCGGCGCCGATCTCCAGGCCGACGATGCGGTCCACATCTTCTCCGCGAGCGGTCAGCAATAAAACGGGAAGACGGGAGGTCGCGCGAATGCGACGCAGAACTTCGAATCCATTGATGCCGGGCAGCATTACATCCAGCACAACCAACAAATAGCCGCCCCCCGTGGTTCGCTGCAGACCAGTCTCGCCATCGTGCGCGGCCTCGACGATGAAGCCTTCGGCCTGTAGGTATTCGCTCACCAGCGTACAAAGTTCGACGTCGTCGTCGATGACCAGAATCCGTTCCATATTTCTGGTTTTCATTGTGCACCAATCAACAGGTTGTACGCGGTAAAGAATTGTCAAACCCCAGTGATTTTGCTGTTGACAAAACTTTACCCGGTTTGACCGAGTCTTTACTACTTTCCCGGCCAATTCGTGTTCCTATGAGTGTACGCAAAAGTGCCGCGTTCCTGAAAGAAGCGTTTGCAGGAACCGGTTTTGAAGGAAGGAAGTTTATGAAATCGATTCGTTTTCGTTTTCTGGTTGCGGCCCTTGCGGTGTTGCTGGGCAGCGCGATTGCCAAATCGCAAACTGCGGATGCTCCTCCACCTCCGCCAATGCACGGCTTTGGCATGGATGGCCACATGATGGGCTTCTTCGCCAAATATCTGGATGTGACCGACGACCAGAAGGCGCAGATGAAGGCCGTTTTGCAAAAGGAACGTCCCACCTTGCAGCCACTGTTGCAGCAAGTTCACCAGATGGAGCAACAACTGAAGCCGTACGAGGAAGGCACCTATGACGCAGCCAAGGTGCAAGCTGCGGTGGCGCAGCAGTCGCAAACACTGGTGCAACTGAAGGTCGAGGAAACTCGTATTCACAACGAACTATTCCAGTTGCTCACTCCCGATCAGCAGAGCAAGTTGAAGGAGTTCGAGGCCAACCGCGAAGCGCGCATGCAACAGCGTATGCAGAACGCCCCACCTGCTTCTTCAGAAGAGTAAGCTTGGGCTTCGCGAGTTGAGCTTCTTGGGATGTTATCTGGGGATGGTTTAGTCCGCGCCGTGAGGTCAGGGCCTTCCTGGCCTCACGCGCCACTCGAAGGAACGATGTATGGATTTGGAACAAGTCTTCATTTTCGATGTCGGATGGTTCTTCTTCGTCGCCTGGGGTTTGGTTCTTGCGGCCGTCAGCGTAATTGCCTTCGGGCGGGATATCCTCCCGGCATTTCCCCGGCTGACCCGCGGATCCGAGCGGCAGTAGAGCCCGCCATGGATTGAGTTAGACGCCGGGGTCGCAGGCACCCGTTTCGCGTCAATCTATTTCACCTCTCCTAAAGCTGCGTCCCGGCCTGCTAGAATTTCATCTACATCAATCACATGATTCCTCAGAGCATGCGTCCTCTGCTGCCCTATCTCAAGCGTTATCGGTGGGGCTTTGTTTTTGGCGCACTTTGTATCCTGTTGAGTAACGGAGCGCAGGCGGGACTCCCCAGGGTGATTGGCAACGCTGCCCAGAGTCTGGAGAGTGGCGTAACCCGGCACAAGCTTTTGATTTTCACTCTGCAAGTGCTGGCGTTGGCGGTGGTGCGAGGCATCTTCCTGTTTCTCACGCGCTGGATTGTCATTGGCATCTCTCGCGACATCGAGTTCGACCTGCGCAACGACCTTTTTGCCCACCTGGAAACGCTCTCCTATTCCTACTACCAGCGGATGCGCACCGGCGACATTATGGCGAGAGTGACAAATGACTTGAATGCGGTGCGGATGCTGATGGGACCAGCGATCATGTACTCGGCGAATACCATTGTGTTCACGGCCGCGGCCCTGTGGTTCATGGTGCACAACAGTCCCAAGTTGACGATGTATGCCGTTCTTCCGCTGCCGATTGTTAGCGTGACCATTCAATATTTCGGGCGGCGCATTCACGAGCGCTTCGAAAGAATCCAGGCGATGTTCTCTGACATCTCGGCGCGCGCCCAGGAAAACTTTTCCGGAGCGCGGGTGATTCGCGCCTACGTCCAGGAAGAAGCGGAGATTGCATCCTTCGAAAGCGCCAACCAGGAGTATGTTGCGCGAAGCCTGAAACTGGTGCGGTTGATGGGGATGCTCTGGCCCACGCTCGAACTCATGCTTGGACTGGCGCTGGTGCTGGTCTTATGGATCGGAGGGCGGGAAGTGCTTGCGGGGCGCATGCAGATCGGAGCGTTCACGGCGTTCAACATCTACATGATGCAACTCACTTTCCCCATCATCGCCTTGGGATGGGTGGTCAATATTTTCCAGCGAGGCACGGCATCGTTGGTGAGGCTCAATGAGATTTTGCAGGAACAGCCGGAGATCAAGGATGAGACTGACGCGAAAGACCGGCAAGTGGACGGAGAAATCGAATTTCGCGGTCTGAATTTTGCGTATAACGGCAAGCATGTGCTGCATGATTTGAACCTGCGAATTCCGGCGGGCAGCAGCATGGCGATCGTGGGCCCGACGGGCTCGGGAAAAAGCACGCTGGTCAATCTGATTCCGCGGGTTTATGACGCGGCGCCGGGCATGGTCCTGATAGACGGCCGGCCGATCCGCGACTTTTCTATCGCTTCCCTCCGCCGGAACATCGGCTTTGTGCCGCAGGAAACTTTCTTGTTCAGCGACCGCATCCGGGAGAATATTGCGCTGGGCGTGGAGTCGGCCAGCGATCAGGAAATTCACGACGCCGCCGATGCCGCGAACATTGCTGTCGACATTGAGGGCTTTCCTGAGCGTTATCAAACCATGGTCGGCGAACGGGGTATCACGCTCTCCGGAGGCCAGAAGCAGCGTACCGCAATCGCCCGCGCTTTGATCCGGAACCCGCGCATCCTGATTCTCGATGACGCGCTCTCCAGCGTGGACACTCACACAGAAGACAAGATTCTCAATCACCTGCGCGAAGTGATGCAGGGCCGCACGACCATCTTCATCTCCCACCGTGTTTCCACCGTTCGCAATGCTGACCGCATTGCCGTGTTGCACGGCGGTCAGATCGTGGAGCTGGGGACACATGACGAACTGCTCGCCTTGAACGGCTACTACAGCGACCTGTATAACAAGCAATTGCTGGAAGAAGAACTGGCCGAAGTCTAGCCCCTGCGGGGTCGCGTCTTACAGCGAATCAGCTACCTTCCCATGCAGCGAGTTGACGCACCGGAGATTCTCGATTCTGACGCCTGCTCGCCTGAGGACGCCAAGGCTGTGCTAGAGGTGATCGGCCGCGTCAATCGCTGGTTCGGCGGGATCGCCACCACAGAAAAAATGGTGGAGCGCGTGGCGCGGGCGACCAGGGCGAATCGCTTCTCCGTGCTCGAGGTGGCCGCCGGCCTGGGCGGAGTTCCGGATGCTGCGCGACGGAATTTGGCACGACGCGGAATCACGTTGGATGTAACTTTGCTGGACATTGCGCCCTCGCATCTACCCGGCGGAAACTCTGCCACAAGTGGTGCATGGCAAAATCATGGCGTAGTGGCCGACGCTCTCGCTCTCCCGTTTTGCGACGGTGCATTCGACCTTGTCAGTTGCAATCTCTTCGCGCACCATCTTGATCCCCTGCGATTGGCGCAGTTCGTGCGCGAGGGTCTTCGGGTGAGCCGGCGCGCGCTGCTGATCAATGATCTCGTGCGTCATCAGCTGCATCTGGCGCTGGCCTATATCGGTTATCCCTTGATGCGTAACCGAGTGGCGTGGCTGGATGGGCTGACTTCGGTGCGCCGCGCATATGTACCAAACGAAATTCGAAGCATGCTTGCCTCAGGTTTTCCCGCAGGGACTTCTCCGCGCGTAGAGATTTCGCGGCATTACCTTTTCCGTATGGGTGTGATTGCCTGGAAAACAGGCGGAGAAAAACGAGCGCGCTAGCGAACAACCAGCACTTCGCGGACGTTGTCGCGGGCGAGAAAGAATTTGATGGAAGCGAAGTCGCGGAAGAGATTTTCGATATGACGGTTGTTGAACACGCGCTGTAACTGGAAGCC
>CAWALR010000012.1:0-122831 GCA_963782835.1 uncultured Acidobacteriaceae bacterium | reverse complement strand
GCAGGATCGCAAAAAAATCCACCGTACCCGGCGCATACGGCTTCCGCTTCGGCCCCATCACATTCAAGCTGTAACACTCCCCTCGCCGCTTGTAGATCGTCGACTTCACCTGCACCCGCAGAATCTTCCCCTTCCCTTCCACTCCCACGTCATACCTCCCCGCCTCACCCCACGGCCTCGAGACTTTCAGCCCATGCTCCAGCGCCAGCATCATGAAATACAGTTCGGCCCACTCCCCGCGCTCCTTGCACCCCTTGATCTTCCCGCCCATCCTCTTCCGATTTTCCATTCGTCCCTCGCACAAATTGAATCGCGGCCCCCGAAAAGGCCGCGATTGGTCCGGTAAATTGATTTTTACCCTATAATTCAATTATAGCCCCTCGCATATCACCATTGGGACACATTAGCCCGAACTATTTTCCCTTTCCTTTCATCACGATGACCCCATTTTGTATCGTGTCACCCCCTTGACAAGAAAGTGAGCTAGGGAGGGTCGGCCATGGACGACCTCACGCGACTGCATACAACTTGAGCCCCAGAACCCGCCCATACCGCTCAAAGTCGCGATCTGTCGTGAAAATGTCCCACTCCCGCCGTTGCGCCACCGCACAAATCATAAAATCAATCGCCGACCCTGCGATCCCACGCGCCCGGCACAAGTTGTGCATGTGAGCCGCTTCTTCATAGTCCGCAATCTCGATTCCCGGCTCGCCAAAAGCCCGCAGATAATTCCGCAGCTTGTCGAACCGTTCTTCCTCGCGAATGCCCGAAAGCAACTCCTGCCGGATCGCTCCCATCATCTGTACCCGGCCCTCCCGAATCAACTCGGCTAAGGCTCGGGTCAGCACGCGCTCACGTGCATTCAGATCACCCGCCTTGCGCCGCAGCGCCAACGACCACACCGGAGTGTCCACCAAAACATTCATGCCCGCGCCTGGCGCTTGCGGCCGTGCCGTTCCGTCTTGTAGTCGTATCGCGGATCAAACTCAAAACTGCCAAACGCCTCCAGAATGCGCATCTGCTTCCGCCGCTGGATGTACTCGCCCAGCGCCGCCGTTACGGCTTCCTTCTTGGTCTTGTGCTTCCCCGCCCGCCGCGCTTCTTCAATTAGTCGATCGTCTAGAGCCAGGTTGGTCGCCATGTGTAAAGTGTTACACATTGTATTGTGTAGGTCAAGCCGAAAGGATCGGGAAGGGCACGACTTCAGTCGGGCCACAAGCCCCAAAAAATGGAACCAAGTCCCGTAGGGACGGCGCTGTGCGGTCCTCTTATTTCACCAAAGCCAGGTGATCAAGCCACTGATTCAACGAGATAAACTTGGAGCAGGCCGTTTTGATCTCGTGGTTCGCGTGATCCCAAAACGCCACATCGAACCTGAACCCCCGAGCCATCAGATCCTCAACGATCGGCATATAATCACCGTCGCCAGCAACGAGCGTCACCTCGTCAAGCCCCGGCTTCATTCGCTCGTACGAGTCCTTAGTGATGTCCCGAGTTATCGTTGTATCAATCTTCTTCTCGCGATTCGCGGCGTTCCGATCGTGCACCACGACTTCGAAGCCTCCTTTCTTCGCGATAGACCAAAGGCTGTCGTTCGCGGGCGGCCTGGAGCCATAGAGCACCGCACGCCCTATTTCGTCACCTCCGGCAAACTCATGCAGCTTCCCAAAATCCATTTTCCATGAGTAATCACAGATTTTGTTTGTCACGGCGCTCCAGACGTCAGGCGCTAAGCCCCGCACTGCCGCCGCGACATGCATGCCCTCAATCCAGACATTGGAATTATCGACATAGAGAAAATTTGCCATCCTCGATCCCCCCTTTTCAACTTCGTCTCGCAGCGGCGCATTCGATCGCCGCGACAATCTCATTCTGGTCCCAGCCAGCGACCGGAGCCCCGATCCGCCTCAGCGGGTCGGGGGTTTGTCCTCGCGAGCCCTTGAGACGAACGCCGCACACCCCCTTTCCGAATCGCAGAGCCGTTTCCAATTCCCATTCAACCCACTCGCGCCACGCGGTTCCGTTGCCGATCAAACAGACAACGACAGAGCACCTGTTGATTTTTTCGGAAATTGCACGTTTTAGATACCCAGCTTCTTCGCTGTTGATTACCGCCCGAACGCTGACGTCTGAGAAATCAATGGGCAAATTGGGATTGTGAGCCATCAGACGAAACCCGTTGACTTGGTCCCGATCTTCATAATGAAAGCTGAGAAATAGCTTCCGACTCGGGCTGGCTCTGTTAGTTGTCCGCGCGCAGCCCGGATGAGCTGCGATTGGGAATCGAAGCCACGTTTTCTGAGCAGGTTGCCCAATTTCGCGTCGCCGCGGGCGTTCAGCTCCACTCCGTACGTGCTCTCAACGTTCCCGACCTTCGTATTCGCGTTTTTTCTGCGGAACATTGCGACTCCTTGCCACGTCACGCTCTGTCCCGTCTCGCTATCCACAACGTGTGCTCGCGCGAGACCGCGTTCTCGGCATCGCTAACGAAATCGGAGAATTCCCGTTCGGTCATGATGTGCCGCGCCTTCTCCTCAATAAACCCCAGTTCAAGCTCGGCAACGGAGTAAGACTGAGCTAGTTCCTTATGTTGCTTGAGCTGGAGCCAGGCAATTAGCGCGCTCGCGAGGGATGCGAAAAATCCGGTCAGTCTAGCATTAGAGTTGGGCCAACGGACCAAGGCGACAGCGGCAACGAGCGCAGCGAGCTGGCTAGCAAACACGACGTTGAAATATCGGTCTTCGGCGAGGCGATTGCTCCTAGCTTGATTGCCATACCAGACCCGCTGGTCGGAAATACGCCCCGCAAGGTACGCCTGCTTTCTTTCCTCCAAGGTGCCCGCTCGCACTGCTTGCATGCGACCGGATATTTGGGGTTGCTCAGAAAACTCCCCGCCGAAACCAAAGGCCAACTGCTTCCGCTCCCTGAAGATCGATTCCAATGCCGAGATAAATTTTCTGCTCTACTTCTGCTGCGGGAAGACCGACCCAGATATGGAGCCGCTCCCGTCATGTAACGCCAAGCCATGCTCTTTGCTGACTCTGCAACAGCCCTCCCTCCGTACCAAAGCTGTTCAGGTTTCTGCACCTTCAAATACAGAGTGCACAGCAAACTCGCAGCCAGCAGTATCGCACTGATGCCCGCCAGAGCCGGCTTCATGCACGCAAACACAGGCGAGGCCGCAGCGAAGCCAGCCCCCGAAACGAGGAGCACAAGAGTTCCCCTCGAAAGGCGGAGATATTTCGCCTGGGCGCCGGTCGATGCCCGATCTGCTGCCAAGAAAACGGCCGGATAATCCTTCTCCGCGAATTTCAATCCGTTACCCTCACAAACCCAGCGCCCCATAAATATCGTCGGTGTAGTAGTACCACTCAGACTTGGAAGCGGAAGCCTGAATTCGGGTGTAATCAGCGGGAAAGTTGTCGAGGGCGTGCTGAATGATCCTCGCCTTGTACTCGACGTGGACGGCTGGCCATTTCTGCAGAGACGAGGGACAAAGGTCTGGGTTCATCTGACGCTTGCCGTCGAGGTTTACCACGATGATCGGAAGGCCCAGTTTCTGCGAAATCTCAATCTCCCACGGGACCCACTTGCGCAGGTTCTTTGTCTCTGCGCCAACGAGGACGATTGCCTGCTTTGCGTTCGAAAACCGGTCTCTCAACCTAGCCTTAATCGTCTCGTCTGACGCCCGATCCGTCAGCGGTCCGATGTCGTGGGCGTCATTGAAGTTGAAGTCCATGTTCTCATTCGACTTCCAGCCTTTCATATACGCATACGCCCACCTGTCATTGTCCGCATCGAAAATCACATAGGTTTTGTTCCTGTAACTCATCTCACCTCCACCAAAAGCGAAAGGGGCACGGCGTGCCGTGACCCCCTTCACAGTACGTCTCCAAACTTCTATTTACCCACTACCGCCAACAATTACGAGCAGCCGCTCGTACTCCCGCAACTCCTCCGCAGCGATAGCACGAACCGTTGCGGGTCATGATGCTGCCGCAGAAGCTGCAGGTGGGAGCGTCGCCCAGGTCGATGATGTTGGCCAGCGCGTCGGCGGCGTGAACGGAGGAACCGGTTCTCAGTTCTCGGTTCTCAGTTCTCAGTGAATCGGGGGAACCGGCAGGCTCGCCTGCTACTGGCGGCTGAGAGCTGACCCCTGACTTCGGCCGCAGGTTTTCGAAGAGCAACTGCTGCTGTCCGGTGAAGCGTAGCTGCAGCCAGCGGAAGATGTAATCCATGATCGACTTGGCAAAGCCGATGTCGGGATTGCTGGTCCAGCCGCTGGGCTCGAAGCGGGTGTGGGCGAATTTTTCGCAGAACAATTTCAGCGGCACGCCGTGCTGCAGCGAGATGGAGACCGCCAGCGCGAAGCTGTCCATCAATCCGCTGACCGTCGAGCCTTCTTTCGCCATGGTGATGAACAGTTCGCCGGGCTCGCCATTGGGATAAAGTCCGACGGTGATGTAGCCCTCGTGTCCGCCGATGTTGAACTTGTGCGTGATCGAAGCGCGCTCTTCCTGCAGTTTGTGCCGCACGGCGCGCGGAGGCGCATTCATATCCTCGGGTTCTTCGTGTCGCGCCGCGGCAGAAAGAGCGTTGCGCGCATCGTCTTTGGTGGAGTTCGCCGTCTTCGTTCCCGCCGCAGAAAGTGGTTGCGCCTTCTTGCAGCCGTCGCGATACACCGCGACCGCTTTCAGGCCGAGCTTCCAGGCCTGCAGATAAGCGTCCATGATGTCTTCCACAGATGCGTTCTCGGGAAGATTGACGGTCTTCGATATAGCTCCGGAGATAAACGGCTGCGCCGCCGCCATCATGCGCAAGTGTCCCATGTACGCGATCGAGCGCGTACCCTTGGCCGGCTTGAACGAGCAATCGAAGACGGCAAGATGATCGTCCTTGACATGCGGCGCGCCTTCGATGGTTCCGGTGGCGTCGATGTAACTGACAATCGCATTCGCCTGATCGTGATCGTATCCGAGCTTGAACAACGCCGTCGGCACCGTTTGATTGACGATCTTGATCATCCCTCCGCCAACCAGCTTCTTGTACTTCACCAGCGCCAAATCCGGCTCCACCCCCGTTGTATCGCAGTCCATCATGAAGCCGATGGTGCCTGTTGGAGCGAGGACTGTGACTTGAGAGTTGCGATAGCCGTGTTTTTCGCCGTGGGCGAGGGCTTCGTCCCAGCAGGCTTTACTCGATTCGTAGAGAGCGGTGGGGACGTTGTTTTTGTTGATGTTGTTCACACTCGCGCGGTGCATGCGGATCACGTCGAGGAAGGGTTCGCGATTGATGTACCAGCCGGGGCAGGCGGAGCCGGGCATCTTCGCGGCTTCGGTGATGCCGAGGCGAGTGGAAACGGTTTCGGTTGCGGGAGTGAGCGGGGCGCATTGTTCGGCGATGCGGCTCGATTGCAGATAGGCTTCGCCGCACATGATGGCGGTGACGCAAGCGGCGTAGTCGCGGCCGGCATCGGAGTCGTAGGGCAGACCGGCGGCCATCAGGAGCGCGCCAAGATTTGCGTAGCCTAATCCGAGCGGACGGTAGTCGTGCGAGTTGCGCATGATCATCTCGGTGGGATAGCCGGCGTTGTCGACGAGAATTTCCTGCGCAGTGATGAGGACGTCGACGGCGTGGCGATAGGCTTCGACGTCGAAGGTGCCGTTGGGCGCGAACTTCAGGAGATTCAGGCTGGCGAGGTTGCAGGCGGAATCGTCGAGGAACATGTACTCGCTGCAAGGATTCGAAGCATTGATGCGGTCGGTGTTCTTCGAAGTGTGCCAGCGATTGGTGGTGGTGTCGTATTGCATGCCGGGATCGCCGCAGTGCCAAGTGGCCTCGGAGATTTTCTTGAGGAGATCTTTGGCTTTGTAGGTTGTCATCACATTGCCGTCCTGCACCTTTTTTGTGGAGAAATCGGTGTCGCGGAGAACGGCGTACATGAAGTCGTCGGTAACGCGGACGGAGTTGTTGGCGTTCTGGAAAAAAATGGAAGAGTAGGCGTCGGAATCGGGATGCGAGCCATCGTATCCCTGCGCGACGAGAGCGTGAGCTTTCGCTTCTTCTTTTTGTTTGCACTCGATGAAGTCGACGATGTCGGGATGATCGACGTTGAGGATGACCATCTTGGCGGCGCGGCGAGTTTTGCCGCCGGACTTGATGACTCCGGCGAAGGCGTCGAAACCTTTCATGAAGCTGAGCGGACCGCTGGCCGTGCCTCCGCCGCTGAGACCTTCAGTGGAGGAGCGCAGCGGAGAGAGATTGGTTCCGGTGCCGCTGCCCCACTTGAAGAGCATGCCTTCGGTCTTGGCAAGAGTAAGGATGGAATCGAGCGAATCTTTGACCGAGTTGATGAAGCAGGCGGAGCATTGCGGATGGCTGTAGCCGGTGACGCCGAACTCAACCTGCTGCGTGGCGGGATTCCAGTGCCAGTTGCGGGCGTCGGAGTTGGGCTCGATGCGGTCGCAGCCCACGTTGAACCAGACGGGAGAGTTGAAGGCGGCGTACTGGCGAACGAGGATGTGGACGAGCTCGTCGTGGAAAGTGGCGCCATCTTCGGGAGTCTTGAAGTAGCCCTGGGCCAATCCCCAGTTGCGAATGGTTTCGGCGACCCGGGTGACGAGCGCGCGGACTCCGGTTTCGCGCTCAGGCGTGCCGACCTTGCCGTGCAAGTATTTCGAGGCGACGATGTTGGTCGCGGTCATCGACCAATCTTTGGGAACCTCGACGTCCTTCTGCTCGAAGATCACGTTGCCTTGAGCGTCGGTGATCTGAGCGAGACGGAGATCCCATTCAAGCTCGTCGTAGGGAGAGACGCCGGGCTTGGTGAAGAAGCGGCGGAAGGAGAGACCGGGGGCGGTCTTCTTCTGTGCAGGTACTGCGGAATTGACCGCAGGGGTTTCGACGGGAGTGGTTTTGACCTCAGGCATTGATCTCTCCATTAATAATTAGATTCTATCCAGCGTGGCCCGATTCGGCGTCCATGGGGGTGGCGGGGGGAATTGGGCCGTGCCGAACGGGAATTTGTTCGGGGTGAAGCGTGTGTTGTAAAGAACTTGTGCCCTTGCGGGGCTGACTGTCTCGGGGGCTAAAGCCCAACTTCAAAATCGCTCGCTAATCGCAGCGCTCAAGCGCTGCCCCACCCGAAAACCTTTCGGGCGATGCAAAACCAGTGCCGTCCAAAAGCCTTCACGCCATGTCACCCAAAGCTTTCGCGTCATACAGGCTGTCGTAACCCAACCACCCTGCAGGTTAAAACCCAGAGGGGAGGGGGTGAGGACAGTGGAGATTTTTGTTGGCTCCGGAATCGAGATGCGGGAGCGAGCTCACATCCGCTCCTCGCGGAGACTCTGTTGCCGGAGTTGAAACGGAGCCGGCATTGGCGGACAAGAGTGTCCGCCCCACACGGGGTGTGCCAAGCGACTCTTCCGCGGTACTTACTTCCAGCGACGAAGAGAAGCCGGCGGGGATGCCGCTCGCTTTTTCGGCGGAGGAGAGCATCCATTGATTGAGAGCGGTGCAGATGCTGCGGCGCTGGTCCTGGTCTGAGATGACGACGAAGCGGAGGAAGCAGCGTCCGGAGGAAAGGCGCGCGCGCATGGGATTGACGCGGGTAAACATGCGGTCGAGGGTGAAAGCCATGTCGTCGTCTTCGGAGAACTGAAGGACGGCGAGCATACGGCTTTGAGATCTCACTTCTCAAGTTGCCGTCTGATGGGAGAATCCCAGCGGCTGAAGCGCTGCGCCACCCAAAGGACGCTGCGTTCGCGAGGCTCAGGCTAAAGTCGGCACCGACTTGTCGGAAGCGGCGTGGACGTAGAACCGAGCTTCGCTCGCTGGACAGGAGGCGGCCGTCCCTACATGGGGAGTGCCGAAATCCAGGATCTCCTCGGCTATCGCGAAGATGCCGGGCTTGCTGGGGACGACGAGGAGGCTGTGAGGGGAATCGCAACGGAACCAGCGAGACCATTGCAGGCGGTGTGGGTCGATGGGACGATCGAAGCCGTGCCGGGCCAGCGAATCGGTAACGAGGCGAGTTAAAGCTTCCATCCTGGGCTCCTCAAATTCGGTGCAACAGGGGCTAAAGCCCCAACATCTTTTTGCCTAGGACGGCACGACTGAAGTCGTGCCCTTCCCGAGCGTGTCATGGAAACATGAAGCTGAGCTAATTCCTTCACTAGTCGTTCACCCGGGGGAGGGTCGGGGAACGGCCACCGCACTTTGCTTTACTTTACTTTTTACTTTTCTATGACCGGTTTGGGGCTTCCGGCTCCCGGACCCGCCCCAGATCGGGCTAGCCGTTTCGGCTTTGTTTTGTTCGTTTTACGGAGGTGGCGCCGGGTCACCTCTGGCCTGGCGCCATCCCGTCCTCACTACTCTCTCTAGTTCACCTGCCGAAACCCGCCCCGTTCCCGCGAGGCGAATTTCAAAGCTATGGGATTGCAAAGTTACTCCCGCTTATTGTGCCTGTCAAGAGGGAAACACTACAGGTTGTATCTCCAGCAATGACGGGCTTGATGCGGGGATGAGGGATTGGTTTTCCACAAGTGGGATTCATCGAGCGTTCACAAAAGGAAGTGGTGTTTACCTCAGCGGCTAAAGCCGATTCCTTCGCAGGCGCAGACGGCACGACTGAAGTCGTGCCCTTCCCGAACCATTCTGTTTGGGAAAATCGCCGAAGCGGAGACGTGATACGAACTAATCCCTTCCACGCGAATCGTGCCCGCGTCAGTCGTAGAGAGAGCGAAGGTTGGAGGCGGAGTTGCGAGATCCGCGGTCGGGTTGAGGAAACTTGCGAACCGGAAGCGGAAAGTGGATCGCGGTTTGGCGCTGCCGTGTTTCCTGCGGCGGCAGAGATTCTGGTTGCGGAGTTCGAAGCGGCTCGGGAGATTCGCCGGCGAGCAAGGGGACGTAGATATCCTCGAAGATCTGGCGAGGGGCGATGCGGAGAACACCATCGGAGGACTCGACCAGATAGTCGCCCTTGCGCCCGGAGTGCTGACGGCCGAGGACGTCGGTGAAAGTGAGGCTGGTGGTGAGTTGTTTTGCTTTGACCAAAAAACGGGTGCGGTAGGTGATCCATGGATTGGTTGCTTTCATGAGTGCTGGCCGGTACTTGTCTTTCAATGATGAATGGTGGTGGCTGACAAACGCTGCTTATGAGGTCCGCGTTTTGTCTCATACCGGTGACAGTCTCGGCTGAGGCGGTTCAAATTGTTTGCGGAGGGCGAGAACGAATGTACGAGCGAAAGGGTGCTTGGTCAATTCAGTATTTTTGGTGCAGTTGAGGAAAATCTTGGGAAGAAATTTTCGCGGAGCAAAGGGATCAAGGAGTTGGGCGAAGATAGCTGGCTCGGGCGCGTGGAGAGCGGGAATTCGACTGAATGCGAACGGTGGGGAAAAACTTTTTTGGGAAGAGGGAGGGCGGATTGTCCACAGGGGGTGCACAGGAAATGCAGAAAGGGAGTTCTCAGATTTCAGTTCTCGGTTCTCGGTTCTCAGTTCTCAGTTTCTCGGTTTCTTGTTTCTGGTTTCTGGTTTTGTGTCGGCGGTTGCGGGGTGCTGGGAGAACCAACCGAGCAAACGTTGTGCGTGGGAAGAAATATTTTTCTATTCGGAGAATTGCGGCAAATATTTGAGGCGCAGTCGGATGAGTATGTTGGGATGGCGGCGTAAGAGCGGTCGATTGCGGTCGAGAAATGAAAAAGAGCCCCGAGCGATTGGGGCCCTTCATTTCCATGACTGAAGATCACAATCAAAAGCAGCGGACAAGAGTGTCCGCCCCACACAGGCCGTTAGTGCGCCATTGCCGGCTCGTGCAGCTGCCTTGCCGGATTTGAAGGCTTCGTAACGGGCGTTGACTTCGTCCCAGTTGATGACGTTCCACCAGGCGGCGAGGTATTCGGGACGGCGGTTGTTGTATTTCAGGTAGTAGGCGTGCTCCCAGACGTCGTTGCCGAAGATGGGGAAATGGCCTTGGGTGATCGGGTTGTCCTGATTGGGCGTGCTCATAATGTGGACTTCGCCGCCGGGCTTGCCAGCGAGCCAGACCCATCCGGAGCCGAATTGCTTGACACCGGCGTCGTTGAACTTGGCCTGGAAATCCTTGAAGTTGCCAAAAGTTTTGGTGATGACCTGGGCGATGGGACCGGTGGGATCGCCGCCGCCTTTGGGCTTCATGATCTTCCAGAACATGGTGTGGTTGACGTGGCCGCCGCCGTTGTTGCGGACCGCGGCGCGAATGTCTTCAGGGATGGCGTTCAGATCGCGGATTAATTCTTCCGCAGTTTTCTTGGACAGCTCGGGATGTTTTTCGATGGCTGCGTTGAGATTCTTGACGTAGGCACCGTGGTGCATGTCGTGATGCAGGGTCATCGTCTGCTTGTCGATGGTGGGTTCGAGTGCCGCGTAGTCGTAGGGCAGGGGCGGTAGTTCATGAGCCATGATTTTTCCTCCAGAATTCTTATTGTACTGATGACAAGGCCAAGGGTACGGATTCAGGCGAAGCGGCTTCCTACAACTTGGATGAGGAGGAGCGGCGTCGCGGTTGCGAGGAGAATTCTACACCGGGGGAGCCTCAGGGGCTAAAGCCGCTTTCGATGGATCGCAGCGCTGAAGCGCTGCGCCACCCAAAATCGCGATTGCGCCGGCGATGGGGCGGCATCATGCGGCGGAGGGGACGAAGTTCAAGATCAAGGTCAAAAAAGACGGACAGGAGTGTCCGTCCCACACGGGCGGTGGGAGGCGCGGCAGAGAGCAGATTCCTCGCAGTTCTCGCCGCTGGTCGCGGCTCCGAAGGGCTCGGAATGACAAAGTTTTAGTTGGTGGGGGGGCCGAGGACTTCGCGGACTTTGCGGGAGAGGTTTTGCAGGGTGAAGGGCTTTTGCAGGAAAGTTTTTTTGCCGTCGGCGGGAAGCGGGCTGGCGAAAGCGTCTTCGGCGTAGCCGGAAAGATAAAGGACCTTGGTGCCAGGGCGTGCTGGCAGAAGCTGCTGAACGAGTTCGTGGCCGCTCATGCCGGGCATGACGACGTCGGTAATGATGAGGTGGATGGTCTCGGCGTTAGCGGCGGCCAGGGCAAGAGCGGCGTTGCCGTTGGCGGCTTCGAGAACGTGGTAGCCGCGAGACTCGAGCGTCTCGCGAACGAGCTGGCGAACGGACTCTTCGTCTTCAACGAGGAGAATGGTTTCAGTTCCGCCGACGGCGGCGAGAGAAGTGGGAGCGGCAAGAGCTTCGGAGGGCTCATCGACGCGCGGGAAATAAATAGTGAAGACGGTGCCGCGGCCGAGCTCGCTCTGAACGAAGACGTAGCCGCCGCTTTGCTTGATGATGCCGTAGACGGTGGAGAGCCCGAGGCCGGTACCTTTGCCTTTTTCCTTGGTGGTGAAGAAAGGCTCGAAGATGCGGGCCTGGGTTTCGCGGTCCATACCCTGGCCGGTGTCGCTGACGGAAATCATGACGTAGGGTCCGTGCTTGATGAAAGTATTTTCCGGACGGTAGGTCTCGTCGAGGGTGACGCTGGTGGTGCGAATGCAGATTTTGCCGCCGTTGGGCATGGCGTCTTTAGCATTGACGACGAGATTCATGATGACCTGCTCGAGCTGACCGGCATCGGCGCGAGTGCAACCGACGGCGGGAGCGAGACTGGTGGTGAGTTCGATATCTTCGCCGATGAGCGGGCGCAGGAGGCGCTCCATATCGGCGACGATGGCGTTCACGTCGATGACCTTGAGTTCGAGAAGTTGCTTGCGGCTGAAGGCGAGAAGCTGACGCGTGAGGGTAGTGGCGCGATCGGAGGCTTGCTGAATGGCTTCGGCCTTGATGTGCAGCGGGTGTTCGGCAGTGAGCTGATCGAGGAGAACTTCGGTATAGCCGCTGACGACCATGAGCAGATTGTTGAAGTCGTGAGCGATGCCTCCGGCGAGACGGCCGACGGCTTCCATTTTCTGCGACTGACGGAACTGATCTTCGAGGACGCGACGCTCGGTGATGTCTTCGGCGATGGCTTCGAGAACATCAGCGGGCTCGTCTTCGGTGGCGACGGCGCGGCCGCTGATGCGGACGGTGATGGCGGTTCCATCCTTGCGCTTCCAGCGAGCTTCAAAGCCATCCATGCGACCGGTGCGGCGGAATTCGTCGACCAGGCGGGTATATTCGCCGGGATTGAGGAAGACATCTTTTTGCGGATCGAGGGCAAGGACTTCGAGAGCGGAGTCGTAACCCAGCATTCCAATGAGGGCAGGGTTGACGTCGAGAAACTGGCCTTCAAGACGGGCACGATAGATTCCGTAGACCGCGGTCTGAACGAGAGACCGGTAGCGAACTTCGGAGCGGCGCAGAGCCTGCTCGTTGCGTTTGTGCTCGATGGTGGCGGCCAACTGACGCGAGATTAGAGTGAGCACTTCCTTGTCGCGCTCGCGAAGAGGAGTTTTTTCGGAGTAGCTTTTGAGGATGAGGGCGCCGAAGACGTGATGATTGGCGCGAAGCGGAACACCCAGCCAGATACAAGGGAGACGGGCCGAACAGTTCGATTTCGCGGCGCTTCTGCATCTGCCGCAAGAGTTCCGGAGTGCAGAGCAGGGGCTCTCCGGTGCGAAGAACATATTCGACCAGGCCGCGTGCGGCGCGAGCGGGAGCGGGCGCGGATTCCTGCTCGTCTACGAAATAAGGGAAGCTGAGCAGTTGCGACTCCGGATCGTGAATGGCGATGGAGAAATTGCGCGCAGGCATGAGCTCGTCGACGATGCCGTGGATGGCGGCAAAGAACTGCTGCAGATCCTGAGTGGAGCAGGCTTTTTCGGCGACGTTAAAGAGAGCGGAATTCAAAGTTTCGGCGCGCTTACGATCAGAAATATCGCGATAGACGAAATAGTAGGCGGCACTGCGGCCGTTGACGATCAAGGGAGCGGTGGAAAGAGAGACATCGAGCAGAGTTCCGTCGCGGTGGCGGCGCTGGGTTTCGAGGGAAAGCTGTTCGCCACGCTGCAGACATTGCGCAATCCATTGCGCTTCGGCGGCGCGATCCGGAGGAAGAATCAGGGAATCGATGGGCTGTGACAGAATCTGCGCTTCGGAGTAGCCGAAGACGCGCTGAAACTCACGATTGACGGCCTGCGCGTGAAAAGAAGAGTCGACCACGACCAGAGAGTCGGGAGAGTTCTGAAACAATTGTTCGAGATATTGGCGGCGAAGATCGAGAGGATCCTGCTCGGTGGTGACGCTGGGATTCGATTCGGCCGGATTCCACGAGAGAGACGATGGCTGCGCGGCGGTAGGGCTGCCGGTGGGAATGAATGAGGGCGACGCTCCGCACTCGAGCGCCTGGTGCAACGACTTGGCGCGCAGAAGTTCACGGGACTGCGCTGACCGGGTGACACGACCACCCATTGATGGCTCCCCCTCTGAAGCCCAGCAGATTGGATAGTAAAACGCGAGAGGTTTACTCGAAAGTTACTGAGGTAATGGAATAAAAAAGTGGGCAGTGATCAGTGATCAGTGGGCAGTGAAATCGTAGATCTGCTGGGAACTGGCCACTGAACACTGGCCACTGGTCACTGGTCACTGTTTGGTGGCGAGCATTTCGCAGACGCGGCGGATGGTCTCGCGTTGGGGGTCGCCGAGGGTAAGAAATTCGAAGCCGTAGCGCAGACCCTGGCGATAGCGGACGATGGCGCGAACTTTCAAAGGATACGGACTGAGAGGCAGAGGGATATCGAGGGAGACAATTTCGCCGGTTTCAAGTTCTCCGGTGAGAGTGGCGCCGATGCCATCCTGACCAAGTTCGGTGGAGCGTCCCCAGCAACTGCGGAATTCGCCGGATTGGAACATGCGGACTTGCAGGCGAACGTCGATGGCAAAGCGGGGATAACGGCGCACATAAGCCGAGGCGGGCGCGGGAGCGGTTTTTTTGCCGGGAGCTGCCATGTTTCAGTGGTCAGTGGCTAGTGGTCGGTGGTCAGCAACAAATCCTGGTTTTTATGGCCACTGACCGCTTATCACTGATCCTTTCTAGTTGCCGTGCAGCAGGTAGCCGGGTTCGAGAGGCAGTTTGCCTCCGACCTTGACGACTGCGACGCTGCTGTTGATGGAGTACACATCCACCACGCCAACGGCTCCGGGAGTGGAGGCCACCGCGTTGACAAGTTCTTCGTCGGAAGTGGCGACCAGGATGGCCGGATGGTTAGCGCGGGCGTGATTGGACGAAACGATGAGACTACTCAGTTCGCTTTCCGACATGCCGTAGAGTTTTTCGAGAACGACCTTCATCTCGGGCGCGGAGGGCGAGCGCATAACAAAGGTGACGGGTTTGCCGTCGGGCCAGCGATTGGTCTGAGCCTTGCAAACCTTGACCAGATCGGCAACGGTGATGGCGCCCACGGCGTTGGATTTATTGGAGACTAAGGCGAGATCGCGTGCGGCGGCCAGCGAGGCCACGAGGAGCACGAAGACAAAGACACGAAGAAAGCGTTGGCAGAGCACTCTGGTTCTCCCGCGATCTGGACGTAAGTCTGGAGAGATTGTGCTTGATGAGGGGTCATTCATTAAAGGTAACTAAGGTCACGAAGAGGCGGGCGGATGGACCGGGGAAGGGGAAAAAAGTGGGCGCGGCTGGTGGGCCGCGCCCGATGGTTTGGGTGACGAGTGGGCGAGTTAGTTTTTCTTCTTCTGCCAGGCACCGTGAGGCCGGATCAGCGGTCGCACGACAAAAAGGTGCGAGTGGGCGGCAGCCGAGGAAGAGGACGAAGGAGTCTGCATCACGATGACGCCGGTCGAGACCTGGCCGCTATCGGATTCGATGAACGGGAAGGTTGTACCATCGACGGCGTAGAGAGTGAGAGTGAAACCGCCGTTCAGAGTGTTCGTACTGTTATTCGCGGCGGTGGCTGTGAGCCCATAGCGTCCCTGGGTGTCGATGCTCCCATAGGAAGTGTTGCTGAGCGCGATGCCAAGAACGGGCGAGCCGCCGGGATCGTAGTTTTCGTCAATGATGCCAGTAAGAGTTCCGCCGCTAACAGCGGTGAACTCGGCGATGTCGTCAACTTCCTCAACGCTGCCGGTTGCTGCTCCGAGGTTGAGGCCCGTGAGGTTCAATCCATAGCCTTGCGACGCGGCAAAGGTGGCACCTGCGGTCTGGGCATAGCCAGCACCGAGCATGATTCCGCTGCTGTCCATTTCGAGCAGGAGCAACCCCCCGCTTGACGGATAAGCAACATACTCTGTGCCTCCGGTAAAGCCGGTAAGAGTTAGCGTAGATCGGCTGGCGACAAGGGAACCGGTATTGGTATAAGTGCCGGAGAAGCCTTCCGGTGCAGTGGAAACGATCGATCCTCCCTCATTAATATCCTCTGAGGAAGAGCTGGTAATGTTGCCGGCGCCGTCAGTGACGAGGAAACCCCCGAACGCGGAGGTAGCGCCACTAAAAGTCCCTGCCAAGGAGAAGGCCAGTGTTCCGGTGGGAATGGCGGTGCTCGTCTGAGAAAAAGCATCGCCCAAGAGAATCGGGGTCGGGCCGACCTCGATAAACTTGAGATGCGTCTTATCAATTGCGTAGACGTCGTAGGTCAGCGAGTTGAAGCCGGAGCTAGTGGTCAAGGTGGTTGAAGGAGTGGAGGACGGTCCCAAAACCACCGTGCCGGAGAGCCCCAGGTTGGGATAGGGAAGGTCGGCGTCGTTAAAGTCTTCAACGCCGGCTGTGACATTGCCGCTCCCGTCGAGGGTGAAGGCGCCGACGGTGCCGAAGTTCCCGGTGCCAGCGGGATCGACCCCGGAAAAGCTGAAAGCATAGGAGCCGGCGAGCGCGGCTTGGGTGATGCCAGCTGTTTGCAGATCAATTGTACCGCTGCCGCTGGCGTTGCCGTCGAATTCGGTGATGAGTCCGTGGGAGCTGGAGCTGAGGACGAAATCGAAGGTCAAGTTGGCATTGAATGGATTCGTGGTGCTCGTTCCGATGGTGAGCTCTCCGCGACCATCCGAGCCCACGGCGTAGAAACCATTGTTGTTGATGGATAAATTAAACGCAGAGGTAAATTCAGCATCCACGATGTCAACGGTGCCGCCGGTAATTCCGCCCTTGCCCGAGCCGCCGCTGCCGTTGGCGACGAACGTGCCAAGAATCGCATAAGGGGCTCCTGCGAAGTCGGTGCCAGAGACGGAGAAGACGTAGGTTCCATTCAGACTACTGTTGCTGAAAGCTCCGGTGGGCGGGGGTGTGGGAGTAGCAGGGGCGTTCCCGCCACCACCGCAGGCGGCCAGAAATAAGAGTGTGGAGAGTGCGAGGAGCAGGACGATGGCGTTGCGTGCCGACATAACTTCCCCCTGGGTTGAATCGAGCGTGGATCGGGTCACTATTGATTCTGAGGTTAGCACAAGTGGTTTCAGTTGCCTTGAACCCGAACCACGAAAATAAGTAGCGCTCCCGAAAGAAAAATATTTTGCAAGTGCAATGTATACAGAACTTTACATTCTGGAGGAGAAGGCAGGGTTCGGAGGGCCGGAGGGAGGTTTCAGCATCCCAGTCGGTCGGGAACGCGAGGGATGGGCGCGAGACAGGGTTGGAATTCCGGTAGCATGGGGAGGGAGAAACTGTGGGCGCAGCTACCCGAGACGCGTCCTCCATGGCAGGAATGCCTTGCGGTGCCGGTGGTTTCTATGACGTGCGAGGAATCCTTCGACGACGGTTGCGCTTCGCATCCGCGAAGCACAGCCTTCGCTCAGGATGACAAGGTTTGTAGGATTGCGGGCTGGGGGATTTCAGGATGATGAAGGTCGGACAACGAGTTTTTGTGTGCCTGGTCGCGGTTGCGATGAGCGGGGCGGGGTTCGGGCAAGCGCCGGCGGCGACGGACCCGTCTGCACCGAACCCGTCCGCGCCGGGAACAAGTGCGGATGAGGGGCTGGTGATTGAGCCGACCGAGTTGCCGACGACGTATCCGAAGGGACGATATCAGGTGAATTTTCAGGGTCGCGGTAATTATGTACCGGTGCTGCATTGGCGGGTACAGAGTGGCGCTCTGCCGCCGGGGATCCGGCTGGAAGATAACGGAGTGTTGCATGGAGAAGCAGAGCGGGCGGGAGAATTTCAGTTTGTGGTTTCGGTGAAGGATGGCGGACAACCGCAACAGGCGGTGCAGAGGGGATTCGTCATCAAGGTGGTGGAAGCGATCACGCTGGCGTGGAAAAATCCTCCGCGGGTGAACGTGAACCGGATTGAGGGCAGCGTGGAAGTTTCGAACACAACGGCGGATGACATCGATCTGACATTTGACGTGAAGGCGGTCGCGGAGAATGGGCGGGCGACGGAGATTGGATATCAGCATTTTCCGCTGAAGCGAGGAACGGAGCGCATGGCGCTGCCATTTGGCGAGACGCTGCCGCATGGAGCGTATGTGATTTATGTGAACGTGAGCGGAGAAGTGGCGAAGCGGAACGCGATCTACCACGAGCGGCTGCAGACACCGGGGCCGTTGCAGGTGGTGGTGGGACCGTAGGAGAGTGAGCAGTGGTCAGTGATTAGTGGGCAGTTTAGCGGGCGGCGGAGAATTGGTCTTACAGATCCCTGAACACTAGCCACTGACCACTCTAGGATGCTGGTACGATGGTCATATTGACTTGAATTTAAGATTTTTGAAAGACTACGCTGTTGGGCTGTAGATCGTTTGCTTGTGTATGGAGTTGCTGCTTAATCTCGTCTGGCTGTTGCTGATGGTGCCGGCCTATTGGCTGTGGCGGCGAGGCGTGGGAGCGCGACTGGCACGCAGAGTGACGGCGTTGCAGTGTTTGCTGGCGCTGGGATGCGTGGTCGTGCTGTTGTTTCCGGTGATCTCGGCCACGGATGATCTGCACGCGATGCGGGCCGAGATGGAAGAATCGGCCTCGAGCAAACGTACGGTACGGCAGACTGCGAGCGAAAAGCATGCAGCCTGGCTAAACCGGCTGCAGGGACCTGTGGCGCTGGCGGCGAGTACAGCGCAGCTCCCTGAACTGGAAACGGGACTGCTTGAAGTTTGTGTTTCGTATTCGACACCACCGGCGAGGCCTTGCGTTTTGCGTGCAGGGCGCGCTCCTCCTAGTTCCCTCCTTGGGTAGTTTGCCGAATCCTAAGTAACTCATTGTGGTTCATTCGTCGTTGTTCATTCATTGCTGGTGAATCGCTGATCGGATGCAGCAATAAATCCGCAGCGAGGATTCTCATCTTTAGAGAATCCTTACGAACGAGCCTCGATACTTATTTCCGGGTGTGTTGGTGGAGCAATGCGTTGCTAGTGGCGCTTTGCGTTATATCTTTGCCGGCGGCTTTAGGAGTCCGGAGAGATTTGTGGAGTCATTGATGCGAAGAAGATTGCGGAGGGATTGTGGCGTGTTGATCGCGCTGGGTTGTGCCGCGGTTCTGGCCGGGGCGCAGGCTGCGCCGACGACGCCGCCGCAAGTTCCGCCTCAGGCGTGGACGTGGGAACAGGTGAAGGACCGGCTGGAATTGAATAATCCGACGCTGCTGGCGGGGAAGTTGAATATCAGCGAATTCCAGGCGGACGAGATTACTGCCCATCTGCGGCCGAATCCGAATTTGACGGTGCTGGCGGATCAGATCGATCCGTTTCCGGGCGGGCCATCGCATGGACCGTTTGCCTACTGGCTGCCTTCGGCGACCGTGAGCTATTTGCACGAGCGGGCGCACAAGCGGGAGTTGCGGACGGAGAGCGCGAAGAAAGGGACGGCCATTGCGGTTTCTCAACAGAACGATCTGGAGCGAGGGCTGTTGTTCAGCCTGCGCAGCGCGTTCGTGCAGACGCTGCAGGCCAAGGCTGTGCTGCAGGTTTCGAAAGACAATCTGGAGTATTACGACCACCTGCTGAAGATCAGCCGCGACCGGTTTGAGGCGGGAGACATCGCGCAGATCGATCTGGACCGGCTGGAGTTGCAGAGGGTGCAGTACGAATCGGACGTGCAGACGGCGATCGTCAATTTGCGGACGGCGAAGATACAGATGCTGATGCTGTTGAACGACCGTACACCTGTGGACCAGTTCGATTTAGTGGGCGCGTTTGATTTCAACGATCAGATTGATCCGCTGGAGGCGTACCGGCAGATCGCGCTGGATAACCGTCCGGATTTGAAGGCGGCCGTACAAACTGTGGACAAGGCGCAGACCGACTACAAGCTGGCGGTGGCGAACGGATCGACGGATCCGACGTTCAGCTTCGACATGGGAAGAAATCCTCCGATTGATCTTTATTTTGGGGTGGACGTGAGTATTCCGCTGCGCATTTTCGACCGTAACCAGGGCAATAAGCTGCATACCAAGCTGGACATTACGCGTAACGAGAAGCTGCGCGATGCGGCCGAGGCGCAGGTATTCAGCGATGTGGATTCGGCGTATGCCACGTTGAACAGCAATGTGATTTTACTGCGGCCGTACAAGCAGAAGTATCTGGCGCAGGCGGTACGGGTGCGGGACACGATTTTGTTTTCTTACCAGCACGGGGGAGCTTCGCTGCTGGATTTTCTCAATGCGGAGAGCGATTACCGCAGCGTGGAGTTGAATTACGTGAATCTGGTGGGCTCGTATTTGACGGCAGCGGCGCAGTTGAATCAGGCGGTGGGCAAAGAGGTTGTGCAATGAAGAAACGACGGATGGATTTGAGTTCAGCGTCCACGGTTGGGCCCGGTGGCTTTCGTGGCAGCGACGGCAGACAACAGGTTCCTCACTCGCGCTTCGCGCTCAATCGGAATGACAAAATTTTTCGGCGGGGGATGCGCTGTTTGGCGATGGTCGCGTTATTTATCTCGCCGCTCTTTGTTACAGGGTGCAATGAGGGCAAGGCGGATCCGAAGGCCGAGGCTCCGCCTCCGGCTAACGTGCAGGCCGATCTGGACGCAAATAATTTCAAGGTCGATCATCCGGAGCTGTTTCCGCTGGCGACAGCGGTGGAGTATAAAGCCGCGCCGGCGTTGAACGTGACGGGCGTGATACAGCCGGACATCGCTCGGGCCGTGCCGGTGATTTCGCTGGCTGCAGGACGCGTGGTGGAGATCAAGGCCAGGCTGGGAGACATCGTAAAAAAAGGACAGTTGCTGTTGAGAGTCCAGAGTAATGATGTTTCCGGCGCTTACCAGGCCTATGTGAAAGCCGTGAATGACGAGCGGTTGGCGCGGGTGCAACTGGAGCGCGCGCAGATTCTCTACGACAAGGGTGCGGTCGCAAAAAGCGCGCTCGAGCAAGCGCAAGATGCTGAAGACGACACCAAAGCTGACCTGACCGCAGCCACGGAGCAACTGCGGCTTCTCGGTATCGATAAGGAGCACCCTTCGGGCATTGTCGATATCCTGGCTCCGACCTCGGGCATTATCACCGACCAGCAGGTTACGAACGCATCGGGCGTGCAAGGGTTGGGCTCGCCGAATCCCTTTACCATCTCCGATCTTTCCTATGTATGGATCATCTGCGATGTTTATGAGAATGATCTCGATGCCGTTCACATCGGCGAGTACGCGGACATTCATCTGAGCGCATATCCGAACCAGGTTTTCAAGGGACGGATCGATAACATCCTGCCGGTGCTCGATCCCAATCTACGAACGGCGAAGGTGCGGCTTGAGGTACCGAATCCGGGAATCATGCGCGTGGGAATGTTTGTGACGGCGACTTTTTATGGCAAGAAGACGGAGACGTATGCCGCGATTCCAGCCGCCGCGATTCTGCACTTGCATGACCGGGAGTGGGTGTATGCGCCGCTGGGCGCGGGACATTTCAAACGCCGGGAAGTGGTTACGGGAAAGACACTGCCCAACAATATGCAAGCAGTAGTTTCCGGGATGAAGCCGGGAGATCAGGTGGTTTCGAACGCTCTGCAACTGCAAAACACGGTGGAGCAATAGATGATTCGCAGAGTGGTTGATTTTGCTCTGAACAACCGGTTGCTGGTGCTGGCGTTTGCGCTGATGCTTTTTGCCGGAGGCATTGTTGCATTCCGCGATCTTCCGATTGAGGCCTACCCCGACGTGGCGGACAACTACGTGGAGGTGATCACGCAGTGGCCGGGAATTTCAGCGGAGCAGATCGAGCAGCAGGTCACGATCCCGCTGGAAATCGTGATGAACGGGATTCCGCACGTGGTGCATCTGCGGTCGTTTTCGCTATTCGGACTTTCGGATTTGAAGCTGATCTTCGATGACGAGTCGGACAACGACTGGAACCGGGAGCGAGTGCTGGAGCGGCTGAGCCAGGTTACGCTGCCGCCGAATGTTGTGCCGCAGATGGGGACGGACTGGAGTCCGGTCGGACAGATTTATTTTTTCACGCTGCGCAGCACGAATCCGGCGTACGACCCGATGGAGTTGAAGTCGCTGGAAGACTGGGTTGTCGAAAAGAATTTCAAAGCGGTGCCGGATGTTGTCGACGTTTCGAGCTTCGGCGGGCCCACGCGGGAATACCAGGTGCGGGTCGATCCGAACAAACTTGTCGCTTACGGGCTGAGCCTGGCACAGATCGAACAGCAACTCACCAACAACAATACGAATGCAGGCGGCAGCTTTATACAAGAGGGGCTGCAGCAGATCAACGTGCGCGCCGTGGGACTGGTCGACCGATCGCAGGATATTGCGGAGACGGTGATCCTTACCAAAAACGGCACGCCACTTCGGATCAAGGATATTGCGGTAGTTTCGCAAGGTCCGAAGATTCGACTGGGGCAGTTTGCCAAAGCGATTCACCGAGAAGACGGAAAGATTATTGATAACGACGATGTGGTGTCGGGCATCGTGTTGCTCCGAAAAGGCGCTGCGGCGGATACGGCGCTGCAGGGGATTCACGCGAAAGTGGAGGAAATGAACGATCACATTCTGCCGCCGGGAGTGAAGATTGTTCCATTCATCGATCGCAGCGACCTGGTTCACTTCACCAGCCACACCGTGCTGCATAACCTGACGGAAGGCATGATTCTGGTATCGATCATTCTGTTCTTATTTCTGGGGAATATTCGAGGGGCGCTGATCGTGGCGGCGACAATTCCCTTCTCGCTATTGTTTGCCTCGATCTGTTTGGACCTGAGACATATTCCGGCGAACCTGCTGTCCCTGGGCGCGCTGGATTTTGGCATGGTGGTGGATGGCGCGGTGGTAATGGTGGAAAACATTGTGCGCCATCTGGGGCATAAGAACGGGAACGATAAGACTCCCAGCGAAAAAATCAGCGAGGCGTCGCACGAAGTGCAGCGTCCGGTGTTTTATGCGATCGCCATCATTATTACGGCGTACTTGCCGATCTTCACGCTGGAGCGGGTGGAGGGCAGGCTGTTCCATCCGATGGCGTGGACGGTGGCGTTCGCGCTGCTGGGGGCTTTGCTGTTCTCGATTTTGATTGCGCCGGTGCTGGCGAGTTTTGCCTTCGCGAAGGGAGCAACGGAGTGGCGCAACCCGATCATGAATTTTCTGATTGAGCGCTATCGGGTCGCGGTGAGGTGGGCCATTCGGCATCGTGCAGTCACGATCGGCGCGGTCCTGGTTATGGTGGTCATAGGAAATTATTTGGCCTTCAGCGGCGCCATCGGTTCGGAGTTTCTGCCCCATCTGGATGAAGGCGCGCTATGGGTGCGCGGCACGCTGGCGCCCAGCACCGGTCCGGATGAGGGCATACGAGTAGCGAATCAGGCGCGGGTCATCCTTTGTTCGTTTCCGGAAGTTCCGCAGTGCACGAGTCAAACGGGGCGACCGGATGACGGAACCGATACTACGGGTTTTTTTAATACCGAATTCTTCGTCGATCTCAAGCCCAAAGAAGAGTGGCGGCCGGTATTTCACGAGGACAAGGACGAATTGATCTCGGCCATGCAACGCGAACTGGACAAGATTCCTGGCGCGGTGTGGGGATTTTCCCAGCCGATTGAAGACAACATGGAAGAGGCGGTAAGCGGGGTCAAGGGCGCGCTGGCGACGAAAGTGTTTGGCGATGATCTGAAGGTGCTGGAGCAGAAGAGCGACGAGATCGTGAATGTGTTGTCCAAGATCAATGGCATTGAGGATCTGGGAGTGTTTCGCGTGCTGGGGCAGCCGAATCTGAATGTAACGGTGGACCGGGCAGCGGCGGCGCGTTATCAGATCAATGTGGCGGATGTGCAGGATGCGGTGCAGACGGCGGTAGGCGGGAATGCGCTGACGCAGGTGCTGAAGGGCGAGGCGCGGTATGACCTTACCTTGCGGTATCTGCCGCAATATCGGGATACGCAGGACGCGATCGAAAATATTCGACTGCTGTCGCCGAGCGGAGAGCGTGTGTCGCTGGCGCAACTGTGCAAGATCACGGAAGCGGATGGCGGCTCGGAAATCTATCGCGAGGGCAACCAGCGTTATATCGCCATCAAGTACAGTGTTCGGGGGCGTGACCTGGGGAGCACGGTGGAAGAAGCGATCAAGAAGGTGAATGACCAGGTGAAACTGCCGATCGGCTACAGCCTCAAGTGGGAGGGGGAATATGCGAGCCAGAAGAGAGCCAATGCACGACTGCTGATCGTACTGCCGATCACGATTCTGATTATCTTCATTCTTCTTTACACGATGTTCAAGTCGCTCAAATGGGCGCTGCTGATTATGGTGAACGTTGCGATCGCACCCATTGGAGGGTTGCTGGCTCTGTGGTTCACGGGCACGAATTTCAGCGTTTCTTCGGGCGTGGGATTCCTGGCGCTGTTTGGCGTGTCGGTGCAGACGGGAGTGATCATGCTGGAATACATCAACCAGTTGCGGGCGCGGCGATTCACGGTGGAGGACGCAGCGGTGGAGGGTGCGGTGCTGCGACTGCGTCCGATTATGATGACGATGCTGGTGGCGACGCTGGGATTGCTGCCGGCGGCACTGTCGCACGCGATCGGTTCGGACTCACAGCGGCCGTTTGCGATTGTGATTGTGGGAGGACTGATCGCGGCACTGGTCATGAGCGTCTTTTTGCTGCCGACGATTTATGTGTGGGTAGCCGGCGAACGGGACGTGCTGCCGATGTCGGAAGAGGCGTTCGAACTGGGCGAGCACGTGGATTAGGGCGGTTCTCAGTTGTCAGTTGTCAGTTCTCAGTTCTGGTTTTCGGTTTCCCGAAGAAAACAATTCGGTTCGTTCGAGATGTGCGATTCCAAATGCTGACCTTGCTGGCTGTGGTCGGTATATCCTGAGGAAGTATTGTTTGCTTCAAGAAGCCACCTATGCCCGACGAAATCGGCGGCAGTGTCGAAGAGAGCTTGGCACGGCAGGCACTGGAAATCGAACGACTGAAGGACGCGTTGGGGTTGTTGGGCGTCAATCCCTGTGCGTGTTGCAAGAAGTTTGTTCGCCGAACCGATGCTGGAGCGCTGTTTGACGCGGGCGAACTGATTTGTTACGGCTGCATTCCGGAATGGTGGGCGCAGCGCTGCGCGCAACTCAGCACCAAAGAGCGCGAGAACCTGGAAGGCAAGCTGGTCTTCTGGCTGCGGGACTACCATCACGCTGAGTTGTTCAAGGATCCGGCCAAGCTACCGGAAAGTTCGCAGCAGGAATTGCACATTGTTGCGAACTGCCTGGAGTGCCGGGGAACAGGAAAATCGCTGGGGCAGGAGCGCTGCCGCTATTGCGAGGGGCGCGGGACAGTTTGGGTGATTGTGGCGAGGAAGCGGTAGGTCTCAGTTCTCAAGTTCTCAGTTCTCAGTTCTCAAGTTCTCAGTTCTCAGTTCTCAGTTCTCAAGTTCTCAGTTTTCAGTTCTCAGTTCTCAGTTCTCAGTTCTCAGTTCTCAGTTCTCAGTTCTCAGTTCTCAGTTAGGGGGACGGCCATGATCCGGCTCGGGTTGCTTGAGTTTTCAGAGAGTTTGCGAACGGAGAGACGCTTGAGGACGAGCCGGGAATGCAAAAGCGGGATTCAGAAACTGAGAACTGAAGACTGAAGACTGGGAGCTGCCTTCAAGAAATTAAGAGTTCCGAGGTGGTGTTGAGTCCATTCGTCTCGGCCAGTAGCTCGCGTTAGACCCTTGCTTGACCTGCTATGCCGCTTCCCTTGCGGGTGCTCTGCGCGCGATCTTCGCTCGGGCTCCGGGCTCACCGCCAACCGGATAAACCTACTCAACGCCTCGGAACTCTATCCTGCCTTCGACTGGGCTTCTCGTTCTCCTCGACCAGCGCTTTGCTATAGACCCTTACTTGCCTTCCCTCCGCATTTTGCAATGTGGAGAGTGACTCAGCTTGAGCCCCGGACGCCGCACCAACCGGAAAAACTTAAGAAACTGTCAAAGAACGATCTTGTTGTACTCCTTTTAAATTTTGAGTCAACGAAAAGAGCGCGACTTTATGTGGCTTATTTTCAATCGAGTGCAGGTCGTCCACAGGCGGGTGACAGGATTTTGTGCAACCCGGCAACAAATTTGTGCGATTTGGGGGGCTGGGCGCAGGTTTGGCGACACGGGGGCGGGCGCAGGAGCGGTGGTGCAGATACATGCAGTCGAAGGGAAGTTGTGAATATCGGGTAAAAGCCGCGCCGGACAAGGGATTTCACGGGTTTACGTGAAAGAGGGCTGGCGTTCGCCGAGGCAACAGGAGCGCGCGTTTAATGGCTTGACAATGCAGGTAAGTCTGCTAAAGTGCGAGAAAAGCTGCATAAACGACGATTCGCAGGTGCCCAAGTTATGAAGAATGTTTATGAGGTTCTGAGGCAGAAGGAAATGGAGTTGACCCGGCTGGAGAAGGAAGTGGAAGCATTGCGGCTGGTGGCTCCGTTGCTCTCCGAAGAAAAGGAAATCAACTCCGAGATGGTGAAGCCGATGGCTCAGGCGGTGAACGGACCGCAGGCTCCCATTCGCATTCCATCGCCGCCAGTGGTAGCGGCGCAGCCGGTGCGGGCGGCCGGCTGGGACGATACGGCGAAGCGCTGGCCGTAGACTTCCGCGAAAATTTATTGCTCCCTCTCGACGCGTGGGTTCGGCACGGTGGAGCGACGTTCTTCTCAGCCTGGGATTTCTCCCGGGCTGTTGTGTTTGGGCCTCAGGGGCTAAAGCCCTCCATCCTATTTGCTCTAAGTGGCACGACTGGAAGTCGTGCCCTTTCCGGTCATGCCCTTCCAAGTCCTAGATCGAAAGGCTGCAGAACCCATCTCGTCATCACTGCGCGGATTCCAAGATCTCTCGGAGCGCGGCGAGCAAGCGGTCTACTTCTTCTGTGGTGTTGTAGTGGACGAGGCCGATGCGGAGGAAGCCGCCGGATTTTTCCACGTCGAGTTGCTCGGTGAGGTTTAGAGCGTAGTAGTTACCGTCCCAAGTGAAGAAGCCGCGGTCACCGAGTTTGGTGGCGAGGGCGAGGGGAGTCTGGTCTTCGTTCTGATCGACGACGCGGACTGCGAGCGTGGGGCAGCGCCAGTCGAAGCACGAGGGATCGGTGATGCCGTAGATCTTCAGTTGCGGAATTTCGGAAATACCGGCGATGAGGCGCTCCATCAATCTGCGCTCGTGGCGGTGAATGGCTTCGAAGGCGGCGACGATAGCGCCGCGGCGGTCAGTTGCCTGGGGATAATGGCGACGACCGAGGTCGGCGAGGTAGTCGACGCAGGCGGTGATGCCGGCGATGCATTCGTGGTTGAGGGTACCCCACTCCCAGCGGTTGGGGACGGCGTCGGTGAGGGGACGGACTTTGTAAGGACGCAGGCGCGCGAGATGCTCGCGCTTACCGTAGAGGACGCCCATGTGGGGGCCGAAAAATTTGTAGGTGGAGCAGACGAGGAAGTCGCAGTCGAGGGCGGCGACGTCGATGAGGCCATGCGGGCCGTAGTGGACGGCGTCGACGTAGGCGAGGGCTCCGGCGGCGTGGGCGAGGCGGACGATTTCTTTTACTGGATTGATGGTGCCTACCGCGTTGGAGGCGTAGCCGATCGCGACGAGTTTCGTTTTCTTATTGAGCTTCGCGGCGAGGTCCTCGACATCGAGAGTGCAATCTTCACGGTGAATCTCGGCCCAGCGGATGATCACACCTTTTTCTTCGAGGGCGAGCCAGGGGGAGACGTTGGCGTCGTGATCGAGGCGGGTGACGAGGATTTCGTCGCCGGGGGCGAGATCGCGGCCGATGGCGCGGGACATCATGTAGGTGAGCGTGGTCATGTTGGGACCAAAGACGATTTCGTCGGCGGCGCAGTGGAGGAAGTCGGCCATGGCCGCGCGGGCGTCGGCGAGCAAGGCGTCGGTGTGGCGGCTGGTGGCGTAGGCTCCGCAGGTGTTGGCGTTGTCGCGGCGGAGGTAGGTGGAGATAGCGTCGATGACGCGCTCGGGAACTTGCGTGCCGCCGGGGCCGTCAAGGAAGACAGCGGGATGTCCGTTGACGGTTTGGGCGAGTGAGGGGAATTGGGCGCGGATGTGGGTGAGGTCGAGGGTCGTGGGGGCGAGGGTTTCGGTTGAGAACATGGTTTCGATTTAGTTTTATCATGGAAGGTGCGTCCGGAGGACGCCTGATAGTAGCCCGGCGTTTTAACGCCGGGGTGGGCTCGAAAACCGATGTGAATTCCGTCCCGGAGGGACGGTTGGAACATCACGCGTTAGATTTCGGAATCGTTTGTTGGCGAATTCAAGCATCCCTACGGGATGCTGCTTCTCGATCGCATGGATACCCGGCGGTGAACGCCGGGCTATTGTAGGGCGTCCTGCGGGCGCAAGGATGTGGCGGAGGCGAATCCGGTCGTGGACGGCTGATGCGCGAAGGAGATCCCCCCAGTGCACGGATTCGTCAATCAATCGCTCGGTGGAGTTTGCGGCAGGTGGCGAAGGGCTCGCGGAGGCGGGAGCCGCAGTTCCAAAGGTCGAGGCACTTGCCCGAACGCACCTTATAGAAATAGTAATCTTTCCCACCCCAGTAGGAACCGCAGCGCCAGAGGTAAAGGCATTTCGCGGAGCGGGCCGATATGTTCACAAAATAGGGATGAACCATCGCAGGTTCTGCCGCGATGGTTATGCGGTTCTGCGATTGGGTGATGCGTGGTCCAGGCTTCTCGGGGCAGGGCCAGCCGGGGCTGGCGTCAAATTGAAAGGAATAGATAAGGGAATATGGCGTTACCTCAGCCTCGCAGCCTCGGCATTCAAAGCGGGATTGTTGAGCGCTGCTCAGTGCGGCCGGTGTCAGCATCGGGTGACCGCTTGCGACGACCGCCGATTGAATGCTCCCGTCCTTGCGGATGCCAAGGTTGACCTCGACCTCGCCGGCGATGCGTGCCTGCCGTGCCAGTGGCGGGTAGGTGGGACTGAAAAGGTTGACCAGAACAACGCCGGCCTTTGGGGTCTCTGAGTGCGAGTCGGTTTGCGCGAATGCGGTAAGGGCAACACCGCAAGCCAGCAGAAGCGTGAGCCGCAGAATTTGTTTCACGTCCGAACTCTACCCTGAGGCGCGCCGGTTCTCAAATTACCGTGGGACATTGCGTAGGTTCAGGCGTCCCTACGGGACGCGATTGCTCTTAGCCAAACTTTCCCGGCGTTGAAACGCCGGGCTATTGTCGGGCGTCCTTCGGACGCTGGGCAATTCGCCGCTCAAACGCGGATGAGCCGTGGCGACCCGAGTGAGGCGTCCGGAGCATCCCTACGGGATGCTGCTTCTCGATCGCATGGATACCCGGCGGTGAACCGCCGGGCTATTGTCAGGCGTCCTACGGACGCACGCGCAAGCGAGCATCCGACCAATCAACTTTTTATCCCCAGACGTGTTGCGGATCGTAATCAATACCGTTCTTTTTCAAAAACGCCAAAAACTCTTCCTCGAAATTACGCTTGCGATGATGCTCCGCTTGTCTTTGAATGTATGCAATCGTGTCGCTTTTCTGCGATACGCCGACGGTAAACGCGCCGTATCCCTCCTGCCACGCGAAGTCTGCCTTGAATTTCTCGTTCATCCAATGGGACGACGCTCCTTTCACCAATTGCATCGCGTTAGCAAGCGGCATCGTTGCAGGCAAAGACAAGAGAATATGGACATGGTTTTCCGTTCCACCAACGATGAGAGCTTTGAAACCATTTTTGCGGGCTATGCCGCCAAGAAATTCCCAAAGCTGCTGTTGTACCTCCGCCGAAATTAGATTGCGGCGTTGTTTGGTGGAGAACACGCAGTGGATTAGTTCTGAAACGTAGGTGTGCGCCATGGGGACTCCGCGAGGGTTCAGCCGTCCCTACGGGACGGGTTCGTTATAGCTCAGCTTACCCGGCGTTGAAACGCCGGGCTACTGTCAAGCGTCCTTCGGACGCGGAGCTTTCCCGGAATGGTCCGCGTGAAATCAATATTCGGGTTGCAGTAAGGCTTCAATTCACCGAAACACGATTACGAAACCGCCCTGAGAAAATCTGCGAGCATGCCGTAGGCGGTCGCGTAGAGGCCGGGATTTTCTTCGGTGAGGGAGAGGCCGGGGAAGATATCGGTTTCGAAATGGATGTAGGAGGAGGTGCCGGCGATTTGCGACATGGGATCGGTGAGTGGGACTTGTTCGGGGCGGACGATGGCTTCGATTCCCTTCTCTCTCTTTTTAGCTCGGCAGATTAGCTTGTAAGGGCGGCCTTCTTTTTTTGCAGCCCGCACAGCTTCTACAGTCAGGTTGCGGATGCCTTCACGATTTATCTCTTCCAACTTTATTGGGACATCCATCAGGACGGTGATGAGGGCGGCGGTTTTTACGGCGGCGTCCCAGGCGTCGATGTCGTGGGTGGCGTCGGTTTCGGCGATGCCGAGGGACTGGGCTTTCCTCAAAGATTCGTCGAAGGTGAGGCCGTTTTCCATTTCGGTGAGGATCACGTTGGTGGTGGAATTCAGGATGCCGTGGAAGCCGTGCAGGTGGATGACGGGGAGTTGGTCGAAAAAAGAAAAAATGGGGACGCCGTCCATGACGGTGGATTCGAAGAGGAAACGCTTGCCGCGGGCGGCGGCGAGATCGCGGAGTTCGCGGTAGGCGTGGACGATGGGTCCTTTGTTGGCGGTGATGGCGTGGGCTCCGTGATGGAGGGCGGCGCGGATGTGATCGACGGCGGGCTGGCCGGTGGCAACGTTGAGGGAGGTGGCTTCGAAGAGGACGTCGGCGCGAGCGGCGGCGAGCCAGGCTTCGACGTCAAGCGACCTCAGGGGCTGAAGCCCGTCTTTTTCAGAAGCCCTTTCGGCACGGCTAAAGCCGTGCCCCTCCCGATCTGAATTCGGGCAAAGAACAGTAGTCGTGTCTAATCCGTTGGGGTCGGCGAGCCAGCCCAGACGGCGGGAGGCGATGCCGGTGATGCGGAAGGAAATTCCGTGGAGGGCGCGGAGTTCGGATTCGCGGTCGCGCAGGAGTTCGACGAGGGTGCGGTTGACGTTGCCGAAGCCGAGGAAGCAGAGGTTGTAAGTGTGAATGTAGGTCCCTCAGGGGCTAAAGCCCCACAGGCTAGTAGTCGTTTATCGCAGCGCTGAAGCGCTGCGCCACCCAAAACCCAGATCGCGCGGCGCGGCTGAAGCCCCGATCAATTTGCGAGGCTGACGCGGCCCGCCCGACTTCGCTCAGGGCAGGCTGCTGAAGCGCCGCGCTTCCACGGTATTCCGGGCGCCGATGCAAGATGCCGTGGCCACCGCAGCGGCTAAAGCCGGTGCTTGAGATGGTCCACTGTTCGCAGCGCTGAAGCGCTGCGTCACCCAAAATCACCGCTGTTCAAAAACGGCATGTCCAGAATCGAGCTTGCAATAAAGAATTAGCCCATGACCTGGGTGTGCTCGGGTTTGATTTTGTAGATTACGCGGACTTCGCCGGGCTGGCCGTAGGGATATTTGTCGACGCCGAGATATTTCTTGGCCATCTTATCGATGTGGGCGCTGGCGCCCTCTTCGGTGATCTCAACGACGCGGCCGCGAATCTCGACATAGCGGTAGGGATTTTCGGGATCGATGATGGCGAGCGAGACACGCGGATCGCGGCGGACATTCTTGTCTTTCTGACGACCCTTGGCGGAGTTGAAGATGACGTGTTGGCCATCGAAGTCGCACCAGACGGGGGTGACTTGCGGGCGGCCGTCGGGCATGAGCGTGGCGAGACTGGCGAAGGCGCGCTTCTGGAAAAGATCGCGATATTTTTCGGGGATAGAATCCGGCATGAGATCTCCTTGCGGTGGTGCGGTGATATCGACAGGACATTATAGATCGAAGTGAGGAGGAAGAATTTTGTGATTGGGGATCGGGCGATTAAAGATTCGGCTGCGAGGGCTTCGGTTTGGGTGGCGGATTTGCGACGGGTGGCGATTGTGAGTATTCTGGCTGACCATGATTGCAGAGCGAGAGGAGTGTTGCCAATGACTGTCGCGGGTGGTGTTGTGGAGCGAGGGCGGGAAGTGCCTCAGGGGCTAAAGCCCAGAGTGATTTTGGATGGTTTACGCGGCGCTGAAGCGCCGCTCTTCCACGGTCGTGCGGGCGATCGTGATCACGCGCGCTTTCAAGGCCCTGCAGGCCTCCGCTCTCACGGGATACGCAAAGGCCGCAGGTTCCTCTTGATATTGCTGACGTTTGTAGTTGCGCTGGCGGCGCTGGCGGCGATGGCGGGGGCGCAGACGGGGAAATATCCGCAGACGATTGTGTTTATGACGGACTTTGGGGTGGTGGATGATTCGGTGGCGCTGTGCAAGGGCGTGATGTATTCGATCATGCCGGAGGTGCGGATCGTCGATCTCACCCACCAGGTGACGCCGTTTTCGATTCTCGATGGGGCGCGGTTCTTGTACGGGGCGGCGCCTTACTTTCCGGCGGGGACAGTGTTTGTGGTGGTGATTGATCCGACGGTGGGGAGCACGCGCAAGGCGATTGTGGCCAAGTCGAAGCGCGGACAGTATTTTGTGCTGCCGGATAACGGGCTGCTGACGCTGGTGGAGCAGCGGGACGGGATCGAGGGTGTGCACGAGGTGACGAATCCGGATTGGATGATCGGAACGAAGATGTCCTCGACATTTCATGGGCGCGACATTTTTTCTCCGGCGGGAGCGCACGTGGCGCGGGGCGACGATTGGACGAAAGCTGGCCCGGAGGTGCCGATCGCGTCGCTGGTGCGGCTGGATTTGAAGGCAGCGCGGGTGGACGATCGCGGAATTTCGGCGGAGGTGATTGCAACGGATGGTCCGTTTGGGAATCTGGTGACGAATGTGGATGCGGAGGATTTTCTGAAGCTCGGGTACCAGCGGGGGCAGGAGGTTCCGGTAAAGATTGGCGACAAGGAGATGAAGATCAAGTTCGTGCGGACTTTCAGCGATGTGCCGCTGGGGCAGCCGCTTTTGTATATCGATTCTCGGGGACGGTTTGCGATGGCGGTGAATCAGGGGAGTTTTGCGGCGGTGTATGGAGTGAAACCGCCGGTGGAGTTGTGGATTCCGCGGAGTGGGAAGTAGATCTGCCGAAAGGATTGAGTCTGTTGCGCTGCAGGCGAACAGCAGGTTCCTCGCTACGCTCGGAATGACAAGGTTATTTCTTGGGCGACATCTCCGGATCGCTTGCAATCCGTGGCAGGACGGCGCGCAGAAGGGCTTCAAAACTGGTTTTGACGCGCTCGCCGGTTTCCATGACTTCCTGGTGAGTGAGCGGCTGGTCGAGAATTCCGGCGGCCATGTTGGTGACGCAGGAGATGGCGAGGACTTTGATTCCCATGTGACGGGCGGCGATCACTTCGAAGGCGGTGGACATGCCGACCAGGTCGGCACCGATGACGCGGAGATAGTTGATCTCGGCGGGGGTTTCGTAGCTGGGGCCGAGCAGGGCGGCGTAGACGCCTTCGTGCAGAGTCATTCCGAGTTTGGCGGCTTCTTCGCGGGCGATTGCGCGATAGTCTTTCGCGTAGGCGTGGGTCATATCGGGGAAGCGGACGCCGAAGCGATCGTCGTTGGGGCCGAGCAGGGGATTGGTTCCCTGCAGGTTGACGTGGTCGCGGATCAGGACGAGCGCGCCTTGCTGATAGTTGAGATTGATTCCGCCGGCGGCGTTAGTGAGGATGACGGAGCGAATGCCCACGCGTCCGAAGACGCGCAGGGGGAAGGCGACCTGGTGGGCAGAATAGCCTTCGTAGAGATGGACGCGACCTTGCATCGCGGCGACGGGGACGGCGCCAGAGTTGCCGATGACCATTTGTCCGGCGTGGCCAATGGCGGTGGAGCGGGGGAAGGCGGGGATTTCGGAATACGGGATTTTTGTTGCGTCGGTGAGGGAATCGGCGAAGCCACCGAGGCCGGAGCCGAGGACGAGGCCGATGCGAGGGCGCAGGGCGGTTCGTTGCAGGATGGATTGGGCGGCGGTTTCGGCTAGCGGGAATTGATCGTTCATATGAGGTACCCAGGGGCTAAAGCCCCATTTCTTTCTGAGCACTTATCGCGGCGCTGAAGTGCCGCTCTCCCAAGGTGCTGCAGGCGGTATATCAGATTTGCGAATCGAAGGCACCTCGGGGGCTAAAGCCCATTCATCTTGGCGCGTTTATCGCAGCGCTGGAAGCGCTGCGCCACCCAAAGGCTCGAAGCCTTTCGGATAGAGAAGGGGTTTTCAGACCTCTCGCGTCGAAAATATTTGCCTTCCGAATCACACGTCCGCCAAATTTCGCGCCTCCGTCTGTCAATATTTTTTCTCGAACTTGGCGAATTCGGATTCCAGGGTCCACTGGGCGCTGGCATGGTTGTTCTTGCTGAGGAAGTCTTGGCACGCGGCGGAGGGCTTCGCGGAACCTTCTGCATTTCCGGCGCAGGCTGGGGCCAGGCGGAAGATAACCTTCGTTTCGGTCCACAGGCTTTGGCCGGGGAGGAAGCTGTGCTCAAGGCTTTGGCGGGCCATGCGTTTCAAGTCGGCGTAGGAGAGGCGATAGGTTTCGACGGCGCGCAGGTATTCGTGCGTCATGTCGGAGCGGGAGACGCCTTCGTCGTCGGTGGCGAGGGCGATGGGGACGCCGTACTTCATGTAGATCGGGAGGGGATGATCGTCGCCGCTGACGTTGAGGATCATATCGTTGGAGGTTAGGGCGATTTCGACGAGCACGTTGCGCTCAGCCATTTCGTGGAGCAGGGCGATAGGATCGTTTTCGTTCATCACGGAGACGCCGTGGCCGATGCGCTCGGCGTGGCCGCGATCGATGGAGGCGCGGATGTGGAAGGTGAGGTCTTCGGGAGGAACGAGGCCCATGGCGAGTTCGCCGGCGTGCAGTGCGATGTGCGCCTTGGGATAGACGGTGTGCAAGTAATCGATCATGGCCATGTGCTGGTTGAAGTCGTGAATGGGGACGTACCAGTCCTCGGGCATGACGAGATTCAGACCGACGAAGCGGGGATCGGAGGAGGCGAGTTCGAAGCCGAGAAGAATTTGCGCGAAGACAATTTCGGGGCGCAAGCCGCGCAGGACCTGATAAAGATAGCGGACGGTTACGGTGCATCCGGGCGCGGCGTCTGGCGTACCGCATTTGAGAATTTCTTTGGCGCGGGCATCGTCGGCGGCAACACGCTTGCTGGTCTCGGAGACTACATCTTTCATGCCAGCGGCGAGGAGGGCGTCGCGCAGTTTGGCATAATCGGGATTCCACTCGACCTTTCCTGCGAGTAGTGCCGCGCCACCGGAATCGGCGGTGTGCATGAACTCGACGTACTGGAGATGATCCATGCCAGCACGATTGGTAGCGGCGGCGATGGCTTCGGCGACGTGGGTATGGGAGGCGAGGCCGAACTTGTCGAAGGAGGCGAAGAAATGATCGTGACCGGATTCGTCGCCGGGTCGCCAGTTGCGCATCGACCAGGCATCGACCATCTGGCCGTAGAGCACGTGATCGAGATAGGCGCAGCTAGCGGCAGGTTTGGCGGTGTAGGTTTCACAGGAGTCGCAGGGCGGAGCGAGCAAATGGGAGGATGTTCGGTCGACGCACAGGTTGCCAGAAGCAGCGAAATCAATGAGATCTTCGGCGTAGATTGCGCCGTCGAGATGATTGTGGAGATCTCCACCTTTGGGCAGGCCGCGCAGGAAGGCGAGGAGTAGACCTGGTTGTTTGCGGACGGAGTCGAGGTAATGGGCGGTGCGTTGCTCGGCGGTTTGGGCGGAGGCCAGGGAGGCGAGAAACAGGAGCAGGAAGCAGTAGCGCATCACGGCACGCGGGGTGGGAAGCGGCATGAATCCTCCGGGCGGAATGTGAAAAGTCAGGAAAGGAATTGTAAACGGTTGGGGCGGGAGAAGCGGGGTAAAAGAAATCCGGGAGTGTTCAGGGGCTAAGGCCCAGCTTGATTTCGGCGAGCTTACGCGGCGCTAAAGCGCCGCTCTTCCACGGTTGTGCAGGCGGGTTGTACAGGCGCCGTGGTCACGAATGACGGCAAGAGCAAAGGCAACACCAAAGGCAAGACCAAAGGCAAGACCAAAGGCAAGAGCAAGAACAAGAGCAACCTCAAGATCAAGAGCAACGGACAGGAGTGTCCGTTCCACACGGTTGCGAAATGAATCAGCGGAGCCAGACGATGGCGGCGATGATGATGGCGACGACCAGGAGAGCGCCCAGGATGTATTTATTGGAGGCGAACCAGGATTCGGACTGCGCCGAGCTTAGAAACAAAGTGGAGGAATCGGGAATAGGCGCGTTCGAGGGAGTGTCCGAGGACGATGCGGATGCGGACGAGGGTTGCGGTGCGACGGCTGCTTCAGGCGCTGCCGGTGCGATTGGCTGAGAGATCAACTCCTGAGAAGGGCTGGCGGCTTCAGTCGAAGGGGCTGAGATTGTAAGTTTCGCGCCGGTTGGCGGCGGGGTCTGGAACGGAGCGTGATTGGGGAGAAAGTCCTGAATGAAAGTGCCGTGCGTCTCAGTTTTTGCGATCACGGCGGGCGCTTTCGGAGCGGGTGACGCAGCGTGATCTTGGGCTTTGTCTCTGCCGTTTTCTTTACCTTTATCTTTGCCGTTGTCTTGAACCTTATCTTTGTCTTTCGGTGACTTTACTTCGGGATGCGGAAGGCGCTGGCCACGCCACTGTCTCTCTTCGCACTCCACACAGAAGGCACGGCCTTGGGATACGGGAAAGCCGCAGGCCTGGCACTTTTGCAGATTTCTTAGACCTGCGGGCACGGCGATGGCTTGGGTCTCTTCTTTTTCTTTCAGCTTTTCGGGGCTTTGAGCTCGCATGGCGGCCGACCAGAACAGCGGCTTCTTTGCAGAGGGCGGAACGGGCGCCGCCTCTGATTGTCGGGGAGGCAGAATGTTTAGGGAGGGCGAGGGGGCTGCCGGGGCGGTGCTGGTCTCACGGGGTTTCGATTCAGATTCCGAAGGCGCAGCTTTGACCGAAACAACATTCACTCTTATCTTGCTTTGGGGAACGGCGCTTTGCGGAGCCGCGCTCTCCGGAACGACGAGTTCGGGAATCGCGGGCGTGAATTGAGCGTGCAGAACAGCGGTTTCCACCATTTCAGCCAGTCGCGAGAGGGCGGAAAGATCGCGCTCATCAAAAGCATGAGGCTTGCCGGAAAGAAGCTCGAAGACTCCGAGAACCCGGTCTTCGCCGACGATAGGCATTACTACGACGGAAGCGATGCCCAGGTCGCGGCAGACGTCACGGTTTACGCGGGGATCGCGCTCGGCATCGTCGCAACGCAGAAGCTGGCGGGTGCGAACGCTTTCGCCGGAGAGTCCATATTCGGTGGAGAGCAGTGCGCCGAGTTCAGGGGCATTGGAGCCGGTGCTGGCCCGGCACAGCATGTGATTGTGGGCACCGCGGCGCAGGGCGATGGCGACACCGCTGGCTCCGGTAATGTATTGGGCACGCTCGGCGAGCAGTTGAAGGGCGGCGTCAAGATCGGAGTGAGCCATCTCAGCCAGGGAGCGGCCTCCGTCCTCGCCGGGGAAGCGCGGGCCGTTTTCGGAAAGCTTGGGCAGGAGTGCGTTGGCCGCGGCGATTCCGGCAGAAATGCTGGCCGGCCCGGACGCGCTGGCCGTGACGGGAAGGTCTCCCTCCATCGCAAGCGATGAGGAACTGTGGTCGAGAATCGAGTAATGATCCATGACTCGCGTCTAGCGATGAGTTGAGGCCGCCGGGGGCGCGATCCGGCTCGCCAAATCACTCATTTCAAATTTCAGGAAGCAATAATTGGAGTCTCGCTCCGAGAAAGCATGGTGTCAAGAATCGGGGTAACACGAAAGTACCTAGTGAAATTCGGGGGGATTGCAGAAAGAGAGTTAAACCGGCCGCTCGCGCACGGCGGAGTTGGCCAGACGATTGGCCTCGGCGTTGTTCTCGCGGGGGACGTGGGAGATGGAGAAGCGGAGGGCACGAGCCAGCTTGCGGCACGTCCAGTGCAGAGAATAGAGGCGGGAGCTACGGCAGATGTACTCGCCGCGCATCTGGCGGACTACGACTTCGGAATCGGAATAGACGTGCAGGGCCTTGGCGTTGAGGGAGACAGCGCACTGCAGGGCTTCCATGAGGGCAACGTATTCGGCGACGTTGTTGTCCTGGTGGCCGATCCACTTGGCGATGCGGATGGGGCCACTGTCGCAGCCATCGATGACGACTCCAATGCCAGACGGTCCCGGGTTTCCCTGGGAGCCGCCGTCCACATAGGCTACGAGTTCTGCCATCACTGCTGGCCCACTCTCAGCAAGATGCGCCGAGACGGTTGTACAGTCAAGATGAATCTTTGGTTCACTCTGTGCAATTTTGTGAGTGCCCGGGGGTTGTGCAAGTTTTTGTGAAAAATCGGTCCGAATTGAAAATGCAAATTAATAAACGATGAAAATAGAACGAGTTGCATCTTGCGTTATGCACAGGGATGAGCTGCGGCACTGCACCAATTGTTTGCGTTGACATTTATGAATGCTCTGTTAAGGTTGCTTCCGTCGACGGTTGAAAGGGACAGCGAAATAAACCTTGCTGACCCGAAGTAGACTGGGTGATCAGCCAAGCGGGGCAACCCGCGGGGCAGCCAAACCTGAAAAAACCGACGGCTCTGCGAGGGGCAGTTGGGGTTTGGGACTGTGAAAGCAGTGATCGCATCAAGGGGCTGTGACGGTACATGCGTCCACGCTGTTGGCTCCCTCGCAGGAGGCGGCGGCTAGAGCATAACCAATGTCACGGCCCTTTCAATTTTTTCCCACCGTTTTCTTCTCAGCAGAGACCCCGTAAATGCAATCCATTTGAGAATGTCCGTGGCATGCCTGCGGGACTCGATGCTTGTTAGCTCGGCACGCCGGACTTACGCCGGGGCTAATAAATGGCGTCCCTGACGGGACTTGTTCTTTCACCCAGGACTATTCCAAAAGCCCCCTCAGGCGTCGACTTCGCCGGCGATCATTTCATCGATGTAACACCAAATCCATTTTTCTCCGGGCTCGATGGAGCGCATGACGGGATGGTGGACATGGCGAAAATGTTTGGTGGCGTGTTTGTTCTTGGAGGAGTCGCAGCAGCCGACGTTGCCGCAGGACATGCACATGCGGAGGTGAACCCAAGTGTCGCCGAGCTTTACGCATTCTTCGCAGACGTGCGTGTTGGTCGTGGTGATTTTAATTTGATCCAGATGCTTGCATTTGGCTGGCATTTTTTCAGTCCCACCGATCTTTGTTCAAAGTTCAAAGTTCAAGCTCTTTCCAATTCCTTGCGGTCCCAGTGCGCGAGGTTCGCTGCCGCCTCGTAGGTGCTCTCGAGGAAGCTGAGCAGAGCTTCGCGCGGAGAAACGGACTGACGAACGTCGTCATACATCAGGAGAAACTCGCGTAGTTGTGGATGATAAAAAGCGGCTTTAGGCTGCACTGGTTGTTGCGCAAGGCCGGGCGGCTCCGGAGCGGCATAGGCGTAAAAGGCTGGTCCCTTGATCTCGCCGCCGCCTGGCCAGAATCCCGCACTGATGACTTCGTGGGAGTAGGCTTCGCGGGTGATGGGGTCGGCCTCTGGTCTTGGGGGAGCGCGGCGGCCGGAGAAGCGCGTGACCGCCAGGTCGAAGCTTCCCCAGAAAAAATGCACTGGACTATCTTTGCCGGTGAAGCCGGCGCGGAATTCCTTGAAGACGATGTCGCACAGAATCAGAATTTGCCAGAAGCGGTGGGCATATTCGGGATCGTAGGAAGCGTGCTGGGTGTCGGTCTCGAAGGAAACGGGGTTTGGGACTTCGACGGGCATGGGCCAGATTTTCACTTCGATACCCAAAGACCTGAGAGCGGCCATGAATTCGGAGTAGAAAATAGCGACCGATTGCGGCTTGAGCGCGATGCTGGCGGATGAATTCCAGCTCGTCTGGATGGTCAGTTTGTGATCGATGAAGTCGAATTGGACTTCGAAAATTCCGTCGCCGTAAGGGATGGCTGAAGTGGTGAGGCCGCGGGCGTTGACGTAGAGCGCAACTTCCCACCAGTGATTGACGCGCGGGCTTAGCGCGAGGCGCACTTTGCCGACGATCTGGGTCCACATGTGGAGAGTGGCGTAGGTATTCTGCCAGGCTGCGAGGGGAAGGTCGAGCCAGGAGTCTGCGTTGGGGTTGCATGCGCGTACGGCCATAACGGACCCTCCGGATCGGGCATAGCCTCGAGAATTTTTCCCACCCAGGTAGCCATTGGAAAGATGGTAACACCGGCGCCGGTTTAGGCACAGCGCATAGCCATCGCTGCTTTTTCTCGCATATACTATACCCGGTATGGTATCATGGCGATCGAATCATGAGTCATACCATCAAAGACAAGCAGAAGCTGATCCTAAGGGCCAAACGCATTCAAGGTCAGGTCGAAGCCCTGGTGCGTACGCTCACCGAAGAACGCGAGTGCTCCGACGTTCTCCAGGTAATGAGTGCGGCGCGGGGAGCCATGAACAGTCTGATGGCTGAACTTCTGGAGGGGCACATACGCAGTCACGTGCTCAACGGAAAGCATAGACCGAGTTCGCAACAAGAGCGGGCTGCCGACGAAGTGATCGACATGGTCAAGTCTTATCTGAAATGACAGGCCGCAGTTCACTGGACAAGGAGCAATCATAATGAGCGCCTCTCCCTTACTCGAAAGGAATCACGCGACAACTCCTGGGACTGACGGCAGCGGTGAACCCAGGATGCAGCCTGCCAAGAACACCGAGCACACCGAACATGCGCACGGAGTCGAATGGACTGAACTGGTTCGAATTGCTTTCGTGACGTTAGCCGCCGCGGCAGTCTGGTTCAGGCTGTGGGAGCCGTTTCCGCGGATCAGTGTAATCGGCATCGCGGCTGCCCTGATCGGCGGGTATCCAATTTTCAGAGAGGCCTTCGAGAACATCGTCGAACGCAAAATGACGATGGAATTATCGATGACCATTGCCCTGCTGTCGGCACTGGCTATCGGAGAATTCTTTACCGCGCTGGTTATCACCGCTTTCGTGCTGGCTGCGGAAGTTTTGGAGGGACTCACGGTCGGGCGAGGACGGCGTGCAATCCAGGACCTGATCGACTTTCTGCCGAGAACGGTTTTGGTTCGCCGCAATCAGGAAGTGGTTGCCATCCCTGCGACAGACTTGCAAGTCGGCGACACGGTAATCGTGAAGCCGGGTGCCCGTATTCCGGTGGATGGCCTTGTGCTGGATGGGCGATCCTTTGTAGAGCAGGCTGCGATCACTGGCGAGGCAATGCCGGTTGAAAAGTTGCGTGGAGATGCGATTTACGCAGGAACTATCAATCAATCGGGAGCGTTAGAGGTGAGGGCGGACAAACTCGGGCGCGACACTACTTTTGGACGGATCATCGAGGCCGTGGAACATGCCGAGAAATCGCGGGCTCCGATTCAGAAGACGGCTGACCGCCTGGCTGGCTACCTAGTGTACTTTGCCCTGGGCGCCGCAGTTCTCACCTTCATCATTACCCACAACGTTCGGTCGACAATTTCTGTTGTGATCGTTGCCGGCGCGTGTGGCATCGCCGCAGGAACACCGCTCGCCATTCTGGGGGCAATCGGCCGCGCCGCCCATCACGGTGCAATCATTAAGGGCGGGCTCTACCTCGAGGCTCTGGCTGAGGTCGACACGGTGCTGCTGGACAAAACCGGAACTCTGACTTTCGGGACGCCTCAGATTCGCGAGGTGGTCTCGGCCGATGGTTTTAGCGAACCACAGATTCTGGCTGCGGCCAGCATTGCGGAACGCAGGTCGGAACATCCTCTGGCCAAAGCGATTCTTGCGCGGGCGGTCGAACTTGCGGTTCCGGCTATTGAACCGGATGAATTCTCTTATACGCCCGGCAGGGGAGTCCGGGTAGCGTACCAGGGTGAAGAGATTCTGGTCGGCAGCCGGACGCTCCTAGTGGAACATGGGGTAAATGCGATTCCGTCCGCCAATGGCCACGGAGCCTCAGAGGTTTACGTTGCTCGCGATGGCCAGATGCTTGGCATCATTCGCATTGCAGATGTGCTGCGCCCGGAAGCGAAGGCCGCGGTTGCGGACATGCGAGGTATGGGCCTGAAGAGCATCCTGCTCAGCGGCGATACACAGGCAGTAGCTACTTCGGTGGGTCAAGATCTCGGCGTGGATGAGGCGGTAGGAGAGCTTTTGCCCGAGGAGAAGGCCAAATGGGTGCGCGAGCTTCGCGGAAAGAACCGAAAAGTCGCGATGCTGGGAGACGGTATCAACGATGCTCCGGCACTGGTCGAGGCAAATGTCGGGATCGCGATGGGATCAGGGACCGACGTTGCCAGGGAGAGCGCCGATGTGATCCTGATCGGAAGCGATCTCAGCAAGTTTGTGGAGACGTTGCACGTGGCGCGGCGTTGTCGCGGCATTATCATGCAAAATTTTGCCGGGACGTTGATAGTGGACAGCATAGGAGTGGGGATGGCGGCCTTTGGCTTTCTGAATCCGCTGCTGGCCGCGTTTATTCACGTTACCTCGGAGCTGGGTTTCATTCTTAATTCGACGAGACTGTTGCCGGGAAGCACGGAAAGCAGACAGTGACTCCTGACATTCTCGGGACTGGGTCTAGTGCTGTGAACTCACAGGAAGAATGCCCACTCAAGACGAAGCGCGTGGTGGTGGGGCAGATTACGATCTGCCGGGGCTGCTGTTGCGGCAACACGGAGCGCGGCCTGCCTGAGGTTCCGGTGGAGTGGCTCAAGAGTGAATGGAGAAAGCGCGGACTGCTGAAGCGGGTCCAGTTGACGATTAGCGGTTGCGTCGGGCCATGCGACGTGCCGAACGTGGTTGTGATTACGACCTCGTCCGGCACGAAGTGGCTGGGAAATGTCAACAGTTTCGAGCAATATCGCAGCCTGCTGGAATGGGCGGTCCGGTGCAGGGATGCGGGCGAGGTGGTGGCATTGCCACGGGAATTTCAGGAACGCAGAATCAGCCCCTTTCGTCCGTAAGGGTACACTATGTCGCTACTTCTTCGGCGGCAAGTACTTCTTTTCGATTGAGGCGACGACTACGTAGTTTGGATCGACCATTTCGTTGAGATGAATTTTGGCGACTTTCGAGAGGAGCTCGTAGGCATCGAGTTCGGACAGACCGTAGTCTTTGTGGATCCAGTGCACGAGTTCGGTGAAGGCGATGCGGAGAGCGTCGTCGAGCGGGCGATAGGCACCGACGGTCATGATGGCGTCGTCGTTTTCGAATTGGGGCCAGGCGATGGTGCGGCCTTTGATCTACGCTTAATTGCACGCGGGCTTTCAGGGGAACTTCGATGGCGGTGCCGGCGATTTCTCCGTCACCCATGGCGGCGTGGCCGTCGCCGATGTAGAAGAGACCTCCTTTTACGTTCACGGGAAAATAAACCGTGTTGCCGACGCTGGCTTCGGGCGAATCCATGTTGCCGCCGAATTCGGCGGGGACGACGGAGCTGCGAGCCTCACCTTCGGCGGGCGCGACGCCGATGCAGCCGAAGAACGGATGCAGCGGAATCTTCACGGAGAAATCGGTGTCGTGTGCCTGAAAGGTGGCGGTGTTGGCGGCGTGATCGATGTGGTAGTACCAGATGCGTTCAGGCAGCGGCGGATGCAGCATGGGCGTGTAGTTGGTCTCATTGAGGGCGCCGAAGCCGGGAGCGAAGGCGCCGACGCCGGTATCGCCATCGACATCGAGCGAGAGAATCTTGACGGCGAGCGTGTCGCCAGGCTCCGCGCCTTCAACGAAAAATGGGCCGGTCAGGGGATTATCGCCCTTGACCATGCTGAGGGTGTCGCCGGGCTTGCGGAGGACGTTGCCGAAACAATCGAGCGTGTTGGTATCGAGGATGTCGCCGGACTTCAGGTGAGCGACGGGCTCAGCGGTTGCGAAGAGGTACTTCACGTTGGCGTTGGTGGCGGTGTAGTGGACGGTGTTTTGGGCAAGAGCTGCGCCTGTTAGCAGGATGAGAGCAAGAAGACGAGCGATCACGAGGAGCCTCCCGGGGTGGATTGTCAATTGTATCGAACAGGCGGGTCGGATGCCCATCCGGGTTCGCGGGAAGAACCACTCGGCGGCGGTTACGGCAATTCTGTTATTTCGATTAGCCCGCGCGCTGCCTGGCTCGAGCCCGTGCGGGCGGCTTCTTTCCCTCACGATCCTCGCCAATTGCTGTGCGGACCATGTAGCCGGAGCGCGTCAGGCCGGCGGCTGCGGCCAGGGCATCGATTTTTGCCAGCTGACTTTCGCGCGCCGTGATATTCACACGTACGGTCGCGTCGGGAGGTTCGACGCTCACCAGGAAGGCGATGGCCCCGCGCTTGGCCGCGTCGGCTGCGATGTCGTCGACTTTCGAGGGCTCCGGCACCGTATCGCCATCCTCGATCATCCCCTGGATATGGAGCGCCAGCGCCTCCGCCGCCATCCGGGCCGCTTCATCAAGAGTTCTTCCGGCTGTGATGCAGCCTGGAAAATCGGGAAAGCTCACGCCGTAATCGGATCCGCGATCCTTGTGAAGATAAGCAATGTATTCCATGACTGGTTGCCTTTGCTGCGGAGATCACCTCAATTTAATCATTTCAATTTGATCCCGGCCTGTTTCTCGATACTTTTGAGAGTGCCTCTCGGTATATCCCGGTTGGGGTACGGCACAGTCACCCTCCCCTTTTTTATCGGGTGCTTGAATTGCTTGTGGCTCCCAACTTGATTCACCTCGTACCAGCCGTCTTTCTTCAATGCCTTGATGACATCCCGGCTGTGCACGTTTCCTCACGTTTGCCTACTACTATAATACACACTTAATACACATCCATCAAGCACGGGGAGATCTCTTAGATGGCCTTCTGCTTGGCGTAGAACTTCCGCACTTTGGCGCGGTTGCCGCAGCGCTTCATGTCGCACCAGCGGCGGTGGTGGTTTTTGCTGGTATCGAGAAAGAACCATTCACATTCTTTGGAGGAGCAGGCGCGGACGAAAGGCAGTTGATCGGAGGAAAGAAGATCGGCGGCGGAGCGGGCGATCTGCCAGAGGAAGATATCGAAATCATCGAGGTCGTCGAAGCTCCACTCAAAAGCTCCGTTGATTGGGACCAAGTGCAGGTGTGCTGCCGCGGTGCGAGCGTCTGCATTGAGTGTGGCGAGAGCTGCGGCGGGCACGGCGCGATGGTTGATGAGAGCCCAGAAGACATCGTGGATGGCTTCGCGCAATTGTTTCGCCCGGCGGAGAGCTTCCTCCGCGAGTTCAGGAAACTTGGAGCTGCGCTTGACAAGGCGGTCGGCCTGGATAGGATCGAGCAGGCCGGTGTCTTCGCCGAAGCGGGCCAGATCGTCGTAATGCTCGAGCAATTCTTTGGGTTGAGTATGACGGTCGTCGAGCGTGTTGACGAAATCCAGAGGCACGTTGCCGGCGATCAGATCGAAGCGCGGCGGGCGCCGGTTGGAAAGTTTCTTGTTGTCGCTGGTTTGCATTAATGCCGTTCTTTTCTGTTCCACTCCATGAGACTCAACGTAGGTCACCGAAGAAAGTAAGCAGGTCTCCTGCTACCGCGGCCGGTTGCTCGGCTGGTGCAAAGTGCCCTCCATGGGGAAAGGCTGTCCATCGCTGAATGTTATACACGCGTTCCAAATACGCGCGCGGTGGCTCTCCTTCAGGGACGGTTTGATGAGCGAAGACACCAAATGCCGTGGGCGTACCGACGTAGGCGCGGTCTACCGGAAACCAGCGATTGTCCCAGTAGTCACGCATCGACGAGGTGATGGTCTGCGTGACCCAGTAGAGGGTTAGCGTGGCACAGAGGAAGTCATCGGGCGGCGTGACATCGCTCCACGAGTGCCACTTCTCGCCAATATATGCAGCCAGCCCCGCAGGCGAGTCGTTGAGTGCGTAGCCGACGGTCTGCGGCTTGGTGGACTGGATTGCGCTGTAGCCTCGCTCCGTGGCATCCCACTCTCGGTTCACCGTAAGGTAGGAACGCTCGGCCTCAGAAAGATCCGCATCGTCTACCAACGGAGTGAGATCCGACTCCAGGGTAGTGAGATGAATCCCGATCACTGACTCTGGGTGGTCAAGCGCAAGGATCGTCGTCACCCCGGCCCCGAAGTCATAGCCGCCCGCCCCATAGCGAGAGTAGCCAAGCTTAGACATGAGCTGGTGCCACCGTTCCGAAACATATCGATAGTTGATACCAAGCTGGGCTGGACGCGGCGAGAATCCATATCCGGGCAACGACGGGACGACCAGGTCGAAATCAGCGAGCATCGGCAGCATCTCCACATAATCCAGGAAAGTGCCTGGCCAGCCGTGTGTGAGGATAAGCGGAGTCCCAGATCCTGAAGCCGCACGCTTGTATGCGAAGTGGATGCCTTCCCAGGCGAACTGATCGAGAGTGTTAAGCCTCCGCTCCCACGCACGCCAGTCAAACTCATTGGCCCAGTAAGACACGATGTGTTGCAGCCAATCCAAGGCTGTGCCTTGTTTCCAACCAATTCCGGGCACCTGATCGGGCCATCTGGTATGGCGAAGCCGTGCCCGCAGATCGTCGAGCACCTCATCTGTGACATGAATCCGAAACGGTTCCACCAACGACTCCTTTCAAACGGCGTCAAACAGTCGCCTGTCTGTATCTATATCACATAACCGTCAAAATTGTATTGACAGGTTACTCAAAGCGGTTGTAACCTTTGTATATCGTTTTGGAGGTTAGGTTATGGCCCTCAATCAATCGGCGCAAATCATGGCTCTCCTGCGCAGCGGCAAGATGATAAACATAGGAGGTAGACCGGTGATGGTGTCCAATCCACGCAAACCCGTGAGCACGCGCGACCGGGGACTCGGCGTCAAGCTGGCGCTGGCCTTTGTGGCGATCTATGTCATATGGGGATCGACCTATCTGGCGATCCGGTATGCGGTGGAGACGATTCCGCCGCTGGTGACGGTGGGAGTGCGGCAGGGGATTGCGGGTGCAATCATGCTGGCGTGGGCGTGGGCACGCGGCTTCCGACCGACGCGGCAGCAGTGGGCGGCGGGATTTGTGCTGGGAACATTCTTCTTCCTGATCGGCCATGGGTCGCTTTTCTGGGCGGAGCAATACGTGGGGTCGGGACTGGCGGCACTGCTGATCGCGACGGAACCGATGTTCATTCTGGTGCTGGCCTGGATGATGGGACAGCAGAGGATCAGCCGGTTGAGCGCGCTGGGATTGGGAGTGGGCGTGGTTGGAGTGGCGATGCTGACGGGAGCGGAACTCACGGTAAAGGGTTCGAGCCTGTTGGGATTGCTGGCGGTGCTGCTGGGAAGTTTGTCGTGGTCCTTCGGAGTGGTGATTTCCCCGCGGCTGAAGCTGCCTTCGGACGCGCTGGGGCGGACGGCGCTACCGACGATCTGCGGCGCGGCGATGTTGCTGGCGGCGGCCGGGATTGCGGGAGAGTTTCAGCAGACACATTGGGCGAGCATCTCGATGAGGTCGTTCTTTGGGTTGGGATATCTGATCACGTTTGGATCCGTGGTGGCATTTACAGCCTACACGTGGCTGTTGCAGCGGGTACCGCCGACGCTGGTGGCAACGCATACGTATGCGAATCCAATTGTTGCTGTTCTGCTGGGGTGGTTTCTGGCGCACGAGCCATTGACGATGCGGGTGGTGCTGGCATCGGTGGCAATTCTGGGAGCGATTGTGCTGATCCGGCGAGGGGAGCGGACGGTGAGTGTGAAAGCTCCGGAGGCAGTTCCGGCAGTAGCGGAAATCAAGGCGTCGCAGGAATGCGCGTAAGGCTTTGCCGGTTAACTGGAAATATCCTTCAGGTGGCTTGCTTCAAATGAGCGTAGCAAGCCGCCGCAACAGAAAGTTCGCGGCGACGGCCAATCTTATTTAGCGGCGCGCAGGAACTTGCCCGAAGTAGCGTCGATGATGCCGACGCCCTTGGAGTCGGCGTGGGAAGTACCGTACATGACAGCCCAGACGAGCTGCTTGTTCCTGGCGTCCCAATCAACCGAATAAAGGATCGGCTGCTGCGGGTTCTTCTTGAGAATGCCAGCCCCGCCGTTTTCCTGCGCGGTGGTGAAGGCCTTGTCAGAATCGACGATCAGGAGAAGCGACTGGAACATGGCCTGGGACATTTCGGGGGCGGAAGCGCTCTCGGGGCTGCCGGTTACGCCGAGCGCGGGCGAATCGTTCAAGCGGCTACCGGAGCAGGTAAAGGATCGCCAAGTTCCGCGACTGGGAGAGGCGAACATGGCGCGCCAGACGGTGGATTTTCCATCCTGGCCAGTGCTTTCGGCGTTGACATCGGATTCCAAGTGGACGGGCATCGCGTCGGGTTGCCAACGTATCGCTGAGCTGGTCATCTGCGAGAAGCAGTTCTTGCCGGTGTAGAGCACCGGTTCCTTTTTCTCGGCGGCTGCAGAGGCGGTTGGGGACGGCGTAGGGGGAGTCGAGCTGCAGGAGACAAGGAAAAGACTTGCCAGAAAAACGACCAGGGCTCCAGCGATCAGGGGAGCTTTCATGGATACACCTCCGCATCAAGCTGCGCGGCTCGACGCGAACCCATTCTAGGCCTCTAGTCAACCGACCACTGTGATCTGCGTCACCTCTGGCCGCCCAGTGAATCCGGCGGCAAATTTCCACATTCTGCAGGGAATAAAAACCTGCTTTCCTGAGTTATAGGCAGCGAGCACGACAAACTCAGGAGGGCACATGGAGCGGGAAGAAAAGAAGATTGTGGAGCTGCACGACGATGGCGTCGATCGTCGCGGCTTTCTCAAATGCATGGCATGGGCGGGAACGGGACTGGTGTGGACCATGAGCGGGGGCATCCCGGTTTCGCGGGCTTTCGCCAAGAGTGTTGGAAAACAAAACAAATCTACGGACCTGACGTTTGTTCAGATCAGTGACAGCCACATGGGGTTCAACAAACCGGCGAACACGGATGTCATCGGGACGCTGAAGACCGCGATCGACCAGATCAATGGCCTGGGCACACAACCGGAATTCCTGCTGCATACGGGCGATATCAGCCATCTCTCCAAACCGGAAGAGTTCGACAACGTCGACCAGATTCTGAAGAGCGCGAACGCCAAGGAAGTTTTCTACGTGCCCGGTGAACACGACATGCTCGACGACGGCAATGGAAAAGCTTATCTGGAACGCTACGGGAAGAACGCGAAGGGTGCAGGCTGGTACAGCTTTGACAAGAAGGGCGTCCATTTTATTGGACTGGTCAACGTGGTGAATTTGAAGGCGGGAGGGCTGGGCTCGCTGGGCCAGGAACAGCTGGAGTGGATGGAAGATGACGTCGAACACCTGAAGCACAGCACGCCGATCGTGGTGTTCGCGCACATTCCGCTGTGGTCGGTGTATCCGGAATGGGGCTGGGGCACTGACGACAGTGCGCAGGCGCTGGGCTATCTGAAGAAGTTTGGTTCCGTTACCGTGCTGAACGGGCACATTCATCAGATCATGCAAAAGGTGGAGGGCAGCGTGACTTTTCATACCGCCAGATCCACTGCGTTTCCGCAACCTGAGCCGGGGAAGGCAGCGTCACCCGGACCGATGAAGGTTCCCGCCGAACAATTGAAAAGCGTTTTGGGAATTACCGATGTGAACTTCGTGAAGGGGAAACATTCTCTGGCGGTGGTGGATTCGACGTTGGCGTAAGTCGCAATTCAATCAAGAATCACGACAAAAAAATAAGGAGAAGTGAAGATGAGAGCACATTTGCGCGCGTTGGTTTTCGCAGGATCGGTGATGGTGGCATTGGTGCTGTCGGGAGTGGCAGGCCGAAGCGTCTATGCAGAGCAGGCGGGAACGCCCGAAGTAAAGATCGACAACTTCAGCTTCGGGCCAGCAACCGTTACGGTGACTGCTGGAACAACGGTGACCTGGATTAACCGGGATGACATTCCGCACACGGTCGTCAGTGCAGATTCCGTGTTCAAGTCGAAGGCTCTCGATACCGACGAGAAGTTCACTTACACATTTTCGAAAGCGGGGACTTATTCCTACTTTTGCTCGCTGCACCCCAAGATGACGGGGCAAATTGTGGTGCGGTAGGTCGCTGCAAGGTTCCCGGTGAATTGAGAGGAAGGCATGCATCCGTTTGATCTCAAAACCGCTTTGCTGGCGAAACACGCGCAACATGTCGTGTTGATCCACTTTCCGATCGCGCTGTTTCTGAGCGGAGTGGCTTTCGACCTGTTGGGGCAAAGGCTAAAGCGGCCTGGCTTGGCGCATGCGGCGTACTTCAACTTTGGGATCGCGGCGTTCATGACGTTGCCGGTTGTCGTATCCGGGCTGGTTGCGTGGCAGTGGCAACTCGAAGGGCAAAGGCTGAAAGGGATTCTGCTGATGCATCTGGTTCTCGGATGCGTTTCGAGCGTTATGATCTGGTTGGTGTGGTGGATTCACTATCGGGCGCGAGGGCGTGAGAACGCTGCGCCGAGTTATCGAATTCTCCTTGAGTTGCTGGGCGCCGGCCTGGTTGCGTTCACGGGACATCTCGGTGGGTTCCTCACCGGGGTCAACGGAACCGGCTAGACGCCCGGCGTTAGTGGGCTGTGGTTAGTGGGCAGTGGGCAGTGATTCAATTCATTAGGCGAGCTGTGGGGCTCGTTTTTTAAGGTCGCTTCCGAGTCGTCGGATCACGACGTGCCTTCTCAAGAGACCGTAGGCTTCTCCGCGTGGCCCAAGCGATGGTGCCGAAGATCGAACCGCAGAAGAGCACCATTCCCATGATGAACCGCCATAGGGCACCCGCCTTGAACATAGCGATCAGGATCATAGCCGCGAAACTGAAAACAAATATCGCCAGGACTCCCAACCCAAGGGTCGTCGAGAGTTTGGCAGGGCCCGTTCCAAGGTTGCGCCAGAATCGCGTTTCGTTCTCTAGGGTGTTTGGGAAAACGATGTTGCGCTGTCTTGCCGCAATCTCATGCAGCCATTGATCGCGCTTGTGCTGGTTGCTCATAGCGACGTCCAAATCCTACTACGGCTTCTATAGAAACCATAAAATGAAAATGAATTAGAGATTTCCTTAAGGGATCAACGGATTGCTCGTGGACAGAGGCGGACAGGAGTGCCCGCCCCACACGAGCTTATTCGTACACCAGCAGATTCCACATGGGTATTCTTGCTATGCTTCCCACGAGGGGCGAAAGAAAATGCAAGCGCACGAAGAACTTCTCCGCGAAATTCAGGAGTTTGCCAAGACCGCGCCGACGGCAAAGGCGCTGATGGAACACATTTCGCACCGTCTGCACGAAAAGATGACGCGTTACAACTGGGTGGGATTTTATCTGGTGGATGCGGCGGACCCCGGCGTGCTGCTGGTTGGGCCGTTCGCCGGCAGCTTCACGCCGAATGCGCGCATTCCGCTCGGCACCGGACTCTGCGGTGCAGCTGCTAGCAGCGGAGAGACGGTGGTGGTGCATGACGTTTCGAAAGACCCGCGCTATCTAGCTGGGTCGCCGCTGGTGAAGGGCGAAATTGTGGTGCCGATCTTCGTGAGAGGTCAGCTTGTGGGGGAGCTCGACATCGAGAGCTATTTCACGAGCACGTTTACGGACGCGGAAAAGGATTTTGTCGAGGCGTGCGCCGGGGTGGTGGGAAAGTATATGAGTAAGGGCTAGGTTTTCGATTTTGCTGACGTGGCGCGACGAAGCAGGTCGGGAGATTTCATGCGCCGACAGAATTCCTCAAAGTGCGGGCGCAGCCCGTTCCAGCGAAGATCGGCGAGCGAGGTGAAAACGGGGACATCCAGCCGGAGAGTGGCGAGGGTGCGAAATAGAAGAGCGTCATTCCACGAGCTGAGAAGCGATGCGGAGAGAGCGCGGGCCCTGCCGATGGAGGGATGCCATTCGCGCCAATCCTTGGGAATGTCTTCGAGATGGGGATAGTGCGATAGAGTTCCAGCCGCGGCTTTTGCGCCCCAGCCGGGCACCCCGGGAAAACCATCGGCACTGTCGCCGACCACGGCAAGGTAGTCGGGAATCGATTGCGGCTTTACTCCGAACTTGGCGACCACGCCGGCTTCATCGCGTACGAGGTCGCGGCGGCGGTCCAGTTGCACGACTCGCGTGCCCACCACACACTGGCTGAGATCTTTGTCGGGCGTGCAAATCAGCACCTGGTTCACTGCGTCGTCTTTGGCCGCCTGGCTGGCGGCGGAGGCGAGAGCATCATCCGCCTCGTAGTAGACCATTGGCCACACGACCACCCCCATGGCCTCGAGAGCCTCTTCGAGAATGGGGAACTGCGAGAGCAACTCGGGAGCGACACCTTCGCTGGTTTTGTATCCAGGATAGAGGTCGTTGCGGAACGATTCGACGACGTGATCGGTGGCCACCCCGAGGTGAGTAGCGCCGCGCTCGAACATGGAGAGAACGGAGGTGACAACACCGCGGACGGCGCCGATTTCCTGACCGTTGACATCCATGGCGGAGGGCACAGCGTAGAAATGGCGGAAGAGCTCGTAGGTTCCGTCGACTAGGTAAACGTCCATGCGGGTCTGATTGGATTCTGTAGGGGATGGTAAATGATCTGGCAGGATTTGAGAGAATTCCAACCTTTCGCTTCTAAAGAGAGGCGGACAGGAGTGTCCGCCCCACACGAGCAATTAGGGTTGTTCGCGGCGGCGGAGGTAGTCGATGAACATTTGTTCGACGGGCTTGTCGTAGGTTTTGAGGACGTGGCGGACGGTGTGGCCGCTTACGAAGTGGCAGACTTCCTCGGCAAGATTTTTGGCGTGATCGCCGGCGCGCTCGAGAGACTGGGTCATGAAGATGATCTGGAGGCTGGCCTGGCGAGCGATGTTTTCGGGATTCTCGATGTGGCGCAGGAAGATCAGGTTGCGGAGGCGATCGATTTCAGAATCAGAGCGAAGAACGTCGACGGCTTTGCCGACGTCGCGGGCGGAGAAGGCTTCGCCAACGTCGGTGAGCATTTTTTCCAGGATGGTGGCCATGTGCGTAAGGTCGCGAGTGTCCTCGGAGTCGATGCGGCCGGCGGCGGCCTGAGCGCTGTTGGCAAAGCTGAGAAGGAGATCGCCGATGCGCTCGAGGCTGATCATGAACTTCATGCAGGCGAGGAGTTGACGCGCCTCGGTGGGCTCCACGTCGGTGATGATGGAGGTGACAGCGCTGTCGATTTCCATATCGAGCGTGTCGAGTTCGCGTTCGCGCTGGCGCAGGGAGTTCAGCAGGAGGTTGGAGCCAGTGGCAATGCCCTCGGCGGCGGCTCCGGCGGCTTCCTTGGCGAGACCACAGGCCTCGATGGTGCGGCGGACAATGTGATGCTGGGCCGGCTCGGGAGTGAGGCCTTCGACGCGGGCGGTACTCATGAGGACATCCCTTTGGCGCGCACTGGAGCTGCGCGGGCCAATGATCTCTGATTTTGCCGTACCCATAGATAGAAGGTCAACGGCTAAGGATAAGATGTATTTTTTGGGGATGGGTTAAGGGGCTGTGAATTTTTGGTTGTTTTTTGTCAAAAGAAACGAATGCAGTCGTTCGTCGAGCAGCGGAAAGCAAAATCCGGCGGGCTATTTGGTGCGACGCTTTTGCTGTTTAGCGGATTTGCGTTGGGCTTTCTGGTATTTCTTCATGGCTTTGCGCTGTCGCTTGGCGTTCTTCTTTGCATATTTTTGCTGCTGCTTGGCGGCCTTCTTGGCTTCTTGCTGATTTTCTCCGATGCTCCGGTTTTCTTTCTGGGCATTCGCCGGCATCGTCCATGCAACTGCGGCGGCGAGCAGCATAACAGCAGCGATTCGTTTCATTCACCTCTCCGACGGGAAAATCTTTAAATGATCTTAACACCGAAGGCTTGAGAAGCCGTGGTCTGATGAGGTGCGCACCGGGCTTGGACGGCCGAAGGCGGCCGTTTCCACATGGGCGGATTCAGGCGATGGGGAGGGTGAACAGGAAGGTCGATCCGTGGGCGAGTTCGCTTTCGGCGCGGATGGAGCCGCCGTGGGCGAGCATGATGTGTTTGGCGATGGCGAGGCCGAGACCGGTGCCTCCGGATTCGCGGGAGCGGGCTTTGTCGACACGATAGAAACGTTCGAAGAGGCGCGGCAGATGTTCGGAAGCAATGCCTGCGCCGAAATCCTGCACGAAGAATTCGACGGCGTGGGGAACTGAGCGCGCGCCAAGGATGATGCGTCCGCCAGAAGCACCGTACTTCAGGGCATTATCAATCAGGTTGGAAAAAACCTGATGAATGGCTTCGCGGTCAGCAAGAACCACGGGAAGATTTTCCGGCAATGGATTCGGGCCGGGGAAGTTCCGGCTCTGCAAATGGTGAGCGGGGGAATCCTGAATCTGCAGCTCGATGCCGTGGGTGCGAGCGATTTCGCGGAAGTTTTCTTCGGCATCGTGAAGAAGTTCAGCAGGAGGGACAGGCTCGGCCTCGAAACGAGTTTCACCGGATTCGACGCGGGCGAGAGTGAGCAGATCTTCGGTGAGACGGGACATGCGGGAGGAATTCTTGCGGATAATTTCCAGGAACTCGCGAGTGGGCGCGCCATTCTCGGGAGTGGAGTCGAGCAGGGTTTCCGCGTAGCCCTGGATGGAAGTGAGGGGCGTGCGCAGTTCGTGAGAAACGTTGGCGATGAAATCACGGCGAGTTTTTTCCACGCGCTCGGTTTCAGTGAGGTCGCGAAGAACGGCGACGGCGCCTCCACCGGGCAAGGGCGCGGCGGTCACGTCGAAGGCGCGACCAGGAACGATGGAAGTGGCACGAGCGGTCTTGACTTCGTGGGTGGTCGCGGCCTCCTTGACGCTGGCGAGGAAATCAGGATCGCGGATGGTTTCGACGACGGGCTGCTGCAGGCGAGTACCTTGCGGAACCAGGCGATTCATAGGGCGATTGGCCCACTGCACGAGACCATCGTCACTAACGGCGATGACGGCGTCCTGCATGCTATTGAGCAGGGTTTCGAGCTGGCGCTGGCTGGAGACGACGGCGGCGAAGCTGTGTTCAACGCGGCGGGCAGTTTTGTCGATAGCACCGGCGACGCGGCCGATTTCGTCCTGAGAAGTTTCGAGGATACGGGCCTGAAGATCGCCATCGGCGATGCGAGCCGCGACGTCGACGATGCGCTCGAGACGGTGGGCCGTCCACTGGGCCGCGACGGCGGCTACGAGAAACGCGAAAAGAAACGCCAAACCGGAAGCCAGCTCCAACCTATGGCGGACTTGCTGGGAGACTGCGTCGACATCGGAAAGCGGATACGCGAGGCGGACAGCGCCACCGGAGATGGGCACGGCGACGAAGAGAAAGGGAATGCCGAGGGTAGCGCTGCGGCGTTGACTGCTGCCGACCTTGCCGGCTAGAGCCGCAGCGAACTCCGGAGACTTAGCGGCGGCCTGCATATTAGCGGGATTGGTTTCCGAATCGGCCAGCACATTGCCTGCGGCGTCGATGATAGTGACGCGAGCCCCGGCGGCTTGGCCTTCCTCAGCCGCGATATCGGCGAGGGAGTGGCCGCTGCGATCGGTTTCGACCCGGTAAGCGAGGAGTTGCGTCTTCTGGACCAGGTTGCGCTCGATTTCAGAACGCAGAGAAGCTTCCCAAGCGCCGCCGAGCATCAGATCGAACATTATGGCGGCGGCGGCGATGACAACCAGGAAGGCTGCCATCAACTTGAACAAAATCCCATTCCTCACTTCGGAGCCTCGAAGCGGTAACCCGCGCCACGCACGGTTTTAAGGTAACGCGGGTTTTCCGGGTCCGGCTCGATTTTTTCCCGGATGCGCCGAACATAAACGTCGACCGAGCGCGGGGTCACGTAGGAAGTGTCGCGCCAAACAGAATCGAGGAGATGGTCGCGGGAAAAAACGCGGCCGAGATGGCGGGCGAAGTAATCGAGCAGCCGAAATTCGGTGGCGGTGGTGGGAACGGTCTGTCCGCGAACGGTAAGAACCATGGCGGAGGGATCGATTTCGATGTCGCCGACTTTGAGCGGGCTGGGTGGAAGTGGACGCTCAAAACGACGCAGCACGGCCTTGACGCGGGCGACGAGTTCGCGCGGGCTGAAGGGCTTGGCGATGTAATCGTCGGCGCCGATCTCGAGGCCGAGGACGCGATCGGCTTCGCTGCTCTTGGCGGTCAGGAAAATTACCGGCACGGCGGCGAGGCCCTGGGTTTGGCGGACGTTGCGGCAAAGTTCGAGACCGTCTTTTCCTGGAACCATGATATCGAGCACGAAGAGTGCGGGACGCTGGCGTTCGGCATCGGCGATCACGGTAGAGCCGTTGGGATAGACGCGCACAGAAAAACCTTCGTTTTCCAGGTGATGGCGAACGAGGCGGGAAATATCGGGATCGTCTTCGACGACGAAGATGCTTGGTTTCACGGACTTATTGTAACGAACCGAGTTGCGAGTACCTAGTGCCGAGTATCGAGTTCGTGAAAGTGAACGCGGCTTTTCATCGGATTGTAACAATAAGGTTGGCGGAGGGATCGAGGTGGAAGCGTTTGTGCGGCGGGATGATGGTGGTGGCGCTGTATTCGGTGATGATGGCGGGGCCGGGGTATTTCTTGCCGGGCTTTAGTGATTCGCGCGAGTAGATCGGCGTCGCGAGCTTCTTGCCTTCGAATAGTACTGGGGCTTTGGCTGAGGAAGGCGAGCGGAGCTGCGCTCGGCTTGGACGGGCAAAAGTGCCCGTCCCCACACGAGCAGTTTCTACATGGGCCATCTTACTCATATGGGCTGTGGTGGACTTCAGGATCGCGCGGAGGCGGAGGGTGACCAGCTCTACTTCGCGGGTGGGATGGGAGTAGCCGTAGCGGCGGCGGTGTTCCTGATGAAAATCGGCTAGCAGATTTTTTGTGAACGGAAGGTTGAGTTCGTATCCCTGACCGCGGTAGCGGAGATCGACGCTCGCTCGATGATGCACTCTTCCCTGCCAGGCTTCCTGCTGAAAATCTTTCGCGGCTTGTTTTTGCAATGCGGCGAACTCTTGCGTGAGACGAGCGTGCGGAATTTTCCCGGCAACGCGCCAGAGGATGGTGCGGGAATAGTCCTTGACCACATCGCTCGCGAGAATGCCGAGAGCGGAGAGCGCGCCGGGAAATGCGGGGACGACCACGTGCGGAATACTGAGGGCCTCGGCCAGAGCGCAGGCATGAAGGCCTCCAGCGCCACCGAAGGCGACGAGGGCAAAGTCGCGCGGGTCGCGGCCGCGCTCGATTGAGACGACGCGGATGGCTTTCTCCATGGTGGCGTTCACCACGCGGACGACGCCGGCGGCGAACTTCTCAAGGGCGAGAGGACTTCCCTGCTGCTTCAGCCATTCGCGAGTGATGCGGCGAGTGCGGTCGAGATCGAGAGTGAAATCGCCGCCGAGAAAGCGAGTGGGCTGCAGGCGGCCGAGTAAGAGGTTGGCGTCGGTGACGGTCGGTTGCGTGCCGCGACCGTAACAGATGGGGCCGGGATCAGCGCCGGCGGATTCGGGACCGACGCGGAGAACTCCGGCGGCGTCGAAGCGGGCGAGGGAGCCTCCACCGGCGCCGACGGTGTGGATATCGAGCATGGGCACGCCGACGGGAAGTCCGGCGACTTCGGCGTGGCTGGCGGTGGTGATGGAGCCTTCGACGAGGGAGACGTCGGTGGAAGTTCCTCCCATATCGAAGGCGATGATTCGGTGGAAGCCGCTGCGGCGGGCGCTGGCGGCAGCGCCGACTACGCCTCCGGCGGGGCCGGAAAGGACGGTGCGGACGGGCTCGCGGGCGGCGGAAGCAAGGGACGTGATGCCACCGCTCGATTGCATTACGAAAATTCTGTTCCAGTGCGGTGCCTCAGGGGCTGAAGCCCCGGTAGATTTCGGATTGGTTTTCGCAGCGCTGAAGCGCTGCGCCACCCAAAGTCCGGCGGCACGTGATTCCAGCTTTTCCAAGTAATTCTGCATCACGGGCTGGAGGTAGGCGTTGATGACAACTGTGGAGGTGCGCTCGTATTCGCGGAATTCGGGGAGGATTTGGTGAGAGATCGAGAGCGGAATGGCGAGAGGCTTGAGGGCTTCCGCGATTGCGAGTTCGTTTGTTGGATTCGCGAACGAAAAGAGCAGGGAGATGGCGATGGACTTCGGATGCTTGGCCGCGACGCGGTCGACTAGCGCTTTCAGACTTGCGGGCGTGGGTGAGGTGAGAATTTCGCCGTCGCTGGCGGTGCGTTCTTCGAGGCCGAAGCGGAGATCGGCGGGGACCAGCGGCTCGACGCGGTCGAAGAAGAAGTCATAGAGCTTGGGACGGGCCTGGCGGCCGATCTCGATGGCGTCTTCGAAACCGGAGGTGGTGACCAGAGCGGTGCGTGCGCCTTTGCGTTCGAGCAAGGTGTTAGTGCCGACGGTGGTGCCGTGCAGGATGGTGAACTCGCAGTCGTGATCGATCTTGCGGAGGGCTTCAACGATGGCTTGGGAGGGATCGGCGGGGGTGGAGAAGACTTTCAGCATGCGCAGGCGGCCGCGGTCGATCCAAACACAGTCGGTGAAGGTGCCGCCGGTGTCGATGGCGACGCGGAGGGGTTGGGGGCGCGCGGGCATGGATTGAATTCGGAAAATCAGGGTAACACTTTGTGATCTAACCCACGTCTCGCAAAGCCGGAACCTCAGGGGCTAAAGCCCTCACCTGTCGTGAGGCTCTGATCGCAGCGCTGGAAGCGCTGCGCCACCCAATGGCACTCGATTGCGACGCGCCGACGCAGGAGCTCGCTGCGCTCGCGGACAGCCGAGGGCGGCTGTCCCCACATGAGGTGGTGGCGACGGGGACAGCAGGTTCCTCACTGCTGCGCGGTTCGGAATGACAATGATCATCTAAGGGGTCAGATTTGTGCTTATCCCTTTGTGCTTAGCCCTTGGTGGTGAAGGCTAGCGTCAGGAGCGTCCTCTGTTCGACCTCGTGGGCTTTGGCGCTGCCCGTGGCTGGGCTGGCGCTGGAGCTGCGTTTTACCGACATGACGTGGCGGGAGCCGGCGATGCGTTCGAGACGCGGGAGCATGTTGAATAACGCGCCCATGTTGGCGGGCTCTTCCTGTACCCAGACGATGTCGCCGGAGTCGCCATGGCGGGCGAATTCGGCGATCAGCTCTTTCTCGGGGAAAGGATAGAGCTGTTCGAGGAAAACGATGGCCGTGCTCGTGTCTTTTCTCTTCGTGCGTTCGGCCTGGAGTTCGTGGCCGATCTTGCCGGTGCAGACCAGGATGCGGTCGGCTTCTCCGATTTCCAGATCGGGTAGCACGTTCTGGAAATTCTTGTGGGTGAAATCTTCGATGGGTGAAGATGCGTCGGGATGGCGCAGCATGCTCTTGGGGGTGAAGACAACCAGAGGCTTCCGCCAGTGGCGTAGGGCCTGGCGGCGGAGCAGATGAAAATATTGCGCGGCGTTGGAAGGTTGCGCGATTTGAATATTGTGCTTGGCAGCGAGCTGCAGGAAACGCTCGATGCGGGCGCTGGAGTGTTCCGGTCCCTGACCTTCGTAGCCGTGGGGAAGAAGCAGGACAAGGCCGGAGAGCAGGCTCCACTTGGCTTCGCCGGCGGAGATGAATTGATCGATGATGGCCTGCGCGACGTTCACGAAATCGCCGAACTGGGCTTCCCAGAGGACAAGCGCTTCGGGATAGTCGCGGCTGTAACCGTATTCGAAGCCGAGCACGCCGGGCTCGGAGAGAGTTGAGTTGTGGATTCCGCAGTGGGCCTGATCGGCAGCGATATTTTCCAGCGGCACGTATTCGTTCTCGTTTTCGATATCGATGAGGACGGAGTGGCGCTGGTTAAAGGTGCCGCGACGAGAGTCCTGGCCGGAGAGGCGAACAGGGATTCCGGCTTTCACCAGACTGGCAAAGGCGAGGGCTTCGGCCATGCCGTAGTCCACGGGCCGCTTGCCTGCGGCCATTTCAGCGCGCTGTTCCAGAAGTTTTTTCACCTTGGGGTGAATGTGGAAACCATCCGGATAAGTGGTGAGATGGGCGCTGAGTTCGGATAACTCTTCGGGCGCGAGTCCAGTTTTAACTTCGAACTCCGGCTTGTGGCGGCCACCGTAGTAGCGATCCCAATAGCTGGGCAACTCGCGCAACGTCGGCTTCTTGGTGATCTTGCCGGCATCTTTTTGCGCGGATTCGAATTCGGCTTTGACGGCGGCGGCTTGAGCGGCGGCATCGGCCACTCCGATATCGTCGGCGTAAATTTCCCAGAGCGGCGGATGCTCTTTGATCTTTTTGTAGAGCAGGGGCTGGGTGACGGTGGGGTCGTCGACTTCACTGTGGCCGTGGCGGCGGTAGCCGATGAGGTCGATCACGACGTCGGTGCCGAACTGGTAGCGGTACTCGGTGGCCAAGCGGGCGACACGGACGACGGCATCAACATCTTCGCCGTTGACGTGGAAGATGGGAATCGACTGGCGGCGGGCGATGCAGGCGGCGAAGCGGGTGGAGTGTTCCTCGAGATAGCTGGTGGTGAAGCCGAGCAAATTGTTGACGACCACGTGAATGGTGCCGCCAACGGTGTAGCCGGGAAGGTCGGCGTAATTCATGGTCTCGGCGAGGATGCCTTGTCCGGCGAATGCAGCGTCGCCGTGAACGAGGAGCGGAAGATATTTTTCGCGTCCACCTTCGCCGGTGCGGTCTTGTTTGGCGCGAGTGCGGCCGATGGTGACGGGATCGACGGCTTCGAGATGGCTGGGATTCGAGACCAAGTGGATGTGAACTTTGCCGCCGCTGCGGGTGATGTATTCGCCGGTCGCGCCCATGTGATATTTCACATCGCCGGAACCTAGGACGCTGCGCGGGTCGACGTCTTCAAAGCCGGCGAAGATTTCTTCGGGGGGGCGCTTGGCGACGTGAGCGATTACGTTGAGGCGTCCGCGATGACTCATGCCCATGACCAGTTCAGCTGCGCCAAGGCGAGAGCCGGTATCGAGAACTTCATCGACCAGAGGGATGAGCGCGGTTACGCCTTCGAGAGAGAAGCGCTTGCTGCCGAGATAACGCTGCTGCATGACCTGCTCGAAGACATCGGCGCGGATGAGGAGATCGAGAATGCGAGCTTGATCCTCTTCTTGTGGTTCGGACTCCATGCGCTCGTAAATCCAGCGGCGGCGTTCGGGAGCGTAGATGTGATTGATCTCGACGCCAATGGTCGAGGAGTAGATGGCGCGAGCTTCGCGGGTGTATTCACTGTCGATTTGCAATTCGGGAGCGATGCGCGGACGGAGAAAGCCGAGGGGATCGAGATCGCCCTCAAGGTATCCCCACTGGCGGAAGGCGCTGAAGACGCGCTCGCGCTCGGAGTTCGATGACGTGTCAAGGACGGCAGCTCTCGCTCCGCCGTTGGAAGGCTTGGATTTCGGGGTAGGCATAATGAGTTCGTTACTAGAATAACGGATGCGGGGAGGGGTGCGGGAGATTCGAAGGGGTTGGTCCATGGGGGCTAAAGCCCACATCTTTTTGATGGGGTTTACGCGGCGCTAAAGCGCCGCTCTTCCACGGTCGCGGCGACAGTCCTGCATGCTGGTGGCAGTCCTGCATGCTGCCTGCATTCCTGCGTCCTGTCAAAATTCCTGCGTGATACCGCTGGGAGGTTTGGGAGGGTACAGACCTTGTAGACTGCATGAATCCGTCGAGTATGGAGCGACGCGGGCAGATGCCAACTCTTCTCGGAATACCGCTGGATGTTAACTCTTCTTATCTGCGCGGGGCGGCGAGCGCGCCAGGAAAGATCCGCGAGGCATGGCGCTGCGATGCTTCGAATCAATGGTCGGAGTTAGGTGTAGACGTAGGCGCGACCGGTGCGTTCGCGGACGCAGGCGATTTGACGTTGAGCAATTCGCGGGAGAAAGTTGCCGATGACTTCGCAGAGATTGAGAGGGCGATCGGCGAGTTGCTGAAAAAAGGGGAGCGTCCGGTGTCGCTGGGTGGAGATCACTCGGTTACGTATCCCATCGTAAAGGCTTTTGCGCGACACTACCCCGAGCTAACCATCATTCATTTCGATGCCCATCCGGATTTGTATGACGAGTTCGAGGGCAGCCGCCTGTCGCATGCCTGCCCGTTTGCGCGGATTATGGAGGAAGGGCTGGCGAAGAGGCTGGTGCAGGTTGGGATCCGCACGATGGTTGGGCATCAACGCGAGCAGGCGGAGAAGTTTGGCGTGGAGGTGATCGAGATGCGGTCGCTGCCGGCGTACGATCGGTTCAAGAGCCATGGACCGGTGTACATTTCTTTCGACATGGACGTGCTCGATCCGGCGTTTGCACCAGGGATTTCGCATCGCGAGCCCGGGGGAATGACGGTGCGGGAGGCGATTGCGCATTTGCATGCGATTGACGGGAGCGATTGTGGGCGTGGATCTGGTGGAGTTCAATCCCGAGCAGGATGTGGCGGGAATAACGGCAACCGTGGCGGCGAAGATGATGAAAGAAATCCTGGGGAAGATGATTGCCGGGCAGTAACAGTGGCGATGGGCGCGGGCTGTACAGTCGAGAGTTGTGCGTGAGGGTAGAGAACCTTCGACTGCGATGGTGCTTCGCGTTCGCTTCGCACCATCTTCGCCCAGGATGACAGCCGAGGAAGTCCGGAGTATCTACAGAAACGGCACAGGGTACCACAGGAGTTGGTTAAGAATATCGCGGGAGTGGGAGCGCTAGTGGCTAAGGCTGTGGAATAATACGGGGCGCGTCGTCAGTGCTGTCGTCATCTCTTCGTTATCGGAAGTACGAGTGGAGAATTCTAATCGAGCGCGCGACCATCTAGCCAACGAACGGACGTTCCTGGCGTGGGTGCGGACCAGCGTGGCGGTCGTGGTGTTCGGATTCGCGATCGGCCGATTCGCCGTCGCTATGCGGCAGTTAACGGCGTTTCAAGGTCATGAATCCGGGGCGACCGGGTTCTCGGTGTGGATGGGCTTGACTGCGATGCTCGCGGGCGTGGTGATGGCGGTTGCGGGTCTCGTGCGCTATCGCAAGACGCGAACGCAACTGGACGAAGGAAAATTTGAGCCGGCGGGATTTGTGGTTGATCTGGTCACCATTCTGACCGTACTGTTCGGGCTGGCGCTGGCAGGGTATCTGGTTTACGTGGAGAAGAGTTTGGGTTAGCAGGGCATCGAGGAAAGTCGCGAGGCGCGAATTTATGGCCAACGACGTGGAAAAAGAAGCGGCGGCGCGGGCGAGTTTGAGGTTCGTCAAAGATGGCCAAGTGCTCGGCCTGGGTACAGGAACGACGGCGGCGCGTTTTATTCAACTGCTGGGCGAGCAGGTGAAGAATGGGTTGCGGATTCGCGGTATTCCCACCTCGGATCGATCGCGGGAGCAGGCCGCCAGCCTGGGGATTCCACTGACCGCGCTGGATGAATGTCAGCAGATCGATGTGGACGTAGACGGAGCGGACGAGTTTGATCCTGAATTGCGTTTGATCAAAGGTGGCGGCGGGGCGCTGCTGCGGGAAAAAATTGTTGCGTCGGCGAGCAAGCAGGTGGTAATTGTTGCCGACGCGACGAAGAGGGTTCCAGTTCTGGGAAGGTTTCCGCTGCCGGTGGAAGTGATCAAGTTCGCGCAGGCGCTCGTGACAAAAAAGATTGAGGCGCTGGGCGCTGCCGTGGAGTTGCGTCGGGATGCCAACGGAAAGCCCTTCCTAACCGACGAGAACAATCACATTCTGGATTGCCGCTTTGGACAGATTCAGGATGTTGAGGGGCTGGCGCGGAAGCTGAGCGACATGCCGGGGATTGTGGAGCACGGACTGTTTATCGGCATGGCTAGTGTGGTGCTGGTGGCCAACGGGAGTGAGATTGTCGAACTACGGCGTACGAAATAAATAGAGCTTTCACCACGGAGGCACGGAGACACGGGGAATACCCTCCTTAGATCGTTCTTCTCCGTGACTCCTTCACTCCGTGGTGCGATTAGACTTTTAACATGGCAGCGGGGGCACAGACACAAGGTTCGGATCAGCCTTTGCGGCGGCGAGGGTTGCGGTACTGCGTGCAGGCGCCAATAGATGTAACGGTGCTCCGTTCGGGCGTTCCGGATACCGTACCGGGGCGATCGGAGAATTTGAGCCCAGGGGGATTGGCTGCGGTGTTGGCGGCAGAATTGAAGCCTGGGGAATCGGTGGGAGTTGAGATACGCCTGCCGCAGACAGTGACACCTTTGCGTGCGCGGGCGAGGGTGCGCTATCACGACAAGCTACGCTGCGGGATGGAGTTTGTCGGGCTTTCGGCGGAGCAGCAGGCGGAAATCGGCAGGTGGACCGCAGAAATGAAAGCGGAGACGGAGGGGAGTGCGAAGCCTCTGATCGCGGCGGGCAAAGGCTCCGAAGGCGGAGGATCTGGTGGTGCGGGGCCTCCTGCGGGGCGGCGGTTCGGGCGGGGATGGGTCTTTTTGCTTGGATCGATAGCAATCCTGGCGGCGGTTCTGTGGTGGCGCTGGAATCGCGGGTGGGAAGATCTGGAGTCCGACTTACGGGGGAATGAAACGGTAACGCAGCCGCAGGCTCACGTTCCGGCCGACGTAATGGAAAAACTTGTAACCCATCGCGTGGATCCCGATTACCCCGCGGCCGCGCGGCAGGAGAAGTTGCAAGGAGTGATCGTGCTGGACGTCGTTGTGGGGCGCGACGGCAAGGTGGTGGAAGTGCACGCCCTGAACGGACCCGAGATTCTGGCGCAATCCGCAACGGATGCGCTGCGGTGGTGGCGATTCGAGCCTTACCGCGTGAACGGGGAACCGGTGGTGGCAGAGACCACGGTGGCAGTGGAATTCAAACCCTAGACGCTGCTTCTTCAAACGCGGCGCTTGCGGAGAGCGCCAAGCACGATGATGCCGCTTAGCGCAAAAAACACGACAGCGGTCAGGGCCGCAATGACCATCACTGCCGAGTTAAGGTGAAGAAAATCGGCGCAAACCGCCCCCAGGGCGAAGACGACGCCCGTCCCATTGAGCCAGAGCGGACCTCGTATGGAGGAAACATCAGGGCGCAGGCGAAGTTGAAGAAGCAGCGCGGCAAAGCCGATGGCCGCGACGACAACCAAAGCTAAGGGACTCAGAAACGCGCGGTGACTCGTATAGATGACGACGAGCGCGAGGGCCACGAGAAGCAAGCCGGCGGAGACGAGAGTCGGGCGGCGGCGAGGATCAGGATTTGGGTTGGGCGCGGTTTCGGGCACGAAGTTCCGTCCTCAGATTTATACAGGTCGCTGGGGAAGGTTTTCAAATACCGCCAAGAGACATGAAGTGCCCCTAGCCGTTATGCGTCGGGAGGGGGAGTGGGCTGGCTGACGCCGGCAAGCCACTCTGCCGGGCGAGGATCGCTGTGGTGTACGGCATAGAGAACCAGTTCCACACGCGACGAGATGCCCAGCTTGTCGAAGATGCGAAACAAGTACTTCTTGACGGTGTGCTCGCTGAGGTTCAACTCCTGAGCCGTATCGCGATTGCTTAAGCCCTCGGCGACGAGAGCCACGACTTGTTCCTCGCGGGGGGTGAGCAGTTCCCGGCCGCCGGAGTTGAAAACGCGCAACGAAGGAACCTCTGAGATCAGTTCAAGCAGAAAATTCATCTGTTCGGTGTTAACCCAGACTTGACCCTTCGCGACCTGCTGAATGCAGCGGCAAAGCAAGCGAAAACGAGTATTCGCGAGACAGAAGATTCCGCGGGCACCCGAGCGGAACGCGCTGACCACTAATCCGCGGTCGTACGACTCCACTAATACAACTTTGGCGATGGCGGGATGAGAAAGGTGAATCCGCCGCATGGCAGCCATCTGACCGGCGATTTCGATGGAATGGTTGAGAGAAAGAAGGAGCACACGGATAGGAGCGCACGCGACTGCGTGCAGAATCGAGTCGATATCGAGAGGGCAGGTGAGGACATGGAACTCAGAGCGCCGGCGCAAGGCGCTGGTCAGCAGGTGGGACTGCATACGGTTCGAATCGGCTACGAGCACGGAAACAACGGCCGAAGGGACGAATGAGGTTGAACTCATGCAACAGGACTCCGAAATGTAGCGATGACGAAGAGACAGTGTGAGCCTCGGTCGACACGTGCGCTAGGACGTAGGTCACAAAATTTAGGGACGATATTCAAATCGGGAAGACGAGTGGCTGTGCTGTGGAAAATCTCGGGTTGCGACCGGACTCTCGGTCTTCGTTTAAGAGAAATTCGGGCGAATCTTCGGAAACATTTGTTGGACTGGAGTGGATATCAGGGGCGTCGCGTGATTCCGCGAACAAGCAAGTCTACTTTTGTAGGTGGCCCATGTGGGGATAGTCCGGCGGTCTTGCAAAAACATTCCGAACACCAACAAGTGCCGTGGTAGCTGGCGTCGGCGCAATTCCACCCCCGAGAACAGCATGACCACATTGGTAGACAGCACTTCCCATGTCTTGCGGCGAAAGCCCTACGAAGATAGTTTGCTCACAGAGGTCAAGAGGTGAACGACTCTTGAATCCAGGCTGTGCGACTGAGATGAAGCAACGAGACAGACTCACGAGATTTTCAGTCATTGCGACGTTGACATTGCAAGTTTGCGTGGCCGCATTCGCCCAGGAGGAAAGAAAAGAACAATACCTGGGAGCAAGCCAACAATCTTCTCTAACTGGCCAAACCGGGGCTGAGACGAGAAGCACGGGAATGGCGGCTGCAAAACCCGGGAAGGCGGACGGCATGGGAAACCCTCAGCTCGGAGGGGAACGCCGTCCGCTTTACCGGCTGAACCGCAGCGACGTGGTGGCATTGAGTTTTACTCTGTCACCGGAGTTTGATCAAACGCTTACCGTACAACCGGACGGCTACACCTTCCTAAAAGATGCGGGACCGGTGCTCGCGCAGGGACTAACCCTGGAGGAATTCCGGGCGGCGGTTCGGCAAGCCTACACGGGATATCTCCACGACCCGCAAGTGGCCGTGGCGCTGAAGGAGTTTGAGCATCCCTATTTTGTGGCAGGCGGGGAGGTGGGACATCCCGGAAAGTATGAGTTGAGAGCGGACACGAGCATCATGGAAGCAGTACAAATTGCGGGTGGGTTCACGCACCAAGCCAAGCATTCTCAAGTGGTCCTGTTCCGACACGTCAACGATGATGTGGTGGAGGCGCACGTGTTCGATCTCAAGAAGATGCTGCGGGAGAAGAGCTTTAGCGAAGTGTCTCTTCTGCGACCGGGAGACCTGGTTTTTGTGCCGCAAAATTCAATCTCGAAGATCGAGCGTTTCATTAGCAAACCTGATCTGAGCATGTATGTGAGTTCCACACAGTTCTAACGAGCGGCGCAAGGGCAATTGCCATGTCGGAAGAAGATCGAGGGTGCGGAGCGAAAGAATCAACGGCACCGACGGCACGCGAACTGGCGATGGTGCTGTTCCGGCATCGAAAACTTTTTCTAGTCGTCTCGGGCTTCGTTTTCATACTTGCGATCGTCTATGCCTTCGCGGGTGCCACGTATCGCGCACAAGTGCGGGTGCTGGTTCGGCGTGGACGCGCCGATCCTCCGGTAACTGCCCAGCCGAATGCGCCTCCGGATTTTTCCCGCGTCGAAGTAACGGAAGAAGAACTCAACTCCGAAGTTGAGCTGCTGAAAGACGACGACGTGCTGCGGCGCGTGGTGGAGGCGAATGATTTAGCGGCCCACGACTGGTTGCGCTGGCTTCGTTCTCATGAAGAGCCGGCGGCACGGATACAGCGGGCTGCGAGACGACTGAGCGACCGGCTGAAGGTCGAGTCCATCAAGAAGACCAACCTGATCGCGGTGAGCTACGACGCGCCGGATCCTCAACTCGCGGTCAACGTGTTGCAATCCTTATCCAGCGTTTATCTGGAAAAGCACATGCAGGTCCACCGTCCGGCCGGGCAGCTTCATTTCTTTGACCAGCAGACAGGAGAATCGCGACAACAACTGGAGGACGCGCAAGGGAAATTGCTTGCATTCACGAAAAGTCACGGCGTTGTAGAAGCCGCACAGGAGCGCGATCTGGTGCTGCACAGGCTGGATGCGGTTGAGGCCAGTTACCGGCAGACCCAGGTGGAGATCTCGGAGACAGAGCGTCGCGTGCGAGAGCTGAACGCTGAAGTGGCGGAGTTACCGGAGCGCAGCACGACCCAGGTGCGGACGGCGGATAATCCTGAGCTGTTGCGGGCTTTGAAGGCAGGCCTGCTGGATCTGGAGTTGAAGAAGACCCAGCTCTTGACCAAGTTTGAGCCGAGCCATCGCCTGGTGCAGGAGGTGGAACAGCAGATCCTGCAGGCTAAGTCTGCGATCGCAGCCGAGGGAGCAACTCCGGTGCGCGACGAAACCACGGACAAAAATACTAACTATGAATGGGCTAAAGCGGAGCTGCAAAAGGCGCGCGTCGATCTGGAGGGATTGGAGGCACGACGACTGAAGACCGGCACGGAGATAGGCGAATATCGCGGGCTGGCCCGCCGGTTGGGCGAAGACGCAATTGCCCAGGATGATCTGACGAGCAGCAAGGATGCCGCGCAGGAAAACTATCTACTTTATGTGAAAAAACGGGAAGAGTCGCGGATGGGAGACGCGTTGGACGAAGGTGGCATCGTGAACGTGGCCATCGCAGAGCAGCCCGTGGTGCCTGCACTGCCGGTGTGGCCAGCGGGAGGAGTGATATTGGTCGGCTTTGTGGTGGCCCTGACCACCGGCACAGCGGCCGCGTTTACCACCGATTATCTCGATCCTGCGCTGCGCACGCCTGAGGAAGTGCTGACTTGTTTGGAAATCCCAGTGTTGGCTTCGCTACCGGCAACGGGTGGCAGGCGGTTATCCGCATGAAGGAGACGGTATGAGCGCGCGGGCAGACATACTGCCAACATCCGAGGTTGTTGAGACGACGGCTGCGGAAACGGTCCTGCGTCAAGTGGAAGACTCTTGCGAAAAGAATGTTTGGAGCCCCGAGGATTTTGCACAGGAACAAATTCGCGGCTTGGTACGGCTGGTGTTCTTTGCCGGGGGTGTCCATCCGGTAAAAGAAGTTGTCTTCAGCGCGGCCGAGCCGCGGCTGGATGTCGCAAGTATCTGTAATCAAGTCGCACGGTCTCTGGCGCTCGAGACTCACGCCGAGGTGGCGCTGGTGGAGTTCGAACCAAGTCTGGCTGAGGTCCGGGGTATTCGCGGTCCCGGCAAGGAAAACGCTGCGATCAAATCCTGGTCCACGCAAATGACAACGAACCTTTGGCGCGTACCGAAGAGCGCGCTTTGTGAGTACGCCGACGCATCCGGGAGGGAACATCATTGGATTTCTTGCCTGGCGCGATTGCGGGCTGAGTTCGAATACCTTGTCATTCAAGGCCCGGTAGCGGGTACATCGAGCGAGGCTGCGCTGTTGGGACAGTTGACGGACGGGATCATTTTAGTGCTGGCGGCTCATAGCACGCGAAGAGCAACAGCTCGAAAGATCAAAGAAGGGTTGGCCGCACAGTCTCGAATTCTGGGGACAGTGCTTAGCGAGAGAACCTTCCCAATACCGGAAGGAATTTATCGCCTGCTTTAGCGATCTGTTGGATTGCTCCTTGTAGCGGACCTGAATTCTTATAACGCTGTGCAAAATGAGACGAAAATGGCGACGGGACTCAATGAGCGGTAGCTATGGCGTGGGGCAGGCAGATGGCCGCGTAATGACATCGTGGCCGCGGCAGGTTGGAGATGACAAGTTGCAACAGTGGTTTGCGGTTGAGACGCGTCACCGGTTTGAAAAAAAGGTGAGCGCGCAGCTTCACAGCAAGGGCTTCGAGGTCTTCCTTCCAGTGTTCACTGAAAATCACAGGTGGAGCGACCGGCGCAAGGCAGTGGCACGCCCTTTGTTTCCTGGATACGCGTTCGTACATCTCGATCAGTCCCGGGAATCGAGCCAAGCGGTTTTGCAAACCGCGGGGCTGATTCGTTTCGTGAGCTTCGGAGGGACGGTGACAGCGGTGCCTGAGAAGCAGATCGAAGATCTGCAGCTTTTGCTGGAAAAGAAGGGTCTCTTTTCTCTTCACGCTTTTGTGCATGCGGGACAGCGCGTGCGAGTCCGTGGTGGTTGTCTGCACGGATTAGAAGGGATTCTGCTAGAGCAAGAAAAAGACAAACTGATGATTTCGATTCAATCGATCCAGCGTTCGCTGGTGGTTGAGATCCAGGGATATGAGCTGGAATTGGTCTAACGTGTCGTCCCTTCAGGTAAATCCAAGCCAGAAATCCCCGGGGACCGAATGGGCTGCGCGGTTGATCCCCGGGTCGGGGTCGGTCGACTGGGGCAAGAAAAAACCTTCGCGCGGCACGGGGGCAAGCTTCTTGACCCACCCGACCGCGACGCTCCCATGGTCCAGCGAGAACCCTAGCCCGAAACTTCTTACGCCCATTCTGCCGAAGGTAACGGAGAGTGAGGAGGTCGAACGCTGGCTGGGATCGACGCTCAAAGACTACGCCTTGGTGATGCTCAATTGGATTCTGGTGACGCAGATTTATCTCCGTCTACAGATTGTTTTCTCGCGGATGCCAGCATTTCCTGGAGCGCTACGGACGTCGGTTGTTTCTCCGGCTCTTGTCGGGATCGCTCTTCTGCACGGGGTTCTGATCCAGTTGTTGAACTGTCGGAACAGAGGGCTTTATGACGAGGCATATCGAAGCAAGGAAAGGCAGACGCTAGGCAAGGCCGTGTTATGGGGAACGCTGGTGTTGAGCGCGGCGTTGCAACTGCAAGGTGGCTCAATGCTGGTGGCGGCTACGGTCTGGAGCGCCGGCCTGCTGCACTTTGTCACACTCTGGGGATGGCGAAGGACCGAATGGGACGGCAAACAGCGGAGTCTGCGCGCCATTCGGGGCGTGCGCAACGTACTCATCGTAGGAGCGGGTCCGCTGGGCCGCCGAATTGCCAGCTACCTGAGCAAGCATCCGGAGATGGACCGGTCGGTTTGCGGCTTTCTGGATGACCAGAAGCCACTGGGAAACGGGGTGGTAGGACGCACCAGCAACCTGGTGGAACTGGCGCGCACCGCCTTCGTGGATGAAGTGATCTTGGCATCTCCGCACGATCTGGACCGGACGCTGCGTGTGATCAACACGGCGCGGCAACTGCGGCTGGATGTGAAGATGGCGCCTCATTTGTTTGGTTGCGAGCCAGCCGGGGAACCGGAGAGGATTGGAACCATCCCGCTGATTTCGCTGCATGAAGAAAAGCTGCCGGTTCAAGCCCTGCGGCAAAAGCGTGCGTTGGATATTGCGGGGGCTGGTATTGCTCTGCTCATGTTGGCTCCGGCTCTGGTGTTGATTGCGATGCTGATCAAGCTGGATTCTCCTGGTCCAGTTCTTTATAAGGCGGCGCGTGCGGGACGAAAGGGGCGGCCGTTCCAGTGCTACAAGTTCCGGACCATGGTAAGGGATTCGGACGAACTTAAAGAAGCGCTGCGCGAGCGCAATCAGCGACAGGGACCATTCTTCAAGATCAAAAACGATCCACGAATCACGCGCGTTGGGCGATTTCTGCGTCGCTACAGTCTGGACGAACTTCCTCAGTTATGGAACGTGCTGAAGGGCGAGATGAGCATGGTTGGACCGCGGCCGCACCCGCTGGATGATGTGTGTGCCTACGCGATAGAACATTTGCGCCGCCTTGACGTGTTACCGGGAATGACGGGGCTTTGGCAGGTCACGGCGCGGCAGAATCCATCTTTCCAAATCGGCGTAAAGCTGGATGTTGAGTACATCCGCTCGTGGAGCGTAAAGATGGACTTGCTCATTCTGTTGAAGACGGCAGGAGCCGTGCTGCGTGGGAGTGGGGAGTAATGTTGTCAACCTCTCCAGGCATCGCGGCGCCGGTCGACTGGGTCGCCGGTGCGGGAGCACGAGGCATCAGGGTGGCGCTTCGGCCGTTGCAAGCCCTGATGACAATCCCGACCGCATTGTTTCTCTGCGCGCTCGCCGCCATGTTGCTGCGGCATCCTGACGTACCTTTCTATGAGATCGACCGCGTAGCTTTCGTTCTGCTGTTGCTTGGGGTAATCGGACAGACAGTGGTCGCCGGCCAGCGCTTGCTGGTGCTGGAGCGGGCCACGTGGCCGATGCTCGGCCTCATGCTCCTGGCGGTCGCGAGTGTAATTGGTCAGCCGTTCGACTGTCAGACATGGTCATTGCTGGCGGCAAAGTTCATCGTGCCGTTCGCACTTTTTCATTTGGCAGTGCTCGTATTTCGAGAGGAGCGGCGGTTAGAGCAATTCGAACTATTCGCGCTGGTGGTACTTGCTTACCTTTGTTTCACGTCGATTGCTTTCATGGTGGGCGCGAAATCACTCATCTTTCCACGCTTCATACTGGATGAAAGCCTTGGATACCATGTCGACCGGGCGCGTGGCCCGCTCCTCCAAGCTGTAGCGAATGGGGTCTCGCTGAACTTGCTCGGTCTGCTGGCACTGCATTCGGTACTGCGAGGGAGAATCCGCGGGCTAAAAGCCGTCGTGCTGCTAGCCTCCCTGCCGGTTGCAATTCTGGCAACGATGACGCGCGCCGTCTGGCTCTCATTCGGGGTCAGCGTGGGTGTGCTGATCTTGCGCTCGCGCAATCGGCGCTTGCGCCAGGTGTGCGTCGCTCTTGCACTATTGGGAGCCGTGTCGTTACTTGTCGTGATGAGTTTTGATGATCAACGGCAAGCGCTCACGGAACGACTGTATGAATCCGGGCCACTGGACTTTCGCGAAGCCGTGTACACGGGTGGGTGGCAAATGTTCCTGGAAAAGCCTCTCGCCGGGTGGGGGGTGAATCAGATGCCTTTGGAGTTGGCCCGGCACGTCAGCGGCTATAACGAGAAGGAACTGTATCCGCACAATACTTACCTGGAATTGCTGGTGGAGCACGGCGTCCTCGGGTTGGCACTTTATGTCTGGCTGATGTGGGAACTATTCAGGCTGGGGCGATGCCGGGTTCCGCGAGAGGAACGTATTGGCCTGCTGAATCATCGGTTCCACGCGATGTGGCCTGTTCTGCTTGGGGTTTACTGGGTAAACGCGAGCGTGGTCGTCATGAACTATCAGTTCGTGAATGGGCTTCTTTTCACGATGGCTGGAATGTTGGCAGCGCAACGGCGCCGCGCCGCTAGAGACTGCGGACGCACGTGAGCCATCCTCTTCAGACTGTTCGCGAGTCTGCAGCTTAAACCAATCTCAATCACTTCCGTTTCAGAATCTCTTGTTCGTGTGCAAATGCTTACGGTCGCTTATCTCGCGAACCAATTCCCTGTCTCCGTGGAACCTTACGTCGGCGAAGAAATCCAGGAATTGCGCCGGCGGGGAGTAAGGGTGATTCCGGGAAGCGTAAGGCGGTCGGAGACAGCGACGAGCCAATTTTCTTCCGATGAGGTTCTGTGTCTGCAACCAGTGCGAGCAATGGCTCTTCTGCGGGCTCTAGGTTTGTTTGTTCGACGCTGGAATCGGATTTCAAGATTAGTCGCGCGCATCCTGATGCGAGGAAAGGAACCACTCAAGGTCCGAGTAAAAGCTTTGATGCACACGTGGCTCGGGGCGTATTACGCCATCCTGCTGCAAGGATGCGGCGTGGATCACATCCACGTGCATCACGGTTATTTTGGGTCCTGGATTGGAATGATCGCGGCTCGATTCCTGGGCATAGGTTTCAGTCTCACTCTTCATGGGTCTGACTTGTTGCTGCATGGTACTTATCTCGATACCAAGCTGGCTAATTGCCTTTTTTGCGTAACGATTTCTGATTTCAACCGCCGCTATGTCTTGGAACACTTTCGGCAGATTGATCCGGCAAAAATTATTGTGTCTCGCCTTGGCGTGGATGTGCCTTTACCCGCGAAGTCCGCTATTCGGGTCGATCTTGGCGACAAACGCAAATTCACGCTGCTGGCTGTAGGCCGGCTGCATGCAGTAAAGGATCACGTATTTCTTGTACATGCATGCGCTCGCCTGCGCGATTCTGGAGCGAACTTTGAGTGTCTCGTTGCGGGCGAAGGACCGGAGCGTCAAGCTCTGGAATTGTTGATCCGACAGAATGGCCTGCAAGACCGGGTCACGCTGCTGGGGCACGTCGCCAGGGATGACATCGATTCGCTCTACCGAAAAGCCGATGTGATTGTCCTTACGAGCCGCAGTGAGGGAATTCCACTGGTACTTATGGAAGCCATGGCGCGGGGCAGAATCGTGCTCGCGCCGGCGATCACGGGTATCCCAGAACTGGTCATTCCCGGGAAGACGGGATTTCTGTATCAGCCCGGGCAACTGGAGGACTTCGTGCAGCGAATTCTTTTCCTTCAGACCTTGATGCGCGACACCGGTCACGAGCCGGGGAATCGAGTGGACTGGATCCGGCTCGCGGCCCGCGCGTATGTACGCAATAACTTCTGCCGCGAGACGAATCTTACGCATTTTGGCTACTTCTTCCGTCGACTGGCCGCACCCCGTGATTGGAGCGTCGTTCATGAGAATTCTGTATTGCAATAAATATAACTTTCCGTTTAGCGGTACTGAGGCTTACCTGTTCGAGGTTATGGAACTGATGCGTTCCAAGGGTCACGAAGTGGCGCTGTTTGCTATGGCCGACTCACGGGGCAAGCCCACGCCTTACGACCAACATTTCGTGCCGTATATGAACTTCAAGAACCGGCCCGGGTGGTTCGACCGCGCACGGCTTGCTGGTCACGCGATCTATTCGCTGGAGGCGCGACGGCGGATTCGGGCGATGATCGCGGAGTTTCGGCCTGACGTAGCACACGTGCGGAATATCTATCACCATTTATCGCCGTCGATACTGTGGGAGCTCGAGGTGCAAAAAGTTCCCGTCGTCTATCACTTGAATGACTTCAAGGTGCTTTGTCCCAGCTATAACCTGGTTCTACGGGGTGAAGCCTGCGAGGCGTGCAAGGGCGGGAAATTCTGGCACGCGATGAAGGAAAAATGCTATCCGGGGACAGCCGCACGAGCGACCCTCGTAACAGAAGCCTATTTTCACAAGTGGTTGGGAACTTATCGAAGGTGCGTGGGCTGCTTTCTTGCTCCCAGCCGATTCGTGCGTGACAAGTTTGTCGAGCATGGATGGGACGCGGGGGTGTTCGAGGTTCTTCCACATTTCCAAGTGGTCAAGGATGTGAGGGTGCGAAGTATAGAAAACCCTCCGCTGCTTTACTTCGGTCGATTATCACCGGAGAAGGGGGTACATGACCTGCTGTGCGCTATGCAGACCTTGCCTCGTCTCCGCTTGACAGTCGCGGGGGACGGACCGGAGCGCAACAATTTGCAGCAGCTGAGTACTGCGTTGGGGCTGACTAACGTTGAATTTACGGGCCACATCCAGGGGACGGAACTGGATCGCGCCATTCGTGACTCGAGTTTCACCGTGCTGCCGACGCACGCTTATGAAACGCTCGGCAAGACGATCCTTGAATCGTACGCGCACGCGAGAACTGTAATAGCTTCGGACTTGGGTTCACGGCGTGAGTTGGTGCGTGAGGGTGAAACGGGACTGTTATACGAAACCGGAAATGTGGCGCAGCTGTCGTCGGCGATAGAGTCTCTCAGCTCGCGACCGGAGCTGGCGGACAAAATGGGGCATGCCGGAAGAGAACTGGTGCAGCAACACTATACTCCGGACGCGCACTACAAGGCTTTGATTGGCTTGTATGAACGGCTGGCAGATGATAAGAACCGATCAATGCAACACGGGCCCCGAGCCGCCCGAGGAGCAACCGCACCCGTTGCTATTACGACAAGAAGTATTGTGGATGGACGCGCACGCGGCAGTCTCGGTCGCTTGCAGGTTGAGTTAGCGCCAGCGTTACAGATTGACGCGACGTCCACGGCTTCTGTGTCGCGAAAGAAAATTCTGCGGGTTGCGTTCATCGGAGGACGGGGCGTGATCTCAAAGTACAGCGGCATCGAGACGTATTACGAGGAAGTTGGAAAACGATTGGCCGGAATGGGGCACGAGGTGACGGCCTATTGCAGAAGTTACTTCACACCCGCGGTAGGTGAACACAACGGCATGAGCGTGGTGCGGTTGCCAGCAATACGATCCAAGCACCTGGAAACATTAGTCCACACGTTTCTGAGCACGTGGCACGTATTGTTCGAGCCTTGCGACGTGGTGCACTACCACGCTCTGGGGCCGGCATTGTTCTCCTTTATTCCACGTCTCGTGGGAAAGAAAACAGTAGTGACGGTACAGGGCCTCGATTGGCAACGCAAGAAATGGGGCGTTATCGCTTCGATGGTGCTTCGCATTGGGGAGCGGGCAGCCGTGAGGTTGCCGACCAGCACGATGGTCGTTTCGCGGACGTTGCGGCGGTATTTCTGGGATACGCACCGAGCGGGGACTTCGTACGTGCCGAACGGTGGACTGATGCGTGAACAACGGCGGCCAAACAAGATTCTTGCTTGGGGACTGGAGCCTGGCAAGTACATTCTTTTCCTGGGAAGGTTCTCACCGGAGAAGGGTTGTCACCGACTGGTTGAAGCATATGAGCGGTTGGATACGAACCTAAAATTGGTAATGGCGGGAGCATCGAGCTATTGTGACGACTATTCACGCGAACTGCGCACTCATGCCAGTGAACGCGTCAAGATACTGGACTGGGTATCGGGCGAGGTTCTCGACGAGTTGCTGACGAACGCCGCGGTGTTCGTCTTGCCGTCCGACCTGGAAGGCCTGTCCCTTGCCTTGCTGGATGCAATGGGTGCGGGAGTGTGTGTGCTGGCCAGCGACATCCCGGAAAATCGAGAGGCCATGGAAGGGGCTGGGTTCACTTTCCGGCGAGGCGACGTGGCAGACCTGGCGGATCGCCTGCAATTCCTGATCGCGAATCCGGCGGTGTGGGAGGCTGCTGGAGTGGCTGCAAAACGCCGCATTCGCGACGAATATGACTGGGGTGACATCGCGGCGGAGATCGAACGGGAGTATTTTGAGCTGATGGGCTGGGACTTGCCGGAGAGTCCGGCTCGAAAGCCTGTAGTAAGCGCGACGGTGGCACGGGACTCCCGGCAAAAGGCGGGATAAACAACCCGAAAGATCGCCGCGGACGAAGGTCGAGAGTTGACCAAAATCGAGTGGATGACCATCAGGACGGGATCATTCCCGTCCTTTTTGTTTACAATGACAAGTCGGCTCTCACAGGGATACTGAAGGCGCAGCCAGCCATTTCAAGCGAGCAAGATTGCCACCTCATGGATAACACGATCCTCGTCACCGGCGGAGCAGGTTTTATCGGGTCCAACTTCATTTTGCGCTGGCTGGAGCAGGAATCTGCTTCGGTGGTGAACTTCGACAAACTCACTTACGCCGGCAATTTACACAACCTCGCAACCATCGCGAACGACCGGCGGTATGAATTTGTCGAAGGCGATATTGCGGATCGCACGCTGGTGCGCGGCCTATTCGATCGTCGGAAGCCGCGCGCCGTCGTGCATTTTGCGGCGGAGAGCCACGTCGATCGCTCGATACTGGGGCCAGACGCGTTCATCCGTACCAATGTCGATGGAACTTTCGCGTTGCTCGAAGAGGTGCGGGCATACTGGGGAAGACTGGACGTGCAACAGAGCAACGATTTTCGTTTCCTCCACGTTTCCACCGACGAAGTCTTCGGCTCCCTGGGGCCGAACGACGCACCTTTTTCTGAAAACACTCCTTATGCTCCAAACAGTCCGTATGCTGCGTCGAAGGCGGCTTCGGACCATTTTGTGCGCGCTTACCATCACACATACGGGTTGCCCACGCTGACAACGAACTGTTCCAATAATTATGGACGCTTTCAGTTTCCGGAAAAATTGATACCGCTGGTAATCCTCAATGCGCTGAACGGTAAGCCTCTGCCAGTGTATGGGGATGGCCAAAACGTTCGCGACTGGCTGTACGCGGAGGATCACTGCGAAGCGATTGCGACAGTGCTGAAGCGAGGGCAGGTAGGTCAGACGTATAACGTTGGCGGATGGAACGAGAAACGCAACCTCGAGATCGTCGAGACCATTTGCGATTTGGTGGACGAAATGGCGGGAAGCCGCGGATCGCCGCGCCGCAGCCTGATCACGTTTGTGAAGGATCGTCCGGGACATGATCGGCGTTATGCGATGGATGCACGTAAAATTGAACGCGAACTCGGCTGGCGTCCGCGGGAAACCTTTGAGAGTGGGATTCGCAAGACCGTGCACTGGTATCTGGAGAATGAAGAATGGGTTCGAGGTGTTACCACCGGCAGCTATCGTAAATGGATTGAAACTCAATATTCTTGAGCGTGTCCTCCGAAGCAAATTTCAAAATGCAAACCTCAAACAGCACAAGCTATAAAGGAATCATTCTGGCCGGCGGATCGGGAACACGTTTGTATCCCATAACCCATGCCATCGGGAAGAGCCTGCTCCCGGTTTACAACAAGCCGATGATCTATTACCCGCTCTGCACGCTTATGCTGGCGGGCATTCGCGAAATTCTGCTGATTACGACTCCAGAGGATGTGCCCAAGTTTCAGGCGTTGCTGGGAGACGGAAGCCAATTCGGAATTCGCCTGGAATACAAAGTGCAGCCGAAGCCGGAGGGAATCGCACAGGCTTTCCTGTTAGGCGAGACTTTCCTGGCAGAGAGTGCTTGTGCGCTTGTTCTGGGTGACAATATTTTTTATGGACACGACCTGGCGAAAGACCTGCGAGAAGCTGCTAGTAAGACCCATGGCGCACGGGTGTTTGCGTATCCCGTGCATGATCCCGAGCGATACGGGGTGGTGGAATTCGACAGATCAGGGAAGGCGCTGAGCATTGAAGAAAAACCTTCGCAGCCGAAATCGCGTTACGCGGTAACCGGACTTTATTTTTATGACGATCAGGTGGTAAAGATCGCGAAGGCACTAAAGCCGAGTGCGCGCGGAGAACTCGAGATAACGGACGTGAATAAAGTCTATCTGGAAAGCGGCCAGTTGGAGGTTGTGGTCATGGGGCGCGGGATGGCGTGGCTGGACACTGGAACGCATGAATCGTTGATGGACGCATCGCTCTACATTCAGGCGATCGAGAAGAGACAGGGTCTGATGGTGGCTTGTCCCGAAGAGATCGCGCTGCGCTCGGGTTACATTACGGCGGAGCAGGTGGAAAAGATTGGTAATTCGATGAAGAAGAACAGTTACGGCGCTTATCTGCTACAACTCTTGCGAGAGAAGGTATTTTGATGAGTAGAGTTGATGCCATTCCGCCAGCAACCAATGCAATCAAGAAAATCGCAACTTCCCTGCCGGAGGTATTCGTTCTTGAGCCCCGCGTGTTTCGCGATGAGCGTGGGTTTTTCCTGGAGAGCTACAACCAGAAAGGCATGGCAGATGCAGGAATCGTCGAAAGTTTTGTGCAGGATAATCATTCCTACTCTTCCCGCAATGTTTTGCGAGGCCTGCATTATCAGGTGAAGCATCCTCAGGGAAAGCTTGTACGGGTTGCGGAGGGAGAGATTCTGGATGTTGCCGTCGACATGCGCCGGAGTTCTGCGACTTTTGGGCGATGGGAAGCGGTGCGACTGTCGGGAGAAAACCAGCGCATGCTGTGGATCCCAGTGGGCTTCGCGCACGGATTCCGTGTGCTTTCGGAAAAGGCTCACGTGCTCTACAAGGCAACCGATTTTTACGCGCCCGAGTACGAACGAACCCTTGCCTGGCATGATTCCCAACTCAAGATCAACTGGGAACTGGACGGCGAGCCGATCGTATCGGCAAAGGACCAGCGGGGCGTGGCTTTCGCCGACGCCGAGACTTTCGACTAGATCCCAATGCGAGTCACCATCTTTGGTTCTTCGGGCCTGCTAGGCAAGGCCCTCATGCACGAATGGAGTGGAGATGCGGTTACCGGACTCCGTTCGCATGATGCAGATATCCGAGATGCGGACAGCGTGCGGCGAGTGGTTCGGGAAACACATCCAAACTGGATCGTGCTGGCCGCTGCCTACACCGATGTGGATGGCTGCGAGAGCAATCAGGAACTGGCGTTTGCGGTGAACCGCGACGGTGCCGCGAATGTGGCTGCGGCGGCGAAGGAAGTTGGGGCTCGGCTCCTCTTCTTGAGTTCCGATTACGTATTTGATGGAAAAAAGAGCGCACCGTATGAGATTGACGATCCGCGCAACCCGCAGAGCGTATACGGACGCAGCAAGGCGGAGGCAGAGATCAAACTGCTCGAGTTGATGCGGGACTGCTGCATCGTGAGAACATCGTGGCTGTTTGGAGTTGGGGGAAAATGTTTTCCCGATACGATTTTGAAACTGGCAGCGAACCGTCCCGCGCTGGACGTCGTCAACGATCAGCGCGGATGTCCGACCTACGTGGTTGACCTGGCGCGGGCGATTCCACAATTGTGCCGACAGAGTGCCGGCGGAATTGTGCACGTTACCAACGCTGGAGATTGCACCTGGTTTGAGTTCGCGCAGGAGATCGTGCGGAGCGCGGGACTCCCGACAACCGTGCGGCCAGTGAGCAGCGCACAGATGGCGCGGCCTGCTCCTCGGCCAGCGTATTCAGTGCTGTCTCCAGTGCGCTTGCGGGAACTACGAATTGAAATGCCGTCCTGGCGTGATGCATTGCGGCGCTACCTGGAAGAACGGCAAAGCTAGCGGTTCCTGCGATTGCCTCGTTTCCTGCCCGGCTGCTACGATTGCCAAGACCCGCCTGGGGATTTCGTGAAATTAATCCAGAACTACATTGACGGCCGTTTCGTGCCCGGCAAGCAAGAGTTCGCGGATGTGAATCCGGCGGACGGGACAGTGATCGCGCAAGTGACCGCGGCCGACACAGCGCAAGTGGACGAGGCCGTACACGCGGCCCGGCGGGCGCTGCGCGGCGATTGGGAACGACTCGGAGTCCGCGAGCGGGCGGCACGATTGCACAGGGTTGCGGACGCGATCGAGAAGCGATTCGATTGTTTCGTTCAAGCCGAGATCGCCGATACTGGCAAGCCGATCTCCCTGGCGTCAAAGCTCGATGTCCCTCGTGCGGCAGCGAACTTCCGCGTCTTTGCCGACTTGGTTAAGATGGCCGGACTGGAATCGTTTCAGATGGAAATGCCCGACGGGACAACGGCTTTGAACTACGCGGTGCGCAAGCCGCTGGGTGTGGTCGGCGTAATCACACCGTGGAATCTTCCGCTGCTGCTGCTCACCTGGAAAGTCGCGCCCGCGCTAGCTTGCGGGAATGCGGTGGTGGTTAAACCATCGGAGGAAACTCCGGCCACGGCAACGCTTCTCGCCGAGGCGATGCAGGATGCAGGGATTCCGAGCGGGGTCTATAACGTGGTGCACGGGTTCGGTCCGGGATCCACGGGCGAGTTATTGACGCAACATCCCGATGTGGACGCGATCACGTTTACCGGCGAATCCAGAACCGGAGCGGCCATCATGAAAGCGGTGGCATCTACGGTGAAGCCAGTTTCGTTTGAACTGGGTGGAAAGAATGCGGCGGTCGTATTTGCGGATTGCAATTTTGAAGAGGCGGTGAATGGCCTAGCTGATGCCGTGTTTCTGAATACTGGGCAAGTCTGCTTGTGCGCGGAGCGAGTTTACGTGGAGAGGAAAATCTTCGGCGCATTTGTGGAGGCACTGAAAAGAAAAGCGGAAAGCTTGCATTCGGGCTGGCCCAAGGATGAAAAGACGAACCTGGGACCGCTGATTTCTGCTCAGCATCGCGAAAAAGTTCTTTCCTACTTCGGAGTTGCTCGCGAAGAAGGGGCGACGGTCGTAACTGGAGGGAGTATTCCAACGTTCGGCGACGGTCGCGACCAAGGCTTCTATGTGCAGCCCACCATCTATACTGGGTTGCCGGAAACGGCACGTTGCGTGAAGGAAGAAATTTTTGGCCCCGTGTGCCACGTCGCGGCGTTTGATTCCGAAGAAGAAGCGGTAGCAATTGCCAACGACACGAAGTACGGGCTGGCGGCGTCGATCTGGACCAGCGATTTGAAGCGTGGTCATCGCGTGGCGCAACAGATGAATGTGGGCATTACGTGGGTCAACTGCTGGTTTTTGCGCGATCTGCGAACGCCGTTTGGTGGGGCGGGTCTTTCCGGCATCGGCCGGGAGGGCGGAATGCACTCGCTGAATTTCTATTCGGAGTTGAATAATGTTTGCATTCGCCTCTGAGCGGACCAACTGCAGACCAAACGCAAATACGGTGAAAGGTCAACCCGAGAGAAATGAGCAGGACGGAGAGCAAAGTCGTCGCAGGAAAAGCGGCGCCACGCGGAAAATATCCACACCTCAAGCGGGCTGGCGATTTCTTGTTTGTTTCTGGAACCAGTGCGCGCCGGGCTGATGACACGATTGCCGGGGCGGAAGTCGATCCGTTGGGCACGACACGGCTCGACATCCGCGAACAAACGCGCGCAGTGCTGGAAAACATTCGCGACATTTTGCAGAGTGCGGGCTCAGGCTTGCAGGATGTAGTCGAAATTTCCACATACCTGGTGAGCATGAATGACTTCGCCGGGTACAACGAGGTGTACGGCGATTTTTTTGATCACCAAGGCCCGGCGAGAACGACCGTGGCCGTGCATCAATTGCCGCATCCGCATTTGCTGATCGAGATCAGGGCCATGGCGTACAAGCCGCAGCCATAGGAGAAACGATGGCGTCGATAAAAGATCTGAAGCCTTTCAACTTTCAGGCGTGGATCGCGGAGAACAAAGAGAAGCTCAAACCTCCGGTGGGAAACGCGCAAGTTTGGGAAGACGGAGAAATGATGGTGACGGTGGTGGGCGGGCCAAATCAGAGGCGCGACTATCATGACGATCCCACCGAAGAATTTTTCTACCAGTTGAAGGGCAACATATCTCTCCGCATCATGGAGACCCCGGGAAAGCCACCGCTCGAAATACCGATCAAGGAAGGCGAAATATTTCTTTTGCCGAAGCACATGCGCCATTCGCCACAGAGGCCAGCTGAAACGATCGGCGTAGTGATTGAAGTGCCGCGGCCGGAGGGTTCACTGGATGCATTCGAATGGTACTGTCCGAACTGTCACCAGTTGATTTATCGAGCGGAAGTAAAGCTGAAGAGCATCGTTAAGGATTTGCCACCGCTTTTCGAACAGTTCTATGGCAACGAAAGCCGGCGCAAATGCAAGAAGTGCGGCACGATTCATCCGGGCAAGTAAGCATGCGAGTGATCGACATTCATAACCACTTCTTCCCCAGTGCATGGCCTGACCTGGCGGCGCGCTACGGCACGCCGGACTGGCCCTGGATCAAACACACTGAGCCGGGGAAAGCGGACATTATGGTCGGAGATCGCTTCTTCCGGCAAATTTATGCGGCGTGTTGGGATCCGGAGGTGCGACTGCAGGAGATGGATCGCGATGGTGTCGACCTGCAGATCATCTCCGCCACTCCAGTGCTATTTGCTTACGAGCGTCCGGTGGAACACGCGCTGGACTGCGCGCAATTATTTAACGACGCGGCGCTAGAGCTTTGCAGCCGAGGAAAGAACAGGCTGAAATCCTTTTGTCAGGTGCCGCTGCAGGACGTTGACGCTGCTTGCAAAGAGCTTAGCCGGTGCATGCGGGCCGGACACTTGGGCGTGCAGATTGGCAATCACATTGGAAGCAAGAATCTCGATGACCCCGGGGTTGTGACTTTCCTGCACCACTGCGCAGATGAGGGCGCGGCGGTGCTCGTCCATCCATGGGAGATGTTTGGCCGGGAGCGGATGCCGAAGTACATGATGCCGTGGACAGTGGGCATGCCGGCGGAGACACAGCTCTCAGTGGTCGCGCTGATTTTGAGCGGAGCATTCGACCGGCTGCCGAGTTCGTTGCGCATATGTTTCGCGCACGGCGGTGGAAGTTTCGTATTTCTGTTGGGGCGACTGGAGAATGCATGGCATCATCAACAAGTCGCGCGGGGAGAATGCCAACATCCCCCGAGCCATTATCTCAATCGCTTCCATACGGATTCAGCCGTGTTCGACCAGCGGGCGCTGCAATTTCTCGTAGGAACGATGGGAGCGGATCAGGTGATGCTCGGGTCGGACTATCCTTTTCCTCTTGGCGAAGAACACGTGGGCTCACTCATCCGGCAAAGTAATTTGCCGCAGCATTACAAGGTCAAGCTACTGGGCGGGAATGCAAAACGGTTTCTGAATCTTCGACCCGAATCGCTGGAGGCCGGAGATAAAGGACGGGAGGCAGTGATCAGTTCTTCCCCGGTTGCGCCGGAGCCAGGGCAGCTGACTTACAGCTCGTATCTGAAAGTTCCGGAATTACTGGAGCTGCAGAAGCCGCAGTCTTCGCCAATCCATCACGATGAGTTGCTATTTATTGTGGTGCATCAGACCTATGAGTTGTGGTTTAAGGAGTTGCTGCACGATCTTGATGCGGTGGTCGTCAATTTGCGAAGATCCGGGGCTGCGCCGGAATCGCATGACGAAGTTTACGAAGCAGCGCGACTTCTGCGCCGGTGTACGGAGATCACGCGCGTGCTGGTGGAGCAGTTCACGATTCTGGAAACGATGCTGCCGACGCATTTTCTGGCCTTTCGTGGGCTGCTGGAGCCAGCCAGCGGATTTCAGTCTGAGCAATTTCGAGAGATCGAATTTTTGTGTGGGCTGAAGGACGAGAAGATGCTTCGTTATCACCGGCCAACTCCGGAGGCCTATGCGAGCTTGAAACGGAGTCTGGAGGAGCCATCGCTGCGAGACGTATTCTTTGGAGCGTTACTAGCGATCGGCAAGCTACCCCCCGCGCGCGAGGGGGCGACAGAGCGGGAGGTATTTGAAGCCCGCGCCCGGGCGGTGCATGCGCTTTATAAAGATGAGCACCATTACCGCGACTGGATCGATGTGTGTGAACGCCTTACGGAATTCGATGAACTGGTGGTGAGTTGGCGCTTGCGGCACATTCAATTAGTTGAGCGCATTATCGGTATTCGCATGGGCACTGGGGGAAGCGCAGGAGCGTCTTATCTGAAGCTGACACTCGACAAGAAGTTCTTTCCGGAATTATGGGAAGCTAGGACGCTGCTGACCGAGTAAGGCGTCCCTCTATCACTCGTTCCTCGAACATCCGGTGTTTTCATCTGACATGAAATCGTCCCCTGAGAAAGTGACTCTGATTGGCGGCGGATTGAATGGCCCGCTTCTGGCCATTCTGTTGAGACAGCGCGGCTTCGCGGTGGAAATTTACGAGCGGCGGCCGGACCTGCGGAAGGTGCGGATAAGTGCAGGACGCTCGATCAATCTCGCGCTCTCGACTCGTGGCATTTACGCGTTGCAGCAGGCCGGGATATGGGAGGGGATGCGGAGCATCATCATCCCGATGAAGGGGCGGATGATGCATTCCACTTCCGGAGAGCTTACCTTCCAACCTTATGGGAAAAATGAGACTGAGGTCATCAACTCGATTTCGCGAGCCGAACTGAACATCGCGCTCATGAGTGCCGCCGAGGAACAGGGGGCGACGATTCACTTCAACCAACGCTGCACGGGATACGATTTGAAGACCGGTGCGGTGCGATTACGCGATGAAGACACCGGCGAAGATGTGAGCCGAGAGAGCGGCGTTGTGATCGGTTGCGATGGTTCCGCGTCCGCCCTGCGGAACGAGATGCTCAAGCTTGGTCGCTTCAACTTTTCCCAACAGTATCTCGATTATGGTTATAAGGAGTTGACGATTCCGGGTGGTGCTGAGGGCCAGCATTTGCTCGAGACAAACGCGCTTCACATCTGGCCGAGGGGCAATCACATGCTGATCGCCTTACCGAATATCGACGGCAGCTTCGCGTGCATCCTGTTTCTACCGTTTGAAGGGCCAGAGAGTTTTGCCAGTGTCGGCGCACCTGCCGATATAATTCGCTTTTTCGAAGAGCGATTTCCGGACGCTCTCAAGCTAATGCCGCAACTGGCGGAGAACTACGCAGCGAACCCGACGGGTGCAATGGTTACGATCAAGTGCTCTCCCTGGCATGTGGAGGGTAGATCTCTGCTCTTGGGAGACGCTGCTCATGCCATCGTTCCCTTCTTCGGGCAAGGCATCAACTGCGGGTTCGAAGATTGTACTTGTCTGGTTAAGTTGCTTGACCAGCACGGCGCGGATTGGGCGCAAGTGTTTGCTGCGTTCGAGACAGAGCGTAAAGTCAATACCGATGCGATCGCCGACATGGCGATTGAAAATTTCGTGGAGATGAGAGATCGAGTTGCGGACGCTCGGTTTCTATTTCGAAAGAAAGTCGAGCTGGCGCTGGAAGCAAAATATCCGCAACTTTTCGTCCCGAAGTATGCAATGGTGACGTTTCATCGCATTCCTTACTCCGTGGCCCTGTCGCGCGGAGCCGTTCAGGACCGAATGCTGGCAGAACTGTGCAAGGGGATCGATCGGGTGGAGGATCTCGACTGGGATCGGGCGGACAAGCTGATTCGTCGCGATCTCACCCCTTTGGAGCTGGCGGCGTGAGCGATGTCCAGTTTCAACCGGGCAAGGATTTCGCCATCGCGATGGACGAAAGCGATCCGCTGAAAGCCTACCGCGAACGGTTCTTATTTCCGAAACATGCAGGTTGTGATTGCGTATATCTGTGCGGACACTCGCTCGGGCTACAGCCCAAGAGTGCGGCTGCATATATTCAGCAAGAACTTGACGATTGGGCGGAACTGGCTGTGGAGGCGCATTTCAGGGCAAAAAATCCATGGATGCCTTACCACAAGCTGCTGACCGAAGAGACCGCGGCTCTGGTGGGAGCAAAGCCCATCGAAGTTGTGGTGATGAATTCACTCACGGTGAATCTGCACCTGATGATGACGTCGTTCTACCGTCCTACACGGGGCAGACACAAGATTCTGGTGGAACGGGGTGCGTTCCCATCGGATCAGTATGCGGTGAAATCGCAGATTCAATTTCATGGATTTGATCCAGCGACTGCGCTGATCGAATTGACTCCTCCGCCTGGTGAGTCTTGCCTGCGTGATGAACAAATTGAGGCTGTGATCGAGCGTTCGGGAGATGAGATAGCGCTGATCCTGATGGGCGGGGTGAACTACGCGACAGGGCAAGCATTCGACATGGCAGGAATCACCCGCGCCGGTCATGCACGGGGATGCGTGGTTGGTTTCGATCTGGCGCATGCGGCGGGGAACTTACTGTTGACGCTGCATGATTGCGGCTCGGACTTTGCCGTTTGGTGCAGCTACAAATATCTGAACGGCGGTCCAGGGTGTGTTGCTGGCTGTTTTGTTCATGAACGGCACGCCAGTTCTTGGGACATGCCACGTTTCGCGGGGTGGTGGGGACATGACGAAGGCTCGCGTTTTCAGATGGGGCCAAACTTTCAAGCGATGACAGGCGCGGAAGGCTGGCAACTAAGCAATCCGTCGATTATGAGCCTGGCTGTGCTGCGCGCATCGATGGATATCTTCCACGAAGCCGGAATGGAACGTTTGCGAGCCAAGAGCATTTCGTTGACGAGCTACCTCGAATTCCTGCTGAGTCAAGTAAAGTCCGCGAGCTTTTCGGTCATTACACCGAGCGAGAAAGAACGGCGTGGCGCACAGCTCTCGATCCGAATCCGGCAGAATGGACGCGCACTCTGCGAGCAAATGGCCTCGGAAGGGATTGTGGGAGATTGGCGAGAGCCCGATACTTTCCGGGTAGCGCCCGTGCCTCTGTACAACTCATATCAGGATGTATTCCAGTTTGCCGAGCGATTCAGGGCAGCGATTGGCTAAGAGTTTTACGCTCGATTCGTCAGTCGAAATCCAAGCCTAGATGGTTACTTCCGTAATGCGTATTAGGCGGGGGCGTGAACATACACTTTCAAAGTGGGATTCATCTCCGTGCGGCGACCGAGCAAGTGGACGGGAATCGTGTGCGCAGTGGTCTGCGTTCATGTGGGCGTGTCGACACTGGCTTCGCGCAGCATCGGATTGACAGCCTTCGGGGACCTCACACAGTGTGTTCTTCTGTTGTGTGCAACGCTGGCAATCCTCTCAAACATCAAAAGCCGCGACAAGAAAGAGCAGCTTTTCTGGGCTCTCATGGCGTTGGGCTGCGGAATGTGGCTGTGTGCGCAGATTCTATGGACCTGCTTCGAAGTCTTTCTGCGCCAAGAGGTACCGAATCCTTTTGTTGCCGATGTGGTTCTGTTCCTGCACATCGTTCCGATGATGGCGGCATTGGCGGTGCAACCGCACATTCAGCGCAACAACCACTCTCTTCGGGTAGGATCGGTCGATTTCTTTTTGCTGCTGACGTGGTGGCTTTACCTATATCTGTTTATCGTGATCCCGTGGCAGTATGTTTCGCCGAATGAAGCGGTATATGGGCACAGCTTCGATGTGCTCTACGCCTTCGAACAAATCGTTCTGATTGCGGGGATCGGGCTGGTTTGGAAACGCAGCCGGGGCTTCTGGCACACCATTTATGGGCAATTTCTGAAAGCCGCCGTGTTCTACAGTGCCGGCTCGATTCTGTGCGGCGTTGCGATTGATTTTCACCGGTACTACACGGGCGGGTTATTCGATGTTCCGCTGGTCGCGGCAATGGCGTGGTTTGCCGCAGTCGGCTTCCTGGCACGCGATTTCCCACACGACCAGATTTCCGACCAGACGCGCCAGAGCGGTCATAGCATCTGGACTGCGCGGTTGGCGATGCTAGCGGTATTTTCGACCCCGCTTATGGTGGCATGGGCGGAATTTGGAGGAGCTGCCCCGCCCCGCGTTCGCTCCTACAGATTGTTGCTGACCGCGGCCGCAATGGTCTTGATGGGCACGCTGGTGTTCCTGAAGCAGCATTGGATGGACCGCGAATTGCTCCATTTGCTGCGTTTGTCGCACAACAATCTTGATGAGATGTGCAAGCTGAAAGACGAGTTAGAGAGTAAAGAACAATCTCTCCGCTGGCACAGTCTGGAGCTGCAACGCAAGAACCTTGAACTGCAAGAGATTTCCTATACCGATCCGTTAACCGGAGTTTGGAACCGGCGATATCTGGAAGAAATTTTGACGGCAGAAGCGGGCCAGGTTTTGCGAAACTACGAGCGGGCCCGTGGCAGCGACATTCGAAAACTGGATCATCGCGACCTTGTATTTCTCATGGTCGACATGGACTTCTTCAAGGAAGTCAACGATCTGCATGGCCATCCCGCGGGCGATCGCCTGCTGCAGTTGGTGGCCGAGCGTCTGGGAAAGGTCGTGCGCAAATCCGATGTATTGGTGCGTTGGGGAGGAGAAGAATTCCTGATCATGTCGCGGTCCGCGGATCCTTCCGGGATTCCGGCGTTCTGTGATCGTATTCTGGAGGTCGTGGCCTCGGAGGCTTTTGATCTGGGGCACGGAGTTCAGGTACGAAAGACTTGTTCGGTTGGATGGGCTCCTTTCCCGTGGAGCCGGCGCGCCTACGAGGCCATTTGCGCCGAAGAGACGATCGAGCTGGCAGACGCCGCGTTGTACCGAGCCAAGGCCGCGGGACGAAATCAGGGCATAGGAATTTTGCCTACTGAAGGAGCTCTGGCCGCGCCAGAGAAGATCACCCTTCAGGCTCTGCAAAATGACGCCGGTGTTCTGACGCTTACTGTGGCAGTCCAAAACCCGGGCTGCAACGGTATTCATCATGCCCCTGCCGAAGGCATGACTCCGGCGGAGCCAACGACCCACTAAGCAGCCCTCCTTGCAGAGATGCCGGCTTGCCACTAAAGTGGTTAGTTCATTTGTTCGCAACCATTAAACCTGCGAGGCACCTCCACCATGAACGTGAAAACTTCTCCGCGCAAGACCGGGCTACGGCAAAAAGCACAACTAATGTCAGCCTCGGAAATTGAACGCACGCTGGTGCGTCTCGCTTACGAAATTGTTGAAAAGAACGACGGCATCAAAGGCCTGGGATTAATCGGCATTCGCCGCCGCGGCGTCCCGCTCGCGCAGCGTCTGGGCAAAATTATCGCCCGCATCGATAACGCCGAGGTTCCCGTGGGCACTTTGGATATCACTTTCTATCGCGACGATCTTTCTACGCTTGGCCCGAAACCGGTGGTCCAGGAAGGAAAGCTGGAGTTTTCGATTGAGGACAAGAATATTGTTCTGGTGGACGATGTGCTGTTCACAGGACGGACGGTGCGCGCCGCCATGGATGCGCTGTTCTCCCACGGCAGGCCGCGTCGGGTGCAGCTATGCGTGTTGATTGACCGCGGACACCGAGAACTGCCGGTTGAAGCCAGCTTCGTGGGACGTAACGTTCAGACCACGATGAACGAAGTGATCGAGGTCAAGCTGACTGAGATCGACGATGCGGAAAAAGTGCTCTTGATGGAGAAGTAGATAACCATAGAATTTCGTGCGGAAAAAAGTTTAGGACGGCGGAGATCCGCCGTCCTAGTTTTTTTTCGCGAGGACTCAAGCGATTTTCGAGCAAATTGCTTTGGTCTGAGTGTACAGACTCAGGGCGTCGTGACCCATCTCGCGGCCCCATCCGGACTGTTTGTAGCCGCCGAACGGCAATGCCGCGTCGAAAATGTTGTAGCAGTTGATCCACACCGTGCCGGCACGAAGATATTCGGCTGTGCGATGAGCCTTGCCGATGTCGTTTGTCCAGACGGCGGCGGCGAGGCCGTATTCGCTGTTGTTGGCGCGGGGCAAAATTTCCTCGGGATCGCTGAACGGCATCGCGGCAACCACCGGTCCGAAGATTTCTTCCCGCACCACCTTCATATCTTCACGGGCGTTTACGAGGACGGTAGGCTCCACAAAATAACCTTTGTCCCCCTTCTTGTGGCCACCAACCAGGGCGGTTGCGCCTTCCGAGAATCCAGCCTCCAGATAACCGCAGACCCGACTTAACTGTTCATCGGAGACGAGCGGACCCATCTGAGTGTCGGGATCGAGACCGGATCCCACATTTATTTTCTTGGCATAGTCGGCCACGCCCTCCACGACTCGGTCGAAAATTGGCTTCTCGACATAGAGACGGGACCCGGCGCAGCAGCACTGGCCGTGATTGAAGAAGATAGCACTCGCCGCGCCGGGGATCGCCGATTCGAGATCTGCGTCCTTGAACACGACATTGGGAGACTTGCCGCCGAGTTCCAGCGAAACTTTCTTCAAGTTCCCGGCTGCGGCGTGCACGATCAGCTTGCCAACTTCGGTAGAACCGGTGAACGCGATTTTGTCCACATCGGGATGAGCAGCCAGGGCCGCACCCGCGGTCTCGCCATATCCCGGGACGATGTTGACAACGCCCTCGGGGAAACCAGCTTCCATCACGAGTTCGCCCAGACGGAGCGCCGAAAGCGGCGTTTGTTCCGCGGGCTTCAGCACCACTGTACATCCACTAGCGAGCGCCGGACCCAGCTTCCACGCCGCCATCAGCAAGGGGAAGTTCCAGGGGATGATCTGTCCCGCGACTCCGACTGGCTCTCGCAACGTGTAGGCGAGATACTTGGCACCGGGCGTGTACGGAACGGAGATCGGGATTGTGTTGCCTTCAATTTTTGTGGCCCATCCGGCCATATAGCGAAACAAATCCACTGCTAAAGGAACATCGGCTGCCTTGGCAATGGCGAGGGGCTTACCGTTGTCGAGACTTTCGAGATAGCCGAACTCTTCCGTATGCGCTTCGAGTAAGTCGGCAAGCTTCCAGATCAGGCGTCCCCGCTCGGAGGCCGTCATCCGCCGCCACGGGCCGTGATCGAAGGCCTTGCGCGCGGCCTTCACCGCCTCATCAATATCCTGACGATCGCCTTCTGCGACCTGCGCAAGGACTTCGCCAGTTGCCGGGTTGAACGTTGGGAAAGTTTTGCCGGAAATGGAGCTCACCCATTTACCGTTGATCAACATCTTGCGAGGTTTATCGATGAAATCTGCGACCTGCGGGTGAATCTGCGGCGACACTGCAATGCCCATAACATCCTCCTTAGATCAAGAACGAAAGTGCGACCAAGAACTTGCACGATGTGAAGCTGATGCTAAAGATGCCGGGCAGAGAATAAAGACCGGGGGTTATGCTAGCTCCGACTGGGAACAAAAGCAATCCACCAAGAAAAAGCGCTGGACGGCGAGGGCAGGGTTTACAATGGCCCTCGATTTCTCCTGAGCCGCGAGACGTTCTCCCTTATGAGCAAGAAGACCATGCCTGCCACCGAGCCGGCAAAACTGCTGCGGTCTGCCAAGAAGGCGATGAAGAACGCGTATGCGCCCTATTCAAAATTTCGGGTCGGCGCGGCCGTTCTGCTTTCGAACGGGAAGACATTCTGCGGTTGTAATGTGGAAAACGCTTCGTATGGAATGACGAACTGCGCCGAGCGCACCGCGATTTTTGCTGCCGTCGCAGAGCTCGGTCCCAAAATCGAGATCCGCGCAGTCTCCGTCGTTAACGACCAAGGCGTGCCCTGCTCGCCGTGCGGTGCATGCCGTCAAGTCATCTACGAATTCGGTCCCGATGCGACGATTTTCTTCCAGGGCAGAACGGGTCCGAAGCAGGCTCATATTACCGAACTTCTTCCGGAAGGATTCCGTCTGCAGTGAATCCAACCTCTGCTTCAGCGCAGACTTTTCGTGCCATTGACGTGATCCGTAAGAAGCGGGATGGCGGCGAGTTGTCTCGGGGAGAGATCGACTACCTCGTAAACTCCTACACAGTCGGCGATATCCCTGACTACCAGGTTTCGGCTTGGCTGATGGCAGTTGTCTGGCGCGGTATGACTCGTGCTGAGACTACGGCGCTGACCGATGCCATGCTGCACTCAGGCGAAATCCTAGATCTGTCCGCACTTGCGGGGAAAAAAGTTGACAAGCACTCAACGGGCGGCGTGGGCGACAAGACCTCACTGGTGCTGGCGCCGCTCGCAGCTGCTGCGGGTGTGGCGGTTCCGATGATCAGCGGTCGCGGCCTGGGGCATACGGGAGGCACGCTGGATAAGCTTGAGGCGATCCCGGGATTCAACGTGAATCTGCCTGTCGCTGAATTTCGACGAGTACTGGAAAGCTGTGGTTGCGCGATGATTGGACAGACGGCTGAAATCGCTCCGGCGGATCGCAAACTCTACGCGTTGCGCGACGTGACGGGAACGGTGGAAAGCCCTTACCTCATCTGTGCCTCCATCATGAGCAAGAAACTTGCGGAAGGCATCGATGCGCTGGTTCTCGATGTAAAAACCGGGTCCGGGGCCTTCATGAAAAATGAAAAGGATGCCGCCTTTCTAGCTGAGTTGATGGTGGAAACCGGCGAGCGAATGGGCAAACAAGTGGTTGCGCTGATCACGGATATGGATCAGCCATTGGGATGCATGATTGGCAATGCGCTTGAGGTGGTCGAAGTCGTGGAGGTGCTGCGCGACGAAGGACCGCAAGATTTGCGTGAACTGTGCCTCGAACTTTCGGGTTGGATGCTGCATCTGGGCGGGGTGGCTGACACCGTCGTGGACGGAAAGAAGCAGAGTGAGAGATTGATCGCGTCCGGCAAGGCGCTCGAACGATTTCGGAAGATGGTGGAGTTGCAGGGCGGAGACCCGCGGACGATCGAGGATCCAAAGAAGCTTCCGCAGGCCCGGAACACGACAATCGTCTCCAGTTCGAGGAGCGGGTATCTGGGGTCTTTGCAGTGTGAGCAGGTTGGAACCGCGTGTGTAATTCTTGGCGGGGGCCGCGAACGCAAGGAAGATTCGGTCGACCCAGCGGTCGGAATCGTGCTGCACAAGAAAGTTGGCGATGCCGTATCGGCGGGCGAGCCGCTGGCGACGATTCACTACAATGCGGAATCGCGAGCGGATCGTGCCAAACAGCTGCTCACGGAGAGCTACCGGATTACTGATGCGCCCGCGCGCAAAAAACGGCCGTTGATCCATCGAGTGATCGGAAAACCGGGAGAGAAAAACTGAATGGGACGCTTCACTGGAATCCTCGGCCTCGTGACCATGCTCGGATTGGCCTACGTCTTTTCCACCAATCGCCGAGCCATCCGCTTGAAAACCGTGGCGTGGGGCTTAGGCCTGCAGTTCGCTTTTGCGATCTGCGTGTTGAGGATCGATGCCGGGCGGCGAATTTTTCAGAAAGCCGGGGACGTTGTCAGTCGCTTGCTGAGCTATTCTTACGTCGGCTCGCAGTTTGTTTTCGGCGATCTCGGGAAGCAAGGCTCTCATTTCGGTTTCTATTTCGCCTTTCAGGTGCTTCCAACAATCATTTTCATCTGCGCGTTCTTTGCCGTGCTCTATCACTTCGGCGTAATGCAGTTCATCATTAAAATCGCTGCCTGGGTGATGACGCGGGTGATGGGCGCCAGCGGTGCGGAGTCGCTCAACATCGCGGCCAGCATTTTCATGGGGCAAACAGAGGCGCCGGTGACCATCCGTCCGTTTCTGCCTGATCTGACGCGCTCGGAACTCATGACCGTGATGACGAGCGGAATGGCGCACGTCTCCGGCGGAATCATGGCAGCCTATATCGCGTTTGGCATTGAACCGAAACACCTTCTGAGCGCCGTAATTATGACCGCGCCTGGCACGCTGTTAATGGCGAAAATGCTGGTACCCGAAACCGAAGAACCGAGAACCGCCGGACGAGTTGTCATGCCTGAGAGTGAAGAGGAAGCGGAGAAAGAAGAGAATCTGCTCGGCGCGGTCGCCCGGGGAACGACTGACGGTCTGCATATGGCTTTGAACATTGCGGCCATGCTGATTGCATTCCTGGCGCTGATCGCGCTGGCGGATGGCATTCTTGGTGGGGTTCACCATTGGATCGCCTGGTTCCCGGAAAGTCTGGAGAAGATTTTCGGAGCCGTCTTCGCTCCTGTTGCGTGGGTGATCGGGGTTCCCTGGCACGACTGCGGGGTGATAGGAACGTTGCTCGGGACACGCATGGTGCTGAATGAACTGGTAGCGTTTTCCATGCTTGGACCGATGAAGGCGGCACTCGATGCCCGCTCATTTACGATTGCCACGTTCGCGCTTTGCGGCTTCGCGAATCTTAGTTCCATCGGAATCCAGATCGGCGGCATCGGCGCACTCGCACCGAACAAGAAGAGCGAACTGGCTCGACTTGGCATTCGCGCGATGCTGGCGGGAACGATGGCAAATCTGATGTCGGCATCGATCGCGGGTATGCTGCTATAGGTCAAGCCACAACTCATTCATATTCAGAAAGGATTTTTCCTGTGAAAGTTCGGGCTACGTCATTCCTGGTTTTGTTTGCATTTCTTATACCGCTGACAAATGCATTTGCCGAGAGCTCGCCCAAGCGAGTAATCATCGACACCGACCCCGGGACCGATGATGCCATGGCGATCATCCTGGCTCTGAATTCTCCTGAACTCAAGGTGGAAGCGCTGACGGTTGTGCCCGGGAACGTGGACGGGCGGCAAGGGTTGGAGAATGCGCTGAAGATCGTTTCGCTGGCAGGACGCTGCGACGTTATCGTCGCAGGCGGAGCGCAACATCCGCTGAATCAGAAATTAATTACGGCGCAGTTCTGGCATGGAAAGAACGGCCTGGCGAATGTGGAATTGCCGGCTTCGAAATGCAAAGCAGATCCAAGGTTTGGTCCGGATCTCATCATTGAAATGGTCCACAGATATCCGCACGAAATCACTTTGATTCCCGTTGGGCCGCTGACCAACATCGCCCTTGCGGTCTCGAAGGATCCGTCGATTGCTTCGCTCGTGAAAGACATCGTCATCATGGGCGGCTCGATCACGGGCGGGAATGTCAACGGAGCAGCGGAAGCGAATATCTATAACGATCCCGAGGCCGCCGCCATTGTCTTCAATGCGGGATGGATTGTGACGATGGTCGGCTCCGACGTGGGCGAGCGAACGCTGATCACGCGAAAATATCTTGCAGAGCTTCAGTCGTCGCACGGACCGGAAAGCGATTTCATCGCCAAGATTGCCGACTTTTATTTGAACCGCAGCGAGAAAAGCGGATATAGCGGTGCCGCGATGTATGACCCGCTGGCAGTGGGAATTGCTCTGGATCCGACTTTGGGCACGCTCAAAGAAATGCACGTCGACGTGGAAACCAAAGGCGAGTTCACCCGCGGAGAAACCGTGGCAAACCGCATGGGCTCGGACGAGAACAACGTCCTGCACGGAGACCACTACGAAATCGAAGGCGTCATCGAACTGAAGCCGAATGCACGAGTTTGTCTGGCGTCCGATGCCGACCGATTCTTACAGTTGTTCGTGAGCCGCATCCGGGGAAAATAGGCGCTCCTAGCCATTCGCTCGAGCGACCAGGAAAATCGCCAGGCCATAAAACACGAACATTAGTCCAAGATAGGCTTTCGCTCTGGGTCCTGAATTCGCAAATTCTTTCCACACAAGAATTCCCCAGAGCGCTGCCACCATGGGAGCGCTCTGACCAATGGCGTAGGAAATTGCAACTCCGGTGAAGCTCGCCGCCACAAGATTGAAGACCGTACCCACGCCCCAGATGCATCCGCCAAGAAGACCGAGCAGATGGCCTGAGGCGGGGCCGTTGAAGAAGCCACTAAAGCTCACAGGCTCCCCTACCAACGGGTGTTTCATAAAATAAATGTTCCAGATAAAGCATGAGAGCAATGCGCCGAGCGTGAGGAACACGGCGGCACTGTAAGGGCCGAGAGGATTACCCCGCGTCATCGCGTGCGTCATGAACGGCGCCCATAGACCCATCAGAACGCCAGACACGATGCATGTGATCACGCTTTTCTTTGACACGGACCGGCCGGCAGCCGCGAGACTTCCGTAAGCTTTGCCATCAAGAAGTACCGCGAGAAATGCGCACGCTACTCCAAACGCCAAGAAAGCAGGGTTCCCTCTTGGCTGCAGCACATAACTCAAAACCGTTCCCACCACGAGCGCAATTCCAATTGAAATGGGAAAGGCGACGGCGAGTCCAGCCATGTCGATCGCGGCCACTAGCAGGAGGTTGGCGAGATTGAACAGCGCGCCACCGATGAGCGCGTTGATAATGTTCGAAGAGTCAGCCGCATGAACGTTGTTCAGAAAACTGGAAGCATCGTGACCTGTGCTTCCCATCGTGAGAGCGATCAGGAGCGAAACGAGGAAAATGCCAACCGCATAGTCCCAGTAGAAGAGTTCGAAACGATAGCCCTTGACGCCTTTATAGGTATTGGCCCACGATCCCCAGCAAACAGCGCTCGTAATCATCATCAACAGCGCAATGCTCAGACTTGATGGTGTGAACAATGGGTTCTCCTTTGGGCGTTGCAGGGGTCGGAAACATGTAACTGTACACTAGCTGTTTACTTGCGAATAGGTTGAGCGTCTTAGGAATTCTCCTTGTCCGGCACGGCCGAGAAACTTTTCTCCGTTCACCACGACGCGCCCTCGCGAGAGCACAATGTCTGGCATGCCGGTGACTTCGATGCCCTCGAACATCGAATAGTCGACGCGCATGTGGTGAGTCTTGGCGCTAATCTTGTGTTTACGGCGGGGATCGAAGATCACGAGATCGGCATCACTGCCGACCGCGATGGTACCTTTGCGCGGATATAGACCAAAAAGCTTTGCCGGAGTAGTCGATACCAGTTCGACAAATCGGTTCACGCTGAAGCGGCCTTGGGCAACTCCGCCGGAGTAAATCAGACTCATGCGATGTTCAACACCGGGCCCGCCGTTTGGAATCTTGGTGAAATCGCCGCGTCCGAGTTCCTTCTGCTCCTTGAAGCAGAACGGACAATGATCGGTGGAAACAACCTGCAGATGATCACGCTTGAGGCCGTTCCAGAGTTTTTCCTGATGCCACTTCTCGCGAAGGGGCGGAGTAAAAACGTATTTCGCTCCTTCGAAATCGGGCACGTCGAAGTTTTCGATGGAGAGATACAAATATTGCGGGCAGGTTTCGGCGTAGACGGGAAGGCCACGGTCACGGGCTTCGCGAACTTTTTCTAAGGCTTCATTGCAGCTCAAATGGACGATGTAGATGGGCGCTCCGGCCATCTCGGATAACGCGATGGCGCGAGAAACGGCTTCAGCCTCCGCCGTGGTGGGCCGAGTAAGTGCGTGATACTTCGGCGCTGTCTTCCCTTCGGCTAGGGCCTGCTGCACGATCACGTCGATCGCGCTTCCGTTTTCGGCATGCATGCAGATGAGGCCGCCGTTCTTTGCTGTGGCCTGCAGCGCGCGGAAAATGCTGGCGTCATCGAGCATGAACACGCCGGGATAAGCCATGAAAAGCTTGAAGCTGGTCACACCTTCACTCACCAGGCCGTTCATCTCCTGCAGTTGACCGTTGCTGATATCAGTAACAATGCAGTGAAAGGCATAGTCGCAAACGGCCTTCTTCGACGCTTTGTCCATCCACGTGTCAAAGGCCTTTCTTAACGGCTGGCCTTTGTACTGGATGGCGAAATCGATCAATGTGGTCGTTCCGCCGAAGGCTGCGGCGCGAGTTCCAGTTTCAAAATCATCGGCGCTGGTGGTGCCTCCGAAGGGCATATCCAGATGCGTGTGGACATCAATGCCGCCGGGGAAGACCAGCTTCCCTGACGCGTCGAGCACCTTCGCGGCGTTCTCTCGAGGAAGATCTTTGCCGATTGCGGCGATCTTGCCATCCGTGATGGCCACGTCGGCGAGGTAGGTGTCCGTTGCCGTTACCACCGATCCATTGCCGATGATCGTGTCAAAGCCCATCGATGCCTCCGCTGCGGCTGAGATGAAACAGGAATTCTATGCTAAACTGCCGGACTTCACTTCCTCATAATCTCTTGAGGTGACAAAAGGGGCGGCCATGCGGTTTGGCATCACGTTGAAGCCAGACATCTCGGTTGAGCGCATTCTCGGTTTGACGCGACAGGCGGAGGCCGGCGGGTTTGAGTATGGATGGCTTTTCGATTCCCATGTTTTGTGGATGGATCCTTACCCGCTGCTTACGCTCATGGCGGCGAACACGCAGCGGATGAGGCTGGGAACGCTGGTCACGAATCCGGCGGTTCGCGATCTGACGGTCACGTCCAGCCTGTTTGCCACCCTGAATCTGATTTCCGGTGGCAGGATGGAACTGGGCATTGGCCGGGGGGACAGTTCCAGACGCGTTCTGGGAAAGAAGCCGGTGAGCTGGTCGCAGTTGGAAACTGCGGTAAAGATTTTCCGCGACCTCACGAGTAGCAAGGAAATTGAGTATGAAGGTCAGCCCACGCGACTTACTTGGGCGAAGATTCCTCCGCGAGTGTGGATTGCAGGCTATGGACCGAAGGTGCTGCACATGGCCGGCAGGGTTGCGGACGGAATTATTTTGCAGTTTGCTGATCCGGATTTAATTTCCTGGTGCATGGGTTTCGTGAAGGAGGGCGCGCGCGCCGCGGGCCGCGATGCTAGCCAGATCGAAGTGATGGCGGCGGCACCGGTCTGGGTCTCTGATGACTTGGCAGTTGCTCGCGAACGCGTGCGCTGGTTCCCGGCGCTGGTTTCCAATCACGTGATGGACCTTATACGGCAGTACAATCCGGAAGACTTGCCTCCGGCGCTCACTTCGTATGTGCAGGACCGCGGCGGTTACGACTATCTTCACCATTGCGTGGTGGAAAGCGATAACGCAAATTTCGTCTCCGACGAAGTAGTCGATCGCTTCTGTGTGGTGGGGCCAGCTAAGGCTCATCATGAAAGGCTGCGCAAGTTGGCCAGCATAGGAGTCACGCAGTTTAACTTATATTTGATGTGTGGAGACGAAGAAGAATCGCTCGACATTTATCAGCGCGAGGTTTCGTCGGCGTTCCAGAAGACGAAACGCTAAAGTCAGGAAGCCGCCATCGGTGAGAAGACAGCCCGGCGCTGAAGCTTCATCATCGCGTAATAGACGGCAAAGGAAACGGCGAAGCCGACGAACCACGAGTAGTCATAAAGAACCCGCACCGACGCTACAGCCAGTCCCACCAGTGCGGTACCTGCCCCAAAAGCAAGGGCAATTACGGCTCGCCAGTTGAATCCTCTGGAATATTCATAGATTCCGCCGCGAAGATACAGATCATCTACTTGCAGAACACATCTCCGTACCGCGAAATAATCGCAGATCATGATGCCTGCGACCGGTCCCAGAAATGCGGCGTATCCACCGAGCCAGCCGAGAATGAACGTGTTGTAGTCCGCGAGTAGTTTCCACGGCATCAGCGCGATGCCCATCAAGCAGGTGATCACTCCGCCAGTTCGGAAGCTGATTTTCCGGGGCCACAAATTGGAAAAGTCGTTCGCTGGCGAAACGACATTCGCTCCAATGTTGACGTTGAGTGTGGCCAGGAGAATCGCAATCAGCGAGATCACGACGGCGATGGGAGAATGAAAACGGCTGAGCAGTTGGACAGGATCGGAGATAGCAGTGCCATAAATCACGACCGTGGCCGAGGTGACGGCGATGCCAATGAAAGCGTAGAGAGTCATGGTCGTCGGCAGCGATAGGGCCTGCCCGATAATCTGTTCGCGTTGATTTCGCGCGAATCGCGTGAAGTCAGGAATATTCAACGAGACCGTGGCCCAGAAGCCTACGGTGCCGTTCAAGGCGGGGATCAGAAATTTCAAGAAGTCGGCAAAGTTGGTGAATCGCGAAGGCGCGGCCAGCATTGGACCGAAGCCACCCGCACGGTGATAGGCCCAAGCCAGGAGCAACAAACCAACTCCCAGCAGTACGGGGGCGCTGATTCCCTGCAGAATCCGGATGGAATCGATTCCCATCAGAATGACGACGAGGTTGATGAGCCAGAACAGAAAAAAGCAAACGGCCGTAGCGTAGGGAAAATTTTTCCATCCCGGCGCGAGCGTTGCCAGCAGCGTGCTGATTGCTTCTCCACCGATCCAGGTCTGGATGCCGAACCATCCGCAGGCCACCAGCGCCCGGAGAACGGCAGCCAAGTTGGCTCCCAGCACGCCAAACGATGCGCGAGCCAACACTGGAAATGGAACTCCATACTTGGCGCCGGGGTGCGAATTCAGCAACATCGGCACCAGGACAATCACGTTGCCGATAAAAATCGTCATGACCGCCTGTTTCCAATTCATCCCGCCCTGAATCAAACTTGCAGCCAGCATGTAGGTGAGGATATTGACGGACATCGATATCCATAGCGCGGCAAAGTTATACGTTCCCCAATGCCGGCGGTCGGCGCGGGCGGGCGCAAGGTCGGGATTGTAAAGGGGGCTCGATTCGATGCGAGATTGGGGATGAGACGTATCGGGCGTCATCATGAGTTTTAGTTCAGGGAATGGCTCAAATATCCAGCTCAGGAAAACGGATGCAGCAGTTTCGCTTAGTCCGCTGCTGCTGCCTCACCCGTCTGCGCAGTGATTGGGCCGTAGCTTTCCGGCCGGCGATCACGGAAGAACTGCCAGACTTTACGGACTTCCGCGATCATGTCCAAATCGAGGTCCGCGACCAGGACTTCATCCTTGTCGCGGCTGGCCTGGGCAATAATCTTTCCGCGCGGATTGCAGAAATAGCTCTTGCCGTAGAACTCTCCAATATTCCATGGCTTCTCAACGCCCACGCGATTGATGGCCCCCACAAAATAACCGTTGGCTACCGCGTGCGCGGGCTGCTCAAGTTCCCACAGGTATTCTGAGAGACCCGCAACCGTGGCGGAAGGGTTGAAGACAATCTCCGCCCCGTTCAATCCAAGAATGCGAGCGCCCTCGGGGAAATGACGGTCGTAGCAAATGTAAACGCCGACCCGCGCATACTTTGTCTCGAAGACTGGATATCCCAGATCTCCGGGAGTGAAATAAAACTTCTCCCAGAATCCCGGATGGCAGTGCGGAATGTGATGCTTGCGATACTTGCCGAGATAACTGCCATCGGCATCGATCACGGCAGCAGTGTTGAAGTAAACGCCGGGCATCTGCTCCTCGTAAACTGGAACCACAATCGCCATGCGATGTTTCGCAGCCAGCTTTTGCATCATGCGCACCGTCGGACCATCCGGCACACGCTCCGTCAACTCATACCAACGCGAATTTTGCTCGGCGCAGAAGTAGGGACCATAGAAAAGTTCCTGGAGGCATAGAATTTGTGTTTTCTTTCGCGCCGCCTGCTCGATCAACTTAAGGTGTTTGTCGATCATGGCCTTTCGGATCTGGGCGAGTGGGCGTTCGGTGCTGAGCGCATTGCTGGTTTGAATCAAGGCACAGCGCACATTTCTAGGCATGGGACGGGACCTCCGAGGAACGAAACTATAGCAGAAAACTGCGGCAGGCTGACCTTCTGCCGTACAATGCAAGAGCGGTGTCAGAAGAACGCAAGAACCGTCACGGGATTGCAGACCGCCCGAATCACGGGTCGCCGGACAAACTCGCGCCCGATTCGGAAACCCCCATCGCCACGCTCTATGGACGCCCACTGCTATCCAACCGGCGCATCCCTCTAAATCTTGATTGGGTAAGACAAGTTCGTGCCAACGCCAGCGCAGTGGAACGCAGAGCGCAAACGCACGTTGCGCGGCGAACTGTGAAAAAAGAATGGCAGGCCGCTTGGCTTCTGCGGGCGATCTCCTGCATGGACCTGACGACGCTTTCCGGAGATGACACGGATGACCGCGTGCGGCGCTTGTGCGCCAAGGCGCGACAACCGATTCAGGGTGAACTTCTAAAGCGGCTTCAGATCGAAGACCTCAACATCAAAGTGGCGGCGGCTTGCGTGTACCACCGCTTCGTTGAAACCGCGGTGCGGGCGCTCGAGGGCAGTGGGGTTCGCGTAGCCGCCGTTTCCACGGGGTTTCCCGCCGGGCTGTCGCCCATGCGAGAGCGGGTTGAAGAAATTCGCCGCTCGGTGGAAGCGGGAGCGGACGAGATCGACATTGTAATTACGCGAGCTCATGTGTTCGGCGGCAAGTGGCAAGAGCTTTACGATGAGGTGGCTGAATTCAAGCAGGCCGCGAGACACTGCCACATGAAAGCGATCCTGGGGACGGGCGACCTGGTCACGTTGCGCAACGTGGCGCGCGCAAGTTTTGTGGCGATGATGGCAGGCGCGGACTTCATCAAAACTTCCACCGGCAAAGAATCGATCAACGCCACCCTTCCGGTTGGATTCGTGATGACGCGCGCCATTCGCGAATATGCCCAGGAAACAGGTATGGCTGTCGGCTTTAAGCCTGCCGGAGGAATTCGCACGGCAAAGCAATCCACGGAATGGTTGGCGTTAATGAAAGAAGAGCTGGGAACACCGTGGATGAAAGCAGAACTGTTTCGCTTCGGGGCGAGCGGACTTTTGAATGACATCGAACGGCAGTTGGAGCACTACGCCACAGGCCGGTATTCGGCGGATTACCGGCATCCGATTGCATAGTCAGCACGTGCAGACAAAGATCGAGGAAGAAAGCGGAAAGCGCGCATGAGCATAGCGGAAAAATTCCTTACCATGGAATACGGCCCGGCGCCCGAAGATCCGAAAGATGCGCTGGCCTGGCTCGACCGTTATCAACGACGATTCGGCCACTTTATTGATGGGGACTGGCGCCAACCGGTCGAAGGCGCGTTTTTCGACTCGACCAACCCTGCTACCGGAGAGAAAATTGCGACGGTCGCGCAGGGATCCGCTGCTGATATCGATGCCGCAGTCCAGGCGGCGCGAAATGCTTATCCGAAGTGGCAGTCTCTTACGGGGCACGCACGGGCTCGATACTTGTATGCCTTGGCCCGGGCGATTCAGAGACATTCGCGGCGGCTTGCGGTGCTTGAGACTATCGACAACGGCAAGCCGATTCGTGAGAGCCGCGACATCGATATCCCACTCGTGGTCCGACATTTTTATCATCACGCGGGATGGGCACAATTGTTGCGGACTGAATTTCCGGACTACACAGCTAGTGGCGTCGTAGGCCAGATCATCCCGTGGAATTTTCCGTTGCTCATGCTGGCGTGGAAAATCGCGCCCGCTCTCGCGACGGGAAACACAGTGGTGCTGAAGCCTGCAGAGTTTACACCTATTACCGCGCTCGCCTTTGCCGAGATCTGCCAAGAGATTGGCCTGCCATCAGGAGTCGTAAACATCGTCACGGGCGATGGTTCCACAGGCGAGGCGTTGGTAAAACATCCTGACGTAGACAAAATAGCTTTCACTGGGTCGACCGAGATTGGGCGTGCGATCCGCAATGCGACTGCGAATAGCCACAAGCGGATTTCGCTGGAACTGGGCGGCAAATCTCCCTTTGTCGTATTCGAAGATGCGGATCTGGACAGCGCAGTGGAAGGTTTAGTGGATGGAATCTGGCTGAACCAGGGGCAGGTTTGCTGCGCCGGTTCGCGACTGCTGATGCAGGAGAGCATTTCAGAAGCTCTGCTGGAAAAGATTCGCGAGCGCATGAGCACGCTTCGCGTGGGTCCGCCGCTGGATAAGGGTGTAGACATTGGAGCGATCGTTGCTCCCGTGCAACTCGAACGCATTCGCCGCCTGGTAGACCAGGGAATTGCCGATGGGGCAAATTGTTGGCAACCGCAAATCGAGATGCCGTCGCGGGGGCTGTTCTTTCCTCCAACACTTTTGAGTAACGTACATCCGGCATCGATCGTCGCGCAGCAGGAGATATTTGGGCCGGTGCTCGCTGCGATGACATTTCGCACTCCTGCCGAGGCGGCGGAACTCGCCAACAACACGGTGTACGGCCTGGCGGCTTGCGTATGGAGTGAGAGCATCAACGTATCTTTACAGGTGGCGGCGCAAATCAAGGCGGGCGTGGTGTGGGTGAATTGCACCAATATGTTCGATGCGGCGTGCGGCTTCGGCGGTTATCGTGAGAGTGGTTATGGCCGCGAGGGGGGACGGGAGGGCCTGCTGGAATATCTCGAGCCGGCCTGGTTCAAACACGCTCCTACCCTTCGCGCTGTAGAGCCCAAACCGAAAGACTCTGCGGCGGAACAACGAGAGGGAGACGCAGCGATCGACCGCACGATCAAGCTTTATATCGGAGGCAAGCAGGCGAGGCCCGATTCCGGATACAGCTTCGAAGTCCGTGGCAAACGGGGTGAATTGCTTGGCGAAGCACCGCTGGGAAATCGAAAGGATCTTCGCAACGCGGTGGAAGCAGCGCGGAAAGCAGTAGGTTGGGCCAAGACTACGGCCCACAATCGCGCGCAGGTGCTTTATTATGTGGCGGAGAATCTCTCGCTGCGGCAGGAGGAAATCGCTCGCAGATTGGCGGCAGCGGTTGGCGAAGAGGAGGCCGACAAAGAAGTCGCGGCCAGCATCGAGCGGATATTTTCGTATGCTGCGTGGGCCGACAAGTTTGATGGCGCAGTGCACAACCCTCCATCGAGGACAATTGCAATCGCGATGAACGAGCCGATCGGGAGCGTCGGAATTATTTGTCCCAAGGATGCGCCACTTTTAGGCTTGCTTTCTTTGGTCTTGCCGGTTCTAGCTGTCGGAAATACTGCGATAGTAGTCCCGTCGGAAACCTATCCACTCATCGTCGGAGATCTATACCAGGTTTTTGACACCAGTGATTTGCCGGCTGGCGCCGTCAATATCGTCACAGGTCACACTTCTGAACTGCTCAAGACGCTCGCCGAACACGACGACATCGACGCGATCTGGTGCTTTTCGGACGAATCCAGTGCAGCGGCAGCAAAATCGTTTTCCGTGGGGAATCTGAAACAGGTATTCACTAATGAAGGCCGCATCATCGACTGGTTTGACACGAGGCAAGGCGAGGGTCGATGGTTCCTGCAACATGCCACTCAAGTGAAGAACATTTGGGTTCCTTACGGTGAGTAATGCCGAACACGCTTTGGTTGGTTGCGCGCGTCTCTTTAGTTGCATCGCTATTCTTCTTTGCGTCGCTATTCCGTTGACACAAGCAGAAGCGCCAAATAGACTCGGCGGTCGCGGAATTCTCTGAATCCATGTCTCGTCGATCTCGAGTTGCTGTTGTGGGCAGTGCCAACATCGACCTAACTACATTCGCGGACCGGTTTCCGAAGCCCGGAGAGACCATCTTCGGCCAGAGATTCGATTTGGGATTCGGGGGTAAAGGCGCGAACCAGGCGGTCGCCGCGCGTCTCTGCGGTGCGGAGGTCTTTATGGTGGCGCGAGTTGGCAGCGATCTTTTCGGACCAGCCACTATTGAAAACTTCAAGAAGCTTGGCATCGACACAACTCACGTCAAGCAGGTCGAAGGATTATCCAGTGGAGTTGCGCCGATTTTCGTCGAGCCCAACGGGCAGAATCGCATTCTCGTGGTGAAGGGAGCGAATGACGCGGTAAGACCGGCCGACGTCGACGCCGCTGCAGAAATGTTGAGAAGCACGGACTGTATCGTGCTGCAGTTCGAGATTCCACTGGAAACGGTCTACTACACAGTAGCGTTCGCTCGAAAGCACGGCATCCGCTGCATTGTGAACCCCGCGCCCGGTCAGCCGGTAGACATGGGCGCACTCAATGGTCTCGATTATTTCGTTCCGAACGAGAGCGAGGCCGAGAGCATCACGGGGATTCCGGTGCGGAACATCGACGACGCGAAGACATGCGCGAGCAAACTCGTAAGCGATGGCATTCGCCGCGTCATTATTACATTAGGCGCGAAAGGATCTCTTCTTGCAGGTGGTGAGGGCAGCCAGCATGTGCCTGCGTTCGCCGTAAAAAGCATCGACAGCACGGGAGCAGGTGATGCGTTCATTGGCAGCTTTGCGGTCTTTCTGGCCGACGGAGTTGCGGAAACAGAGGCCGTGCAACGCGCCAATCTGTACGCGGGACTGTCGACGACGGGTGTGGGAACTCAAAAATCCTTCTATGATCGCGTACGCTTCGACTCGGAATGGGCCGCGCGTTCTAAAGAGTTGAGCGCGACGAAACCGTGAGAGAGGTCGTTGCGGATATTCTTCTGTGCCGGTTCGGAATTTTGGCTGAGAGTTCGACGTCCTCGTACCGAAAAGTCTTGACTTCGGAAGTACCTGCCATTTATAAGGCCGTTCTACGGTCCAAGACCTCCAACTCTTTCACCTACGTAACGGAGATTTGATTCGTCATTCGGTGTGGGGCCGCCGAAAGGGGTGGTATGAATAAAAGGGCGCTGCTCGGTGTCGTTTTCTGTTTTCTCGTGTTCGCAGTCTGTCCGCAAATGTACGGACAAGCGACTGGCAGTTTCACCGGAACCGTTTCCGACAAGGCCGGAGCGGTAATCTCGGGGGCAACGGTGACGCTCACCTCACAGGATACGGGTCTCTCACGCGAGGCGAAGACGGACGACTCCGGGCATTATCTGATTCCGCTGCTCCCGGTCGGACAGTTCACGATTCGAGTGGTGTCCCAAGGTTTCCAGACCACGGAGCAGAAGGATCTTCGGTTGCAGGTTGATGAGCATCGCGAACTGGATTTTTCCCTTGCGCCTGCATCGGTCAGTACGGAGGTTGAGGTCAGCGGCACGGCAGTTGCGGTAGAGACCACGAATCCAACACTGGGTCAAGTCATCACCTCCGAGCAAGTGGCGGACCTCCCATTGAACGGTCGCAACTTCACTCAGCTAGCAACTTTGACGCCGGGCACGACGTCCTCCACCAGCCCAGTGAGCTTCTTCACGAGCGCGGCCAGCAGCGAAGCGGCTACTCGCGGTTCTTTCTCGCTTTCCTCCGGGGGTTCGCGCGAGCAGGAGACCGACTGGCTGCTCGATGGCAACGACAATAATCAATTGGATGAAGGCGGGATTGCGATTTTCTCCTCGATCGACGATATCCAGGAGTTCAAGGTTCTGACCTACAACTACTCCGCCGAATATGGAGAACGCGCGGGTCCCACGGTATTGGTTACCACAAAATCAGGATCGAACAGGTTTCACGGATCGCTCTTTGAATTTTTCCGCAACACGGATCTGGATGCGCGCAGCTACTTTGCCACCTCGGTGGAGAAATTCAATCTGAACCAGTTTGGCGGTTCGCTGGGTGGTCCGATTCAGAAGGATAAGACTTTCTTCTTTCTTGACTATCAGGCCAAGATGCAGCGGAAAGGAGTGCCATTCACCGGATTTGTTCCGACTCCGGGGATGACGACACCCGACGCAAGCGGTAATTACGATTTCACCAACGTTCCGACTGGAGTGACGCTCAACAACCCGTTTGGAGCCGAACCGTTCCAGTGCCTGCCCGGTACTTCGACCCCGGAGCCTGTGAATCTAACGAACGGCACACAGACAACCGGACAAGCCTGCAACATCATTCCCGCCGCGCTGATTAATCCGATCGCCGCAAAGGTGGTCAGGCTTTATCCTGCGCCCAATGCGAACGCCGCGGGCTACAACTATATTAACGAGCCAGTGCGGAAACTCAACGAAGGCACCTGGGATGTTCGTCTGGACCACAATTTTTCCAGCAAGGACTCCGCATTTGCGCGCTTCAGCTACGATCAGGCGACGAACTTTGTTCCCGGCGGATCGCCGACGTGGTCCGAACAAAATGCGTTTGGCAGCAACCAGCACATCGAAAACCATGGGCGCAATTTAGCGCTCTCGGAAACGCACGTCTTTTCCGCCAACATGATTAACCAGCTCAATGTTGGGTATAACCGCATTTTCAACCACATTCTCTCCTTTGGGACCGGCACCTGCGAAGCGGCGGCGCTTGGAATTCCGGGCGCGGACCTGGCCAGTTCGTGCGACGGTATCACCGGTTATCCCGCGAGTCTGAATCAGGCGTCCCAAGAGTGCGTAAGTTGCGGCCTGACTTCGTTCCAGATGTCCGCCTACTTTTCTATCGGCGATCGAGGGTACGCACCCTACCAGGGCGGAACTAACGTTTATTCGGTTTCCGATACGCTGGATGTGATTCGCGGCAAGCACAACATCCGGTTCGGGGCCGTATTTCGTGCCGAGGAAATGAATGTAAGAAACAACGCATTTCAGGATGGTTATGCGGTAGAGACCGGCGTCCAGACAAATGATGACATAGCCGACTTGCTTCTGGGAGGCCTGGGAGTCTTCGCGGCCCACGATCAAACATTTCTGGGGGCTACGACCGGTCGCCGCTGGAAACTGTTTCGTCCGTTCGTCCAGGACGATTGGCGCGTGACCAGCAATTTAACCCTTAATCTCGGACTCGGTTGGGCTTTGGCCACGCCAGAAACCGAGATGCAAAATCGGCAGGCGAATTTCGACGTTCAGAACCTCATGTGGTACGTCCCGAAAGGCAGTCCCGCATTAAGTAACTGTACTGTCTGTATTCCAACTGACGGCAGGGTTGGCATTCAATTCGACAAAACGGCTGTAGAACCGCGCATTGGATTCTCGTGGAAGCCGATGGGCAGTGAGAAGACCGCGGTTCGCGGAGGCTATGGCATCGTTCACGATTCCGCATGGAATCAAGGTGGGCAGGGCCTGTGGCAGAATCCGCCGTTCTATGCGGAAGTGGATCCCTGCACGTTTTGTTTAGCCTACGGCGTTGCGGCGGGTTCTCTGTCCGGTGGCTTTCTTCTCCCGACAGGAACTCCTTCGACTACGCCCGTAACGGGCGGAGCTGTGTATAGCTCGCCGGTGAACCCGCAATCGTACACGGGTACGATTCAATCCCAGAACCGCGACTTCAAGCAGGGGATCATTCAACAATTTAATCTGAATGTTGAGCGCCAACTGCCTGGAAATGTGGTGCTCACGGTGGGTTATGGCGGCTCACGCACCGCGCACATTCTGGTAAGCCAACTGAACGAGAACCTGTCGTCTCCCAGCGCATGCGGCGTGATTGCGGGCTACACTCTGGGATGCGGATTTCCGTCGTTCCCCTACGCTGCAGCCTTTCAGAGTGTCGACACCAATAACAGCATCGGCGCTGCCCGTTATGATTCGCTCCAGGTTAAGGCTGAGACCAAGAGCACGCGGCACGGGCTCTACGCCCTGCTCGGCTACACCTACTCGCGCAATTTCGATTCCGGCCTGACCGACGGACTGGGCACGAATCCCGGCGCGATGTACTACCCGCTCCCCGGATTCAACAAACTTGATTGGGGCTTGTCGCAATTGAACCTGAATGACAGTTTCACTGCCAGCGTCCTCTATGACCTGCCCTTCGGACAGGGCAAGCGTTACGGCAGCAGCTGGAATGGAGCTACCAACGCCATCCTGGGCCATTGGCAGCTGGACTTGATTGAAAGAGCTACCTCCGGTTTCCCGTTGTTTGTGGTTGATAGCGCCGATGAGTCGGGCGTGTTCTTCTCTTACAACGGCAACACCTTTCAGCGACCGAACCTAGTTGGCGACCCCAATGCGGCGGGCAACGAAGGTGGATCCACCGGCTGCCCAACGAAGATCCATACGCTGCAGAATTGGTTCAATCCCTGCGCTTTCGCGAAGGCTCCAACCCAAGTTATAAATGCGGGGACACCCCAGCAGACTACGGTTGGTGAGCTCGGCTCAGCTCCGCGGGCGCCCGTTTACGGCCCGCGTTTTGTGAACACGGACTTCTCGGTGATCAAGGATTTCCCATTGACCTTCCGCGAGGGTATGAATCTGCAGTTCCGGGCTGAGTTTTTCAATCTATTCAACCACCCGCAGTTTTTTCTCGAGGGCGTCGGCGGCACGGGAGAGCAGGACATAAGTACTCAGTCCAGCTTTGGCGTGATCAACCAAACGGTGAACAATGCACGGTTGGTGCAGTTTGCCTTGAAGCTTAACTTCTAAAGAGGAAACAGTACCGCTACCAAGGGCAGGCTGGATTAACGGCCTGCCCTTAAGTTTGTAGCTTGCAAAATCCTGCGGGAGGAACAATGGGGCGTTGTAAATGGAGAACGGCGCTGTTAGTCCTCTGGATCGGTCTCCTCGGAGGTGCTTCGGGATATGCTCAGCCGCGGCGCAAAGTAATCATCAACGAGGATTGCTCGGGCCCCGGTGGCAGTAACATGCAGACGCTGCTGGTAATGATCCAATCGCCACAGGTAGAAGTCCTGGGGATCACAGTGGTGAGCGGGGATCAGTGGCGAGACGAAGAAGTTGCACACACGCTTCGATTGCTGGAGATCATCGGCCGCACCGATATTCCGGTAATTCCGGGAGCCGCATTCCCCCTGGTGCGCAGCCGCCACGAGAGTCAAATTTGGCAGGAGCGTTACGGGAAAGTGGCATACGCGGGCGCGTGGGATGACCGGTGGTGGCATGAGCCGTTCGTCGTGCCGACGCTTTCCGAAGGGTCGCCCACGACGAAGCCGAGTGACGAGGACGCTGCACATTTTTTGATCCGCATGGTACATAAGTATCCGCACGAGGTGACGATCTACGAAGGCGGACCGATGACCAATCTTGCGGTCGCGACCTCGATCGATCCGCAGTTCCCTGAACTGGCGCAGGAACTGGTCTTTATGGGTGGAAGCCTGAGCCCGAACACGGACAATCCGGAGTTCGCCAACAATCCGCGTCACGAATTTAATTTCTGGTTCGACCCCGAAGCAGCGGAGATCGTATTACGCGCACCGTGGAAGAAGATCCTGTGCACGCCCACGGACATCTCCATCAAGACTCATTTAACGCCGGCGATCGTCAAACAGATCGGGGCAAGCGGGACGCCGCTGGCGCGCTATCTCTCGCGGTTTGCCATGTATTCTCCAGGAGCCGACATTATGTGGGACGAGCTTGCTGCCGCAGCGTGGATCGATCCGACTCTAATCACCAAGAGCGAGATTCGCTACCTGGAGGTAGATCTGGATCATGGAGCCGGGTACGGCAACACGCTGACCTGGACGGAGCCGGACAAGCCGTCACTCGCCGCGCATCCAGTCGAGATTCAGATAGACCTGGATTTGGAAAAGTTCTATCGAATGTTCGTAAACCTGATGAGCGCCAAGACTCCTGCTGCACATTGATTCAAACGAGGCCTCATTGCGGCTCCAAGCCAGACGGCCGGTCCCGCATCTCATATACGAATTGTTGCAGCTCATGTCGCTGGCGTTCTGTCTCTTTTGTTTTTTCTGCCGATATCTGCTCGTATAGCTGCAGCTCTGCCTTGGCTTTGGCCGTCTCGCCAATTTGACGGTAGAGTTGCGCCAGGCGGTAGTGTGCCTGTTCCAGTTGCGGCGTGGCTTCGATCGCCGATTGCAAAGCGGAGATGGCTTTCGGAATATTCTTTTCCTGCGAATAAACAATCCCCAGTTCGAGATATGCGAGGCCGAGCTTGGGATCGAGTTGGACAGCCTTTTCCAGCAACGATTTTATTTTCTCTACATTCTCCATGTCGTCCGGCGACTTCCGCTGCTTCCACAAACTGACGGCGTAATAATAATTGGCCAGCGCATTTTGCGATTCGAGTTGGGCAAACCGCGCGAGCCGCTGCACAGTCGCCTCTGACTGCGCGATCTCGACGGCTTGCATTTTTCCCATAAACAAGTACGGGGCCGGATCGTCGGGATTCAGGTCAGACGCCTCGCACAACCGCCGTGCGGCTTGATCGTAGGAGCCGAAAGAGTACCAAGCGGCACCCAGGCCGGTCAGCATCCGGACGGAATGTGGGAACAACTGATTGCCTTTTGTGAAAACTTCGATCGCTGGGTCTGCCGCGCGATGGATGAGGAGCTCTGCGCCCCAATCGAAGAGATTCGTTTCGCTGGGATCGAGTTCGGCCGCACTCTGATACTCGCGAACGGCTTCCAGGGCGTCGCCTATTCCCTCGTCGGCGTCGCCGAGCAAGTGATGCAGCTCGGCTTTTTCTTCACGAGTTCGGTCCCTGGCGGCCAGCAGGGCGCGCGCGTCGCTGCGGGCTTGAGCGTAGTTTCCGGTTCCCGCATAAGCAAGGGCCAATTCGTGGGCATTGTCAAAATTGTTCGGATTCAACCGGGATGCCCGCTCGAGGTATGGGATCCCTTCCTGCGCTTTGGCTTCATCGATCAACAGCTTTCCCAAACGATAATTTGCTTCGAAGTTTTCAGGCTGACGAGCAGCGGCCTCACGTAGAGATTTTTCCGTCGTGGCCCCGGAAGAAACAGGGACGGAATCAGTGTCCGATCGTTTGCTGAGAGCTGCCGTTGCTTGAGCCAATGCTTCTCGGTTTCGCGTAACCACATCGGAACCATGGCCGCCGAGATTCGTAGTGTCGGTAACGCCTGCCACTGTGAAATGCGGTTCGTCGAAGAAGTCAGGTTTCACCTGCAACGATTTCTCGCGTGCGGCCAGATCTGAAAGCCGTAGAGTGAAATCTATCGTTTTTGCTTCGCTCGGAGCGAGAACGATCGAATTGGAAGGTGCACTCTCGTAGCCAGGCATCTCTGCCTGCAAAAGATAACCGCCCTGAGGAAGGGCAGAAAAAGAATAGGCTCCCGCCGCATCGGTATGCGAACTAAGAATTTGTGCATTCTTGTCCTGCAGGCATATGGTGGCGCCGCCAATAGGGAGTCCGGCCGAATCCCTCACGACTCCTTGCAGCGTGGCCATTGCGTCTCGTTCCGGAAGCTTAGGCGTTTGTGCTGGTGTGGATTGCCCGAGAACGGAAGCAGAAGCCGCGGCGACTGCGACGATGAGAACGGCGTGGATGTAGAGGCGGACCATGAGCAAACGCGTATGATCCGAAATTTTAGTCGCTCGATCTGCGATCCGCAATCGACGGGGAGGAGTGTTGTTGATTTCTGGTCAGTCCCCTTGCCGCGCGAGAAGATCAACGTAGGCTGCCGCAACTATATGCTCGTGGCCGATTCCGAACTCCAATAGCAGAGCGGCTGCGATGCTCCTTCCCTCAGCCTCGCTTTGCCCTGGCCGAAGCACGACTTCGAGCTCAAGAAACTCTCCGAGCCCCTCCACTTCATCGAGATGTACACGCGTTTGACCGATAAGATAAACAGTCCGCGTCTTCTTAACCACGCCGATTCTGCCCAGCGTTTTCGTCAGGATGTCGAGCAGAGCTTGAGGGTCTAGGGTGCGGGCGATCAGATAATGCGACTCGCGTAACTCGGCAACATTGGCTCTTTCATATCGAATAAGCTCGCCGCGGTCCGGGGCGAAAACGCGGAGCTTTAGTCGCGCCCACTCGCACCGGAAGAAAACATCTTCCTGAAGAATCTTCTCGGGACCAACGTCGCTTAGATGGGCAGCGGCGGCTTCGACGTCACGCCGGTCTTTCAAGATCGCTTTAATCTCAATATTTGTCGGCATGGCAGGCTCAAGAGATAGCGTACACATTTTCGTCCTCTGTCAACGGAACTTGCAGATTTTACGATTTCTACGTTAACTTCATAGCGCGGTCGCTCGCGAGGAATGAATTTGTTACCTTCGAAATGCAAAGAGCCATGGATGCAGTCTTACCGTATACCGCATCTGACAACCGTCTTGCTGGTGATGACATGTCTTACATGCTGGGCCCAGGAGCGGCGGAAGATCATCATTGATCAGGACGCAGCCGGCCCCGCTGGAACGGATCAGCAGTCCATGCTGCTTCTCATCCAGTCGCCGAAGACCGAGGTTTTGGGTATTACGGTTGTGACGGGCGACCAGTGGCTCAATGACGAGTTGGCACACACGTTGCGCATGCTCGAACTTATCGGGCGAACAGACATCCCGGTAGTGGCGGGAGCCGAGTTCCCGCTGGTAAGGACAAAACAGAACACGGAGCGCTGGGAGCAACAGTATGGCAGCGTAGCGTGGCTTGGAGCCTGGACTCCGAAGTTTTATCACCCACCCGATCAGTTGGGCGAGATACCCGAAGGCAAACCCACTGCAAAGCCCGCCGATGAGGACGCCGCCCATTTTCTCATCCGCATGGTTCATAAATTTCCGAACCAGGTCACCATCTACGCGGGCGGTCCAATGACCAACCTCGCACTCGCTATTTCCATCGATCCCACATTTGCGGGTTTGGCAAAGGAGATGGTATTTATGGGCGGCAGCCTCAATCCGCGCACCGATGACCCTGAGTTCGTGAACTCCCCGACTCACGAATTTAATCTCTGGTTCGATCCTGAAGCGGCGCATATGGTGCTTACAGCACCATGGAAGAAAATTGTTTGCACGCCGGTGGATATTTCAGTGAAGACGAGACTTAACGCCGACCTGATACAGCGTGTCAAGTCGGCTACCTCTCCGGCGGCGAAATACATCGGCAAGTATGGGCGTTTGAGGGGCAACTACAATTATCTGTGGGACGAACTGGCTGCGATGGCCTGGCTGGATCCAACGTTGATCACAAAAAAAGAAACTCTATTCATGGATGTGGACCTGGATCGTGGCGCGAATTATGGCAACACGCTCAGTTGGACGGAACACGAAAAGCCTAAGCTCGAGCTGCAACCAGTCGAAGTGCAGGACGATCTGGATCTCGATAGGTTTTACAAGATGTTTGTGGATCTGCTGACCGCGCCAACACCCAAGAATTAGTGGCCGCAAGTCTTGTTGGGCTCTATTGTGGAAGTTGCGCGATCATGCTTCGCGCCTGGGCGTGATTCGGATGTTGCTTGAGAAGTTCGAGCAGGACGGACCGAGCCTCATCCGGCGTGCCTTCGACAATATAGACTCTGGCCAAGTTCAGATAGGACTGATCAAAAGTCGGCGCTACCCGGATGCATTCCTTAAAAGTCGCGACTGCTTCATCCCTTCGGTTTGTGCGTAAATAAAGTATTCCAAGGTTATTCAGCGCCTCCGGGTAAACGGGACGAGACTTCAAAGCGCGTTGCAGATACTCGTAAGCACGGTCGGGATCGTCGGCTTGAGCAAACACCATTCCCAAACCATAGTTCGCGTCGGGATCTTCAGGGCTGACCGCCAGAGAGCGCTGAAAAGTTTCGCGAGCCTTATCCCATTCTCTCTGCAAGCGATAGGCGTTGCCCAGATTGTTGAGCGCAATCAGGTGATCGGGACTTGAACGCAATGCCTCCTGAAAGCATCGTATCGCTTCTTCTGTCCGGCCTTCCCTCGTAGCCAAAAGGCCGAGGTTGTTCCAGGCGTTGGCTAGAGTGTCGGGATAGGTTGCATGCAGTTTTACGGCACGTTCGAAGCTCTGGCGGGCCTGCGCTGCCTTTTGCTGGTTCAATTGAGCGCTTCCCAGGCCGTAGCAGGCCTCGGCGCTCGATGGATCGTCGCGCAGAGCAAGTTGAAACGAGGTTGCGGCTTGGTCGAAATAGCCTCGCTGAAAAAAGATGGAACCGTATGAAAGATAGTTTCGGCCAAACTCATAGGTTTCTGCACCACCGGGAAAAGGCAGTGCCCGGGCCAGCCTGCCTGCTTCGGTTTGAGGAATGCTCCGCGAGTCTTGTTCCACATGCTCGGGATTCACCGGCCCCTGATAGACCTTTACGATGTCCCCATCCTGATCGATGAGGAATGATGCTGGCAGTCCGAGATCGCGATGGCGGTCAAAAATGTACCGGTAAAGAATGTTGTAAACCGCTGCCACGTCGTTGGAGCCGCGGAGGATGGCAAATGAAAGATTCCGCTGGCGCACCAGCGCTTTCAGTTTTTCGGGGTCGGCAGGATCATCGACGTTCACAGTTAGGAGCTGAAGACCCTGAGCAGCCCACCGTGCGTGGAGCTGGTTGAAGAGCCTCAGGTCGTCCTGACATTCTGCGGATTGCGTGACCCAGAAACTGAGTAGCAGCGGCTTTCCGCGAAGTGCGGCCAGCGGCTGCATTTTTCCCGCTAAGTCAGGAAGAGAAAAATCGGGCGCGGCAACGGGCACGAGCAGCCAAGTCTCAACTGTGTTGGGAGATGGCTCGGCTTCTTGCGGCGGGGCAGCGGCAAGCTGGCTGCGCAATAACGCCTCCGGCTTAAACGGTTCGACTCGGAATCTGTCGGACGCTTCCTCCAGCCAGATTCTGTGGTTGAGCGGAAGGTCATGAAACTCCTGGATGGTCCCGCTCGGCCAGCGGATCGATGCTCGCACCGGGTCTCTGGCCACGCCTAAGCCGAAAAACATTTCCTTAGTATATTGTGATAGGAAACCGGATCCCGCTTGCAGCAGGCGAGTCTGGCGACCAGATTCGGTCTCTACCGTAACGACTGCACCGATCGCATCACGATTGCTCTTCGTACCGCGAAGGCGAAAAGTGATTGAAGCGGGAAGATTCTCGATTACATTCTTTAACAGGCGCAGCTGCGGACCGTTGCGGTTCTTAAGGAACACTTCCTGCCGGCCATCTTGATCAAAATCGGCGAGGGCAAATGCGCGGCCGTCCTCAAGAAAGTCCAATCCCACCGCGGCTGAGACATCCGAAAAAGTTCCATTCCGGTTGTTCGCATAAACAATATTGCGTTCAAATCCGCTCCAGGTTCCGTCGGCTCGAATCAGTTCGTTGATGGCGCTCCACCCCTGCTCGTAATCATGCGAAGGCTTCGGTTGGTCTGGTGATTTCGCAACCACCTGACGCCAGAAAAAACTATTCAGGTCTTCGCGCGAGACACCGGAGACCATCCCATTCGCGATGTAGAGATCGGGATAGCCGTCGTGGTCAAAATCAAATGCGTCGCTCGACCACGCCCAACGGCCCATTCCGACTCCGGCCGGGATGGTTTTGTCCTCAAACGGGCCGCCGCTGTGAGGCTGGTTGTTTCGAAAGAGCGAATTTCCCATTGCATGCTTCTGGTATAGAGCCCGGACGTCTTCGGGAGCATCTTTCTTGAACATTTCTTGCGTGGAAACGCGCTCCCCGGCTGCGGTCCACATATCGCCAACGTAAACGTCCTCGGCTCCGTCACCGTCGTAGTCGAACCAGCAAACGCTCATGCCGGCGCCGATGTCCTCCACTCCAACTTCAGGAGCAACATCGGTAAAGGTTCTATCGCCGTTGTTGCGGTAAAGGTTCTTGCGGCCGAAATCATTGACCACATAAAGGTCGGGCCAGCCGTCGTGGTTGTAGTCGTTCCAGCCGCAGCAGAAACTGTAGCGCGTGTTGTTTTGATTCAGGCCCGATTCCCCGGTGACGTCGCGGAAGGTTCCATCGCGATTGTTCCGCATCATGAAGTTGGGCGGGCCATTCTCAGCATCGTGATAGGGAACGGGGTACTTGTATTGGTCGGTACCCTGGTAGTAGATGTAAACGCAAAAATAAATGTCTAACCAACCGTCGCGGTCGTAGTCGGCGACGGCTACGCCGGTAAAAGTTCCCTGGGGAGGATTGGCGAATTGAAATGCGCCGGGCTTGTGACGAAATTTTCCGTTGCCTTGATTCGTGAACAGAAGTGGTCCGTTCGCGCGCACAACGACTACATCCTGGCGGCCATTGTTATTGAAGTCGGCGAAGAGCGCGCAAGCAGTATTGTCCAGAATCCCCAAGCCAGATGCTTCCGTGATGTCTTCGAACGTTCCATCTCCGCGGTTTCGATAGAGCCGGTTGGGCAGGCCCGCAGGCTGGCAAATGTAAAGATCGTCGAAGCCATCGTTGTCGACATCGGCGACTGAAACTCCATTGTGGCCGTAAATATCAATGCCGCAAGCTCCGTCGAGGACGGTCCGCCAGTAATCGGTCCCGCGAAGCAACTGGGCAGCATAGGAAGGATTTTGGCCCAGTGCTGCAGCAGTAATGTCGACAAAGACAGGAGCGAAGGAGCGACTTCGCGTCTCGTCAAGTGCGTGCCATCTACGAAGGCGAAATTCCGGCGCGGTGGGTGAGGAAGGCGAGGCTTGCCATTCTAAGTCCCAGTGTCCTACGCGCTGCTCGCGGTTATAGCCGTCGCCGGTTCCCACCAGTTCGTAACGCACGCGAGTGTTCACCGTCTCAAGAGGCTGGGAAGGAGACGTCTCACTCGCTTCGATTCGTGTCACCTGAAATTCTGCGGTCACGATCTTCGCAAAGCCACTCAAGGAAAGTTTCAGTTCTTCAAGAAAAGAATCTCGTTTGAGAATTGTCTGAATCGCGAATTTATTCTGGTGAACCTCCAAAGCCGCACCAGAACGCAGTGCCTGCGATTCAACTGGCTGTAGAGATGCACCCGAGAAATCAGGTGCAAACCTTTTCGCGATGGCCTGCGCTTCCTGCGGAGAACGAAGCAGATTTGAGCTCCATCCGGCAAGAATCGCGGCAATCCGGTCATGATATTTTTCGGTGATGAAATCGTCGAAGTCAGCCTGCACCTTAAGCAGCGTCGCGTCGAGCGGTCTCTGGGTGGGATAGTGCGGGTGTAAACGGAAGCCGCCGTCGGAGGGAAGCGAGCCTGGAGACTCAAAAGCGCAGGGGGAGGAGAAGGCAAAATCGCGCAGGCTAGCGGGAATGATTGCCGCCGAAGCCCCCTGGCAGCAGCGGACGAGAAACTTGCGGCGGCTCTGGTTCACGAGACGAGGATCGACTTCCTGACGCGTCTTCCCTGCCCGGCTCAGAGTGGAGCCCCCTGGTTACCGCCTTTAGCGTGAGCCGGCGCTGAACTCATACACCGTTACGCTATGAAATTTCTGCCCCGGTTTCAACTCAGTCGACGGAAAGCTGGGGTGGTTCGGCGAGTCGGGATAATGATCCGTCTCCAGGCAAAATGCGAAGCGCGGCTTGTAGACGCGGCCGTCCTTGCCGGTAATCGACCCATCCAGATGGTTCCCGGTATAAAACTGTATAGCAGGCTCCGTGGTAAGAACTTTCAGAATCCGTCCCGTGGTCGGCTCGTATACTTCGGCAGCCTCGGCCAGTTGGCCCTCCGGATGATCTAGCACAAAGTTTTCGTCGTAACCTAAACCGAAGTGCAATTGCTCGTCGTTCGCGTCGATGCGCTCGCCGATGCTGTGCGGCGTGCGAAAGTCGAAGGGCGTTCCTTCCACGGATTTCAACTCTCCCGTAGGAATGAGAGCCGCATCGACGGGGGTAATCTTGGACGCATTAATCTTCACCACGTGCCCTAGCACTTCCCCCTTGGCCTGACCCAACAAGTTGAAATACGAATGGTTCGTCAGGTTAAGGACTGTGTCTTTATCGGTAGTCGCCGAATACTCGATCCGGAGGGCATTTCCATCCAACGTGTAACGCACCGTGGTCGTGAGTGTTCCGGGGAAACCCTGATCTCCGTCCTTACTGACATAGGTGAGTTCAATCCCATTCTTTATCTCGCGCGCGGTCCAGACCACCTTGTCGAACCCAATAATTCCGCCGTGAAGCGTATTGTCGCCGTCGTTCTTGGGGATGGAATAGGTTTTGCCATCCAGTTGAAAGCTGCCATGCGCGATGCGGTTCGCATAGCGGCCGATAATAGCGCCAAAATAAGCAGTCTTGGCGATGTACTTATCGAGCGAGTCGTAGCCGAGAACGATGTCGTCCGATTTTCCGTTGCGATCGGGAGCGCGCAGTGAAACGATAATCCCACCGTAATTTGTGATGCGCAACTCGACCTTGTCATCGGCCAGCGTGTAGAGATCGACAGCGGTTCCGTCTGCGGTATGTCCGAACGGCTGCTTGGTGATGTTGGTCTTTGCCTGCGACATTGTCGTTAGAATAATCAGACTAGCGAAAATTGCAACCCACTTGCTCCTGTTCGCGTGCATAGGTTCTGTCATTCTCCGCGAGACCTCGCGCTTTTGAACCGCGGGGTCGCGCTCACAGCCTATCAGGCTCAGCCGTCATGCAACAAGAAATCAGTCATGGCGGAAAACGTTTCGTGGCGTCAGCGGATTATCATTCGAACATCGAGCAAACTACGCAGCTGCGCGGCTAAGCTGATAGAGCGATCCTAATATCGCGCCAAACGCGGCGTGCGCCAGGAAAACGGAAATTGGAGTCTGCACTCCATAATTAAGTGCCATGAAACCGGGCGGTTCGAGTTGACGGTTTGCGTTGAGACCGTGTTGTTCGCTGGCCATTCTTGGGTGGATCCCAGGCATCAACGACATTCCAACAGTCAAAATGAACAACGCGTGCGCCAGCCCCAAGAGTGCTCCGAACCACCAATTCGCCAAGTGCCGCGCCTCAAACACGAGGACGTACAGGATAGAAAAAATCCAGCCGTTCGCCAGATGGATCATGAAGCCGTAGACTTTGGCTTTTTCCCGTTGCGGAGTGACAAACGTTCCAATCAGATACGGCAGGTTCATTCGCGTGAACCCAAAACCTTGACTGGCCGACAACAAAGTGGAGAGAGCCAAGGTCGCAAGGAATCCGGAGAGCAGCCAGCTTGTCCAGTTCACGAGCGAACCTCGGAAGGTGCATGCTCGGCTGCTGCCGGCGGGCGATGCGCCAGTTGCCGCTCCCCCTTCTCTCTTTGGTCGATCGATAAGGCTGCGCCGATTAACCCAACGTGGGTGAAGGCCTGAGGAAAGTTTCCCAATGCCAAGCCGGTCTTCGCATCGATTTCTTCGCCGTATAGGCCTAAGTCGTTTTTATATTTCATCAATTGCGCAAACAGTTGCTGAGCCTCCTCTAGAGTGCCTCCTCCCATCGCCAGATACTCCGCCTCCCAGAAACTGCAAATCGCAAATGTACCCTCTGGCTTTTGCCTCTGATAGCGGAAAAGAAGCCCTTCCGGCGTGCCAAGATGTTGCCGGATCGTCCGGTAAGTCCCACGCATCCGGGGGGACTTGGCCTCTTCGAAGCCATACCAGGAAAGCAGAAGCAGACTGGAATCGAGTTGATCACTATCGAGCACACTCACATAGCTCTGCATTTGTTCGTTCCATGCGCGTTCCTCGATCTGGCGCCGGATCAAGTTGCTAATTCGCTTGTAGTTCTCGACCGGCGCGCCTCGGAGGACGTCGCGCTCACAAAGACGGATCAGCCGGTCCATAGCCGTCCAACACAAAAGTCGCGAGTGTGTGTGATTCTGGCGCCCACACCTTGGCTCCCAGATGCCCTCGTCAGGCTGATCCCAGTTCTGAGCGACATAGTCTCCGAAGCCGATCAATGCTCCCTGCATATCACGGTCGAGATGCCCGCCATGAAATACAAACTGGGCCGCAGCGTCGACGACTTCTCCATAGACATCAAGTTGAAGCTGATCTCTCGCCGCATTTCCAATGCGGACCGGCCGCGAGTCCCGATATCCGCTCAAGTGTTCCAATTCACGCTCCATCGGCGCCTTATCGCCGTAGAGCGAATAGAGAATTCTCAGCCTGGGTTGTGTCTGCGAGGTTGCACGCAGCAGCCAATCGAGGAAGTCTTCGGCTTCATCCCAATAATCTAACTCCAGCAGTGCGCGAATGGTGAACGAAGCGTCCCGCAACCAGCAATAACGATAGTCCCAATTCAAATCTCCCCCGGGAAGTTCGGGAAGGGACGTAGTTGCGGCAGCGATGATTGCTCCAGAGGGCGCGTAACTGAGCAACTTGAGAGCTAGCGCGCTGCGTACCACCGTATCTCGATATTCCCCGTCGTAAGCAGCGTGGCGGCCCCAATTTTGCCAGGTCTTAACGGAATGATCGATCCGGTCATCTAGCGATGCATCGAGCAGCGGAAGGACGGCGGGGGCTTGTTCGGAGAAGCTGAAGGAGAAGCGCAGGTCGTCTCCTGCACGCATTGAAGCGCGGGCGTAGGCGGTTCCGTCAGTAATCGCCAGAGCCACGCTACTCCGCAGCCAATAAACGGCGTTGCCCACCAAGAATCTCAACCCCAGCTTTCCACAATCGCGAATCCGCACTTTCCTCTTGCCATAGTCCGCCATGGGCTTGAACTCAATTTCAAGCTCCAACTCGCCGGTATCGCAGGTTATTTTTCGCAGGATCTCATGATCGGGCAGCAGGATGCTTTCCCGAGAGGCACGGGACGAACTCGGCATCAGGTCCGTGAGAATTGCGCTTCCTGATTGACCGGTGAAGCGAGTTTCAAGGACATTCGAGTCCGGAATGTAGTGTCGTTCGACGGTCGCGGAACCGACAGGAGAAATGCGCCAATGTCCGCCGCGATCGCGATCCAGAAGAGCAGCGAAGATGGCAGGTTTATCGAATCTGGGCCAGCAGAGCCAGTCGATCGAACCCTGTCGCGAGACCAAGGCCGCCGAGCGGCAGTTGCCGATGATGCCGTAATCCTCTATTTGAGGCCAAGGTGCGCAGACGCTTTCAGCCACGTTTTGCAGGTCCTGGCTCGGGAGGAGTTTTGAAACTTGGCCATCTTTCGGCATTTCTAATGGATGCATTTTCCGGCATTACGTTGCTATGACTGTCGCAAAAGCGGGGGAACATCATCGCTTGCGGTTAAGATATTGAAATGTCCATCACCGCGGCACAAGCGCGGGAAGCGCGGCAAAACATTGCAGTGGTTGCCGTGCGCACGCCGTTAATCCGGTGCAACGCGGACGGGCCTGCGAACTTATATCTGAAATTGGAAAATCTGCAGCCGATCGGCTCGTTCAAAATCCGTGGAGCAGCTAACGTCATGGCACGGACCCCGCGCGAGCGCCTGTCACGCGGAGTTTTGACTGCTTCTGCCGGCAACATGGCACAAGGCGTGGCGTTCTGCGCGCGGCGAATCGGGGTTAGTGCAACGATTATCGCTCCTGACACCGCTCCCGCCACCAAGATTCGCGCCGTCGAACGCATGGGTGGGCGTGTCATCCAAGTTCCCTTCGCCGAGTGGTGGCGAACTTTCGAGACCCGTTCCTATCCAGGGATCGAGGCCACGTTCATACACGCTTTTGATGATCCGGACGTTATGGCTGGGAATGGCACAATCGCGCTGGAACTGTTGGAGGATCTGCCCGATTTAGATGCTGTCGTGATTCCCTGGGGCGGGGGAGGATTGTCATGCGGCATCGCCGCAGTATTGCGAGAGCTTGCTCCTCGCGTGCGCATCTATGCCGCCGAGATTGAAACGGCAGCGCCGCTGGCTGCGTCGCTGGCTGCCGGAGAGCCGCGACAGGTCGAATATCGGCCTTCGTTCGT